>CAYQQQ010000001.1:0-57959 GCA_964420125.1 uncultured Microthrixaceae bacterium
GAACGCGAGCTCGCCGTCGACGACCGGGCCCCGGACGAGCGCGCCGTCGATGCTCGCCGCCATGAGTACGTGCACCAACGCCTGGCCCGCGGTGGGCACCCCGGCGGCATCGAGGCGCGCCCGCAGCGCCGCCCGGGTGAGCGGCCCCTCGGTGGCCAGCGCCGCGGCGACCACCGGCGTGTCCACACCGAGGTACGGGAAGAACCGCTCCGGCTTCTTGGACACCCCTCCGCCGATGATGAACAGCTCAGGGGAGAACAGCTTCTCCAGGTGGGCCAGGTAGTGACCCACGTGGTGGCCCCACTTCTTCCAAGGCATGTCGTGGCGCTCTCGGACCGATGCCGCCGCGTAGTGCTCGGCGTCGCCGCCGTGGAACTCCAGGTGGCCGAGCTCGGTGTTGGGCACCAGCATCCCGTCGGTGAACACGGCGCTGCCGATGCCCGTGCCCAGGGTGAGGGCGATCACCACGCCCGAGTGGCCACGACCTGCGCCGTAGCGCACCTCGGCGAGGCCGGCGGCGTCGGCGTCGTTCAGCACGTGGCACTCCACACCGAGGCGCTGCTGGAACAGCGAGTCGGCGTCGGTGCCGATCCACGCCGGATCGATGTTGGCCGCGGTGCGGACCACACCTCGCAGCACCACGGCCGGGACGGTGAGGCCCACCCGACCTCGGTGGTCGAGCTGCTCGAGCAGCTGGGCGACCGTGTCGGCGACGGCGTCGGGGGTGGCAGGGTGAGGTGTGTCGAGGCGGACCCGGTCGCCGACGAGGCAGCCCTGGGAGAGGTCGACGACGCCGGCCTTCACGCCGGTGCCCCCGATGTCCACCCCGACCACCGACTCGGCGCCCGGGAGCGAGGACGACGTCGATGGGGAGTCCGTGGCGTTCACGACGACCACGCTATTGACCCACCCGCTGTTTGCCTCGGCACAGCACGAACTCCTCCACGGCATGGGCGAACCCGTCGTGGTCGTTGTCGGTCGTGACCCGCCGCGCCGCCCGCTGGACCTCGCTCGAGGCGTTGCCCATGGCGATGCTCAACCCCGAGCGCGCGAACATCAGCACGTCGTTGGGCATGTCGCCGATGGTGGCGATGTCCTCCTCGGGGATCCCGAAGTGCGACGACAGGTAGGCGGCGACCGCGCCCTTGTTGGCGTCCGGGTTGGTCACGTCGAGGTAGTAGGGCTGCGAGCGGGTGGCCGAGACGTGGTCGCCGAAGCGCTCCTGGGCCTCGTGGGTCGCCCGCTCGACCGCCCCGTGGTCCTGGCTCACCCCGACGACCTTGGCCACCGAATCGAGGCCGTCGAAGGAGCCGACCACCTTGGGGGCGAACTCCACGGTGGCGGCCTCCCTGGCCACGTGCGGGCCGTCGGCGTCCAGCACGAGCCAGTCGGCACCGGCGTAGACCCACGGCGAGAGCTGGTGGCGGGCGAGCAGCGCGAGGATCGGATCGACCTGGTCGTCGGGCACCTCGAGCTGGGACACCACCGTCATGTCGGGCGTCACGAACATGCCGCCGTTGAACGCGGCGATGGGGGTGTCGAGCGCGAGCGGCTCCACCAGCATCTCCATCCCCTTCGGGGGCCGGCCGCTGGTGACCGCGAAGGTGATCCCCCCGTCACGCAGCCTCCCCACGGCGGCGACCGACGCAGGCGTCAGCACCTTGTCGGAGGTGACGAGCGTGCCGTCGACGTCGGACAGCATCAGTCGGACGGGGGCGTTCTCGGCCATCTGGGTGAACCTCGGAGTGGACGCACGGTGCACCGGCGGCGCACCTCGGTTCACGGTAACGAGCAGCGACGCGGATGCGACGCCTCTCGAGCACGATTCCTCCGGGCGACACCGCGGCGATCCGACGACCCGCCGATATGGTGACCCTCATGTCCGATCGCCCCAAGGTCCTCGTCCTCGGCGCAGGGTTCGCCGGCGTCGGCGCCGCCCGCAAGCTGCACAAGGCTCCCGTCGACGTGCTGCTGGTCGACCGCCACGACTACCACACGTTCCAGCCCCTGCTGTACCAGGTGGCCACCGATGTCCTCGATCCCGTCACGGTCGGCCACCCGGTCCGCGAGTTCGTGGAGCACCAGGACAACCTCCGCTTCGCCAAGGCCACGATCGACCGCGTCGACCTCCAGGCGCGTGCGGTGACCTTCACCGACTGGGACCCCCAGTCCTACGACTACCTGGTGGTCGGCCTCGGCGCCCGGGTGAACTACTTCGGCACGAAGGGGGCCGACGAGCACGCGTTCCCCCTCTACACCCTGAACGACGCGGTCAAGTTGAAGTACCACCTCCTCGAGCAGTTCGAGCAGGCCGCGAAGGCCCCGCCGCAGGGCAGCGAGCGCCTCTTGGACACCGTCGTGGTGGGAGGCGGGCCGACCGGGGTGGAGTTCGCCGGTGCGTTCGCCGAGCTGCTCTTCCACACGATGGCCAGGGACGCCCCGGACCATCCGATCGCCAACGCCAGGATCACCCTCGTCGAGCACGGCGACCGCCTGCTCAAGATGTTCGACGAAGGCCTCAGCGACTACACGCGCCAGGTGCTCGAGGAGCGGGGCGTCAAGGTGCGCCTCGGGGAGGCCGTCACCGAGATCGGCCCCGACTCCGTCACCCTCGGCTCGGGCGACGTGCTGCCCGCCACCACCACCGTGTGGGGAGCGGGCCTCCAGGCCAGCCCGCTGGCGGCGGAGCTCAGCGACGACCTCCAGCACGGCCGGGTGCCGGTGAGCGAGCTGCTCCAGCTCGACGGCCACCCCGAGGTGTTCGTGGCGGGCGACCTCGCCTGGATCACCGACGCCAAGACCCATGAGGTGCTCCCCCAGCTGGGCTCGGTCGCCCTGCAATCGGGTGAGCACGTCGGCAAGACGATCGACCGGATGATCCGCAAGCACAAGGACCCGGAGCCCTTCAAGTACCTGGACAAGGGAACGATGGCCACCATCGGCAGGGGCTCGGCGGTCGCGGTGGTCCCACCGGGCCTGCACCTCACCGGCCATCCGGCGTTCGCCATGTGGGGTGCGGTGCACCTCGCCCTGCTCAGCGGCGGCGACAGCCGCACCGCGGCGCTCATGAACTGGTTCTGGACCTTCATGACCCACGACCGGCCCTCGCGGATCATGATCGATCCACGAGACGAGGACTGAACCCCGAGGACGAGGGGAGCCCACGATGAGCAGCCCGATCGAGGACTACGCCATCATCGGCGACACCCACACCGTCGCCCTGGTGGGCCGCAGCGGTTCGATCGACTGGTGGTGCGCGCCTCGCGTCGACTCCGGTGCCTGCTTCGCCGCGCTCCTGGGCGACGAGTCCAACGGACGCTGGCTGCTGCGCACCCGCGACGACCCCGTCTCCACGACCCGACGCTACGAACCCGACACCCTGGTCCTGGAGACGGTCTTCGAGACGGCGGACTGCACCGTCGCCGTCATCGACTTCATGCCCCCCGGCAACCCCGATCCCACCATCCACCGGGTGGTGCAGTGCCGACGCGGTCGGGCCCACATGCAGATGGAGCTGGTCGTGCGCTTCGACTACGGCTCCATCGTGCCCTGGGTGAGGGCCACCGGCGACGGCCTACGACTGGTCGCCGGCCCCGACGGACTGCGCCTGCACAGCCCGCAGCGGCTGGAGGGCAGAGACCAGACCACCGTGGCCGAGTTCGAGGTCCCCGAAGGCGGCACGCGGGCCTTCTCGCTCACCTGGTTCGACCCCGCCCAGGCCGAACCGCTCCCGCTGGACAGCCTGGCGGCGCTGCACCGCACCCGGCAGTGGTGGCACGAGTGGGTCGGGCGCTGCACCTACGAGGGCCGGTGGCGCGACGAGGTGGTGCGCTCGCTCATCACCCTGAAGGCGCTCACCTACGCCCCCACCGGTGCCGTGTGCGCGGCGGCCACCACCTCGCTGCCGGAGGCGCTCGGAGGAGAGCGCAACTGGGACTACCGCTACTCGTGGCTGCGCGACGCCACCATGACCCTCCAGGCCCTGCTGCTGGCGGGCTACATGGAGGAGGCCACGGCCTGGTCGCACTGGCTGCGGCGGGCGGTCGCCGGTAGCCCCGGCGACTTCCAGATCATGTACGGGGTGGGTGGTGACCGGCGGCTCACCGAGCTCGAGCTCGACTGGCTGGCGGGCTACGAGGGCTCCCGGCCCGTGCGCGTCGGCAACGAGGCCTCCGAGCAGTTCCAGCTGGACGTGTTCGGCGAGGTCATGGACTCCGCCCTCACCGCCGTGCGCCAGGGGCTGACCAGCCAGGCCGGCTACGGCGGCGAGGTGATCGTCTCGTTGATGCGCCACCTCGAGGACGTGTGGGACCAACCCGACGACGGCATCTGGGAGGTGCGCGGCCCCCGACGGAACTTCACGCACTCCAAGGTCATGGCCTGGGTGGCCTTCGACCGTGCCGTGCGGATCGCTGCGGGGGTCCACATGCCGGCAGCCACCGAGGCGGTGCAGCGCTGGCGTGACCTGCGCGACCAGGTCCACGCCGAGGTCTGCGAGAAGGGCTGGAACGACGAGGTCGGCAGCTTCACGCAGTACTACGGCTCCTCCAACCTCGACGCCAGCCTGCTGATGATGGGACCCGTCGGGTTCCTGCCCATGGACGACCCGCGGCTCGTGGCCACCGTCGAGGCGATCAAGAAGCGGCTCACGACCGACGGCTTCGTGAGCCGCTACCAGACCGACGACGGCGACGGCGACGCCAGCTCCACCACCGTCGACGGGCTGAAGGGCAAGGAGGGGGCCTTCCTGCTCACCACCTTCTGGTTGGCGGACAACCTGGCGTTGATGGGCCGGCGCGACGAGGCCCAGGAGATCTTCGAGCGGCTGCTGGCGCTGCGCAACGACGTGGGCCTGCTCTCCGAGGAGTACGACCCCGACCGCAAGCGCCTGCTGGGCAACTTCCCCCAGGCGTTCTCCCACATCGGACTGATCCACACCGCGGCGAACCTGTCCTTCGGCGACCAGGCACCCGGCGCACAGCGCGCCGCGTCGAGCTGAGCGACTCCCCGCAGCCGGCCCCGACCCCCTCGCTACGGCGACGCTGACGGCGGCGGCTCGCCGGTGCCGAAGCGCAGCTCGGTCACCGAGCGGTACTCGCCGCCCGGATCGAGCCGGGCCGAGCCCAGCTCCGGGCGGTTGGGGGTGTCCGGGTACATCTGGGTCTCCAGCGACACCGAGCCGTGGCGCACGAAGGGCGCCCCCAGACCATTGCCCGTGTAGACCTGCACGCCCACCTGGTCGGTGCGCACCTGCATCCAGCGACCGCTCGCCGGAGCGTCGAGCACCGCCGCCTCCCGCAGCGCCCCCGGCACGCCCTCGACGGTGAAGCAGTGGTCGAGGCCGGGCTCGAGCGCCTCGATCACCGGCGCGAGCCGGGTCCGCTTCCGAAGGTCGAAGGCGGTCCCCTCCACCGGGACCGGCGCACCGGTGGGGATGCCGTCGTCGTCGACCGGCAGGACCCGCGACGCGATCACCCGCAGGTGGTGCTCCCCCACCGTGCCGGCACCGTCGAGGTTCCAGTACCCGTGGTTGGTCATGTTCACCACCGTCGGCGCCGTCGTGGTGGCGTGGTAGGTGACCCGCAGCGTGTCGCCCTCCAGCTCGAAGGTGGCGGTGGCCTCCACCTCGCCCGGGAACCCCTCGTCGCCGTCGGGGCTGACGATGCGCATCACGGCCACGCCGCCGCCGTCGTCGCCGGTGGCCTCCATGAGGTCCCACACGTGGCGGTCCCAACCATCGGGGCCGCCGTGGAGTGTGTTGGGCCCGTTGTTGGCCACCAGCTGCACCTGCCGACCGTCGAGCGGGAACGACGCCCCTGCGATCCGGTTGGCGTAGCGGCCGATCGAGGCGCCCAGGTGCGGGTTGCGCGACCGATCCTCGTAGGCCGCCAGATCCGCCAGACCGAGGTGCACGTCGCCCGGCCTTCCCGAACGGTCGGGCGCCTCCAGCGACCGGATCGCCGCTCCCAGGGTCAGCAGGCGAAGTCGGAGCACACCGGAGCGCAGGTGGACCTCCTCCACGAGTTCCCCGCCGGCGGTCCGGCCGAGGGGTTCGACGACGGCCATGGCTCAGAGCCCCGGGCTCGACTGGATGAGACCGCCGTCGGCCATCACCGTCATGGCGGTGAGGTAGCCGGCACCCGGGCCGGCCAGGAAGGCCACCACATCGGCGATCTCCTCGGGCTCGGCGAGCCGACCGAGGGGTATCGCCGCGTCCAGGGTCTTCATGGCCTCCGGGTCGGCCATGGTGGCGGCGTTGATCGGCGTGGCGACCGCGCCCGGCCCCACCCCCACCACGTTGACGCCGTGGGGGGCCAGCTCCACCCCCGCGGTGCGGGTGAGCATGCGCATCCCCCCCTTGGACAGGCAGTAGGGCGTGTTGCCCGGCATCGGCCAGTCCTCGTGCACCGAGGACATGTTGATGATCCGGCCGCCGTCGCCCTGGGAGATCATCCGACGCGCCGCCACCTGCGTGCCGAAGAAGGCGCTGCGCAGGTTGACCGCCATCACCTTGTCGTAGTCGGCCTCCGTGCTGTCGAGCACCGACGTGCGGGTCTCCATGCCGGCGTTGTTGACCCACACGTCGAGGCGGCCGAAGTACTCCACCGCCGCGCTGACCAGCTGCTGGAGGTCGGCCACCACGCTGACGTCGGCGTCCACTCCGACGGCGCGGTCCCCGAGGGCAGCCACCTGCGCCTCGAGCTCGTCGGTGGCCTCGGGATGGGCGACGTAGTCGATGACCACGTTCGCGCCGTCGCGCGCCAGCGCCAGCACGACGGCCTTGCCGATGCCGGTGTTGCCGCCGGTGACCACGGCGACCTTGCCGTGCAGCGGTCGGGACGGGTCGTTGCTGTTCATTCGCTCCTCCGGTAGATGTGGCCGCGCGGCGCGGGCTCCGCCGGCCACGGTAGCGAGCCCCGACCCGCAACCGGTCGGGGCCGACAGCTGCGTCCGGTTCGCGGACCTCGTCGTTAGGCTGGCCGCGGGTCCGCAGCCCACCGCCCCCGGCGGGCCACCCCCGGAGACCGCGCCCATGACCACCGAGCTGCTCCACCGCATCCAGTTCGCTCTCACCGCCAGCTTCCACTTCATCTTCCCGCCGATCTCCCTGGGCCTCGGGCTGATCCTGGTGATCTTCGGGGTGCAGGCCGTGCGCACGGGCGATCCGAAGTGGCGGCAGCTGTCGATGCTCTGGGTGAAGATCTACGGGCTGGTGTTCGCCATGGGCATCGCCACCGGGCTGGTGCAGGAGTTCGAGTTCGGCACCAACTGGTCCGTGTACTCCCGCTTCGTGGGCAACGTCTTCGGCAGCCTGCTCGCCGCCGAGGGGATCTTCGCCTTCATGCTGGAAGGCGGCTTCCTCGGGCTGATGCTCTTCGGCGGGACCCGGCTGGGCAACAAGCTCTGGCTGTTCGCCACCACGATGGTGGTGGCGGGTGCCACCTTCAGCGCCACCTGGATCGTGATGGCCAACTCGTGGATGCAGTCCCCTGCCGGCTACGAGATCCGCGACGCCGGCCACGGCGACCAGGCCTTCATGACCAGCTTCTCGGAGGTGGTGTTCACCCCCACCTTCGTCCCCCGCATCCTCCACGTGCTCGGCGCCGCCTGGATGGTCGGCGCCGCCCTCGTGATGAGCGTCGGCGCCTGGTACCTGCTCCACCGACGCCACGAGGACCTGGCGCGCACCATGATCCGCGTCGCGCTGCCCATCTTCGCGGTGCTGTCCGTGCTGCAGGTGTTCGTGCTGGGGGCGAACCAGGCCGTGGCCGTCACCGAGAACCAGCCGGAGAAGCTGGCCGCCATGGAGGGCGTGTTCGAGTCGCAGGACTGCGCGCCCATGTACTTCCTGGGTTGGGTCGACACCGCGACCGAGACCACCCGAGGCGTGCACGTGCCCTGCCTGCTGAGCTACCTCGCCTACCAGGACACCTCGGCGACCGTGACCGGCCTGGAGGCGTTCCCCCGCGACGACTGGGCGCCGGCCAACCTGGTGTTCCAGGTGTACCACCTGATGATCAACCTCGGGATGGTGTTCCTGGCCGTCTCCGCGGTGGCGGTGCTGCTGTGGATCTGGCGGCGTCGGCTCTTCCGCACCCGTTGGATGCTCTGGGTGTTGGTGGCGAGCATCTGGCTGGCCGAGCTGGCCACCCTCTCGGGCTGGTGGACCGCGGAGCTCGGCCGCCAGCCGTGGGTGGTGTGGCAGATCCTGCGCACCGACGGGGCGGAGTCGCCGATGGTCACCACCGCCCAGGTGGCGTTCTCGATCGGGATGTTCGTCGTGCTCTACTCCCTGTTGGGCGGGATCTTCCTCTGGCTGCTGCACCGCAGGATCGTCGAGGGACCTCCTCCTCCGAGCGACGACGAGGAGACGGCGTCGCTGCCCGACTCCTTCGGTGAGGTCTTCCGGCGGCGGTCCCGGGTGTCGGGCGGGGTGTGACCATGTGGCTGAACGTGACCTGGTTCGTGCTCTACGTCGTGATCATCGCCGGCTACGTCATCCTCGACGGCTTCGACCTGGGTGTGGGGATGCTGTCGCCGGTGCTGGCCCGCTCCGACGACGACCACCGCCTGCTGCTCAACAGCATCGGGCCGGTGTGGGACGGCAACGAGGTGTGGCTGGTCCTCGGCGGTGGAGCGCTCTTCGCCGCCTTCCCCCTCGTCTACGCCTCCCTGTTCAGCGGGTTCTACCTGGCCATGATGCTGGTCCTCGCCGTGCTGATCCTGCGCACGGTGGCCATCGAGTTCCGCTCCAAGCGCGAGTCCAGCCGTTGGCGGTCCACCTGGGACTGGTGCTTCTTCGGATCCTCGCTGGGCATCACCCTGCTGCTCGGCGTGGCGCTGGGCAACGTGATCCGGGGTGTCCCCATCGACGCCCAGGGCGACATGGCGGTCGACCTGATCGGCCTGCTCGACCCCTACGCCCTGGTCGTCGGTGTGGCGGGAGTGGCGATGCTCTGCCTGCACGGCGCCATCTTCCTCACCCAGAAGCTGGAGGGCGACCTCCTCGAGCGGGTGACCGCGCTCGTGCCGAAGCTGATGGCCGCCTTCTTCGCCCTGACGACGCTCGTGATCGTGTGGACGCTCCTGCTCGACGACCGGATCGTCGACAACTACGAGGACCGCAAGTGGATCGCCGTGTTCCCCGTCCTCGCCTTCGCCGCCACCATCGTGGCCTGGCGGCTGATCCGACGGGGCAGCTACCCCGGTGCCTTCGTGGCCTCGGCCACGACCATCGCCCTGCTGCTGGCATCGGTCGCCGCCGGCCTCTACCCGGTGATGCTGCCGTCCTCGACCGATCCCGCCTACGACCTCACCGTCCACAACGCCGCGTCCGCCGAGGAGACGCTCATGGTCATGTTCGTGATCGCCATCATCGGCATGCCCTTCGTGCTGCTGTACACCGCGGGCGTGTACTACTTCTTCCGCGGCAAGGTGCGCCTCGACCACGAGAGCTATTGAGGCACCGTCCGTGGCTCGGGGAACCAGCCCGGCGGCGCTGCTGCGCTCGACGCCCCGTGCGGCCGGGCCTGCGGTGCTGGGCGTGGGGGCGGCGGTGGCCGCCGGGGGGGTCTCCCTGCTCTGGTTGGTGGTGCTCGCCCACGTCATCGACGAAGCGTTCCTCGGGGGTGTCCCGCTCCGGGACCTCGGTGCGGAGCTGGCGGTGCTGGGCGCGCTGGCGGTGGCGGTGGCCGGATGCACCGCCGCCCGCGGTCCGCTGCTGGAGCGCTCGGCGCAGCGGACGGCCGGCCATCTGCGAACGCGCCTCGCGCAGCGGTGGTTCGACGAGCCGACGGGACTGGAGGCTGCCGACACCGACACCGCGGATCAGGACCGGCGAGGCGACGCTCGACGCCCGGCCGGGGTGACGCTGCTGGTGGAGGGCGTGGACGACGTGGCGGGGTGGGTGCGGGGCTTCCTGCCGGCAGCGGCGACGGCCGTGGTGGTGCCGCTGCTGGTGGTGGTCGCACTCGTCGTGGTCGACCCGCCCAGCGTGCTGGTGCTGTGCTTCGCCGGGCCGATGCTCGTGCTCCTGCTGGCGGTCATCGGCCGCCGCACCGCGACGGCCGCCCGGCGCCGCCAGGACGAGCTGGGATGGCTGGGCTCGCTCTACCTCGACCTGATCTCCGGCCTGGCGACCCTGCGGAGCTTCGGTCGTGAGGAGGATGCGGTGGAGGTGATCCACGAGTCGAGCCGCCGCTTCGGCGACACCACGATGGAGGTGCTGCGCAGCGCCTTCCAGACCGCGCTGGTGATGGAGTGGGCCGCGACCGCCGCCACGGCGCTGGTGGCGGTGCAGGTGAGCTTCCGTCTCGTGAGCGGACGGCTGGGCTTCGGCACCGCGCTGGCCGTGCTGGTCCTGACCCCCGAGTTCTTCGTACCGCTGCGGCGCCTGGCCCTCGAGTACCACACGGGCCAGGCAGCCGATGCGGCAGCGACCCGCCTCCGGGAAGCTCTCGGCCCGGAGGTCGCAGGCCCGGCGGTGCCGACGGGGAGTGGGGGGCCGGCCCACGGCGCCGTCGCCGGCACGGGCCCCGACCCCGGCCGGCGACGGGCCGCGTCGAGGATCGATGTGCGCACCCGGGCACCGGGCGGGCGGGCCGTCCGGGAGGGGGGCGTAGCGGTCGAGGTGCGCGACGTGTGGCTCACCCTCGATGGCGAGCGTCGGCCGGCGCTGCGTGGCGCCTCGCTGTCGATCCGCCCCGGGGAGGTCGTGGCACTGCGGGGCGACAGCGGAGCCGGCAAGTCGAGCATCGCCGAGCTCCTGTTGGCCTTCCGTGCTCCGGACGCCGGCGAGGTGCTGGTCGACGGAGCTCCGCTCACCTCGACCGACGCGACGGCGTGGCGACGTCGGGTGGCCTGGGTGCCCCAGTCCCCCACCGTGTTCTCCGGCAGCCTCGCCCACAACATCGCCCTCGGCGAGCCGGACGCCCCACGGCACCGGGTGGCGCAGGCCGCGGAGCGGGCCGGCCTGCAGGAGGTGATCACCGCGCTGCCCGACGGCCTGGACACCGTCGTGGGGGAAGGGGGCCGCACCCTCAGCGGAGGAGAGCGCCAGCGGCTGGCCATCGCCCGGGCGCTGCTGCGGGACGCCCCGCTGGTCGTGTTCGACGAGTTCACCGCGCACCTCGACCCCGCCACCGAGCAGGAGCTGCTGACGCGCCTCCAGGAGCTCCTTCGGGGCCGCAGCGCCCTGGTGATCGCCCACCGTCCGGCGACGATGGCCGTGGCACACCGCGTGCTGCACATGGCCCACGGTCGGGTGCTCGCCCCCGACGAGGGTGCCCGCGAGGGCGACACGGCCGACGTGCGCACCGCCCGACGCGAGGTGGCGCCGTGAGGAGCGTCGCGGGCCCGCCGGTGGACTTCCGCACCCGGAGCGGGGCCTCGGCCTCGACGCGTCGGGCCCTGCTGCGCCGGCTGCTGGCCCTGCCCGGTCGGCAGCTGTGGTGGATCGCGTTGGCAGCCCTGTTCGCAGCGGTCACCGCGGCTGCCGGCATGGGGTTGGTGGCGTTGGCCTCCCACCTCATCTCTCGGGCGGCGCTGGTGAGCACCACGGCGGTGCTGGCACTGGCGATCACCGGCGTCCGGGCCTTCGCGGTCACCCGGGTGGTGTCGCGCTACCTCGAGCGGTTGGTGGGCCACCACGCCACGTTCCGCATCCTCACCGCGACGCGCGTCGCGGTGTTCCGCCGCCTGGTCCCCCTCGCTCCCGGACGGCTGGTCGCCCGACGCGACGGCGAGCTGCTGTCGCACCTCACCGCGGATGTGGACACCATCGCCGAGCTGGCGCTGCGGGTGGTCGTGCCCGTGGCGGCGGCCATCGCCACCGTGACGGTCGCGGCGATCGTGCTGGGCGTGCAGTCGCCCTGGTTGGCGGCGGTGGTCGTCGCCTTCCTGTTCACGGCGAGCGTCGTCGTCCCCTCGCTGGCCCGTCGGCCGTCGCGCCGCGCTACGGTGGCCGCCGCCGCCGCCCGACGGGAGCTGTCCGGCGCGGCCGTCGAGGCCCTGCGAGGCCTCGACGAGCTCGTCGCCTGGGGCCGGCCCGACCTGCTGGTCGGTGCGGTGCACTCCCACGCCGAGGCGGCCGGCGACGCCGACCGGCGACTCGCACGGTGCCGAGGTGCGGTGGCTGGCCTCGGTGCCCTGGCCGCCCTCGGGTGCGTGGTCGTGCTGCTGGTGGTGGCGGTGCCGCTGGTGCACGCCGGGACCGTGGACGGGGTGCACCTGGCCGCCGTCGCGCTCACGGCGCTGGCCGCCTTCGAGGTGGTGCCGGCGATCGACGTCGCCTGGCAGCACCTCGAGCGCGCCCTCGATGCCGGGGGCCGAGTGCTGGCGCTGGTGGACGCACCACCACCCGTCGCCGACCCGGAGCCCGGCGTGGCACCGCCCGCCGGCCCTCTCGAGCTCGACCTGCGAAGCGTTCAGGTGGTCGACGGTCCCACCGCCCCGACGACGCTCGACGCACACGTCCCCTGGGGGGCCACCGCGGTGGTGAGCGGTCCCAGCGGTGCGGGGAAGTCGAGCCTCCTGGCCGCCCTCCAGCGGTTCGCGGAGCACCGGGGCGAGCTCCTCGTGGGCGGCGTGGAGGTGGGGGACCTGACGGGGTGCGGCGCCCGGAGCCTGGTGGCGGCGGTGACCCAGCAGGACCACCTCTTCGACACCAGCGTGCGCGACAACCTGCTGCTCGCGGATCCCGACGCCCCCGACGAGAGGCTCTGGTCGGCCTTGGAGGCCGTGGGTGCCACAGAGCTGGTGCAGAGCCTCCCAGGCGGCCTCGCCGCTCGCGTCGGCCCCGACGGCTCGGACCTCAGCGGAGGGGAACGTCAGCGCCTGCTGGTCGCCCGGGCGCTGCTCGCCGACCGTCCGCTGCTCGTGCTCGACGAGGCGACCGCCCACCTCGATCCCCGATCCGCCGCCTCGGTGCTGCGGGCCGCCCGGCGCTGGCACGACGGCACCCTGGTCGTGATCACCCACCAGCCCGAGCTGGTGGACTCGGTCGACGCGCGGATCGAGATCCTCGCCGGCCCGCGTGCTCGATCGTCGGCGTAGGACCTCGGGTCCGGGGATCACCGGCCGTGTGGTCACCGGGTCGACGCCGTCGTAAGGTCGACGGAGGATCCGACTCGCCGACGAGAAGCGAGGCACGACATGACCGCCACCACACCTGCCGCCCGCGCCAACGGCTCCGGAACGGCTCCCCGCGCGACGACGCCGGGCGGGGCTCTGCCGGTCACCATCACCGACGCCCTCCGCCACCGCCTGTGCTCGCTGGTGCAGGGGGGAGGATCGGTGCCGTCGGTCCTCACCCACGCCCCCTTCACCGGCGAACCGATCGTGGAGCTGCCGCAGTCGAGTCCGAACGAGGTGGCCGAGGCCGCCCGGCAGGCCCGAGAAGCGCAACAGGACTGGGCCCGGCGCACCCCGGCGGAGCGGGCGCAGGTGTTCCTCCGCCTGCACGACCTCGTGCTCGATCACCGAGACCCGCTGATGGACCTGGTGCAGGCCGAGAACGGCAAGGCCCGCCGCGACGCCTTCCTCGAGGTCGGCGACATCGCCAACACCTGCCGCTACTACGCCCGCGTCGCCCCCAGGGCGCTGGCACCCGCAGCCCGCACCGGCCTGATCCCCCTGCTCACGCAGGTCACCGAGCTGCGCCACCCCAAGGGCCTGGTCACGGTGATCTCCCCCTGGAACTACCCCCTCAGCCTGGCCGCCGGCGACACGATCCCCGCCCTGCTGGCCGGCAACGCCGTGCTCCAGAAGCCCGACAACCAGACGGCGCTCACCGCCCTCTACGCCCTCGACCTGGCGCGACAGGCGGGGCTGCCCGACGGCCTGTGGCAGATGGTGCTCGGCAGGGGCCGCGACATCGGGCCGGCCCTCATCGACGAAGCCGACTACGTCATGTTCACCGGCTCGACCGCCTCGGGGCGGGGCATCGCCGCCGAGGCTGCCCGCAGGCTCGTGGACTTCTCCATGGAGCTGGGCGGCAAGAACGCCATGCTGGTGCTGGAGGACGCCGACCTCACCCGGGCCGCCGAGGGCGGGGTGCGGGCCTGCTTCTCGTCCTCGGGCCAGCTGTGCATCTCCATCGAGCGGCTGTACGTGGCGGACGCGATCCACGACGCCTTCATGGAGCGCTTCCTGGCGGGCGTGGAACGCCTCCGGATGGGCCCCGCCTACGACTACTCCTGCCAGATGGGCTCGCTCACCTCCCCCGAGCAGCTCGAGACCGTCACCCGCCACGTCGAGGATGCCGTGGCCAAGGGGGCGAAGGTGCTGGCGGGTGGGAAGGCCCGTCCCGACATCGGGCCCTTCTTCTTCGAGCCGACCGTGCTCACCGACGTGACCCCGGAGATGACCTGCTTCGCCGAGGAGACCTTCGGGCCGGTGGTGTCGGTGTACCGGTTCGCCGAGATCGACGATGCCATCGAGCGGGCCAACGACACCCCCTACGGCCTCAACGCCTCGGTGTGGAGCCGCTCGGCCGCCCTCGGCAACGCCGTCGCCGCCCGGTTGCGCTCAGGCACGGTCAACGTCAACGAGGCCTATGCCGCGGCGTGGGGCAGCATCGATGCACCCATGGGCGGCATGGGGGTGTCGGGGATGGGTCGCCGCCACGGCGTCGGTGGGCTCACCAAGTACACCGAGGCCCAGACCATCGCCCGCCAGCGCCTGATGAACCTCGCCCCGCCGTTCGAGGCGATGGGCGACGCCGGCTTCGCCGAGGTGATGACCGCCGCCCTGCGAGTGCTCAAGAGGGTGGGTTGGCGCTGATCGGCCGTCCCGCCCCCGACCCCGACGAGCTCAGGGAGGCGATGGTGCGCCACGACATCCAGGGCCGTGGCCTGCGCGACCCTCGGGTGCTGGCGGCGATGCGGGCGGTCCCCCGCCACCTCTTCGTGGACGACTACAGCGACCGCACCGCGTACGAGGACCACCCCCTGCCCATCGGAGAGGGCCAGACCATCTCCCAGCCGTACATGGTGGCGCTGATGGCCGAGGCAGCGGACCTGCAACCGGAGGACCGGGTGCTCGAGATCGGCACCGGCTCCGGCTACGGAGCGGCGGTGCTCGCCCGGCTCGCCGGTGAGGTCTGGACCATCGAGCGCATCGACACCCTCGCCGACGCCGCCCGTCGACGCTTCGAGCGGCTGGGTGTGGCCGACGTGCACGTGATCCACGACGACGGCACGCTCGGTTGGCCCGAGGCCGCTCCCTACGACGCCATCGTCGTGACCGCCGCCAGCGGCGAGGACGTCCCCCCCGCTCTGCTGGAGCAGCTCGCCGACGGCGGGCGCCTCGTGATCCCCGTGGGCTCCACCGGACGCCAGAGCCTGCTGCGCATCGTGCGCCACGGCGACCGCTTCGCCGAGCAGGATCTCGGCGGCGTGGCCTTCGTCCCCCTGCTCGGCGGCGTGATCGGCGAGCGCTGAGCTGCTGGCCCGGCGGGCACCCGGTTCCTTCGGAACACGCCCGCCTCCTCCGCGACACGGGGCCCCTGCCACGTGGCGGCCGTGAGCACGAGGGACCACACCCCTCGGCGGACCCGCCCCCCATTCGCAACTGTCCGGCGTGGGACCACACCGGCGCGCGTGACACCTGCCAGTTCGCACCGGCTGCGTTGCGAACCGATCGAGCCGGGCCGACGGCCACGGCTCGCTCCCTACCTCGAGGACCGGCGCACCCGGCGGATCGCGCTCGACCAGTTCCGGTTGAGCACGTCGAGGAAGCCGTCGAGGGTGGCCATCGGCACCATGCCGCCGCTCATCGAGACCAGCGCCCGGGCGGGGCCCTCCCGCATGGCCGACTCGATCATCTTGATGGTGGCGTCATCGGCGTCGGGGAACTCCTCGGTGGCGCGCTTGCGACCGACCCTGCGGATGAGCCGACCGACCTGGCGGCCAAGGAACGTCTCCTCGATCTCGCCGAGGGTGGAGTTGCGATCGAACGGCCGGCTGGGCGCGATGGCGGGGATGGCCCGGCCGTACATGGCGGCGAACTCCTCGTCGTCGGCCACGAACCCCGACGGTCCCGGCGCCTCCGAGAGCCGGTCGGGGGAGTCGATGGTGATGCGGGTGCTGCTGCGCAGGTCGACCGAGGACGCGCCCACGAGCACGTCGAACTCGCCCGCCTCCACCAGCCAGTCATGCGCCGCCACGTCCCACACGGCGAACGCCCGACGGTCGAGGCTCACCACGACCTCCTCGGACTCCCCCGCCCCGAGGTGAACCTTGGCGAACCCCTTCAGCTCCTTGTCGGGCCGGTAGACGCTGGACGCCACGTCACGCACGTACACCTGCACCACGTCCGAGCCCTCCCGTGCGCCCGTGTTGGTCACCGTCAACCGCACCTCCACGTCGGTGCCGTCGACCGCCACCGAGGCCTCGCCCCACTCGAAGCTCGTGTAGGACAGCCCGTGGCCGAACTGGAACGCCGCCGGCACCCCGGCTGCGTCGTGGAAGCGGTAGCCCACGTACAGTCCCTCGCGGTACTGCACCTGGCGGGGCATGCCGGGGAAGTTGCGGTCGGCGGGCAGCTGGGCCACGTGCTCGCAGAAGCTCTCCGCCAGGCGCCCCCCGGGCTCGGCGTCGCCGAGCAGCACGTCCACCGCCGCCGCCCCGCCGGCCTCACCGCCGAGGTAGGTCTCCAGCACCGCCGCCACCCGGTCGCGCCAGGGCAGCTGCACCGGCGCGCCGTTGGCGAGCACCACCACCGTGCGCGGGTTGGTGGCCGCCACCGCCTCGATCAGCCGGGTGTGCCCCTCGGGCAGCTCGAGGGAGGTGCGGTCGAAGCCCTCCGACTCGTAGGGGGCCGGCAGCCCGGCGAACACCACGGCCACGTCCGCGCCCTGCGCGGCGCGCACCGCCTGGTCGACGAGCTCTGCGGTGGTCGCGCCGGTGCGGGGGTCGTAGCCCGGAGCCCAGCGCAGCGTGGCGGAGGGGTCGAGGCGTTCGCGCAGAACGTCCAGCGCGTCGTCGAGCCGGCGAGGGGTGACCTGGGAGCTGCCGGCCCCCTGGTAGCGGGGCGACTCGGCGAAGGCGCCGACGAGCGCGACGGTGCCGAACGGTGCGAGGGGCAGCGTGCCGTCGTTGGTCAACAGCACCGAGCCGGCTGCAGCCGCCCGCCGGGCGAGGTCGTGGTGGGCCTCGTAGCCGGGATCGTGGGCGCCGCCGTCGGGTTGGCCGCGCCGCGACAGGGCGACCACCCGGGACACGCAGGCGTCCACGGCCGACTCCTCGAGCTCACCTCGCTCGACTGCGGCGAGCACCTCCGCGTCGAAGGCGCCCTTGCTGCCGGGCATCTCGAGGTCGAGCCCTGCTGCGATGCCGGCGGCGCGGTCGTTGGTGGCGCCCCAGTCGGTCATCACCAGGCCCTCGAAGCCCCACTCCTCGCGCAGGATCGTGGTCAGCAGCGCGTGGTGCTCGCTGCAATAGGTCCCGTTGAGCAGGTTGTAGGCGCACATCACCGTCCACGGCTCGGACTCCTTCACCGCGATCTCGAAGCCGGTCAGGTACAGCTCGCGCAGCGTCCGCTCGTCGACGACGGTGTCCACCACCAGCCGATGGCTCTCCTGGTTGTTGGCGGCGTAGTGCTTGAGGCAGGCGCCGACGCCCTTGGACTGCACGCCGCGCACCATGGCCGCCGCCAGCCGGCCCGAGAGCAGGGGATCCTCGGAGAGGTACTCGAAGTTGCGCCCGCCGGCGGGGTGGCGCTTCAGGTTGAGCCCCGGGCCGAGGATCACCGCGACCTCCTGGGCCAGGGCCTCCTCGCCCAACGCCTCGCCGATCTCGGTGAGCAGTGCCTCGTCCCAGCTGGCCCCCAGTGTGGCGGCGGTGGGGAAACAGGTGGAGGGGACGGACTGGCCGATGCCGAGGTGGTCCTCGGAGACGTCCTGCTGGCGCAGACCGTGGGGCCCGTCGGTGACCATGATCGGCTCCAGACCGAGCTCGGGGATGCCGTGGAGGTGCCAGAAGCCCTTGCCGGAGAGGAGCTTCACCTTTTCCGGAAGCGATCGTCGGGCGAGCGGGTCGGAGTGGTCGGTCACGCCGGCGAAGGTAGCGCGTCGCACTCGAGGTGGGTGCGGTCAGGCGCTTCGGAGCGATCGCCCGAGGGCTGGTGGCGGGCGCGTGGAGGCAGACCCGACCGACGATCCGAACGAGAGGCTGCGCCGGTAGGCGGAGCCTCCGATGTGAGAGCCGGGGGGTCTCGCAGGCAGGGCCTGCGAACCGGGAGCTGACGGTTCACGGCGGGTTCCCTGCCAGCGCACTCTCTCAGCTGGCGAAGAAGTGCTTGCATCCCTCGCGGGAGCTCTCTATGATCGAACACATGTTCGAGACCGGAGGGGAGCGGGCCGCAGGGGCCACCGACGTGGGGCCCGAGGTCGCCCCGACCAGCGGCGACCTCGCGGTGCCGGCTCCGGCGCCGGATCCGCTTCGCCTCCTGCAGGAGGGCGCCGCTGCGCTCGCCGGCTGCGACTGGGAGCACCTCGATCACCGCACGCTGCTGGAGCACATCAGCTCCCTGCGCACCGTGTCCCGAGCGGTGGAGGCCGCCCTCGCGGTCACCATGGCCACCGCCGACCGATCCGCAGCCACCGAGCACGTCTGTGGTCTCTCCGCACCGAGCTGGTGGGCTCACTCCCGGCTCGGATTCGGTGGCCAGGGAGCGTGGCTGGTGCGCGCCGGCGAGCTGATCGCCTGCTTCGAGCACTTCGGCGCGGCAGCGGCGCGCGGCGAGCTCACGCTGGACCACCTCCGCTCCCTCGACGAAGTCGACGATCCCGCCGTGCTGCGCGAGCTGCTCCCCCACGACCAGGAGCTGTGCCGCGAGGCCCTGCGGTCACCCCTCACCCGGTGGCGACGACTCCTGAAGGCACGTGTGGCCGCTGCCCGAGACGAGCTCGTTCGGCGAGCAGCCGCAGATCGAGCAGCCGCGGAGCAGGCCGACTCCGTGCCACCCGACTCGTCGTCCGACGAACCGACCGATGGTGACGAACCTCCCGAGGCGGCCGATCCGCATGGGCCGACGTGCCTCGACCCTTCCGACGGCGAACAGCCTCCGGGTGGAGGTGCCCGAGGGCAGGGCGAGGGCAGCCGGGAAGATGGCGGCGAGGATGGCGGCCCGGCACCAGGGGGGACCATCACCTTCGAGTTCCCCGACGATGGGGCCCACGACCAACCCGGCCAACCGGACGACGGGTGGGTGTCGATCCGCCCGACCGCCGGCGACTCATTGCGCCTGCAGGTCGAGCTCCGAGGGGCATCGGCCGAGCTCGTCCGCCAGATCCTCTCCGCCGAGACGTCCCAGCAGCGGCGCGCCGCCTGGCGCGAGCACGAGGCAACCGCCTCACCCATGCCCGACGGCGGTCAGCTCCGGGCCCGGGCGCTCGTCGCCCTCCTCCGGCGAGGTGCCTCCGTCGACCCCGCCACCAGCGCGCCCCCACGCACCGAGGCCATCGTCGTCATACCGGCCGACGACCCCACCGCCGAGCGCGTGCGCGCCCTGGACGGGGAGCCCCTGACCGCGGAGGTCGCCTCCCTGCTCAGCTGCGACGCCCACCTGCGCGCGCTCGTGGTCGACCGACAGGGCCAACCGCTCTGGCTCGGGCGCACCAGCCGCCTCGCCAGCCACTCGCAACGCCGCGCCCTCGCCATCCGCGACGGCGGGTGCGTGTTCCCCGGCTGCGACATGCCCGCCGAGTGGTGCGATGCCCACCACCAACCAGGGTGGGAGCACGGCGGCACCACCGACATCGATGCCATGGTGCTGCTCTGCCGCCGCCACCACGGTGCCGCCCACTCCAAGCGCTGGACGCTTCGGCCCTCGCCTCCACCGCCTCCCCCAGCAGCAGCTCCACCCCTGGCATCTCCCCCGCTGCCAGCGCCACCGTTGGCGGCGCCCCCGCCATCTCCTCGGCGACGACCGTCGGGGCCCGCACCCACCCGACCCCCGCAAGGAGGTGGCTCGTCGACCGGCTCCGGGCAGCACTTCGAGTGGTTCGACACTCGACGCAACACCTCCCTCCCTGCACAGCAACGTGGATTGACGGACCGGGCCGCATGACCGGACCTACCCTCTCGCCCGTGCACGCGGTGCCGCCCCCCTGCTCCGATCATCCTGCTTCCTGGAAGTTCGGCTACCCCGTCTACCACGCCGAGTCTCGGGCCCAGTGGCGGGCGTGGCTGGAGGCCAACCACGACGCGCAGCCCGGGGTCTGGCTGTGCTCGTGGCGCTCCGGCACCGGCAGACCTGCGTGCCCCTACGCGGAGATCGTGGAGGAGGCGATCTGCTTCGGGTGGATCGACTCGACGGTGAACGTGCTCGACGACGACCGTCGCCTCCAGCTCTCGCCGAGATCGTCGAGCGGGCGGCCCAAGGCGAGCGAGCGAAGGGGTGACAGGCGAGGAGAGAAGCCGAGGAGCTGGATCCCCGGGGCGACCCGCTCAGGTGCGCGAAGGAGCGAGGAGCGCGCCCACCAGCGATGGCGGACTCCTCAGGCCAACCCGCTCAGATATGCGAAAGAGCGAGGTGCGCGCAGCACCGGCGACGGCTGCCTCTTCAGCGACGGCTGCTCAGGTCCGCGAGGCGTCGAAGATGCTCTGGATCGAGGCGTCGAGGGCGGCGTTGAACTCGTCGTCGCTCTGCTGAGCGGTGAGGCCCTCGGTCAACGCCCGCGAGAAGCTGGCCACCATGCCGTGGTTGCGGGCCAGGCGCTCGTTGGACTCCTCACGGGTGTAGCCACCCGACAGCGCCACCACCCGCAGCACGTTGGGATGGGCGATCACGTCCGCGTACAGGTCGTCGACCTCGGGCAGGGTGAGCTTCAGCATCACCATGTGGTCCTGGGGCAGGCCGCCCAGGTGCTCGAGGATCGTGTCGTGGAGGATGGCCTCCGCACCGGCCTTGTCGGGCGCCTTGATGTCCACCTCGGGCTCCAGGATCGGCACCAGCCCCGCCGCCACGATCTGCGACCCGACCTCGAACTGCTGGTCGACGTTGGCCTTGATGCCCGACTCGTTGGCGCCCTTCACCACCGAGCGCATCTTGGTGCCGAAGACGCCCTTCTCGTTGGCCCGGGCCAGCAGCTCGTCCAGGCCGGGCATCGGCTTCATCAGCTGCACGCCGTCGGACTCCTCGGCCAGGCCCTTGTCGACCTTCAGGAAGGGGACGACCCGCTTCGCATCCCACAGGTACTGCGCGGTGGGAGTGCCCTCGATCGCACGATCCATGGTCATCTCGAAGAGGATCGCACCGAGGATGCGGTCCCCGTCGAAGGCCGGGCTGGTGATGATCCGCGCCCGCATCTCGTGGATGAGGTCGAACATCTGCTCGTCCCCCGAGTAGGCGTCCTCCTCGATCCCGTAGAGCCGCAGCGCCTTGGGCGTGCTGCCACCGCTCTGATCGAGCGCGGCGATGAAGCCGGCGTCGTCGCGGACCTTGTCGAACTGCTCTTGGTTCATCGGGAAGCTCCCCTTGCCAGTGACCGTCGCGCCGGCCGGGACCCCCGTCCGCCGCGGTGGCGGAACCGGGTTCCGCCGACCGGGCCATGATTGCATGGCGGCTGCACCCCGGACCATCTGAGGGATCGTCGCCACGTCGCCGGCTTCGGTCCTCCGGCGACGCCGAGCCGATACGGTCTGGCGGATGAGCCACCGGCCCATCACCACCGACCGTCGGGCGGCAGCGATGCTGGCCCTCACGCTCTACGCGGCAGCCGCGGCGTTCGCGCTCGTGGCCGCCGTGTCGGCGTTCCCACGGGGTCTGATCGTGGCCGCCGGGTTCGTGGTCGGCTCGATCGCCGTCCTCACCGGTCTCCTGCGGCAGGGCCGAGCCCGATGGCCCCTGGCCATCGGGGGGCTCGCGGTGCTGGTGGTGTCGTTCGTGGGCTTCGCCCGCGGCTCGGTGCTCGTCGAGGTCGCCGTCGCCGTGGTGCTGGTGGCCCTCGGCTCCGCCGCTGCCCACCGGGCGACCCGGCGCCGGGCCCACCTCCCCCACGTGCCCCGCCCGGCGCGTCCGGTGATGGTGTGGAACCCCCGCTCCGGCGGGGGCAAGGCCCTGAAGGCGAACCTCGCCGGGGAGGCCCGGGCCCGGGGGATCTCCCCCATCGAGCTGCAGCCCGGCGACGACCTCGTGGACCTCGTGAACGCAGCCGTGGCCGATGGCGCCGACGCCCTCGCCGCCGCGGGAGGTGACGGCACCCAGGCGATCGTGGCCGCCATCGCCTCGGAGCACGATCTGCCCTTCGCCTGCATCCCCGCCGGCACCCGCAACCACTTCGCGCTCGACCTGGGCGTCGATCGCGACGACCTGATCGGGTCGCTGGAGGCGTTCGTGGACGGCCGCGAGCGCGTCGTCGACCTCGGCGACGTCAACGGGCAGGTGTTCGTGAACAACGTCTCGCTGGGCGTCTACGCCGAGGCGGTGCAGCAGGAGGGCTACCGGGACGCCAAGCTGCAGACCCTGTTGGGCACCCTGCCGAGCACGGTCGCCCCCGACGGCGACGGCGCCCACGAGCTCCGCTGGCACGACGCCCAGGGCGTCGAGCACCGCTCGGCCACCGTGCTGCTGGTGTCCAACAACCCCTACCGGCTGGGCTCGCTGCTGGGCTCCGGCACCCGACCGAGGCTCGACACCGGCGAGCTGGGGATCCTGGCGCTGGGCCCGGTCCCCGTGCCGGGCGCAGGCGCCGCGCTGTCGCCTCCGATCACCCAGTGGAGCACCCCCACCTTCACCGTCGAGGCCGCCGAGGAGGTGCCCGCCGGCATCGACGGCGAAGCCGTGCAGCTGACCTCCCCCGTGCGCTTCGGCATCCGGCCCGCCGCCCTGCGGGTCCGCATCGCCCAGGACCACCCCGGTGCGTCGCCTTCGGCCGGCCTCCCCCCCAGCCCGCGGGGGGCCCTCCAGGCCATGGCCCGCGTCGCCCGAGGCGTCGAGCTGCCATGACCTCGCCACCTCCAGCCGGCGCCCGCAGCGTGGTGGAGGAGTGGATCCCCGGCATCGCCCAGGCACGCCACTACCGCCGCCGATGGCTGCGCCCCGACCTCGTCGCCGGTGCGGTGCTCGCCACCATCCTCGTCCCTCAGGGCATGGCCTACGCCGAGCTGGCCGGGGTCCCGGCGGTCAACGGGCTGTACACCACCGTCGCCTGCCTCCTCGGCTACGCCGTGTTCGGCCCGTCCCGGGTGCTGGTGCTCGGCCCCGACTCCTCCCTCGGGCCGATGATCTTCGCCGCCATCACCCCGCTCGCCGTGGCCGGCGACCCGGCCTCGGCGGTCACCCTCGCCGCCATGACCGCCCTGATGGTGGCGGCCATCCAGATCGCCCTCGGGGTGGGCAAGCTGGGCTTCATCGCCGACCTGCTCAGCAGCGAGGTGCAGGTCGGCTACCTCAACGGCCTGGCCATCACCATCATCGTGGGTCAGCTGCCGAAGCTCTTCGGCTTCTCCACCGACGCCGACGGCTTCGTGGACGAGCTCGGCGCGTTCTTCGACGGCCTTGGCGGGCGGAACCCGACGACGCTCACCGTCGGGGTGTGCTGCCTGGTGGTGCTCTTCGGGCTGCCTCGGCTGACGCGACGTGTCCCCGCCGTGCTGGTGGTGGTCGTCGGTTCGATCCTGGCCGTGTCGCTGCTCGGCCTGGTCGACGACGGCGTGGCGACGGTGGGGGTGCTGCCGGAGGGTCTCCCCTCCTTCCAGCTCCCCTGGACCAGCTGGTCCGACGTCGGTCCGCTCCTGCTGGCCTCTGCCGGGATCACCGTGGTGTCCCTGGCCGACACCATCGCCGCCTCGGCCAGCTTCGCCGCCCGGCGGGGCGAGGAGGTCGACGCCAACCGGGAGATGATCGGCGTCGGGGTGGCCAACGCGGCCTCCGGGTTCTTCCAGGGGTTCCCCGTCTCGACCAGCAGCTCCCGCACCGCGGTGGCGGAGCAGTCCGGCTCCAGGTCGCAGCTCACCGGCCTGGTCGGCGCGTCGGTGGTGGCGGCGCTGCTGCTCTGGTTCAACGGGCTGCTGCGCGACCTGCCCCAGGCCGCCCTGGCCGCCATCGTGATCTACGCCGCGGTGTCGCTGTTGGACCTGTCACGTCTGCGGGAGTTCTTCCAGATGCGCCGCTCATCCTTCGTGCTGTCGCTCACCGCCACCCTCGGGGTGGTGCTGTTCGGGGTGATCGAGGGGATCGGCATCGCCATCGTGCTGTCCATCCTCATGTTCTTCCGCCGCAACTGGTGGCCCACCGGTGAGCGGCTCGGCAAGGTCGAGGCCACCGGCGAGTGGCACAGCCTGCGCGCCAAGCCCGGCGCCGTGGCACCACCGGGAATGGTGGTGTACCGGTGGGAGGCACCGCTGTTCTTCGCCAACGCCGGCATCTTCGCCGCCGAGATACGCTCGCTCGCCCGATCCCACGGGATCGACTGGATCGTGCTGCAGTGCGAGGCCGTCAACGACCTCGACGTGACCGCCGCGGGGATGCTCGAACGCCTCGACGAGGAGCTCAACGAGCGAGGCATCCACCTGGCCTTCGTGGAGATGCGCACACGACTGGTGGAGCTGCTCGACCGCTACGAGCTGTTCTCCACGCTGGAGGCCGACCACTTCTACCCCGACCTCGACGAGGCCGTGGCCCACATCGAGGCGCGGCGCGAGGCGAGAGGCTCGGGCAGCACACCGGAGGGTCACTCACCGGGGTAGCGCAGACCCACCGCATCACGCACCGTGTCGGTGGTGTGCAGCAGGGAGCGGCTCTCCGCCCACGGCATCACCGGTGACTCGAGCAGGCCGGAGCGGATGCACCGGTGCACCTCGGGGACCTGCCGCCACAGGCCCGGGGCGTCGCAGTCGAGGACCTCCACCACGTCCCCGCGCTCCACCAGCAGGCGCCGGGGAGCGTGCATCGGAGCGTCGAGCACGATCGCCCCCTCGGAACCGGACACCCGTGCCCGGCGTGAGCCCTGCACCCCGATGGCGGCGCTGATCACGGCCAGCCGCCCGCCGGGATGGCGCAGCACCACACCCACCTGCTCGTCGACCCCGGTCGGCGCCATCACCGCGGCACCGGTGACATCGGTGGGAGCGCCGAGGACGAGCGACGCCAGCTGCAGCGGGTAGATCCCCACGTCCAGCAGCGCCCCACCACCTCGGCGGGGATCGTACAGGCGGTGGGTGGCGACCTCCGCGGGGGGTACCCGAAGGCTCAGGTCGGCCTCCAGGTGGAGGACCTCGCCGATCGCCCCCTCGTCGAGGAGCTCCCCCATCCGCTGGTAGGCAGGGGAGAAGCGACTCCACATCGCCTCCATGAGGAAGCGCCCGGCGCGCGTGGCCTCGTCGAACATCTCCACCGCCTGCGCCTCCGACAGCGCGAGGGGCTTCTCGCACAGCACGTGGCGGCCGGCGCGCAGCATCTCGAGCACGGCGGCGTGGTGGTCGTTCTGGGTCACCGCCACGTAGACGACGTCGACGTCGTCGTCGGCGGCCAGGGCCGACCACGACCCGTGATGGCGAACCAGGCCATGGGTGCGGGCGAAGGCCTCCGCCCGGGTGTCGTCCCTCGACGCCACGGCGACCGCCCGGGCGTCGGGGACCTCCTCCAGGGCGGCGACGAACCTCTCGGCGATGCGGCCCGTGCCGCAGATGCCCCAGTTGACCGGTTCGGTGGCGGGTTCGGGCGTTGCGGAGGCGATCACAGGAGCGAAGCTACGACCTCGTCGTGGTCACATCCCGGGTTCGAGCACCCGGGCGGTGTCAGGCCACGACCACGGCGGTGCCGTAGGCGACGATCTCGGCCATCCCGTTCTGCTCGCCGATGTCGCCGGAGTCGTAGCGCAGGCACACCACGGCGTTGGCCCCCATGGACTTCGCCTGCTCGGCCATGCGCACCACGGCGTGCAGCCGCGCTTCTTCGAGCGTGCCGGTGAACTCGCTGACCTCGCCGTGGTGCAGCGCCTTGATGGAGCCGGTGAACCCCTTGGCGAAGCCCATCGATCGGGCGATGACGCCGAAGGCCGGGCCCACGTAGCGCTGGATGGTGTAGCCGGGCAGGGTGTCGGTCGTCGCCACCGGCAGGGGGATCTCCATCTGGGGTTGGTCGGTCACTGCGAGCTCCTGTGGGTCGTCGGCTCCAGCCATCGTGGCGACCTCTCCACCGAATCCCAACCTCCCCGCCCAATCCCCTCGCCACGCACCGCCACCTCGCCATCCGCCCCGACCTCTGCACCGGATCGCGACCGCAGTCGCTCGGTTCATCGCTGGTGGCAGAGCTTCGCCTTGCGGTCGCTGCCGCAGGGGCACGGATCGTTGCGGCCAGCTGCGGCGAACACCCCCATCACCTCGTCCGCGTAGCGGCCGGCGCGCAGCAGGTCCGCCATCAGCCGCATCGGCCCGTCGACGTGGGTGAAGAACGCCAGGTAGCCGGCACAGAGGTAGTTCAGCCCCGGCTCCCCCTCCGGCGTGGTGAGGATGCGGTTCTTCGGGCACTCGCCGTTGCAGGCGAAGCGCACCTCGCAGCGCCGGCACATCCCCGGCAGCCCGTCGGCCTTGTCCCGGCCGAAGCGACGCTGCTGCGGCGAGGTCACCAGCTCCACCAGGGTGGTCGTGGCGATGTTGCCGATCAGGTGCTCGGGGTCCACGAAGTGGTCACAGGAGTAGACGTCGCCGTTGTGCTCCATGGCCACCGCACGACCGCACTCCTCCTGGAAGATGCACATCGGTGGGGGAAGGCCCATCCAGGCGGCCAGCGCGGTGTCAAACATCTGCACGAACACCCGTCCCACGTCGCGCACCACCCACTCGTCGAACACGGTGGAGAGGAACCGCCCCCAGGCCGCCGGATCGACCGAGCGCTCGCTCACCGCGCCGGGGGCTCCGGTGAGCTCCACGATCGGGATGTACTGGATGTGCGCCAGGCCCAGCTGGTCGCGGAACCAGCGGTAGACCTCCACGCCGCGGTCCTGGTTGGCGGCGTGCACGGTGCACAGCACGTTGACGTCCACCCCGTGGCGCTGCAGCAGCTCCAGGCCCCGGAGCACCTTGGCCGAGGTGGGCTCCCCGCGCTTGTCCACCCGGTAGCGGTCGTGGATCTCCGGGGGGCCGTCGATGCTGAGGCCCACCAGGAAGCGGTGGCGGGCGAACAGCTCGCACCACTCGTCGGTGAGCAGGGTGCCGTTGGTCTGGATCGTGTGCTCGACCTGCTGGCCGGGACGGCGGTGGTGCTCCGCCAGCTCCACCACCCGGGCGAAGAAGTCCACCCCCATCAACGTCGGCTCCCCGCCCTGCCACGCCACCGTCACCGGTCCGTCGGGCTGGGACTCGAGGAGCTGGGAGATGTAGGTCTCCAGGAGGTCCTCGGACATCCGGAAGCGGTCCCCGGGGTACAGCTCCTCCTTGGACAGGTAGAAGCAGTACTCGCAGTCGAGGTTGCAGATCGGCCCGTTGGGCTTGGCCAGCACGTGGAAGTGCTCACGCCCCGCCGAGAGGCTCACGCCGCTCCCCCCGGCTCGCCTGCCACGCCTCCGCCCCTGGCGCCGCCTGTCCCGCCCAGCGCGGCACGTCGCGCCTCGACGACCTCGCCCACGGAGCTGAACACAGAGTCCGCGCCCAGCAGGTCGAGCAGGCCGTAGCGGTGCAGCTCGGTGCGCACCTCGGTGGCGAGCTCCGCGAAGAGCAGCCGCACGCCCTTGGTGCTCAGGTCCCGGTGCAGCTCGGCCAAGGTCTTCCATCCCGTGTAGTCGACGTCGCTGATGGCGGCAGCGTCCACGCACACCCATTCGACACCGGGACGCCCCGCCAGCGCCAGCAGGTCCTGCTCGAAGCCGTTGGCGTTGGCGTAGAACAGGCTGGCGCCGAAGTGGTAGATCACCAGCCCGGGGGCGGCGTCGGCCCGATCGTCGAGCGGTCGGCTCTCCAGATGGGTGCCGTCGAGCACGATCACCCGGCGTGACGGGCGGTAGCCGCGGCGAACGTAGTCCAGCACCGACAGCACGATCGCCAGCAGCACCCCCTGCTCCACCCCCACCACGATCACCACCAGCGCCGTGAGGCTGGCGATCAGGAACTCGTCGCGCCGCACGGCCAGGATGCCCCGCATCCCGTCGACGTCGACGAGCTCGACGCCGATCAGGAACACGACGGCGGCCAGCACCGCCTTGGGCATGTACTCCAGCGGCCCGGTGAGGAACAGCAGCACGACCAGCACCACGGCGGCGGTCACCAGCTGGCTGAGCTGGGACCGCCCACCAGCGCTGTCCACCATCTGGGTCTTGGTCGGCGAGCCGTTCACCACGAAGGTCCCGGTGAACCCGGCCGCGACGTTGGCCGCACCGAGGCCGACCAGGTCGACGTCCTCGGAGAACTGCTCCTCCTCGCGCGCTGCGTAGGCCCGCGCGGTGGCAGCGCTCTGGGCCAGGATCACCAGCACCATGGCGCCGACCGTCGGAGCGAGTCGGCCGAGCGCCTTCCAGCCCACGTCGGGCACGCCGAGCGCCGGCAGCCCGCCCGGCACGGCGCCGAGGGTCGCCACGCCGTCGGCTGCCAGGTCCCAGCGCCAGCTCACCACGATGGCGGCGATCACCGCGATCAGCGCACCGGGCACTCGGCGGTCGATCATCCGACCACCGAGGATGACCGCCAGCACTCCGGCCGACACGGCGACGGTGGCGACGTCGGTGTCGCCGAGGTGCGCCACGGTGCGCGCGAACTTCTCCAGGGTCGTGCCCGAGCCGTCCGCCACCCCCGTCATGCCGGCCAGCTGCATCATGGCCACCTGCACCCCCACACCGGTCAGGAACCCGATCAGCACGCTGCGGCTGAGGAAGTCGGCCAGGAACCCCAGGCGGATGAACCGGGCGACCACCAGCACCACCCCGGCCATCACCGCCGAGGCCGCCCCGAGGTGCACGTACTCCGGCGACCCGGCGGCGGCCATCGGGGCCAGCCCTGCGGCCAGGATTGCGGCGGTGGCGGAGTCGGCACCCACCACGAGGTGGCGCGACGAGCCCAGCACGGCGAACACGGCGATGGGGACCAGGATCGTGTACAGGCCGAGGACCACGGGCATGCCGGCGATGTCCGCGTAGCCCATCACCTCGGGGATCCCGAGCGCCGCCAACGTGATGCCGGCGACGACGTCGGTGGGCAGCTCGGCGCGATCGAGAGGGCGCAGGCCCTGGAGCACCGGCAGGCGCCTCAGGGCCCCCTGCGCCCCTCGGTCCTCGACAGATGGGTTCATCGCGGCGCACCTCCCCGTCGCGGAGCACCTCCCAATCGGCACCAGGTCGATCCCGAGGGCTCCACCATCGCCGAAGTCTGCACCTCGGAACGCCATGATGGAGCGACCCTCGAGCACCGCACTCGGGAGCACTCCGCACCGTGTCCGACGCACCCGACCACCCGACCCCTGCGATCGACGAGGCCGCGCCGGCACGCGCGCCTGCGGTGCTGCTCACGCTCATCCTCGTGGCGTCGGTGGCCAACCTCCCCCTGGCGGTGGCCAACGTGGCCCTGCCCGACATCGGCAAGCACTTCGACGCCAGCCAGACCCAGCTGAACCTGGTGGCCGTGGGCTACTCCCTCGGCCTGGCCGCCTCGGTGCTGTGGCTCGGAGCCGTCGGCGATCGCTACGGACGCAAGGCCATGCTGCTGATCGGCATCCTGCTCTCCGTCCCGGCCGGCCTGGCGGCGGCGTGGGCCCCGTCGGTGATGGTGCTCAACCTGGCGCGGGTCGTCGGCGGACTGGCCGCCGGGATGGCCTACCCCACCACGCTGTCCCTCATCACCGCCCTGTGGGCCGGAGCGGGACGCACGCGAGCCATCGCCCTGTGGTCGGCGATCGGCGGCGCCATCTCCTCCATCGGTCCCCTGCTGGCCGGCTGGCTGCTGCAGCACTACTGGTGGGGTTCGGTCTTCCTCGTGACCCTGCCCCTGATCGCCGTGGCCGTCCCCCTCACCCTCCGGCTCGTACCATCCCACGTCAACGAGACCGACGAGGCCGTGGACAACCTCGGCGGGGCGCTCTCCGCCCTCAGCGTCGGCGGCATCATCCTGGCCATCAACTTCGTGGTGGTGCCCGACCAACGCACCATCGCCGCGGTGTGCGGTGGCCTCGGCGTCCTGGCGCTCGTGGCCTTCGTGCTCCGCCAACGCCGTGCGCCCAACCCCCTCTACGACCTCGAGGTGGCAGCCCGACCGATCTTCTGGGTGGCGGCCTGCGCCGGGATCATCGTGTTCGGCTCCCTCATGGCCGCCATGTTCATCGGCCAGCAGTTCCTCCAGAACGTGCTCGACTACTCCACGGTCGACGCCGGCCTGGCCATCCTGCCGGCCGCGGCGTTCATGGTCCTCATCGCTCCGCGCTCGGCACGGCTCGTCGAGGCCCGCGGCGCCCGGTTCACGTTGCTGGTGGGCTACGTGTTCGTGCTGGCCGGGTTCCTCACGATGCTGCTCCTGTGGAAGGACGGCGTGCACTACTGGGCGGTCGGCCTGGGCTACGCCCTGGTCGGCGCCGGGGTCGGCTTCGCCGGCACCCCCGCCTCGCACTCGCTCACCGGCGCGGTCCCGGTCCGTCGGGCGGGCATGGCCTCGGGCACCGCGGACCTCCAGCGCGACCTCGGCGGAGCGATCATGCAGTCGATCCTCGGCGCGCTGCTCACCGCCGGCTACGCCAGAGCGGTGAGCTCGATGATCACCGCCTCGCCCCAGGCCGACGAGGTCACCTCCCAGGTCCAGGCCGAGCTGACGAAGTCCTTCTCCAGCGCCGCCAACACCGCCGAGCAGTACCCGCAGTACTCCGACGCCATCATCGCCGGGGCACGAGACGCGTTCGTCGACGGCCAGGACTGGGCCTACCTCGCCGGGATCCTCGCGGTGCTCCTCGGCGCCACCCTCGTGTGGACGAAGTTCCCTCGCCGCGACGCCGAGCGCCGCCTGCTGGCGGAGTACCGACGGGACGACAGCACTGCCGCGTCCTGACGCCGGGGCGCCGATCGCGGTTGGCGGTGCGGTCGACGCCGCTCAGCGGTTGAGGCGGTGGTAGAGGCCCCGCTGGGCCCGGTGGAGGCGCAGGAACTCCTTGTGCCGGCGGGCGTGCAGGGCGGCAGCCGCCGGCTCAGGCCGGAAGACCCGATCCAGCGGCGCACGGCCCTCCATGTCGCCCACTCCCAGACGACCGGTCACCAGGCCGGCGAACAGCGCCGCCCCCCGGCTGCTGGCCAGCAGCGGGTGCGCCACGCGGTGCAGGGGTCGGCCCATCACGTCCGCGTGGATCTGGCACCACACGTCCGACTGCGCCCCACCGCCGATGGCGCGGAGCTCCCCGAGGGAGCCCCTCACCACCTTCTCCGAGGCGTCCAGCATCCAGCGCATCTGGTGCGCCACCCCCTCCAGGACCGCCCTGACCATCTCGGGTCGCCCGCTGTCCATGCCGAGGTTCAGGAAGCTGGCTCGCATCCGCGTGTCGGACACCGGGGAGCGCTCGCCCTTGAGCCACGGCACGAACATCACCCCGCCGGCGCCCGCGGCGACCGAGGCGGCGACGGCGTCGAGGTCGGCCAGGGTGGGGGTGCCCCGGCCCAGACCGTCGTCCGCGGCGACGACCCGCTCCAGCAGCCACTCGAGGCTCGCCCCGCCGCTGTCGTGGTTGTTGGCCAGCACGTAGCGACCCGGCAGCGACGCCGGCACGGTGGCCATCTGGTGGCTGATCGACGTGCGCTTCTCGGGCACGTGGCAGCCGATCCATGCCGACGTGCTGATCGACAGGTGGGCGTGGAGGTCCGACACCGCCCCGGAGCCCAGGGCGGCGGTGTGCAGATCCGGCAGGCCGGCCACCACCGGGATGCCCGCCGGCACCCCCAGCCGGTCCGCCACGTCGGGGAGCACGCCGCCCACCACCGAGCGGATGGGCACCAGCTCGGGCAGGCGGGACGGGTCGGTGCCCGCCAGGGCCACCAGCTCGGGGTCGTAGGTGCACTTGTCCAGCTCGCGGTTGTCGGTGAGCCAGGAGAGGATCATGGTGGCCTGGGTGGCCACCGCCCGCCCTGTCAGACGGAGGTTCAGGAAGTCGATCGGCTCCAGGAAGGTGGCGGTGCGGCGGTAGAGCTCGGGTTCCTGGTGCTGGAACCACAGGCGGTGCCCCATCGGGTCGTTGCCCTCGGGGTTGGGGGCACCCCCTGCCCGACGCACCCACTCGAGCACCGCCTTGGGGCGGTAGCCCTGCACCTCGAGCCTCCCGCCGATCTGGCGGCCGGCGAGGTGACGGCCCCGCTGGTCGAGCCACAGCATGCAGTCGCCGACGGGCTCGCCCTCGGCGTCGACGGCGAGGGTGGATCCCCACTGGCCCGTGCAGGCGACGGCGACGACCCTGGAGGGCTCCACCGCGCCACGACCCCGGAGCACGTCGGCGGCGTCGAGCACGGCCTGCCACCACTGCCGGGGATCCTCCACCGCGCCGCCGTCGGGCAGCACCCGCATCTCCACCCGCCGGTGCTCGTGGTCGAGGACCTCGCCGCTGAGCGCCACCAGGACGACCTTCGGCCCGCCCGTGCCCAGGTCGATGGCCATCACCACGTCGTCGTCGACGGAGCGCACCGCGTTCACGACGATCCCGACAGGGAGAACGGCACCTCCTCGCGCCGACCGTCCGCCCCGACGTGCTCGACCAGCAGCGGCAGCCCGCCACCGGAGACGCCGAGGCGACCGACCACCTCGGTTGCCAGCTCCAGGATGGGCCCCACGGGCACGATGGCCTCCGGTGGGTGCACCCCCGGGCCCCCCTCCAGCTGGCCACGCAGGGCCAGCACGGCGGCGAGGCCGGCGGGGATGCCGGTGCCCTCGCCCGCTCCCTCGCTGGAGGAGTGCAGCGAGCACACGTACGTGTGCCGCTCGCCGCCCTTCGTCCCGGCGACCACCACCCGGAGACAGCCTGCCGGACCGCTGATCCCGGCCTCGCCGAGCAGCCGCGGGCGCTCTCGGCGCAGCAGCGCCACCATCACGTCGATCGGCGCGACCTCCGAACCGCCGACGCTCACCGGGTCCTCCGACGCCATGCCGGCGCGCACGAGCGCCTGGGTCATCTCGAAGTAGGAGAGGGGGAACACCACCCCCAGGTTGCTGGCCTGCCGGAGCGTCGGGAAGTTGTCGGGCAAGGTGATGGTCTCGGGATGCGGGTAGGGGAACACCGGGTAGGTGCCCACGCCGGTGAAGTCCTCGTCGTGCACGAAGGCCGCGCCGGAGTCCTCCAGCATGCGCACCGACACCATCTCCCCGTCCACGAACAGCGGCACGTCGGAGGTCATCGCGTGGATGCGGTGCTTGAGCACCGCAGGACCCTCGTCGGGCTCACCGCCGTGGATGTGCATGATCTCCACGTCGTGGACCTCGTCGAGGAACCACTCGTCGCACAGCTTCACGAACACGTTGGCGAGGCCCGGGGAGTTCCCCATGCCCACCAGCGACCGCACACCGGCGTCGCGCGCCCGGCCGTCGAGCTCCAGGATCGCCCGCGTGGCGTCGAGGTCGTCGCACACGTCGAGGTGGTCCACACCTGCATCTATGGCCGCCTCCAGCACCGGGGCGCCGAACCGGTAGAAGGGTCCGACGCAGTTGACCACCAGCGCCGCCCCCTCCAGAAGGGCGGCCAGCGACGCCGGAGCGGACACGTCCACCTCTGCGGCGGTGCACCGCGGGTCGTCGATGTCGGCCACCGTCCGGTTGGCCGCCACCAGGTCGAGGTCCGCCACCACGATCGTCGCCGCGTCGTCGGTGGCGGCGAGGGTCGTGGCCGCCACCCTGCCGATGCCGCCACCTCCGCCCAGCACGACCACTCGGGGTCCCGCGCCCCCGCTCATGGTTCGGGCACCGAGAGCTGCTGGTCCATCATGTCGTCCATCACCATCCTGATGAAGTCGTCGGCTTCGTCGTTCATGCCACCGGCCACGCCGCCGTAGATGGCGCCGGTGGCCGCCGTCTCGTCGCGGTGCTCCTTCGCCCAGGCGACCGCTGTGGCCAGGTCCGCCTCGAAGTCCTCCACGACCCCGGGCTGGGTCTGGGGTCCGGTGACCGCCATGTGGATGGCGTTGGGGTACTGCTGGCCGTTGAACCGCCACCCCCGCTCCCGCATCCGGTCGTTCACGAGGTAGATGTCGAACTCGTCGGAGGTGAAGCTGAAGCAGAAGGTGGGCTCGCCGATGATGCGCAGCTCGGGATGCGAGCGCACCGCGGCCTTCATCCGCTCCGCCGTGTCGAAGATCTCGCCGGCCTTGCGCAGGTAGCCGTCGCGGCCCATCTTCACCATCGCCGCCCAGGTCGAGGCGAGCAGGCCCACCGAGCGGGACCCGTCCATGCTCGGCGAGCAGTACTTGCCGCCCGTCCAGTCGGTGAGGTGGAAGTACTGGGAGTTGCGCAGCGCCACGTCGCGGAACAGCACCACCGAGGAGCCCTTGAAGGCGTAGCCGTACTTGTGGGTGTCCGCCGAGATGGTGGTGACGCCCGGGAGTCGGAAGTCGAAGGTGGGGATGGCGTAGCCCAGCTCCTGGCCCCAGGGCAGGACGAAGCCGCCCAGGCAGCCGTCCACGTGCAGGCCGATCCCCCGATCCACCGCCAGCTCCGACAGCTCCTCGATCGGGTCGATCGTGCCGTACCCGTAGTTGCAGGCGGAGCCGATCACGGCGATCGTCTCGTCGTCGACCAGGCCGTCGACGGCGTCCACGTCGACCCGGGTGGAGACGGGGTCGATCGGCGCCTTCCGCAGCTCGATGCCGAAGAGGTGGCAGGCCTTGTCGAACGCCGGGTGCGCGGTCTCCGGCTTCACCACGTTCCATCGCTGCAGGCCACGGTCGCGGCGAGCCTGCTCCCGGTAGGAGAGCACGGCGTGGGCGATGCTGCCCGAGCCCCCGGAGGTCACGAGGCCCCCGGGCGTGCCGTCCTCGATCGCCTCTCCGTGGAGCATGTCCAGGGTCATGGCGATGATCTCGCCCTCGAAGCGGGTGGCGCTGGGGCAGATGTCGCGCTGCAGGGCGTTGGCGTGGGCGAACAGGCCGAAGGCCTCGGTGAGGAACCCGTAGTGGTCGTGGTCGCCGCAGTACATCGTCCCCGAGCAGCGTCCCCCCTCCCACCAGCGGTCCTCCTCGGTGGACATCTCGTGCAGCTCCGCCAGGATCTCCTCGGCGCTGCGGCCCTGGGGGGGCATCACCCGGTTCACCGGGTACCTCTCGGCGTAGGGGAACTGGCTGCTCATCTCGGGCCTCGGCGTGCGGGATCGGGGTTCTGCGGACAGGTGATCCCGAGTTTCTACTCCACCGGCGGCGGTGCGGTCCGATCCGCCGTCGAGCTGGGTAGGGTGAGTCCCGCAGCGACCCGACCCGACGGAGGATCGATGGGCAGCGAGGGCTACCACGAGCCGTTCGACCGGCTGAGCGACGAGGTGGTCGACCGGCACCGGGCGATCACCACGATCATTGAGGAGCTCGAGGCGGTCGACTGGTACGACCAGCGCGTCTGCGCGACCTCCGACACGGAGCTGGCGGCGGTGATGGCACACCACCGCGACGAGGAGAAGGAGCACGCGGCCATGACCATCGAGTGGCTGCGCCGCAACGATGCGGTGTTCGACGAGCAGCTCCGCACCTACCTGTTCACCCAGGCACCCGTCACCGAGGTCGAGGCCATCGCCGAGGGCCGGGCGACCGGGCCCGACGACTCGACGAGCAGCAAGCCCGACCACCCGCCCGAGCCGAGCACCGCCCGACACGGGCTGGGCATCGGGAGCCTGAAGGCCCGCATCCCCGAGGAGGACGCACCGTGAACCACCTGTTCCGCGAGCTCGCACCCATCTCCGAGTCGGCCTGGGGGGAGATCGACGCCGAGGCGAAGCGCTCCCTCGAGAACTTCCTCGCCGCCCGCCGCCTGGTCGACTTCAGCGGACCCCACGGGTGGGCCGCCGCCGCCGTCACCCTCGGCACCGTGGAGGACCTCGGCACGAGTCCGACCGAAGGCGTCCAGGCCGCTCGCCGTCAGGTGCAGACCTACGTCGAGCTGCGCGCCGAGTTCAGCCTGCGCCGCTCCGAGCTGGACGCCATCGAGCGCGGCCACACCTCTCCCGACCTCGGCGCCGTCGTGGACGCGGCACGCCGCATCGCCGCAGCCGAGGACGTGGCCGTCTTCCACGGCTACGCCGCCGGCGACATCACCGGCATCGCGGAAGCGTCGCCTCACCCGGCGGTCGACATCACCAACTCCTATGGCGACTACCCCACGTGGACGGCGATGGCGGTGGCCCGGCTCCGCGACGCCGGCGTCGAGGGCCCCTACGGCATCGCGCTGGGCCCCAACTGCTACGCCGGGATCCTGGAGACCACCGAGGACGGCGGCTACCCCGTGCTGGAGCGTCTGCGGCTGATCCTGGGCGGTCCGGTGGTCTACGCCCCCGCGGTCAGCGGCGCCGTGGTGCTGTCCATGCGTGGTGAGGACTTCGAGCTGTACTGCGGGGAGGACTTCTCGATCGGCTACGGCTCCGCGGACGCCGACCAGGTCAACCTGTACATCGAGGAGAGCCTCACCTTCCACGTGCACTCGCCCGAGGCGGCGGTGGCGCTCACCTACGGGTGATCCACCGACGGCGCGAGGGCGTCGGCGCCCACCCGGCTGGCCGGAGCGGCCACCGTTCCCCGTAGGATGAACGAGGTGGAGGGTCTGTCTCCGCGTCCGCGTCACCCTCGGTCCGGCCTCGTGTCGTCGGCCGCCGTCGTCGTCGCGCTCGCGCTCGCGGCTCCCGCCGCCGCGCAGGACGCGCCTGCGGACCCCACGACCTCGACGCCGCAGACCACCAGCACCACGGAGGTGCCGCCCAGCACCACCACCTCGTCGCCCGATGCCACGACGACCTCGACGAGCACCCCGGACGACGACGGCGCCGCCACCACGACCACCTCGCCGGGCACCTCACGCCGCAGCACGGGGTCGCTGATCCCGCCCCCGCTCGACCTCTCGGCGATCGACCAGCTCGCCGGTGTGCGCCGCGCCGAGGCGATGGCCAAGGCCCAGGAGCTGGCCGATGCCTTCAACGCCAAGGCGATGGAGTCGGCCGCCGAGGTGGCGGCCACCCGCGACGCCGCCCGGATGGAGCTGGAGCTCGCCGAGGGCGCCCTGGCCGAGACCCAGGTCGGCCTCGACGGCGCCGAGGCTCGTGTGGGTGCCGCCCGGGCCCGCATGGCGGCGCTGGCGATCGAGTCCTACCAGCTCGCCATGACCGACGACCCCGGTGTGTTCCTCGAGTCGACCGACGTGCTGCGAGGCATCGAGGGCTACGAGGACTACGTCCGCACCACCTCGTACTCCCAGGCCGCTGCCGCTGCACTGCGCACGCAGCGCAGCGCGGCGGAGGAGGAGGTGCTGGCGGCGTCCCGCCGGGTGGAGGAGGCCACGGCGCGACGCGACGATCGACGGGCCGACCTCGACGCCGCGGAGGAGGACATGCGCGCCGCGGTCGCCACGGTGGAGATGGTCGCCGCCGACGGCCGGCGCAGGGTCGAGGATGCCAAGGCGACCGGCACCGCGCTCACCTCGGGATCCCGCGGCCCGGCGATCCTGGGCGTGTCGGTGGTGCCGGCCACGTACATGGCGGAGTTCGTCCGCCTCCGCGGCCGACCCCATCCCTCGGTCGACGTGGAGGCGCTCGCCGGGCACTACGTGGTTGAAGGGGAGGCGGAAGGGGTGACCGGCGACATCGCCTGGGTCCAGTCGATCCTCGAGACCGGCTGGTTCAACTTCGGCGGGTCGATGGTGCGGGTGAGCGACCACAACTACGCCGGCATCGGGGCCTGCGACTCCTGCAGCTCCGGTCACGGCTACCCCACCCCTGCATCGGGGGTGCGGGCGCAGATCCAGCTGCTGCGCACCTACGCCCAGCCGGGCCTCACCTCCGACCAGCTGGCCAGCCCGCCGGCCGGACGTGCCCCGGAGCGCTCGACGGTTCGGGGCTGCTGCTCCACCTGGATGGAGCTCACCGGCGTGTGGGCCACGGCGAGCAACTACGGCGTGCGCATCCTGGAGATCTACAACGAGCTGCTGGTGTTCGCCGCTGCCCGCCAGCGCCAGGACCTGGCCCTCCTCGCGGCCGCGCAGGCCGCCACCTCCCCCGTGCCCCTCACCGGAGGGGCCCCGGTGGCGCCGGCCGATCCGGCGGCTCCCCCGGCAGGCACCCCCACCCCGCCCGGCTGAGCGCTCCCGCACCTCCGCCTGAGGTCGTCGAGGATCGCCCGGCTCCCCCTACTTGCAGCGCGACCCCAGACCCCTGGCCTCCAGCACCGGACGGAACTCGTAGTGCCACGGCTCCGAGGAGACCGTGCGACACCAGCCGCGCGCCTCCAGCAGGCGGGCATCCTGGCCGAACCACTGCGGCCCCCAGTCCTCGATGTCGACGGCCACTCCGCTCTCGTGTGGTGAGCTCCCGGGACGGGCCGCCCATCCGGGGCCCAGCCGTGCCCACAGGCACTCCTGCTCCTCACGGGATCGCCACGTCACCCGCAGCCAGATCGTGCGGGCTTCCAAGGGCACCGCCTCGGGCGGCACGCCGAACACGGCGTAGTTGGCGAGCGCCTCTGCCTCCTTCGCGTCCATCGCCGCCTTGATCGACTCGACGGCACCGACCTCCAGGCCGTGGCCCCACGGCCTCGGCTGGATGCACTCGCAGAACCCGCGGCTGCCGTCCGCGTTGGTGGTGGTCAGGGCGAAGTACTTCCTGGTCGCCGCGTCGATGCCCTCGGTGCCGGTGAGGTAGGGCCGGCCCTCCGGCGGGCTGTCGCTCAGCGGCGTCTTCCCCGGCGTGCCGTAGGAGCAGGGGTGCTCAGCGGCCCGGGCCGGCGGCGCGCACAGCAGCGACACCACTCCGACGGCGAGCACCGCTGCCAGGGTCGTCGGCACGTTGCGGCGGAACCGGGAAGGGTGCAGCCCGCGCATGTGTTCACGCTACCTGTGCCCCACCGCCGACGTCGTGGATCCGCGCGCCGTGCCCGCGCCCCGCAGCGGCCGCGGGTACGCGAAGATCCCGGGCGTCATCCTGGGGCACGACCGAGCGCCGTCGACCAAGAGGAGAACCCGTGAACGATCTCGCCGAGCGCCTGTCCGTCGCCCTGCCGAAGGTCCGCGAGGGTGCCGACGCCGCAGACCGGGACGCGAAGTTCCCCGTCGCCTCGATGCAGGCGCTGGCCGAGCAGGGGCTGCTGGGGCTCACCCTCCCCGAGGAGGTCGGCGGCCTGGGAGGCTCCCCGAGCGACCTGGTGACGGCCGTCCGCGCCGTCGCCGGCGCGTGCGGCTCGACGTCGATGGTCTACCTGATGCACCTGGCCTCGGCTGCCGTCCTCGGCGCGGCTCCTCCGTCGGAGGGCGCGGAGGAGCTCCTGGCCGCCATGGCCGACGGTTCGGTGCTGGGCACCCTGGCCTTCAGCGAGAAGGGCTCGAGGAGCCACTTCTGGGCACCCGTGTCGCGGGCGGAGCGCCGTGGTGGGCGGGTCCGCGTCCGAGCCGACAAGAGCTGGGTCACCTCCGCCTCGGCGGCCGACGTCTACGTCGTCAGCACCCTCGCGCCCGAGAGCAGCGCTCCGACCGAGTCGGACCTCTACGTCCTCGAGCGGATCGCCGACGGCGTGTCCGTCGCCGGGGGCTTCGACGGACTGGGCCTGAGAGGCAACGACTCGGCCCCGGTGACCCTCGACGTCGAGCTCGCCGAGTCTGCCCGGCTGGGCGACGAGGGCGCAGGCTTCGCGCTGATGATGCAGGTCGTGCTGCCCACCTTCAGCCTCGGCAACTCTGCGGTCTCCCTCGGGCTCGCGGACGCGGCCCTGCAGGCAGCCATCGACCACGCCTCACGTTCGCGCTTCGAGCACCTCGACTCCTCCCTGGCCGACCTGCCCACGATCCGGGCCTACCTGGCCAAGTCCCACGCCGACCTCGCAGCCCACTCGGCGTTGCTGGCCGGGACCGCCGCAGCGCTCGCGGACCCCGACGACTCCACCACCTTGGCGGTGCTCACCACGAAGGCGGCCTGCAACGAGGCCGCGGTGCGGATCACCGAGACCGCTCTGCGGGTGTGCGGGGGCGCAGGGTTCTCGCGCCAGGTGGGCATCGACCGTCCCTACCGCGACGCCCGTGCCGGCTTCGTGATGGCGCCCACCTCCGACGCCCTGTACGACTTCGCCGGGCGCGCGCTGTGCGGCATGGAGCTGTTCTGACGACCTGCTCGTGACGGATGGCCCGCAGGAGCAACCGGACCGCGACCTGTACCCCAGTGCACCTGGCTCGACACCTGAACCGACTCGACACCTTCAACCGACACGAGGAGACCAAGCACATGCACGACGAGCTGCTGATCGGCGCCGTGGCCTACAACGCCAACGTGGTGCCCATCTGGGAGGGCATGCGGGAGCACTTCGCCGGCACCGACACACCGATCGACTTCGTGCTGTTCTCGAACTACGAACGCCAGGTGGAGGCGCTGCTGGCCGGACACGTCGACATCGCCTGGAACACCAACGTGGCGTGGGTTCGCACCCTGCGGCGCACGGGAGGCACGGCCCGAGCCCTGGCCATGCGCGACACCGACCTCGTGTTCCAGACGTTGATGGTCGGACGCGCCGGTGGCGGGCTGCAGGGTCTCGAGTCGCTGAAGGGCACCCGGGTGGCGCTCGGCTCCCGCGACTCCGGCCAGGCGAGGATCCTGCCGCTGCACTTCCTGGCGGAGGCCGGCGTGCAGCCTGACTCGCTGGAGCTGGTCATCTTCGACTCCGACGTCGGCAAGCACGGCGACACCGGCCGCTCCGACCTCGACGCCATGCGCGCCGTGCTGGAGGACGAGGCAGACGTGGCCGCCGTGGGGATCAACACCTGGCAGGCGCTCCAGGCGGGGGGCGACGACGGCGTGGGGGACCTCGAGGTGGTGTGGGAGTCGGAGCCGTACTGCCACTGCAACTTCACCGCGCTGGGCTCCCTGGACGACGACCGCGCCGAGGCATGGGTGCAGAACCTGCTCCGGATGGACTGGGACGACCCCGAGCACCGGCGCATCCTCGAGATGGAGGGCCTGCGAGCCTGGAAGCGGCCCGAGCTCGCCGGGTACGACTCGCTCGTCGAGGCCATGGAGTCCCAGGGCGTCTCGGAGCGCTGGTGAACCCGTGAGCCTGCAGCTGCGGATGCGCCTGGTGGAGTCCGTCGGCGCCCTGCCGGCCGGCAGCAGCGTGCGAGTGGGGCTCGACGGCCCCGACGATCTCGAGGTGGTGCGGCGCTGGTGCGAGGCCACGGGCAACACGGTGCTGGTCGTGCACGCGGATTCGGTGGAGGTGCTGCGGGGGCGCATGGCCGACCCGCTCGAGGCCCTCCCCCCGGATCGACGGCCCGGTCACCGGTTGTGGCTCTACACCAACCTCCACTGCAACCTGGCCTGCGACTACTGCTGCGTGTCGTCGTCGCCCCGCGCCGAACCCAGGGTGCTCCCCACCTCCGAGGTGGCGGAGATCGTCGAGCAGGCCGAGGCTGCGGGCGTGCAGGAGCTCTACCTCACCGGCGGTGAGCCGTTCATGCTGATCGACCTGGACGAGCGGCTGCGCATCTCCTGCGAGGCGCTGCCCACCACGGTGCTGACCAACGCCATGGTCTGGCAGGGAGAGCGGCTCCGTCGCCTGGAGGAGCTCTCACGGGAGAACCTCACCCTGCAGATCAGCCTCGACTCGGCCACCGCCGCCCTCCACGACCGCCATCGGGGAGAGGGGAGCTTCGATCGGGCGCTGGACGGCATCCGCACGGCCGTCGCCCTGGGGTTCCGGGTGCGGGTGGCGGCCACCCTGGGCGCCGATGCCGGCGATGCCGAGGTGGAGCTGGCAGCGCTGTTCGACGATCTCGGCCTCGGCGCCGAGCAGCGCGTCGTTCGGCGCATCGCACGGCAGGGCGAGGCCAACGCCGGCTTGACGGTGTCGCGAGCCTCCCTGCTGCCGGAGGTCTGCGTCAGCGCCGAGGGCGTGTGGTGGCATCCCGTGGCGGCCACGGACCCGGCGATGAAGGTGGGCGACCACTGGTCCCCGCTGGCGGCCACGATCGACAAGGTCCGCGACGAGTACCGCTCGCACCGGATCTCGGGCGACGTGCTGGCCAGCACGTTCCCCTGCGCCTGAGGAGGAGCCCATGGACGTGACCGACCTGAGCGCTCGAGTGGACCGCTCCGCTGCGGCGTGGGGGCCGACGGCGCTGCGCTGGACGGCCGCGCTGCTGTGGCTGGCGAACCTGAACTGGAAGATCCCGCCCGACTTCGGCCGCAGCGAGGACGCCTGCCGGATGTTGTGCCGCTACGTGGAGGCGGGAGCCGAGCATCCGGTGGCTCCCGGATCCGGGTGGGTCTTCGAGCACCTCGTCAGCCCGCAGCTCTCGGCCTTCGGTTGGATCACGCTGCTCTCCGAGGCGGCGCTGGTGGCGCTGCTGGTGTCGGGCCGCTTCGTCCGCACGGCAGCTGTGCTGGGCATCGCCCAGAGCATCGGCGTCGGCCTGTCGGTGGCCAACGCGCCCGACGAGTGGTTCTGGGCGTACGTGCTGATGGTCGCCCTGCACCTCGCCATCCTCGTCACCGCGTCGTCGGCGCGACGGCAGTCGGGCTCCACCATGGCGCTGGTGACGGTGGGCTACGGGGTGCTGGTGGGCATCGCCCATGCCGGCGCCGGCTTCACCGGCAGCGGCGACTGGCTCCTGTTCGACCAGGCCAACGACGTGCCCGGGGAGCTGGGTCGAGGGATCCTCCCCGGATCGATCGCGCTCGGGCTCGCCTTCGTGGTGATCGGTCTCGTCGCGTTCGGGTTGGCGGACCGCGTGCCCGCCGACCGTCTGCGGCCGCTCGGATGGATCACCGTGGCCGTGGCGGTCGGCTTGCTGCTCACCTACCGCCAGGGAGGGCTGGTGATCGGGCTGGGCTCCCGCCCGGGCAGCGCCGCCGTGCTCGGCGCCCTCGGCCTCGCCCTCGCCCGGCCGCTCGAGAGCACCCGGAGGCCACCCGCTCCCGCGCGCGACCCGGCGGATGCCACCGTCGGATGAGCCCGGCCCGCTCGAGGCCTCGGTCATCGAGCACCCTCGCGCCGCTCGCCGGCCGCCCCAAGCTTCCGATCTATCCTTCCGCGGAGAGGACCACGAAGGCGCCCGTCGCCGTGGCCACCAGGCGACCCCGGTCGTCGGTGGCCGTGGCGGACAGCTGCACCATCCGGCGCCCGGCGCTCACCACCTCGGCGGCCACCTCCAGGGTGCCGTCCTGGACGGGGCGGATGAACCGCAGGTGCACGTCGACCGAGGCGCAGATCCTGCCGGCGTCGAGGATGGAGACGGTGGCCGCCCCCATGGCGGTGTCGACGAGGGCGAAGAGCACCGCACCGTGCACCACGCCGTTGGGGTTGAGGTGCTCCGGGCCGACGCGCAGGGTCGCCGATCCCCGACCGCGCTCGGGTGAGCCGATGTCCATCCCCAGGTGCTCCCGCAACGGGAACGTTGCGACGGAGGGGTCGGCTGCCCCGGAGCCGGCTGGCGTGGACGGCATCGCCGGATGCTACCGTGATGCGGCGTTGTGACGAACGTCTCAACGCGACGAGCCCCCGGTGGCGCCACGATGGGGGGCGGCTCGGACACGGTCGAAAGGGGACCACATGCGCGCTCACCGTGACGACGCCTCCTGGGGCGACACCCCCGCCGAACGGCCGCGGGTGCTGCTCGAGTGCCCTGCGGGCTCGTCGCCGCTGCTGATCGCCGATGCCATCGAGCGCCAGGGCTACGCGGTGAAGGTGTGCGAGGGTCCCAGCCGCCGCCATCCCTGCGATCTGGTCGAGGCCGGCGCCTGCGCGCTGGTCGATGGCGCCGACGTGGTGGTCAACCTCCTCAACGGACCCGACCCCGAAGCCCGCGAGGTCATCGACCACCTCACCAGGCTTCGACGACCGCCCGAGGTCGTCACCGAGCTCACCCAGCCGGAGATCGACCGTCTCACCGCGACCGGCGAGTGGTCCTTCGAGCGCGACCGGGTGGAGGTGGTGGCCAGCCCGCTCACCGCCGACGCGCTGCTCGACGCCATCGACGCCGCGATCTCCCGCGCCTCCCGGGGCACCCCCGTCCGCATCGACGCGCGCCTCTGACCGATCCGCGACCACCCACCGGGACGGCTCCTGTAGCTTCGAGAAGGTGCAGTCGCGCGGACTCGGGTTGGACCGACGGGGGGTCGCCTGGGGACTGCTCGGCGTGGCGGTGCTGCTGGCGCTCACCTTCGTGGGCAGCGACGGCCTCCTGTGGTTCGACGCCGCGCTCGTGGGCTACCTGTACGGGCTCGGCTTCGCCGTGTTCGGCATCCTCTACCGCTACACCGTGTGGCTGCGCCGGCCCCCGACGGCAGTGCTCAACCGTCGCGGCTGGGACGCCTTCCGACAGGGAGGCGCGGGGAGCCTGGCGAGCCTCCCCGCGCTGGTGGTGGGCAACCTGCTCGCCCAGCGCTTCATCGCGCGACGCTCACGTCCCCGCTGGGTCGCCCACCAGCTGGTGTTCTGGGGCTGCATCCTGGCCGGCATCGTCACGGTCCCGCTCACCATGGGCATCCTGCACTTCCAGAGCGTCGGCCAGGACGCCGAGGAGTACCAGGTGTTCGTGTCCCGCGTGGGCACGGTCCGCTTCGACGCCGGCAGCATCCTCGGTTGGCTGGTGTTCCACGCGCTCGACGTGGCGGCGGTGCTGGTGCTGGCAGGGGTGTTCGTCTTCCTCCGTCGCCGCCTGAACGACCCCGGTGCGCTGGCCGTGGAGCGCAGCGGGGACTTCCTGGCACTGGCCGGGCTCTTCGCCGTGTCGGTCACCGGGCTCTTCCTCACGGTGTCGAGCATGTGGTTGGAGGGGCGCTTCTACTCCGCGCTCAACAGCCTGCACGCCATGACCGTGATCCTCGGGCTGATGTACATCCCCTTCGGCAAGCTCTTCCACATCTTCCAGCGCCCCGCCAACCTGGGCGTCGCCTACTACAAGCGCGCCAACGCCGAGGGTCCGCAGGCCACGTGCCGGCGCTGCGGGGAGGCCTACGCGGGCGCCCAGCAGGTCGCGGACCTCGAGAAGGTGCTGGGCAGGCTCGGCTTCGACTACGGGTTGGACTCCGAATCGGTCACCGCCGGCTCCGAGGACGACAGCTACCAGCAGACCTGCCCCCGGTGCCGGCGCACGCAGGTGGCGCTGGCCCAGTCGGTGCGGGTCGGAGGCTTCGGCTGATGGCCCGACTGCCGGCGTCCGCCGAGGAGCTCATCGCCCGCTACGGGCCGCATCTCAACGAGGTGCCGCCCGGCGGCTGGGGCGCCGCCGGGGAGCCGGACCGCCTGGTCGAGACCCACTGCTGCTTCTGCGGCCAGCAGTGCGGCATCAAGTTGAAGGTGCGCGACGACGAGGTGGTGGGCTTCGAGCCCTGGTACGAGTTCCCCTTCAACCAGGGCAAGCTCTGCCCCAAGGGGGTGAAGCGCTACCTGCAGGGCAACCACCCCGACCGGTTGCTGCACCCTCTCGAGCGCGACCCCGAGGCCCCCGGCGGGTTCCGGCAGGTGAGCTGGGACCACGCCCTCGACCGGGTGGTGCGGGAGATCCGCCGCATCCAGCACGAGCACGGCCCGGACGCCGTGGCGATGCTGTCGGGGGTCTCCCTCACCAACGAGAAGAGCTATCTGATCGGCAAGTTCGCCCGCCTGGCGCTCGGCACCGCCAACCTCGACTACAACGGGCGGTTCTGCATGGTCTCCGCCGGCGCGGGGAACAAGAAGGCCCTCGGGGTGGATCGGGCACCGAACCCGTGGAGCGACATCCCCCTGGCAGACGTGGTGTGGGTGGCGGGGTCCAACGTCGCGGAGACCTTCCCCATCACCACCGGGTACATCTGGCGGGCCAGGGACCGCGGTGCGCGCCTCATCGTGCAGGACCCTCGGGTGGTGCCCCTGGCACGCACCGCGGACCTCTTCCTGCCGGTGCGACCGGGTACCGATTCCGCCCTGTTCGGCGCGGTGCTGCACGAGCTGATCCGCAACGACTGGCTCGACCATGACTTCATCGACGCCCACACCGTCGGCTTCGAGGAGGCCGCCGCTGCGGTGGCCGACATGACGCCGGCGTGGGCGGCCGGCATCACCGGCGTCCCGGCGACGCGGATCTCCGAGGCCGCCGAGTGGTGGGGCACCTCCGCCACCGGAATGCTCCTGCACGCCCGCGGCATCGAGCAGCAGTCCAAGGGCGTCGACAACGTGCTGTCGGCCATCAACCTCGGCCTCGCCACCGGCAAGTACGGCAAGCCGGGCTGCGGGGTGTCCACCATCACGGGGCAGGGCAACGGCCAGGGAGGCCGGGAGCACGGGCACAAGTGCGACCAGCTCCCCGGCAACCGCGACATCACCAACCCGGAGCACCGGGAGTACATCGCCAGCGTGTGGGGCTGCGAGGAGTCGGAGATCCCGGGCAAGGGCATCGCCGCCGAGGAGATCATCGAGGCGATCCACGACGGGACCATCAAGGGCCTGCTCTCCATCTGCTTCAACCCCCTCGTGTCCGCCCCCGACGCCAACTTCACCAAGGAGGCGCTCGAGCGCCTCGAGCACTTCGCGGTGATCGACTTCTTCCTCTCGGAGTCCGCCCAGCACGCGGACGTCGTGCTGCCGGGATCGTTGCACGAGGAGGACGAGGGCACCTCCACCAGCGGCGAGGGTCGCATCATCAAGATCAACGCCGCCGTCCCCCCGCCCGGCGAGGCCCGACGTGACTGGGAGATCCTCGTCGAGCTCGCTCAGCGACTCGATCGGGGCCAGTACTTCCGCTACGACTCCACCGAGGAGGTCTTCGAGGAGCTGCGGATCGCCTCCAAGGGCGGGACCGCCGACTACTTCGGCGCCACCTGGCAGCGCGTGGAGGACGAGATGGGCCTGTTCTGGCCCGTGCCCGAGGTCGGCCACTCGGGCACGCCGCGCCTGTTCGAGGGCGGGCGGTTCTTCCATCCCGACGGCAAGGCGCGCTTCCACGGCGTGAGCTACCGGCCCCCCGCCGAGGTCGTCGACGACGACTACCCGGTGTGGCTCACCACCGGACGGGTGGTGAGCCAGTACCTCTCGGGCACCCAGACCCGACGCATCGGCGCGCTGGTGCACCAGTACCCCGAGCCGCTCTGCGAGATGCACCCCCGCCTCGCCGAGGAGCTCGGCGTCGCCGAGGGGGACCTGGTGCGGGTCAGCAGCCGACGGGGCGAGATCACCCTGCCGGCGAAGGTCGTGTCGACCATCCGACCCGACACCGTGTTCATCCCCTACCACTGGCCGGGAGCGCAGGCCGCCAACCAGCTGACCAACCGCGCCCTCGACCCCACCTCCCGCATGCCGGAGTTCAAGGTGGCCGCGGTCAGGCTGGAGCGCGTGGCCGGACGGCGGCCGACGACCGACGACCGTGACCTCGACCTGCACGAAGGGGCGCCGTGAGCTACCTGCCCGGCGACGACCCCATCTTCGTGATCGACCAGAGCCGCTGCATCGGCTGCGAGGCCTGCGTCCAGTCCTGCATGGAGTGCGGCACCCACCGGGGGCACTCGCTCATCCACCTGGAGCGCATCGAGCGGGCGGTCACCACCCAGAGCGCACCCATGGTGTGCATGCACTGCGAGGAGCCGACCTGCGCCCAGGTCTGCCCGGCGGACGCCATCAAGCAGAACGAGCGCGGAGTGGTGCAGTCCGCGCTGAAGCCCCGCTGCATCGGGTGCTCCAACTGCGTGCTCGCCTGCCCCTTCGGGGTGCCCCGCTACCTGGCCGAGCTGGACCAGATGATGAAGTGCGACATGTGCATCGACCGCAGCGCCGAGGGCCTGAAGCCGATGTGCGCCTCGGTGTGCCCCAGCGATGCCCTGTGGTACGGCACCCGGGAGGAGTTCGAGGGCACCCGCCGGGGCGAGCTGATCCGGGAGTTCCGCTTCGGACGCCAGGACGTGCGGACGCTCGTGTTCACCGTCGTCGACGATCTGCAGGACGGCCCGCTCGACGCGCTGGGCGCACCGCAGCGCAGCTGGCTGGACGACCCCTTCGACCTGGAGGAGGCGCCGTGACCCCCGACCGAGCCGATCACGACCGCACTGCTGCGCCGCCCGAGGCCGAGCCGGTGTGGCAGCGCGACTTCCCGTACTCCGCCGCCGGGGAGGACGACGTCACCCGGCGCGAGTTCGCCCGCTACCTGGCGCTCGGATCCGGGGCGATGGCCGCCGGCACGGTCGGGTTGGCCGTGTGGACGCAGCTCCGTCGGATCAACACCGGGTCCCCGCAGCCGGTCGTTAGCCTTGACGAGGTGGCCGTCGGCGAGACCTACCTCTTCGGGTACCCGGACGCCGAGGACCCGGCGATCCTGCTCCGGTTGTCCGAGGACGAGGTGGTCGGCTTCTCCCAGAAGTGCACGCACCTCGGCTGCGTCGTCTACTACGAGGCGGAGGAGCAGCGCTGGCACTGCCCCTGCCACGAGGGCAACTTCGACGCCCGCACCGGAGCGGTGCTCTCGGGCCCTCCCCCGCGCCCGCTCGGGCGCATCGAGCTGGAGGTGCGCGGCGACACGATCTGGGCGCTGGGAGCCGAGCCATGAGCGATCAGGACCTGCGGGGCCGCCGCACCGCCGCGGCGGTGCCCGTCTACCTGATCATCCTGGTGGGGTTGCAGGTCTTCCTGATCACGGTGTCGGTCGAGGCGTTCCTCACCGACGCCGCCGGCCTGGCGTGGGCCACCGCCGCGGTGTCCGTCACCCTGGCGGTGTTCGGCGCGGTCTTCCTGAGGTACCTGAACGAATGACCGCCACCACGCCGGCTGCCCCGGCCACCGACGCCCCCGGCCCGATCGCCACCCTCTTCCCCGGCTACTTCGCGCTGGTCATGGCCACGGGCATCGTGGCCGTCGCCTCCCAGCAGCAGGGCCTGGACCTCGTCGCCGACGCCCTCTTCGTCGTGGGGTGCGCCGGGTTCGTGGTCCTGCTCGTGCTCTACCTGGCCCGCCTGCTGCGCTACACGCAGCGCTTCGTCGACGACCTCACCCACCACGCCACCGCCTTCGCCTTCCTCACCGTCGTCGCCGGCGCCAACGTGCTGGGCAGCGCCGCCGGACTCATCCACGGCTGGTGGGCGATGTCGTGGGCCCTGTGGAGCTTCGCCCTGGTGGCGTGGGTGGCGCTGATCTACACGGCGCTGTCGGGCGTCATCCTGCGCGAGCCGAAGGCCGACCTCGGCCACGGGATCAACGGCACGTGGTTCCTGCTGGTGGTGGGCACCCAGTCGATCGCCGTGCTGGGCGCGCTGCTGCTCAAGCGCTCCGGGCCCCACCAGGTGCTGGAGCTGGTGTGCCTGTGCGCGTTCACCCTGGGGATCGTGCTGTACCTGATCGTGATGACCCTGGTGTTCCTGCGCTGGACGTTCCAGCCGGTGGATCCCTCCGACATGCAGCCGCCGTCGTGGATCGCCATGGGTGCGGTGGCCATCACCTGCCTGGCGGGATCCAACCTGCTGGGGGCGGCGTCCGACGCTCCGGCCGTCGCCGCCATGGCGCCGTTCGTGGAGGGGATGGTGGTCCTCGCCTGGGCGACCGCCACCTTCTGGATCCCGCTCATGGTGGTGATCGGGGTGTGGCGGCACCTCGTGCACCGCGTGCCCCTCGTGTACCACCCGTCCCTGTGGGCCATGGTGTTCCCCCTCGGCATGTACAGCGCGTGCACCGACCGCATGGCGGCCGTCACCGGGTTCACCGACGTGGTGCTGGTGGCCGAGGTGGCCCTGGGCGTGGCGCTGGTGGCCTGGACCGCCACCTTCGTCGGTCTCCTGCTGTCCTGGCGCCCCCGGCGCGGCTGAACCCCGCGAGCGGACCCGCCCTCCGATGTTGTGCGACGCCTCCACGGCTTGTTAGGGTTGCCTACTACATAGTCCCAGGGGTACTTGCCTTCCTGGGCCACCCGAGCAGGCACGGAGAGTCCCATGACGCACGCCACCGCAGCGCCCACGCCGATCGACGACACGCTCCCGGCGGCGGCCGTGCCCGTCGATCGGGTCCCGGGGCACTGGCTGCTCGCCCGGCTGGGCAAGCGCGTGCTGCGCCCGGGAGGGGTGGAGCTCACCCGCCAGCTGCTGAGCTCCCTGGCCATCGGCGAGCAGGACGACGTGGTGGAGCTCGCACCGGGGCTCGGGGCCACCACCTCCCTGGTGCTGGGGCGCAACCCACGCAGCTACCGAGGAGTGGACCGGGATCCCGTGTCGACTGCGCGGGTGGCGACCATGCTGCACGGTCCCTCACAAAGGGTCCTCCACGGCACCGCCGCCGACACCGGCCTGCACGATGCCAGCGCGGACGTGGTGTTCGGCGAGGCCTACCTCACCATGCAGCCGGCGTCGCAGAAGCAGCGCATCCTCACGGAGCTCGCCCGGGTGAGCCGACCCGGCGCCCGCCTCGGCCTCCACGAGATCGCCTTCGCTCCCGCCGGCATCGACGAGCCGACCGCACGCCGGGTCGCTGGCGAGCTCACGCGGAGCATCAAGGTCAACGTGAGTCCGTTGACGATCGAGGGGTGGTGCGAGCTCCTCGAGGCCTCCGGGTTCGAGGTGCACCAGCGCTTCGTGGCGCCCCTGGCCCTGCTCGAACCACGTCGTCTCCTCGCCGACGAGGGCTACCTCGGCACGGCCCGCTTCGTGGGCAACACCCTCCGCGACCGGGACGCCCGCGCCCGGGTGCTGGCCATGCGCCGTTCGATGCGAGCCAACGCGGCGCACCTCCAGGCCTGCGCCATCACCGCGACGCGCGTCGCAGGTAGCTGAGCCATGCGACGTGGACTCGCCGTGATCGGTGTGGTGGCGATCGTCGCTGCGGTGGCCATCGCCTGGGTCGCCTGGCCGCGTGGCACCACGCCGGTCGACGACCAGGCGGCGCGTGCTGCGCTCCGAGAGGAGCTGGCCGACGCCCCCGCGCCGGCAGCCACCGAACCGGGCACGCTGGAGCCCGGTGCCTACCCCTACCGCGCCGAGGGGGACGAGACGGTCCGTCTGGGAGCCCTCCCGGAGCAGCACCGGGTGCTCCCACCCGAGCTGACGGGCCTCGTCGCGCCCGCCGGGGACGGCTGCTTCCAGCTGTCCCTCGATCGCTTCCAGGAGCACACCGAGTCCACGACGCTGTGCACCGACGGCGAAGGGGTTCGTCTGGCGGAGCACCGCAAGACCCAGAGCGTCGGCGCCCTCAGCCCCGAGATGGTGATGCGCTGCGAGCCCGACGTCCTCGTGTCCCCGGATGCCCAGCGCGTCGAGCTGCAGTGCCACCTCGAGGTGAGCGGAGGCCCGATGGGCATCACGGTGGACCTGCCGGCGACCGCCACCCGAGGTGAGCCCGAGGAGGTGCGCGTCGGCGACGGCACCGTCCAGGCCGTGCCGGTGCTCCTGGAGCTCGTGGCCTCGGGATCGGTGGAGGGGACCTGGTCGGAGCACCTGTGGCTGGAGGCCACCACCCACCTCCCGGTTCGCATCGAGCGTGCGCTCGACCTGCGTGGCCCGGTCAGCTTCCGGGAGGACTCCACCCTCGTCCTGGAGTCGCTGCGGCCCCAACGCTGATGCCCGTGGTGCTCACGGCCGCGGCGGGGTCGTCACGACCGGGGCTCGGTGCCGTCGTGGCAGCGGAGGCGGCAGCCGGCGACGCGGGGATCCGACGGGACCAACTCGTCGACCACCGCAGAGGAGCCCTCGGCGAGGCCCTGGGCGTAGCCCAGGTGGAACCGACAGACGGGCTCGGGGACCTCGGAGGCCGCGGCGACGAAGGGGCAGCGGGTGAGCACGACCTCGACGGTGCCGTCGACCAACTCGCGACGCTCCGGAGCGAACCCCTCTCGCACCATGCCCTCCACCAGACGATCGACGGGATCCTCGCGGACCTCGGCCGGCCGAGCCGGCTCCGGCGCCTCGACGAAGCGCCGGCCGACGCGGCGGCCCACCTCCTCGGGAGCATCCCCGCTGCGCACCATCTCGCCCAACCACACCGCCAAGCGCTCGTAGGGCCCCGTCACCCCCCATCGCGAACCGACACCCGGGGCGAGCGAGTAGAGCATCCTCGGGCGGCCCCGGCCTGCCGCACGGGCCCGCTGGCGCTGCACCAGCGCCGCGTCGACCAGCTTGACGAGGTGCTGGCGCACGGCGTTGTGGTGCAGACCGGTGGCCTCGGCCAGCTCGGCCACGGCCAGGGGCGCTGCGGCCGAGGCCAGCAGCGAGAAGATCTCGTGGCGCGTGGGATCGCCGAGCGCCCGAGCCTGCTGCTGCAGCTGCGACACCGACGGCCCCGACGAGTCAGGCCCGGGAGAAGGTGACGCGCCAGTCGCCGTCGTCGAGCTCCTCGGCGGTGTGCACGAAGCCCTGCCCGCCCAGCACCCCTTCGAGGGGGACCGGTTCGAACGGGGCCATGATCACCAGGACCTCGTCGTCGCCCAGCTCGTCCACCGTGTCCATGATGGTCTCGAAGGGCTCGTCGCCCACTTCGAGGATCGGGCGGGCGTCGACCAGGCGGACCCGTGACGTGATCTCGATCCGCCACGTGTCGGGACCGTCCTCCACCACGTCCCAGCGGAAGTGCCCCGGCCGGGTGGCGTCGAGCTGGTAGCGCAGGGGCACCGGATCGTGGTCGTTCACCAGCACCAGCGACTCCCCTGCGGCGAGCGAGTCGAGGATCCCGAAGATGGTGGGATGACGGTCTCGTGGCGGCATCTCCCGCACGTCCAGGATCTGCATGTCGGTCCTCCTCGTCGTGGCCCTTCGGCGATGCCGACGGGCGGTTGCCGGCCACCGGAGCACCGACGGCCGGTTGTCAGGATCTCTTAATTCTAGTAATTTGTGTGCGAATAGCAAGAATTCCTCGGCGGCCCCGCAGTCCGCTGCGGACCAGGTGCGAGGAGGCCGGATCTATGGGCAGCACGGGCGACGCCACCACCAGCAGCGCCGGGAGCCGGCCCGTCGGCGGAGCACCGGGCGGGATGCCCCGCCCCAACGGGCTCACCCCACCGGCGTCGGTGCCGCTCACCTTCTTCGCCGCCGGCGGCGCGGGCCTGGTGGCCATGGGCCTGGCGATCTGGTTCGCTGCCGACCGGGCGGTGATCGACCCCCGCCACGGCGGGGTGCTCTCGGCGGTCCACGTCGCCGTGCTCGCCTTCCTCAGCACGGTCGTGCTGGGTGCGCTGCACCAGTTCGCCCCCGTGGTCGGACGACGCGGCATCCGCTCCCCCAACGTCGCCCGACTCAGCGCGGTGTGCATCGTGGGCGCCGGCTGGCTCCTCTCCACCGGGTTCGCCCACGGTCCCGAGGACCTCGTGGCGATCGGGGGCACGCTCGGGGTGCTGGCGGCCGTGCTCGCCGCGTGGAACCTCTCCGCACCCGTCGGCCCGAACGCCTCTGGCGTGCCCGTGTGGGGGATCCGCCTCGCCCTGGCCTACCTGCTGGTCACGGTGAGCTTCGGCATCGTCTACGCCCTGAACCGCCAGACCGGGTGGTTCACCCCCACGGTGCCGGCACGCCTGCTCTCGCACGCCCACCTCGGGCTGCTGGGGTGGTTGGGCCTCACCTACGTCGCCGTCGCCGAGAAGCTCTGGCCGATGTTCCTGCTCTCGCACCGCCCGAGCCAGCGCTCGGGTGCGGTGGCGGTCGGGGCCCTCGCCGCCGGCACGCTGCCCCTGGCGCTGGGCCTGCTGTTCGGCGTCGCTCCCCTGGCGCTCGCCGGTGCGGCGGTCGTGGCCGTGGGCCTGCTGGCCCACCTCACGTCGCTGATCGGCGCGGTCCGGCACCGGCGGCGACCCCTCGAGCTGCTGCACGCCTTCCTGTTCGCCTCCGCCGGGTTCCTGGTGCTCGCCCTGGTTGCCGCGCTGGTGGCCTCGGTGCCGGCGGTGTCGCCGGCGTGGCGCGTCCGGCTAGTGGCCACCGAGGTCGCCGCCCTGATCTCGTGGCTGACGTTGGCGGTGGTCGGCCACTCCCACAAGATCGTGCCCTTCATCGGCTACTCGGTGCTGCGCACCCGGGGGATCCGCCGCAAGACCGACGGCTCCCCGCTGCTCTTCGCCGACCTCTACGACCGGCGGGTGGCGATCGTCGGCCTGGCGCTGCTGGCTCCAGGGCTGCTGGCCGTGCTCGCAGGCCTGTCGACCGGAACGTCCGCCGCGGTCGCCGTCGGCGGGGCGCTCGTCTTCCTCGGGGCGCTGGCCCTGGTGGTCAACCTCGCCGCCGGCCCCCTCCGGGCGCTTCGCCTGCCACCGACGCCCGCACCGGCGCGCCGACGACCCGACGCACCTCGACCCACGGCGGTGACCCGGTGAACGACCTTCCCGAACCCATCGACGAGCAGACCCGCGACGAAGTCGTCGCACAGGTGATCGACGCCCTTCGCGAGGTGTTCGACCCCGAGCTGGCGATGGACGTGGTGAGCATGGGCCTCGTCTACGACGTGCATGTCGATCGCGGCGGCGACGTGCAGGTCGACATGACCCTCACCACACCCGGATGCCCCGTGGCCGAGTCGTTGCCCGAGGACGCGGCCGCCGCGGTGCGCGCCGTGCTCGGCGACCGCGAGGTGGACGTGGAGGTGGTGTGGGATCCTCCATGGGACCCTGACCGCATGCTCGACCCCGGGGCCGACTGGGTGCGGACCCCACCCGAGGGCCCCACCGAGACCGGCGTCTCGCTCCCCCGCTGCTGACGCCGCCCTCCACGGGGTGACCAGGGTCTCCTTGACGTTGCGGGTCTGCCGGGTTGTGATGGGTCCCTCACAATTCAGACGATCCTCCAGGAGCGGGGCATATGGACAACTCGGAGAAGGAGCTTGTGGTGGGCGGCTCCGAGTGGCTGCAGAGCGCGTGCATCCTCTGCGTGAGCAACTGCGGCATCGAGGTGCGCCTCGGCCGTGACCCCGGCGACCCCGATGGGGAACCGCGGCGGTTGGCTCGCATCCGGGGCGACAAGGCGCACCCCGCCTCCCGGGGCTACACCTGCCAGAAGGCGCTGCGCCTCGACCACTACCAGAACGCGGCCGACCGTCTCACCGCGCCGCTGCGCCGGCGACCCGACGGGACCTACGAGGAGATCGACTGGGACACGGCCATCGCCGAGGTCGCCGGGCGCCTGAACGAGGTGCGCGAGCTGCACGGGGCCGACGCCACCCTCTACTACGGAGGGGGCGGACAGGGGAACCACCTCGTCGGCGCCTACGGCTCGGCGACGCGGGCGGCACTCGGGATCCGCTACGGCTCCAACGCCCTCGCCCAGGAGAAGACCGGCGAGTTCTGGGTCGACGGCGAGCTCTTCGGCAGCGTCGGTTGCCACACCACCGGCGACTACGAGCACGCCCAGGTGGCGATCTTCTGGGGGAAGAACCCCTGGCAGTCCCACGGGTTTCCGCGCGCCCGCACGGTGCTCAAGGAGATCGCCCGCGACCCCGAGCGAACCCTGGTGGTCGTCGACCCACGCCGCACCGAGACCGCCGAGATCGCCGACCTCCACCTCCAGGTCCGCCCCGGCGGCGATGCGTTCGCGCTGGCCGCGCTGCTGAAGCTGCTCGTGGATGGCGGCCACGTCGACGGTGAGTTCGTGGCTGAGCACACCCAGGGAGCCGAACGTCTGTTGGCGGCGCTGGAAGGCATCGACGTCGCGGAGTACGCCCGGCGCGCAGGTGTCACCGAGTCTGATCTGCGGCAGCTGGCCGACCTCATGGGCGCAGCGGAATCGGTAGCGCTCCATGAGGACCTCGGGATCGAGCAGGCCCCCAACTCCACCCTGTGCTCCTATCTCGAGAAGCTGGCGGTGCTGCTCACCGGCAACTTCGCCCGCAGAGGCGGGATGAACCTGCACAGCGCACTGGCCAGGCTCACTCCCGGCGACGCCATCGTGCCGGAGGGAATGGCCGCGACAGGATCGGGGCTCGGCCTTCGCCCACCCGCCACCACGCCGGTGAACGGTTCGCCGATGCCGGCAGGGCTGGTGCCCTGCAACTCGATCCCCGAGGAGATCCTCACCGACCACCCGGCACGCTTCCGCGCCATGTTCGTGGAGTCCGCCAACCCGGCGCACTCCCTCGCCGACGGGCCTCGGATGCGCGAGGCGCTCCAGGCGCTCGACCTGCTGGTGGTGGTCGACGTGGCCATGACCGAGACGGCACGCCTGGCCCACTACGTGCTGCCGGCTGCCAGCCAGTTCGAGAAGTGGGAGGCCACGTTCTTCACCCTCGAGTTCCCTCGCAACGTCTTCCACCTCCGACGACCCCTCATGGCGCCGCTGGGGGGCACGCTGGCGGAATGCGAGATCCACACCCGCCTCGTACGAGCGCTCGGCGCCTACGCCGACGAGGACCTCGCCCCGCTGCGCGCTGCCCTGGTCGAGGACCGCACGGCGTTCGTCAACGAGTTCCTCACCATGATGCTCCTGCGCCCCGACCTCGCACCGCTGGCGCCGACGATCCTGTACGAGACCCTGGGCGAGGAGCTCGGCGACGCCAGGGGAGCCGCCGTGCTCGCCGGGCTCGCGCTGATCCTCTTCATGAAGGAGCCGGCCTCGGTCCTGCGCGCCGGCTTCGAATCGGGCATGGAGCTCTTCGACGCCATGGTGGACTCCCCCTCCGGGCTGGAGTTCACCGTCGACGACTACGAGGAGACGTGGCGACGGGTCGCACACCCCGACCGGATGGTGGACCTCGTGATCGAGCCGCTGCTCGAGGAGCTGGCCCGGCTCGACGACCTCGACCCCACCGTCCCGGATCCCGAGTGGCCCTTCGTGCTCACCGCTGGCGAACGGCGCTCCTTCACCGCCAACACCATCATGCGCGACCCGGCCTGGCGACGACAGGGAGGTCAGGTGGAGCTCCGGGTGAACCCCGGGGATGCCGAACGTCTCGGCATCCCCGATGGCGGACTCGTCCGGCTCCACACGGCAAGAGGCAGCGCGGTGGTGCCGGTCGAGCACAGCGACACCATGGCCCCGGGCCACGTGTCGCTGCCCAACGGCCTGGGGCTCGACCACCCCGACCAGGACGGGGTCGCCACGACGACCGGGCTGGCACCCAACGAGCTCACCTCGGGCGCCGATCGGGATCCCTTCGCCGGCACCCCCCACCACAAGCACGTGAAGGCGCGCCTCGAGGCCGTCGCTGCCGAGTAGGCGTCCGGACGGATCGTCCGGAGGAGCGCGGCCTGTCCGCGGTCAGCCGAGCCGGGACTCCAGCTCCAGCACGGCGGGGAACAGCACGTTGTTCTCCTTGTGGATGTGCTGGTGGGTGTCCGCCTCCATCTCGGCCAACCCCGCGTAGAGCGCCTGGAAGCTCCCACAGGCGTCCGCCGGCGGGGTGTGGTCGGAGGTGAGCTCACGCAGGCGGGCCAGCAGCTCCCCGGCCTGGTCGTGCTCGTAGCGCATCACCCCGATGGGGCTGGAGAGGTGCCCGCAGTGGAACGAGGGTGCCGACGTCGCCTCCTGCAGTTCGCGGATCATGGGGAAGAGCACCTGCTCCTCCTTGGCGAGGTGGGGTTCCAGCTCGGCACGCAGCTGCTCGTAGGTGGTCTGGACCTCGAACAGCTCGGCGTGGCGACCGCCGTGCACGCCCACGACCTTGTCCGCCAGCGCCGACAGCCGCGGGAGCTCGGCGTGGAGGTAGCGGTGGTGGGTCGCCTCCAGGTGATCGACCAGGTCCGCCGGGGCCAGCGCGGCCCAGTCGGGCGAGGGCTGGGGCTCGAGCTCGGCGATCGCTGCGACCACCGTCGCAGGTTCGATGCCGGCGGCGGCACAGGCCGTGCTCAGACGCTGGGCACCTCCGCAGCAGTAGTCGAGTTGGTACCGCTCGAACACCCGCGAGGTCGAAGGGTTGGCGGTGACCATCTCGCCCAGGGTGGGGTCGGCGGTGAGCGGATCGGGGGTGTCGGTGGTGGACATCGGGATCTCCTTCGCTACGTGTGGTG
>CAYQQQ010000001.1:57969-172281 GCA_964420125.1 uncultured Microthrixaceae bacterium
GGGGGGGGGGGGGGGGGCCAGGGGTACCCCCTCCCCCTGGGGGGGGGGCGGGGGGGGGGGGGGGGTGGGGGCCGGTCAGGTCGGCGTCATCGGTGTCCGCCATCGGCCACCGCGGCCAGCGAGGTGGCCGACAGATCGGACAGGAACTGACCGCGGGCCCGCGTCCAGGGCTCGTGGAGCGCACAGGGGTTCTCGGCCGCGCACTCGCGGCCCTCCAGCACGCATCGACCCCCGTCGGTGGGTCCCTCCACGGCCTCGATGACCTGCAGCAGGTTCACCTGGTCGGGGTCGACGGCCAGCACGTAGCCGCCGGTGGGACCCGGTTCGGAGCGCACCCAGCCCTGACCCACCAGAGGGGTCATGGCCTGGGAGAGGAAGCCCGGCGACGCCCCCAGCCGCTCCGCCAGCTCGGCTCCCTTGAGGCGGCGGCCGGCGGGCACCAGCTCCACGAGCGCGCGGGTGGCGAGGTCGGTGCGTCGGGTGACCTCAAGTCGCATAGTCAAAGACTATGCGACTTGCCGTCGGGACCAAAGGCGCAGCGGCGTGACGTGTGCGACACAGCTTCCCCCTCGGGGCGGCAACCTCAGCTCTTGAGGTCGGCGACGACGCCCTTCCACCGCTCGGGATCGGAGCGGTAGGGAGCGTAGAAGCTGATCCGGGAGATCACGTCCCCGTAGCGTCGCTTGAGCTCGGGAGCGATCTGGTCGGGCTCGCCGACCACGGCGAAGGTCTCGAGGATCTCGTCGTCGATCAACCCGCCCATCTCCTCCCAGCGCCCTTCCTTGGACAGCGAGTTGAGCTGGGGCTGGAGGTCACCCCAGCCGTGCAGCTCGAGGACCTCGCGATAGGCGGGGGTGGAACCGTAGAAGGCGATCTGCTGACGGGTGCCCATCTTGGCCAGCTCCAGCTCCTCGGCGGTGTTGCCGGTGACCACGAAGCTGGGCCCGCAGATCTCGAAGCCGTCCATGGACCTGCCGGCTTTGGCACGGCCACGCTCCAGAGCCGGCAGGGTGACCTCGCGGAGGTAGCGCTCGGTGGTGAAGCCGTGGCAGAAGAACCCGTCGCACACCTCCCCGGCCACTTCGGTCATGAGGGGGCCCACCCCTGCCAGGAAGACGCGGGGGATCCCGCCGTCCTGGGGGCCGGGGTTGAAGAAGGGGGTCATCAGGGTGTGGGTGTAGAAGTCGCCCCGGAAGTCGAGGGCGGAGCCGTTCATCCAGCAGTCCCAGATGGCCCGCATGGCGAGGACCAGCTCCCGCATGCGGGCCGCCGGCTTCGACCACTCCATGGAGAAGCGCTTGGTGATGTGGGGCCTGATCTGGCTGCCGAGCCCGAGGATGAAGCGCCCCTTGGAGAACCCGGTGAGGTCGTAGGCGGTGTTGGCCAGGGTCATCGGTGAGCGGGCGAAGGCCACGGCGATGGAGGTGCCGATCTCGATGGACTGGGTGTGCTCGGCGGCGATGGCCAGGGGGAGGAACGGGTCCCGCGAAGTCTCCGGCACCCAGATGCCGTCGTAGCCGAAGTCCTCCGCCTCCTTCGCGTCGGTCGCCGCTCGCGACAGGTCCAGCCCGATGCCTCCGTCGATCTTCATGGTCGCGGACCCTAGCGAGAACTTGACCGACCAGTCAAGTTACTTTAACTAACCAGCGAACTGGCAGGTGTCAGCCCCGCCGGTGTGGTCCCACGCCGGTCAGTTGGGGTCGGGGCGCAACGCGTCGACGATGGCGGCGACGACCTCGAGCGCGGCATGGGCGCCATCGGCCTCGCCCTTCTCGAAGTCATCCCCGGCGACGGCCATGGAGTTGGTGACGTGGGCGACGCACACGACGTCGCGCCCGCGTGCCTCGGCGTAGGCGTAGAGCGCGGCGGCCTCCATCTCCACCGCCAGGACTCCCAGCTCCTCGGCACGGGCGATCGCCGCGGGCGTCTCCCGGTAGGGAGCGTCGGTCGTCCAGGTCGAACCCGTCACCACCGGCTGGCTCAGGCCTTCGAGCACCCCGTCGAGTCGGCCGACCAGCGGCGCGGATGCCTCCGACCACGTCGACGGCTCCCGGTAGTGCAGGCTCGCGCCCTCGTCGCGCAGCGCACGGTCGATGAGCACGAAGTACGGCGGCGCTCCGGCGGGGGTGATGCAGCCCGACGAGGTGATGCTCACCAGCAGCGCGCAACCGGAGGCCGCGAGCTGCTCCGCCACCAGCACGGCGAAGGGCGCGCCCACGGCGCAGCCCACCACACCCACCTCCCGACCATCGAGGTCGAAGCACCACAGGGTCGTGTGGTAGCAGGCCCAGCCCGCATGCTCCCGGGCGGACCCGGTGCGCACCAGGTGCCGCACGATGTCGCCGTCGGGGTCGAGCAGGCAGACCTCCGGCACCGCGACGTCGGGTCGGCCGCGCTGGCGGCGACCCTCCCGCAGCAGGTTCTCGGGTCGGAAGACCGACGGCTCGGCGTAGGTCTTGGCTCCCAACAGCGGAACATCCCGGTCGGACACGTGCAGCGATCCTCGTTCGTTCGCCGGCTCACACGGCGGTGGATGCAGGCAACATGTCACCCCCGGCGGAGGGATGACAACCCGGGACGGGCTCGTTCACATGGGCATGGTGAACCTGATCCCCTCCCGTCGGCTGTTCGGAGCGCTCAACCGCGTCGTGGCCCCACTGGCGCGCGGCGGAACCCTCTCCCCACCGCCGCTCGGCGGAGGGGTCGTGGTGCTCGAGACCACAGGACGACGCAGCGGCAAGCGCCGCGAGGTCCCGTTGCTCGCCACCAGGGTGGGCGATCGGCTCTTCGTGAGCACCGTGCGCTCCGACTCGCAGTGGGTGCGCAACGCCGAGGCCGACTCCTCTGTCGGGATCTGGCTCAACGGCTACCGCCGAGCGGGCACCGCCACCGTGCGACGTGGCCCCATCCAACTCGTCGAGGTCGCGCTCGACGAGGCTGTCGCCGCAGCCTGAGCGGCTGCGTCTCCGGTCTGAGCCGAAGTTCACAGAGCCCGGCTGGACCCCGCCGGCCGGATCGGCCCTACGCTCCCAGCGGGGCTCGGGACCTCGAGCCCCCACAGCCGATCGATCTTCGCCGGGGGGCGTGGACAGGGGGAAACACCGTGGAGCTCAAGGAAGTCATCGGCCTTCGCCGATCGGTCCGCTACCTCGATCCGACCAAGCCGGTCGAGCGCGCCAAGATCCAGAAGATGCTCGAGGCCGCTCGGCGGGCGTCGCACTGGGGCAATGTGCAAACGCTCAGGGCCGTGGTGGTGGAACGGGCGACCGCCAGCGAGGACGTCATCGAGAACCTCGAGGCCTATATCGGCAACTTCCAGATGAGGGTCGCGCCGGTGGTGATCGTGTGGTACCTCGACGCCGAGGCCGTCGAGCACCAGCCGGACCGCTTGCGAGAGATCGTGGAGGCGAGGGCCATGGGCATCGACCTCGAGCAGACCCGTGAGCGCCTGGAGAACCTCATCATCCCCTTCTTCGAGGGCCTCACCGACATCCTCAAGGCCCCAGGGCTGTCCGAGGTCGACTGCGGCCAGGGCATCGCCCAGGCCACGCTGGTCGCCTTCGAGGAGGGCCTCGGCACCTGCCTGCTCGGCAGCGCCAAGGCGGCGCAGCTCATCGACCACCTCGGCCTGCCGGCCCAGGCCCGCATCCTGTGCCTCCAGACCGTGGGCTATCCCGCAGAGGACGTCTACGCCGCGGGACAGCGCCCCCGCCTGCCGTTCGAGGAGCTCTACAAGCTCAACCACTTCGACGAGGCCTTCCCCCGCGACCCGGAGACGGTCGCCGAGCTGGAGGAGGCCGGCATGATCCAGTTCGTCGGTCCCGACGACATGGCTCGACGCGACACCGAGCTCAAGGAGCTCCAGGAGCGCTTCGACTACCCCGAGATGTAGCGGAGCGCCGGAGGCTCCCGCAGGAGCCGCAGCGGCGGCTGCCGCTCCGCGCGCTCCCTCCGAAGGCGGTGCGGAAGTGACCGCCGCGCCGCTGCGGTCCTGACGACCCGCGGCACGAAGACGTTCGCGCGCCTCCGGGGCTCGCTCGCGCGCCCTTCGTGCCATCACGACGAGTCCCGGAGGTGTGCCGGACGCCGCTTGCGTCGAGTGTAGCGAGCGCTACATACTGTCCGTAGCGATCACTACAGCGCGGTCCCTCCGGATCGCGACCGACCCGGGAGGCCCGATGGCGCACGGCGGAGCTCGAACCCACGGATCCCGTCGACGGGGTGCCGGCGCCGGTCGCGGCGGCGCTGCAGCGCACACGTCACGCGAGGCCATCCTCGGGGCCGCCACCGAGCTCATGGCCGAACGAGGCTTCGCCGCCACCTCCATCGGCTCCATCTGCACCGCCACCGGACTCGCCCCCACCGCCATCTACTGGCACTTCGGATCGAAGGACGGCCTGCTGGCCGCCATCGTGGAGCGCAGCATCGAGCGCTGGTACGCAGAGCTGGTCGAGGCCATGGGAGGGGAGCCGGCCGAGGGGTCAGAGGATGCCGTGCCCCCTGCCGCCGACCTGCAGCGGTTCTTCCGGGTGATGCTCGACGCCTACCGCCACCAACCCCAGGCCCTGCGCCTGATGCTGTGGCTGGGCCTCGACCGCGGGCACCCCGACCAGGAGGTCCGCGCCGCGGTGCAGCAGGCCCGCCGACGTGCCATCGCCCTGATCGCCGCGTCGATCGGGCGGGCACTGGGCCCTGCGGAGCACAGCCCGCAGCTGTCCGCCGCCTACGACCAGCTGGCCCGGCTGCTCCTGGTGCAGCTCGACGGCATCTTCGTCGCCCACGAGGTCGACGACGACGGCGACCGCATCGACGAGCTCTTCGAGCTCGCCCACACCGCCGTGGTGGCGGCCGGCATCGAGGTCATCGGCCGGGCGACCCACGACCCGACATCCGAATCCCACAAGGAGGACCACCAATGACCACCCCACTGGTCGCCGGGCCCACCGGCGGCGACGTGGTCACCGTCGCCGCCGCAGCGGACCTCGGCCACCACATCCGCGAGGCCGTCGCCGGGGGCTACGGCCTCGTCCCCCGCTCCTCCACCGGCATCGCCCGCCACGCCCGGGCGATCGCCCACGACGGCACACGGCTGCTCGACCTCTCCGGTCTGCGCGACGTGCCGCTGCTCAGCGCACGTGAGCGGGTGGCGATCGTCGAAGCCGGCGTCACCTACGCGCAGCTCCAGCCACTGCTGGACGCCGAGGGGCTGCGCCTGTGCCATCCGCTGCTGCCCCCGGCCGGCAAGGCGGTGGTCGCCTCCCAGATGGACCGGGAACCACAGATGGCTCCCCGCCACCACTGGGACTTCACCGACCCGATGCTGTGCGCGGAGCTGTGGTTCGGCACCGGCGACCGGTTCCGCACCGGCAGCGCGGCGGGCCCGGGTGCCACCCTCGAGGAGCAGTGGCGGGCGGGCATGTTCCAGAAGAACCCGCTCGGGCCCGCCCAGACCGACCTCGCCAAGCTGGCTCAGGGCGCCCAGGGCACCCTGGGGTTCGCCACCTGGGTGTCGCTGCGCCTGGAGCTCCGAGCGGAGCTGCGGCGCGACCTCCGGGTGAGCTCCGACGACCTGGGGGCTCTCGCCGGGTTCGTCTCGGCGATCACCCGGCGTCGTCTGGGCGAGGAGGTCCTGGTGGTCGACCGCCACCAGCTGGCCCGTATGGCGGAGTCCCTCGGCGTCGCCGTCGAGGGGACCTCCGACGAGTGGACGGCGCTGCTCACGGTGGGCTCCCTCCGCCGCCGACCGCAGGAGTCGATGGCCATGCAGCTGCACCAGATCGAGGAGCTGGCCGCTGCCGCCGGCCTGGGGGTGCACGACCTCACCGGCACACGGGGCGAAGAGCTGTCCCGGGCGGTCACCTCGTTGCCGGAGCTTCCCGAGGGGGTGGGCGACTGGAAGCGAGCGGCCACCGGCGAGAGCCGGGAGCTGGCGTTCCTCTCCACCATGGATCGGGCGCTGCCCCTCGTCGAGCACATCCGATCGCGCTGGAGCGGCATCGTGTCCGAGGACGCGGTGGCCGCCTACCTGCAGCCCATCAACCAGGGGCGCACCTGCCACGTCGAGGTGACCGCCTTCTCCACACCGGCCGAGGGTGAGCAGATCGACGAGGGCACCGGCGAGCTGGTGGCGGAGCTGATCGAGGCCGGTGCCTTCTTCAGCCGACCCATCGGTGCTGCGGTGGCCCCCACCTTCGCCCGCAGCGGCGACGTGGTGCGGACCCTGCACAAGGTGAAGGCCGTGCTCGACCCCGACGGCGTGCTCAACCCGGGCGCGCTGTGCTTCGACCCCACGGTCGCTGCGGCGGCCTTCGAGGAGGTGAGCTCGTCATGAGCCTGGAGTCAACCGGCCTGGAGTCCTTTCGCGACGACATGGAGGGCTGCTCGCGCTGCTCCTCCTGCAAGTGGATCCCCCTGGCGCAGATCCGCAGCCAGCGCTGGTCGCAGGTGTGCCCATCGGTCTGGTTCCACGACTTCCACGCCTACTCGGGTTCGGGGAAGCTCAACGTGGCCCTGTCGATCCTCGACGGCCGCACCGAGTTCGACGAGGCGGCGGCCGACATCTTCTACGCCTGCACCATGTGCGGCGGCTGCGACGTCGGCTGCAAGGTGTACCGCAACGACATCGACCTCACCGACGCGTTCCACGAGGCACGAGCCCGGGCGGTCGAGCTGGGCTTCGCCCGCCTCGAGCACCTGCAGCTGGTGGAGAACATGCGGGCCGAGAACAACGTGTTCGGCCTCCCTCGTGACGACCGCGACGCCTGGAACACCGACCACGAGCTGCTGGATGCCAACTCCGAGGAGGTCGACATCCTCTTCCACGTCGGCTGTCGCTTCTCCTACGACGAGTCCCAGCGCGACGACCTGCTCGCTGCGGTCGAGATCCTCAAGGCCACCGGCAAGCGCGTGGGCACCAGCGGCACCGCCGAGGCCTGCTGCGGGCAGCGGGCCTACGAGTGCGGCTTCGACAGCGAGCTGCACAACTTCGGCGACGACATGGTCAACCGCGTCCGCACCAGCGGGGCGTCGATGGTGGCCGTCGCCTGCTCCGACTGCTTCGGTGCCTTCAACTACCTCTACCCCCGAAACGGCAAGGACCTCGGGGTGCCCGTGCGCCACATCAGCGAGATCGCTGCGGAGCTGGCGGAGCAGGGCTCGCTGAGCTCCGCCTTCGGCGCTGTCGGCCCGCGGGGTGCCGCAGAGGTCGAGGCCCCCGCCGACGCATCCGGGAACGGGTCGTCCAACGGCTCCGGGAACGGGAGCGCGCCGAAGGTGGTGGCGGCTTCGGACCATCCCGTCGCCAACGAGGGCGTCCGCTCCCGCGTGGTCACCTACCACGATCCCTGCAACCTGGGCCGCCACGGTGAGGACTACGCCGGTGAGGCCGAGGGCCCCAAGATCGACCGGCCCGACGCCACCCGGCGCGACGGCCGTGGTGGGCGCTACGACGCCCCTCGCGCCGTGCTGGCGTCGCTCCCGGGGGTGACCTTCGTCGAGATGGAGCGGATCCGCGAGTTCTCCTGGTGCTGTGGAGCCGGCGGCGGATGTGCGGAGAGCGCGGAGGAGTTCTCCATCGCCGTGGCCACGGAGCGGCTGGAGGAGGCGCTCTCCACCGGCGCCGACACCCTCGCCACCAGCTGCCCCTGGTGCGTCACCAACTTCACCACCGCCATGGAGCAGATGCGTGCCGACGGCGAGCAGCGCGAGCTGGAGATCATCGGCATCAGCGAGCTGACCGCCCGGCAGCTCACCACCGACGTGCCGGTGGTCATCGCCACGGCCGGCACCGCGACCAAGGAGGGTCGAGCATGAGCCTCACGACCACCGACCTGATCGGCGACCCGATCGCCGCCGACGCCCTGGCCGACCTGCGGGCGGCCGTGGGCGAGCACTGGGTCCGCACCGACCCCCACGTCCTGGACTCCTACGCCGCCCAGCCGTTCCACAAGGTGGAGGTCGGGGTGTGGATCCACCGACCGGTGGCGGTGGTGATGCCGGCCGACGCCGAGGAGGTGCAGGCGGTGGTGCAGGCGTGCAACCGCCACCACCTCCGCTTCAAGGCGTTCTCCACCGGCTGGGGTGCGCACGCCGGCGCCGGGTTTGACAACGTCGTGCAGATCGACCTGCGCCGGATGAACCGGATCCTCGAGCTCGACGTGGAGAACCGCACGATCGTGGTGGAGCCCTACGTGACCTGTGCCCAGATCCAGGCGGAGGTGATGCGCCACGGCCTGAACCTCCACATCCACGGCGCAGGGTCGAACTGCTCCCCCCTGGCCAACGCCACCTCCCACATGGGCATGGGGTTCTCCTCGATCTCGATGGGCTACTCGCCCCGCAACCTGATGGGCATCGAGTGGATCCTGCCCACCGGGGAGCTGGTGCAGGTCGGGTCCTTCGCCACCGGCGCCGGCTGGGTGTCGCCCGACGGGCCCGGCCCCAGCCTGCGGGGCGCGATCCGGGGCTTCGCCGGCGCGGATGGGGGCATCGGCGTGTTCACCCGTGTGGGCCTCAAGCTCTACCCCTGGTCCGGACCCGACGAGGTGAAGGTCTCCAAGGGCTCCTTCCGGGGCATGGAGGTGGAAGTGCCGCCGCTCAACGGCGCCTACCTGTGCATCTTCCCCAACCTGGAGGACTACGGCGACGCCCTCTACGACATCGGCGACGCCGGGATCGGCTACGCCCAGTTCAAGGCAGCAGTCGGCCTCGGCCTGGCCATCAGCGAGCCGGCGATGTTCCGCCAGGCCCGCGACGTGCCGGCGCTCCGCGAGCAGATCCGGGCCTTCGAGAACCAGTTCGTGATGGTGCTGCAGGGGCACACCCAGGAGCACTTCGACTACGAGGTGGGGGTGCTCCACGACATCGTGGGCGAGCACAACGGGATGGTCCAACCCACCGACGGCCTGATGGCGTCCGGGCCGGGCGGCATGTGGTGGGCGGTGATCCGCAACTCCATCGCTCCGGGCATGTTCCGCCCGACCGGCAACTTCTACTCCTCCATGGGCGGTGACGAGGCCATCGGCAACGCGCTGCGCCAGGCCACCGTCGGCGAGGAGCTGAAGGAGGAGTTCATCGCCGAGGGGTCGTGCGCGGACGACCTGGTGGACAACGCCCACACCCTCCTCTACGAGAACGGCCTGTACGCCCACACCGAGGAGCTCGTGCTCTACGACCACCGCGACCGGGAGCAGAACGAGAAACTCAAAGGGCTCTCCGACACCGTGATGCACTCCATCGTGGAGCGGACCCTCGGCGGCGGCGGGTTCTCGTTCTTCGCCGGCGCCTACGCCCACGAGGTGCTCGGCCCGCACATGGAGAACTACCACGTGTGGCAACGCCGCCTGAAGACGGCGCTCGACCCCGAGGACCTGTCGGACTCCAAGTACTTCATCAACAGCGAGGGCGTGGAGGCGGCGGGCCATGGATGACGAGACCACCAGAACCACCGCCGACCCCCAGCGACCGACCGTCCTCGTCGTCGGTCGCTGGAGCCCCGACGGCGCCCCCGACGAGGACGCCGATCGCGTGCTGCGGACACTCGCCGGGCTGGGGGGCGTCGTCCACGGAGCGGACCTCGGCTCCCACCTGGGTGAACCGACCGTGGCCGAGGCGATCGCCGCGACCGCCCGGCAGCTCGGGGCCGTGGTGGTGGCGTTGCCCAGCGGGCCCTCGGCCGAGGGCCTCGCCGGACAGGTCGCGTCGGAACTCCGAGGCGTGCTGGCGCTGGACGCCCGCGATGTGAGCGCGTCGCCGACGGGACTGACGGTGCGCCGGCCGGCCTACGGGGGAGCCTTCGACGCCGAGATCGAGGTCACCCACCCTCGGGTGCTGGTGGCCTCGCTCGACCCGGCATCCGCCGGCGATGCGACACCCGCCACCGTCGAGCGGGTGCACGCCGTCGAACCCCCGCCGGGCACGGTGTGCCTGGAGGCGCGGCGCCACGACGACCGGGAGCTCCCCCTGAACCGGGCCCGTCGTGTCGTCGCCGGCGGCCGTGGTGTGGGCGGCCCGGAGGGCTTCACCGAGCTGGCCGAGCTGGCCGAGGCGCTCGGGGGTGCCCTGGCGGCGTCTCGTCCCCCGTGCGATGCGGGGTGGGTGCCCGGACACCACCAGGTGGGCATCACCGGTGCCCGGGTGGCTCCGGAGCTCTACGTGGCGGTGGGGATCTCCGGCTCGGTGCAGCACCGGGCGGGGATGCAGTCCTCCCGCACCGTGGTGGCCATCAACAACGATCCCGAAGCCCCGATGCTGCACCACGCCGACCTCGCGGTGATCGGCGACTGGCAGGAGGTGGTGGCGGGGATGCTGGAGGCGCTCGCCGACGGTGCCGAGCCGGCACCGCTCGCCGCGACGCACGAGACCACAGGAGCGACGAGATGAGCAACGACCACCCCTTGCAGGTCCTCGTCACCGTGAAGCAGGTGCTGGATCCCGAGGCACCGCCCTCGCTGCTCGAGGTCGACCCCGCCACCCACGAGGTGCGCGGGCGCGGCGTGGCGCCCCGGCTCGACCCCTACTCCCTGCACGCGCTGCAGGCGGCGCTGGTGCTGCGGGAGCGCACCGACCGGGCCGTGGAGATCCACGTCGTCGGCGCCGGGCCCTCGCCGTCACGCAACCTGTACCTGCGGGCCCTGGCCGCCGGGGCCGACCGGGTGAGCCTGCTCGACACGGCCTCGCTCGGCGCGCGGTTCGCCGACGCCTGGGCCAGCGCCGCCCGGTTGGCGCGACTCATCGGACACGTCGCCCCCGACGGCTTCGACCTCGTGCTCACCGGCCGTCGGGCGGCGGACACGAACGCGGGGGCGGTGGGTTCGGCGCTGGCGGCGCTGTTGGAGGTCCCGGTGCTCTCCCTGGCGAGCGACCTCCGGGTGGAGCCGGCCGGCGGGCACGACGAGGTGGTGGTGGAGCAGCTGGCCGACTCGGGCACGAACGTGCTCTCCGCGCCGCTGTCCGCCGTGGTGACCGTCAGCCACGAGGTGGGCGAGGTGCCGGTGGTGCCCTTCGCCAAGATGGTGGAGGCCAAGAAGATGCCCTTGGACATCCTCACCCCCGGGGACCTCGGCGTCGCGGAGACCGAGGACGACGGAACCGACGGGCCACGACTGGTGGGGATGCACGAGCGCGACGAGCGACGCACATGCGAGGTCGTCGAGGGAGCCGACGACCGCGACGCCGGCCGCACCCTGGCCCGAAAGCTCCAGCGCAGCTTCGCGTGATCCTCTGGCCAACACTCACCATCACGGCAGTTCGGGGACGGGTGCTGGTGCATCCCGCGTGGTGCATGTATTCTGCATGCATGCCGAACGTGCAGGTTCGAGATGTGCCGGAGGAGGTTCATGAGGCTCTGGTCCGTCGAGCGGAAGACGCCGGTCAGTCCCTGCAGCAGTTCCTGGCCTCGCAGCTCGCGGAGATCGCGGCGACACCGACGTTGAAGGAGATCCTCGATCGGATCGAGCGGCGCCCAAAGGGTGCGTTGTCGGCAGACACCGCGGTCGAGGCTCTCGACGAGGAACGTGCTCGTCGTTGACGCCTCGGTGCTCGCGCCGGTCGTGGCCGACGCCGGGAACGATGGCCAACGGTTCCGCGAGAGGCTTCGGGGTGAGACGGTGGTCGGACCCGACTTGCTCCGAGTGGAAGTCGTGTCGGTGCTGCGGCGGCACGCCAACAACGGGATGCTGACCCGCCAGCAGGCCGACGCGGCCATCGACGACCTGCTGGCGTTTCCGATCACTGTGTACCCAACCGCGCCGCTACTCCGGCGAGTGTGGGAGCTACGTCCCAATGTCACGCCGTACGTCGGCTGCTACGTCGCTCTCGCCGAGGCCGTGGGGTTCCCCCTTCTCACCGCCGACCGCCGTCTTGTCAACGCTCCAGGATGTCGGTGCGTCGTCGAGATGGCGTGATCCTCAACCGTCGGTGGCGCGCCACGTGATTCCGCAGTGTCACCGGTGTGGCCGAAGTGCCGGTGGGGACAGACCCTGTGCGGCCCTCCTGCCCGACCGTCGCCCCCGGCAGTGGGACGCGCAGCCAGCTCATGTGGCTCGATCCCCTGGGCGCAGGACTTCGCAGCCGGCGGCAGCTGCTGACCGCATCCTCGACGGGCACCTCCGCGCAGGTCGTGTCACGCGGAAGTCGTTGCCCCCACCGCAGCGACGTGTCAGTGTGGGTCAGGCACCGATGTACGGCGTTCACCCGGGGGTGACGGATGCTGCGACGACTTCGCTACGAGTGGGGCCTCGAGGCCATGTGGTGCGCGTTCGTGATGCGCTCGGAGATGCAGCACATGGGCACGCTGATCGAGCAGACCTACCTGCCGATCCTGCGGCTGATCCACGAGGACTTCGACCGGGTCGAGCGGGGCTACGCCGGGGTGCGCGCCCGCCGCAAGCGCACCTCGCTGCTCTCCTCGCCCCGCCGTCGCTGGGCGGTCACCTACGGCAACTTCGTGCGCGAGCTCGAGTGGGCCTGCGGGGAGCTGAAGTCGCGTCTGCCGGAGCCCGAGTTCGAGGAGCTGATCGTCACCACCATGGGCGCTCGCCTCGACGACTGGATCGGCTGGATGCAGCCCTGGATGGAGCGGGCCGACCGCCGCACTCCGGGGGGCATGGGCGCGGCGATGCGCAAGGCCGGCAGCCGCGTCGACACCGCCATGGTGGCCATGACCGCCCCGATCGTCGGCGAGGTGGAGGTGGTGAGCTCCGAGGGCGGCGTCACCGAGATGTACATCCCGAACTGCGCCATGCACACCGTCGTGAGCGAGACCCAACCCCAGACCAACGCCTGCCTCTACGGGTGCAAGGCCGCCTGCGAGGCCTACATGGCCGACGGGCCGATGACTATCCACTTCGAGCCGAACCTGCCCGCCTTCGACTGCCGCATGTGGATCACGGTCCGCGGCGCCGGCGAGACCGCCGGCTCGGGCGACGCCGACGGCGGCTCCGGCGAGCGCCCGGAGCTGCTCTCCGCCTGACCGCCCGGGTCGCGGACACCGGGCGGTCAGACCGAGCGTCACCTCAGGACGTCAGCCGCCCTGCTCGGCTTCCTCCGCCTGCTTCTGGGCCACCCAGGCGGTGATCGAGTCGGACATGAGCTTCGTGGAGTCGTAGGTGATCCACTTCTCGGGTACCACCTCGAAGACCAGCCGGCGCTCGGAGTCGAGCATCTCGGTGAACATCTCCACCAGCGACGGCTCGTCGCCGAGGATCGCCCGGGCGATGTCGGGGTAGACCCACGACGCGGTCTCCGCGTCGTCGTGGAGGATGCAGCGGCCCTTGGCGGTCGCCGTCCGGGCGGGGCCCAGGTGCGTGCCGGCGCTGGACACGGCCACCGAGACCCGGTCGTCGCGACGGATGGCAGCCACGCGCTTGCGCTGGCTGGTGGCGGTGAGCCAGAAGCGACCATGGCGCCAGATGTAGCTCATGAACACCCCGACCGCCCAGTGGTCCTTGGGGCCCCAGATGAAGCAGCACTCGTTCTGGGTGAGCAGCAGCTCCTCTTGGACCTCGGGGTCGAGGGGATAGATGCTCACTTCTTCGTAGTTCTCGATCGGCACGGTGGCCTCCTCAGGGTTGGGTCACATCGACATGGGGAAGGTCGTCGACATGCCGCCGTCGACGAAGAGGGTGGAGCCGGTCATGTAGCCGGAGTGCTCCGAGGCCAGGAAGACCAGTGCGGCGCTCAGGTCGTCGTCGTTGCAGGCACGGGCGACCGGCAGGCCCTTCGAGAGGATCTCCACGCCGATCTCGGTGAAGGAGCCCACGAAGGTCTCGGTGGCGGAGGCGCCCGGAGCCAGCGAGTTCACGGTGATGCCCATCACCGTGAGCTCCGAGGCCAGGTTGCGGGTCATGGAGGCGAGGCCGCCCTTGGAGGACCCGTAGGCGCTCACCATGCCGAAGCCCATCACCGCGGACGGCGAGAGGATGTTGATGATGCGTCCCCAGCCCTTGGCCGCCATGAGTCGGGCGCAGGCCTGGGAGAACCGGAACGGGCCGTTGAGGTTGGTGTCGATGACGTCGACCCACTGGTCCTCCTCGACCATGAGGAACGGCATCGGCGGGTAAATGCCGGCGTTGTTGACCAGCACGTCGACCCCGCCCTTCCAGTCGACCACCGACTGCACGCCGGCCTCGACCTGCTCGCGGGAACGGACGTCGCAGGTGACGGCCAAGGCCTCACCGCCGGCGGCCTCGATCATGGCGACCGTCTCCTCCAGCGGCTCGAGCCGCCGACCGGTCACCGCGACCGCCGCCCCGGAGCCGGCAAGGGCCTGGGCGAAGCCCCTCCCCAGGCCGGAGCCTCCACCGGTGACGATCGCCACCTTGCCGTCGAGGGAAATCTCCATGGTCGGTACCTCCTTGGAACCGGTGTCGGGGCTCACTGCAGCGATTCGATGGCCGGCCCACACAGCCACCGCGCGTCCTCGGAGGCGGTCCAACCCGCCTCCTCCTGGATGATCTGGCGGAGTCGGTCGTGACCGTCTCCCCGGCCTCGCACGAGCGCGTCGAGTCGGCCCACCAGGGCCTCCCACCGCTGGCGGGCGTCCTCCATCTGGCGGCCGTCCTCGAGGACACCTGCGAGGTCCGATCCGAGCCGAGCGTCGTCGTCGGGAGCTCCCGGAGCCGACAGCTCGGCGCAGAGGTTCTCGAGTCGAGCCTCGATCCGGGGGTTCAGCCGCTCGTAGGGGTCGCCGTTGCGGAGGCGGTCCACCACCTCGTCCAGCGCCAGCACCGCGGACATCACCTGGATCCGAGCGAACTCGTCGGTCAGCCTCGGCAGCACGTGCTCCTCGAGGGACCGCCGGATCGCCGAGAGCGTCTGGTCGTTGTCGAGCAGGATCACCTCATGCCTCCTGGAGCGACTGGAGCTGGTCGAGCAGCATCGAGATCACCGACTCGCCGGTGGCGGCCAGTCCCGCCACCGAGATCAGGCGCAGGTCGCTGCCCCCGTTGGCCAGGTCCCGAGCGGCCGCCAGGCCGATGATGGCGCTCTTGGCCATCTCCAGCGCCTGGTAGTAGACGATCCGGGCCGGGTCGATCTCGGTGCCGGTCAGGCGTTCGTAGTGCTCGGCGAGCTCACCCAGCACCGCGCAGGAGCCGGCGCCCACGGTCTGGGTGAAGGCGATGTCGCTGTGAGGGTCGCCGACGCGTGCGAGCTCCCAGTCGAGGATCCCGCTGATCCGCCCGTCGTGCCACTTGAGGTTGGGGAGCCGGTAGTCGCCGTGGAGCAGCACCAGCCGCTCCGACGGTGGAGCCAGCTCGTCGAGCACGTCGAGTGCGTGGGTGAGGATCGGTCGGGGTTGCAGCGAGGTCTCTGCCAGCCGCTGCCGGCACACCTCGACCAGCTCCCGCGCCGAGGTGGGGCCGTCGGCGGGCACCGGGAGTCCGTGGTCCTCGACGGTGTGCACCTGGGCGAGTGTCTCCACGAAGCCCCGCTGCAAGGTCGCTTCGAGGTCGGGGTCCTCGGCCAACCGGGGATCGGTGCTGCGATAGACCTCGCCGGGGACGAACTCCATCAACATGAAGCGGGCCCCGAGCGCCGCCGGGTCGATCTCGAGGTGGACGGTCCGTGGCACCGGCAGCCCCTGAGGGCCGAGACGGCTCAACAGGAGGTACTCCCTGGCGATGTCGTAGGGCGGGATCACCCCGTGCTCGGGCTCCGCCCGCAGCACCCAGGACGCAGCACCGGCGTCGGTCTGCACGTCCACCCGGGAGCTGAGCGAGGAGAGCCCGGCGGGGAACCGCTCCACGCCCACGACGCGACGTACACCGAGTTGCGTCGACTCCGATGTCAGGTACTTCTCGAGCGATTCCAGATCGAACAACGACCTGCCCCCCTGGCGTCCACATCCGACTCCGGCCCATGTGCCGGCCCACTTGACCCGTTGAATAATTGCACTAAGTTAGCGGGATCAAGTCAAAGCGATCGTAGCGACAGTCGCCGGCCAGCACCAGTGGGAGCACCACGAAGTACCGGCACGGCCCATCCGCAGCTCCGATCGCTGCGCACACGACCAGCAGCCACACGAGGGGGCCCACGATGATCGACCAGAACTCCGCCCGCGTCACCGTCTTCGAGGACTTCGGCGTCTCCGCCGACACCCTCTACGCGATGCTCGGCGACTTCACCAACCTGAGCTGGGTGCCCGAGGTCCCCAAGGTCGAGTTCGTCGGTGAGGGTCCGGGGATGGTGCGCAACATGTACATCGCCGAGACCCTCCCCCCCATCGTGGAGCGCCTCGACGAGCTCGACCCGGCGAGCCGGTCGGTCACCTACTCGATCCCCGAGAACAACCCGCTGCCGGTGAGCGACTACCAGGCCACCATGACCGTCGTCGAGACCGGCCCCGACACCTGCCGCCTCGAGTGGAGGGCGAGCTTCGAGGCCGCCGGCATCACCGACGAGCAGGCCGACATGGCCATCCAGGCGTTCTACGGCTCGGTCATCCCCGGCATCCACGGTGCGCTCGGGGACGCGAGCTGAGACCGGCGGGCGGACCACCTCGGATGACGACGCACCTCCGATGAGCTCCCAGCGCGACGCCGCTCCGGCTTCGAGCCGTCCCCGTGGCCACGGCTTCCCGCGCTTCGATGCCTCGTACCGCGACCAGTGGATCGAGGCCGGCTTGTGGAGCGACGAGACGCTCCACGCGCTGTTCGACCGAACCGTCGAGTCCCGTCCCGACCAGGTGGCGATCACCACCGTGGAACGCCGCGTCACCTTCGCCGAGCTCAAGGCGGCGAGCGATGCCCTGGCGGCAGGCCTGGTCGGCTGGGGGGTGCGGGCGGGCGACATCGTGGCCGTCCAGCTCCCCAACTGGATCGAGTTCGCCGAGCTGCAGATCGCCCTGTCCCGCATCGGCGCGGTGATCCAGCCGGTGCACACGGTCTTCCGGGCGCGGGAGCTCGCCAAGCTGCTCGGGTTCTGCCAGACCGACTGGATCATCACCCCCGGTCGGTACGAGGGCCACGACTACGCCGCCGTCGTGCGTGGCATCGCCGGCGACCTGCCCTGGCTGAAGGGCCTGCTCGTGGCCCGGGCCGAGGAGGGCGAGGCGGACGGCGCCGGCGACGGGCTGGAGCTGAGCTCCCTCGAGGCGGTCCGCGCCGAGGGCGCCGCGCACCTGGATCGACTCGGTGAGCTCACCGACGACCCCGACGCGGTGTTCTACCTGAACTTCACCTCGGGCACCGAAGGCGACCCGAAGGGCTTCCTGCACACCCACAACACCCTGATCTCGACCTTCAAGGTGATGTCGCAGGCGCTGGCGGCCATGGACCCCGAGGCCGTCAACCTGGCCTGCTCGCCCATGACCCACAGCTTCGGCCACTTCACCACCTACCAGTGCGCGCTGGCGGGCATCCCCATGGTGCTCGTCGACCGGTACCGCCCACAGGACGTGCTCGAGCTGGTCCAGCGCGAACGGGTCACCGCCATCTCCGGCACGCCGGCGCACTTCATCGGGATCCTCCACCACCCGGACTTCGCCGGGTACGACACCTCCAGCATCCGCTCGGCCAGCGTCGGGGGAGCGCGCAGCGCCCCCGAGCTGCTCGAGGAGCTGCAGTCGGCGTGGGGCACGAAGTCCGCCAACACCTACGGCATGGGCGAGAACATCATCCACACCCGCACCATGCCCTGGGACCCGCCGGAGAAGGCCGACTCGGTCGGCCAACCCCTCTTCGGGGCGCAGCTGAAGATCCTCGACCCCGAGGACCACTCCCGCGAGCTGCCGCCCGGCGAGGTGGGCGACATCATGTTCCGCGGGCCCACCCTCTTCGTCGGCTACCACCGACAGGCCGAGCTCACCGCCGCCACCCGCGACGACGACGGCTGGTTCACCACCGGCGACCTGGGTTGGGTGGACGAGGACGGCTACCTGTTCTTCGCCAGCCGGGCCAAGGAGGTCATCAACCGGGGCGGCACCAAGCTGTACCCCAAGGCGACCGAGGACGTCCTGCTGCTGCACCCCGCGATCGACGACGCCGCGGTGGTCGGCATGCCCGACGAGCGCATGGGCGAGCGCGTGTGCGCCTACGTGATCCTCCACCCCGGCGCCGAGCTGCCCGACCGCGACGAGCTGCGCCGGTTCTTCGACGAGCAGGGCGCCATGAAGTACCTCGTGCCGGATCGCACGATCGCGGTCGAGGAGCTGCCCATGACCCCCACCGGCAAGGTGGCCAAGGCGGCGCTCGCCGCCGATGCCGCCGAGCGGGTGTCGGCGGAGACGGCGACCGGCTCCGCTGCACCCGACGCGGCACGCGAACGACGAGGACCGTGAGGAGACGACCATGAGGATCGGCATCAGCTGGGATCTGGGAAGCCTCGGCCCCGACGCGCCGACCGCCTGGCGCAGCGCGGTGGCCGAGGCGGTCAGCGCGGATCAGCTCGGCTACGACAGCGTGTGGGTGCACGAGGATCGCCGACCGGGCGGCTGCCCGGCGCCGGCGGTGATGCTCACCTGGATCTCCCGACAGACCCGCAACCTGGCGCTGCGGGAGCTGCGCGGCGTCACCGTGGCCAACCCGGTGCGCATCGCCGAGGAGGTGGCCGTGCTCGACGTGTTCTCCCGGGGGCGTGCCGGCATCGGCTTCGCCTCCGCCCGCGCCCAGGGCGTGCCCGCCCGGCGCGTCCAGGAGGTGCACGACCTCGTCGCCGCGGCCTGGGGGTCCGACGAGCTGCGCTTCAGCGGGGAGCACGTGCGCTTCCCGGCGCACACCCCCGAGGACGCCCCCGACGGACCGTCGACCCCGGCACCGGGTCGCACCTACCTCCCCCAGTGGGAGTGGGGTCCGATCATCCCCGACTACCTGACGATCACCCCCAAGCCCTTCGCCGCCCGGCCACCCACCTACTGCGAGATCGTCGACGACGACATCCTTGAGTGGGCGGCGGCCAACGGCGTGTCGCCGTTCGTGGGCGCCGACACGCCGACGGCCGAAGGCGTGGAGCGCCTCGAGCGCTACCGGCAGGCCGCGGACCGCCACGGTCGCCGCCCCTGGCAGGTCGAGGCGGTGCTGGAGCGGCGCATGGACCTCGACGGCGACACCGACGAGCTGACGCTGGGCGGCGACGTCGACACCCTGGTCGCCCGACTCCGAGACATCACGGCAGCCACCGGGGTGACCCACCTCGTGTGGCGTCGGGGAGCGGGTGCAGGGGACATGTTCCGCTTCGCGCTCGAGGTGCACCCCCTGCTGCAGACCTGAGAGCAGCGGCGGCACCGCCCGGCCGGGCAGCACCTGCCGCCGTCCCGCCCCCCAAACCGCAACGACGACGAACCGAGGAGCAGAGGCCAATGGAGTTCTGGACCGGAGCAATGGGCGTGGCCCGGATGCGGACCATGCCCGGATCGTTGGCCGACGGCTACGACACGTTCGTGCGCGACGCCGTCGACGCCGAGGCGTTCGGGTTCAGCGCCTACGGCGCACCCGAGCACCACTTCATGTACGACGGCTTCCTCCCCCTGCCGCTGCAGGCGCTGGCCGCCGCCGCCGCCGTGACCTCCAAGATCCGGCTGGTCACCGGCGCCATGTTGATGACCCTCTACGACCCCATGGAGGCCGCCGAGATCGCCACCACGCTGGACGTGCTCTCGGGTGGACGGGTGACCCTGGGGCTCGGCATGGGCTACCGACCCATGGAGTTCGACGGCATCGGCACCGCCAAGCGCACGCGCGGCGCACGGCTGACCGAAGCCCTCGAGGTCATGCGGCGGGCCACCAGCGAGGAGGCCTTCTCCTACGAGGGGAAGCACTACCAGTACCACGGCGCGTCGCTGTCGCCGATGCCCGTGCAACGGCCGATCGACATGTGGTTCTGCGGCGGCACCTCCGAGCGCGCCGCCCGTCGCGCCGGCGAGGCCGGCGTCCCCTACTGGTTGGCCAACGCCCCCTTCGAGCGCACCGAGGTGATCGTGCAGGAGTACCGGCGCGTCGGCCGGGAAGCCGGCTGGTCGGAGGACCGCCTGCGCGTGGCGGCGTTCAAGGACATCTGCATCGGAGCCACCGTCGCCGAGGCCGAGGCGATGCGGCAGATCCTCATCGACTCCTTCTACGAAGAGCACATCCTCGGCTACGGCTACCTGGTCGACGAGGACGGCAACCACGTCTACAACCCGCCCCACGACCATCCGCTCTACCAGCGCTTCCTGGACAGCTTCTTCTGCGGGACGGTCGAGATGGTGGTCGAGGAGCTGCAGCGCTACGAGGCGCTGGGGATCGAGGCGGTCTTCCTGCCCTCCATCCAGCGCCAGCTCATCTCCGAGCAGATCATCCCCCACTTCGCATCCCCCGACGACTGACCCCCGCCACCATGGACCTCTCCTTCTCCCCCGCCGACGAGCAGTACCGGACCCGTCTGCGCGCCTGGCTGGAGGAGCAGACCGCCCGGCTGGCGGACGCCGGCTCGGTCATGAGCACCGGCGGCGACATCATGGCGGCCCTCCAGTTCGCCCGCGACTGGCAGCGGACCCTGTGGGAGGCGGGCTACGTGGGGCTGGCGTGGCCGAAGGAGTACGGCGGGCAGGAGGCCTCCCTCACCGAGCAGGTCATCGTCGCCGAGGAGCTGGCCCGGGTGCGCACACCGCCGCTCATCAACACCATCGGGCTCAGCATCCTCGGGCCCACCCTCGTCGCCCACGGCACCGACGCGCAGCGGCGCCGCTTCCTGCCGAAGATCCTCACCGCCGAGGAGCTGTGGTGCCAGGGGTTCTCCGAACCGGAGGCCGGCAGCGACCTCGCCGCCCTGCGCACGCGAGCCGTGCTCGACGGCGACGAGTTCGTGGTCAGCGGCCAGAAGGTGTGGACCTCCATGGCGCCCATCGCGGACTGGTGCTTCCTGCTGGTGCGCACCGACCCCGACGCCCCCAAGCGCGACGGCATCTCCTACCTGCTGTGCGACATGCGCACCCCGGGGATCGACGTGCAGCCGCTGCGCAACGCGGCGGGCGGCATCCACTTCAGCGAGATGTTCCTCGACGACGTGCGCATCCCCCGCGAGAACCTGGTCGGCGAGCTCCACGGCGGCTGGCAGATCGTGCGCACCACGCTGGCCAACGAGCGCAGCGGGCTCTCCGGCGTGCTCGCCCTCGAGCAGAACCTCGACCGGCTGCGCGCCACGGCCGCCCGGCTCACCCGCGACGGCCGCCCGGTCGCCCAGGATCCGGGCATCCGCCGGGAGCTCGCCCAGCGCTGGATCGAGATCGAGGGCCTCCGCCACCTCGGCTACCGCACCCTGAGCGCCCAGCTCTCCGGCGGAGAGCCCGGCGCCGGCGCCTCGGTGGGCAAGCTCTTCGCCTCCGAGGTGCGACGCCGGCTCACCCACACCGCGCTGGCCGTCGAGGGACCGCTGGCCCAGGTGACCAAGCGGTCTCCGCACGTCGTCGACCGCGGGCGGTGGACTGCGTCGTACTTCGACGCCATCGGCCACTCCATCGGCGGCGGCACAGCGGAGATCCAACGCAGCACGATCGCCGAACGGGTGCTGGGACTGCCCCGATCGGTCGAGGACGACGGATGAGCGGCCCGTGGATGCGACGACGAGCAGGACGGGGCTGAGGTGGACTTCGAGCTGAGCGACGAGCAGATCGCCCTCGGCGAGGCCACGCGGGCGCTGCTCGCCCAGCGCTGGCGCAGCGACCGCTGCCGGGCCGCGCTCGACAACCCTCCGGTGCTCCTCTCCGATGACCTCTGGGACGAGCTGGCAGCCGCCGGGTGGACCGGGATGATGACCGACGTCGAGCTCGGAGGCAGCGGGGCCGACGTGGCCACCACCTGCGTGCTCGCCGAGGAGGCCGCCCGGGCGCTGCTGCCGGCAGCGCCCTTCTCCACGCTGATCGCCGCGTTCGCCCTCGAGCGCTCCGGCGACGAGCGCTGGCGCTCGGAGGCCGCCCATCTGGCCGAGGGATCCCGCAGGGCGGCCTGCGCCGTCGAGGAGCCGACGGGGAGCTGGGGACCCGACGCCGTCACACTCGGCGCCCGGACAGACGGCGACCAGCTGGTGCTCTCGGGCACCAAGGTGCTGGTGCCCGACACCGAGGGCACCACCAGCCTCCTGGTCGCCGCCCGGGGCCCGTCCTGGCTCGGCTACGTGGTCGTGCCCACCGGGGCCGCCGGGCTCACGATCACCCCGATGCGCCGGATGGACGCGCAGTCCATCGCGGAGGTCGCGCTCGACGAGGTCCGCGTGCCCGCCGAGGCGCTGCTCGGCGGACCGGCAGAAGCCGAGTCGCTGCTGCGCGACGCCTACGACCTGGCCACCGTGCTGACATGCGCCGACCTGCTGGGCGTCGCCGAGGCGGTGCTGGCCACCGCCGTGGAGTACGCCGGCCAGCGGGAGCAGTTCGGTCGCCCCATCGGGAGCTTCCAGGCGGTGGCCCACCCCCTGGCGGACCGCAGGGTCGAGGTGGAGATCGGCCGGAGCCTGCTCTACGCCGCCTGCCTGGCCCTCGACGAGCACCGACCGAACGCCCCCGCCCACGTGTCGGCGGCCAAGGCGTGGCTCGGCGAAGCCGCCGTGCAGACGGCCGAGACCGCCGTGGCCGTCCACGGAGGGATCGGGTTCACCTGGGAGCTCGACGTGCACCTGTACCTGCGACGGGCACTGGCCGGCGCCGCGTCCCACGGGGACGCGGACCACCACCGCGACCGCGTCGCCGACCTTCTCGACGCCGGACTCCTCGACACGACCGGGCCCACCGACGCCCCGCCGGGAGGATGACGGTGAGCGACGCCACCGGACAGTTCGAGCGGCTGTTCTCGCCGTTGCAGGTGGGCCCGATGACCGTGCCCAACCGCATCTGCGAGACCACCAACACCATCGGCGCGGGCAGGGCGATGGGCGTGCCCGACGACCCCTTCGTCGAGCACCACCTCGCCAAGGCCCGCGGCGGCACCGGGTGGATCGGCAACGAGACCTGGCTGCTCAACTCCCCGCTGCCGGCGGGCGCCGCCGAGGAGTTCTTCCCCGGCGTGGGCGCCATCCGCTTCCCGCTCTACCTGCTGCCCAACTTCGTGGAGGAGGTGGCCAAGTTCGTCGAGGCGGTCCGCGAGGCGGGGTCCGTGGCCGTGTTCCAGCTCACCCAGCTCAACTTCACGATGGCAGCCTCGCCGGTGCCCCTGGCAGAGCCCTACGACTGGGTTCCCCACCAGCTCGACGACGCCGAGATCGAGGCGACCCTCGACACCTACGTGATGGCCGCCGGCCAGTTCCTCGCAGCCGGTGCCGACGGCATCGAGATCCACTGCGCGCACGAGACCCTGCCCCAGAGCTTCCTCTCCCCCGCGCTCAACCACCGCAGCGACCGCTGGGGCGGCGACGCCGAGGGACGCACCCGCTTCGTGACCGAGCTCCTCACCCGGTTGCGAGAGCGCATCGGCGACGCCATGGCGCTCGGCATCCGCATCTGCGGTCAGGAGTCCCGCGAGGGCGGCTACGACCTGATGCAGATGCGGGAGATGATCACCCTCATCGCCGCCTCCGACACCCTCGACTTCGTCAACGTCGACGTCGGTCACTCCTGGGGCTCGCCGTCCTACGTGCAGCCCTCCTACTACGACCCCGCCCAGTACCGGGAGGTCGGACGGGCCATCCGCGCCGATGTGGCGCCGATCCCCACCCTCTTCTCGGGTCGGGTGAACGACCCCGTGGTCGCCGAGGACCTGCTCGCCAAGGGCGTCTGCGACCTGGTGGGCATGACCCGTGCCGGGATCGCAGATCCGGAGTTCGCCAACAAGGCCCGCGAGGGGCGACTGATCGAGATCCGCCGGTGCATCGGCTGCAACCGCTGCATCGCCGACTCGATCGAGTCGGACGCACCCGAGATGTTCCGCAAGCCGACCTGCTCGGTCAACCCCGTCGTGGGCCGTGAGCTGGAGTGGCGCTACGTGCGCCCGGCGAGCCCTGCCAAGCGGGTGGTGGTCGTGGGCGGCGGCGCCGCCGGCCTGGAGGTGGCCCGGGTGGCTGCCGGCCGGGGCCACGAGCTGATCGTGCTCGAGCGCGGCGACGCGCTCGGCGGACAGCTGCGCATCGCGGCTCGGGCGCCGGGCCGCGATGCCTTCGAGGACTTCATCTACTACGAGGAGAACCAGATGGAGCTCCTCGGCATCGACGTGCGTCTGGGAACCGACGCCGACCTCGACGCCGTGCTGGCGCTGGATCCCCAGGTGGTGGCCTGCGCCACCGGCTCGGTGCCCCGGGTGCCCGACACCCCGGGGGTGGAAGCCGACCACGTGGTGCAGGGCTGGGACGTGCTGGCCGGCACCGCCGAGGTGCGGGGTCGGGTGGCCGTGGTCTCCCAGGAGGACCACTTCGAGACGCCCAACGTGGTGGACTACCTGGTCACCGCCGGGTTCGAGGTGGAGGTCTTCCACAAGTGGATGGGGATCGGCGCCCGGATCGACCGCTACTCGATCGGACCGATCATGGGGCGGATCCACGCGCACGACGTGCCCCAGCACACGGGCTGGCGCCTGGCCGCCGTCGACGGCCGGGAGCTGCGGTTCGCCTCGGCGTTCACCGGGGAGGCCCGCTGCGTCGACGGCTTCGACACCGTGGTGCTGGTCTACGGTTCGGTGCCCGACACCGCCCTCTTCGACCAGCTCGGCGACGAGGTGCCGGCCCGGCACCTGGTGGGCTCCGCGTGGGTTCCCCGCCGGCTCGCCGAAGCCACCCAGCACGGCGCCCGTCTCGGAACGGAGCTGTGAGCCATGCGGCGCGCCATGAGGACACCCGACCCGCCGGTGGGCCCGGACCTCCCGGTGAGCACGCACCCAGAGTGACCATGGAGCTGTGATGAGCGAGATGACCGACTACCCCACCATCGACGTGATGAACCACCTTCTGGAGGTGCGCGCCGGGATGGCCGGCAACCCGTTCCAGTTCCGTGAGTTCCAGATCATGCTGGAGACCACCTTCAAGGCGATGGGCAAGCCCCGGGCACCGAAGCCCGACGGCGAGGAGTCGGGCGGCAAGAAGAAGCGCAGCGGCGGGGGCATGCTCAGCGGCCACCTCACCACCGAGGAGTGCCTCGCCGACATGGACGCGCTCGGCTACACACACGTGTCCGTGTGCGCCACCAAGATGTGGTCGTACTACCACCACCGCGAGTTCATCATGGACTACCCCATCGCTCCGGTGGGCGAGGCGGTGGCCGAGTCGGGGGGCCGCATCATCGGCACCGCCAGCTACGACCCGTTCCGCATCACCGACAGCCTCGCCGAGGTGGAGCACGCCGTGCGCGAGCTCGGGTTCCGCTACGTGTGGTTCCACCCGCTGTCCTACGGGCTGCCTCCGAACGACCGCCGCTTCTACCCCCTGTACGCCAAGTGCATGGAGCTGGGCATCCCCGTCGGGTTCCAGGTGGGCCAGTCCGCCGAGGTGCTCCCCTCGGACTGCGGCCGGCCGATGCTGGCCGACGACGTCGCCATCGAGTTCCCCGACCTGCGCATCAACCTGTCGCACACCGGCTGGCCCTGGGTGGACGAGTGGTGCTCGATGCTCTGGCGCCACCCCAACGTCTACGGCGACATCTCCGCCTACTACCCCCACAGCCTCGACGATCGCCTGGTGCGCTTCATGGACTCCTCGCGGGGCCGGGACAAGGTGCTTTTCGGCACCAACGGCCTCGGCCTCGAGCGCTGCAAGGAGGAGTTCCTCGAGCTCGACATCTCCGAGGAGACCAAGCGAGCCGTCCTCCACGACAACGCCGTGCGGTTCTTCGGCCTCGACGCCGACTGAGCCGGACCACCCAGCCACACGGACCACCCAGCCACACGGACCACCCAGCCACACCGACCCACCGACCACGAGATCGAACCAAGGAGACGACGATGCCACTGCACGAAGGAGAGATTTGGGGGGAGATCACCGAGGCCAGCCTCGAGCGACTCCTGGAGCGCAAGGGCGTGTCGCGCTCGGAGCGCGGCACCATGTTCCGCATCAACACCACCGGTGAGGAGAAGAACGCCTGGACGCCCCAGCACGCCAACTTCGCCATCACCCGGGAGACCAACGGCCGCATCGCCAGGGGCATCGCCGACTCCAACCCCCTCTACGTCGACGAGTCCTACGCCAAGAAGTCCATGTGGGGCCGGATCATCGCCCCGCCGGCCACCCTCTGCTGGACCGAGACGGTCAACGGCGCCACCGACGGGTTCCCCGGCTGCCACACCATCTGGCGGGGGGTGAGCTACGAGTGGAACCGGCCGATGTTCGCCGATGAGCCGGTGGCCTCGCGCACCTACCTGACCGATGCCCGGATCCTCGACAGCGAGTTCGCCGGCGGGCGGGCCGCGGTCCAGGACTACGAGACCGAGGCCTACAGCCTCGATGGCGAGTTCATCGGTGCCTACCGCACCTCCTGGCAGCGCTTCTCCCGCAACAAGGCCAAGAAGAGCTCCAAGTACGCCGGCATCGAGCGCCACACGTGGACCGACGAGGAGCTGGAGGAGGTGTGGGAGGAGTACCGCACCCACAACTTCGTCAACCGACGCGGCGACGACCCGCTGTACTTCGAGGACGTCGAGGTCGGCACGGAGATCCCCCACATCATCAAGGGCCCGATCACCCTGACCTCCAAGATCGCCTTCGAGATGGCCTTCGGGGCCGGCGGGTGGTTCGTGGGCCACGAGCTGGCCATGCAGCTGTGGGAGGTGGCACCCCGGCTCCCCATCAAGAACGAGGAAGGTGTGCCCGAGCCCCCCGTCGCCATCCACTGGACCAACGAGCGCTGCCAGAAGTACCTGGGCATGCCCGGCGCCTACGAGGCGGGCTTCGAGCGACTCAACTGGTTCACCCAGCTGCTGATGAGCTGGATGGGCGACCACGGGGTGCTCCGCAAGCTCGACCTGCAGTTCAAGGGCTTCCACTGGCAGGGCGACGCCGTGCGGCTGTTCGCCAAGGTGACCGGCACGCGGGTGGAAGAGGGTCGCCACCTGGTCGACCTCGAGATCTGGACCATGTCGCACCCACGCGGGGACCGCACCTCCGAGGGCGTGGCGACCGTGGAGCTGCCCTCCCGCGAGGCGGGCAACGTGGTGTGGACGCCCGCCGAGAAGGACGCCGACCAGTGAGCGGCGCGCTCGACGGCATCCGCGTGGTGGAGCTGGGCCAGTGGGTGGCCGCGCCCTTCTGCGCTCGGCTCCTCGGCGACTTCGGCGCAGAGGTCCTCAAGGTCGAGCTCCCCGGTGGCGACCCCGCCCGCCGAGCCGGGCCCTTCCTCGACGACCAGGCCGACCCCGACGGCAGCGGCCTCTTCCACTTCGTCAACGCCGGCAAGCAGGGGGTGTGCGCGGATCTCGACGACCCCGCGCAGCTCGAGTGGCTGCACGAGCAGCTCGGCGGCGCGGACGTGTTCGTGGAGAACCTCGATCCCGCGCTCCGCGAGCGGCTCGGGCTCACCTTCGGCGCGCTGGAGGCCCGCCATCCCCATCTGGTGACCGTGTCGCTGTCGGCCTTCGGCCGCAGCGGCTCGTGGGCCGACCGCCCGGGCACCGACCTCACCGCCCAGGCCGCCAGCTCGCTGGTGCTGGGCCTCGGCTCGGAGGACCAGCGGCCGCTGCGCATCCCCTTCGACCAGGCCGACTACCAAGCCGGGTTCCACGGCGCGGCGGCCGCCCTGTGCGCCCTGTGGGAGCGGCGCCGCTCCGGGCTCGGCCAGAGCATCGACATCTCCGCCGCCCAGGTCATGGGGTACCTGGTGGGCGGCATGTACCTGGTGTCGGCCAAGAACGGCAACCCGTGGCAGCGCAAGGGCTCGCTCATGGGGGGAGCCCCCTATCCCACCGGGTTCTTCGCCTGCGGCGACGGCTTCGTGTGCATCGCCTCCCAGACGCCGGCCCAGTGGGAGGCGTTCCTGGCCCTCATGGACAACCCCAAGTGGGCCAAGGACGACAAGCACGCCAGCGATTCGATCTACCTCGGCCTCGTCGACGCCGAACCGGCCCACAAGCACTTCACCAAGTGGCTCAAGACCTACTCCCGCGCCGAGCTGCTGGAGATGGCCGCCGCCGAGGGCATCGTCATGGGCGTCGCCCAGACCGTGGACGAGGTGCTGCACAGCGAGCAGTACGCCTTCCGCGGCCTGTGGGCGGAGATCGAGGTGTCCGGTCGGACCGTGCGGATCCCCAAGCCCGGCTACCTCCTGTCCGACTCGCCGACCGCCATCACCGGTCCGGGACCGTCCCTCTCGGGACCACCTGCGTCGGCGACCGAGCTGCCCGCTGCGCCCGACGCCATCGTGACCGTGCACGGCGAGCGCACCGGCGGGGCGCTGGCGGGGCTGCGCGTGCTCGACTTCGGATGGAACTGGGCTGGGCCGATGGCCGGCCAGCTCCTCGCCGACATGGGCGCCGAGGTGATCCGCGTCGAGACCTCCAAGCGCCAGGACCTGATGCGGTTCCTCGACTACACGTCGTTCTTCTTCTGCCACAACAACCGCTCCAAGAAGTCGGCGACGGTGAACGTCACCACCGAGGAGGGCTCCCGCCTCGTCCGCGAGCTGGCCCGCAGCGCGGACGTGGTGATGGACAACTTCGCGGCGGGCAAGATGGCCAAGAACGGCCTGGGCCACGAGGAGCTGCTGGCGGTCAACCCCCGCCTGGTGGTGGTGTCGATGTCGATGGCCGGTCAGGACGGGCCTCTGCGGGGCATGCGGGGCTTCGCCTCCATCGCCACCGGCTACTCGGGTCTCGAGCTGTCGGTCGGCTACCCGGAGGCCGGCGTGTCGACCGGTCTGCTCCCCTTCGGCCTCGGCGACACCACGATGTCGGTGCAGGCGGTGATCGCCACGCTGGCCGCCCTGGAGCACCGGGAGCGCACCGGCAGGGGTCAGTTCGTCGACGTCAGCCAGATCGACTGCTCGGTGGCCGGGATGGGCGAACCCCTCCTCGACCACCAGCTCAACGGGCGGGTGTCGGCCGCCCAGGGCAACGCCTCGGCGGCGATGTGCCCCCACGGTCTGTACCCCGCAGACGGCGAGGACCGCTGGGTGGCGCTCGCCGTGCGCGACCGCACCGAGTGGCAGGCGTTGTGCGGGGTGATCGGACGCCCGGAGTGGGCCGAGGACGACGCGCTGGCCACGGTGGCCGGCCGGCGGGCGCGCATCGAGGACATCGACGACGCCATCGCCGCGTGGTCGGCGGAGGTGGAGCGCGACGCAGCGGCCGAGGCGCTGCTCGCCGCCGGCGTGCCGGCTGCGCCGGTGCTCGAGCTCGCGGAGCGCGACGTGCACCCGCACTGGACGTCGCGGGGGTTCCGGGTGCACCACGACGGCGACGGCTTCGACGAGTGCGACATCTACGCCACGCCGTGGCTGCTGAGCGCCACCCCGGCCGCCATGGTGCGGCCCACCCCGAAGCTGGGTGAGCACAACGACTACGTCTACCGCGAGCTGCTCGGCCTCGACGAGGAGACGGTCGCCCGCCTGGTCGACGAGGGCGTGCTGGTGTGACCGCGCCCGAGCCGGTGTCGGCGGAAGGTGCGCCTCGCACCTTGTGGGAGCTCTTCGCCCGTAGCGTCGAGCTCCACGGCGACCGTGCCGCGCTGATCACCGCCGACGCCCGATGGAGCTACGCCGAGCTCGACGCCTGGGTCGACGCCCACGCCCGGGCGCTGGTGGCCGCCGGCGTCACCAAGGGCGCGCGGGTGGGGCTCTGGATGGAGAACGACCCCGAATGGGTCGCCGTGGCGCTGGCGGCCACCAGCATCGGCGCGGTGCTCGTGCCGGTCAGCACCTTCGCCAAGGCCGACGACCTGGCCTACCACCTCCGCATGGCGGACGTCAGCCACCTGCTCATGACCCGGTCCTTCCTCGGCAGCGACTACCTGGCGATGCTGTCCTCGGTCGCCCCGGGCATCGCCGAGGGACCGTCACGACCCGGCGGACCGCTCCTGATCGAGGAGCTCGCGTCGCTGCGGAGCGTCGTGGTGCGCGGCTCGGAGGGCCAGCTGCCACCCGGCTGCGTGCGCTGGGACGACCACCTGTGTGCCGGCGACGCAGTGCCCGCCGCGGTGCTCTCCGGGCTGCGAGCCGAGCTCGACCCCGACGACGACTGCTACCTGCTCACGACCTCCGGCACCACGGCTCGTCCCAAGGGCGTGCTCCACGACCACCGCACGCTGGCCCGCAACGGGTTCCTGATCGGCGAGCTGCAGGCGCTGGTGCCCGAGGACGTGGTGTGGTTCTACTTCCCGCTGTTCTTCTCGGCCGGCTGCATCAACGTGATGCTGGGCACGCTCTCCCACGGATCCGCGCTCATCGTCCAGGCCAGCTTCGACCCGCCCGAGGCCCTGGAGCTGATCGAGCGGGAGGGCGCGACCGCCTGGCACCTGTGGCTCCACCAGCTCAACAAGCTGATGGCCGAACCCGGTTGGTCGACACGGGACCACTCCCATCTGCACAAGGGCACGGCTCCCTTCGACATGTTCGTCGAGGGCCTGCCGGAGGGGCATCCCGGCGGGGTGAACATGTACGGCATGACCGAGACGGCCACCGCCTTCTCCTGCACCCCCGCCGCCGACCCCATCGACGTGCGCCTCAGCACCCAGGGCCACCTGCTCCCCGGCAACGAGGTGCGCATCGTCGACCCCGACACCGGCGAGCAGATGTCCGAGGGCGAGGCCGGTGAGATCTGCGTGCGCGGCGCCTCGTTGATGCGCCGCTACTACAAGGTCGACCCGGCGGAGACCTTCGACGCCGAGGGCTTCTTCCACACCGGCGACCTCGGCTTCGTCGACGCCGAGGGCCGGCTGCACTTCGAGCGACGGCTGAAGGACGTCATCAAGACCGGCGGCATCAACGTGAGCCCTGCGGAGGTCGAGTCGGCACTGCAGGGCCTCCCCGGAGTGGAGGTCGCTCACGTGTTCGCCGTGCCGGACGCCGATCGCGGAGAGGTGGTGGGCGCCGCCCTGGTGGTGACCGATCCCGCCACGTTCGACGCGGGTGCCGCCACCACGTGGTGGGCCGAGCACCTGCCCGCCCACAAGCGGCCCGGCCGGTACCTGGTGCTCACCGAGGCAGAGGTCCCGATGACCGGCAGCGGCAAGGTCCGCAAGCACGAGCTGCGCGACCGGTTGCTCCGCTCCTGAGGCCCACCGCCGCAACCCGCGTCGACCGCCGCGCCACGGCCCGGTTCCGCGACCCGCTCGATACCCTCCCAACGGGGCCCGCGACCGCGGGCACCCACCTCAGCGCACCGCTGCTCCGCACTGGAGGCCTACCCACATGTGCACAGACCTTCGCCTCGTCCGGCTCCCCGACCGGCGGATCTCGGCTCGCACCATGGACTTCGCCCTCGAACTGCGCTCAGAGCTCCAGATCGTCCCCCGCGGGCAGCGCTGGAGTGCCCTCGACACGGACACCGACGTGGCCCCCCTGGAGTGGTCCAACGAGCTCGGATTCGTGGGCATGGACGCCTTCGGCTTCCCCTGGGGCATCTGCGACGGCCTGAACGAGGTGGGGCTGTCCATCGGCACGCTGTGGCTGCCGGAGACCAAGATCCCCACGGATCCACCCGGTGGCGGTACCGCCCCGGCGATCGACTTCGTCCACCTCGCGGCGTGGATCCTGGGCACCTGCCGAACGGTCGACGACGTGCGCCACGCCCTCGGGTCGGTCCAGGTGTGGAACGCGCCGCTCCAGCGGATGTGGGCCACCGGCCAGACCATGCCCGATCTGGTCAAGCCGTTGAAGGACTACGCCATCACCGAGCACCTCAGCGTGCACGACGCAAACGGCGCCGACCTGGTGGTGGAGTTCCTCGACGATCGCGTCGTGATGCACGACAACCACGTCGGGGTGCTGACGAACTCCCCCACCTACGACTGGCACGTGACCAACCTTCGCAACTACGTCGGCCTCACCAACGTGGAGGCCGAGCCGGTGAACCTCATGGGGATGGCGGTCACCCCAACGGGCAACGGAACCGGCCTGCTCGGCATGCCGGGCGACGTCACCCCACCGTCGCGCTTCGTGCGGGCGACGGTGCTCACCCAGGTGGCCACCGCCGCCGAGGACGCCCGCAGTGCCGTCAACCAGGCGTTCCACTCCCTGGATCTGGTCAGCGTGCCCCGCAGCGTGGCTGCCTCCGGCGACTACACGCAGTGGTACGTGGCCCGGGACCACGACGACCCCACCTACTACGTGCGCACCTACGACGCCTGGACCACTGACGTGCACCGTCTGGGCGAGCTCGGGCTGGACACGCCCGGCCCGCAGCGGTCGCTCCCGCTGCCAGCCACCTGAACCGGCGCGATGGAGTCGCTCAGGCCGGGCTGAGCACGAAGACGGCGAACTCCCGCCGGCAGTACTTCTGGAAGTGCCCCCACAGGGGGAAGTACTCGACCAGCCGCGGCCACATCTCGGCGCGCTCCTCGCCGGTGACCTTGCGGGCGGTGACCGGCCATGTCCGGTCACGCAGCTCCACCGTCGCCGTCGGGGTCGTCTCGAGGTTGAGCACCCAGTGGGGGCTCTTGGCGAAGCCCGCGAAGGATCCGACGACGATCAGGTCGCCGCCGTCGATCAGGTAGTTGACGCAGGTGGCCACGTCGTCGCCGCTGCGGCGCCCGACGGTGGTGAGCACGATGACGGGCGCGCCCTGCGTCTCGTCGAGGCCCTCGCCGCCGACCGCCTTGTAGGCATCGGCGTGCCCGGTGCCCGCCATGCGGATGATGGCGGGAACGCGGGAGTTGATCACGTTCTGCCACTCCTCGTCGCTGAGGAAGTCGGGCTTGGGCGGGTGCTCCTCACCGGCTTCGATGCGGTCGAGGAGCTCCTCGCTGATCTCGTCCTCGGTGGGCTCAACGGTCGGATCGTCGGCCATGGTCGCTCCTCGGTCTGCTGCCAGCCATCGTCATCGGTCAGGAACCGCCATCCCCTGCGGCGGCGTCGTACTCGGCGAACACCTCGCCGGCGATGCGGAACCCTTCCACCGCCGCGGGGAACCCGGCGTAGATGGCGGTGTGCCAGATGATCTCGCAGATCTCCGCCCGCGAGAGGCCGAGGTTCATGCCGACACCGACGTACACGCGCAGCTGCTCGGGCTTGGCCAGCGCGGTCAGCAGAGCGATGGTGATCGTGGCCCGCTGCCGCTTGTCGAGCTCCGGCCGGGGCCACACCTCCCCCATCACCACACCCACGGAGAAGGTGTTCCAGGCGTCGTCGACCTCGGAGGGCACCGGGAAGCGGGGGAAGGTGGGCGACCCTGAGAACATCTCCGAGGCCACGCCGAGCGCCTTCATGAACCGCTCCTGTGACAGGTCGTCATCCATGGCTCACCTCCTCACCCATGGGGAGCTCGGGGGAGGGCATTCAGCGGACCGCCGTCGTTCCGCCGTCCACCACGATCCCGGTACCGGTGATGTACCGGGCGTCGTCGCTGCACAGGAAGAGCACCACCGGTGCCACGTCCTCGGGCGTGCCGACGCGGCCGAGAGGTGTCTTCGCCTCCCAGTCGGTCTTGAAGTCGGGCATCATCGCCATGATGGGCGCCGTCATGGGCGACTCGATGAACCCGGGGTGCACGGTGTTGATGCGGATGTTGTTGGCGCCCACCTCGTGGGCCACCGACCGGGACAGCCCCAACAGGCCCGTCTTGGCCGCGCAGTAGGCGGAGAGCATCGCGCTGCCGACGATCCCCTCCACCGACGACGTCAGCACGATCGAGCCTCCACCGGCGTTGCGCAGCGCCGGGATGGCGGCCTGGGTGGTGCGGAACACCCCGTTGAGGTTGATGTCGACGATGCGGATCCAGTCCTCCGCCTCGTGGAACTCGGCGAAGTTGGCGCCCACCACACCCGCGTTGGCGAACACGCAGTCGAGGCGGCCCCATCGTTCGACGATCCGGCTCACGGCGTCGCGGCACGCCTGGCTGTCGGTGACGTCGCAGGGGAAGGACGCCGCTTCCCCCCCGGCGGACTCGATGGCGGCGACGACCGCATCGGCGCCGTCGGCGTCGATGTCGCTCACCGCCACCTTGGCGCCCTCGGCGGCGAACTGCTCGGCGGTCACCTTGCCGATGCCGCCCGCACCGCCGGTCACCCATGCGACCTTTCCTTCGAACCGGTTCATCTGTGCTCTCTCTCTTCGTCTCGCTTCGTGGGTTGCTGGGGACTGGCCGCCGTGGCACCGGCGGCTGCGGCACGGGGCCGCCGTTCTCAGGTGGAGCCGTCGCCCTTGGCTCGCACGACCCGCGCCTGGCGGATCTCGGAACCCGGCTCGACGAAGCCGGCGATGGTCCGGACCACCTGTTCGAACGCGGCGCTCGCCTGGTGCAGGTCGAAGGCGTCGCGGTCGGTGTACTGCTCGTAGATCCATACGGTGCCCGGTTCGTCGAGGTCGACGTGCACGGCATAGGCCAGCGTGTCGTGCTCCCGCTCGACCTCGTCGAAGATCGGCTCGAGCGCATCCAGGAGATCCTGGCGGCGTCCCGGGTCGACGCGCACCTCGGCGATGATGCTGTGCCGGGGCATCTGGCTCACACCAGCCAGCGGGGCCAGGGCGGGTAGATGCTGTACTCGGCGACTCCCGTGCCCTTCTCGCCGGTCTCCTCCACCTCGTAGTCCACGAAGGCTTCGTAGCAGTCCATGCGGTTCTCGAGCTCGTTCTCGCCCCGGTTCCAGAGCTTGATGGTGCCGTGGTGCTTGGTGGAGCGGACGTGGATCACCTCGCCGTCGGGCAGGGTGAACTCGTAGCGGAACTGCCCCGCCGTTCGCACCGCCGGAGTGCCGTCGTCGGGGATCTCGGCGGCCGCGTTGAGCAGCGGACGGCTTCCCTCGGCGGTGGACTGAAACCCTCCGAGGGTGGCGTTCTCGTTGGGCTGGCCCATCTTGGAGTCGAAGTAGAAGCCGAAGGTGTTGATGTGGCGGTCGGGCAGCTGCACCGACGGCCAGAAGTGAGCGGCGATGTGGGCCTCGTTGTAGTCCCATTCCGGCGGATCGGAGAACCGGTCCGACCAGGTGTGGTCGCGGTGCGACCAGCAGTTGATCTGGCGGGTCTCTCCCGCAGCCGGCCCGTAGCGGATCTCGAAGGTGCCGGTGCAGTCCATGGCCTGCTCGTAGTGGCCCTTGTGGAAGGGGAAGGCGATGGCGAGGGGGTCGCCGCGCACGGAGTCGTGGTAGTCGAAGACCTGGAACCGGCCGGTGAAGTCGAGCTGGAACCCGTAGCGCGGACCGTCCATGGAGATGCGGATGTGCTCCATGGGGTCGATGACCTCGTAGGTCAGCGTGCCATCGGTCCAGGGCCCGTCGTCGGGCTCGGGATCGAGCGGGACCCGCAGGCCGTAGGACTGCTGCACGCCGTCGATGACGTAGTAGGTCTCGAAGCGGCCGTACCCCTTGTTGGTGAGGTGGAAGTGGTTGACCCCGAAGACGTTCGCCTCGGGATCGACCACGCTCACCCACAGCGTGTCGCCGAAGAGCCGGTCGCCGATGTCCTCGGGCGGCGCGTGGCGACCCTCGTCGGCCAGGCTCAGACCGGGAGGGAGTTCATGGGACGGTGACATCGCTGCTCCTTGTTGGTTCGCTGCCAGCGGGATGGGGCTGGTGCGGCCGCTCGATCACGCCGGACGCGACCACGACCACGTCGGACCCCACGACCGGTACGTCGGCATCGTGTGTGGTACTCCCCATCCGGCAACCCCCTGTGGTGCTGTCCCGATGGTGTCGCCCCGTGGGACCCACCGCTCGACGCCGTTCGGGACGAGGGACGGTCCGCTCGGAGCAGCGGCTCTCGGACAGCTTTAGGCGGCTAACTTAGCACAGCTAACCCGACGTCCCGCAAGGGCTGATCCCGACGCGAGTCGGATCGGGGTCCCGGCCCCCCGCGGCTCTCGCAGTGCACCGCGCCGACCTCGGGGGTTCATCCCCGTAGGATGAGCCGCGTCCCGCCCCGAACCCCCTATGTTCGCCACCGAGCACACCGGGTCCCCAGGTGACGGAAGGATCGGCGACCACCATGGACGACGCAGCGCCCTCGGATCCCGCCTCGGAGGAGAAGGGACCTCCCGACCCCGAGGCGCCGGACCACGACGACCACGCGGAGCTGGAGCGCCTGCGAGCCGAGAACGCCAGCCTGCGCGAGGAGCTCGAACACAGCGCGCCGGCACACCACGAGAAGGTCGTGCGGCGGCGACGCCACGTCGCCGCCGTGCTGCTCGTCGTGATCGGCTCCACCTTGCTGCCGGTGTCGGTGCTCACCGTGTGGGTCCGCAACCAGGTCTTCGACACGGACCGCTACCTGGCGACCGTGGAGCCCCTGGCCTCGGATCCCGCCGTGCAGTCCGCGGTGGCCAACCGGATCTCGAAGCGTGTCAGCGACGAGGTCGACTTCCGACAGCTGGCCGAGGACGCGCTCCCCGAGGAGGCAGCGTTCCTGGCGGTCCCGATCGCCGCCGGTGCCGACAACCTCATCTCCACGGCGTCGCGCAAGCTCGTGGAGAGCGACGAGTTCCAGCGCCTGTGGGTCGAGGCGAACCGCGTGGGCCACGACGGGCTGGTGAAGGCCATCAAGGGCGAGAAGGGTGACGTCGTCTCCGCCGAGGACGGCCGGGTGGTGCTCAAGCTGGGTGGGCTCGCCCAGAAGGTGCTCGAGGCGATCGATCAGCAGTTCGGCATCGACCTCGCCGACAAGATCCCCGCCGAGAAGCTGGGGGTGGAGTTCGTCCTGGTCAACGCACGACAGCTCTCCGACCTCCAGGCCGGCGCGAGGATGCTCGACCGCCTGTCGTGGCTGTCGGTGATCCTGGCACTGGGGTGCCTGGCCGGCTCGGTCGCCGCCGACCCCGATCGCCGTCGTGGGCTGCGCAACGTCGGTCTCGGCACGGCGCTGTCGATGCTGGTCCTGCTCCTGGCGTTCGGCGTCGGTCGCGAGCTGTACCTGTCCAACCTCCCCACAGGCGTCGAGCGGCCCGACGCCGCCGCCGCGATCTTCGACACGCTGACGCGCTTCATCCTCCAGGCGACCAGGGTGCTGTTCGCCATCGGCGCCGTGCTCCTGGTCGGCGCCTGGTTGGCCGGGCCCACCGCCACGGCCCGACGCCTGCGCGAGTACTGGGACCGGCTGCTCGGAAGGGGCTCGGCAGCGGCCGGCGGGGCGGTGGAGCTCGGGCCCGTACCGGCGTGGGTCGCCCGCAACCTCAACGCGCTGCGCGGCGTGACCCTGGTGGCGGCGGTGTTGGTCCTGTTGGCGTGGAACCAGCCCACCGGCAAGGTCGTGCTGCTCATCGCCGTGCTCACCCTCGTGCCCCTGGCCGTCGTGCAGCTCCTCGCGGGGATCGCCTCCGCCAGCGCGGTCGAGACTGGCGATGAGCCTGTGGACAACCCCGCCGATGCAGCCCACCGCGACGAGGCGGGGGCCGGCACGGTGTGAACGAGGGCCCCTCGACGGTGCAGGTCGCGCAGGACCTCTGGGCGTCGGTCAACGAGGAGTTCACCGACGAGGACGCCGTTCGACGGTGGGCCGACGACGGGATCGGTTGGGGGCTCTTCGGGGTTCCCGAACGCGAGCTGGGAGTGCTCGGCGACGTCTCGGGCGCGCGAGTGGTCGAGCTCGGATGCGGCACGGCGTACCTGTCCGCCCAGCTGGCCCGGCTCGGAGCGCGCCCGGTGGCGGTGGACCTGAGCCCTCACCAGCTCCGCACGGCCACCGGTTGCCAGCGACGCTTCGGAGTGCACTTCCCCCTGGTCGAGGCGTCCGCCGAGGCGGTGCCGCTGCGAGCCTCGTCGGCCGATCTCGTCGTGAGCGAGTACGGTGCCGGGCCCTGGTGCCGACCGAGGCGGTGGCTGGCGGAGGCGTCACGCCTGCTTCGGCCAGGTGGGCGCCTCGTGTTCCTGACCAGCAGCGTCCTCGCAGCCCTCTGCGTGCCGGACACAGGGGGCTTTGCCGGAACCGAGCTGCAGCGACCGCAGCGGGCGCTGCGACGCGTCGAGTGGCCAGGGGGAGGCACCGAGTACCACCCCGGCCACGGCGAGTGGATCGCCGAGCTGCGGGCGGCGGGCTTCCTCGTGGACGCCTTGCACGAGCTGTATCCGCCGAGCGGCGCCACCACGCCCCCCTACTATGAGATCGTCACCGTGGACTGGGCTCAGCGGTGGCCGGCAGAGGACCTCTGGGTGGCACACCTGCTCGACGGAGCCCACCACGGGGAGGTCGCCACCATCGAGGAGCGCCCTGCGGTCGCCGCGGGCAACTCCCCTTCCAGTTCTCGATCAACAGGAGACACGACCATGCCCATCGACACGTTCTTCGTCTTCGTCGGCACCTACGCCGACCTCGCCAGCGCCGAGGCCGACTACGCCGCCGTGAAGTCCCTCCACACCGACGCCGAGCTGATCGACGCCTACGACGCCGCGGTGGTGCATCGCCGCGAGGACGGCAAGGTGAAGATCGTCAAGCACCACGAGACCCCGACTCGTGTGGGCGGCGTGCTCGGTGGTGGCGTCGGCCTCGCCACCGGCCTCGTGATCGCCCTGTTCCCCGCCGCGGCCATCGGCACAGGGCTGCTCGCCGGCGCCACCGCAGGTGGAGCGGCGCTCGGCGCACTGGCCGGGCACGCCACCGCCGGCCTGAGCCGGAAGGACCTCAAGGAGCTCGGCGAGGAGCTCGATCGCGGATCGGCCGGACTGGTGGTGGTGGGCGTGTCCGACATGGCGTCCAAGATCGAGGCGGAGATGGCGAAGGCCGAGAAGGTGGAGAAGCGGGAGCTGCAGGCCGACACCGAGGAGCTGGGCACGCCGGCCGGGTCGGGCTGAGACGGGGTCAGTCCGGCGCTCCAGCGACCGGAGCCGCCGACTCCTGCTCGATCTGGCGGCGACGCCACGGCAGCACGCCGTCGATCTCCGCGTCGAGCGACACGCTGAGCAGCGTCCGAACGATCACGAGCACCCCCAGGATCACCACGCTCTCCAGCGAGCTGTCCACCGACACGGTCTTGACGATGTCGGCCGCCACCAGGATCTCCAGTCCCAGGAGCAGCGCGTGGCCGAACTCACGACGCAGGGTCTGGTAGAAGTCTCCGCCTCGTTTGCCGCTGCCCGCGGCGCGAACGAGCGCGCCGATGCCGCCCACGACCAACACGATCACGCCGACGGCTTCGAACCCGCGGGTCACGTGCTCCATGACCTCGGCGAAGGCCATGGCCGCACGCTACGTGGCGCTCCGTCCTGGCAGGCGGACCCTCCGGACATCTCCTGCCCGGCGGTAGGGTACGCCGCTGCCATCAGATGTGAGGAGCACGTCTTGCACGACCACGACACGGCCGGAGGCTCCGGCGAGCGGCTGCTGGCCATCGCCGCCGGCACGCTGGGCGAGTGGGGCCCGCTGGAGCTGATCGACGCCGCCGCTGCCGCCGGATGGCCGGCCGCAGGGATCCGGGTCGATGCGTCCTCGTGGACCGACGGCCTCGCGGCGCAGGTGGCCGGTCGGCTCGAGGCCCACGACATGGTGGCGCTCGACGTCGAGGCGGTGTTCGTGTCGCCGTCGGGCGACGACGGCGACCTGGTGGTCGATGCCGCTGCCGCCATCGGAGCCCGCAACGTGCTGGTGGTGAGCCTCGGGATGCCCGAGGACGACTTCGTCGAACGGCTCGCCCACCTCTGCGACCGAGCAGCGCCGGCAGGGGTGCGCTGCGTGGTCGAGTTCACGCCGATCCTGTCCATCCCGGACCTACCCACCGCGCTGGCGGTGGTGCAGGCGACCGGGCGCGAGAACGCCGGGGTGCTGGTCGACAACCTCCACCTCGCCCGCTGCGGTTGCTCACCGTCCGATCTGGTCGGTCTCGACCCGGCGTTGCTGCCCTACGTGCAGTTGTGCGACGCACCGGCGGAGGCCCCCGCCGACCTCTACGCCGACGCCCTCGAGGGACGGTGCCTCCCCGGCGAAGGAGGCCTGCCCGTCTCGGAGTACCTGCGCGTCGTGCCAACCGGAGCCCCGGTCTCTGCCGAGATCCTCTCGGGTTCCCTGCGCACCCGCTTCCCGGACCCATCGGAGCGGGCCGCCGCGGTGCTGCGCGCCGTGCGAAGCGCGGTGGGGACCGTGGACGACGTGGACGAAGCGTGAACTAGGATCGATAAGTTAGTAGCATAAAGCTACGAGATCGCTGAGCTCGGGGGCGCTCAGCTCAGGAGGACCGATGGCCACCAAGACACGCCGCAAGCGCGCCAGGCGCGGCGAGGGCGACAAGCTGCGAGAAGAGATCCTCGAGGTCGCCGACCGCCTGCTGCTCGAGGCCGGCAGCGAGTCCGCCGTGTCGATCCAGGCCATCGCCGACGGCGTGGGCTGCACCCCACCCGCCATCTACATGCACTTCGCCGACAAGGACGCCTTGATGTTCGAGGTGTGCGCCCGCCACTTCGAGCGGTTCGTGGAAGCCCTGGCCAGCGCCACCGACGACGACGAGGGCGCGGATCCGCTGGAGGTCCTGAGCTCGCGTGGGCGGGCCTACGTCGAGTACGGCCTGGAGAACCCCGAGCCGTATCGGATCCTGTTCATGCAGCGTGCCGGCGAGTCGGCCACCGGTGGCCTCACCCTCACCGCCGCCGAGTCCTTCAAGCTGCTGACCGACGCCGTCCAGGAGTGCCTGGACCGCCGCGTGTTCCCCGACGGCGACCCCTTCACCGTGGCGTGCGCCCTCTGGGCGTCGATCCACGGTCTCACGTCGCTGATGATCTCCAACCCCGACTACCCCTGGCCGCCGCTGGACGACCTGCTGGCGGTCGGGATGTGGGCGTCCTCCGGCGACGAGGGCGGAACCGCTCCTGCCGTCACCGGGCCCGGCGAGTCCACGCAGGCGAGCCAAGCGAAGCAGCCGGAGCCGACCTCCCCGTCCTCCGATGCCTAGTCGGTGAGGAACTGCTGCTCGACCCGATCGAGCATCCGAGCCGTCATGGACGGCGTCAGCCGCTTCATGTAGTAGGTCATCCACGCCAGCGGTGTCACGGGGCAGACCGCCCGGTTGCGCCGGATGGAGGTGAACACGGCGTTCGCCACACGCTCGGCGGGCACGCCCTTGCGGCGGTTCTCCTCACGGATGCGGGAGGAGTAGGCCCCGGCGAACCGACCCCGCTCGGGCATGTCGGCCACCAGCGCCGAGCGGATCGGTCCAGGGCAGACCACCGTCACCCCGATGCGGTGTCGGCGCAGCTCCGCCCGCAGGCTCTCGGAGTACCCCACGACGGCGAACTTGGCCGTCGAGTAGGCGGCGAAGCCCTCCATGGCGGCGAGCCCGTCCATGGAGGAGATGTTCACGACGTGCCCAGCCCGGCCCCGATCCCGCATCGCGGGGACGAACGAGCTGCACCCGTGGATCACTCCCATCAGGTCGACGCCCAGCACCCACTCCCAGTCGGCCGCGGTGGTCTCGAGTGCGCTGGCCGCCATGGTCACCCCGGCGTTGTTGACCAGCACGTCGAGGGCGTCGGTCCGGGCGTGCACGGCATCGGCGAACCGCCGCACGGAGCCTTCCTCGGCCACGTCGACGACGCTGGCCACCACGTCGGCGCCACCGCCCCGCAACCTGCTCTCGACCGCGTCGAGCCGATCGGCATCGAGGTCGCAGATCGCCAGGTGGGCGCCCCGCTCGGCGGCAGCGACGGCGATGGCCTCGCCGATGCCGCTGCCCGCGCCGGTCACGCCGATCCACGATCCGCGGAGGTCGCTGGTGTCCATGCCGAGGCCTTTCGCTCACGTGCCGGTTGGCGGGGTCGACCGCCCGGCTGATCCTTGCTACGTTAGCCGAGGGGGTGAACACCGTTAAGCCAACGCGGTGGCGGACCCCGAACCAGGCGAGCGAGGAGCGCACCATGACCAGCGACACCACCGCGGGGACCAAGCCGTCCGAGCCCTTCGACGTCGACAAGGCCCGGGAGATGTTCTCCTTCCGTGGCAAGTCCGACACGGGCCAGGGGGTCGACGTGTCGATCGTGCGCAAGTACTACCACCCCGACGTGCGCTTCCGCGATGCGATTCAGACCGTGCAGGGGCGCGACGCGGTGATCGAGATGCTCCTGCGGTTCCCGCAGCGCTGCAAGGAGCTCCGCAACACCGTGCACAGCGCCGCCCAGCACGGCAACGTCATCTTCGTGGAGTGGACCAACGAGATGGTGATCCGCGACCGGATCCCGCCCCTCGCCGACGACGGCGTCTCGCGACTGGTCCTGGACGACGACGGCCTCGTCGTCGACCACCGCGACTACTTCGACCTCTGGGGCGACATGATCGACTCGTTCCCCCGCGTGTCGAGGGTGTACCGCAGCATCGTCCGCCACATGGAGTGAGCCTCGGGGCTCGCCGCATCCGCAAGAAAGGCTTCACAACATGCCGCACGCGTTCGTCACCGGAGCATCAGGCTTCGTGGGCTCCGAGGTCGCCATCCAGCTCTGCGACGCGGGCTGGGACGTGACCGCTTCCCGCCGTTCCACCTCCGGGAAGCGGGGGCTCGAGGACTACCCCATCCGTTGGGTGGAGACCGACCTGCACGATCCCGCCCGCTTGCGTGAGGACATGCCGGAAGGAGTCGATTGCGTCTTCCACGTGGCCGGCAACCTCACCTTCTGGCCGCGGGAGTACGACGCCCAGTACCGCGACAACGTGCTGGGGACCCGCAACATGGTCGACGCCGCCCTGCACAACGGTGCGGGCAGGTTCGTCTACACCTCCAGCGGCGCCGCCTACGGGCAGATCAAGGCCCCCTACACCGAGGAGCGCCGGTCAAAGGCGCTGGTCTCACCCGTCAACTACGACCGCACGAAGTGGCTGGGCGAGCAGGAGGTGAGGGTCGGCATCGCCGACGGCCTCGACGGCGTCATCCTCAACCCCTTCGCCGTGCTCGGCCCGCGCGACCACAACTTCACGATCCTGTTCAAGCAGATCGCCACCGGGAAGCTGCCGGCGGTGATGCCGGCCAAGACGTCCTTCTGCCACATCCGCGAGGTCGGGCGTGCCCACCTGCTGGCCTACGACAAGGGCCGCACCGGCGAGAACTACCTGTTGGGCGGCCCCAACGCCACCCAGTTGGAGCTCGCCGAGGTCATCGCCGACGTGGCGGGGGTGAAGCCGCCGCGCTACGAGCTCCCGGTCTCCCTGTTCTGGGTGCTGGGGGCAGCCGCCGAGGTCGTGGCCGCGGTCAACAAGCGCCCGCCGAAGCTGTCACGCTCCTTCTCCAAGGCGTTCCGGCACTGCTGGTACGCCTCCTCCGACAAGGCCATCGAGGAGCTGGGCTACGACCCGCCGTCGCTGCGGGAGATCGCCGAGGACACCCTGGAATGGCTGCGTGCCGAAGGGAAGCTCTGAGCACCGGTGCACCGCGCCCCGCTCCTCGCTGCCCTCACGTCCCTGAGACGGCCGCCACCTCCGGCGGCCCAGCGGTCAACGCACGCGGGGCAGCGGGGTCGAGTCGGCCGAGGGATCCATCTCCCGGGTGGTGACCGCCATCTTCTGGAAGGCCGCGCCCGCCTCACCGGCGAGGTCGAACCCAGGGGCGTAGCGGGCGATCGTGTCGTCCAGGAAGATCAGGTTCTTGGCCAGCAGCACCAGCAGCTTGGGCAAGCGGAACTGGAGCCGCAGGAGGGTGTGGACCATGCCCTTCATCATCTCGGCGATCTCTGCGGCGGTGGGCATGCGCAGCTCGAAGAAGGGCAGGTGGGGGACCTCCGCGGCGATGGCCGCCGGGTCGACGTCCGCGGGCAGCGCCCCCATGTCCTGCATCGCCACGATCTGCGCCTCGATGTCGCCGGTCACGATCCCCGCCATCATCGAGGCGAACGCTCGCCGCTCGGCCGGAGAGAGCCGTCCGACGATGCCGTAGTCGAGGATGCCGTAGCGGCCGTCGTGGCACACGAGCACGTTGCCTCCGTGCAGGTCGCCGTGGAACACCCCGTGGACCATGGCGCCCTCCAGGAAGCAGCTCATCCCGGCGCGCAGCATGGCGACGGTGTCGATGCCGGCATTGAGGGCCGCCTGGGACTCCGAGAAGGGGAACCCGTGCAGCCGCTCCATGGTGAGCACCCGACGGGTGACCAGCACGGGGTGGGGCCGGGGCACGGCGACGCCGTCGTGCACCTCGGAGCGTCGCACCGCCTCGCCCACGTCGAGCTGGTTCTCGGCCTCGAGGCGGAAGTCCAGCTCCTCGAGCAGGGTCTCTGCTGCGTACTCCACCACCGCCAGCGGGTTGGCAGCCTCCAGCGCCCGAGAGAAGCGCAGCCCGGCCCGGGAGAACATCGACAGCAGCTCCAGGTCGGCACGCACCCGCCTGGCCAACCCGGGGCGTTGGATCTTGACCACGACGTCGCGCCCGTCGGGGAGCGTGGCGTGGTGCACCTGGGCGATGCTGGCGGCGGCGAAGGGCTCGCGGTCGATGCGGGCGAACACGTCGGCTCCGCCTGGCAGGTCCTCGGCCAGCACCTGCCGAGCCTGCTCCCAGGGCACGGGGGGGACGGCGTCACGGCACGATGCGAACTCCTCCACCAGCTCGTCGGGGAAGAGCCCGGGACCGCCCGAGACGATCTGACCGAGCTTGATGAAGGTCGGCCCCAGCGACTCGAACAGCAGCCGGGCGCGCCGCGCAGCCGCTCTCGATCCGTCGAGCTCTCCCCCGGCCCACGGTCGGTCCACCAGCACCAGGCCGGCACCCTGTCGTGCCGCGGCGCCGAGGATCGCACCGCCGCGGCGGGTCCTGTGGCCCCCACGGTGGCCGGCGATGATGCGCGGGATCTCGTCGCGCAGCATGGCCCGCTGGGTGGCGAGGCCGTCCAGCCACAGCGGCTCGCGCACGGAGCCGTCGACGTCCTCCAGCACGTGCCGCTCGCGCCCCTGGAGGGTGCCCCACACCGCTGCTGGCTCGCCCCCGGAACGGGGCGGAGCGATCTCCGTCATACCGGCTCCCCTCGTCGCAACGCCTCGTGCCCGGCTCTGGCATCCACGCGGGGTGGAGACCCGGACACTTGTATTAGGCACAGTAACTTATCTAGACTAAGACAGCGAAGCCGGAGACGATCGACGCTCCGGAGCAGGCATGAACGTAGCCCGGGATCACCCGGGGGGGCGTGAGGAGCACGGATGGATCTCTGGTCCAAAGGCCTCGGCAGGAGGGTGCTGAGCCTGACGCTGGGTGAGCGCGAGCTGCTCGCCGACACCGACGGCTATCTCGTCATCGAAGGGGTGATGCACGCCCCCACCTACTGGGACTACCAGGTGTCCCTCGAAGAGGACGACATCGTCGAGTTCCTGGACCTCCTCCAGAAGCCGGACTCGCTCCGATTCCTCGCCGGAAGCGAGGGACGTGGTCGGATCTTCCGCACCGCGGCCACCAGCGGGGTGATCTTCCTGTGGCGCACCATCCGCCTCGCCCTCACGGGCAAGCCGGGAGGCGCCGCCGCACCCACGAAGGACGTCCTCCTCCGCCGTGTGGCCGAGAAGGACACCGCCGAGGACTGGGACGACGCCGTCGTCGACTGGGAAGCCGAAGGTGTCGCCGCGACACCGCAGCAGGACGAGGAGGTCGGCGACGATGCCGGGGCCTGAGCGCGAGTACGACGTCATCGTGATCGGCGGAGGCATCAACGGCCTCACCGCCGCCACCTACCTCCAGCGCAGCGGGCTGAGCGTGGCCTGCTTCGAGCGCAAGCTCGAGGCCGGCGCCGGTGCCTGCACCGAGGAGGTCATGCAGCCCGGCGCCAAGGTGAACCTGTGCGCCAGCAACCTCGTCACCATGTGGTCGCCGGTCTACGGCGACCTCGAGCTCGAGCGCTTCGGCCTCGAGATGCTCACCTCCGGCGAGTGGGGCATGTTCCACCCCTTCCGCGACCGCAGCGCGGTGAAGTTCCACTCCTTCAGCGCCCGCAAGCAGTACGAGCACTGGGCGTCGATCAACGAGCACGACGCAGAGCTGTTCCGCACCGCCTACAACACGTTGGCGGACATGATGCACGCCACCATCCACACCACCCAGTTCTGCGCACCGGAGCAGGGTCCGGAAGAGGCGGTGTCGCCCACGGGACTGGCGGGCCTGCTCAAGATGATCATCCCGGAGATCCCCGACAACCCGGAGACCCTCACGGGCATCGAGCTGGCCGAGGCCGTCTACCACGACGAGAAGATCCGCACGGCCGTGCTCACCAACTGCGTGACGGCGGGAGCACATCCGTGGGAGAAGGGCCCGAACACGGTGATGCCCATCGTGTTCCCCATCCTGCAGTGCGTGCAGAGCGTCACCTGGACCGCCCGGGGCGGCAGCCACGCCGTCACACACGCCCTGTGCTCGGCCTTCGCCGCCCACGGCGGGCGCCTCTTCACAGGCTGTCCCGTCGATCAGATCATCATGGAGGACGGCGAGGCCAAGGGGGTGGTGCTCTCCGAGCACGCCGCCTACCCCGAAGCCGAGGTCCGGGCCCGCCGGGCCGTCGTCTCCAACCTCACGGCGCAACCCACCTTCTTCGACCTCATCGGCGAGGAGAAGCTGCCCGACTGGGTGGCCGACGGTGTGAGGGCCTACAAGAACGACGAGGTCGTCCTCTTCTGCAACTACTGGGTGCTCGACCGCCCCCCCCACTGGGAGGGCTACCCCGACGGCCTCGACACCGGCTACGGCTTCAACTACGGCATCGAGTCGGTGGACGACATCCGCCGTATGCAGCACTGCCTGGAGAACGACATCCTCCCCGACCCTCCCCTGGTCGCCGGCCTGTCGGTGCAGGGCTACTCCCTGGCCGACCCCTCGCAGGCGCCGCCGGGGCGCTACACGATGATGTCGTGGGCCAACGTTCCCTGGCACCTGCCCGAGCACGGCGGCGCGGAGAACTGGGACCGCATCCGCGAGGACTACGGCGACAGGATCGACGACCTCCTGCGCGAGTACAACCCGGGCCTGATGGACTCGGTGGTCGAGCGGTACTGCAACTCGCCGCTGGACTACTTCCGCAAGAACCCGAGCCAGGTCATGGGGGGGACGGCCGGTGGCCCGGTGGGGCTCCGTTGGTACGGCACCGCCCGCCCCTTCCCCGGCTGCGGGGCGCCCCGGACCCCGTTCGAGAACCTCTACCTGTCGAACGGCATCTGGCCCTTCGGCACGTCCTCGCTCGGCGCCGGCTACGTGGCGGCCACCGCCGTGGCCGACGACCTCGGCGTGAAGGAGGCCCAGTCGGACTGGTGGCGCTACCAGGCGCTCGAGGCTGGGCGAGAGGTGCTCGCCCGGCGGGGCATCGTCCCGGACCCGGCGTTCTGAGCAGGGCGGCAAGGAGCGAACGATGGACAACCTCGACAAGAACTACGACGTCATCATCGTCGGCGGCGGGCCGAACGGGCTCACCGCGGCGGGCTACCTGGCCAAGGCCGGGGCCAAGGTCCTGATCGTGGAACGCCACCACGAGCTCGGCGGCGGCCTCATCACCGACGAGTGGTCGGGGTTCCGGTTCAACACCCACGCCAAGTTGATGATGATGATGGACGTCGCCCCGGCGTACACCGACCTGGACCTGGAGAGCTGGGGCTGCACCTACCGGCACCCCGAGGCCTCGGCGGCCATCCTCACACGCGACGGGCGCGCCCTCACGCTCTACCCCGACATCCAGCGCAGCGCCCAGAGCATCGCCCGCTTCTCCCCCGCGGACGCCGAGGCCTACGTGGAGGTGATGGAGGACTGGTACACGATCGTCGAGGAGGCGCTCATCCCGGCCACCTACTCCCTCCCGATGCCCCTGCTCGACATGGCCGTGTCCTACGAGCGCAGCGACGTGGGCAGGGTGGTCAACGAGATGGCCGAGGAGAGCTTCGTGGAGACCCTCGAGGCCGCCGGCTTCGAGAACGAGCTGCTCAAGGCGGCGATCCTCTACATCGGCACCATGTACGGGATGGACCCCGAGGGCGGCCTCGGGTTCCTGCTGCCGCTGTTCTACACACGCCTCCTCCACGCCAGCGTGATCTCCAACGGCTCCCACCAGCTGGCGGGCTCCCTGGCCCGCTTCGCCAACAACAACGGCGTGTCGGTGGAGCGTGCAGCCACCGTCGAGAAGATCCTCTGCGAGGGCACGAAGGCCGTCGGCGTGCGGCTGGGTGGCGGCGAGGAGGTCTTCGCCCGGTGCGTGATCGCCACCACGGACCCGCAGATGACCCTGCTCGACATGGTGGGCGAGGAGGTCTGCAACCAGGCCGCCCCATCGCTGGTCGACCAGACCAAGGCGTGGGAGTGGGAGTCGACCAGCCTGCTCAACGTCCACTACGCCCTGGACCGGCGACCCGTGCTGGCCGCCGCCGAGTTCGATCCCCTCGCCGACCAGGCCCTGATCAAGATCATGGGCTTCGAGACGATGGACGACGTGCTCGCCCACATCGAGGCGGTCAAGCGCGGGGAGCTCCGCCTCGCAGGCGCCGCCATGACGCTGTCGGACCTGGATCCGATGCAGGCGCCCATCGACGTGGAGCCCGGGTCGTCGGTCGGGTGCTGGGAGACCCTCGCCCCCTACGACAACGCCGCGGGGGACTGGGACGACCTGGCCGCGGGCTACGGCAAGCAGATCTTCGACCTCTGGGCGGAGTACGCGCCCAACCTGGCCGACGCCAACGTCATCCGCAGCTACGTGAACCACCCCCGCTACATCGAGGCCAAGCTGCCGAACATGGTGCGCGGCTCGATCAAGCACGGGGCCTACGTGCCCACGCAGATGCTCTCCAACCGCCCCAACGCCGACTGCTCCTCCTACCGCACGCCCATCGAGGGGCTGTACATGGCGGGGGCGAGCGTGTGGCCGGGCGGGATGATCCTGCTCGCCGGGGGCTACAACGCGGCCGGGGTCGTGGCCGACGACCTGGGCCTCGACCGCTGGTGGACCGAGCCCGCCTTCGTCACCGAAGCGCGGGAGAAAGGCCTGGTGGGCTGATGGACTTCTGGTCGAAGGGACTCGGCAAGCGCACGGTCCGCCTCTACCTGCGCGACGGCAAGGTGGCCAAGAGCGGCGACTGCCTGTACGTCAGCGGTCGGATGGACGAGCCCATGTCGTGGGACTACATCATGCCGCTGGAGGCGTCGGACTTCGCCGAGTTCATGGAGCTGCTGCGCGAGCCCCAGGTGGCGTCGATGCTGTACCACTCCCCCCGGCGAGCGCACGTGTACCGGACCATGGTCGTCGGCGGCCTGAAGCTGGTGCTCGGCCTCGTCGTCGCGCTGGTCCGCCACGCACGGGGAGCCGATCAGGGGATCGTCGAGCCGACGATCCAGGTCCCCCCGCCTCGGGAGCGCAAGCCGCGCGCCGCGTCCGGCCGCAAGCGCCTCGAGAGCCGTCGCCGCCTCAACCGGCCTCGGCACGCCACCGCGGAGGAGCCCTCCGGCCCTGCCGAGAACGGCGAGGGGGCCGACGACGCGCAGGCCGCGATGCCCGCCGCCGCCGAGGGTTGACCCACCAGGCCGCAGCGCGCTCCATCGCCATCGTCCACGTCGGGAGCGCTTTCGGGTTCGCCGTTCCCTCGCCGCCGGCCCTGACGTCGTTCGATGCTGGAGCGCCAATGTGCATGCTGTGGCGCCAGATCGGCGCTACTCTGTGCCCATGACGAGCATCCAGGTGAAGGACGTCCCGAGCGAGGTGCACGCCACGCTGAAGCGGCGGGCCGCCGCCGCCGGCATGTCCTTGCAGGAGTACCTCCTCTCCCGCCTCGAGGAGGAGGCGCGCACTCCGACGCTGGACGAGGTGCTCGACCGCGCCGGCGGGAGGGCCGGGGGGAAGGTCCCACTCGATGCCGCGGTCGCGGAGATCCGCGCCGAGCGCGACTCGCGGTGATCGTCGTCGACGCCAGCGTCGTCGTGACCGGTCTCGCGGACGACGGCCCCGACGGCGACCGGGTTCGGGCGAGGCTCAGAGGTGAACGGCTCGCGGCACCACAGGTCATCGACCTCGAGGTCGCCTCCGCCTGGCGTCGCCTCGTCGCCGCCGGGCACCTCGACGAGCGACGGGCCGAACTGGCGCTCGCCGACCTCGACGCGATGCGGATCGAGCGCGCCCCGCACAAGCCGCTGCTGGCTCGCTGCTGGGAGCTGCGGCACAACCTCACGATCTACGACGCCGCGTACGTCGCGTTGGCCGAGCTCATGGAGGTCCCGCTGCTGACCGGCGACGAGCGACTCGCCGACGCCCCGGGCGCGCGCAGCGACGTCGAGACGATCTGAGGATCCTCCTGGCCCGGGCTGCAGTGCGCCGTCTGCTCACGGTCTCCCGGGCGACCAGCGGCGACCGTGCGTGTCCGGCAGCACGATCACCGCGACGCCCTCGTCGTGCGCGAGGTCGAGCAGATGGGGGTCCGAGGTGACCAGCGGTCTGCCGGTCTGAGCGGCGACGACCGCGGCGATGCAGTCGGCGACGCTGATGGCACGCTGTGTCCGGTGGTAGTGGCGTGCCCTCATGAGTCCTGCCGCGCTCCCTGCTCGCTCGTCGACGATGTCTGAGTCGAGCAGCCCGAGCTGCGCGAGGTCGAGCGACGCGTCCTCGTCGCTCGCTCCGACGACTCGAACGAGGTGATCGAGCACCTCGGCAACACCGACTGATGTGAGTGCTGCGCCGCCTGCTTCGATGAGTGCTTGCACCTCGGACGCCGCCGGCTCGCCCTTGAGCAGTGCGATGACCGCGTACGCGTCGAGGACCGTCACCGGGGTCTGCGGGTCTCGGTGCGCACGCCCTCGTCGCGAGCGGCCCGCCTCGCGTCGTCGCTGGACGGACCGACGTCCGCGTACTTGCCCACCAGCGATCCGACCGCGTCGTCGGGCAGTGGCCGCATCACGATCCGGTCGCCCAGATCGACGACGATCACCCGGTCGGCGTGCCAGCGAGCCCTGGTCTCGGCGGGGATCGAGACCTGGCCGTTCGACGACACCTTCATCACGTGGCTGGCGGTCACCAGACCCTCCTTCCAGTAGAACGAGATCTCATTGTATCAACTGACCGATTCGTTGTATGACCCAGGCGGAGCACGACCGGTCCCGCCCGAACCGCCACCGGCGGGATCCTCCGACTTCCTCGGCGGAACTAGCCTGGCCGCTCGTCCCAGCACCCGGAGGTGACATGCAGGAGCTCGCCGGCCGCACGGCGGTCGTGACAGGAGCAGGCAGCGGCATCGGCGCGGCCCTCTGCGACGCCTTCGCCGCCGAGGGCATGTCGATCGTCGCCGCCGACATCGAAGCTGCCGCCCTGGCCGAGACCGAGGCTCGCCTGCGATCCGGGGGCACCGAGGTGCTGGCCGTGCCCACCGACGTGACCCGCCCCGAGTCGGTCGACGAGCTGGCGGCGGCCGCGCTCGACCGCTTCGGCGCCGTGCACGTCGTGTGCAACAACGCCGGGGTCGGCGGGCAGGGACCGCCGTGGGACCTGGCCACCTGGCGATGGGTGGTGGACGTGAACCTCTTCGGGATCGTCCACGGGGTGCACACGTTCCTGCCGATCCTGCTGGAGCAGGGAGAGGGCCACATCGTCAACACGGCCTCCATGGCCGGCGTCATGCCCTCCCCGGTCGGGCCCGCCTACTGCGCCACCAAGCACGCGGTGGTCGGGCTCACCCAGCGCCTGTACCTCGAGGTCCACGACAAGGGCGTCGGGGTCTCCGCGCTGTGCCCGGGGATGGTGGCCACCCGGATCGTCGACGCCGAGCGCAACTGGCCCGAGGAGCTGGGTCCGTCCCCGGTGGGCCAGCTCAACGAGGAGGAACAGGAGCTGCTCGACCTGTTCCGCGGTGCCCTCGAGAGCAGCGGGCTACCTCCGGCCGAGGTTGCCGCGCAGGTGGTCGCCGCCGTGCGCGACGACCGGTTCTGGATCTTCACCCACCCCGAGCACTTCGCCTCCGCGGGCGAGCACCTCCGGCGGGTGGCCGAGGCCTTGCCACCCCAGCTCTGAGCACCAGAAGTCCCGGCCGATCGACCATGTGCGACCACTGCGGCTGCCGGAGCATCCCGGCCATCGCCGAGCTCACCTTCGAGCACGAGGAGATCCTCGAGCGCGCATGGGTGGCGGCGGAGGCGCACGGTCACGCCGAAGCCGCCGCGGCGGTGGAACGACTCCTCGAGGTGCTCGACCGCCACGTGGAGAAGGAGGAGCGGGGGCTCTACCCGCTGCTCGGCGAGACCGGTGACCTCAGCCCGGCGGACCGGCAGGCCTTCGAGGCGGAGCACGCCGAGATCCACGAGGTGCTGTTGGCTGGGGGCTTCGACCGCCACTGGTACTACGCGCTGGCCGCCCACGCCGAGGCCGAGGAGAACGAGCTCTTCCCCGTGGCGCTGTTCGGCTTCGACGACGTCGACTGGGAGCAGATGGAGTCGGTGCACCGGTCGGTCGACGGCCGCTGACCTCCGGCCACCCAGCCGGACGAATGATGTATGGCACCAGCGGTGGTACCATACATCGGTGAACAAGACCACCGTGTACCTCCCCGAGGACTTGAAGCGCCGCGTCGAGCAGGCCGCGCAGCGCAACGGGATCTCCGAGGCCGAGGTCATCCGTCGCTCCCTGGACTCGGCCCTGCCGCGACCGACCCCCCGCGGCGGGCTGTTCCGCAGCGAGGAGCCGATGGCCGAGCGCGTCGACGAGCTCCTGGCCGGCTTCGGCGAGGATCGGTGATCGCGGACACGAGCGGACTCCTCGCCTTCTTCGACGCCGCCGACCCCCACCACCAAGCGGTCCAGGAGACGATCCGGAAGCTGCACGAACCGCTGGCCGTGTCGCCGCTCGTGGTGGCGGAGCTCGACTACCTCGTGGCGACCCGCGTGGGCGTCGATGCCGAGCTGGCCGTGCTCGAAGAGCTCGCAGGGGGCGCGTTCGACATCGTCGCCGCAGACGAGGCCGACCTGCACTCGGCCCTCGCCGTCGTCGCCCGATATCGCGACCAGTCCATCGGGCTGGCGGACGCCCACCAGGTCGTGATGGCCGAACGCCTCGGCACCCGAGATCTGCTCAGCCTCGACCATCGGCACTTCGACGTGGTCCGTCCCCTGCAGGGCGGCAGGTTCCACCTCCATCCCCGCTGACAGGCTTGCGCGAGCGGGCAACCACCACCCCCGCGTGGGTCGCGGCGAGCTTCGACCCACGACGCGGAGGCTCTACGCTCCGGTGGGTTCCCGCCCCAGGTGGCAGGGACCACCATCGACGAGCGACCCGGAGACGGCACCATGCCCATCGACTTCACCTTCCCTCCCGAGCTCGAGGAGCTCCGCCTCCGGGTGCACGACTTCATCCAGAGCGTGGTCATGCTCGGCGAGTCCCGCATCGGCGACCCCGACGAGGTGGACCGCGGCAAGTACATCCAGGTGCTGCTCGAGATGCGCGCCCAGGCCAGGGACGCCGGGCTGTGGCTGCCCCACATGCCCGAGGAGTGGGGCGGCATGGGCCTCACCCACACCCAGATGGCGATGGTGCAGGCCGAGGCCGCCAAGTCGTACTACGGGTCGTGGGTGATGAACTGCCAGGCCCCCGACGAGGGCAACATGCACACGCTGTTGCACTGGGGCACCGACGAGCAGAAGGAGAAGTACCTCCGGCCGCTGTGCGAGGGCCACGTCATGAGCTGCTTCGCCATGACCGAGCCCGAGGTCGCCGGCTCGGATCCCACCCTCATCCGCACCAACGCCTACCAGGACGGCGAGGAGTGGGTGATCAACGGCCACAAGTGGTTCATCTCCAGCGCCCACCGCTCCAGCTTCGCCATCCTCATCGCCCGCACGGAGGACGACCCCGAGCTGCCCCAGGCGGCCAACACGGCCTTCATCGTGGACATCCCCTCCGACGGCTGGGACGAGGTCCGCCAGATCGAGACCATGCACGGCTCAACCGGGCACTCCGAGATCCGCATCGAGGACCTGCGGGTGCACGAGTCGCAGATGCTCGGCGGTCGCGGCCAGGGCCACCTGCTCGGCCAGTACCGCCTCGGTCCTGCCCGCCTGGCGCACTGCATGCGCTGGATCGCCCAGGCCGAGGTGGCCCTCGACATGATGGTGGACCGGTCCCTCAACCGCTACGCCCACGGCTCCCTGCTGGCCGAGAAGCAGGGCATCCAGTGGATGATCGCGGACTCGGCTATGGAGCTCTACCAGGCGAAGCTCATGGTGCTGCACGCCGCCTACAAGATCGACAACAAGTTGGAGTTCAAGGGCGAGGTGTCGATGGCCAAGCACTTCGTGGCCAACATGTTGAACCGGGTGATCGACCGCTCCATCCAGGTGCACGGTGCCCTCGGGTACTCCACCGACACGCCCCTGGCGCACATGTTCCAGCACGCCCGCTGGGCCCGCTTCGCCGACGGTGCCGACGAGGTCCACCAGATGCGCATCGCCCAGCGCACCATCGCCGCCTACAAGGACCACGGCACCACCAAGGCCGCCACCGGCGACCTACCCATCTGAGCCCTGGGCGGGTGCGCCACCCCGCCGAACTGACAGCCGTGGCGCTACACCGGCGAGGCTGACGCCTGCCAGTTGCGCCACCCCGGCGGCGCTCAGCCGACGAGGCCGTGCTCCAGCATCCCCTCGGCCACCGCCATCGACAGCGCCATGATCGACACCTGAGGGTTGACCTCGGGGCAGCTCGGCAGCGTGCAGGCATCCGCCACCCACACCCCGTGCACCCCACGCAACCGACCCTCGGCGTCGACAGGGCACCGCTGCGGATCCGAGCCGGCGCGAGCTGTGCCCGTGGGGTGGAACGCGGCGAGGTGCAGGTGCCGCGGGTTGGCTCCGGCGACGCTCGCCTCCAACTCCTCGACGCTGGACGGCGCCGGGCCAGGTATCCCGGTGAGCAGCTTCTCGGCACCGGCCGCCAGCAGCACCCTGCCCATGGCGTCCACGGCGGTGAGCAACCGGCGGGCGTCCGCGGTGCACAGGTCGTAGCGCAACACCGTGTGGCCCCGCACCGACTGCACCCGCCCCGAGCCCTCGTCGCCGATCATGGCACCGAGCTGCGCGTGGTGCTCGGCGTCGGCGACGGCGGCCAGCAGCTCCGGACCATGCCCTGGCAGCACCATCGAGCCCATCCCCGGCGGCGTCGAGGTGGCCTCGATCAAGATCCCCTCCCGGTCGTGCAGCTCGTGGATCGCCGCGCTCTGCAGCACGCCCTTCCAGGCCAGGACGGGATCGGCGAACCTCCCGGTCACGCTGAGGGCAGGATGGATCGCCATGTTCCGGCCCAGCTCGGGGTGCTCCCCCAGCCCGCTGCGCCACAGCAGCATCGGGGTCTCTCCCGCACCGGCGGCCACCACCACGCAGGCCGTGCGGATCACGATCTCCGAGCCGTCGGGACGCTGGGCCACCACGGCGGTGGTGTGCCCGTCCTCGTGGAGGATCCGTCGCACCCTCGCCTCGCTGAGGATGCGGGCACCCGAGTCGCAGGCCTGGGGCAGCGCGTTCAGGTGCACCCCGTACTTGGCGTTGCGGGGACAGCCCAGCGCGCACTGGCAGCACCCGCAGCACCCGGGCGCGTTGCGGGGGATCGGTGCGGCCTCCCACCCCAGCGCCGCCGCGCCGGCGAGCGCCAGCTTCCCGTTGTTCCCCATCACCTCCAGCGGCGCCGGGGCGACCGCCAGGGTCTGCTCCACGTCGTCGAAGAGCGGGTCGAGGCGGCCGGGATCGGCCAGGGCGAGACCGAACTCGTCGCGCCAGCGCGTCAGCACGCCGCCCGGTGGGCGGTAGCAGGTGCCGGAGTTCACCACGGTGGTGCCGCCGACGGCCCTGCCGATGGGAAGGACCACCGGCGGCCATCCCAGCGCCACGGTGGTGCCGGCGTCGCGGTACAGGCGCGAGTAGCGGTCGAGGGGGTGCATGGAGCGCAGCTCGTCCACACTCCAGCGGCGCCCCTCCTCCACCACCACCACCTCGACCCCCGCCCGGGCCAGCGTCCGCGCCGCGAACGCTCCCCCGGCGCCCGATCCGATCACCACCGCATCGGCACGGCTCGTGCTCGGCCACTGCGGAGAGGCCACCACGTACAACGCCGCATCCGGGCGGACGGGTGGAGCCGCCCGCGCCGTCGAGGTGATCTCCTCGGCGTGGCGGTTGGCGCCGTAGACCAGCATCACGACGGCCTTCACCCCGTCGACGGCGGCGGCCACCTCCGGGCGGGTCGCCACGAGGCGGCTCATCAGCGCCGTGCGCCGGTGCACGGGCAGCGCCTCGGCGCTCGTGCCCCGCGCCGCGACCCGCATGGCCGTGGCAACGCCCACGAAGCCCAGCCCGCTGGCCTTGCGGGCAACCGGCGGCATCTGGCCCATGTAGTTGAGCACCTGGCCGGCCAGCTCCTCGGGTGAGGGCCCTCCCGCCTCCGGAGGGAGGATGGTGGCGCAGACCGCCCGGACGGCCGGGCGCAGACGGTCAGCCACGGCGGCGGCCCAGCCGCCGGCCCAGCACGTACCAGGCCGGGTACAGGCAGAACATGGCAGCGGCGACCGCGTCGGTCGCCCGCTCGGAGCGCACCGGCCAACGGGGGATCACCCCAGAGCGGAGCATGAAGTCGCGCCCGTTCTCGGCCCGGAACCAGGGCTTCCAGATGACGTCCGCGGCGCGCACGTTGAGGTAGAGCGCGTAGGACACCCCCACGAACACCCCGAGCACGGCGGCATCGGCGACGCCGCGGTGCTCCTCGGGGACGAGGCGCTCCACCGCGGCGCCGGTGGCCACGAGCAGTGGCGGGTCGAGCAGGAAGCTCATGGGGCTCCTCCGGTTCGTCGGTCGGTGCGGCCGGTGCGGCCGGACCACGGCGTCGAGGCCGACCGGAGTATATTGGTTGGACCACTGGACAAGTCAACCGATTCCGGATGCCCGATGACCACCCGACTCACCCCACCCGCTCGTGTCGCCCTCGACGAGCAGATCGCCGCCACCATCATCGAGGCGGTCCTCGACGGACGACTGCCGGTGGGCGAGCCCCTGCCGGCGGAGCGCGATCTCGCCGAGCAGCTCGCCGTCAACCGCACGTCGCTCCGCCAGGCCCTGGCCCGCCTCGAGCAGATCGGTCTGGTCCGCAGCCGGCAGGGCAGCGGCACGGTCGTACAGGACCCGACGACCTTGTCGGATCCGGCGATCGTGCGGCAGCTCGCCAGCCAGATCGGCCCCGAGCTGATCGGCGAGCTGATCGAGGTGCGCTCCGGGCTGGGAGCGCTCATCGGCCGGCTGGCCGCCCAGCGGGCGGATGTGGCCGACGTCGAGACGCTGCGCGCCGCCTTCGAGGAGGTGATGGCGGCCCCAGATGCCACCGCCCGCCTCCAAGCGGATCTGACGTTCTTCTCGGTGCTGATCGCCGCCACCCGCAACCGTCCGCTGGCCGGACTCATCCGGTGGGTGGAGTCGACCTACGGCGTGGCCCCGGAGAGCTTCGCCGCCGCGTTCGAGGACGGCGCCGCGGTCGCCATCGGGCTCCGAGCGGTCCTCGACGCGGTGGAGCGCGGCGACGGTGACGCGGCGGGTCGGGCGGTGGAGGCGTACTTCGAGGCCAGCGGACGACGCCTCGTGGCCGCCGCCTCCCCCTGACGCACCCTTCTGTTCTGCAGAAGGTGTCGCTGTGGACACCTTCTGCAGAACAGAACATCGGGGTGCGCCACAGAACATCGGGGTGCGCCCCGGGGTGGCACCCCCCGACCGCGCGTAGCATCGGGCGATGTTCGGCGACCCGTCCCGCATCGATCCCACCCTCGACTGCCGGGCCGTCACCTTCGAGAACCCCACCGGAGAGCGGGGGGCGGGGGGCACGGAGGCCGGCGGCCGCAAGGGTGCCCCCAGCCGCCGGGTCCAGCCCGGCGAGCGGGTCACGCTCTGCGACCTCACCGGTCCCGGGCGCATCACCCACCTCTGGTGCACCGTCCCGCCGGCTCCCCCCGAGCAGCTCCGGGCCCTGCTGGTCGAGGGGTTCTACGACGGCCTCACCCGACCGAGCATCTCGGTGCCGCTGCTCGACCTGTTCGCCTGCCCCCACGGCCGCCCGGTGGCCTTCACCTCCGCCCTCGCGAGCGTGCAGGAGGGCCGGGGCTTCAACCTGCACGCCCCGATGCCCTTCGGCGGGCACCTGCGCCTGGAGCTGCACAACCGCTCCGATCGCGCCGTGGAGCTCTACTACCAGCTCGACCTCGTCCTCGGCCCGCAGGAGCCCTCCTACCTCCACGTCTCCTGGCGACGGGAGAACCCCACCACCATGGGGCGCGACATGGTGATCGCCGAGGGAATCGAGGGCCCGGGCCGACTCCTGGGGTGCAACGTCGGCGTCCGCGTGCTCGACGGGGGGATCTGGTACGGCGAAGGCGAGGTGAAGGTGTATCGCGACGGCGACACCACCCACCCCACCATCTGCGGCACCGGCCTCGAGGACTACGTCGGCACGGCCTGGGGCATGGGGCCCCACGCCGCCCTGTGGGCCGGCGCACCGCTGGAGGTGCGCGCCGAGGGGGCGGTGCAGCCCGACCTCCTGAGCTTCTACCGCTGGCACGTCCCCGACCCGATCATGTTCGCCGACGACCTGCGGGCCACCATCCAGCAGATCGGCGCCGCCATGTTCCTCGATGGCCAGGACGCCGAGTTCGAGGCGTTCGCCGCCAGCCACCCGGTGGCGGGCCGCGGATGGTGGCGGGTCCCGGGCCTGCTCGCCGGTGGGATCGCCGAGCGGGTCGACGACTGCTGCGCCACCGCGTACGTGTACGCGCAGAGACCCCAACCGGTACCGAAGGTGGACCAGTCGCTCGCCACCGCCGACCTGGTCCGCCGCCCCTGGGAGCAGCCCACACCCATGGAGATGCTGCTGTCGATGGCGGGCGAGCCCCAGGTGTTCCGGCCCCGCACCGGCGCCTGACGTGCTCGCACGCAGCGACGCTGTGCCCGAGGCCACTTGGCCCCAACATCACAACTATAGATAGAATTACGAGGATTAGTTGACGGCACCGGGGAACGCCGAGCGGGAAGGCGACGAGAGCGTTGGACAAGGGGGAAGTGGCGTGCCAGTCATCGTGACCATCACGGGCTCCAGCGGCTCGGGCAAGACCACGTTCGTGGAACGGGTCGTGCCCCTGCTGCGAGGTCGCGGCCTGGCCGTGGGCACCGTGAAGCACGCCTCCCACGGCTTCAGCGCCGACCGACCCGGTTCCGACTCGGCCCGCCACAGCGCCGCCGGCGCCGAGCCGGTGCTCCTGGTCGGTCCTGAGGGGCACGCGCTGTTCCACCTCAACCCCGAGCCCCTCGCCGATCCGCCGAGCCTGCGGGAGCTGGTCGGGCGCTACTTCACCGACCGCGACCTGGTGCTGGTGGAGGGCTTCTCCTCCGAAGGCGGACCGTGCGTGCTCATCAGCCGCCAGGAGGTGCCCCGCAAGGCCCCTCCCCCACCCGAGACGGTGCTGTTCGCCATGTCCGACGAGCCGCTCGGCTATGCCGTCGAGCTCCATCCCGACGACATCGACGCCGCCGTCGAGCAACTCCTCGACCACGTCCGCTCCCACGATGCTCAGCCGAGCCCGACCTCCACGGGGACCTCATGACCGATACCACCGACGCCCAGGCCGACACCGACGCCGCCACCGAGCTGGCCTATCGCCGCCGCTGGACGTGGGACAAGGTCGCCTGGGGCACCCACTGCCTCAACTGCATGGCCACCTGTCCCTACCGGGTGTTCGTGCGTGACGGGAAGGTCGTCTTCGAGGAGCAAGGCGGCAACATCGAGGCCATCGAGGCCGGCGTGCCCGACATGAACCCGCTCGGCTGCCAGAAGGGCGCGTCGTGGAGCCAGCAGCTCTCCAGCCCCGACAGGATCCTGCACCCACTTCGCCGGGTCGGCGAACGGGGCTCCGGCGAGTGGGAGGAGATCTCCTGGGACGAGGCCCTCACCGAGATCGCCGAAGCCCTCGTGGAGGCCATCGACATCGAGGGCCCCGAGTCGATCGTGTTCGAGGAGACCGTGGAGGGTGGCCTGCTCACCCAGGCGCCCTTCCTGCGCTTCGCCGGCCTCCTCGGTGCCATCACCCTGGATGCCAACGGCCTGGTCAACGACTTCCCCGTCGGCCAGCACATGACCTTCGGGAAGTTCTCCAGTGCCTCCAGCGTGGACGACACCTTCCACACCGAGGTGCTGCTGCTGTGGCACTCCAACCCCGGCTACACCTGGATCCCCTACCACCACTACATCACCGAGGCCCGCTACCGGGGCGCCAAGGTGGTGGCCATCGCCCCCGACGTCAACGCCGCATCGGTGGCCGCCGACCGGTTCGTACCGGTCCAGCCCGGCACCGACGCCGCGCTGGCCATGGCCATGTGCAAGGTGATCGTGGACGAGGGCCTCGTCGACGAGGGCTTCGTGCGCTCCCAGACCGACCTGCCCCTGCTGGTCGACAAGGAGTCCGGACGGTTCCTGCGCGAGTCGGAGCTCACCGGTGACGGCCTCGAGGACCAGTTCTTCCACTGGACCACCGACGGCCTCACCGAGGCCTCTCGAGCCTCGCTGCTCATCGACGGTCCCGAGCCCGAGCTGCGCGGCAGCTGGTCCGCCACCCTCAGCGACGGCACCGAGGTCGAGCTCACCACCGTCTGGGAGCTGCTGCTGGCCCGACTCGAGGACTACACCCCCGAAGCCGCCTCGCAGATGTGCGGCGTGCACCCCGACGTGATCCGCACGCTGGCCCGCGAGGTCGCCGGCGGGCGCACCAAGATCCTCGAGGGCTTCAACACGCCGAAGTACTACCACGGCGACCTCATGGAACGGGCCATGGTGCTGCTGCTGGCCCTCACCGGCAACTGGGGCAAGCCGGGTGCCGGCATCCAGGGCCTCGCCCTGGCCGGCTTCGACGGCTACCTGATGTTCTCCATGAAGTCGGGCAGCGGCGTCGATGAGACCGCCCGCATCCTCGACGGCCTCGACGGGGCCATGGACACCCTGCGCGAGCGCGACGCCGACTCGAGCGACGAGATCCTCGGCAACCAGCTGCTGCAGATGGCGGTGGTGGCCGGCTCGTCCACCCCGCCGGTGTTCTTCAACAACTACCACGCCGGCTACGAGGACTCCTGGAACACCGCGGAGTGGTCCGACCCCTACATGACCAAGAGCTTCGGGGAGTACATGACCGAAGCCGTGCAGCGCGGCTGGTGGGGCGGGCTGAACCGCCCGGGCCGGGGCACCGATCCCCAGGTGCTGTTCGTGGTGGGCACCAACCCGCTGCGCCGGGCACGCGGAGGCCGGGCCAAGCTGCTGGAGAACCTCTGGCCCAAGCTGGAGAAGATCGTGGCGGTCGACTTCCGCATGTCGACCACGGCCCTGCACGCCGACATCGTGCTGCCCGCCGCCATGCACTACGAGCGGCACAACCTGCAGTACGCCATCACCCACACGTTCCGGCTCACGTTCTCCGACGAGGCGGTGCCGCCGGCGGGCGAGGCCCGCACCGAGTGGCAGATCTTCCGGGCGCTCGCCGAGAAGGTGCAGGAGGTGGCCGAGGAGGAGGGCCTCGAGGAGTACCTCGACGGCCGCCGCCAGACCCGTCGCCTCGACGACCTGGTGGACCGCTTCACCTCCAAGGGCGCCTTCGAGAGCGAGGAGGCGGTGATCGACGAGTGGGTGCGCGACTCCGTGGAAGCCGACACGCTGCCCCCCGGCACGTCGATCGACTCGCTGCGGGAGGACGGCAGCGTGCGCTTCACCAGCCTCGGCCTCTTCGCCCCCGGCCTCTCGGTCGCCGGCGACGTCAAGCGCGACAAGGTGCTCACCTCGTACTCCTGGCACGTGGAGAAGGGCACCCCGTTCCCCACGCTCACGCGACGGGCGCAGTTCTACCTGGACCACCCGTGGTTCATCGAGGCCGACGAGGCCCTGCCCCGCCACAAGGAGCCGCCCAAGCAGGGCGGCGACTACCCGTTCCTGGTCACCAGCGGCCACTCCCGCTGGACGGTGCACTCGATCAGCATGGGCAACAAGGCCATGCTGCAGACCCACCCGGGGCGACCCCTGGTGGTGATGAACGTCGACGACGCCGCCGCCAGGGGGATCTCCGAGGGCGACATGGTGCGGGTGTTCAACGACCACGGCGACTACGAGGCGATGGCCCGTCCCGTGGGCCGGGTGCGGCCCGGCCAGCTGGTCGTCTACAACGGCTTCGAGCCCCACATGTTCCCTGGATGGAAAGGCGCCAACGAGGTCGAGCCCGGGATGGTCAAGTGGCTCCACCTGGTGAGCCGCTACGGCCATCTGCGCTACATCCCCTTCGGCTGGCAGCCGATCCCGTCCGACCGAGCCGTGTTCGTCGAGGTCGAGGTCGCGGATCCCGCCGGCCGCAACGCAAGCTCCACGAGCGAGGAGGAGGGCTGAGCATGCCCGACGTGCAGTTCGATCCCAACCACCGCCAGCAGGTCACCCCCATCCCCATCACCCCCGAGGAGCAGGCGGCGATCGCCCGAGCCTTCGAGTCGGGGCCGTCGGTGTTCGGCGCGCTGTCCACCCTGCGCACCCGGCGGATGGGGCTGGGGTACCGGTCCGAGACCGGTGAGCCGGAGACCTTCGACTGGTCCAGCGGTCGCACCCTGACCCAACAGGCCGGCCCCCTCAACTGGGCCTCCCAGGCACCACCGGTGCCGCTGTCGGAGGTGGAGGAGGCGCTGCTGGCCTGGGCCGCCCTCGGCCCCAACGGCATCGCCCTGGCCGACGTTCCGGTGTACGGCGCCCTGTCGGGGATCCTGTCCTGGGCGGGCCGCACCATCCCCGCCAGCTCCAACGACCTGTCGGTCGACCTGTTCGTGATCAACGACCAGGGCGTGTTCCGGTACCGGCCGCTCGCCGAGCGCCTCGCTCCGGTGGAGATCGCCGGGCCGGAGGACTACTGGAAGATCCTGCACTGGTACCGCAACGACCGCCTGCAGGTCGCCGACCGCCGCCCGGACGTCGGCTGGTTCAGCGCACCCGAGGGCACCCACAACGTGAACGCCCTGGGCCCGAGCCAGTACAACCTCAACCGCCCCGGCAGCACCTGGCTGCTCCCCGTGGGCGATCTCGGCCTGGAGTGGTTCAACCAGCTCCTCAGCTCCTATGAGTGGTCGGGCTTCTACCTCATGGACCCCGACACCCAGAAGTCCTGTGGGGTGGAGGAGTTCATCCGGCCCGGCTTCCTGGAGGTCGGCTTCCCCATCCCGGTGTTCGACGACCTGGTGCAGCTGCTGCACGCCAGCCAGGTGGGCTGCACCGTGCAGAACATCCGCCTGGCCGCCGAGGGGATGGGCCTCGGCGCCTGGCCCGTCGGCTCCTACGCGGACGACATGGTGCTGGGCGCATACCCGGAGGTCTCGACGGGGCTCGGGTTCCAGTTCCTCGAGCGCGACCCCGACCGCAACCCCACCTCGACTGCCACCTGCCTCGGCCGGCCGGGCGTGAAGGAGCCCGTGGTGGTGCCCTCGCCGCAGTTCCCGACAGCGGCCGACGCCGTGCGCTACGTGATGAACCTGCGCTACGGGCCAGGCGGTGTGCTGAGCCGTCAGGACAACTGGGCCGAGCGCAACCAGGGCCCCTACCGGCCCGAGGTGATGCAGGAGGTGATGGAGCACCCCAAGGCCCACATCTCCGAGTGGGTGGAGCAGGCCGCCATCGCCACGGTGGAGTACATCGTGGCCAAGTACGGCTGCTGCCCCGCCTACATCAACCCGGTGCGCGCCAAGTTCTCCGCCCAGGTGCACCACGTCGACACCGACTTCTACCAGCGCTTCACGGTGGGCGACGGCCAGCCCTACTCGATCACCCCCCAGATCTCCTCGCACTTCGCCGACTGGCATCCAGGCCAGCCCGACCCCACCGGAGGTGTGGCGTGAGCTCCCAATTCATGAAGATCCTGTCGGCGTACCTGCACGTGCTGGGGGTGGCGACCTACCTCGGCGGCTCCATCATCATGGAGTTCGTCGTGGGTCCGGCCCAGAAGGCCATCCCCCCGGCCCAGGCGCAGGTGATGGGCAAGAAGACGGCGGACCGCTTCCTGGTGTTCGTGTGGAGCGCGCTGGGACTCATCGTCATCAGCGGCATCATGCGCCTCTACTCGATGGGTACCGAGACCTTCCTGACCGGTGCGAAGCTGTGGGAGACGGCCTACGGACGCAACTTGATGTCCATGGTGATCCTCTGGTGCGTGCTCGTGGTCAACGGCTCGATCATCACCTTCGTGCTGCGTCCCAAGCTGGTCGGCCGGACCGGCGCCGGGGTGTCGGCCGCCCAGGTGCAATCCCACCAGCAGGGTCAGATCAAGGCTGCGCAGTGGGTGGAGCGCATCACCCGCATCGACCTGGGCATCGCCCTGGTGGTCGCCCTGCTCGGCACGTCCCTCCAGTTCGGTGGGATCGAGACCATCTTCTGAGCGTGGACCATGACGAGCGCGACGGACCGGGGTGAGCTGGATGTGGTGGTCGTTCCTCCACGTGCTGGGCTGGTCGACCTACATCGGCGGCGCGCTCGTCATGGAGCTCATCTGGCGGCCGGCCCAGGAGGAGATGCCGCAGTCGCAGATCGCGGTGGCCTGCCAGTGGATGGGTCGCCGCTACCGCTGGATCGCCGCGATGGCGCTGGCGCTCACCGGCATCAGCGGGCTGGCCATGGCACTGCGCGGCGACGAGGAGGTCACCCTGTCGAGCGCCTGGGGCCGCACGCTGGTGGCGCTGGTGGCGGTGTGGCTGGCGCTGGTGGTGACGCTGGCGATGATCACGTTCTACGGCCATCCGAGCCTGCACACCCGCATGCGCGCCGACCTCTCCGACGAGGAGCGCAGGGCGGCGCGGGAGCGGGTTCGCCGTGCCATCCACCGGATGGACATACTGCTACGAGTCGATCTCTTCCTCGCACTGCTGGCGGGCCTGTTGGGCGCGAGTCTGCACGTCGGGGGCATCCTGTGATCCAGGAGGACTGAACCATGCCCAAGACCATCGCCATCACCCCGTCGTGGTACTGGCCCGCCAACATCACCAGGGTGGCGGGCGTGCCCCCGTACACCCTCCAGGAGCACCTGGTGGGGCGCTGGGCGCGCCACCGACCCGACGACGTGGCGCTCATGGACGACCAGACGCGGCTGACCGGCCGCGAGCTGGTCGACACCGTGGCCTCGGCGGCCACCGGATTGCGCCAGCGCAGCGGCGGGGGCCGGGTGCTGTTCTGCTCGGGGCCGAGCGTGGAAGGCGCGGTCCTGCTGTTGGCCCTCACCTCGGCCGGCGTGCCCACCGTGGCGGTGCCACCGACCGCCGTCACCGCGGCCACCGCCAACCTGGCGGTGGGCGACGCCGCCGGAGCGGCGGCGCTGGCCGCCACCGGCCTACCGGTCGTGCGGCTGGCGGATGTGACGGTGGCCCCGGAAGCCGCGCCCGGCCCCGGCCTGGCCGACCCGGTGATCGCGCTGCCCAGCGGGGCGGACCTCGCCTGGCACTCCAACCGCTCCCTGCTGGGCGCGGCGCTGTCGATGGGCACCTTCCTCGGCCTCGACACCCAGCGGCCGTGGTTGAGCACCCTGCCGCTGTCGAGCTGGGACGGGATGCACGCCCTTCTGGTCGGCCTGGATGCGGGCAGCACCGTCGTGCTGGCTCCTCCCGGTGAAGCGGCGCTCGACGCCATCATCCGCGAGGGCGTGGGGACCTCGTGGTGGACGCTCGACTCGGCACTCACCGCCACCCGCGACGCCAAGCGTCAGGTGAAGAACATCCGCGGCGTGCAGCAGTGCCTGATGCTGTCGGCCCCGAAGCTGTTCGACCCCGACGAGCGCCGCCGCGTCGGCAAGCTGTTCGGCAGCCCGGCGCTCACGTTCTTCGGCCTGCCCGAGACCGGCCCGATCTTCGCCAGCCACCTGTCGTGGTACATCGACGAGTCCATCGGCATCCCGATCTCCAACGCCTTCGTGGTCCCCGTCGACCCGCGGTCGGGCAATCCCATCCCCACGCTGTGGGAGCTGGTGGAGTCGGCCATGGTGACCGTGTGGTGCCCCGGCATGCTCGAGGGCTACGAGGGCGACGCCCACCCGGAGCGCTTCCGCGACGGACGCTTCGTCACCGGGATGATCGCCAGCTCGGACGCCAACGGGATGGTCTACCTCCTGCCCGACTGAACAGGTTCGTCCTCATCGTCCCTGTTCTGTTCACCCCAGATCGCGCTGGTCGCGACGAGGGGTGAACGGAACGAGCGAGAGAAGGACCTCGACGAGCGCCGACCCGGTGGTCGGATTGCTGATGATCGTGCCGGACTCGACGACCCGGTAGCCCTGCGCAGCCAGCTCGGGGGCCTCGCCGGCATCGGCGCGATCGAGTACGAACACCTCGGCCAGGCCGGAGAGGATCTCGCCCACCGACGCCGAGCGATGCTCGAAGCCCCGCGCCGCCATCATTGCGGCCCGGCAGCGGGCACGGTGCGCCTCGCCGTCGGCCTCGATCGGCACCCCGTTCACCACTGGGGTGACCGCCACCGTGGTCCCATCGGCCCGCCGTCGAGCCTCCAGCGCCTCCCTGATCCCGGGCACGGCAAGGATCGGGCCCATGCTGGTGACCGGGTTGCTCGGGCCCAGCACGACGAGATCGGCATCCTCGATCGCGGAGAGCACCCCGGGAGCGGGTCCTGCATCGTCGGCTCCCCGGTAGCGCACCTCGACCACCTCGGCCTGGGCCCGGTGCTGCACGAAGTACTCCTGGAACGAGAGCTCTCCCGCGGGAGTGACCACCCTCGTGGCGATCTCGTCGTCGGTGGCGGGCAGCAGGGTGACGCCCACCCCGAGCGCAGCCGTCAGCCCGGCCGTCACCTCGCTGAGGGTCGCGCCCTCGCGCAGCATGCCGGTGCGCAGCAGGTGCGTGGCCAGGTCGAGGTCACCCAGGTTGAACCAGGCGTCCTCCCCCAGCAGGCGCAACTGCTCCATCGTCCGGAAGGTGTCGCCGGCCACGCCCCAGCCCCGTTCACGGTCGCGCAGGCCCGACAGCGCGTAGAGGTTGGTGTCGAGGTCGGGACAGACACGCAGGCCATGGCGCCAGAGGTCGTCGCCGGTGTTGACCACCAGGATGAGCTCACAGGCGCCGAGCGCCTCCGCCAGGGGCACCGCCAGACGGCTGCAGCCGACACCACCTCCGAGCAGGGTCACGCGCACCGCGCCAGTCTCCCACCTCCGCGGCATGTTCTGTTCACCCCACATCGCGCCTGGCGCGACCTGGGGTGAACAGAACGGCTCAGACGACCGGTCCGGCCGCCACCTCCGCGCGAGCGGCGCGGCCCTCGGCCCGACGTGACCGCAGCGCAGCGCCCCGGCTCACCTCCAGCGGGTCGAACCCGTCGGGATCGGGCGGGATGGCCGACGGATCGACCAGGGAGTTGCCGAAGGCCACGTCCAGGATCAGGGGGCGCTCCAGGATCTCCCCTGCGCACATCACCCCGCCGATCATCGCCCCGCCGATGCCGTGGCCGGTGCGGGTGCTGGCCCCCACCCGCCACAGGCCCTCGATCTCGGTGCGATAGCCCGGCCGGTGCTCTCCCGCCTGATCGGGCTGGAAGCGCAGTCCGTAGGAGGTGCCCCCGCTGGAGCGGGTGTAGCGCTCGTGGGTGAGTGGAGTGGCGGTCTCGAGGTGCACGATGTGATCGCGGAACGGCCCGAGCATCTGCTCGGCATCGTCGAGGAGCTGCTCGGTGATCCACTCCTTGCGCTGCCGGTACTCCGAGCTGCGGCGGTAGGGGGTGCCGTCGGTCGGACCGCGCTCGACGCCCCACAGCCCGTAGCCGCGCGGCGCGACCGTCATGATCTGGAAGTTGGTGTGGCCCGGCGGGCACAGGTGGACGTTGTCGGGGTCCTTCCTCGAGGCCATGGCGATGAAGCTGAAGGGCACCTTGTCGCCGGGGAAGCGACCTGCCTCCAGCGCCGCGTACGCCGCTTCGATGTCGGCGTCGTGGAAGACGGCTCGGTTGGCGTTGGTGAGCCCGGCGGTCAGGTCGACGTCGACCACGACGTAGGCCACGATCAACCCCAGCGCCATCACCGCCTCTTCCGCAGCGCGAACCGTGGCGGGATCCCAGTGCCCCCGGTCGACGAGCTCCAGCACCGTGCGACGGTGATCAGCGTTGCTGACCACCACGGGCGCCCTCACCAGCTCCCCGCCGACCTCGACGCCGACCACCCTGCCGGCGTCCACCACGATGCGCTCCACGGTGGACAGGGTGCGGACCTCTCCGCCGAGCGCCTCGATCACCTGCACCAGGCGGGCGGGGAAGACCTGCCCACCACCCTCGGGGTACCAGGCCCCGGACATGTAGTGGTCGACGATCAGGGCGTGGATGTGCATGACGGTCTCGGACGGGGCGGACCCGTACAGGCCGCACCAGTGCGACAGGACGGCGCGTGCCTCCTCGGAGATCGCGCAGTGGTCGTAGAGCTCGGCCAGCGTTCGGTTGCCCCACTCCTCGAACACGGGGACCTCGACCCCCGGCATCATCGCCATCCGGAACTGCGACACCACCTCACGGAGGATGCCGATGTAGGTGTCGATCGCCTCGGTGTCGTCGGGGAACGACTCCACCACCCGATCCCGGTACGCCTCCCAGCCGGTGGGCACGGCGAACTCCCGCTCGCCGACACGGAACACGTCGAAGCCGTCCGGATCGAGCTCGCGGTAGGTGATCCGGTCGCCCACACCCAGCACACCGAAGATCCTCGGCATCATCCCGTCCTCGGCGCAATCGCCGAGGTAGTGAAGGCCCACGTCGAACTCGTAGCTCGCGTCCCCGTGCTGACGGCGGAAGACCTGGGCGTTGCCGCCGGCCACGTCGTGGTGCTCCAGCACCAGCACCCGTCGCCCCGCAGCGGCGAGGAACGCCGCGGTGGTGAGCCCGCCCGGTCCCGAACCCACCACGATGGCGTCCCAGTCCGACCGCGAGCCCCGCTCGGCACCTGCGTGCATCGTGGTCTCGGTCATCGTGCAACCCCCTCGGTCGCGGCCGGGGCACCTGTCGGTCCCGACCTCAGCCTGACACTGTCAATCTGCGGGCAGAATATCATCCTCCTCCACGACGTGCGCCCGGGACTCCCACCGGAAGAACGCCGGCGCCGGAGGCACCCTTGACCCAGACGAACCCCACCTACTTCGATGGCGACCTCCGCCGGGAGCTGCTCGATGCCGCCGCCGAGGCTGTCGCACGAGACGGCCCGGGGGCGCTCAGCCTCCGGGCCCTGGCCCGTCAGGTCGGTGTGTCGCATGCCGCGCCCGCCCACCACTTCGGCGACAAGATCGGGCTGTTCACGGCCCTGGCCACCGAGGGCTTCGTGGAGCTGGGCGAGGCCGTGACCGCAGCCACCACCGGTGGACCCGACACGACGTCGGCCCTGGTGGCCGGCGGGGTCGCCTACGTGCGCTTCGCCACGGAGCGTCGTGGGCACTTCGAGGTGATGTGGCGCACCGACCTGCTGCACCTCGGCGACGTCGACTACCTCACCGCCGCTTCGGGCGCCTTCGAGTCGTTGCGAGCGGCGGTGCACCGTGCTCAGCACCAGGGCTGGTGCGCAGGAGGAGACACGGCCGAGCTGACCATCGCCGCCTGGGCCGTGGTCCACGGCCTGGCCTCGCTGCACAACGCCGGCATCCTGCCCATGGTCACCTCGGGCCGCGCGCCGACCGAGCTGGCCGAGACCATCACCAACCTGCTGGTCACCGCCCTGGCCAGCACGGCAGCCTGAACCTGCTCCCGGTGACAGCACCATCCCACGCGGTGCTCTGGGGAGCTCCTCACCTCATGTCGCCTGCATCGCAGGTCGGCTCGTTGGCGAGGGATCACACGTCGGATAGCGTGACCTTCGGAGCTTCCGACGCTCCGATCAGCCTCCCCATCGATCGCCAACGGGTGACGAGCCCGTCGAGGACCGACCGTGGAGAGGACGACACCATGACCACCGACGACCGTGCTCGAACGGCGTTGCACGAAGCACTGGACGTAGCTGTGGGATCTGACGCAGCCGACACCTTGATGGGCTACCTGCCCCCGGTGGGGTGGGCCGAGGTCGCCACGAAGCGCGACCTCGACGCCCTTGCCACGCTACGACGCAAGGACCTGGAGGAGACCGCTGCGGTGCTGCACACCGAGATCGCGGCGCTCCGCCACGAGCTGCACGAAGCGACCGCGGCGCTCCGCCACGAGCTGCACGAAGCGACCGCGGCGCTCCGTCACGAGCTGCACACCGAGATCGCGGCGCTCCGCCACGAGCTGCACGAAGAGCTCCACACGGGGATCGGCTCGCTACGACACGAGCTCCACACCGAGATCGGCACGCTGCGTCACGGGTTCGAACGTTCGCTGAAGCAGATGGCCATGTGGGTCTCGAGCGCCGTGATCGGCTCGGCGGGGCTCGCCATCGCCCTCAACCAGCTCCTCGGGTGAGGGGCCTCTCCGGCGCGCCGCATCGGAATCGGGTCGCCGCAGTTCAGTCCACGGAGATCGGGGCCACGGGGCTGCCCCCGCCGAGGATGGTCTCGAAGCGACCCCGCACCCAGTCGGGCGTCTCGGGGTGGGTGAGGATGTAGAACCGCTCGTCCACCAGCGCCGCAGCCACCGCGTCGGCCACCACCGTCGCCTCGATGCCCGCCTCCACCAGCGCACCGAAGACGTCCCAGGTGGCCTTGGTGGCTTCGTCCTCGGCGAACACGGCGTCGACCGCCTCGGGGGCGTTGCGGTTCGCCTCGTGGATGCGGGTCTTCACGAACGCCGGGCAGAGCACGGACACCTTCACGGGCGATCCGACGGCTGCCAGGTCCTGCAGGAGGGTCTCCGAGATCGACACCACGGCGTGCTTGCTGGCGGTGTAGGGGCCGATGCCCGGGGCGGCGATCAGCCCGGCGATCGAGGCTGTGTTCACCACGTGGCCCTCGCCCTGGTCGATCATCGTCGGCACGAAGGTGCGGATCCCGTTGATCACGCCGAACACGTTGACCTCCAGCACCCAACGCCACACGTCGAGCGAGATCTCCCACGCGGGACCCCCGGCCGCCACGCCGGCGTTGTTGCACAGCACGTGCACCGCCCCGTGGCGGTCGAGCACGGCGTCGCGCAGGGCCTCCATCGAGGCGGGGTCGGTGACGTCGGTGCGCACCCCCGACGCGGTGGCTCCCGCCCCCTCCAGCTCGGCAACGGCGGCGGCCAGGGCCTCTTCCTCGATGTCGGCCAGCACCAGGCGGGCGCCGTCGGCCGCGAAACGGCGGGCCACGGCCAGGCCGATGCCCGAACCGCCGCCGGTGATCACCGCCACCTTGTCCTTCAACTCCTCCATGACTGCTCCTCCAAGGGGTTCGGCCCGCGCACGCAGCGGCCAGCCGCCGGGCGTGCCACGGGGGGTCGACTCAGGACGCCGGCTCCACCTCCACGCGGTAGAGCCGGTCGGACTGCTGGGGCTGCCACTGCAGGTCGGAGTACACGAGGTGCCCGTACCCGGCGGCGAAGTTCAACCACTTGACCATCCCCGGTTCCACCCAGGTGACGTCCTTCCACTCGGGGAACAGGTACTGCTCCCACGCGGCGTAGAGGATCACCTGGCCGGGCCGCACCGCAGGGGTGACCCGCGCCGGCGCCCGCAGGGAGCCGACGTCGTTGAACACCCGGATCATCTGGCCGTCCGCGATGTTCCGGTCGGCGGCATCGAGGTCGTTCACGTGCACCGTCGGGCCGCCGCGCGTGGTGTCCAACATCATCTGCGAGGAGCTGTTGGAGGCGTGGATGCTCCAGCGGGGATGGCCGCCGGTGATCTGCAGCGGGTGGTCGCCGCCGGCGGGTGGGGGCTCCTTGTGGCACGGGAGCTGCTCGCCGGCCTCGAGGAACCAGGGATGGTCGATGTAGAACTGCGCCCGACCGGTGAGGGTGGCGTACGGCACGCCCTGCTGCACGTGGCGCGACATGGCCACGAAGGGCTCGTCGGGGCGCAGCTCGCCGCCGGTGACGCCCTCGACGATGCGGGGCAGCTGGTCGGGACGCACCCAGCCCTTCTCCCGCAACGACGCCACCGAGGTGCCCGGGGGCAGGTTGCCCGACAGCACGCAGTCCCGCAGGAGCTCGTCGAGCGCGTCCTCCTCGGAGTCGAGGGCGCCGTTCATGGACATCACGCCCGGCACCTCTGCGTAGGACTTGGTGCCGCCGTGGCCGTCGTCGAAGGTGCTCAGACCACGGGCCTCGGCCCGCCGGGCCACCGCCTGGCCGAGGCCCTGGAAGATGCGCCAGTCGCTGCGCGACTCGCCGCGCGGCTCCACCGCCTTGTCGGCGAACATGCGCTCCCATGCATGGGAGTTGGCGGCGTGGAAGTCGACGCGCTCGTGCTCGCAGGCGACGGGCAGCACGAGATCGGCGTACAGGCCGACGGTGCTCATCTTCCAGTCGAGCACGGCGATCATGTCGAGCTTCGGCCAGAGGTTGGCCAACAGCTCCCGCTGGCCGCCCCGCGTGCGGCGCAGCACGTTGGTGCCGGCCTGCAGCAGCACCTTGGGGGTGATCTGCGGCCGGGGTCGCACCAGGCCGCTCCACCAACCCTTGGTCTGGGCCTCCTTGACGATCTCCCCGAAAGGCCGAGGGGTGTCCGCCCAGCCGTCGCGCTCCCAGAGCTTGTCGTAGCCGCAGTGGTACCAGAAGAAGAAGGCTGGCGGTGTGGCGCTCATGGTGGCCGCGCCGGAGTGCATCATCTCCGTGACGGCCTTGCCGTCGGTCATCCCGGGATCCGAGGCGTTCATGGCGTCGAGGAACATGTCGAGCGCCTGGATGGTGGACTCCGCCGCGTCGATCCCCGCCGAGCCCTTGAGGATGCCGAGGATCTCCCCCTCCATCAGGGCGATGATGTAGGTGTCGAGCCCACGACCGGGCGAGCCCCAGTTGCCGGTGAGGGCGAGGAGCAGGTCCATCGACCGCTCCATGAGGTCGCCGTGGTGGTGCTTGCAGCTCCCCAGGCCGTTCTGCACCTTGGTCCGCCCGCCGGCCACCATCCGCGCCAGACGGCGGATCGTGTCGGGGTGGACCTCGCAGACCTCGCCGGCGGCCTCGGGCGAGTAGTCGGCGAGACGCCGGCGCAGCAGGGAGAAGGCGGTGGTGACCTCGGCCTCGGACCCGTCGGCCAGGGTCACGGTCCAGGTGCCGTCGAGCTCGACGTCGCTCGGGGCACGAGGATCGTCGAGCTTGCCGGGGTCCGCCATCACGGTTGCTCCACCACGGCGGAGGTAGAAGCGGTCGGCCCGGCCGTCGGCCACCATGTCCGCCTCCCTCAGGAACCGCCCGTCCTCGACGCGCACCAGGAAGGAGAGGTCGGTCTGGGAACGGACGAAGTCGAGATCCGCGAGTCCTTCGTCGAGGACGACGCCGCACATGCTCAACGACAGCGCGGCGTCGGAGCCCGGTCGGAGGGACACGTGCATGTCCACGTGCGGCGCTGACGGGCTGAAGTCCGGTGCGATCAGCACGACGTTCGCACCGCGGTAGCGGGCCTCGGTCAGGTAGTGGAAGTAGGGGATGCGCGTGTAGGCGGGATTGCCGTTCCACACCAGGATCGTGTCGGCGTGGAAGGTGTCGTCCGCCGAGGAACCGCCCAGCAAGCTGCCGAAGGTGGCCCAGTGACCGAGGTGCACGTCGCTCACGGTGGAGTTCGAGTCCATCGACAGACCTCCGACCGCGCTGCAGAAGCGGGCCCGACCCATTCCTCCCACCAGCCCCGACTCCGGGCCCGGATCGATCAGCAGCGACTCGGGGCCCTGGTCCTCGAGGGCGTCGATCACGGCGTCGGCCAGCATGTCCAGCGCCTCGTCCCAGGAGATCTCCTCCCACTGGCCGGACCCCCGCTCCCCGACCCGCCGCAGGGGGTGCAGCAGCCGTTCGTCGCCCGCCGCCTGGGTGTGCCACGCGCCGCCCTTCTGGCAGCCGAGGGGGTTCATGTCGGGAACGCCCTCGAAGCCGGGGATGCCACCCGACTGCTCCTGGTAGACGATCTCGCCGTCGCGTGCGTACACGCGGTAGGTGCAGTTGGCGATGCAGTTGCCGCAGTGCGATCCCCAGGTGACCTGGTCCCAGCTCCAGCGCTGCTGCGCGTTGCGCGTGTCCCCCGTGGCCCCCATCGTGTCCTCCCTTGTCGATCGCCGACCCCGGCTGAGTGCCGTCGGCCGAAACTTGAACGTGATTCGGTTACCGGCATCGTAGCCCGGCGATCTCGTATCAGCGATATGCTACGTCGAATTACGAGGGATTTCTCTCGGACGGTTCGGTGGGATCCGATGTCACCTGCAGGCGAGATGCGAATCGAGGAACCATGAGAATCGGTGTGATCACCGGCGACGCCATCGGCCGATCGGCGTTCGAACGGATACGGGCCGAGGCCCACCATGCGGTCGAGGACGGCCTCCAGTCGTTCTGGCTCCCCCAGATCTTCGGGTTGGACGCCCTGACCACCCTGGCGGTGCTCGCCCCCGAGCTCCCGGGGATCGACCTGGGTGTCGGCGTCGTGCCGATGCAGCCCCGACACCCGATGGCGCTCGCCCAGCAGGCGCTGACCGTGCAGATGGCCACCGGCGGTCGGTTGCAGCTCGGCGTCGGGCTCTCCCACCAGGTCGTCATCGAGACGATGTTCGGCATCCCGTGGGACCGGCCGGTGCTGCGCAGCCGTGAGTACCTCAGCGCGCTCCGCCCGCTCATCCGGGACCGGGCGGTGGCCTTCACGGGGGAGACGGTGAGCTGCGCCGGCGCCGTCGACATCCCCGGCGTGGCGCCGTGCCCCATCCTCCTGGCCGCCCTCGGCAGCCAGATGCTGAAGGTGGCGGGCACGCTGGCCGATGGCACCATCACCTGGATGACCGGCCCGGCCACCCTCGCCTCCCACACCGTGCCGGCGATCGTCGCGGCCGCCGAGCAGGCCGGGCGCGACGAAGCTCCTCGCGTGGTTGCCAGCGCCCCGGTCTGCGTGACCGACGACCCCGACGGCGCCCGCACCCGCGCCGGGGAGGTGCTGGCGATGTACGGGATGCTGCCCTCCTACCGGGCGATGCTCGACCGCGAGGGGGCGGCCGGCCCATCAGACCTCACCATCGCCGGCACCCAGGAGCAGGTGATCGAGGAGGTCGGGAGCTACGCCGAGGCCGGTGCCACCGAGTTCATCGCCCTCAACTTCTCGGAGATCCCCGAAGAGTACGAGGCCACCCGCGCCGCCCTGCGCGCCCTCGCTCTCTCCTGACCCAACCCGCGCTTCTGTCCGCTGTGACGCACAGGGGGTGTGCGTGAGAACGTACAGAAGCGCAGGGTCGGGGACGATCAGAGCTTCTCGGCGGCGGACAGCGACAGCACGTAGTTGCAGCCGTCCTCGATCATCGAGGCCCGGGCGTCGCGCAGCACCTTCTCGATCGGGTACTCGCGGCTGAGGCCGTTGCCCCCGAAGATCTGCAGCGCCTCGCTGGCCACCTCGAACGCCGTCTGGGTGGAGGTGACCTTGGAGGCCACCGCCAGCTCCGGGCGGGGGGGCATCGACTGCGCGTTGATGGCGATGCAGCGGCGGTTCAGCGCCCTGGCCGCCTCGACCTTGCGGTACATCTCGAACAGTCGGGCCTTCACGCTCTGGTGCCGCAGGATCGGCCCTCCCCCCTGCTCACGCTCCCGGGCGTACTCCAACGCCATCTCGAAGGCGGCCTGGCCCACACCGACGAAGGTGGTCCCCATCCCGCCGTTGGCGATCGACAGCACCATGTCCTGGGAGAAGGCGCTCATCTCGGGGGGCACCACCATGTAGCTCGCCGGAACCCGCACCTCGTCGAAGAAGATCTCCCCCTGGTTGAGCGCACGCTGGCCCAGCTTGTCCAGCGGCTTGCCGCGCCGCACCCCCTCCAGGTCCAGCGGCACGAGGAAGGCAGCCAGGCCCTGCACCTGACCGTCGCCCATGTCCACCCCGCAGAAGAGGGCGCCGGCGGTGGCGATGGTGCCGTTGGAGACCCAGGCCGCCTTCTGCCCGGTGATGATGAAGTCGTCGCCGTCCTTGACGGCCATGCAGTTCGGTCGGCCGGGCATCGAGGCCACGTCGCCGCCGAAGTAGATCAGGTCGCTGCCGTGGTCGGGCTCGGTGATGGGCCAACACCCGATGCCGTCGGGATCGCTGAAGCGCTCCATGAGCTCGGGGTTGCCGGTCATCTGGGCCATCAGTCGCGGGAACGTCGACACGCCGAGGCTGATGGCCAGGCCGGCATCGCCCCACCCGAGGGTCTCGCCGATCATGCACTGCAGCCGCGCCTGGCGCTCCGGGGGCAGCTCGCTGCCACCCGAGCGGAGGTCCTCCACGCCCAGCTCGCGGTAGCGCTCGAAGACCTTCCACAGCGGGGAGCCCCCGGCGATCACCTCCTCGGGAGTCATCGTGTCGAGCTGCTGGCCGATCGGGCGCATCACCTCCTCCGCGAAGCGGTGCACGGATGCCACAATCTCGCGCTCCTCGTCGCCCAGGTCGACCTCACGATCGGCGATGCTCATGTCGCGCTCCTTCTCTTCTCCTCGGTGGCATCCACGCCACACGGACTGCCCTGCGGCGTACGAGCCACACGGAACTCGGTCAGCGGGCCTCTCGGTCCCACGTGGCGGGGCCGACCCCCGCCGACTTCAACTGCGCCTTCTGGACCCGATGCGTCTCGGTCTTGGGCAGCGACTCGCGCAGCTCCACGTAGCGCGGCACCATGAACCCCGCCATCAGCTCTTGGCAGTGGGCGATGAGCTCCTCGGGGGTGAGCTCGCGGCCTTCCTTGAGCACCACCACCGCCATCACGTCGTCCTCCCCCAGCTCGGAGGGCACGCCGAACACGGCGGACTCCAGCACGGCGTCGTGGCGGTTGATCTCCCGCTCCACCTCCCAGGAGGAGATGTTCTCCCCGCGCCGCCGCAACGAGTCGGTCTTGCGGTCGACGAAGTACAGGTTGTTGCCCTCGTCCGCGGTCACCAGGTCGCCGGTGTGGAACCACCCGTCGCGGATCCGGCTGTCGGAGGCATCGGGGTTCTTGTAGTACTCCACCCGACGCGCCTCGGGATCGTCGACCTGGAACAGCAGCTCGCCCGGGCTTCCCACCGGCACGTCCTCGCCGTCGTCGTCGATGATGCGGATCGGGTTCATCGGGGTCCCGATGGACCCCTTGGGGGACTGACCGAAGTTGATCGTCATGAAGCCGCCGCCGTCGACGGCGGCGTAGCCCTCGATGATCTGCACGGCGAAGCGCCGCTCGAACTCCTCCCACACCGACGCCGGACAGGCTGCGGAGAACACCACCCGCACCGGGTTGTCGGCGTCGTCGGGGCGCTCGGGCTGCTTCATGAGGATGGGCAGCATGGCGCCGAGGCCGTTGAAGATCGTCACCCCGTAGCGGCGGATCTCGTCCCAGAACCCGCTGGCCGAGAACCGTCGCGACATCACCACGGGCCGTCCGACCACCAGCCCGCGCACCACGGTCAGCAGCAGCGCGTTGGCGTGGAACAGGGGCAGGCAGGTGTAGAGCACCTCGTCGGAGGCCAGCATGCCGGCGAGCATGCGGATGCCGCCGATGTTGGTGCGGGCGTACCGGCTGACCACTCCCTTCGGCGCACCGGTGGTGCCCGAGGTGTACATGATGGCGGCGATGGCCTCGGGATCGATGGTCGCCTCCGGCTCGTCGTCCGATGCGTCCATCACGGTGGTGAGCTCGACCCAGCCCTCTGGCACGGTCCATCCCTCCGGCGCGTCGGTGGTGTCCACCACCACGTGGCGCACCTGGGGGATCCCCCCGGCGACGGCGCCCACCGCATCGCTGCGGGCGGGGTCGACCACCACGACCACCGAATCGGAGTGGTCGATCACGTAGCGGAGGCCCTCGCCGATGAGCGACACGTTCACCGGCACGGCGTACGCCCCCAGCTTCTGGGTGGCGAAGTAGACGTACAGCCACTCGGGCGAGTTGCCCATCATGATGGCCACGCCGGAGCCGGCGGCCACCCCGAGGGCGGCCAGCCCGTTGGCGGCGCGGTTCACCTGCCGGTTGAGCTCGCCGAAGGTGACGGTGCGGTCCTCGAAGCAGAGGAACACCTCGTCGCCGCGCTCGTCGGCCTGCTCGACGAGCACCTCCGCCAGCGTCGTCGCCTCGCTCATGACCGACCCTCCGTCCGCTCGAAGACGTGCACGGCGACCGCGGCCTCACCCATGCCGAGGAAGCCGCCGCCGTTCTCGCTCAGGGCGATCCGGGCCCCGTCCACCTGGCGCTCCCCGGCCTCGCCCCGCAGCTGCGTGACGAGCTCGGTGGCCTGGGCGAGACCGGTGGCCCCGATGGGATGGCCCCGGCACTCCAGACCGCCGCTGGTGTTCACCGGTCGGGCGCCGCCGAGCGAGGTGGCACCGGAGGCGGCGTAGGGGCCGCCCTCGCCCTCGGCGCAGAAGCCGAGTCGCTCGGTCTGGGAGAGCTCGCCGAAGGCGGTGGCGTCGTGCACCTCGGCGAGGTCGACGTCCTCGGGGCCGACTCCGGCCATCTCGTAGGCCTTGGTGCCGGCCCGGTCGCCGACGTGGGGATCCGTGAGGCTCCCCGAGGTGATCACCGAGGCCCTGAGCCGCACCGGCCTGGCGTCGGGCAGCGCCTCCAGGACGTCGCCGGAGACGAGCAGCGCAGCCGCCGCACCGTCGCCCATCGGCGCGCACATCGCCCGGGTGAGGGGGAAGGACACCACCCGGTCCTCGAGCACCTCCTCCGGGGTCATGTCGAAGCGGTACTGGGCGTCGGGGTTGAGCGACCCGTTGTGGTGGTTCTTGGCGGCGATCACCGCCAGCTGCTCCTGGGTGGTGCCGTAGCGCTCCATGTGCGCTCTCGCCGCCATGGAGTAGATGTCCATGAACGGGCTGCGGCCCTCGCCCTTGCCCTTCGAACCCCCGTCCGCCGAAGGGGCGTCACCTGCAGCCTCGGCCTCGGCACGCTTCTTGTCGGCCTCGGCCTGGAGGTGCTCGATGAGCTTGGTCGTGACCTCCACGTCGGTGCCGGAGATGAACGAGCGGAAGCTGGCCTCCTTCTCCTCCTTGGAGGCGTTCGGTGGGACCGACAGCTTCTCGGCCCCGATCGCCAGGGCGACGTCGTAGGCCCCGGAGGCGACCCCGAGGAACGCGCCGTGCAGCGCCGAAGACCCTCCCGCGCAGGCGTTCTCGACGTTCATGATGGGGATGCCCTCGAAGCCCAGCGGCGCCAGCGCCACCTGGCCACGGATGCAGTGCTGGCCGGTGCTCATGCCCCATCCCGAGTTCGACATCCATGCCGCCTCGACACGGTCGGCCGGCAGCGGGCTGTCGGCCAGGAGCCGCTCCATCGCCGCCGCGGTGAGCTGCTTGATCTGCAAGTCGGGGTACTTCCCGAAGGCGGTCATCCCCACCGCCACGATGTAGACGTCACGCACGTCAGGCTCCGATCCCCGACCTCAGGCCGGTTGTATGTCGACGTTGATGGCCCGGTCGATGGGCACCGGCTGCCACTCCATGGGGCCGTAGCGAAGGTGACCGTAGCCCCCGGCCATGCCGAGGTACTTGACCAGCCCGGGCTCCACCTCGTTGGAGCCCAGCCAGCCCTCGAACATGAAGGGGTCCCAGCCGTTGTAGATGGTCACGCCGCCGGGACGCTGCGCGGGCGAGAGCTTGGCCTTCACCACGAAGCTCCCGACGTCGTTGTACACCCGCACGGGCTGGTGGTCCTCGATGCCCTTGGCCGCCGCATCGTCGGGGTGCACCACGAGGTGCGGTTCGCCGCGGTGGGTCTGGATCAGCACCGGGTTGGCCATGTTCATGGCGTGGATCGACCAGCGGTTGTGACCGGTGGTCATCCGGAACGGGTGGTGGCCGCCCATGGCGGGCGGGTCCTTGTGCACCGGGAGGTCCTCGCCGGCCTCCACGAACCACGGGTGCTCGATGAGGAACTGGGCGCGGCGGGTGAGCGTGGGGTAGGGCTCGCCCTTGTCGACGTGGTTCGAGAACACGTTCACAGGGTCGCCCCGCTTGCCGGGCCACTCGGTCGCCTGCCCCTTGGCCATCCCCAGACGTCCCCAGTCGGTGAAGCGGATGACGCCCTCCTCCCGGGCGCGGTCGATGTCGGTGTCGGCGGGCAGCACACCGGCATACGCGGAGTCGCGCAGGATCTCGTCGAGCACGCGCTCCTGGGAGTCGAGCGCGCCCTTCAGGGTGAAGCGGTCCCACAGCTCGGCGTAGCGCTGCTCCATCCCCTGGCGGTCGGTGTAGGTGAGCAGACCCCGCGCCTCGGCCCGGCGGGCGACGGCCTGGCAGAGCATGGCGAAGATCTCCCACTCCGCCTTGGCCTCGTCCATGGGTTCGACGGCCTTGTCGGAGAACACCATCGCCAGGATGGGGATGTGCATCGTCTCCTTCTCGTAGTGCTGCGCAGCGGGCAGGACGATGTCGGAGTGCAGCGCCGTGGCCGACATCCGGAAGTCCACGGTGACGATGAGGTCGAGCTGGGGCCACAGGTGCTCCAACAAGATGCCCTTGCCGCCGCGGGTGCGGCGCATCATGTTGCCCCCGCACTCGAAGAGGACCTTGGGCGGGCAGTCCTCGGCGGGGTGCTCCAGACCGGCCCACCAGCCGGCGTCGATCGCCTCGTTGAAGTACTCGTCGAAGGTGCGCGGCATGTCGGGGTCGTTGAAGGTGGGGTTGTTCCATCGCTCCTTGAACCCGGCATGCCAGTACCAGAAGAAGAAGGGCGGGACCATGCCCCCCACCCCGCCGGTGCCGAAGCCGCGCCACAGCTCCAGGGCCACGAGCTCCTCGCTGCGGGTCGGGTCCTCGGCCTTGGCCGCCTCGGCCAGCTCGTCCAGCGCGCCGAGCACGAGCTCGGTGGCCTCCACGCCGGGACGGTCCTTGGCGCCGAGCATCACCTGGCCGTCCACCTGGGTGGCGGCCCAGCAGTTGATGCCGGCGCCGACCCGCCCCCAGTTGCCGGTCAGGCCCAGCAGCAGGAGCATGGTCCGCTGGTACAGGTCGGAGTGGTAGGCCTTGTTGGCCCCCATCCCCATGAGGATGCGCGTGCGACCGCCGGCCACCTTGCGGGCGATGGTGCGCAGCATGTCGGGATGGGTCCCCGCGACCTCCTGGACCGCCTCGGGGGTGTACTCGGCGAGCAGGTCGCACATCCGCACCCACAGGGGCCGCACCGTGACGGTGGAGCCGTCGGCCAGGACCACCTCGGCCTCCCCCGTCAGGGCGGGGTCGTAGGGGAGGTGCAGGCTGGCGCGTGACGCCTCGACCGCTCGGCCGTCGACCAGGTGGAAGAACTGGTCGTCGCGGCCCTCGGGGGACAGGTCGGAAGCTCGCAGGAACGCCTCGGTGTCGGTGCGCACCAGCAACGAGAGGTCGGTCTGGCTCTTGACGAAGTCCTCGTCGACCAGTCCTTCCTCGACGATGACCTGGCACATCCCGAGGGCCACGGCCGGGTCGCTGCCCCACTTCACCGGCACGTGGTAGTCGACGTGGGTGTGGGTGGGCGAGACGTCGGGGGCGAACAGCACCAGCTCGGTGCCGTGGTACCGGGCCTCGCTGAACCAGTGGTAGATGGGGATGGTCGTGTAGGTGGGGTTGGTGTGCCAGAAGAGCAGCACGTCGGAGAGGAAGTGCTCCCCCTCGTCGAAGCCGAAGATGGGGAAGAACTTGCCGAGGGTCATGTGGTGGCCGGCGGAGAAGTCGTTGATGGCGGCGTTGAGGTCGGTGACCGTCCCCCCCAGCAGCGACAGGAACCGGTCGATCGCGGGGATCGCCGCGGCCTCGGGAGTGCCCTCCTTGAGGATCGCCTCGGAGCCGGAGGACTCGATGGTGTCGACCAGGACCTCCGCGATCTCGTCGAGGGCCTCGTCCCAGGTGATCCGCTCCCACTCTCCCGAGCCGCGCTCGCCCACCCGCCGCAGCGGCCAGCGCACGCGGTCGGGGCTGTCGAGCTGCTGGCTCCACGCCGCCCCCTTGTTGCACCCGAGGGGGAAGTTGTCGGGGATGTCGGTGTGGCTCCACTCGCCCAGGTGCGGGGTGGCCACCTCCTCGCGGACCACCTTCCCGTCCTTCACGTACACGTGGTACGGACAGGACCCCGGGTAGCAGTCCACGCAGTGGCTCCCCCAGAACACCTCGTCGAAGTCGAGTCGCTGCCGGTATCGGGCCTCGGCGTCGCGGACGTCGCTCATCTGTCACCACCCCCCGTGGCCGTTGCGAGTGAATCCGGGCACAACAGGCACCCTGCGTCGCAAACCATCGGTACGGTAGCCCTGTTTACGACGAATAGGCGATGCGCTATCCGTCACAAGCACGCCGACGGTGGGGTCGACGCTCAGCAGGGAGGATGCCGATGCGCACCAACGACGAGACCTGGCAGCGCGAGTACCGCCGTCGCATGGAGTTCGACGAGGTCGGCTGGGGCAGCCACTGCGTGGACTGCTACCCCGGCGACTGCACCTACCGGGTGTTCGTGCGCGACGGGAAGGCGGTCCGCGAGGAGATCGCCGGCCCGGCCCACCCACGACCGGTTGCGATCGGCGAGGACGGTCGCCCGACGGTTCCGGACCGCCTCCCCTCGGGGTGCAACAAGGGGGCGGCCTGGAGCCAGCAGCTCGACGCCGGGGACCGGATCCGCTGGCCCATGCGGCGGGTGGGCGAGCGCGGCTCCGGCGAGTGGGAGCGGATCTCCTGGGACGAGGCTCTCGACCAGATCGCGGACGTGCTCATCGACACGATCGAGCAGCACGGCAGCGAGGCGATCGTGAGGGAGGGATCACCCGAGGTCGGCACCGGCATGGGCCCGGACCGCTTCCAGGCCCTCATCGGTGGCACGACCACCGACCTGAACGGCTCCATCAACGACTACGCCGCCGGGCTCCAGATCACCTGGGGCAAGCCCAACCAGCTGCTGCGGCCCAGGGACATGTTCAACGCGGACACGCTCTTCCTGTGGCACATCAACCCCACCTACACGCTGATCCCCGTGTACCACTACGGCGTCGAGGCCCGCTACCGGGGAGCGCGCACGGTGCTGATCTCACCGGACGTGTCGCCCAGCCACATCCACGTCGACCACCACGTACCGGTCAACTGGGGTTCCGATCCCGCCCTGGCCCTGTCCATGTGCCAGGTGATCGTGGAGGAGGGCCTCCTCGACGAGGACTTCGTGCGCACCCAGACCGACCTGTCGTTGCTGGTGCGCCGCGACACCGGCCGGTTCCTGCGGGCATCGGACCTGGTCGAGGGCGCCAGCGAGGAGCAGTTCCACCACCTCGTCGGCGGGGAGGTCGTCGAGGCCGACAGGGGGAACCTGCTCGAGGGTAGCGATGCCGCCCTGGAGGGAACCGCCCGGGTCACCCTGGCCGACGGCACCGAGGTGACCGTGGAGCCGCTGTTCGTGCGGCTCCGGACCCATCTGGGCGACTACACACCGGAGTCCGCCGCCGAGGTCGTCGGGGTCCCCGCCGACACGATCCGGGAGCTGGCACGGATGGCCGCCGCCGGTCGCACGATGATCACCATCGGCGGCTCGGCCTCCAAGACCTACCACGCCGACCTCTTCCAGCGCGGCATCCTGCTGCTGCTCGCCCTCACCGGCAACTGGGGCCGACTCGGCACCGGGACCGGCTGGTGGAACGTGACCCACGGCGATGCCCTGCTCATCAGCTCCGCCAAGCCGCAGGCCGGCCCGGAAGGCGCCGAAGCCGTGCTCCAGATGCTCGAGATGGCCTCGGGAGCCTTCAAGGCCGCCGACCCGACGATGACCGACGAGCTGGCATCGTTCGCGCTGTTCCGCTCCGGGCTGGCGGGCCGACAGATGGCTCCCCCGTTCTTCTTCTGGTACTGGCACTGCGGGTTCAAGGAGCGCTGGAACAACCGCGACTGGGGCGACGCCACGATGGCCCGGTCCTACGACGAGTACGTGGACGAGGCGCTCTCGGCCGGCTGGTGGGACGGACTGCAGCGGCCCGGGCCGGACACGACGCCGCGTGTGCTCATCGAGTGCGGGGGGAACATCCTGCGGCGCACGCGAGGAGGCTCCAACCTCCTGCTGGAGCACCTCTGGCCCGGCCTGGACCTGGTCGTCACCGTCGACTTCCGCTTCTCTGCCACCGCCATGCAGGCCGACATCCTGCTGCCGGCGGCCCAGCACTACGAGAAGGTCGGGACCCACATGCCCTCGATGGAGCTCGTGATGAGCGACGCCGTCGTGGCGCCGGCGGACGACGCGCTCCCGGAGTGGGAGATCTTCGCGTCGCTCTGCGCAGCGATGCAGCGGCGTGCCGCAGCACGGGGCCTGGAGGAGTTCAAGGGCTCCGACGGCATGGTCCGCCGCTACGACAGGCTCGAGTCTGCCTTCACCTTCGACGGGCAGCTCACCACCACCGAGCAGGTGGTGGACGAGGGCGTCCGGGACGCGGCGTACATGGGCACCCTCCCGGAGGGGTCCGACCTCACCGAGCTCCGCCGCACCGGCCGGCTGGCCTTCGTCGACTGGGGCTCGGCACCGCTGGGTCTCGGGGAGGCCGCGCCGTGGCCGGAGGACGGTCGCAACTACTGCGCGCTGAGCAACCACGTGGAGCTCGGTCACCCCTACCCCACCCTCACCCGCCGGGCGCAGTTCCTCATCGAGCACCCGTGGTTCGTGGAAGCCGGGGAGGACCTGCCCGTCCACAAGGACCCGCCGAAGATGGGTGGGGACCTCCCCTACATCCTCAGCACCGGGCACAACCGGTGGTCGATCCACGCCATGAACATGGCCAACCCCGTGCTGCTGCAGACCCACCGGGGAGAGCCGCACGTGGTGATGAACCCCGACGACGCCGAGGCGGAGGGGATCGCCGACCACGATCTGGTGGAGCTGGAGAACGAGGCCGGCGGCTTCGCGGTGCGGGCGAAGCTCTCCCCGGGCCAGCGGCCCGGCAGCGTGACCGTGTACGCCGGTTGGGACGGCTACATGTTCCGCGACTGGGCGATACCGAGCAACGTGGAGCCGGGTCTGGTCAAGCACCTCGGCCTGGCCGGGGGCTACGGGCACCTCACGTACGCGCCGCTCGAGTGGCAGCCGGTGCCCTGCGACCGGCCGGTGCGGGTGCGGGTGCGCCGAGCGAGCTGAGCGCGCCGAACGCTCGCCGGTCCACAGCTGCCGACGCGGCGATCTCCTGAGGTCGGGCCCACGAGGGGCCCGACCTCAGAACCCCCCGGTGCTGCAGTCGGGCATCTCGTCCTCGAGGGAGTCGTCGACGCCCAGACCGGGCTCGGAGACGAAGAGGTTGTGGGGCTGCGCCGGGCGCACCCCCCGCCGCTGGCACTCGCTCACCACGAAGCGGTCGGCCGAGGCGACCACCGGTCCCCAGGGCCCGGCGGGGTCGGCGGCGAGCAGCTTGGCGGCGAAGCGGTCGAGCCAGCATCCCAGGTGGTCGCGCAGGAACGTCCACATCACCTGGGCGCAGGTGTCGGCGACGTCGTCGCGACCCTCGGCGCGGTGGTGGGCCTCGGCCAGGCAGGTGAGGGAGGCGAACTCCAGCTGACCGACCACGTGGTCGGGCCGCTGGCCCTCGAGCTTCACCCCGAGAGCCCGGTAGAACCCCGCCGTGTCGGCCAGCACCGGGGTGTGGCCGCCGACGCCCACGGGGATGTAGGAGGTCTCGTGCGGCGACACGCGCCCCTGGTCGAAGAGCCGCACCCAGCGCCCGGAGAGGGCATCCGCATCGGCGTGGTCGAGCCGGTCGAGGGGCTCGAGCATCGCCAGCGCCTCGGTCTCCCCGGCAGCTTCGAGCGCGGCCCGCAGCTCCTCCACGCCGACGTCGCTGGCCAGCGGTTCGACGTCCTCGGCCAGCAGACGGGCGTAGAGCCCGAAGACCACGCCCCGCACCACGAGTGGATCGGCGGTGATGGTGGCGGTGCTCACGCCTCCACCTTCAGGGTGAGGACCGTCTTGCAGGGCGACTTCCGGCAGGCCGAGTCCTGGGTCTGGCCGGCCCAGATGGCCACCGCCAGGCCGTACTCCGAGCCCGCCTCCACCGTCACCTCGTCCTGGTCCTCGCCCACCATGGGCTTGGCCAGCACCACCGACCAGGTGCCATCGGCGTGGGAGCCCCAGCCGAGGGCGTTCTGGGTGGGCATGGCCATGAGCGTGCCGAAGCCCTTGGCGCCGTTCTTCTCCACCGCCGTTGTCTTCTGCGGCTGGGAGATGGGGTTCTGCACGGCGATGCCGGGGATCCACTGGAGGGCGTTGTGCTCCTCGTAGGTGGTGGGGATGGTCGGCGGCTTCTCGTAGGGCACGATCGGCGGGTAGAAGTCGACCGCGGCGTTGGGGTACACCTGCGGGATCTCCTGGAAGCCATCCGCGAGGTCCTTCTGCCAGTCGGCCTTCCACTGCAGGATCGTCACCGGCAGGGAGGGCCCTCCCATGATGCGGGCCGTCTCGTTGCCGGTCTCCTCGCAGAGCAGCACCGAGCAGCCGTCGCGGAACTGCTCCACCTTCACCGTGAGGTCGTCGTCGGAGTCGTCGTCCCACTCCAGACGGAAGGCGATGGTCGCGCCGTCGTGGAGCGACTTCACCCGGATGCTGGGCACGAACGGCTTCTCACGGGCCGGCTGGGTCATCACCTGGCCGTCCATCTCGATGACCGCCACCTCGGCGCTGTCCCACAGGGAGGAATCGGGCTCCTTCCAGGGCGGCAGCTCCTTGATGCGCGTGGAGACCACGGTGGTGGTGGTGGCCTCGGCGTCGTCGGAGCACCCGGAGAGCGCGCCGGAGACCACCGCGGCGGCGCCCAGGCCGACCGCGCCGCCGATGATCACGTTGCGTCGGGTGGTGCCGTCGGACCCCTCCTGCTCGGAGGGGGCCGCGGGTGGTTCGGGGATCGTATCGATGCTCATGGCTGACCCTCCGATCAGGTCGTGTTGTAGCGGTAGACGTCGAGGCCGGAGGTGAACTCCGGGCGGACGATGGTGGGCACCTTGATGGGCACCCGGGCGACCTCGACGTCGTCGATGTCGTAGCCCATCACCGTGTCGTTCTCGATCTTGAAGCGGCTGATGATGCGGTCGGTGGCCAGGTTGAGCAGGAGCACCGCCGTCAGCTCCTTGTCCTCGCCGGCCAGGGCCGCCTTGTAGGTCTCCACCGCCGGGATGGCACCGGGACCGAAGAGCTGGGTGAGGAAGGCCTTGGAGCCCACGTGCACGGGGGGGATGTAGTACACGTTCGGCTCGAGGCCCAGCTGGGGGTACAGCGGCTGGGCTACCTTGCGCACGTGCACCAGGAAGTCCACCGGGTTGTCCTCCCGGGCGTTCTCCGGGGTGCTGATGTGGCCGAAGGTGCGGATCTTGCCGATGCAGTTGCGCATGCAGCGGGGAAGGATCCCCTGCTCCACGGCCGGGAAGCAGAACACGCACTTCTCCGACACCCGGGTGACGTGGTTGTAGAAGACCTTCTTGTAGGGGCAGTTGTCGAAGCACACCCGGTACCCGCGGCAGGTCTCCTCGTCGATCAGGACGATGCCGTCCTCGGGCCGCTTGTAGATCGACGTGCGGGGGCAGGCCTGCAGGCAGGCCGGGTAGGTGCAGTGGTTGCACACACGGGGCAGGTAGAAGAACCACAGGTCGTGGGGGAACTGGAGGTGGTAGGTCTCGTTGGTGGCGATGTTGACGCTGGTCTCGTCCTCGCCCTTGTTGGGGTAGGCGTAGTCCATGTCGCTGGGCGTCCACCCGAGGGCCCGCTCACCGGTGGGCGCCGCCTCGAAGATGGTCTTGCCGGTGTAGACGCCCTTGTCGTCCCATGTCTGGGGGCCCAGCTCGCCGAGGATGTGCACGTCGTACCCGGTGGGGAACGAGCCCCACGGCTTGGTCTCGACGTTGTTCCACAGCATGTACTCCTGGCCCTTGCCGGAGGTCCAGGTGGTCTTGCAGGCCACGGTGCAGGTCTGGCAGCCGATGCACTTGTTGGTGTCGAACACCGCGCCGGCCTGCCTGGTGGGTCGCGACTCCTCGTAGAGGTACTGCATCTTCCGGCCCAGTTGCCAGTTCATGACTTCAGCCATCAGGCGTCTCCTCCTTGGATGAAGCCGCCCGCGAGGAACGTCTTCATGTCGTCGTTCTCTGTGCCGGGCCGGAAGCCCTGCGCGGCCGGATACCACTGGCCCTGTCCGTCGATGCCGCCGTCCTCGGCCTTCTCGATCTTCACGAACGAGTCCTTGGGGGCGCCCACGGCGCCGTACACGTCCAGCTCGAAGCCGCTGCCGAGCTTCTGACCGGCCCCGTCCTTGCGGGCGAAGTCGTCGAGCATGAGGGTGGGGCGGAGCCACGCCCGCGTCACCGACTGGTGGCTGCCGGAGCGGTAGGCGGCCTGGTAGTTGGTGCGGGGGTTCTTGGCCAGGCCGTCCTCACGGGTCTCCTGGCCCTCCACGCTGCCGTGGGTGGCCAGGTAGAAGTGGAACCAGGCCCGGCCGACCTTGGGCAGGATGCTGGGGTTGATGCGGGCCCGCACCAGCCACCGGGTGACCCGGTAGTCCTCGGGGTTGTCCTGCCAGCCCACGAAGGGACGGTCCTCGGGGTTGGCGTCGACCCACACGTAGTCGCCGTCGGCGAGGCCCAGCTCCTTGGCGTCGTCGGGGTTGAGGTCGACGTAGCCCTCGGCCATCCAGGGCATGCGCTTGTCGTGGCGGTAGAAGTCGCCGAACGGGCCCCAGATGATGGTGTCGGTGTCGGTGCTGGCACCCATGCTGTGGCAGGCGTGACGGTACTTCGGTGTGATCAGGATGTGGGTGAAGCCCTGGGGGATGAGCGGGTGCTCCGTCTCGACGAGCTCCTCGGCGGTGCGCACCACGTTGCGCACCTGGCGGACGTCGTCGGACTGGTCCTTCGGATCGAGCTCGTAGTCCTCGGGGCTCTTCGGCGTGATGAGCGGGTGCTCGGCCGCCATGATCACGTTGGGCTCGTAGACCGTGCCATCGACGGTCTCGCGGTGCACCGGGAGGTTCTGGCCCGCATCGAGGAAGCCGTCTTCGTCGCGGTAGTACTCGAGGCGGCCGGTCTTGTTGTACCAGGGCTTGGACTCCTGGGTCTGCTCCCAACCCACCACCTTCGGGCTGGTGCGCATCATCATGTAGAAGGGCGCCCCCTGCTTGCAGGACTCGTGCAGCTCGGTGAACTGGTAGCCCTTGGTGGAGTTGCCGGCGTTGAACACCCGCTGGATGTAGACGTCGTTCTGGTTCTGGTCCACGAAGTACCAGTAGTTGCGGAACCGGTCGTCACCCGTCTCCGTCGCCAGCTGGCCGGCGATGGTGGCCAGCACCTCGGAGTCGTCATGGGTGTCGTAGGTGCGGTCGATGCCCCCGTCGGCCTCGTCGGGCACCACGCACCACGCGTGCAGGAAGGGGTTCGTGACCGAGCCGAAGATGTCGGGCCGCTTGCGCTCCGGCCAGGCGTCGACCCCGAACACGATGTCGGCGTACTCGCACGACGCAGTCCAGAACCACTCGTCGGTGGCCACCAGCTCGATCTTGGGCAGCACGTTGATGAACACGTTGTGCGCACCCTTGGCGTTCCCCAGCAGCGAGTTGGAGTTGTAGAAGTACATGCTCTTGGTGGGCGACGGCATGTGCGACTCCTCGGTGAAGAGGGTGTTGCCTTCGCGCAGCGGGCGGTCGCCGTAGTTGTAGTAGTGCGCCGATTCGCCGTGGTAGTACTTCCTGACCGTCGCGGGCTGCGAAGGGTCGAGGTTGATGTTGAACGGGTCCTCCTGGGTCCACTGCGCGATCCCGCCGAAGGTGCCGAGGCGGTAGTTGCCCGAGTAGCTGCCCACGGAACCGCCGAAGTGGCCGACGTTGTTGGTGAGGCCGGCCACCAGCAGGATCGCTCTGGCCATCTGGTCGTTGTTGAAGAAGTGGTTCGGCCCCATACCCGACGCGAACAGGGTCTTGGTGGGATGGTCGGCGATCTCCCGGGCGAACTCGACGATGGCATCCTCGGGGGTCCAGGTGACCGCCGAGATCTGGGAGGGCGTGCACGAGTCGTCGAGGTACTGGCGGGTGGCGTCGAACACCGGCCGGGCGGAGACGACCGAGCCGTCGGCCAGCGTCACCTCGAAGCTGCCCTCCAGGGCGGGATCGATGCCGGTCTCGGCGAAGAAGGTGCCCACCTGGTCGCGGCTGACCGCCTTGGGGGCGCCGGCGACGGTGTCCCACACCACGAAGTCGCCCCACTCGTCGCGCAGTGACTGCGGGAGGTACTGGGTCGGCTGCTCGGCAGGTGTCGGGAGCTTGGCCCCATCGGGCACGACCGTGGTGAAGTTCGACAGCGGCTGGTTGACGTAGCCGGGGAACACCTCCGTGGCTCGCAGCAGCTTCTTGGTGGAGGAGTTGATCAGCAGCGGCAGGTCGGTGTTGTTCTTGACGAACTCGGCGTCGTAGCGGCCTTCGGCGATGATCACCTGTGCCACTCCCAGCGCCAGCGCCGAGTCGGTGGCCGGCCGGATGATGATGCTGCGATCGGCCTTGGAGCTGCTCGACTGGTACTCGGGAGCGATCACCGTCACCTTCGCACCGTGCAACTTGGCCTCGGTGAGCCAGTGGCCGTCGGGCATCTTGGTGGCGATCCAGTTCATGCCCCAGAGGGTGACCAGGTCGCTGTTCTCGGCGGTGTAGAGGTCGAAGTCGAGGGACTGCTGGCCGCTCACCATGGGGTGACCCGGGGGCAGGTCGGTGTGCCAGGCGAAGCTGTCCCAGTGGCGTGCTCCCTTGGCCTCAGCTGGCGGCACGTTGCGGATCTGAGCGTCGAGGAGGGCCAGGCTGTTGGCCATCCGGTACATGCCGGCGACGCGGATGGGGGCGTTGTAGGGCATGCCGCCGCGGAACTTGAGCGTCTCGACGCCGGCGCCGTGCATCGACTCGATCATGGCCTCGTCGTAGTCCTGCTCCTCGAGCAGCTTGGCGCCTTCGGCGCCGCTGTAGGTGGTGGCGATGTTCACCCAGGCCTTGGCCATGTAGGCGGCGGCCTCTTCGAGGCTGATCTTCTCGAAGTCCTCCTTGCCGCGCCCCTCCAGGTACTTGGCCGGCGGCTGGCCGTCCTCGCCCCGGGGGAAGCCGTCGTCGGCCCACTGCTTCCAGCCCTTGCGCACGTAGTTGCCCTTGACCCGGCGGTCGGAGTAGGTGCGTCGCACGTAGGACAGGCCCGACACGCAGGCCCGGGGGTTCCATCGAGCGGAGGCCTGGTTGCCGTAGTAGTCGACGGCGTTCTGGTACTTGTAGGACGGATCGGCGTAGACCGTCACCCCGTTCTTCACGGTGGCCCGCAGCAGGCACCCGTGGGTGTCGTTGGGGCCGCACATGTAGTGGTAGGTGGAGTCCGGGGTGTAGAGGTCGCGGTAGACCTTCTCCCAGTCGCGCTTCACGTAGTCCGACAGCGGGTTGCCGCCGGGCTCGATGGGCCGGAGCACCTGGTAGCTCTGCACCGCCGCGCCCACATCCTGCGCCCCGACCAGCAGGCCGGCGAGCGCCGAGGAGGCTCCGGTGAGGAACAGGCGTCGCCCGAAGGCCGATCCGCCCTCCGCTGCCGGGTCGTCGGGCTGGGTCCCATCGGTGGCCATCGCAACCTCCAGGGTCGAGGGTGCTCGTCGGAGCTCCCGGTCGGTTGTCGACCGCTGTTCCCGGAGGAAGCCACCGGGGTGGCGGCCGTCGTGTTCTGCACGTTCGGATCGTGTGATCGTTGCGGGGTCCACGATCCATTCGAGCAATCGCCATCATCGCCGTGAACGATGAACCGCGAATTCCTCGCTGATGAATCGATAGTCAACCACGGATGTCGCACGGGGACAAAATCCCGAGGGCCGGCAATCCGATGTCGCCAGGTTCGGCGATGGCCACAGGCTCAGCGGCTGCGCCGGCGCCAGCCCAGGATCGGCACCCGACCTTCCGAGAGCCGACGCGCGGTGTCCGACATCCAGTCGTGCACCCGAGCGGCGAACGCCTCCACCGACTCCTCCGGCTCCGGCGACATGGGCTCGCCTGCCGCCGCCACCAGCTTCGTGGGCAGCGGGACGTAGGGCAGCACCACTCCGGCTCCACCGACGGTGAGCCCCCAAGGGATCGACAGCGCCACCGGAAGTGTCTGCGTCCGCAGGAGCCGGTCGAGTCGGAGCGTCGTGGCGATGCGCTGGCCGTCGCTGAGCACGAACAGCGACTCGCCGGCGCCCACGATCACCAGCGGCACGATCGGCACCCCCGCCTGCATGGCCAACGAGGCGAACCCGGTCCGCCCGCCGAAGAGCACCTCGTTGCGGTGCGCCCAGGACTTCGCCCCGTCGAGGTCGCCGCCGGGCATCACCACCACGTACTCCCCACGGCCGAGCGCCTCCAGCGCCACCTCCCGACCGGCGGGGCGGAACCCCGCCGGCTCCAGCAGCGGGCCGGCGCCGACGGTCCAGGCGATCTGATGGGTGAGGATGGTGGCGGGGGTGTGGTCGTCGATCCCGAAGCGGCGCTGCAGCGCCGCCAGCGCGAACCCGTTGAGGTCGAAGATGCCGCCGTGGCCGTGGTTCACCACCAGCAGCACCGGCGCGTCGGGGATCTCTTCGGGGCCCTCGAACTCGAGACGGGTGTAGCGGGCGAGGGCGGCGCCCACGATGCTGAACGATCGACGCACCGCCAGGCCCCACGCCGAGATCGCCGCCGCCTGGTCCGGGCTCGGCTCCGGCGGCTCGCCGTCAGCGGAGCCGTCTCGGGGGGCGACGCCGTCGTCGGAGCCGGCGCCGCTCACGTCATCGCCTCCGGGGAGATCTCCGGGTGTCGCCGCATGTAGGCGACCAGGGCGGGCAGGTAGCTCCGCAGGGACGGACAGGACACGCCGCTGGGCTCCAGGTCCACCTGGTGGTCGGTGAGGTAGTACGTGGGGTGCGTCAGGTAGGCCAGGGTGGAGGAGGGGATGCGCAGCAGCTGACGCACCCCCGGGACGTGGTCGATGGCGACGCGGGCCAGCGGGGCAGGGAGCGGCAACCGCAGGAGCCGGCAGCCCACGGCATCGGCCATGGCGCCGTACATCTCGGCCACCGTCAGCGGGGCGGGATCGGCGAGCTGGTACACGCGACCGAGCGAGCGGTCGAGGTGCGCCAGCGCGGCGATGGCGTCCACCACGAAGTCGCGGGGCACGATGTTGAACCGGTGCAGCGAGGGGTCACCGATGGACGGCATCACCGCCCACCGGCCCTGTCGCATCATCAGCTGCAGGGCGTAGTACGGCCCGTCGTACTTCTGGGTCTCGCCGGTGGAGCTGTCGCCCACCACCACGGCGGGACGGTAGATGGTGGTCGGGAGGCCCCCGTCGCGCCGCCGCTGCACCTCCACCTCGGCCAGGAACTTCGTCTCCTCGTAGAAGTTGTTGAACCGCTGGCCCACGTCGAGGTCGTCCTCGCGGAAGGCCCCGGCCCAACGGCCGCTCACGTAGCAGGTGCTGACGTACTGGAGGCGCTCGATCGAGGGCGAGGCCTCCGCCAGGTCGAGCACGTGGTGGGTGCCCACCACGTTCACCGCCATGGCCACGTCGCGGGGAACGCTGAGGTCGTACACCGCGGCCAGGTGCCAGATCTCCTTCAGGTCCCTGCCCAGGCGCCCCGGATCCTCCAGGCCGAGTCCCGGCGAGGTGATGTCACCCGGCACCAGCTTCACCCGCCCCTCCAGCGACGGATCCGCGGCGGTGAGCTCCGCCAGCCGTCGGGTGGCGACGCCGGCGAACTTCGGCTGCACCACGCACAGGGCGGTGGCCTCAGGGGAGCGGGCCATCACCCTTGGCAGGAGCTGGACCCCGAGGAAGCCGGGGAACCCGGTGAAGAGGATGGTGCCCACGCGCACAGACCGTAGCGCCGAGGCGCCCCGAGCACCCCAGACGCCCAGCTTCTGTACGCCCTCACGCACACCAGTCGAGCGCCACAGCGGACAGAACGCAGGAACGGGGCACCGTCGCGGACTGGTAGCGTCCGGCCGGCACGAACACCAGGGGGACCGCCATGAGCGACGAACGACGGATCTGGGGTGTCACCACCCCGCAGCTGCCGGCATCGATGATCGCGGCCATGGCCGCCCAGTACGAGGCCTCAGGGGTCACCGGGGTGTTCGCCCCGCAGGTGCTCGGGCCGCCGTTCCCACCGCTGGCCGCCGCCGCCACCTCCACCGACCGCCTCCTGCTGGCCTCCGGCATCGCCCTCGCCTTCGCCCGCAGTCCCTTCGAGACCGCCATGGCCGCCATCGACATGGACCGGATGTCAGGGGGGCGCTTCGTGCTCGGAATCGGCCCCAGCGTCAAGGCGTGGAGCGAGAAGCTCTTCGGCCAGCCCTACGGCAAGCCCCTGGCGCACCTGCGCGAGGTGATCGAGGTGGTCCGCTTGCTGGTGGCCAAGGGCCACACGGGCGAGCTCACCACCTTCCAGGGCGACTACCTGGACATCGACTTCACCTTCTTCCCGCCGCATGCCGAGCCGGTGCGCACCGAGATCCCCATCTGGGTCGCCGCCCTGCGAGGTGCGCTGGTGCGCTTCGGCGCCCAGCACGCGGACGGGGTGATCGGCCATCCCATGTGGTCGCGGCGCTGGATCGCCGAGGAGGTGCCGAAGTGGTTGGCCGAGGGCCTGGAGCGCAGCGGTCGTGAGCGCTCCGAGATCGAGGTGAACGTGTGGCCCTTCGTGGCCATCGACGACGACGTGGCCGCCGCCGTGGACGCCGCCCGCAACACCGTGGCCTTCTACGCCAGCGCCGAGCAGTACGAGTCGTACTTCGAGTGGCACGGCTGGGGGGACGTGGCCCGGGCCCTGCAGGCGCGGGTGGCCGAGGGCGACATGCGCACCGGCTCCTTCGCCGCGGCCGGTGAGCTCGTGCCCGACGAGATGGTCCGCGACTTCTTCATCGTGGGATCACGCGACGACTGCCTCGCCCAGCTCGAGCCGATCTGGGAGGTGGCCGACTCCATCACCCCGGTCCCACCCACCTGGGGCATCGACAGCGGCGGCACCCTCACCTACACCATGCGCATCGCCGAGGCGCTCTACCCGGGCATGAGCTGAGCTCCGGCCCGCGTCGATCCCCCGCTGATCGTTTGTCACCGCAATGACCGAGCGGCCCCGCGGGACCCATCACTAGGGTGACGCGCGTCAACACACATCGCGGAGGTGCCGGGTCCATCCGCCCGGCGCCCTGCACGCCTCACACGAGGAGTCGAGATGATCGATCGGTCATTCCTCTACGACCTGCTGCTGCTCCTGCACGTCTTCGCCGCCATCGTCGGGTTCGGGACCGTGTTCCTGAACGGCCTCTACGGCGCCCAGGCCAAGCAGCGGCCCGGCCCGGGGGGCGTCGCCATCGGCGAGGCCAACTTCGCAGTGACGATGATCGCCGAGTGGTTCATCTACTCCGTGCCCATCACCGGCATCCTCCTGGTGCTGGCCCAGGGGGACTTCGAGATCTGGAAGTTCTCACAGCTCTGGGTCTGGCTGTCGATCGTGCTCTACGTGGTGGCCCTCGGCATCTCCCACGGCAGCCAGATCCCCGCGTCGAGGCGCATGAACGAGCTGGCCAAGGAGCTCGCCGCCGCCGGCCCCCCGCCGGAGGGTGCCGCCCCGGGCGGCCCGCCACCGCAGGTGGTGGAGATGGAGGCGCTGGGCAAGCGGCTCGGTGCCGGCGGTGCGGTGCTCAACCTGCTGCTGGTCGTCATCCTGGTGCTGATGGTCTGGAAGCCCGGCGTCTGACCCTCAGCCCGATCCGGAACCGTTCAGCCCGCCGCCGGCCGCACGTCGACGCGGTGCAGCCGGTCGAAGTGCACCGGCTGCCAGTGCATCGGCATGTAGCGCAGATGGCCCCATCCGGTGGCCAGGTGCAGCCACTTCACCATGCCCGCCTCCACCTGCGTGCCGTCGCCCCACCCGGGGAACATCGTCGGATCCCAGGCTGCGTACATCACGACCTGGCCTCGCCGGGAGCCCGGTGAGCGACGCATCCGCACGCGGAACTCCCCCACGTCGTTGGTCACCTGCACCCAGTCGTCGTCGGTGAGGCCCAGAGCATCGGCGTCGTCGGGGTGCATGCCGAGGCTGGGATGCCCACGCGTCGTCTCCAGCATGAGCGGGTTGGTGGCGTTGGAGGCGTGCATGCTCCAGCGGGGGTGCCCGCCGGTGAGCACGAAGGGGTGGTCGCCCCCGATCGCCGGCGGGTCCTTGTGCACCGGCAGCTCCTCGCCGGCTTCCAGGAACCACGGGTGGTCGACGTAGAAGGTGGCCCGCCCGGTGGTGGTGGCGTACGGCATGCCGCCCTCGACGTGCCAGCGCAGGGCGCAGAACGTCTCGTCGGTGGTGATGGGGCTGCCGAGCCAGCGGCCGATCGGGAGGCAGCCGTTGCCCTGCACCCGGGCCCAGCCCGTCTCGCGCAGGGTGCGCAGCGAGGTGCTCTCCTCCAGCACCCCCGACAGCGCGGTGTCGCGGATGAGCTCGTCGATCACCGCCTCCTCGTCGCGGAGGTGGCCGTCGCCGTCGAAGGCGGATCCCAGCTCGCGCAGCGGCCGGGGCGCGCCCCAACCCACCGCCACGTCGCCCAGGCCCCGCTCCTCGGCCCGCAGGGCGATCGCGTCGGCCAGCGCGGCGTGGATCCACCAGTCCGATCGAGCCTCGCCGGCGGGCTCCACCGCCTTGTCGGAGAACACCACCTCCATCGAATGGGAGATCGGGTACTGCAGGTTGACCCGCTCGGCCTCCTGGGCAGCGGGCAGCACGATGTCGGCGTGCAGCGCCGCGGAGCTCATCCGCTGCTCGATCACCGCCACCATCGACAGCTTCGGCCACAGGTGCTCCAGCAGCATGTGGGCACCCCCGCGGGTTCGGCGCAGTGCGTTGGTCGCCCCCTCGAGGAGCACCCGGGGCTGCACCGCGGGGCCGGGCCGGTGCATCGTCGCCCACCCCTCGGCGGACTCGGCCACGTACTCGCCGAAGGGCCGGGGGGAGTCGCCCCAGTCCGCCCGGTCGAACACCTCCCGGTAGCCGCCGTGGTCGAGCCACAGGAAGAACGGCGGTGTGGTCGAGCCGCCGGCGGCGGCCATGGCCATGAAGTCCCAGATGGTGGGCCGGGCCAAGGGCGGTGGAGGTTGCGAGGCGTCCGCGCCGTTGGGTCCCTCGCCGGGGCCGAAGGTGGCGGCGAGCATCTCCACCACCGCCTCGGCGGCCTCGATGCCCGGCCCCGGCTTCAGGCTCTGCAGATAGGAGCCGTCGAAGGGGTAGGTGAGGTAGGTGTCGTGGCCCGAGCCCTTGCGACCCCAGTTGCCGGTGAGGGCCAGGAGCAGGTCCATGGCCCGCTCCATCAGGTCGCCGTGGTAGTGCTTCGAGGTGTCGAAGCCCTCGTAGAGCTTCGTCCGACCGCCTGCCACCCGCCGGGCCAGGTCGACCACCACGGACGGGTGCAGGCCGCAGGTGGCGGCCACCGACTCGGGCGCGTAGTCCTCGAGGCGGACCAGCAGCCGCTCGAACACGGTGGTGACCCGCACCGCCGTGCCGTCGGCCAGGGTGGCCTCGAAGGTGCCTCGCAGCACGGCGGGGTGCTCCAGCAGCAGCGTGTCGTCGGGCACCAGGGTGAGGCCGGTCTCCTCGGTCCACACGTGGAACCCGTGCTCCGAGCCGCCCTCGACGACGTCGCTGGCCCGCAGCAGGGTGCCGGTGTCGGCGCGCACCAGCAGCGGCAGGTCGGTCTGGGTGCGGACGAACTCCTGGTCCATCAGCGCCTCGTCGATGACCACCCGGCACATGCCCAGCGCCAGGGCGGCGTCGGTGCCGCCCTCGACCGGGACGAAGATGTCCACGTGCGACGCGGAGGGGCTCACGTCGGGAGCGATGAGCACGATCGTGGCGCCGTGGTAGCGGGCCTCGGTGAGGTAGTGGAAGTAGGGGATGCGGGTGTAGGCGGGGTTGGCGTGCCAGATCAGCACCACGTCCGCGTGGAAGGTGTCCTCCGCCGCGGACCCGCCGATGATGTTGCCGAAGGTGACGTGGTGACCCACCGGGATGTCGTTGACGCTGGCGATGGCGTCGAGCGACACGGCGCCCAGGGAGTTGGCGAAGCGGGACTGGGCGCCGGCGGTGAGCAGGCCGCCCTGGGAGGTCTCGTCCACCAGCACCGCCTGCGGGCCCGACTCCTCGATGGCGTCGCACACCGCCTCGGCGATCTCGCCCAGGGCGTCCTCCCAGGAGATCCGCTCCCACGCCCCGGAGCCCCGCTCGCCCACCCGGCGCATCGGGTGCAGCAGCCGGTCCTCGGCGGTGAGCTGGCGGTGCCAGGCCGCACCCTTCTGGCAGCCCATCGGGTTGGGGTCGGGCACCCCGGCTTCGCCGGAGGGGTACACGCCCGACTGCTCCTCCCAGCGCACCGCGCCCCCACCGGCGTACATCCGGTAGGAGCAGGTGGAGATGCAGTTGGTGCAGTGGGTGGACCACGTCACCTGGTCCCAGGTGAAGCGACGGCGGTAGCGGTCCTCGGTTCGGGGATCCTCAGGGGAGTCGGGGACGGCGACGGTGGTGCCCACGGTGCTCATGGTGCCCACGCTGCTCATGGTGCCGTCGTCACGCGGCCGGCCTCGAGGTCGGCGGGGAACGCCTCCAACAGGAAGCGCTCCTGGGGCTTCTCGCTGGCCGTCTTGGGGATCTCGGCCACCACGTGCAGGTAGCTGGGCACGAAGTTCGACTCCAGTCCGGCCCGGCAGTGGGCGAACACCCCTTCCACGTCGAGCTCCGCTCCCCCGGCCACCACCACGGCGGCGACCACGTCCTTCTCCCCCGGCGCACCCGAGGCGGCAGGCACGCCGTAGACGAACACGTCGTCGATCTGGGGGTGCTCGGCCAGGACCTTCTCCACGAAGCCCGGGTTCACGAAGTCGCCGTTGTGGCGAAGGCCGCCGCCCTTGCGGTAGTCGAAGAAGAACCACCCCTCGCCATCGGTGTGGCCCATGTCGCCCGAGCGCAGCCAACCGCCCCGGGTCTTGGCTTCGGAGGCCTCCGGGTTGCCGTGGTACTCCACCTCGGCTGCACCCCCGGTGGGACGGGAGCAGACCTCGCCCACCACGCTCGGCGGGCACTCGACGTCGTCCTCGTCGAGCACCTTCATCTCCAGCCCGGGGATCGGCTTGCCGAACGACCCGACGGGTCCCTGCCCGATCGGCTTGATGGCCAGACCGCCCTCCACCGCCCCGTACCACTCGAGGATCTCCAGGCCGAAGCGCCGCTCGAAGTCCTCCCAGATGGCCGCCGGCATGCCGGCGGAGACCACGAAGCGCACCGGGTTGTCGGCGTCGTCGGGCCTCGGTGGCTCGCTGTAGACGGCGGTGGCCATGCCCCCGAGGAGGGAGAAGGTGGTGCCCCCGTGGGCCCGGCACACGTCCCACAGCTTCGACTTGGTGAACCGTCGGCTGAACACCGCCCGCAGGCCCATGGCCAGCGATGGTGCCAGCGTGACCGCCTGGGCGTTGCCGTGGGTGAGCGACAGCCCGGTGTAGGGGCGCTCGTCCTCCTGGTAGGCGAACAGGATCCCGGTCATGGTGAACACGCCGAAGCGGTCGTTGGTGAACACGACGCCCTTGGGGTCGCCGGTGGTGCCCGAGGTGTAGATGATCTGCAGCGGATCCGAAGGGGCCTCGAGGCGGAGGTCGACGGTCGCCGCCGCCGTGTCCAGCACGGCGGCGATGGGCTCCACCCCCTCCACCGACTCCATGGGGACGGCGTCGGCCTCACCGGTGGCGATGGCCAGCACCCACTGCACGCCCTCGGTGCGGCGCCGGGCCTCGGCCACCTGGTCGAGCGAGCTGTCGGAGCACACGATCCCCGCACAGCCGGCGTTGGCCAGCATGAAGGCCAGCTTGTCGGCCTTGGTGCGCGGATCGACGGGCACGCAGATGGTGCCGGTGATCGACGCGGCGATCATGGCCTCGACGAACTCGGGGTGGTTGCGGGCCATGAGGGCGAAGCGATCGCCCCTCGCCATCCCCCGCGCCACCAGCCACGCCGCCAGCCGGTTGGCGTTCTCGGCGAGCTCCGCGTAGGTGCGCACCTCGTCGGGGGTGGCGCCGCCGTCGAGGCTGAGGTGCTCGAAGGTGAGCACGTCCAGATCCGGCTGCTGCTCGGCGCGCACCCGGATCAGGTCCGCCAGCACGCCCTCGTTGGTCACCCAGGCCATCAGCTCCCCCTTCGGGTCAGGTCCCTCTCCGGTGCCGTGCCGACATGACGCGGCGCCGGAGAGGTCGCTCGGTCCTCGTCGTTCAGCGCGACACGACGGTCACGCACATGGCCGCCACGTCGGTGCCCAGCGTGCCGCCGCCGTTGTGGGCCAGGCCCACCGATGCGCCCTCGACCTGGCGGTCACCGGAACGGCCCTGCACCTGCTCGGTGAGCTCGATGATCTGGGCGATCCCGGTGGCGCCCACCGGGTGGCCCTTGCGCAGCAGGCCGCCGGAGGTGTTCACCGGGATGCGGCCACCGAGGGTGGTGGCGCCGCTCTCGACGAGCTCGCCGCCGCCGCCCTTCTCGCACAGCCCGATGGCTTCGTAGGCCATGATCTCCGCCGGTGCGCTGGCGTCGTGGCACTCCACGACGCTGAGCTCGTCGGGGCCGACGCCCGCCTCCTCGAGGACCTCCTTGACGCAGGTGGTGGCTACGTCGTCCTCGCCCGGTCCGCGGTCCCAACCCGAGCGCAGCACGCTGGCACGGATGCGAACCGGGTCGGCGATGCCGAGCTCGGCCGCCTTGCGCTCGCTCACCAGGATCAGCGCACCGGCGCCGTCGCCGATGGGCGAGCACATCGGACGGGTGAGGGGTTCGGCGATCATCGGCGACGCCAGCACGTCCTCCACGCTCAGCTCCTCGCGGAACTGGGCGCGGGGGTTGAGGTGGCCGTGGCGAGAGTTCTTGGCCGACACCATGGCGAACTGCTCGACGGTGGTGCCGTAGGTGTCCATGTGCGCCCGGGCGACCGCCGCGTAGATGTCCATGAACATCGACCGCTTCTCGCCGGCACCGGAGGCACCCGCATCGCCGCCGCTGGACTTGGCCGAGCTCTGCAGGGCCGCCATGAACTCCTTGACGAACTCCACGTCCACCGCGCCGCTGAAGGCGCCGAAGGACTTGCGCTTGTCCTCGTCGTAGAGCTTCTCCACGCCGAGTGCGAGCACGCAGTCGTAGAGGCCGGCGGTGACCATGGCCGCCGCCTGGTGGGCGGCGGTGGAGGCGGAGGCACAGGCGTTCTCCACGTTGATCACCGGCAACCGGCCGAGGCCCATGTCGCGCAGGATCACCTGCCCGCGGATCGACTCCTGTCCCGTCACCAGGCCTGCCGCGGCGTTGCCCACGTAGGCGGCCTCCAGCTGGTCGGCGCCGATGCCCGCGTCCTCCATCGCAGCCTTCACCGCTTCGGTGCCCAGCGACTTCAGGCCCCGGTCCATGTGCTTGCCGAACTGGGTCATGCCCACCCCGGCGACGATGGCGTTCATCTTCATGGCGATCTCCTTGGTTGGTGTCCGGCTCAGATCAACCCGCTGCCGGGGATGTCGAGCGCCTTGTTGAGGTAGTCGAGCTCCGCCTCCCGCCAGGGCAGAGGAGCCGGTCGGGTGAACATCTTGTCAGCGGTCAGCTCCTCCACGACAGCCTCGTCCCGAGGGAACGACTCCCCGAAGCTGTTGAGGTGGAAGAGCTCCTCGAAGGGCTGACGGGGGCGCTGGCCACCCGCCTCCCAGCCCTCGGCCGGGTAGCCGACGGTCTGCAGCAGCAGCACGCGTGAGCTCTCGGGGAGGCCGAGGTTCTCTCGGATCTCCTCGGTGTGGGGCGTGCCGAGGCAGCAGGTGCCGAGGCCCTGCTCGTAGGCCATCAGGGTGGCCTGGGCGATGCCCTGACCGCAGTCGATCTCGTTGAGGCCGGGCCCCTTGAGCAGCTCGAGGATGCCGTCGAAGAAGGGGATGATCTTCTCCTCGAGGTCGGACTTCTTGTCGGGTCCCACTCCGAGCGCACCGGCGTCCAGCAGCTCTCGCAGGCGGTTCGACTGGTCGTCGACCGCGGCGGTGTCGAAGTACCACACGATCACCACCGGGGCCCGACGGATCTGGAAGCCCGCCACGGGTGCCAGCAGGGCGTCGAGGGTCTCCTGGGGTGCGGTGTGGCGCTCCACCACCACTGCTCGCAGCCCCCCCACGTTGCCCCAGTGGGAGGCGAGGCGGGCGGCCTCGAGCATGCGTTGGATCTTCTCGCGCTCCACCGGCTGGTAGGGGCGCATGTAGCGGATCGACCGGCGCCGGCCGATGACCTCTCGCAGTTCCATCTGAATCGATCTCCTTGTGCTGTCGTCGTGATCCTGGTCTCACCCCGCTTTGTTGTTCGTGCCTGACCGGAGGCGTCAGCCTCGAACAACAAAGCGTTGGAGCCGGCACTCGCGCCCGGACTCAGAGCTTGGAGCCGCCGATCAGGCTGAGCATCTCGTTGCAGCCGTCCTCGATCATGGCGGCCCGGGCGTCGCGGAGGACCTTCTCGATCGGGTACTCCTTGGTGAGGCCGTTGCCGCCGAAGATCTGCAGCGCTTCGCTGGCCACCTCGAACGCCGTGGTGGTGCAGAACGTCTTCGAGGCGATCGAGTACTGCACCGGCGGAGGGCCGCCGGCGCCGAGCAGGTGGGTCCGCCGCGACAAGGAGGTGGCCGCCTCCACCTTGGCGAACATCTTGAACAGCCGCGACCTCACGTTCTGGTGCTGGATGATCGGCACGCCGCCCTGCACCCGGTCGTTGGCGTAGTCCAGCGCCATCTCGTACGCGGAGCGAGCCAGCCCGGCGAACGTGGAGCCCATGAAGGCGTTGGCCACCGCCAACACCATCTCCACGGTCATGGAGTAGAGCTCCTTGCCCACCACCATGTTGGCCGCGGGCACGCGGACGTCGTCGAAGTGCAGCTCTCCCTGGGGCAGGGCCCGCTGGCCCAGCTTGTTGAGGTTCCTGCCGCGGGACACCCCCGGCAGGTCGAGGGGCGTGAGGCACACGCCGCCGCCGGAGAACCCCTCGTCGCCGTCGATGGTGCAGAACAGCGCGGCCACCGTGGCGATGGGGCCGTTGGACACCCAGGCGGACTTTGAGCCCTTGATCACCCACTCGTCGCCGTCACGGCGGGCGATGCAGTTGGGGCGGACCTCCGCGTCGGCCCAGTGGGGCTCGCTGAAGCCCAGCGAGTCGGAGCCGTGGTCGGGCTCGGTGACCGCCCAGCAGCCGATCTCCGCGGCGTCCTCGGCCATGTAGCGCTCGGTGAGGGCTGGGTCGCCGGTCAGGGGGACGAAGAACTTCTGGAAGCCCGACACGGCGAGGCCCACGGCGAGGCCGGCGTCGGCCCATCCGAGGGTCTCCATGATGCGAGCCGACAGCAGCGACTGCTCGAGGGGGTCGAACATGCCGGCCATCGAGACCGTGTCGACCCCCAGCCCGCGGTACTTCTCGTGCAGCGCCCACAACGGGGAGTCCGCAGCGATCACCTCCTCGGGATCGCACAGCGCGTCGAGCTGCATGCCCAGCGGTCGGACCTCGTCTCGGGCGAACCGCTCGACCACCTCGAGGACCTCGAGGGCGTCGGCGCCCAGGCCGGCCTCATTCATCTGTGTCATCACTCACCCCCGGGTGCAGTGTTCGGTAGCGGTCGGTAGGTCGGTGGGATGCTCTGAAGGTCGAGTGCCCGACCACCGGCAGGGACGATCGCGGCGACCAGCATGGCCAGCGCCCGAATGTCACCCCAGCCGTGGGTCGGCGTGACCCTCGGACCGGGCCGACGACGCACGCACCCCACCCCTGGATCGCGACGGCAGGGTCGCGACGCGCCGGAGCGACGCGTGGTGATCGCCGGAGCGGTGTTCGGACATCCAACCCCCTGGTTCGACGAGCACGTCCCCACCTGCTCGTAACTTTATGCAGAATATCGCGGGATAGGTGGAGGCGCATCCCGTGTGAAATGGGGCTCACGGTGCACCCCACCGACCGCGACGTGCTGAGGTGTGCGGGGTCGGCGACGCCGCCGACCTGACACGAGAGGACAGGCGAGACCATGGGGACACGGCATGACGTGGAGCTCGAGGGCCATGGCGGAGTGGTCCTGCGGGGATGGCTCGACCTCCCGGAGCCCGACGCCGCCACGGGCGCCGGGGTGGTCATGGCCCACGGCTTCTCGGCGGTCAAGGAGATGCGGCTCGATCGCTTCGCCGAGGTGTTCTGCGACGCCGGCCTCGCCGTGCTGACCTACGACCATCGCAACCTCGGCGCCTCCGACGGAGAGCCGCGCCAGCAGATCAACCCCTGGGCCCAGGCTCGTGACTACCGGGCCGCGCTGGGGTGGCTGGCCGAGCGTCCAGAGGTCGACGCCGAGCGCCTGGGCATCTGGGGCTCCAGCTACAGCGGCGGGGAGGTGATGGTGGTGGGAGCTTGCGACGACCGGGCGAAGGCCGTGGTGGCCAACGTCCCCTTCGCCGGGCTCCCCGGAGTGGACTACTCCCACCCCGCCGACGTGACGGCACGCTTCGAGCGACTGCGCGCCGCGCTGCTCGACGACTCCGGTGCGGGACCGGCGGACACGGATCAGGTGCCGGTCGGACCGATGGCGGTGGTGGTGGAACCCGGTGACGACCGGCCCGCGTTCCTTCCCCAGCCCGAGTCCTCGGAGTACTTCCTCCTCTTCGCCGAAGACGGCCCGGAGCCGACCTCGTGGCGCAACGAGGTGACGGTGGTGTCGATGTTGGGCGATCCGCCCTGGGACCCGGGCGTGTGCGCCGGCTTCATCGCCCCCACACCGCTCCTCATGGTCGTGGCGACCCACGACGAGCTCGCCGAGACGGCCGTGTCGGTCGCCGCCTGGGATCGGGCCGGGGAACCCAAGGAGCTGATCATGGTGGAAGGCCACCACTTCGTGCCCTACGAGGGCGACGAGTTCGACCTGGCCGCAGGAGCAGCAGCGCGCTTCTTCACCCACCACCTCTGAAGCCAGCGCCCCCTTCTCCACCCGTCTCCCCCCAGCTTCTTGGATCGATGGCGACGCTCACGGTCGCCATCGATCCAAGAACCCGACCCAACCGCCGTTCTCGGACACGCGGCGACGCTCAGCGTCGCCGGCGGTCCAAGAAGCGGGAGGGGCGGGTCACGCAGGGGCGGGACCGCCGTCGGCCGGGCCGTCGGGCTCGGCGGCCGCGGCCAGCTTGGAGGCCTTGCGGGCCTTGGGGCACATCAGGTTGGAGCCCAGGTCGCAACGGGTGCACACCCAGCCGTCGCTGTCGGGCGGCTTCCACATCGAGTTGCCGCACTCGGTGCAGCGCCTGCGTCCCTCCGCGCAGCCCCACTCCTCGTAGCGGCTGGAGGAGAGGGGACAGCCACGCCCCCAGCACATCGCCCACTCGGGGTCGGGCCCGAGCGCGTGCTGCCGGCAGACCACGGCGCACTTGCCGCAGTCGTTGCAGTTCAGGGAGACGACCTCGTAGGTCATGGTCGCCTCGGTCACTCGGATCGCTCCGCGTGGACATGCCTGACGGCACATGTCGCAACCGTCGCACTCCGGCCCCACGCGGAAGCTCATCGAGCACCTCCCGGCATGCGGTGGAGGGTACCGCTCGCGAAGCGGTCCCGGGCCGCAGCGCGGCCCGGGACGCTCACGAACTGCGTGTCAGCCAGCCATCCACTTGGCGTCGCCCGCCACGAACGACTCGAGGCGGTCGACGGCCCAGGCGTAGAACGGAGTGGGATCCGCACCGCGGACCGCGGCCGCGAACTGGGGCACCCAGTCGCCCAGCTGGCGCTCGAGGAAGTCGACCTGGGCCCGCCGGAAGGACTTGCCCAACCGGGGTGAGCTGGCGGCGGCTTCCTTGAAGGCCAGGAACTGCATGAAGTCCACCTCGGCGGTGAGGTGGTCGAAGGGGACTTCGTCGTTGCCGGTGCCGAGGCCGTAGTACTCGTAGGCACGGCGCAGCTCGACCAGGTTCTGGTCGCGATCGGCCACGTAGGCACCGCCCCAGATGCGGCGCACACCGTCGTGCTCCGCCAGGAACAAGCGCTCGTACGCCTCTTTCAGCTGGTCCTCGCCGGCGTCGCCGGTGGGGACCTCGCCGATCTCCCAGTCGAAGGCCAGCAGCTCGATGGCCTCGGTGAAGTCCGAGGCCCACTGCCCCGAGGCCGTCTTCTCGGCGAAGGCGGCGTCCGGCACGGCGAAGAGCTGGCCCAGCACCTGGTAGGTGGCGCTGCGAGCGGTGATCTCGCTCTCCTCCACCTCCAGCACGCCGCCGGCGGCGTCGTCGCTGATCTCCAGTCCGGTCAGTGAATAGGCGAACACGTTGCGGGTCCTCTCACTTCTTGCTGCTGATCTCGACCGGGATGCTCTCGGGAGAGCGGTCGAGGGACGCAGGGTCGTTGGTGAACGGGCCGAAGAGGTCCAGCCAGTTGTAGACGATCAGGGTGTCGAGGATCTCCGAGCTCCCACCGCCGCGCACCGTCTCCAACTCGCTCTGCAGCGTCGCCAGCGCGGTGTGCACCTTCGGACCGAACAGCGACTCGAGGTACTCCGGCGGGATGCGCGGCGTGTCGTAGTCGATGGAGAGGTCCTCGTGCAGCCGGTAGGGCGACAGCGGCGGGACGTAGAAGATGTTCGGGCCGGTGCCGTGCTCGGCGTGCAGCGGCACGGCGATGCCCCACTCGTTGACCATCTTGTGGATCGGCCCCTCCTCGTCGTCGAGGAAGCCCACGAACGCCAGGCGGCCGGGGCACTGGCGGGCGCACACCGGAGCGACGCCCTCCTCGAGGCGGGGGAAGCACATGATGCAGTGCTGGGAGACGTGCCGCGCGTAGTTGTAGTAGATCTTCTTGTACGGGCAGGCCTCCATGCACATGCGGAAGCCCTGGCACTGGTCCTCGTTGCGCAGCACGATGCCGTCCTCGCGCCGCTTGTACATGGCGCCGCTCGGGCAGGCCTCGGCGCACACCGGCCGGGTGCAGTGGTTGCACAGCCGGGGGAGGTAGAAGTAGTAGGCGTTGGGGTACTCACCCGCGCCCTGGTCCTCGTCCCAGTTCATGCCCCACTCGTTGCGGCCGTCATCGGTCTCGATGGGCTTGAGGTGCACGGAGTTGCCCTTGCCCTCGTAGAAGACCTCCTGGTAGTTGAACTCCCAGCCGCCGCCGAAGTCGGCGCGGCCCGGCTGCTGGCCAGGGACGGGGACGCCGTCCTGGAGGCCGCCACCCATGGTCTCCCAGTCCTTGGGAGTGCCCTTGCCGGGCTGGGTGTTGACGGTCATCCACCACTCGTGCTCCTCGCCCTCTTCCTGGGTCCACAGCACCTTGCAGCCCACGGAGCAGGACTGGCAGCCCATGCACTTGTTCAGATCGAAGACCATCGCGATCTGCTTCATGGGGCCGGTCGACGGTTGCATCACATCACTCATGTCACATCTCCGATTCAGGAATCGATCGAGAGCGACACCCAGTCGGTGGTCGCAGCCCCGATGCCGGCTCGTTCTTCGTTGGATCCGTCCCAGACCGCGACACCCAGTTGGCCGCCGCCCTGCAGCTCGACCACCGGGTGGCTCAGCACGACCGCCCACCGGCCGCCGTCGCAGGACGCAGAGGCGGACACCTCGCCGTCCTGGGGCCGGAACACGCCCGGGCCGTTGCCGGTCAGGTGGCGACCGGTGCCCTCGTCGGAGCGCCAGAACCAGAGGTTGACCGTGGCGCCCTCGCTGCCGATCGTGGCGGCGGGAGCGTCGCCACCGGCGGGGAAGTACACCGCGGCGCAGTCGGGGAACTCGGTGTTGGGCTGGTCGGAGTCGGCCCACTCGAGGCGCACCCAGGCGGTCGCCCCGTCGTGGGCGGCGGCGACCGTCGCCTCGGACACGTTGCCGTAGGGCAGGTCCGACCACTTGACCCGGACGTACTCCGTGGGTTGTGCATCGATGGGGATGGGCGAGAGGCTCACGGCCTCACCGGCCACCTCCGACCACCCCGCGGCACCCGGATCGCTGAGATCCGATGAAACCTTGCTCACCTGCATGTGCTGACTCCTCCACCTTTGCTCGTCGAGCGCCGGCCGCCTGCCACTGGAGTGGCGACGGACCGGCCCCCCTTACCCACGATCCTCTCGGACCTGTTCACTCGGTGACCTTCTCGAAGTTGCAGGGCACCCCACGGTCGGTGGGGATGGGCTGCCACTCCGCCATCGTGTAGTTGATCTGGCCGTAGCCGCCGGCGAAGGCGATCCACTTCACCATCCCGGCCTCGATCTCGTTGGCCCCGAACCACTCGTCGTACTGGTGCGGGTCCCAGCCGTTGTAGGAGATGACCTGGCCCGGCTGCACGCCCTGGACGATCTTGGCGTGCGAGCGGAACTCGGCGATGTCGTTCCACACCCTGATGAGGTCGTTGTCCTCCACCCCGCGCTCCGCCGCGTCCTCCGGGGAGACCTCCACCAGGGGAACCCCCCGGTGGGTCTGGGCCAGGATCGGGTTGACCGCGTTCATGGAGTGGATCGACCAGCGGTTGTGGCCCGAGGTCATGCGCATCGGGTGGTCGCCGCCCGCCTTGGGGTTGGGCTTGTGGACGGGCAGCTCCTCGCCGGCCTCGAGCCACCAGGGGTGGTCGATGTAGAACTGGGCCCGCCGGGCGTAGGTCGGGAAGGGGTCGCCCATCTCCGTGTGGTTGCGGAACGGCGTGTGGGTGCGGTCCTTCTCGAAGGGCGAGGCCTGGGCGAGGGCGAAGGACGACATGCCCCAGCCGGTCAGGCGGACGTGGCCCTCCTCGCGCATGGTCTCCAGCGTGGTGTCGTCCGGCAGGACCCCGATGTAGGCCGCGTCGCGCACGATCTCGTCGGCCATCTGCTCTTCGGTCTCCATCTTGCCGCCGATGGTGAAGCGCTCCCAGGCCTTCGTCGCATCGAACACCTCGCCGAGGCGGTTCGTGTACTCGGTGATGCCCCGCTCGGCGGCCAGCTCGTCGAGCTTGCGAAGGATCAGCGCGTAGATGTCCCACTCGGCCTTGGCCTCGCCCGCCGGCTCGGCGGCCCGGTCGGAGAAGGTCATCATCATCTGGTGCGGGGTGGGGATGTGGTAGGAGAGCTTCTCGTAGTGCTGTGCGGCCGGCAGCAGGATGTCGGAGAGCAGGCCGGTCGAGTTGATGCGGAAGTCGATCGACACGATCATCTCGAGCTTCGGCCAGAGGTTCTCCAGCAGCACCTTCTTGCCGCCACGGGTGCGGCGCAGCATGTTGCCGCCGCACTCGAAGAGCATCTTCGGCGGGTGGTCGGGGCTGGGCCCGTCCACACCGGCCCACCAACCCGAGGCCAGCGCCTCCTGGAAGTAGTCGTCGAAGTTGCGGGGCAGCGTGTCGTCGCCCCACTCGCGGGTGTTCCAACGCTCGGCGAAGCCGGCGTGGTTGTGCCACCAGAAGGCCTCCACCGACCGGGCGGACTGCCCCGGCATGGCACCGGATCCCATGCCCCGCATGGCGCCGTCGCTGGCCTGGGCCAGCATCATCTGCAGCTCCTTGGAGGCGAGCTCCTCGGTGGTGAGGCTCGGATCGGCCGCCTGCAGCCCGGTGATGGCCATGTCGCGAGCCGAGAGGATCTGCTCGGTGCCCTCCACGCCGGCGTTGGTCTTGGCCATGACCATCCCGTGGCCGTCCATCATGCCGGCGGTCCAGGAGCGGATGCCGGTGCCGAACTTGCCCCAGTTGCCGCTCACGGCGAGCACGAGGCACATCATCCGCTCGATGAGGTCGCCGTGGTAGTACTTGCAGCTGTTCCAGCCCAACATGATGTTGGTCTTCTTGGTGGCGATCTTGCGGGCCAGCGTGCGCAGCAGGGACGGATCGACCTTGGTGAGCTCACGCTGCATCTCGGGGGTGTACTCGGCATCCAGCTTGCGGCGCAGGCGGGCCATGACCGGCTCGACGGTGACGGTGGAGCCGTCGGCCAGGGTGACCTCGAAGCTGCCCTCGAGCGCCACCTCCTTGCCGTGCAGCAACATGTTGCCCCGGTCGGCCTTGACCAGCCCCTCCTGGGGATCCCAGTGGAAGAGCTGGTCCTCGCGCCCCTCGCCCTCCACGTCGGGCTGGCGCAGGAACCGACCGGTGTCGGTGCGCACGAGCATCGGCAGGTCGGTCTGCTCCCGGATGAAGGTCCTGTCCTCGAGGCCCTCCTCGAGGATCACCTGCACGATGGCCAGACCGAAGGGGACGTCGTTGCCCGGGGTCATCGGCACCCAGTAGTCGGCGTGCATGTGCGAGGCGTTGAGATCGGGTGAGACCGAGACCACCTCGGCGCCGTTGTAGCGGGCCTCCAGCATGAAGTGGTACAGCGGGATGCGGGTGAAGGCGGGGTTCATGTGCCAGATGAGCACCAGCTCCGACTTGAACCAGTCGTCACCGGAGCTCACCGGGCAGAACTTGCCGAACGTCTCGTGCAGGCCGATGGAGAAGTCGTTGAAGCTGGCGTGCAGGTCCATGGCCCGCCCGCCGAACATGTTGAAGAACCGGTCGGTCGGCACCACGGTGGCGATCTCCGGGGTGCCCTCCCGGGCGATGTCCTCGGGGCTGCCGGCCTCGATCACGTCGAGCATCTTGTTGGCGATGTCGGTGACGGCCTCGTCCCAGCTGATCTGCTCCCACTGGCCCGACCCTCGCTCGCCCACGCGGCGGAGGGGGTGCATCAGACGGTCGCCCTCGTAGATCTGCTGGCTCCAGGTCGCGCCCTTGTTGCAGCCCATCGGGTTGAAGTCGGGCACGCCCTCCTCGATGGTGCGGAACGAGCCCGAGGGCTCTTCCCGGATGATCTTCCCGTCGCGGACGTACACCTTGTACGGACAGTTGCCCGGGTAGCAGTCGACGCAGTGCGTCCCCCAGGCGACGGAATCCCACGACCAGCGGCGTCGGTAGGTCTGCTCGGCGGTGCGGTACTGCTCGGCAGACGGCTCTGCGACAAGGCTCACGTCAATTTCCCCCGTGGTAGATCGGCCCCTAAACCATCCATACTCTAGTTGTAGTTACGAGGAATCCTCAAGTGTCTCTCCGGTGTCTGGCGTCACAGACGCGGAGCGACGGGATCCGGGGGCCGAGCGCCGCGGACCGCGGTTCGGGGGACCTCAGGGGGACTGCGCCGCCCGCTGGGCGGTCTCCTGGGCGATCTCGTCCTCGCGTCGCACGACCTCGGCCAGGGAGGTGCTCGCCAGCGACGAGATCGCGGCATCACGACCCTTGTTCCAGGCGTGGTGCACGGCGCACTCGGGATCCTTGTCGTGGCAGCGCCGTGAGTCGAGGAGGCAGTGCGGGATGTCCAGGGATCCCTCCAGCGCCTCGATGATCTCGAGGGCGTAGATGTCCTCCGCCGGTCGCGCCAGCGCGCAGCCGCCGTAGCGGCCGGGGCTGCACGAGAGGATCCCCGCACGCGAGAGCATGCTCACGATCGTGGGCACGTTGCCCGCAGGGATCCCGCACGCCTCGGCCAGCTGGGCGGCGGTCATCCGCTCGTCGGGATCCTGCCGTGCCAGCAGGATCACGAGGCGGATGCCGTACTCTCCTCTTTTTGTCAGTGTCAGTCGCACGGACGGGTCCTTCCTCCCCGGGAGTAGCCTGTGAGCGGAGGTGGTTGCCCCGTCCACCCCGAGCTCCCGGACACCCGGTCGCCGCCGGCGCCGCCGCCGACCGGGGTGGCCGACTCAGGCGCCGATGCCTATTCTTCGATTTACCGTCAGATGTTACTTGGATTTGTGCTCTATGTCACCCCTCCCCCGGCCACCCGTGCCCACCTCCTCCACACCCTCCCCCGACCCTGCCAGCACCGACGCTGATGACCTGCGACGCGCTCGGGGACATCCCGTCGCCCGACGCCGGGAGGTGCTGGAGTCGTTCTTCACCCGCTGGCCGGGGACCGACGCGCACCCCCTCGGCCTGGGCCGCGCGCTCGCCGAGTTCCAGGAGTGGGAGATCGTCAGCGGTCGTCTGCGAGACGGGGGTGGATCGCCGTGGTGGTCGGCGGTCAACGGCCGGCTCGTCAGCGACATCGAGGACGCCGCCCAGGGGGCTCCGGGACCGTGGGCCGACTACGTGGCCGGCATCGGTGGCGAGCCGGACCAGGTCCAGGCCCTCCTGTGGACGGCCCATCAGCACTCGATCGACGGCGGGGCGGCGGCCGCCGCCGCACTGCTGGAGGAGGAGCCGGAGCACGAGCAGGAGTTCGCCAGGTTCGCCCTCGTGGTGGTCGACATGGCTGCGGCGATGGGCCAGCGCACCTCCAGCGGCGGGCTCGGGCGTCAGACACGGGAGCACTACCCCACCGGCTACCCGTGCACCGAGGAGGACCTCCAGGGGATCCGATCCATGCTCGAGGGCTGACGGCGGCGGTCCGACCCCGCCACCGGAGCTCCTGATCGCATTCCCCCCGCACGCTGGCGGGTGCGACCGATCCCGCTCAGCCGAGGGCCCGTAGGAGCTCCTCCAACGACGTGGTGCCGTCGGCCACCCTGGCCATCCCCGCCTCGCGCATCCCGAGCATCCCCTCCTCGTCGGCCACCCGGGCCAGCTGCTGGCTCGGGGCCCGCTGCAGCACGAGGTGGGAGATCGGCTCGGTCACCTCCATGAACTCGCACACCGCGAAGCGCCCCCGGTACCCGGTGCCGGCACAGGCGGGGCACCCGCCGGCGACGAAGGCCTCGAACGCGCCGTCGGAGCGGAGCAGGTGGGCCGGGATCCCCACCGCCAGCGCGTCGGCCGGTGGGATCACCTCCGGCCGGCGGCACGACGTGCACAGCCGCCGGGCGAGGCGCTGCGCCAGCACGCCTCGCAGGCCCGCCACCACCAGGTAGGGCTCCACGCCCATCTCGAGGAGGCGCAGCGGGGTCGACGCAGCGTCGTTGGTGTGGATCGACGCCAGCACCAGGTGGCCGGTCAGGGACGCCTCCACCGCGGTCACCGCCGTCTCCCGGTCGCGGATCTCCCCGACGAGCACCACGTCGGGATCGGCGCGCAGCATGGAGCGCAGGGCAGCGGCGAAGGTGAGCCCGACCTGCGGGCGCACCTGGATCTGCTTGACCCCGTCCATCCGGTACTCCACCGGGTCCTCCACGGTCAGGAGGTTGCGGGTGGGCTCGTTGAGCTCGCGCAGTATCGAGTAGAGCGTCGTGGTCTTGCCCGACCCGGTGGGGCCGGTCACCAGCAGCAGACCCCACGGCCGCCGATAGCACGCGTGCAGCCGCCGCAGCTGCTCGTGCTCCATGCCGAGGTCGCTGACCCGGGTGGGACCGTCCTCGGCGCGCAGGATCCGCAGCACGGCGGCTTCCCCGTGGACCGTCGGCACCGTGGCCACCCGCAGGTCCACCGAGCGGTCGCCGAGCATCATCGAGACCCTGCCGTCCTGGGGGACCCGCTTCTCGGCGATGTCGAGGTTCGCCATCACCTTGATCCGGCTGATCAGACCCGAGAGCAGGGCACGAGGCGGGTGCATCACCTCGTGCAGCACCCCGTCGACCCGGTAGCGGACACGCAGCCCCGCAGCGGAGGGCTCGACGTGGATGTCCGAGGCCCGCTCCTGCACCGCCCGCGAGATCATCAGGTCGACGAAGCGGATGATCGGTGCCGCGCTCGTGCCACCGGTGAGGGTGAGCTCTGCCTCGGCGGTGTCGGTCGGGGCGTCCGCCACGGCCAACCGGATCGCGCTCTGCACCTGTTCGTCGCCCGCAGCGGTGCGGTTGATGGCGTCGGCCAGCTGGCCGGCATCGACCATCACGGAGCGCAACGGGCGGCGCAGCACCGCCCGCGCGTCGTCGAGCGCGATGACGTCGGCGGGGTTGACCATCCCCAGCACGACGGTGCCGTCCTCCTCCGCCCACAACGGCAGCATGCGGTGGCGGCGAGCCATCGCCTCTGGGACGAGCTCGCCCAGGCCACGATCCACGTCGACGTGGTCGAGGTCGGCGAAGGGCAGTCCGAACTGCGCGGCCAGCGCCCGGACCAGGTCCACCGGTCGGATCAGCTGCTCGGCGAGCAGGACCTCGCCGAGACGACCGCCGCGCACGCGCTGCAGCTCGAGGGCGCGCTCGAGGCCCTCCGGGGTGAGGAGGCCGGTCTGCACCAGCGCCTCGCCCAGCCGGAGGCGCTGGGGCGCCTCGTGCGCGGCCTCGGGACCGGCCGGGTCGATGGAGGTCATCGCTTCACCGTCGGCCTCTCGGCGCAGGAAATGAGCGGTGATCGATCTCCTGGGGCCCACCGCGCCACCGTTCTCGCTGCCTTCGGATCACCTTCGAAGGCGCACCGCAGCACATGGCGCGCTCTGCGCCTGCAGAGCTCATCCGAAGGCACACAGCACCCACGCCCAGCGACGTGCTCGCCGGGGCAACAGCCCCACGGCCCGGGCTGGGGCAGGGCCCCCAGC
>CAYQQQ010000001.1:172381-402955 GCA_964420125.1 uncultured Microthrixaceae bacterium
TCCGGGAGGAGGCGGGCGTGTTCCGAAGGAACCGGGTGCCCGCCGGGGCAACAGCCCCACGGCCCGGGCTGGGGCAGGGCCCCCAGCTCCGGGAGGAGGCGGGCGTGTTCCGAAGGAACCGGGTGCCCGCCGGGGCAACAGCTCAGAACTTGGTGGACTTGGCGTACTTCACTGCCTCTTCGCCGGTGCAGCGGCCGGCCTTGGACGAGCCGTAGAGCGTCTTGCCGTTGGGCTGGGCCAGCACGTAGAAGCAGCTGCCCGACTGCGACTTCGACGCCGCGCCGAAGGGGTCCTTGGGCGACACGGACACGGTGTCGGCGCCCTTGGAGGGCTTGGGGCTGTCCACGTAGCTGATGCTGCCCTCTGCCTGGGAGAGCGCCTTCGCATCCGAACCGCTGTAGGACTCGTTGTCGGTGTAGATCACGCCCGCCGCGGTGAGGGTGTTGCGCAGGCTGGACTTGGCGGCGCCGTCCTGGGCACGGGTGCGAGCACCCATGAAGGTGGGGATGGCGATGGCCAGCAGGATGCCGATGATCAGCACCACGACCATCGCCTCGACGAGCGTGAAGCCGCGCTCGTCTCGTGACCTTCTGCGGGAAGAGGGGAACATGGGATACCTCCGGGAACCTGGGATCTGGGGACTGGTCCCTTCCGTCGCCCTCGGGGATCGGAGCGATCCACCCCCCACCTGAGAATTCAGCAGCGATCTGTGCCGTTCGGCCCATCGGTTCGGTTCGGCCGCCCCATCGAACGACCCCCTGCTCCCTGACGGGAGCGGGCTCAGTTCACGAGGTCGATGGCCCGGAACATCGGGAGGTAGACCGACAGCAGGATCGCCCCCACCACGACCCCCATGGTCACGATCAGCAGCGGCTCCAGCGACGCCGTGAGCGACTCGACGGTGGTGTTCACCTCGTCGTCGAACAGATCGGTGACCCGGGCGAGCATGTCCTCCAGAGCGCCCGTCTCCTCCCCGACCCGCACCATCTGCACCACCATCGGAGCGAACACCTCGTGCGCTTCCATCGAGTCGGAGATCCGGGCGCCCGCCGTCACCCGTTCGGCCACGTCGTCGACGGACAGGCGCAGCACCTCGTTGCCCGCCGTGGCCCCCGAGATGCGCAGCGCATCGGCGATCGGCACACCGGAGCTGACGAGCACCGACAGGGTGCGGGAGAACCGGGCGAGCGCCGTGCGCGACACGAGTGGCCCCAGCACCGGCAGGCGCAGCTTCAGGCGGTCGAGTCGGAGCCGGCCCGCAGGAGTGCGACGCCAGTGGCGAAGGCCGAGCGCGCCGGCCAGCACCAGGACGCCGAGCAGGACGAGGTTGGACGTGATCAGGTGCGAGAGCCCGGTCACCACGCGTGTGGGGAGGGGCAGCTCGCCGTCGAGGTCGTCGTAGATCTCGGTGAAGGTCGGGACGATGAACACGAGCATCGCCACCACCGTGAGGAAGATGAGCCCGCCCACCGCCACCGGGTAGGCGAGGGCACGTCGGACCTTGCGGCGCAGCTCGGCGGTCCGCTCGGTGGTCTCGGCCAGCCGCTCCAGCACGTCGGGCAGGTTCCCGGCACGCTCGCCGGCGCGGATCATGGACACCACGAAGTCGTCGAACCAGTCAGGACGGTGGCCGAGGGCCATCGACAGCTGATCGCCGTTCTCCACATCGGCGCGCACCTCCACGATGGCCTCGGCCAGGGAGGGGTTGTCGGCCTGACGGGCCAGCACGTCCAGCGCATGCAGCAGCGGCGTTCCCGAGCGGGCCATCGTGGCGAACTGCCGGGCGAACAGCGCCAGGGACGCGGCGCGCTTGCCCGCGGAGCCGGGCAGCCGGTACTCGCGGTGCAGCACGGCGAGCCGTCGCCGATCGACGGCGATCGGGCGCAGGCCCTGGCGCCGGAGCCGGTCGGCCGCCGTGTCGCGGTCCTCGGCGTTCAACGTGCCGCGCTTCACCTCGCCGTCGGCGTCCAAGGCGCGGTACACGTACTCGAGGCTCACCTCCTGCGGATCGACCCGTCGGCGAGGCGGGTTGAACCTTCCGTGCCGCCACGGTCTAGGGGCTGCCCCCGACCTCGTGCCACCGGTCCCGGTGCACGCCGTCCGCCCGCGACTGGAGTCGGAGCTCCACCGTGCGGCTCGCCGACGCCGCCCGTCCTGTGCTGCGAGCCAGGAAGGTGCCGTCGGCCTCCTCGGCCACGTCCACCACCCAGGTGGCGGGCCCAGTCGAGCCTTCCGCCCGGAAGGATCCCGAGGCGCCGGCCGCCACCGCGGCCTCGGCATGGGCGAGACCCATCTCGGCCGCTCCCAGGGCCTGCGCCCGGTGCTGTGCCTGCACGGACTGGTTGGCCGCCGCCACGTTGCGGGCAACCAGCGCGGCGGCCAGCGTCGCGCACACCAGCAGGACCATGACGCCCATGGCGATCGACCCGCGCTCCCCGCGCCGTGTCAGCATCCCGCGACCTCCCCCCGGTTTCGCAGCGACACCGAGGCACGGGAGTCGCCGAGGGCGCCACCTCCCGACGAGCCAGAGACCAGGTGGAGCTCGATGCGCGCCGCGCAGCGGACGACCTGCTCCGGGGTCTCCACGCCGGAGACCAGCTCGCGGCCCTCGACGTCGAAGTAGCGGAAGCCCGAGGACTCTGGATCCAACCCGTCCACGACCATGCGCCGGTCGGTCGACCCGGGCACCGCCTCGGGAAGGCTCCGCTCGAGGATGCCGGCGTCGGTCAGGTCCCAGCGGACGGTGCGCGGCCCGGTCTCGGTGACCACCTCGGCCACCAGGCGGCTGCGCAGGTCGGTGCTGGTGAGGGGCGCCTGCAGCTCCCCGGCGGCTCGGAGGTCGTGGGTGAACTCCCCGAGGGCCAGCTCCCGGGATCCGGTGGCGTCGCTGCGATCGTCGAGGTGGCCCCCGGCGCGGGTGAAGCTGTCCAGGACCGACAGCACCGAGGCGATCACCACCAGCACCAACGAGGCGGCGATGGTCACCTCCAGCAGGGTGATGCCCCGCTCACCGACGGCACGGCGGCGATCCCCCAGCCTCACCGTCGCCACCACGTCACCTCCACCTCCACGGCGTCCAGCTCCACCTGGGCGGTCGGCTTCTGGGAGTCGGGCAGGAGCCGCAGACCCAGCCGAGCGAGGTCCCCGGCGGCGACGGGTCCCGGAGCGAAGCGCTCCGTCGACCAGCCACCCGAGCTGCGACAGACGGGATCGGTGGGCGACCCCACCGGGGCTCCGTCGAGGGTCCACTGGGCCCGTAGGCACACCCTGGACCCGCCGGACGGTCGCCACGCCACCACCGCCACCGGTGCCTGGGCCACGGCGTCACCCGCCAACGGCACGGCGGTGGCCACGTCCACGACCCGTTCGGGGTCGGTCCCCCGGGGCAGGCCGCCGAAGGTCACGGCGATGCCGTCGGGTGACGCCAGCGCCTCCCGACGATCTCCTCCCGGCAGCGAGCCCGACACCACCGAGGCCGGTGCGCTCCAGGTGCTGTCCTGCCAGTCGAAGGCGAACCACGCGCCCGCGACCTGGGCCGACGCCCCCTGTGGCGACCACAGGTGCCAGCGGACGCCGACCTGGCCGAGCGACGATGCGCTCCAGAGTCGGGTGGGCACCTCGAGCTCCACGGGCGCCGGGGTGGACCCCACGCAGGCGGCCGGCGCCGTGGCGCTGCCGAGGGCGCCGCCGGAGCCCATCGGTGCCCCGCTGGAGAGGTCCACGACCTCGGCGAACAGGCAGACCTGCGCCGAAGGCGACGTGGAGGCCACGACCGCACCCACCCGCGCCCGGGCGGGCTGGGGGTCGACCGAGAAGCCTCCGGAGGGCAGCAGCCGCGAGGGCACGCCCACGGTCACGGTGGGGTCGGAGGGCACCGGCGTCAGCACACCCGTCGGGACAGGCCACATCGTGCTCCCGCCGCTCAACCCGGAGCGGATCGCCGTCGGGCTGCGGCGCGACACCACCGCCGCGAGCAGCGGGTCCGCGCTCTGGGAGCCGGCGACCGAGACCGGGCCCGTCGGCCCGTCGCCTCGCGCTGAGGCCGTGACCTGGACACCGCCGGGGTCGACGCCCGGGAACCCCAGCGACGCCCGCACGACGGCGCTCGCCCCGCCGGGGAGCTCGAAGCCCGTCCACTCCGCCACGCTGGACGAACCATCGGGATCACGGCCCGCGCCGGAGCGGCTCGCACCTCCGGAGAGCTCCACGGCATCGGTGGAGACCACCTCGACGCCGACGGGCAGCCACGCCGAGAGGCCGGTGCTCCGCACGACGGGGCGACCGGCGAGGTTGGTCACCGTGAGCACCAACGGCGCCGTGGCACCGCGCACGCGCCAGAGCCCAGGCACCGGTGCGGCGACCGACACCGACAGCACCGGTCGGCACCCCACGCCCAGCCCGACGCCCCGAGTGTCGGCAGGACGAGCCCCGTCGGACACCGAGCCCTCCGCGGCACCGTCCGCCCCGCCGTCGACGTCCACCGACGCCGCCGGACCGGAGATCACCGCTGCGCCGCCCGCACCCGGAGTCCGACGCCCGGCCCCACCCCGAGCCTCGACGGCGAGCCCGTCGACCGATCCGGACAGCGCCACCGCCACCACCGTGCCACCGCGGCCGCCGACCGCCGGGCCGTCGGCGCCGGACGCCGCGAGCCCGCCCGCACCGCCCACGGTGCCCGCTCGCACCAGCACCATCCCGCCGTCCGCTCCAGCACCGCCCCGCCCGGCCGAACCGGCCGCCGACGCATCCAACGCCCCGCCCTGGAACACGAGCGGTCCGGCGACGTCGAACGCCAGCACGCCACCGGTGGAGCCGTTCCATGCCGGCGGCCTCACCGTGCCGGTGAGCACGGCGGACGGGTAGGTCGGCACCCGCACCACCTGGGCGGCACCGTCGCCGCCGTAGTCACCGACCAACCCGCCGCCGGCACCCGAACCGTCGATGCGGACGCGGCCGGGCTCCGCCGCGGTGGCCACGGCGTACTCGTAGCGACCCGTTGCGGCGCCCGTCATCTGCACCACCAGGAGCAGGTCGCCCGCCCGAACAGCTCCCGCGCCCGACTGCGCACCCACCGACATGACCGTGGCACCCGCAGCGACGGGAGCGGTGAGGGGGAGGTAGGTGTTGGGCGGGACGGTGAGCACGCCGGGCTCGGGATCCGTCCAGGGCGCGTCGCAGGGAAAGGCCCGCAGCGTCACGTCCTCGGCGCCCGACTGCCCCTGGCCGTAGCCGGCGTGCAGCGCCACCTCCCCCGAGCGAGCTTCCACCACAGCGTCGTTGCCCACCACCCCCTGCAGGCCGTCGTCCACCGAGACGCGGAAGGTCACCTCCAGCGCGGCACCCGGAGGCAGGGTGAAGGACCCCCATGTCGGCTCCGGCGCCAGGGGCTCGGGATCCGACACGTCCTCTCGGGTGGCACCGCCCTCCAGGCGGACCTCCTCGGTGGCGACGAAGGCCATGCCTGGCCCCAGGGGATCGCGCACGCGCACCGAGCCGGCCACGCCCCGCTCCGGCGCGTTGGCCACCCGGATCGTCCAACGGGCGGTCCCCCCGCCGGCGGTGGCCACCACCGGGGTGGGGGTCGACTTGGCGACGCTCAACGCGGCGAGGCACCCGACACGCCCCGGGAGGCCGGGCACCTCGGCGGACCTCAGCCTCGGGTCGACGACGCCGGCCGCGCCGGGAGGGGCTCCGGCACCTCCCGCCACCTCCGCCACGGCCGCTCGGGTGGAGCTCCAGATCCGACCACCCGGACCGCCGGGACCGGAGGTCGCCGGACCACCCGGCGCGTGCAGGACCGCCGCCTCCGCCCCGCTGCCCGCCTGCAGCAGCACCGAGCCGCCACCCCCGCCCCCGGAGGCCCCGCCGGCACGCACCTCGAGGGGGCCGCGCACCGCCGGGGACCTCAGCGCCAGGACTCCTCCCCCGGGAGCCCCCGGCAGACCTCCACCCGGAGCGAGCGCCACCGCAGCAGGGATCTCGGCGCGGACCGCGACCGAGGCACCGCGCCCGTCGAGATCGACCACCAGCGGCCCGACGACCTCCACGGTGGCATCGATCGCCACCACCCCACCGATGCGACCGTCGAATGCGGGCGCTTCGAGTCGTGGGACCTGGAGGCGCTCCACGGTCGGCACGCGCACCACCTGCGCGGCGGACACCGCATCGCTCACGTAGGAGCGCAGCAACCCCCCGCCGGGGCCGGCTCCCGACACGAACAGCTCTCCACCTTCGGCTGCGGAGCCGGCCAGGGCGTACTCGAAGCGGCCCGCCCCGGGACCGGTCATCTGCACGAGGAGGAGCAGGTCGCCCGGCACCGGCATCGGCCCGGAGCGCTGCGGACCCAGCGCCACCAGGGTGGCCCCGGCCTCGGCGGTCCCGGCGATGGCGACGTAGCCGTTGGCCGGCGGGGCCGCGATCGCGGGATCGGTCCAGGCGCGCGCACAGGTCGGCGCCGAGGGAGGCGCCACGCCGCTGTCCTGGCGCACCGACCGGTCGTCCCAGCGCACCTCCACCGTGAGGTGCTTCACGCCCTGCGGGTTCCGGCGGCCGGCGGAGTCCAGCGGTTCCCATGTGACCCACCGACGGATCTCGTAGCTCGTGGCGTCGTTCACCACGGTGGTGGCCGGCTGGACCGCTCCATCGGGCACCCGAACCGTGTCACGTCCCTCGAAGGCCGCCTCCACACCGGTGGCGGTCGGGGCGAAGCCGAGCTGATCGGCGGGCAGCACCCGCATCGCCTCCAGCTCGGCGACCGCCAGCGCCGTGGCGGCGCGGCGGCGGTCGCCCGCCACCACCGCTCGCGCCGAGCCGTCCACGACCGCCACGGTCGCCAGCACCGAGCTCAGCACCACCGTGGCGGTCACCACCAGCTCCAGGAGGCTGGTGGCGCGCTCGCCCCGGCTCCGGAACCGTGCTCCGGGGCGCGCACGCAGAGGTGTCGAGACGAACCTCACGCCCCGTCATCGGTGCGATGCGCCGGTCGCCTGAGGATTGCCGAGCCGACGTCCCCGTCGGTTCCCCCACACGTGTCGTCGAGCGCGCCGACCGCTGCTCCACGGGGTCGCCGGAGACGCCCGCCAAAGTTCAAGCCGAGCGCCTCCCGACCGACACTGAGGTGATGGCCCTCGGCCTCCCCATCCCGCGCCGCGGCCGACGAGTCGGCCTGTGCATCACCGACCGCGCCCTGCACGCGGTGGAGGTGGCCGAGCCGGGGCCCCGTCTCGTGCGCCGAGCCGTGGCGCCCCTGCCTCCCGGGGTCGTGGTCGACGGATCGGTGCGGGAGCGAGAGCCGTTCGCGCAGGTCTGCCGTGCGCTGTGGAGCGAGGGGCGCTGGTCCACCCGCTCGGTCGTGGCGAGCCTCGGATCGCAGGACGCGGTCGTGCGGATGGCCGAGCTCCCCCCGTTGGCGCGGCGCGACGTGCACGGCGCCCTTCGCTTCGAGCTGGCCGACCTGCTGCCCTTCTCTGTCGACGATGCCGCCATCGACAGCGTGGAGCTCGGCCGCAGCGCCGATGACGTCGACGGACAGGTCGTCCGCCACCTGGTGGTGGCCGCCCGCTCCACCTCGGTGGAGGCCCTCGCCGGGGCACTGCGCTCCGCCGGGCTCCGACCGCGGGCGTTCGACCTGGCGGCGTTCGCTGCGGTGCGCCTCGACCTCCTCGGCGCCGCTCGGAGCAGCGGCCGGGGACATGCCGCCGGCGATCGACCGGCCGTCCCGACGGCGGTGGTGCTGGAGGGCGACGGCGTGCTCACCATCGCCGTGCACGTCGGGGGACAGGTGCACTTCGCCCGCACGCTGCACCTCGACCAGAGCATCGATCAGGAGCTCTCCGCGGTGATCGAAGCCGAGCTCTCCGCCATCGACGTGCACCGCACCGGTGGCCATGCCGGCGCACCCGGCGCCCGTACCGATCCGGTCAGCGAGGCGGTGACCGCCACCCTCGAGCACGTGCGGACGACCGACCCGGAGGCCGCGCCCCGGGTGGTGCACGTCCTCGGCACCTCCGCCAGCGCCGGGGGGCTGGCCCAGGCCATCGACGAGCGAACCGGTCTGCCGACGCACGTGCGCAACCTGCCGTGGGAGGAGACCGATCCGCTGCGAGGCGCGGACCTCCTGGCGGCCGGGCACGCCGTGCACGTGGTCGACCCGGCCCATGGCCCGCCCTGGCCCCGGCTCGGCCAGGTGAGTCGGGCCAACTCCGCGCGGGACCTGCGACGCCGAGCGGTCGCGGTCACCGCAGCGATCGGCCTGGGCGCCGTTGCCGGCACCATCCTCGCGGGCCCCGACCCCGCTCCGGTGGCAGCGGAGGCGGACGCGCTGCAGAGCGACGTGGACGACATGACCGCTCAGCTGTCCGCCCTGGAGGAGCAGGACGCACAGGCCACGGAGCTTGCACAGCTGGAGCGCCTCGTCGAGGAGGTGGAGGCCACGACCGTGCGATGGCCGGCGATCCTGGCGGCCATCGAAGCCGGGCGTCCCGACGGGTCCAGCTTGTTGGCCATCGAGGCGACCGGGGGCGACGAGGCCGCGGAGGAGCCCGGTGCGCTGCGGCTGACCATCGAGTCGGCCGACACCACTGCGGTCGAGCCGTGGCTCGCCCTGCTCGGCGGCATCGACGGCCTCTCCGACCCGTGGTTGGAGGTGGCGTCCGCCACCGACTCGGCGCAGGCCGGTGGTCCGGCCACCTTCACGGTTCGCGCCGAGGTGACGACCGCCGCCGGGGAGTCCCCCGGATGAGCCTGCGCCGGATCCTCGTGTTGGCCATCCCCCCGCTGGTGGTGGTGATCGGGGTGTGGATGCTGCTGTGGGCGCCCCGATCCCGGACCCTGTCGGAGGAGGAGGCCCGCGTGGCCGAGCTGCAGGTCCAGCAGCAGGTGCTCGCGCGGCGGCTGGATCGTGCCCAGGAGTTCGAAGCGGCCGGTGGGCTCGACGCCCTGGAGGCTGCCAGGGCCGCGCTCCCCGTCGAGGTCGACCTCGGCGGCTTCGTGACCGAGCACCAGGAGATGGCACGCGCCGCGGGTGTGGACGTGCTGTCGGTGGCTCCGGTGCCGCTCGAGAAGGACGACGGGTCCGAGCTCGACGAGGTGGAGGTGACGATGTCGGTGCTCGGCGAGCGCGCCCGGGTGGTCGACTACGTCCAGCGCCTCACGGAGCTGTCGCGGCTCACCGAGGTGAGCGACGTCACCCTCACCACCGAGGGGGACGGGCGGACCTCCGCCGAGGTCGCCGCCGTCGTGTACCACCGCCCTGGGTGACCCGGGCCTCAGAGGTCGGGAGCAGCCGTGGCGCGGCCGCGCGGCCACAGCGCAGGGATCAGCTCCACCCTGTTCCCCCCGAGGCTCTTGGCCCGGTAGGTCGCCGAGTCCGCGTCCGCCAGCTCCTCGGAGAACTCCGGGGTCACCGGCAGCACCTTCACCCCGATGCTCCCGCTGATGCTCGCCACCCCCGAGGAGAGCTCGAAGGGAGCTTCGAGGAGCACGCGGATGCGCTCGGCGAGCGCTTCGACCAGTCCGGGCTCGGGATGGTCCGACACGATCACGATGAACTCGTCGCCGCCGAGACGGGCGAGCGAGTCCTCGGCGCGGATCGCCATGCGGATCCGCAGAGCGACCAGCTCCAGCAGCTCGTCGCCGGCGGCGTGGCCGAACTCGTCGTTCACCGCCTTGAAGCGATCCAGGTCGATCGACACGAGCGCGCCGGCCCCCGGGAGGTAGCCACCCTGGTCGAAGAGGCGGTAGAGGCCGTTGCGGTTGAGCACACCCGTGAGCGGGTCGTGCGTGGCCGCCACCTCCAGGCGGTCCCGCAGCTCACGCTGCTCGGTGACGTCCTCGATGTGCACGATCGAGTGGAGGGCCCGACCCTCCTCCCGCACGACCGTGGACGACACCCGGGCCCAGGCCGTCTCCCCGTTGCGGCGCTGGAACCGCGCCTCGATGGGGTCGGCGCTGCGGCCCTCGAGGACCTCGAGGGCGTGCTGCAGGCCACGCCGTCGGTCGGCGGGATGGATGAACTCGAAGAGGTCGGAGCGCAGCAGCTCCGCAGCGCTGCGACCCAGGATCTCGCACAGCGCGGCGTTGACCCGGAGGAACTCCCCCCGGTTGGACACCAGCGCCATGCCGATCGGCGCCCGCTCGAAGACCTGCTCGAACCGCCGGCGGTCGCGCTCGGCGGCCTCCCGGGCCTGGAGGCGCTCGGTGAGGTCGCGGACGCTGATGACCAGACCCCCGACGCGCGGATCCTCCGAGAGGTTGTTGGCCACGATCTCCACGGATCGCCACCGCCCCTCGACGTCGGCGATCCGCAGCACCAGGGCTTCCTTCACCCCCGCCTCGCCCTCGATGGAGGTCACCATCGCCTCGGCGGCCATGCCGATGTCGTCGGGGTGGAGGAGGTCGAACACGCTGCGGCCCACCCAGTGCTCCGGCTCGCGCCCCAGGATGCGCTTGGCCGCCTCGCTCACGAAGACCAGCGTGCCGTCCCCGTCGACGACCACCACGAGGTCCGAGGTGTTCCGCAGGATCGCCTCCACCATCACCTCGGTGGAGCCGTAGCGGGCGGCCACCTCGTGGAGCTCGGTGACGTCCTCGATCGTGCCCACGATGCCCGCCGGGGTGCCGTCGGGCTCGCGCAGCACGTCGCCGCGGCCGACCACCCAGCGCACCGTGCCGTCGGGGTGCACGAAGCGGTAGGACTCCTCGAACGTGCCGGAGTCGAGCAGCTCCGACCACGCCGCCACCACCCGGTCGCTGTCGTCGGGGTGCAGCGCCTCCGCCCAGCCCTCGCCCAGCCCCGAGATCTCGGTGAGACCGGTGATCTCGCAGCAGCGACGGCTCAGGTAGATGCAGGCGCCGGTGGCGTCGTTGCAGAACACCCCCATCGGGAGCTGCCCCACGAGGGCGTCGAGGAACGTCTCTCGGTCGATGTGGGGGGGCAGTGGCATCATCAGGGTTCCTCGGGGACGGTCCACCGCGATATCGACCTCCCCCGATGGCGTCCTGAGAAATCGGCCACACCGTCCGGCAGGCCGGCGATGGGCCGGTGCGGTCAGCCCAGCTTGCTCATCACCCGGAGCAGCACCGGTTCCATCTCACCTCCGCCGCGGTTGTCGTCGAAGCGGGCGTCCTGTCGCAGCAGCGACCGTCGGGTGAGCTCGGCCCCGATCCAGCACAGCGGCTCGGGAGGGAACCTGGCTTCGCGCGAGTCGACGAAGCAGAGCTCGGTCAGCTCGCTGGTCCTGGCGAGCAGCTTGTCGGCCAGCACCTTGCCGCCGGTGTGGCTGGGCGCCACGCCGTGGCCGTTGTAGCCGAGGCCGTAGTGGAGCCGGCCGTCCATGAGGGTGCCGAACATGGGGAGGAAGGCCACGGTCATCCCCACCGGTCCGCCCCAGTGGTGGGTGAAGCCCACCTCCGTCAGCTGGGGGAAGGTCCGGTGGAAGGTCTCGGTGAGCCGCGCCAGGATGCGCTCGTCGCGGTCGTGGCGCGGGGCGATGCGCCCGCCGTAGTGGATGACCCCGTCGCTGCCACCCCAGAGGATGCGACCGTCCAGCGTGCGACGGTAGTAGTGCACGTAGTTGCGCTTGTCCTCGATGCCGCAGCTGCTCTCCCACCCGACGCTGTCCCACTGGGCGTCGGTCAGCGGCTCGGTCATGGCGATGTAGGTGTAGAGCGGCACGACCTTGTCGGAGAACCACGGGGTCTGGGAGGCCCAGGCGTTGGTGGCGAGCACCACCTGTTCGGCGTCGACGGCACCGGCGTTGGTGCGAACCCTGATCCGACCCCCGACCTCGTCGATCCCGGTCACCTCGGTCCGCTCGTACACCTGCGCCCCGAGGCGCTCCACCACCCGTGCCAGACCTCGGGCGAGCTTTGCGGGGTGCACCACGGCGCAGTGCTCCTCACGCAGGCCCCCGACGTAGGTGGGCGAGTGGACCTCCGCCTGGGCCTCCTCACGTCCGAGACGGGTGAAGCCCTCCAGGCCCAGCGCCTCTGCGGCTGCGAGGTCGGCCTCGACACGTTCCATCTGCGGGCGGTTGGTGGCGACCACCATGAGCCCCCCGTGGACCCACTCGCAGTCGATCTCGTGGCGGGCGATGGTGGCACCCATCTCCTCCACCGAGGCCGCCACCGCCCGGTGCGCCGCAGCCGCGGGCGCGTCGCCGTGGTGGCGGCGCAGGTGCGACAGGCTCATGTCCAGCAGGGTCATGGCGAACCCGCCGTTGCGACCGCTGGCCCCGAAGCCGATCACCTCCCGCTCGAGCACCACCACCTCCAGGGAAGGGTCCGCCTCCCTGAGCTGGAAGGCCGTCCACAACCCGGTGAACCCGCCGCCGACGATCACCACGTCCGCCTGTCGATGGCCTCGGAGGCCGGCGGAGGGGACGTGCGGCGACGTCTCGTGCCAGTAGGACGACGAACCCAGGTACTGCACCACCTCGACCTCCGGTGCTCCGACGAGGGGCACATCGTCGTCCACCCTGGAGCGGGGGACAAGCGCCGCCGCCCGACGCCCCGGTCGACGACCCGGACCCGCGGGTGGAGACTGGATCCAGAGGGCGGACTCAGGGGCCGATGTCGAGGTCCGACGATTCTCTGGAACAATCGCTCCAGAGAGCGTACGATGGCACGGATGGGACCGAAGACCCCTCGACGACACCAACAGGGCGAGGAGTCTCGCCAGCGCATCCTGGACGCGGTCATCCAGATCGCTGCCGAGCGCGGCTACGAGGGCACCACCGTGGCCCTGGTCAGCGACCGGTCGGGCCTCCCGGTCAGCTCGATCTACTGGCACTTCGGCAAGAAGGACGACCTGATCGCCGCGGTGATCCAGCGCAGCTTCGACGAGTGGGAGGCCGGCCTCGACGACATCCCCGAGCTGTCGCCGGACATGAACCGCCGCGAGATGCTCACCGCCGTGCTCCGCCACGAGGCCGGCAGCCTGGCCGACCACCCCGACTTCCTCCGCTTCGGGCTCATGCTGGCGCTGGAGGAGCGGGCGGACGAGCCGAGGGCCCGCCGGATCTTCCTCACCGTGCGACGCCGGAGCCTCGAGCGCATCGAGCGCGGCCTCACCCTCTTCCTCGCCCTGCAGGGCGTCGCCGACGAGGCCTTCGCCCGACGCGCCGCCGTGTTGACCATGGCCGCCGTCGACGGCCTCTTCATCGCCCGACAGGCCGACGCCGGCGTCGACCTCGACGAGCACTTCGCCATGCTCGCCGCATCGCTCGAGCTGCTCTTCGAGGAACGGGTCGCGGAGCTGCAGGACGCATCGCACGAGGATCCCCAGGGACGCTGACACCCAACTCCAGGAGACAGGTCACACCGATGCACGAACCGAGCACCACCGACGCCTCCGACGCCGACCGAGGGCGGGGCACCACCACCGAGGCGGCCTACCGGGACCGCGCCGGCGGCCCATGGGACCGGGTGGTCAAGGTCAGCCACTGCGTGGACTGCCTCCCCGGGAGCTGCTCGCTCAACGCCTTCGTCCGAGACGGGGTCGTCGTGCGCGAGGAGTCCTCCGGCGACATCCCCGTGGTCGAGCCCGGGGTGCCCGACATGAACCCGCTGGTGTGCCAGAAGGGCCTCGCCTGGAGCCGCCAGCTCCGCTCCCCCGACCGGCTGCTGCACCCGATGCGCCGGGTCGGTGAGCGCGGCAGCGGCCGCTGGGAGCGCATCAGCTGGGACGAGGCGCTCGAGGAGGTGGCCGAGGCGATCCTCGACGCCATCGAGGAGATCGGCCCGGAGTCCGTGGTGCAGGAGGGGTCGCCCGAGATCGGCATGGTCGCCCCGGCCATGCGGTTCGGCACGGCGATGGGCGCCACGGTGCTCGACGTGAACGGCTCCATCAACGACTTCTGGGCCGGCTTCCACCAGGTGTACGGGAAGTTCTACCCCGCGTACTCCTACGACGACCTCTTCCACAGCGACACGATCTTCATCTGGCACGCCAACCCGGCGTTCACGATGATCCCCGTGTTCCACTACATCCCGGAAGCCCGCTATCGGGGCGCCCAGGTGGTGCTGGTGGCCCCGGACGTCAGCCCGAGCCACACCCACGCCGACGTGCACGCACCGGTGCGCCCGGGCACCGACGCGGCGCTGGCGCTGGCCATGTGCCAGGTCGTGCTGGCCGAGGGACTGCTCGACACCGACTTCGTGGCCACCCAGACGGACCTCCCCCTGCTGGTGCGCACCGACGACGGCCGGTTCCTGCGGGACTCGGACCTCGTCGAGGACGGGCGCGAGGACCGGTTCCTGCTGGCCACCACCGAGGACGGCCCCACGCCGGCCGATCCGGGCGACCTGCTGGCCAACTCGCGGGCCGGCACCGTGACGCTGGAGGGCCGCTGGTCGGTCGCCCTCCACGACGGCACCGAGGTCGAGGTGGAGCCCCTGCTCGCCGTGCTGCGACGGCAGCTGGACCGCGACCACACGCCCGAGCAGGCGAGCGGCGTCTGCGGCGTCGAGCCGGGGACGATCCGCACGCTGGCACGGCTCGCCGCGCACGGGCGGACCCACGTGATGGTGCCGGGAGGGATGTCCAAGTACTTCCACGGCGACCTGATCGCCCGCTCCGTGCTCCTGCTGCTGGGCCTGACCGGCAACTGGGGTCGCAAGGGCGCCGGCCTCGGCGGGTGGGCGACCGGGCTGTTCGACGGGCACCTGCTGGCCATGTCGAAGCCTGCACCCGGCGTCGAGGGTGCGGCGACGGTGGTGGAGATGATGGACGCGGCGCGCACGATGATGCTGGCCGCGGACGACACCCTCACCCCCGAGCTGGCCACGGTGCAGATGCTGCGGATGCTGACCTCCGGGATGGGGATGGTCCCGCCCGCCTTCTTCTGGTACCGCCACGCCGGCTTCGCCGAACGCATGGACGACCCGGCGCTGGTCACCGGCGGGCTGAGGTCCTTCGGCGACTACCTGGAGGAGGCGACCTCGAAGGGGTGGTGGCGCGGCGTCGACGGCCCCGACGACGAGCACCCGCCGAGGGTGCTCGTCGAGGTGGCGGGCAACATGCTGCGCCGCACCCGAGGCGGCAAGACCGTGCTGCTGGAGAAGCTGTGGCCGCAGCTCACCAAGGTGGTGGTCATCGACATCCGCATGTCGGAGACGGCCCGCTACGCCGACATCGTGCTGCCGGCAGCCGGCAGCTACGAGAAGGCGGGCTTCGGCATGCAGACGCCGTGGACGATGACCCTCGCCTTCAGCGACGCGGCGGTCGAACCACCCGGGGAGGCCAGGGGCGAGTGGTGGATGCTCACCGAGCTGCTCGAGACGCTGGCGCGGCGTGCCGCGGCGCGTGGCCTGGAGTCCTACCGCGACGCCGCGGGAACGCAGCGGCGCTACGACGAGCTCGCCGGGAAGTTCACCTTCGGCGGCGCCATCCGTGACGAGGAGGACCTGGCGGACGAGATGATCCGCGACGCGGAGATGATCGGCAACCTCCCTGCCGGGACCTCGCTGGACACCCTGCGCCGTGACGGGTTCACCCGCTACGCGGACTGGGGGATGATGGCCATGGCCCAGGGCCAGGCATCTCCGTTCCCCGAGGGCGAGACCCACGTCCCGCTGCGCAACCACGTCGAGCTGGGCCACCCGTACCCCACCCTCACGCGCCGAGCGCAGTTCCTGCTCGACCACCCCTGGTTCATGGCTGCCGGCGAGTCGCTGCCCGTGCACAAGGAGCCGCCGCCGCTGGGTGGTGCGGACCACCCCTTCCAGCTCTCCAGCGGACACAACCGGTGGTCGATCCACGCCATGAACACCACCAACCCGGTCCTGTTGGAGACCCACCGGGGCAAGCCCTTCGTGCTCATCAACGCCGACGATGCCGCCGAGGCAGGCGTGGAGGACGACCGGGACGTGACCATCTGGAACGACCACGGGTCGTTCACCGTCGCCGCTCGAACCAGCCACGCCCAGCGGCCGGGGGCCCTGACCGTCTACAACGGGTTCGAGGGGTTCATGTTCCCCGGTGGCGACGGACCCAACGAGGTCGAGCCGGGGGTGGTCAAGCCGCTCGGACTGGCCGACGGCTACGGGCACCTCACCTACTCCCCCACCGAGTGGCAGCCGATCCCCGCCGACCGCTGCGTCGGGGTGTCGATCGCGCCGGCCGGCGGGACGGCAGGTTGACCGCCCTCGACGAGGTGCCGATCGCGTCGAATCGGTGCGGCGGCCCTCCGGGCACCTACAGTGGCGCCCGCGCCCGCACCCCTCGTCCGACACCCGAGCACGTTCCGGAGGAACGACCGTGCACAACACCCCTGTGAACCCGTGGCCGTGGTCCCTCGAGCTGGGCTTCAACCAGGCACAGCTCGTGGAGGAGCACACCTGCACCCTCTACCTCGCGGGCCAGACCGCTGTCGACGAGCACGGCCATCCCCAGCACAAGGGGAACATGGCCGGCCAGATCGAGCTGGCGCTGGACAACCTCGAGTCCGTGCTGGCCTCGGCGGCCATGACGCTGGAGAACCTGGTGCGGCTCAACATCTACACCACCGACATCGACCAGCTGATCACCCACTACGAGGTGATCCGATCTCGCTTCGAGGAGGCCGGCGCCGCACCTCCCGGCACGCTCCTGGGCGTCGCACGGCTCGGCTTCCCGGAGCTGCTCGTGGAGTTCGAGGGCACCGCCGTCGCCTGAGGAAGCCGTCGTCCGGCCGGCAGCACCTGGCCGGAGGTGCCACTGGCCGGACGCGTGCTCAGGCGCGCTCGGCGGCGAGCGCCTCCATGATCTCGAAGCGGTTGATCTGGTTGGTGCCCTCGTAGATCTGGGTGAGCTTGGCGTCGCGCAGGAGCTTCTCCACGCCGTACTCGTGCATGTAGCCGTAGCCGCCCATGATCTGGATGGCGTCCAGCGCGTTGGCCACCGCCGCGTCGGACGCGAAGGTCTTGGCCATCGACGACAGCCGCAGGCTGGGCTGGCCCATCTCGATGGAGCGCACGGCTTCGTGCACCAGGTGGCGGGCGGCGTCCACCCGGATGGCCATGTCGGCGAGCATGAGCTGCATCGCCTGGTGGCCCACGATGGGCGAACCGCCCTGCACCCGGGCCTCCGCGTACTCGAGCGCGTGCTCGAAGGCGCTGCGGGCGATCCCCACCGCGATCGCCCCCACCGGTGAGCGGGTCACGCTCATCACCGTGCGGTTGAGCTGCCACCCCTGGCCCTCGGCGCCGATGCGGTGCTCCTCGGGCACGAACACCTCGTCGAAGACCAGCTCGGCCGCCGGGCAGGCCCGCTGGCCCATCTTGTCGAAGATCTGCCCCACCGAGAACCCGGCGGAGTCGGCCGGCACGGCCAGGCACACCATGTTGTCCCGCACGGGGTTCGACACGCCCTCCAGGGGCGGGTCGAGCCGGGCGAACACGGTGACGACGCTGGCCAGGGATCCGTTGGAGATGAACACCTTGGTGCCGGTCAGCTCGTAGCCGCCCTCGACCTTGCGGGCCCGGGTGCCCATGCGCCCCGTGGGCTGGCCCATGATGAAGTCCGAGCCCATCTCGGGCTCGGTGGCGGCCAACGCCGCCACCTTCGGCTCGCCGGTGCTCCACGACTCGGCGATGGGCACCACGAAGCGTCCGATGTTCCCCGGGTCGAAGGAGAGCAGGATCGGCAGCAGCCCGAGGGTGGTGGCACCGAAGAGCACGGCGCACCCGCTGCAGGCCGCGGCCAGCTCCTCGGTGACCAACGCCCCCGAGATCTGGTCCATCCCGCTGCCGCCCAGCATCTCGGGCATCGACACCCCCAGGATCCCCGCGGCCGCAGCCTCCTTCAACAGGAGGTCGCGCTCGGGGGACTCGGGGTCCTTGTCGAGCTCGAGGGCGCGGGGCGCGATGCTGCGCCGGGCGAACTCGCGGGCCCACTCGCGCGCCTCCTGCTGCTCGGCGGTCAGCCCCACCGGACCGTTCACGACGTCACCGGGGAGAGCACGGCGCGGTGGTCGATGCGGTGCACGACCTCGCCGAGGGGGATCGTGTTGTCCGAGACCATGGAGATCAGCGGGCCCGACCCCTCGCCCACCAGTGCGGCCACCGGATCGTCCTCGGAGGACGCGGTGTGCAGACGGCCGGTCCCCACCGCCATCTCCGAGGGGACGATCTCCAGCGTGGAGGAGGTGATCTCCTCCACCTCGATCTCGTCGCCGGGGCCGGGGATGAGCTTGTAGTTGAGGGTGGGGCGCTGCCCGTTGGACATGAGCGCCGCCATGGAGCCGTCGTCCTCGGGCAGCGCTGCGAGGTCGCCCTCGATCTCGATGATCGTGGTGCCCCATCGGGTGACCGAGCCGTGGAACCGGTCGCCGTCGCGCTCCCAGGAGATGTCGGCCAGCTTCTTGGGCCACCCGGCGATCTCCCGCCCGGCGATCATCGCCTCGTCGGTGGTCACGTAGATGTACGGCACGTAGTTGCCCTCGGCGCCGTCCAGCTTCACCGGCACCAGCACCACGGCCTCGTTGAAGGGATGGATGCGTTGGCCGTCCCCCCACCCGTAGCTCAGCATCGTGATCATCCCCGCGCCCTCGCCGGGCTCGAGCACGGGTGGCAGGACGGCGGCCAGCCCGGCCGGGTCGGGCTGGAAGGCCATCACCACGGACCGCACGCCCTTCCAGGAATGCGGTGGACGGGTGAACACGGGTGCGGACCAGGGCATGCTCCACGGCTCGCTCATCGGAACCTCCTCGTTCGGTCTCCGGCCATCCTAGCACGCCTCTGGAATGATCGCTACAGGGAAGGACACCCGTCAGTCCGGCCGATCGACCGCCGCGACGCGTGGCGACGACCTTCGGGACGGCTGCGGCGGCGGGCGTAACATCGACGGCGAGGGTGCGCAGGCCAGGAGGCGCGATGACCACCACAGGCATCGACTACGAGCAGCTCGACGAGGCCGTCGGCCACAACTGGTACGACCTCGACCCCGACCTCCAGCGCAGGGTCCGCACCGACTGCCCGACCGAGGACCTCGACTGGGCCGAGGCGACGTTGCGCTCCTTCGGAGGGCTCTGCGGCACCGACATCGCCCGCAACGCCGACGTCATCGACGCCGCTCCCGCGGAGCTGGTGCGCTACGGCCGTTGGGCCGACGAGATCGACGAGATCCACCACCCCGCCGAGACCCTCGACTCCAAGCGCAAGCTCTGGGCCGCCGGGTACGTGTCGGGCTTCGAGGGAGCATCGGCGAGCCGGGGACGCCCCGCGCCGGGGGTCGTCCTCAGCGCCACCAACTACCTGCTCTCCCAGGCCGACACCGGCATGGTCTGCTCGTTGGGGATGACGACCGGCGTGGCCGGACTGGTCGACAGCTACGCCCCCACCGAGCTGCGCGACGAGCTCCTCCCCCGCCTGCGCTGCGAGGACTTCGATTCCGGCGCCGACGGCTCCATGTTCCTCACCGAGCGCCTCGGCGGCTCGGATCTGGGCCGCACGGTGCAGTGCGTGGCCCGGGACATCGGCGACGGACGGGTGCTGATCAGCGGCGAGAAGTGGTTCTGCTCCAACATCGACGGCGAGGCGATCGTGCTGCTCGCCCGACCCGAGGGAGGCCCGGAGGGCAGTCCGGGGATCGGGCTGTACCTCGTCCCCCGCCACCGCGACGACGGCAGCCGCAACAGCTATTCGATGCGACGCCTCAAGCCGAAGCTCGGCACCCGCAGCGTGCCCACCGGCGAGGTGGAGCTGCAGGATGCGCTGGGCTACGCCCTGCGGCCCCGGCGGGCCGACGGCACCCAGGAGAGCTCCGATGCCGGCGGGCTGAACCGGATGATGGAGATGGTCAACGTGTCGCGCTTCGGCGTGGCCATGATGGGCCTCGGCATCGCCCGCCGAGCCTTCCTGGAGGCCGCCATCTGGGCACACCACCGCGAGGCGAAGGGACGGCTCCTGGTCGACCTGCCCCTGGTGCGAGAGCAGCTGGTCGACCAGCTCACCGCCCTCGAGGCCGCCTTCGCGCTGGGCTTCGAGTGCGCCTCGGCGGCGCGTCATCCCGACGGCGAGCGGCTGCGGCGCATCCTCGTGCCGGCGGCCAAGGTGCGCCTGTGCCGGCTCGGCGTGGAGGCGGCCGGCTTCGCCGTCGACCTGGTGGGCGGCAACGGCTACTGCGAGGACTGGGGCCTGACCCGCCTGCTGCGCGACGCGGTGTGCCACCCGATCTGGGAGGGCAGCGAGAACATCTGCGCCCTCGACGTGCTGCGGGCCGTGCGCCGCGAGCGGGCCCACGACGCGGTGCTCGCCCGAGTCGACGAGGCCCTCGACGCGGCGGCCGCCGGGCCGGCCCACCTGAGCGAGGCGGTGTCGGCTGTGCGCGCCCACCGCGACGAGCTGGAGGCCAGGGTGGCGGACATCGACATCGTGGACGCCGACTGGACCCACGCCAACGCCACCCGGCTGACCGAGCTGTTCCTGCGGACCGTGCAGGGGGCGCTGCTGTGCGAGCAGGGGGCGGCCGATCCCCACAAGGCGCTGGTGGCCCTGCGCTACGCCCGCACGCAGCTGAGGCCCGAGCGGACCTGGGACGACCGCATCGCCTTCACCCTGGGTCGCGAGCTGCTGGCCTTCGCCGAGCTCGACCCGCGCCGGGCGGAGCTCGCCGCCGGCTGAACCCGCCGCCGGCTGAGCTCGCCGCCGGTTGAGGCCCCTGCGGCGGTGGACCCGACGCCGCCGAGTCCCGGCCGGCAACGCGGAGCTCCTGTGCCTGCAGATGGACTCTGGAGGCGACGCGCACCGCATGTGCGCCGGTGGGCCTGCAGAGGTGATCTGAAGGCTGACCGCGCGGCGCGGCACCGAGCACGGGACGGCGAGCGGGGCCGCATCCACGGCATCGGATCTTCCCTGTAGCGATCGTTCTACGGATGACGTACAGTCGGGGCAGGTCGTCTCCCGTGGTCGGTGCTCCGCCGATCATGCGCTTCTCCTGGAGGTCCCGTGTCCACAGCCGCCACCTCACCGCAGCCCGGGAGCGCGCCGCCTCCGCCGGGTGCCACCATGCGTGCCGTCAGGTTCCACGACGTCTCCGCCGGCCTCCGGGTCGAGGAGGTGCCCGTGCGTCCTCCCGGACCTCGGGACGTGCTGGTGCAGGTCGCGGCATGCGGGCTCTGCGGCTCCGACGTGCACTTCCTCGACGGGATGCCGGTGCCGGGGCCGGTCCCGGTCACCTTCGGCCACGAGCCGGCCGGCACGATCGTCGCGCTCGGCGAGGGGGTCGACGGCTGGCGGGTCGGCGACCCCGTCGCCATCACCATCAGCGACGGCTGCGGCGGGTGCCGCACCTGCCGCTCCGGCGCACCGGAGGCATGCCCCCAGCAGCGGGCCCCGGGACTGCACCTCGACGGTGCCTTCGCCGAGTACATCACCGTGCCCACCTCCACGCTGGTCCGGGTGCCCGAGGGGGTCTCCATGGCTGCCGCCGCGGTGGCCACCGACTGCGTGGCCAGCCCCTACCACGCGCTGGCCTGCCGCGGCCGGCTCCGCGCCGGGGAGCAGGTGGTGGTGATCGGCATCGGGGGCCTGGGTTCGATGGCGGTGACGCTGGCCCGACACCTCGGCGCCGAGCGGATCGTGGCGGTCGATCGCTCCCATGCCGCCCTGGACCGGGCGATCGCCGCCGGTGCGGACGCCGCCGTGCTGGTCCCCGACGGCGCGGAGGCCACCGCCGCCAGCGGTGAGCTGTTCGGGGTCACCGGGGGGGGCGCCGAGCTGGTGGTGGAGTGCGTGGGGCGACCCGACACCACCGCCCTGGGCGGACTCGCGCTGGCGGCCGGCGGGCGCCTCGTGATCCTGGGCGTCGGCATGGCCCCACCACCGATCCCCTACCCGCAGGCGATCTTCGCCGTCGCGGAGTACTCGGTGATCGGGTCCTTCGCCTCGCACAAGGAGGACCTCGCCGAGGTGCTGCGCCTCCAGGCGACCGGTGCCATCGACATCGAGTCGGCCATCTCCCACCGTGTGTCGCTCGAGGAGGTGCCCGAGGGCTACGAGCGTCTCCGCCACCATCGGGGTGACCCGCAGCGCATCGTGATGGAGCACCCTTGAGCCCATCCGCCCCCGGGGGTCCCCGCCCGCGGCCCTCCTCGCAGCCCGTCGATGCCGAGGCGGTCCTCGCGACGTCGATGATGCTCGAGCAGCTCGACGACCTCCATCCACGCAGGGAGATCGAGGAGGACGTGTACCGACGGATGGTCGAGGCCCGCCACAACCGACGGGCGGTTCCCGTCGAGCTGTGGGACCGCGAGGACGCACAGGCGCACCAGGAGGTGCTGCACACCGCCGCCAACCTCGACGAGCTCGTCGACCCCGACACGGTGGAGCTCCGGGACGCCGCCGACCTGCTGGCGGTCATGCGGGCACGCCGATCGGCCCGCTCGTTCGACGGGCGGCCGATCCCCGACGAGCACCTGCAGCTCGTGCTGGAGGCGGGCCGGTGGGCGCCATCGGGCGGCAACGCCCAGCCGTGGGAGCTGCTGGTGGTCCGCGACCCCGACGGGAAGCAGGCGGTGGTGGAGGCCCTCACCCCCGCCGTGGAGCTGCTGTCCGGTCTCGACGACACCTTCCCCGGCTACGCCAACCCCCGGTACCTGCTCCGCGCAGGAGCGCTGGTGCTGGTGCTGGGCGATCTGCGGGCCACCGCCGCCTACCCCTACCCACTCCCCCGCTCGGCCCGCACCGCCATGCTCGAGCAGTCCCTCGCCATGTGCACCCAGAACATGTGGCTCATGGCCACACGCCTGGGCATGGCAGCCACCAACCACACGATGGGCGAGCCCGTCGCCGAGCAGCAGCTCCGGGCACGCTTCGACATCCCCGAGGAGCTGGTGCTGCCCACGATGCTGGTGCTCGGCTACCCGAGCCGCCGCCAGAACCCGCGCCCCCGACGCCGCCTCGAAGAGCTCGTGCACCACGAGCGAGTGGGAGGGGACCGGCTGCGATCCGACGAGGAGATGATCGACGCCTTCTACGCCCAGGGTGTGCGCGGGCGGGGCTTCCGTTGACCCGACTGCTCCACCCGACCCCGCTCCTCACGGGAGGTGGGTCGGGCTGCCGTCACCGCACCCGCAGGTAGCGGCCTCCGAAGGTGGCGAACTTCCCCGCCTCGTTGATGGTGGCGTACACGAACTGGGTCCACCCGGTGCCGAAGGGGAACTCGATCGTGCCGTCGAACAGTCCCCCGGCGACGGTGAGGTACCGGGCCGTGCCCGTGTGCTCGTAGGCGGCGGCCAGCCCGTCGACGGTCATGAGCGCGTAGGCGGTCATGGCCGGGCTGCGGTTGGCGGCCCGGCCGTCGTAGTACCAGTAGTACGGCAGGGCGACCACCGAGACGCCGTTCACGGTCGTGGCGAAGGCCACGTCGTCGGCGATCCAGGCGGCATGGCGGTCGAGCGCCGTGCGGGCCGTGGCGTATCCCGCGGATCCCGGGCCCTGGGCCACCTTCCAGGCGTCGGCCAGCCGGCCGAGCGAGTCCACCAGCCAACCGGCGAAGAGCGGGTTGATCTGCCCGGCGTCACCGGCGCAGGGGCAGTCGAGGTAGCGGTCGCCGCCACCGACACCCATCCGGCCGATCAGGGCGTTGGCCGCCTGGAGGTGGGCGACGTCGCCGTCCCAGGCGTAGCCGTCGACCAGCACGTCGATGAGCGAGGCGAACGCCCTGGCCTCGCCGTTGTAGGGGATGCTCGAGGCCCGGACGGTGACGTGGCGGAGGTGGGCCTCGATGGCGTCCCGATCGGGCTCCCAGCCCGTGAGGTGGTGGTGCAGGACCATCCCACCCAGGTCGCCGGCGAAGTCGCAGCCGAAGCCTCCTCCTCGGGGAAAGGTCACGTTCTCGGCGTTCTCGTGGAAGCAGTGGGCCATGTTGATGCCGGGCCACAGGGAGCTCGGATCCGCGGTGGGCGTGATCAGGTAGCCGCTGTCGGCCTGGGCTCGGTTGGCGTCGACGGCCATCTCCCACCACACGTCCGACCACGCCGGGCCGCCGTCGCCCCTCAGCGACTGGAGCAGGAACCCCTGGTACTGCCCGTACTTGGAGAGGTCGGTCGAGGTCTTGGCCTCGTTGTCGTTCACCAGGTAGCCGGCCTCGAGCTTGCCCCACATCCCCCAGCGGTCACGCGCCCAGAGGATGCTGCTGGCATCGGCGGGCTGGGGGTGGTGGGCCTGGGAGATCGACCGGTCGACGCCGGCCATGTTCCAGGTGTCGTAGCCCTGGTCCTCACCGACCGGCGCCAGCCTCGGCAGCGCCCCTGAGGCGGCCAGGTCGGCGGGATCGATGCTCCAGCGGACGGGGTCCGCCAGCGCCCCGTGGGCGTCGCGGGTGGCCGTGCCGTCGGCGTCGTCGGCCACGACGGCCAGCTCGATCGTGTGCCGCTCACCGGGGCGCATCGAGTACTGGGCGCCGAACTCCCCCGGGTACCAGCCCACCTCCACGCCGGAGGCGTCCGCCCGCAGGGCGATCGGGTAGCGCTTCCACGGGTCGGGGGTCGCCACCCCCAGCGACGGACCGGAGCTCGGAGCGGCGACGAGCCAGCCCGGGGCGCGGTCGCCGCTGTCGAGCACCGAAGCCCCGGCGCTGGTGCGGTAGCCCCGATAGGCGACGTGCGAGGCGAGCCGCTCCGCCCATCCGCCGGGGTTGTAGCCGTTGGAGCCGATCGGCGCGAGCTGGGTGTAGTGGTTCCAGGAGTCCAGACCGGAGGACTCCTGGTGGCTCACCAACGCTCCCCCCGAGAGCGGCGCGGTCGCGGTGCCGGCGGCAGCGGTGGCGAGGGCCGGCGCGGACGCCAGTCGGATGGTGAGGTCCTCCCAGCCGATGGAGTTCAACGAGCCCGGCACCGCGCAGTGCTTCACGCCGTCCTCGGTGACCGGGCACACCGACGCGTTGGCGACCCGGGCCCGCAGCCGGACGTGCTCGGCGCCGGCGGTGAACTCGGACCAGACGTCCACGCGGAGCCGGTAGCGCTGCAGCTCGGTGCAGGGGTAGAGCCAGCTGAAGCAGGCGTTGGTGCCCCAGGTCTCGGCGTGCTCGTCGCGCAGGCGGACGTCGTCGAGCTCGATCAGCTGGTGCACGGTGGTGGTCAGCGGCCCGGTGCGCTCCACCTCGGTGGTGAGCACCTCCGCGTCCGAGGCACGCAGCACCTGGCCGCTGCGATCGGTGACCAGCAGCCCGTGGTCGGCGTCGGTGGGGTCGAGCAGCTCCACGCCGTCGCGCACCAGCGAGTCGAGCACCGTGGCGCGCTGGCGGGACACGGTGGCCCGGATGGCCCCGGTGTCGACGGTGACCCCTCCGGGCCCGTCGGTCACGGCCATGGGGGAGCCCTGGCCGCCGGTCGCCTTCCGCAGGCGCAGCGTGGTCGTCGCTCCCGCCGACAGGTCGACCCGGGCGTGCACGAGCACCCAGCGCACCGGCTGGGTGCTCTCGGGAGGCCCTCCCCAGCGGGCGGTGACCTCGATCTGCGCCGGCACCGTCGCACCGGCACCGTCGACGAGCCGGAGCTGGCCCGCAGCGGTCACACCGGCCGAGGCCGCCAGCGGCACCCCGAAGGTGACCAGCTCTCCGGAGCGCGCCACCCCCGCGGTCTCGCGCAGCGTCACCTCGACGTCCTCCGCTACCGGAGGCGTGGTGGTCGTCGTGGTGCTGGTGGAGGTCGTGGTGGTCGAGGTCGTGGTGGTCGAGGTCGTGGTGGTCGTCGGAGCCGCCGTGGTCGTCGGCGCAGTCGTCGCCGGCGGCACGGTGGTCGTGGTGGTCGGCGGTGGCGACGGCAACCGACAGCTCGACGCCACGAGGGCCACCGTCGCCAACCCCGCCGATGCCCACACCCGACCACGCCGCGCGCCGCGAGGCGCCCGACCAGCTTTCCCTGTACCCAACACGATGTCCTCCGATCCGTCGATCCGCCATCGGCAGGCCCGAATGGAACGCTTGACCCAGATTCGCAGACGGATCCCGATCATCGAAGATCCCTCGCCGGTGTGAAAACCGCCACGAGTCCTCAACTCGTGCCCGGGTTCTCCGATGGTTTGGAGACCGAAGCACCTGGGAGGGGCGAGGGAGATCGACAGGTCCGGGATGGAACAACGCCGCAGCGCACTCATCGAGCAGCATCTGGCACTGGTGGAGCAGGTCGTGCTGAGGGTGTCCCGCAGCTTCCCTCGCTTCGTCGACCGCAGCGAGCTGGTGGCGGCCGGCATGCTGGGCCTCGTCGAGGCCGCCGGTCGCTACGACTTCGACCGCAACGTGCCCTTCGCCGGCTACGCCGTGCAGCGCATCCGCGGCGCGGTGCTGGATGTCGCCCGATCCGTCGACTGGACGCCCCGGGCCGTGCGCAACCTGGCCCGCCAGGCGGAGGAGACCTCCCAGCAGCTCGCGGCCAGGCACGGCGGCCGCCCCGACGACGAGACCCTCGCCGCGGCCCTGGACATCGACCCCGCCCAGCTCCGCCGTCTGCGCGAGCGCGTCAACCACGGCGTGCTGCGCGCCCTGGACGACCGCCACACCCTGGAGCGGTCCGACGACTCGGAGGTGCTCGTCGACCGGTCCCAGCCCGAGCCCGAGGAGCTCCTGGAGACCGCAGAGCTGCGGGGCTACCTGCGCTCCGCCCTCTCCACCCTCCCGGAACGCCATCGCCTGATCATCGTGGGGCTCTACCTGGAGGATCGCAGCTTCGAGGAGCTGGCCGAGCTGCTGGCCGTCACCCCGTCGCGCATCTCCCAGCTGCGTGCGGATGCCGTGGAGATGCTGCGGGAGGGCATCGACGCCCAGTACCGCAGCACCAAGCCCTCACGTCCGAAGGGGCGCGTCGAGCTGCGCCAGGCCCGCTACGCGGCGGCGATCGCCCAGCACGCCGACTGGCGGACCCGCTTGGAGCCGTCGTCGATGCCCCTACCCCGCTCCGCCGGCGCGACCGACGCGAGCGCCACGGTGCGGACCGACGTCGACGGCGACGAGCCCGGCGTCGGCGCCGGCGTCGCCTGAGCGACCCCTCCCTCAGCGGAGGTGGTCGAGCAGGGAGGTGCCGAGGATCCGGCCCGTCACCCCGAGGGCTGCCTCGTAGCTGAACTGCCGCGCCTTCACGTCGATGATGGCCTGGGCCATGTCGGTGTCCTCCAGCTCGGCGAGCACCTGGCGGTGATCGAGGTCGCGCTGGGTGCTCTGGGCGGTGACGTCCTCCACCAGACGGGTCCGGGCCCCCACCTCGACCAGGGACGCCTGTATGCGCTCGGTGGCACCCTCCAGCCGATCGAGGCCGGTTCCCATGGCGGCGACATCACCGCTGGACACCGCCGTGGCCACGGCCTCCAGCACCTGGAAGACGTCGCCGTCCATCGGCACCGCGTCGGTGCTGCCGAAGACCTGAGGGCCGTTCCAGTTCACCTCCACCGAGATGACCTCGCCGATGGGTCGGAACACCGTGCCGGTGTCACCCAGGTAGGCCCCGGTGTCGTCGTAGGCGAGCGTGGCGTCGGAGGTGCCGGCGAAGACCGGGCGACCGAGGTAGCGCGTGTTGGCCGCCTGCAGCAGCCGCTCCCGCACCGCTCGGAGCTCGACGGCGATGGCGGCCCGGCCGGTGGCGTCGAGGTTCCCGTTGCGAGCCTGCACCACCAGGGAGCGCGCATGGGTGAGGTCGTCCACGGAGCTGACCAGCGCCGAGTCGGCTGCCGTCAACCACCCCCGGGCGTCGAGGGCGTTGCGCTGGTGCTGCGCGCTGCGCGCCAGCGCCTGGCGCTGATCCATGGCGGCGACGGCGCGCGCCGGGTCGTCGGAGCCGCGCTCGATGTCCTTGCCCGAGGAGATCCGCCGCTCGGAGCGGGTGAGGGCCCGCTGGGCATCCATGACGTCGCCCAGCATGAGCCTCGACGAGGTCGTCGCCGTGATCCGATCGGTCATCGTCCCACCAGTCCTGTCCGGTTGATCAGCACGTCGAGCATCTCGTCCACCGTCGTCAGCAGCCGAGCGGCGGCCTCGTAGGCCCGCTGCTCCTGGACCATGGCGGTGAGCTCCTCGTCGAGGTTCACCCCCGACACCGAGATCCGGGCGTCGTCCACCTGGCGGACCACGAGGTCCTGCACCCGGTCGCGTCGATCCGCGGCCTGGGCCTCCACGGCGAGGCTCCCGATCATGTTCTGGTAGGCCACGTCCGCCCCCGTGGCGGCAGTGGCCAGGGCGGCGAGCTGCTGGGCGACGGATGCATCCAGCGCCCCGGCGCCCAGGGTCGCCGCCGCGATGCGCGACGGCTGGCCGGCCACGTCGCTCGACAGGGCGATCGTGGACGCCCGGGTCCCGGTCGGGTCGAAGAAGTCGAGGCTCACGTCCAGCACGGTGTCGAGGCCCTGGCCGCCCTGGTGGAGGGCGTTGACGTTGGCCACGAGGGTGGCGGCCACGCCGTCGAGGTCGGCCAGCACCTCCGGCACGAGGGAGTTGGTGCCGTTCACCACACCGCCGAGACGGCCCTGCTGCACCCTCAGCGCAGAGCCGTCGATGGCCCAACGGACCTGCACCTCCTGCAGCCCGGTGGCAGCCAGAGGGCCGGGGAGCGGACCTGCCTCGGCGACGGTCAACAGCTCCGCCCTGTTGCCCCGCACCAGCGTGGAGCCGTCGAGGAACACGTCCACGGCGCCCATCTCCCCCGGTCGGGCGACCGCCCCGGTGAGCGATCCGAGATCCAGGACGAGCCGGTCCCGCTCGTCGGCCAGGTCGTGGGCATCGATGCCTGCCGCAGTGGCCGCCCTGATCTCGTCGTTGAGCTCGGCGATCCGGACGCTCGTGGCGTTGACCTGCTCCACCAGGCTCATGGCCTCGTCGAGCTGGCCGTCGCGCAGGGCCACGAGCTCGTCGGCCGCTCGATGCAGCGACAGCGCCAGGGTCTCGGCCCGCTCGAGCAGCGCCGTGCGCGTCGAGAGGTCGCCAGGCGTGTTCGCCAGGTCGTCCCAGCCGGCCCAGAACTCGGCGAGCTGGGCGGCCAGACCCACGTCGCTGGGTTCGGGCAGCACGTCCTCGATGCGAGCCAGCACCGTCGCCTCCACGGCCGTGCGTCCGAGGAGACCGTGCTCCTCCTGGGCCCGCGCCTCCATGAACTCGTCGCGGACGCGGATGACGTCGGAGACCTCCACCCCGCCGCCGTGGCGGTCGCTGCGCGAGAAGACGCCACCGACCGGCGCCGCGCTCACCGGGCTCAGCTCGGCTCTGCGGCGCGAGTAGCCCTCGGTGGTGGCGTTGGCGACGTTGTGGCCGATGACCTCCAGCACCCTGCGATGGGCCAGCAGGCCCGACAGCGCGGTGTTGAGCGCGGCGAAGTCGCTCATCGCCTCACACCTCCCGATCCAGGGTCATGGCGTGCGCCGGCCGGCGCGGCCCCGATCGCTGGCCGGGGGGGCGATAGGACACGGTCGGCTGGCGCCCGTCGCTCGAGTGGTCCCCGATGCGCCCCATCAGCTCCTCCACCACGGCCATCCCCCGACCCAGCAGGTCGCGGTTCTCGCGGGTGACCTCCTCGGCCTCGGCGACCAGCACCAGGAAGGCGCTGCGGTGCTCCTCGAACACGTCGTCCCACGGAGGGGGCACCTTGAGGCACAGCGTCGAGAGCGAGTCGTCGGGGGCGACGTCGAGATGACCGCCGAGCTCCACGAGGAGCCGCTGGTGCATCTCCTGGTGGCGTTCGATCCGCTCGACGGTGCGCTCCACCTCCTCGCAGGCCAGCACCAGCCACTTCTCGCGTCGGTTCACCAGCAGCAGCTGGAGCACGTCGAGGCGATACACGAACTCGGTCATCACGGACCGCTGGCGCCACAGGACGTGGCTGAGCTCTCCGAGCAGACGCTCGAGGACCGATCGCTCCGCGGCCTGGGGCTCCATGTTGGTCAATCGACCAAGAAGCGGACCGCATGAGGGATGGGCGGGGGGAAATCCCTGGCATACCTGGATTCTCCGGCCGTCGAAGCGCGGGTTGTCGACCCTCGGCCGAACGCGACGGCACCACAACCACTCGGCGAGGCCAGCCACGGCTTTTTCGGCGAAGCCTCACCACGGTGGGTGGTCGGCCGATCAACCGATGCGCCGGTGCCCACGAGGGGCACCCGACAGCCCACTCACGGAGGAATCGGCACATGCGCATCAACCAGAACATCATGGCGTTCAACGCCTATCGGAACCTGTCCGGCACCAACACCGTCATGGGGAAGTCGCTCGAGAAGCTCTCGTCCGGCTTCCGCATCAACCGTGCGGCCGACGACGCCGCCGGCCTGGTCATCAGCCAGGGCCTGCGTGCGCAGGTGTCGGGTCTCCGCCAGGCCACCCGCAACGCCCAGGACGGCGTGTCGGTCGTGCAGACCGCAGAAGGTGCCCTCAACGAGGTCCACTCCATGCTCAACCGCATGCGGGACCTGGCCGTGCAGGCGGCCAACACCGGCACCAACGACACCGCCGCACGCACAGCGGCCCAGGCCGAGGTGAACCAGCTCTCCGCCGAGATCACCCGCATCACCGACACCACCAAGTTCGGTGGCCAGGCGCTGCTCAACGGCAGCTTCGGCCTCACCGCCGGCCAGCTCACCGGCTACGACAACGACAACAGCCTCACGGTGACCGCGGGCAGCACGTTCACGGTGGCGGTGACCGGTGGCAGCGGCGCGCTGACCGTCAGCCTCACCGCGGGCACCTACACCGGCGCCCAGTTCGCGGCGCTGGCCCAGAACTCCGCCCGCGCCGTGCTGGCGGCGTCCAGCAACACCGTCGACCAGGCGGCCGCCAACAACTTCTCGGTGAACGCCGTCGACGTGGGCGCCGGCTCGGCGGTCACCTTCGAGAACATGGGCTCGGCCATCATCACCATCGCCGATGGCACCAACACGCCCCTGGCCGGGTTCGACGTGGACCCGATCGGTGCCGTCGCCGCCGCGTCCGGCACGGGCGGGGTGTTCCAGGTGGGTGCCGGTGCCACCGACACCCTCACCATCGGCCTGGCCGACATGGACGCCACCACCCTGGGCGTGGCGGCCCTCGACCTGGTGAACAGCGCCTCGTCGGCCATCTCGGCGGTCGACCTGGCGATCACCACAGTGTCGAGCACCCGAGGCACCCTGGGCGCCTACCAGAACCGGTTCGAGTCGACCATCGCCAACCTGCAGGTGGCCACCGAGAACCTGGCCGCCTCGGAGTCCCGGATCCGTGACACCGACTACGCCCTGGAGATGGTGACCTACACCCGTCACAGCATCCTCCAGCAGGCCGGCACGGCGATGCTCGCCCAGGCCAACCAGGTGCCGCAGACCGTGCTCTCGCTGCTGCGGTAGTCGAGCACCCTCCAGGAGGTGGCGGTCATGGGCCGGCCGACCGGTCCGTGACCGCCACCGATCCCTCCCTCTCTCCCACAGGACGACCACATGCCGATCGACGGTCTGGCGAGCAACCTGGACACCAGCTCCCTCATCGCCCAGCTCATGGAGGTGGAGCGGGCACCCCAGGTGCTGCTCTCCCAGCGGCGTGCCGGGGTGCAGGCCAGCATCGACGCCTACGCCAGCATCCGGTCGCGCCTCTCCGCGCTGGACACCGCCACCAACGCCCTCCGCCGCTCCAGCGACTGGCAGGCCCGCACGGCCACCTCCAGCTCGGACGCCGTGGCGGTCAGCGCGTCGTCGGGTGCGAGCCTCGGGGCGCTGACCTTCGAGGTCACCGCCATCGCCACCCGACACGCCCTGCGCAGCGGCAACGTCGTCGGGGCCACCACCGACGTGATCGCCTCCGCCGGCACGGTCCAGGTCACCGACGGCAGCGGCGTGCACGACATCGACGTGGGTGGGGGCACCCTCACCGAGGTGGTCACCGCCCTCAACGGTGCCGGGATCGGGCTGCAGGCCGCTGCGGTGAACACCGGCAGCGGCTATCGGCTGCAGCTCACCTCGGCCGCCACCGGTGCCACCGCAGCCTTCACCGTCAGCTCGGGGCTGGACGCCGGCGTGGGCGGCATGGTGGTTGCCGGCACCGGTTCCGACGCCGTGCTCACCGTCGGATCGGGCGCCGGTGCGTACACCATCACCTCGGCGTCCAACACCGTCGCCGACGTGCTGCCAGGGCTCACCCTCACCCTGAGGTCGACCACGACCGGGCCCGTCACCGTGGAGGTGGTCGACGACGTCGACGCCCTCGTCGCCCGGGTCAAGGCGATGGTGGACGCCGCCAACGCCGTGCACGCCGAGATCGCCACCCGAACGGCCTACGACCCCGACTCCGACACCGCTGCTTCGCTGGTAGGGGACAGCACGGCCCGTCGCATCGCCCAGGAGGTGACATGGGCCCTGGGCGATGCGGTCGGGTCCTCCTCGCTGGGCTCCGTCGGCCTGGCGGGCATCTCCGTCGATCGCTACGGGAACTTCACCTTCGACCAGTCCAAGTTCCGTGCCGCCTACGCCGACGATCCCCTCGCCGTGCAGCAGCTGTTCGCCCAGACAGACTCGGCGACCGGTTCGGTGCGGTTCCTCGCCGCAGGCGATCGCACCCTTGCGGGCAGCTACGACGTCGAGGTGACCGCCGCGGCGACGGCCGCCACCACCACCGGGCTCACCGGCACCTGGCCGCTGGGCGCACCCACCACCATCACCCTGCGCAGCGGGGGCCACGAGGCCTCGTACACCGCCCAGCCCACCGACACGGCCGCCGACGCCGCCGCAGGCCTCCAGGCGGCGATCGACGCCGCCGGCATGTACCTGTCGGCGACCGTCGACGGCACCGGGCTTCGGGTCACCCACACCAACGTGGGGGTCGCCGCGTCCTTCGAGGTGGCGTGGGACGGTGCCACCTTCACCCAGCACGCCGGCACCGACGTGGTGGGGAGCATCGACGGCGTCACCGCCACCGGGGTCGGCAACACGCTCACGGTCCCGGCGGGGACCGACGCCGCCGCCGGTCTCAGCGTCGAGGTGCTGGGCAGCAGCACCGGTGTCGTCGGCACCATCGACTACGACCGGGGCGCCGCACAACGCCTGGCCTCCGTCCTCGATCGGGCGCTCGACACGGCCGACGGCTACCTCACCACTCGAGAGGCAGGTGCCACCCAGCGAGTCGCCGATCTCGACGCCTCCATCTCCGCCTACGAGATCCGCCTGGAGGCACGCGAGAAGCGGCTGCGAACCCAGTACGCCCAGCTGGAGGTCGCCCTCAGCAACCTGCAGAACCAGAGCAACTGGCTCTCGAGCCAGCTCGCCGGGCTGCCGAGCAGCGGGAGCGAGGGATGAGCGATCAGGCCCCCCGACCTCCGACCCGGAGCCGACTGAGCGCCCGCTTCCACGAGGACGGCGCAGGGTCCACGTCCCGGGAGCGGCTGGTGGTGCTGCTCTACCAGCGGCTCCAGCGCGACCTCGACGAAGCACTCGACGCCATGGCCTCCCGGGACCACGAGCGATCGCACTTCGCGCTCCTGCACGCCCAGGAGATCGTCGCCGAGCTCGACACCGCGCTCGACCCCGACGCGTGGGACGGCGCCGCCCAGCTCTCGCAGCTCTACGGCTACGTGCTGGAGCTGCTGGTGGACGCCAACCTCCGAAAGGACCCACGACCGGTGAGGGAGTGCATCGCCGTGATCGCCCCGGTCGCCGACGCCTGGGCCGCAGCGTGGGCGCAGGTGTCCACCGCACCGGCCATCGCGGGTGTGCTCCACGACGACCGCGGCCGCGAGGACCCCGACCCGGAGGGCCCTCGGCTGCTGGACGTCACGGGATGACCGACGCGCGGCCGTCGCGGTCCGCCGAGCTGCCACCGGTGTGGGAGCAGGTCGTCGACGAGCTGGAGCGGGCGGCGCGCACCGGTGTCGACTACCGGCCGCCCGAGGGGCTCCCGCCGCTTCCGGCTCACCTGGAGCACCGTGCACGGGAGGTGATGGCCTCCCTGGAGCAGCGCCACCGGGAGCTCCTCGCCGAGCGCGACGCCGTCGGCGCTGAGCTCGCAGCCCTCCACCGTTGCGGCCGAGGCGCCCACCGACGGGGATCGGCGCCCACGGGACCCGCCGCCGCGCCGCGGATCTACGACTCCCGCATCTGAGCCCCCGCGACGCCATTTCGCGGGCGAGTCCTCATCGGCGGCGCGTCGGCTCCGATACACCGTCGGGCAAGGACGCTCGAGATCGCCAGGGACCGGCGACGACAGACCCCACGCGGGGTCCGGCGCAAGGATCCGACGGTGCTGATCTCCGATGTCACCCTCCGAACGTTGCAGGCGTCCCTGTGGGGGCTCGACGCCCGCCGCCGGGCGTCCGAGAACAACGTCGCCAACGTGGAGACCCCCGGGTTCACCGCCGCCGTCGTCGACTTCGAGGACTCGCTGCGGAGCTCCCTCGACGACGGCCGGCCCTGGGAGGTCGAGGTCAGCCGCGAGAGCTCCACGCTCCCCACCCGGACGAACGGCAACAACGTCCGCATCGGCGACGAGCTCGTCGGCCTCACCGAGACCGCGCTCCGCCAGCAGCTGGTGGTCGAGGCGATGAACGGCAAGTACCGCACCCTCCGATCGGCGCTGTCATGAGCGGCTCGCCCTTCGCCTCCCTGGGGACGCCGGCATCCGGCATGCGCACCTACCAGACGTGGGTCGACGCCGTGTCGGACAACGTCGCCAACATCAACACGATCGGGCCGGCGGGATCAGAGGCGTTCCGGGAGCGCTTCGTGATCGCCCAGAGCGCCAACGGGGGCGCGGAGGGCGCGGACGCCGGCGTGTTCGTGGCCGGCGCCGAGTTCGGCTCCGGCGAGGGGCGACTCGTCTACCAGCCCGACCACCCCTACGCGGATGCCGACGGGATGGTGCGGGTGCCCGACATCGACCTGGCCACCCAGATGACGAACCTGATCATCGCCCAGCGCGCCTACCAGGCGAACGTGACGGTCTTCGAGCGGGCCCGCGACGCCTACCTCCGGGCACTGGAGATCGGCAAGTGAGCCACCACCCCGCGACGGCGACCACGACGAGGCAGCCATGATCCAACCCATCCCACCCATCGCCGCCGGTGCCGTCCCCGTGGACGCCACCCGGCTCGTCGAGCAGCCGGCCACGTCGGGTGCCGCCGACCCTGCGGGCGGCTTCGGGGACCTGTTCACCGGGATGCTCGAGGACCTGGACTCCTCCCAGAAGCAGACCGACGCCCTGGCACGCAGCGCCGCCACCGGCGACCTCGAGCACGTAGAGGACCTGATGGTGGCGATGAACGAGACCCAGCTCGCCACCCAGCTCACGGTGGCCGTGCGCAACCGTGCGGTCGAGGCCTTCACCGAGATCATGAGGATGCAGCTCTGATCGGGACGCCGACCCCCGACCGACACCCAGGATGGCGACGAACCACGTGACCACGAACGACGCGACCACGACCACCCCCGCACCGCCCGGCGACAAGGGCTCCGACCTGCGCCGACGCCTCGGCGCGCTGTCCACCCGCTACACCAACACCCAGAAGGCCTCGGCGGTGCTCATCGCCGTGGCGGTGGTGGCCGGCGTGCTGCTGATGACCCGCATCGCCAACTCGGCGCAGTACGAACCGCTGTTCACCGACCTCGCCGCCTCGGACGCCGCCGAGATCACCGAGCAGCTCAGCTCCGAGGGCGTGCCCTACGAGCTGGCTGACGGGGGCCAGACCATCCTCGTGCCCGGCGAGCAGGTCTACGACGCCCGCCTGAAGGTCTCCGCCGAGGGCCTGCCGTCGGACTCGAAGGTCGGCTACGGGGTGCTCGACGACCAGGGCCTCACCACCTCCGAGTTCGGACAGCGCGTGGGGTTCCAGCGGGCGATGGAAGGCGAGCTGGCGACCACGATCGAGTCCCTGGACGTGGTCGACACGGCGACGGTCCACCTCGCCCTGCCCGACGACAGCGCCTTCGCCCTCGACGAGCAGGAGGCGACCGCCAGCGTCCTGGTGAAGACCGAGTCGGGGGAGGTGATGAGCGACGACCAGGTGCAGGCCGTGGTCAACCTCGTGGCCTCGGGGATCGAGGACCTCTCCCCGGACGCCGTCACCGTGGCGGATGCCGAGGGCAACGTGCTCGCCGCCCCCGGTCAGGGACCCGTCGGCGTCGGTGGCGCCGGGGCCGCCGGCCGACAGAAGCAGACCGATCAGTACGAGCGGTCGGTCGCCGGCTCCATCGAGGAGATGCTGGCCGCCGTCGCCGGTCCCGGGGCCGCCCGGGCGACCGTGTCGGCCGACCTGAACTTCGACGAGTCCAACGTCAGCCGCGAGACCTTCGAGGCGCCGACTCCCGGCACCGACGGCGCTCCGCTGGCGCTGGAGGACTCGACCAAGACCGAGACCTACACCGGGAGCTCCTCGGGCGCCACCGGGGTGCTCGGTGCAGAGACGCCCGGCGCCTCCACCAGCGGCGGGCCGACCGACTACAGCATGGAGGCGGCCGACGTCCGCTACGCCGTCGACCGCGTCGTGGAGTCGACCAACACCGCGCCCGGGGCGATCGACCGGCTCTCGGTCGCGGTCGTCGTGGACGAGGACAAGGTGACCGAGGCGATGACCGCGGACCTCACCGCCCTGGTGAGCGCCGGTGCCGGCATCTCCACCGAGCGCGGTGACGTCCTGGCCGTCACCCGGATGCCCTTCGACACCTCCGCCGCCGAGGAGGCGGACAAGGCGATCGAGGAGGCGGAGAAGGCCGACGAGGCGGCGGCGTCCCAGCAGATGATCCAGAACATCGCGCTGGTCGTCTTCCTGCTCGTCGTGCTGCTCGTGGCCTTCTTCCTCTACCGCAGGGCCGCCAAGCAACGGCGCCGACAGGCACAGCTGCTGGCGGAGCTGCAAATGGAGGCCGGCATGCTCCCCGTGCCCTACACCTCGGCCGCCACCACGCCGGCGATGGCGGTGGCGGCATCGGTGCAGGACGGCCCCGCAGGTGGCGGCGCAGACCCGTCCGCCGAGGCCATCTCCGGCGCTCGGGCGACCGGCACCGCGGTGCTGGATCCCCCGATCCGAGCGGGGATGGCCCAGATCGAAGCCCCCGAGGAGGATCGCCAGCGCATGCACCGCCAGGACGAGGTCTCCCAGATGGCGGAGCAGCAACCCGACGAGGTGGCCCAGCTCGTGCGTGGCTGGATGGGTGATCGCAGCGGGGGCGGACGGTGAGCTCCACCGTGAGCGTCCGCGACCTCGACGGCACCCAGAAGGCCGCCGTGCTGCTGATGGCGCTGGGGACGGACCGCGCCGCGCTGGTCCTTCGCCAGCTGCGGGAGGCCGAGGTGACCGAGATCATGGCGGAGGTGGCGCGGCTCCCCGACGTGAGCGCCGAGGTCATCAGCGAGGTGCTCGAGGAGTTCGAGGTGACCTCCCAGGCCCGCCGGCACATGGCCGTCGGCGGTGTCGAGGTGGCCCAGGAGCTCCTGCGGGCCAGCCTCGGCAGCGACAAGGCCGAGGAGATCTTCGGGCGGCTGTCGGGGACCTTCGTGGCGGCTCCCTTCGAGTTCCTGCGCCGGATCGAACCCCGTCTGCTGCTGTCGTTCATCCGCGACGAGCACCCGCAGTGCATCGCCCTGGTGCTGGCCCACATGAACCCCGACGGTGCGGCCCTCGTGCTCTCCGGGCTGCCCGAGGAGGAGCAGCGCGACGTCGCGCTGCGCATCGCCACGATGGACAAGACCTCTCCGGAGATCATCGCCACCGTCGAGGCCGCCCTCCACAAGCGCCTCTCGTCGGTGACCCAGCAGGGCGACATGTCCTCCGCCGGCGGCGTGCAGGTGCTGGTGGAGCTGCTCAACCGGTCGGACCGGGGTGTCGAGCGGTTGATCTTCGAACGACTCGAGGAGCACGACCCGGAGCTCGCCGACGAGGTCCGCTCCAGGATGTTCGTGTTCGAGGACATCACCACCATCGACGACCGCTCGGTGCAGCAGATCCTGCGTCAGGTGGACTCCAAGGACCTCGCCCTCGCACTCAAGGGCGTGCGCGACGACGTGAAGCACAAGGTGATGTCGAACCTCTCCTCCCGTGCCGCGGAGAACCTGGAGGCCGACATCGAGGTGCTCGGTCCGGTCCGGCTCGCCGCGGTGGAGGAGGCCCAGGGCAAGGTCGTCCGGGTCATCCGGACCCTGGAGGAGGAGGGCCAGATCGTGCTGGTCCGGGCGTCGGACGAGTTCGTCGAGTGAGCGGGACCACCACCTCCGTGCCCGAGTGGGCCCTCGGCGAGCCGCCGACAGGTCGCATCCTGCGCGCCGACCAGGCGGTGGCGGTGCCCCTGGAGCTGCCCGACCTGGACGAACAGCGACTCCCCGGCGCTCCGACGGGCACCGCCGCTCCCCCACCGGTGTGGTCGGCCGCCTACCGAGACGGCTACGACCAGGGGCTGAGCGCTGGGCGGACCGAGGGCCTGGCCCGCGGAGCGGAGGAGGCGGCCGCCGAGGTGAGCCGTGCCGCGAGCCGGAGCATCGAGGCGCTGAGAGCGGAGGTGAGCGCCGCCGTGGCCTCGCAGCAGGACGCCGTGGACCGATTGGAGCGAGCGGCGCTCGATCTGGCCCTCGAGGTGGCGGAGATGGTGGTGGGCCACCACGTCGCCGCCGGCGACGACCCCGGCACCGAAGCGCTGGCGCGCGCGCTCGGGGCGGTGCGGGCGTCAGGCCCCCTCGTGGCTCACCTCCACCCAGAGGACCTGGCCCTCATGGGCTCGCCCGAGGGAGGCGAGGACCTCGAGCTGGTCGCAGACCCGGGCGTCGGCCGAGGCGGCTGCATCCTGGATGCGGGGGCCTGCCGGGTGGACGCCACCTTCGCCTCGGCGCTCGACCGCGTCCGCCGAGCGCTCGTCGGGGACCCGCCACCGGAGGTGACGCCGTGACCCTCCTGGTGGACGAGGACCGTCGACGTGCGGCGCATCGCGCGGCCCGTCCCCTGGTCACCGGCCGCGTGTCGCGCATCGTCGGCCTGGCGGTCGAGGTGAGCGGCGTCGATGCGGGCATCGGTGAGGTGCTGCTGGTCGGCGACGAGCGGATCCCCGCGGAGGTCGTCGCCCTGGGCGACCACGGGCCGGTGGCCATGCCGCTCGACACGTTGGAGGGCCTGCGCGTCGGCCACCCGGTGCTCGCCACCGGCTCGCCCCTGCAGGTCGGGGTGGGGCACGCGCTGATGGGGCGCGTCCTGGACGGCCTGGGCCGGCCGATCGACGACCTCGGTCCGATCCGCCACGAGGCGCTCGTCCCCATCACCGCGGCACCTCCCCACCCCCTCCGCCGGCCGCTGGTGCGCGAGCCGGTGCAGCTCGGCGTGAGGGCGCTCGACACGCTGGTCCCGGTGGGTCGGGGCCAGCGCATCGGCATCCTCGCGGGCTCCGGTGTGGGCAAGTCCAGCCTGCTGTCGATGATCGTGAGGGGAACCGACGCCGACGTCTCCGTGCTCGCCCTCGTCGGGGAGCGCGGGCGCGAGGTGCGGGAGTTCCTCGACGTGGACCTCGGCGACGAAGGCCGTCAGCGGGCCGTGGTGGTCGTGGCGACCTCCGACGCGCCGGCCCTCGTCCGGCGCTGCGCGGCGTTCGTGGCGACGCGCATCGCCGAGCACTTCCGCGACGAAGGCCTGCGGGTCAACCTCCTCATGGACAGCCTCACCCGGGTCTGCATGGCGCAGCGGGAGATCGGGCTGTCCGCCGGGGAACCACCCGCGACCCGCGGCTACCCGCCGTCCACCTTCGCCCTGATGCCCCGCCTGCTGGAGCGCGCCGGGACCTCCGAGCGGGGATCCATCACCGGCATCTACACCGTGCTCGTCGAGGGCGACGACCTCAACGAGCCCATCGGCGACACCGCCCGCTCGATCCTCGACGGCCACGTGTCGCTGAGCCGCAACCTGGCGACGGCCGGTCACTTCCCCTCCATCGACGTGCTGCACAGCGTGTCCCGGGTGGCCCCCGCCATCACCACCACGGAGCAGCGGGAGCTGGCCCGACAGCTCAGGGAGCTGCTGGCCGTCCACCGCGATGCTCGCGACCTCGTCGACATCGGTGCCTACGTCCCCGGGGCCAACCCGATGCTCGACCGCGCCCTCGCACGATGGGACGCCATCGGCGCCTTCCTGCGCCAGGACATGGACGAGCTGGTGCCCGCGGAGAGGGCGTGGGAGTCGCTGTCGGCCGCCCTCCACGGCCACGTGGGAGCCGAGGTGTCGCCGTGACGAGCTACCGCTTCCGCTTGGAGCCCGTGCTGCGGATCCGCCGCCTGCAGGAGGAGCAGGCCCGTGCCGCCCTGCTGCGTGCCCGGGCCGAGGAGGCCGACGCCATCCGACGGACCCGGAACCGGCGGGAGCGGCTCCACCGGGCGGTCGACTCCGCCTTCGGCGACGGCTCGACCGCGGAGTGGCGCGCCCGGCAGGACCAGGTGGAGCGGCTGGGCGACGCGGTGGTGGCCGCCAGGGCGGCGGAGCTGCGAGCGTCCGAGCTGGGCGCGACGTGCCTCGCCGACTGGGACGATGCCGCCCGGGACCTCGGGGTCGTGGAGCGGATCGAGGAGCACCACCGCGCCCGCTGGGTGGCCGAGACCCTGGCCGCCGAGCAGAAGGACCTCGACGAGCAGGCCGTCACCCGCTTCGTGCGAAACGCCCTCCGAGGCGGACTCGCCGCAGCCCGTGACGAGGCGGCGCGCGACGGCGACGACGACCCGACGGGAGGTGCACGACCGTGACCAGCATCGCCGCCCTCGGCGAGGCGCCGACCCAGGACGCAGCCATCGGCGCCGACGCCATGGCCCGCATGGCGTCGATCCGCACCCGGTTCGAGGCTCCTGCGACCCCCTCGACCACCAACGAGGAGAGCACCGAGTTCTCCGAGGTCCTGTCGTCGGCCATGGGCTGCAGCTGCGGCTCGGGGTGCTGCTGCGCGAGCGGTGGGATCACCACCGCCGGTCTCGCCGGTGTCGGAGGCAGCTCCGCCGGAGGCGAGTCGATCGTGCGCAACGCGCTGCAGTTCCTGGGCGTGCCCTACGTGTGGGGGGGCACCGACCCCGCGACCGGCTTCGACTGCTCCGGCTTCGTTCGCCACGTGCTGGGGCTCTCGGGCATCCAGGCTCCGCGCGTCAGCGGCCAGCAGGCGACGATCGGGGCGCCGGTGGCCTCCCTGGCCGAGGCCCGCCCCGGCGACCTGCTGGCGTTCGGCCAACCCGTCGACCACATCGGCATCTACCTGGGAGACGGGCAGATGATCCACGCACCGCACTCGGGCGACGTGGTGAGCGTCGACCCGATCGGCAACCGCGACCTGACCGCCATCCGCCGGGTGACCCCGGCAGGGACGTCTGCGTGGTCCACCGCGGCCACCACCCCGTCGGTCGGCACCGCATGGCCCGTCGGAGGATCCGGGACCTCGGTGCTGCCCAGGGCGATCGTGGACCAGGTGCGCCGGTTCGAGCCGCTGTTCGTCCAAGCCGGCCAGCGCTGGGGCATCGACCCCGCCCTGCTGGCCGCGCAGTGCCAGCGGGAGTCGGGAGGGAACACGGCTGCGGTGAGCAGCGCCGGCGCACTCGGGCTCATGCAGTTCATGCCGGCGACCGCATCCGCCCGCGGCGTCGATCCTCTCGACCCCGCCAGCGCCATCGACGGCGCGGCCCGCTACCTGGCCGAGATGAGGTCCACCTTCGGGGGATCGATCGAGCTGGCCATCGCTGCCTACGCCGCCGGGCCCGGGGCCGTTCGGCGGGCCGGCAACGCCGTACCCAGCCAGCAGGTGGCCAAGTACATCTCCCAGGTGCTGGCGCTGGCCGGAGGTCCGCGATGAGCACGGTGACACCTCCCTTCCCGAGCGGGTCGCAGCGGACGCCCTCGCGGTCCACCGATGCCGCCGCGCGCGGTCGGTGCGATGGAGACGGGGACGACCCCTTCGGAGCGTCGCTGCGCTCGGCGTTGGACGTCCGGGAACCGCAGCACCCCCCCACCCCACGGGACCACGACCGCGTCGATCGGGGTGACCGCGGCCGACACGGGCCCGAGCACGACGACGAGGGCTCCGAGGCCACGACGGGCCGCCGTCCCGAGGGCCCCCCGAGCACCGACGTCGTGGAGAGCGGGGAGCGCGCAGCGCCGGGTGACACCTCGGGCTCCGGCACCCAGGAGCCGACCGAGGGACGGACCGACACCGCGTCCTCGGCCGCCACCCCACCCCTCGCCGGCGCCCAGCCCGCACCGCCACCAGAGCCTGCGACGCCGGACACCCCACCGGGTCTCGACCCCCGGCACGCACCGCCACCAGACGCGGCGACGCCGGTCACCCCCCCGGGGCTCGACACCCGGCACGCACCGCCACCGAGCGCTTCCGCGCCGGCCCAGCCGACCGCCTCCGGCGGGACCACGCTCAGCTCCCGTCCGGACCAGCCGGTGCCACCCGCTCCACCATCGGCGCTCGTCCCGGTCGGCCTCACCGCCGAAGCGCGTGCCGCGACCGGCGGGGCGCACCCTGGGGCGGCATACGGCGCCGAGCCCGCCACCACGAGCGAGCCCGCCATCCTCGCCGAGGTGCCCGGGGTCGCGAGCACCACGGACGGGGCGTCGGGTCCCGAGCCGGGCGCGGGACCCGACGCAGAGTCCGCGTCACCCCTGCCCGCCGAGCCCGTCCCGAGGTCCGCGGACGGCCCCGTCGAGGCCGGGACCCCGCCCGCGAACCCCCCGAGCGCACGTCCCACGACCGCACCGGGCGTCCACCTCCGAGCCGCGCCCCTGCCGGGCACCGACGACGCCGAGCAGCTCATCCGGCTGAGCGAGCTGGCCGAGGGAGCCCGAGCGGCGATGCGACGCACCGGCCCCGCCAGCGTGCGCATCCAGCTGCACCCCGCCGAGCTGGGCGCGGTCGAGGTGGAGGTGCGCCTCCGCGACGACGGACTGCACATGGTGCTGCGAGCCGAGCAGCCCCTCGGCGCCGAGCGGCTCGCCGCCGAGCTGGCCGATCTGCGTCGGGGCCTCCAACGCGACGGCGTGCAGCTCCGCGGGCTCGAGGTGTCGGTGGGCCCGGGAGACCGCGGACCCGACCATCGCGACGACCGCGCGGGCGGCCGTCGACTCGACGACGACCCCACGCCCCACCATGCGGCAGCCCCCACCGCCGCTCGGCCCCCGACAGGCCCGACCCGCTCCCCGGCGGTCGCCCACACCGACCGCCGCCTCACCATGGAGCTCTGAGGAGGACCCATGACCACCCCCGTGAGCCAGCTCACCGCTTCGAGCGCCTACGCCGCGACCGAAGCGCCGACACGCAACGACCAGCTGGACAAGGACGCGTTCCTGAAGCTGCTGGTGGCGCAGCTGCGCTACCAGGACCCGCTGAACCCCGCCGACCCCCAGGACTTCATGGCCCAGACCGCCCAGTTCCACAGCGTCGAGAAGCTGGAGGAGCTGACCGAGCTGTCGACCGCCTCCAACCGGGCCCAGCAGCTGGCGGCGGCCAGCAGCCTCGTGGGCCGCACCGTGAGCTGGTACGGCGAGGACGGCGGGATCCGCAGCGGCACGGTCCTGGCCGGCCTGCCGTCCCCGGACAGCGCCAGCCTCCTCGTGGGCAGCGAGGAGGTGCCGCTCGACGCCGTGCTGCGCATCACCTGACGACACACCCGACAGACCGACAACCCCTGTGCTGCATCGCCGAGGCGGGCCCGGCACAGACCACACCACAGGAGCTACACCCCCCATGATCCGTTCCATGTACTCGGCCGTCTCCGGCCTCCGCAGCCACCAGACGATGATGGACGTCGTCGGCAACAACGTCGCCAACGTCAACACCACCGGCTTCAAGTCCTCCAGCACCGTGTTCCAGGACGTGCTCTCGCAGGTGCTGCGCGGCGCCGGCAACGGCAGCACCACCACCGGCGGCACCAACCCGGCCCAGATCGGCCTGGGCACCCGGGTGGCCGGCGTGACCACCAACTTCGCCCAGGGCGCCCTCCAGCGCACCGGGCGCGCCACCGACTTCGCCATCCAGGGCGACGGCTTCTTCGTGGCCGACCTGGCGGGAGAGCGTCTCTTCACCCGGGCCGGCTCCCTCTCGGTGGACTCCTCGGGCCGGTTGGTCACCCAGGACGGCGGGCTGATCCAGGGCTGGCAGGCCGACGTCACCGGAACGGTCAACACCAACGCCTCGCCCACCGGCATCGTCATCCCCGTCGGCGACATCATCCCCCCGGTGCAGACCACCGAGATCACCGCCGGGGGGAACCTCCCCGCCGACGAACCGGTCGGGACGGTGATCAGCAACTCGGTCGAGGTGTACGACGGCCAGGGCATCGCGGTGACTGTGCGATTCGAGTACACGAAGACCGCGACGGACACCTGGGGGGTCACCTACCGCTACGTCGACGCCGCCGGCGTCCTGCAGCCCACGCCGCCGGCCGCCGGCACGGCCATCACCGGGAGCCCGCTCACCTTCGGCGCGGACGGGGAGCTGACCTCCGCCTATTCGTTGACCATCCCCGGCGGGACGATCCCCGGCTTCGCCGCGGCCGACCCCATCACCCTCTCCCTCGGCGCCGCCGGGCAGCCCAACCGGATCTCCCAGTTCGGTTCGGTGTCCTCCGCCGCGGTCCTCGACCAGGACGGATCCAGCGCCGGGAACCTCCAGAGCTTCTCGGTGTCCCAGGAGGGCCTGATCACCGGCTCGTACTCCAACGGGCGGACGCGGGCCATCGGACAGCTGGCACTGGCCTCCTTCGCCAACCCCGAGGGCCTGGAGAAGGCCGGGTCGTCCTACTACCGGTCCACCGTGAACTCCGGTCTCGCCCAGCTCGGCCTGGCCGGCCAGGGAGGCCGGGGGCTCATCTCCACCGGTGTGCTCGAGATGTCCAACGTCGACCTCGCGGCGGAGTTCACCAACCTGATCGTGGCCCAGCGAGGGTTCCAGGCGAACTCGCGGGTGATCACGACGTCGGACGAGATGCTCCAGGAAGTGGTCAACCTGAAGCGCTGACCCGGTGGCGCCACCCGTCCAACCCGCGTGCGGGAGCCGGCCGGTGGTTCGGACCTCTCCCTGCGCGCCGGCGCAGACGGGGTCCGCTCCACCGGCGAATTCCCCCGCCGAGCCCTCAGGACGGCACCCGGCGCTCCGATTGACGAGGGCCCGACAGGACGTCGGGCGGTCGCCACCACGGACGGAGCAGACGATGATCCTCCTCACGCGCCTCAACGGCTCCCAGGTCGCCATCAACGCGGACCTGATCGAGCGCGTGGAATCCAACTCCGACACGCTGCTCTCGCTCATCGACGGCACCCGCTACATCGTCTCGGAGTCCCCCACCGAGGTGATCGCCAAGGTCATCGTGTTCCGGGCGCGGGTGCTGGCCACGGCCGACCGCCTCGCCGCCGAGCTCGACGAGGGCGACCCGGAGGTGGCGGCCGCGATCGACGCCGATCGGTCCGCCGGGCGCTCGGGCCTGCGGCTCGTGGTCGACACCTCCACCAGCGGCTCGGGGTCCTGACGTGGATCCGGCAACCCTCACCGGTCTCGTCCTCGTGATGGTCGGCGTGTTCGTCGGCTCGCTGCTCAAGGGCGTGTCCCCGGTGGCGTTCTTCACCGTGCCCGCCGCGTTCCTCATCGTGGTGGCCGCCGCCTTCGGGGCCGCCTTCATGGGCGGCACCCAGGCCGACATGAAGGGCTTCGGCAAGGTCTTCGCCAAGGGCCTCAAGGGCCAGAAGCAGGGGGACCCCAACGACTCGATCGACCAGATCGTGTCCTTCGCAGACCGGGCCCGCCGCGAGGGCCTGCTGGCGCTGGAGGAGGACGTCACCAACATCGAGGACCCGTTCCTGCAGCGCGGGCTCCAGCTGGCCATCGACGGGGCCGACCCCGAGGTGGTGCAGGACATCATGGAAGCCGAGGTGCGGGCCATGACCGAGCGGCACAAGGCCAACGCCAAGATCATGACCAACATCGGCATCTTCGCGCCCACCTTCGGCATCATCGGTGCGGTGGTCGGCCTCATCGCCACCCTCGGCCACCTCGACAGCCCCGACGAGCTCGGCCACGGCATCGCCGCCGCCTTCATCGCCACCTTCTGGGGCGTGTTCCTGGCCAACGGCATCTTCCTGCCGTGGGCCAACAAGCTGGCTCGCATGTCGGCCGAGGAGGCCGCCCAGAAGCGCCTCCTCATCGAGGGCGTGCTCAACATCCAGTCGGGCTACAACCCCCGCATGCTCGGCGACCTCATGCGCAGCAGCCTGCCGCCGTCGCAGCGGCGCTCCGAGGGCGAGGAGCGCAAGAGTGCCTAAGGGATCACGCCACCACCACGAGGACCACGAGGAGCACGTCAACCACGAGGCGTGGGTGATCCCCTATGCCGACATGTTGACGCTGCTCATGGGCCTGTTCCTGGTGCTGTGGGCCATCTCCAACCAGGACCTCGCCAAGCTCAAGCAGTTCGGGGAGGGGTTCGGCGCTGCGGTCGGAATGGTCTCGCCGGTGGACACCGGCGAGAAGGGCTCGGGTGCCGGACAGGGGCTGCTCGAGGGCAACCCACCGACCACGACGATCGCCCTGAGCGCCGACGAGCAGCAGAGGGCCGTCGCCGCCCTCCAGCGCGAGCGTCTGCAGGTCGAGCAGCGAGCCGTGGAGACGGCGAACCTGGCTCGGGCCGAGGCCGTCATCGTCACCGCGGCCACCAGCGCCGGCGCCCAGCAGTCGGTGAGCTTCGAGCACGAGGACCGCGGGTTGGTGGTGAGCATCGTCAGCGACGACGTGCTCTTCGACCCCGGCTCGGCGCAGCTGCGCCGCGACGGCCTGGCAGTGCTCGATGCCGTGGCCGACGGGCTCGCCGCCCTGCCCAACACGATCTCGATCGAGGGTCACACCGACTCGGTCCCCATCGCCACCGAGCGCTACCCGTCGAACTGGGAGCTCTCCACGGCCCGCGCCTCGGCGGTGCTGCGCTACCTCAGCTGGCGTCACGGCGTGCCGGTCGGACGCATGGTGGCGGGCGGCTACGCCGACCAGCAGCCGAAGGGGGACAACACCACCGTCGAGGGGAGGGCGGTGAACCGACGGGTGGACCTGGTGGTGATGTCCACCGCCGAGGAGCCTGCCGCAGCACCCACCGACGAGGGCGCACCACCGGAGCCGGACCCCGCGAGCGCTCCCGACACCTCAGGAGACGACCATGGCTGACACCGACGTCGACACGCGCGAGCAGACCGCTGAGACGGCGCCGGCCGAGAAGAAGAAGGGCGGCAGGAAGAAGCTGGTGGTCGTCGTGGTGGTCCTGGTGGTGGTCGGCGTCGCCGCCAAGATGACCGTGCTCAAGAAGCCCGCCGAGGAGGCGGCTGGGGGTACCACCACCACGCTGGCCGGAGGAGAGCTGGTCCCGGTGGAGGCGATGAGCGTCAACCTCGCCGACGGCCACTACCTCAAGATCGGGGTGGCCATCGAGCTGGTCGAAGGCGAGCAGGCCAAGGAGTTCGAGAAGTCCGGCGAGACCAACAAGGTCCGCGACCTGATCATCTCTACGGCGTCGACCCGTGGCACCGCCGAGCTCTCCACCCCCGAGGGGAAGGCAGCCTTCAAGGAGGCCCTCGACCACGGGGCGTCCGAGCTCTACGAGGAGTCCTACCACGGCATCTACCTGACGGACTTCGTCATGCAGTGACACCGATCTTCGACTCGTCTCGTAGCGTCACGTTCAGCGGGTGACGGGTGTCGGCGCGCGGCAATGTCGCGCAAGCCTCATCGGACCGCGCTCCGCTCCGATGCACCCTCGTGTCGACAGAGGTGATGGAACCGGCGGAGAGCACGCCGAACGCCGAGCAGCGGTCCCCGACCGACGGACGCGTCGACGCGCCCGACGACGGAGGCAGCGAGGAGCAGCACGACGCCCCCCTCGCGCACGACGGCGAGCCGTCGACGGACGGGACGTCACCCGGGGAAGCCCCGACCGGAGAAGCCCTGCTGCGCGAACCGCCCGCGCCCACGCCCACGGTGCGACCGTTCGACTTCCGCCGGCCGAGCAAGCTGAACCGCGACCACATCCGCAACCTCGAGATGGTGCACGAGACCTTCGCCGGCCAGTTCGCCACGGTGCTGTCCTCGAGCCTTCGCGTCGTCGCCACCATGGACGTGAGCAGCATCAACGAGGTCACCTACGACGAGTACGTGCACGCGCTGCCGTCGCAGACCCACATGGTCTTCCTGTCGCTGGATCCCCTGCCGGGCCTGACCACCCTGCAGCTCCCGTTGGACTCGGCGCTGGTGCTGGTGGACCTGCTCCTGGGCGGCCAGGGCCTCACCGTGCCCGAGCGCCCCCTCACCGAGATCGAGGCCAGCCTGGTCCGCAAGCTGCTGGAGCGGGGCCTGGAGGACCTGGCCTACGCCTACGAGCCGGTGCAGCAGCTCGAGCCGTCGATCACCGGACACGAGTCCAACCCCCAGTTCGCCCAGACCGCCGCACCATCCGACCTGGTCGTCGTGGTGCGGTTCCTGCTGGACCTGGCGACCTCCTCGGAGACCGAGCCGGCACCGATCACCCTCTGCTACCCGCTCTCCAGCCTGCAACCCATCCTCGACGCCGTGGCCGGAACACCGCAGCACGGCGACAGCGTCGGAGAGGTGGCCCACGCCCGTCGCGCCATGGCGCTGCGCATCAACGAGGTGCCCGTCGAGCTGTGCGTGCGGTTCCGGGCCCGCCCTCTGTCGGCAGAGGAGATCCTGGCGCTGAGCCCTGGCGACGTCCTCGTGCTCCCCCACGCCGCCGATGCACCCCTCACCGCCTCGGTCGGCGAGCAGCCCATGTTCGCCGTGCAACCCGCCCGACGGGGCCGGAAGGTGGCGGTGCAGGTGACCGAACGACTCGACATCGACCGACTGGACGGGTTCGCCACGACCGGAGGAACCTCCGGCCGGCGACCGGCTTCGGGAACGGAGACCGACCGATGACCGTGGACACCGACCACCACCTCAGCGAGCCCTCGACGGCGGTGAGCGGGCTGGCCGCCGACGTGGCCGCCGACATCTCGGCGGCGCTGGGCGAGACCGTGGTGCCCGGACCGTCCTGCGAGCACGTGGAGCTCACCGAGCTCGTGCCACCGGAGGGGGGATGGGTGGCCGCGGCAGAGGTGCCCGGGAGCGGCCTGGTGGCGTTGGTGCTGTGCTCCGAGTTCACCGATCGCATCGAGCAGCCCGGCCAGCCCTGGACCGAGCTGATGGACCGCTCCCTGGCCTCGTGGGCCCACCGCCACCGCACGGTGGTGGAGGAGCTGAGCCCCCCCAGCAACGCCGCCAACATCGACGGCCTCCTGCCGGCCCGGGACGGGCTGGCCATCGTGTCCGCCGGGCTCTTCGTCGCCGACCGGCAGGTCGGCACTGCCGCGCTGCTGGTGCGGGTGCCGAGTCCGTCGGCGCCGGTGGCGACGCCCCGGCCGGCAGAGCTCCCATCGGCCGACCTCGGCGCCCTGCGCTCCCTGGCGGGCGTGGCGATGGCCGTCACCGCCGAGCTCGGCCGCACGCAGCTCTCGGTGTCGGAGCTGCTCAACCTCCGAACCGGCTCGGTGATCGAGCTCGATCGGGCGGCCGGCAGCCCGGTGGACGTTCTGGTCAACGGCACCCTGATCGCCCGGGGCGAGGTGGTCGTGGTGGACGAGGAGTTCGGCGTGCGGCTCACCGAGGTCCTCAACCGGATGGAGGACTGAGCGACGTGGACGGCTCCTCCTCGCTGTTCCTCGTGCTGCGCGTGGCGATGTCGCTCGGGATGGTGCTGGGGATCGTCGGCATCGCCCTGTGGGTGCTCAAGCGGCGTGGGCCCCTGCGTCGGGGTGGGGCCGGGGGGAGCCGACTCGAGGTCGTCGACCGCCGCCCCCTCTCGAAGGGCGCCCACGTGGCGCTGGTCCGGGTCGGCCCGGAGGACTACCTCGTGGGCGTCACCGACCAGCAGGTCCACCTCCTGGGCCGCCCCCGCAGGGCCGGGACGGACACCGATGCCGCGGAGGTGGCCGAGGTGGTGGTGCAGCTGCCTGCACCCGAACCCGTCGGCGGTCCGGCAGCCCTGGCGACGGCACCCTCACCGGCGCTGCCCCGTGGCCGACGGGTGTCCGTCGTGCCGACTCCGGCGCGCGGTGCAGGTGCAGGTGCGACGGCGCCAGCCGATGGAGGAGCAGAGCACGGCGCGACCCGATGGACCGGGCACGCACGTCCGGCACGATGTGCCGGACAGGAGACACGGATGGGTTTCGTCGAGGCGCTGCGGGAGCTGACCGTTCGTCGGTCGTGATCCCGCACCCTACGCCGTGACCCGGCACCTCCGACTGGCGCTGGCCCTGATCGCGGCCGTCGTGGCCACGATGTGGGCGACGACGGCGGTGGCGAGCGCGCAGGAGCCTGCGGTCCCCGTTCCGCCGACCGTCGCGACGCCGTCACCGGCCACGCCCGCACCTGGTGGTGCCGACGGGTCCAGCGGGCTCGACGGTACGCCCGGGCCCGACACAGGATCCGACTCGGCGTCGGCGACCGACGAGGACGACTCGTCCTTCGACGTGAACATCGACCTCGGCGAGGGCGGGGACGGCGAGGAGATCCCCAGCCGCAGCGTGGTGATCATCCTCGGGCTCACCGTGCTGGCGGTGGCCCCGTCGCTGCTGATCCTCATGACCAGCTTCACCCGGATCATCGTGGTGCTGTCCCTGGTGCGCAACGCGCTCGGGCTGCAGTCGGTGCCGCCGAACCAGGTGCTCGCCGGCCTCGCGCTGTTCCTGTCGCTGTTCGTGATGGCTCCCACGTTGTCCAAGGTGAACGACGACGCCCTCCAGCCCTACCTCGACGGCACGATCACCCAGGACGAGGCGCTGCACCGCGCGGAGCTGCCCCTCAAGCGGTTCATGCTGGCCAACACCCGCTCCGGCGACCTCGACCTCATGACCGGGCTCCGTGGCCAGCAACCCCCGAAGGACGCCATGGACACCTCGCTGGTGACCGTCGTGCCCGCCTTCGTTCTCTCCGAGCTCCAGTCGGCGTTCATCATCGCCATCGTGGTCTTCGTCCCCTTCCTGGTGCTCGACCTGGTCGTCTCCGCCGGGTTGATGAGCCTGGGCATGATGATGCTCCCGCCGATCTTCGTGTCGCTGCCGCTCAAGCTGCTGCTGTTCGTCATGGTCGACGGCTGGTCGATGATCACCGAGTCGTTGGTCACCAACTACCAGGGAGTGGGTCTGGCATGACCGACGCGTCCGTGGTGCAGATCGGACTCGACGCCCTGGTGCTGGCCGCGAAACTGGCCGGGCCGATCCTGCTGATGACGCTCGGGGTGGGCGTCATGGTGGGACTCGTGCAGTCGGTGACCCAGCTCCAGGAGCCGACGCTCACCTTCGTGCCCAAGTTCGTGGGCGTGGGGATCGTGGTCGTGCTCTGCGGCAACTGGATGCTCGGCGAAGCCATCGCCTTCACCCAGATGCTGTTCGAGCGGATCCCCGAGCTGCTGGGTTGAGCGCGCCGTGGACGTCCGCATCGATCCGCTCCTGGTCGTCACCGTCCTGCTGTCGTCGATCCGCATCCTCACCTTCTTCCTCGTCGCGCCGCCGTTCGCCGGCCCCACCGTCCCGACCAGGATCAAGGTCGGCCTGGCGGTGGCGCTCTCGCTGCTGACCGCCGACCAGGTCGACGCCGGCAGCGGCCTGCTGGAGCTGCCCCACCTCCTCCTGTCGGTGCTGTACCAGGTGGGTGTGGGTGCCGCCCTGGGCTTCCTGGTGCTGGTGTGCTTCTCGGTGATCCAGTCCGCCGGGGCGATGGTGGACTTCGGGGCGGCGTTCTCCGGGGCGACCCTCTACGACCCGTTCTCGCAGGCCGGGGCGTCACCCATGGCCCGCCTGTACCAGCTGATGGCCACCACGATGCTGTTCACCTCGGGAGGCGTGCTCCTCTTCGTCGCCGGCATCGTGCGCAGCTTCGAGGCCGCACCGGTGTCGGGGATGGAGATCGGATCGGTCGGCGAGCTGCTCAGCGACCGCATCGGCAACTTCCTGGCCGCCGCGCTGCAGATCGCCTTCCCGCTGCTGGCCGCGCTGTTCATGGCGGAGCTGGTGCTGGGCCTGCTCGCCCGGGCCGCGCCGCAGCTCAACCTCCTGGTGGTCGGCTTCGGGGTGAAGAGCCTGATCGTCATCTTCCTCGGCGCGATCGCGCTGCCGCTGCTGCCCTTCGCCGTCCACGCGGTCGTCGACACCTCGATGCGCGCCATGGCCACGGCGCTCGGATGACGGCGGGGTAGCCACGACGTGGCCGGCGACAAGGACCAGCGAACCGAGAAGCAGACCGCCAAGCGCAAGAAGGAGGCGCGCCGCAAGGGCCAGGTCGCCCGCAGCCAGACCCTCGTGCCCTGGGCCACGCTGCTGGCGGCCACCGCGCTGCTCCCCCGGCTGCTCCGCGTCACCGGGGAGCGGCTGGCGGCGGCGCTGGACGAGGTTCGCACCATCGCCGCCGACCCCACCACGGGAGAGCTGGCACGGGTCGGGCTCTCCACGGCGTCCCAGGCGATGCTCGCCCTCGTCCCCGTGATGGTGCTGGTGGTGGTGATGGGAGTGGCCGGATCCTTCGCCCAGACCGGCTTCGTGTTCACCCTCCACCCGCTCGCACCGAAGATGCAGCGACTCAGCCCTGCGGCGGGCGTCAAGCGGCTGGTCTCGCCCCGCAACGTGTGGGAGACCGTCCGCCAGGTCCTGCTGCTGGGCATCATCGTGGTGCTCGCCGTGCCCAGCGTCGTGCACACCTGCGAGCAGCTGGCGGCCAGCAGCTGGTCCCTCGGCGCCGCCCTGTCGACGGCCGGGTCGGCGGTGATGTCGCTCCTGCAGATCATCGCGGTCATCGGCACCGCGGCCGGCCTGCTCGACTACGGGTGGCAGCGCTGGAACCTCGTCCGGGAGGGCCGCATGACCAAGCAGGAGGTCCGCCAGGAGCACCGCGAGACCGACGGCGACCCGATGGTGAAGGCGAAGCTCCGCTCCCTGCGCAACGCCATGAGCCGGAACCGGATGCTCGCCGCGGTGGCGGACGCGGACGTGGTGATCACCAATCCGACCCATGTGGCGGTCGCGCTCCGCTACGTCCCCTCGAGCGGCGCACCCCGGGTGCTGGCCTCCGGTGGCGACGTGGCGGCCGCCCGGATACGCGAGCGAGCGAGGCACGCCCAGGTCCCGGTGGTGAGCGTCCCCCCGTTGGCTCGCGCGCTGCACCGGTCGTGCAGACCGGGCGACGAGATCCCCCGCGAGCTCTTCCAGGCGGTGGCCACGGTCCTCGCCTTCGTGCACCGCGTGGGACGCCACGCCTTCCCCCAGGCGCCAGTGTCGCTGCCCGTCGTCGACACCTGGACGCCCTCCGGGGAGGACCCGGAGACCTACCAGGTGCGCTCCACCCAGGACGGCGCGCGCCGGCGGCGAGGCCGGCAGCGAGGGCGGACGCGAAGCCTCAGCTCCTCCGTAGCGCTGCCGATTGACCAGCAGACCAGTGCGCGGCAAGGACGGTCGCGGCAACCGGTGGGCAGGGACGCCCTCACCCCGAGGTGAACGTGAGCTCTGGACGTCTGGGTGCGACGGTCTTCCCCGCGGCCGTCGTCGGTGTGGTGGCCCTCATGGTCATCCCCATGCCCCCGCTGCTGCTGGACGTGCTGCTGAGCATCAACATCGGCGCGTCCGTGCTGCTGCTGCTGGCGGCCATCGGCTCCTCCAACGCCCTCGACCTCTCCGCCTTCCCCTCCATCATCCTCATCGCCACCCTGTTCCGGCTGGGCCTGAACGTGTCCTCCACGCGGCTGATCCTCTCCCGCGGCTACGCGGGTTCGGTGATCGAGGCCTTCGGCTCCATCGTCATCGGCGGATCCCTGGTCGTGGGCATGGTGGTCTTCTTCATCCTGGTGGTGATCCAGTTCGTGGTGATCACCAACGGGTCGAACCGCGTGGCGGAGGTCGCCGCCCGCTTCACCCTCGACGCCATGCCCGGCAAGCAGATGGCGATCGACGCCGACCTCAACGCCGGGGTGATCGACGACGACGAGGCCCGCAGGCGCCGGGAGGAGACCTCGGCCGAGGCCGACTTCTACGGCGCGATGGACGGCGCCGGGAAGTTCGTCAAGGGCGACGCCATCGCCACGGTGGTGATCGTGGCCATCAACCTCGTCGGCGGCCTGATCATCGGTGTGCTCCAGCTGGGCATGCCGATCTCGGAGGCCGTGGAGAACTACAGCATCCTCACCGTCGGCGACGGGCTGGTCACCCAGATCCCCGCCCTGCTGGTGTCCATCGCCACCGGCCTGATCGTGACCCGCGCCGCCGGACGCGCCGACCTCGGCACCGACGTCTTCGCCCAGTTCGCCCGCCAGTACCGGGCATTCACCATCGCCGGCGGGGCGCTGCTGGTGCTCGCCCTCTTCCCGGAGATGCCGAAGGCGCCCTTCCTGGTGGTCGGCGGCGTCCTGGTCATCACGGGACGGCACCTCGCCAACCGGGCCGCGGTGGTGCTGCCCCTGCCGGAACCGGTGGTGGAGCAGCCCGTGTCGCCCGACGACCCCGCCGAGATCGCCCGATCCATCCGGGTCGACGCCATCGGCCTGGAGCTGGCCGTCGACATGGTCGACCTGGTGGACCCCTCCTCGGGAGGTGACCTGCTGGACCGGGTGCGAGGGCTGCGGCGCAAGATCGCCCAGGAGCTCGGCCTCGTGATGCCCCCGGTGCGCACCCAGGACAGCACCCTGCTCGACCTGGGCACCTACGCCATCCGGTTCCACGGCGTCGACGCCGCCATCGGGGCCGCCCCGCCCGGCCACCTGCTGGTGATCGCCGACGACCTGGCGCAGTTCCCGGGGGAGGAGATCCGCGAGCCCGTGTTCGGCCTCCCCTCGAAGTGGCTGCCGACCGAGCTGCGCCACCACGCCGAGCTCAGCGGGGCGACGGTGGTGGAGCGCTCCGCGGTCGTCACCACCCACCTCGCGGAGCTGGTGCGGACCCACGCCGCGGAGCTGCTCACGCGCCAGGACGTCAAGCAGCTCGTGGACCTCGTCCGCGAGACCGATCCGGCGGTGGTCGACGAGCTCACCGCCGGGCAGATCAGCACCGGCGAGGTCCAGAGCGTGCTGGAGGGCCTGCTCGCCGAGCAGGTGCCGATCCGCAACCTGGTGCGCATCCTCGAGGTCATCACGGTGGAGGCCCGCACCAACCGCCATCCCGAGCACCTGATCGAAGCCTGCCGCGGCGCGCTGGCCTCCACGATCTGCGCCGAGCGGGCCGACGGCGACCGCCTGCCCGTGCTGTCGCTGGAGCCGCTGCTGGAGCACCACCTCGTCGAGCGCGTGGCCCACGACGGCCGCGGCTCCACCCTCGCCGTCGACCCCGACACCGGCGAGGCGCTGAGCCGGGCCATCGCCGAGCAGGTGGCCGCCGCCGAGCAGCTGGGGGACCGCCCGGTCCTCGTGTGCTCGCCGGTGCTGCGACCGGCGCTGAGCCGCTTCGCGACGCGCGTGGTGCCGCACCTGCCGGTGCTGTCCTTCGAGGAGCTGGCCGAGCAGTTCCGCGTGACCGACCTGGGAGCCATCAGTGTTCCGACGACAGCCTGAGTTCCACGTGAGCGTCGACGGCGACGTGGTCTCCATCGAGGGCCACCGCCTGGAGCAGCTCACCGAGGAGCTGCAACGCCTCTGCCACGGCCACGCCGAGGTGCTCTCCGTGGACCGCTTCATCGTGGGCGGGATCGCGGGGTTCTTCGGCCGCGAGTACTTCCGCATCGAGGCACGCACCAGCGAGCAGCACCTGCGGACCGCCGCGTCCGGCGACACCGACGAGCGGGTCGACCCCGACGGGGACGACCCCGAAGAGGCGCTCGACGCCCAGAGCTTCGCCGCTGCGCTGGCCGCCGCGCTGGAGGAGCAGGGTGCGCCGGCACCGGCTCGACAGGACCCACCGGAGCAGGACGCGCCCACGGACGCGGACGACCCCGGGGACTCCCAGCCCGACCACGACGACCCGACCGCCCCGTTGGGCGACACCGACGCCGTGGCCGCCGCCGCCCAGACCTGGGCGGCAGCCCGTGCGGCCCGTGGGGAGCCACCGGCAGGAGACGGCGACGCGCCGGCCGAGCAGGAGGGGGTGTTCGTGCACCTGGCGCTGCCGGAGCTCAACCTGTCGGACCTGCTCGGACGGCTCGACCCCCTGGTGCACGACGCGGTGCTGCCGCCCGAGCACGGGATCGTGGCGGTGGTCGGCGACCCGCTGCATGCGGCACGCACGGCACAGCGACTCGCCGAGCAGCGCAGCGGCGACGCCGACCAGTCGGTGGTGCTCCTTGTGCGCGACGCCCGGCGGGAGCAGCACGAGGGGTGGCCGGTGCTCACCGACCTGTCGGATGCGATCGCCCAGCGCCGGCGCTGGCGCAACCGGCCCCGTCCCACCTTCGTGGCCATCGCGCTGGACCTCAGCGAGGAGGGGATCCGCTGGGTTCGCAACGCGCTGATCGCCCTCGAACCTGTGCAGGTCCGCTACGCCGCGCCCGCCTGGCGCTCACCCGACGAGCACGGCGCACGCATCGAGGCGGTCGCCCAGGTGGACGCCGTCGACCTCGTCGACCTCGACGCCGCCGAGGAGCCCTCGGCCTTCCTCGGCATGTCCCCGAGCGTGGCCACGCTCGACGGACGACCTGTCTCGCCGGGGCTGTGGGCCGCGTACCTCCTCGCCGCCCCGACGCCGCTGCGCGCCACCGACCACGACCTCGCCAGGAGCTGCACATGAACCCACCGGGGAAGCGAACGGCAGACCCGTCCCAGGACGCACCTGCGAACGACGGCCAGCACGGCCTCGCCGGACCGTTGGCGGTCAGCCTGCTGCTCGCACTCGTCGTGTCCGCTCCGGTGACCCTGGCGGTCCTGCGCGGGGGCGCCGAGGCGGGCACCGCCGTGCTCGCCTTCGGGGTCACCCTCGCCGCCGTGTGGATCCTGGGTGCCCTCGGCGCCTGGGCGCTGCAGGCGATCGACGGCCCGAACCCCCGACTCCCCCGCCCGCGTCCGGCCGAACCCGTCGCTGGTTCGACGCCGGACAGCCCGCTGGGGACCAACCGTTAGGGTGTGAGCCATGCTGATCCTTTCCGAGCACCTCGGCGAGATCGAGGTCGACGACACCACGATCGTCGACATCCCCGAGGGGCTCCTCGGGTTCCCCCAGGCCACCCGCTTCGTGCTGGTCGCCGCCGAGGACACGGGCCTCTACAGCTGGTTGCAGTCCGTCGACCACCCCGACGTGTCCTTCCTGGCGGTCGTCCCCAACCCGTTCTTCCCCGACTACGAGCCCGACCTCCCCGACGACGACTGCCAGGCGCTCGAGCTGGAGCGACCCGACGACGCCCAGGTGCTGTGCCTCGTCACCATCGGCGACGAGGTGACCGCCAACCTGCTCGGCCCCGTGGTCGTGAACGTGCGCACTCGGCACGGTCGCCAGGTGGTCCTCGCCCACCAGGACCTGACGACCGCCGCCCCCATCCGTCCGGTGGAGTGATCGGCATGCTGATCCTGTCCCGCCGGCCGAACGAGTCGATCGTGATCGGCACCGACATCCACATCACGGTCCTGGAGATCCGTGGCGACCAGGTGCGCATCGGCATCACCGCGCCCCGCGAGGTGACCGTGCACCGCGAGGAGGTGCACCGCGAGATCATGGAGCAGAACCGCTCCGCCGCGGCCGCTCGCCACGTCGCCGAGGTCGCGCAGCTGCCCCGACCCACGGAGGGCGCGCCGTGACCGGCATCGCCGGGGTGCAGGCCCGCGTCGCCGCCATCGAGAGCCGCTTCGACGCAGCGTTCGCGACCGCCGCCGAACCGGCGACCACCACCTCCGGCACCGGAGCCACCACGGCATCGGTCGACGACTTCGCCGGGGTGCTGAGCCAGGCGCTGCTCCAGGACGACACGGGGGTGCCGTCATCCGGCGGCACCGGTCTGTCGCCCGCGGTGGGGACGTGCCGATGCTGCTGCTGCTCCGCCAGCGGGGTCGCCGGACTCACGGCCAGCACGGGCACCGCCGCGCCCCTCGGCCCGGCGGTCAAGCGGGCCACGGGCGACTACGGCAAGCTCGAACCTCCCGCCGAGCTGGTTGCTTACGGCAACGGCCGGATCCCGGCGCAGGCGCTCGAACCGATCGGCGTCGGGGGCCACCGGCTCTGGGCGCCTGCGGCTGCATCGTTCCGACAGCTGCGCGCCGATGCGGCGGCTGCCGGCGTGCAGATCGGGGTCACCGACTCCTACCGCGACTACGGCACCCAGGTGTCGCTGGCCCAGCGCAAGGGCCTCTACTCCCAGGGCGGACTGGCAGCGTCTCCGGGCAGCTCCAACCACGGCTGGGGGATGGCGCTCGACCTCGACCTCGACAGCACCGCCCAGGCCTGGATGCGCGAGAACGCCTGGCGCTACGGCTTCGTGGAGGACACGCCTCGCGAGCCCTGGCACTGGGGCTACCGCCCCGCGTCGCGCAGCACCTGACGCACCGGCCGAACCGGGCTCACCGAGGTGTGCTGCTCGACGGGCTGTGGCCGGTGCCACTGGACGACGCGCGTGCCGCAGGTTTGACTTTGGGATCCGCCGGGCGTGGCGGACACGAGGAGCGCGGGATGTCCCACACCGATGCCGACCTGACCCTCAGCGGGGCGCCGGCGCGCTTCGCCGGCGGCCTCCACCCGCTCGGCGAGGGCGTGTGGGCGTGGCTGCAACCCAACGGGGGCACCGGGGAGGCCAACGCCGGGGTGGTGCTCGGAACCGACGCCGCGGCGGTGATCGACACCTGCTGGGACCACCGACAGGCCTCCCGCCTCCTGGCTGCGGCCGACACCGCCTTGGAGGGTGCACCCATCACCACGGTGGTCAACACCCACTGCAACGGCGACCACTGGTGGGGCAACGCCCTCATGCCCGCAGCGGCCGAGATCATCACCAGCACCGCCGGGCGGGCGGGGATGACCCGGGAGCGCCCGCGCGAGCTGGCCACGCTCTCCCGGGCCCTGTCGTTCGCCCGCAGGCTCCCCGGCCGCCTCGGCGACGACGTCGCCTACCTGCACGCCCAGATCGCCCCGTACCGCTTCGAGGAGGTGCAGCTGCGCCTGCCCACCACCACCTTCGACGGCGAGCACCACCTCGGCCTCGGCGGACGTCCGGTGGAGCTCATCGAGGTCGGCCCCGCCCACACCGAGGGCGACCTGGTCGTGCACGTCCCCGACGCCTCCGTGGTGTTCGCCGCGGACGTGCTCTTCGTGGGCCAGACACCGGTCATGTGGTCCGGTCCGGCCGCCAGCTGGGTGGGAGCGCTGGAGCGGGTGGCCGCCCTGCAGCCCCGGGTGGTGGTGCCCGGCCACGGACCGCTCGCCGAACCGGGGCAGCTGGCGGTGCACCGCGACTACTGGACCTGGCTCGGCGAGGGCGTCGCCCGCCTGTTCCGGCGAGGCCGCTCAGCGCGCGACGCCACCGTCGAGCTGCTCACCGAGGCCGACGCGGAGGGCCGACCGTGGTCGCGCTGGGAGGCTCCGGAGCGCACCTACATCAGCGTGGCGGCAGAGATGCGGGCGCTGGAGGGTCGGCCACCCGCCGAGTCCACCCGCGACATGCTCGACGGCTTCCTCGGTGTGGTGCGCACCCGCCGGCGACGGCTCACGGAAGGGCGGCGGCGGTGAAGCTGGCCACCTGGATCGAGCCGGACGGCTCGGAGCGCTTCGGGCCGGTCCTCGACGACGGCGTGCTCGACGTCTCGGCGCTCGACAGGGCCGGCGGAGCCGTCGGTGGGGTGGAGGACCACCTGCGCGACCTCCCGGCCTCCCATGCCCGACTCGAGCAGCTCCTCGCCGAGACGCCGCCGAGGGACCTGGCCCGCTGCACCCGGCCGACGTCCTCGGTCCGTCTCATGGCTCCGATCCCCCGGCCGGCTGCCATCCTCGACTGCGGTCTCACCCCCCGCCACCTGGCCAACTCCTCCGCGGTGCTCCTGCGCCGCTCCCTTCCCCGTCCCCTCGGAGCGGTGAGCGGCGCCATCGCCCGCCGGGTGCTGCGCCGGCCGATGCCCGGTGTGCGGTACTACAAGGGCAACCGCACCAGCGTCAGCGGACCCGACGACACCGTGCCCTGGCCCCCCTTCAGCGCCTACCTGGACATCGAGCCCGAGCTGGCCGTCGTGACCGGTGCGCTGCCGATCGGCGCCGACCGGGCGACGGCGGCCGCGGCCGTCGCCGGCTACACGATCTTCAACGACGTGTCCGCCCGCGACGTGCAGCTGGCCGAGATGCTCTTCACCGGCCCCGCGACCAGCAAGGACCTCGACCACGGCAACGGCCTGGGACCGTGGCTGGTGACCCCCGACGAGCTGGGCGACCCCCGCCGGCTCGACGTGCAGGTCGCGGTCGCCGGCCGTCCGGCGTGGCGGGGGTCCACGGCGGAGTACTCCATGGACCCGGTGGACGTGCTGGTGGCGCTCGCCGAGCGCCAGAGCCTGCCTGCCGGCACCGTGGTGGGCATGGGCACCGTCCCCGACACCTGCGGGCTGGACCGCGACGAGTGGCTGGAGCCCGGCACCGAGTTCGCCATCACCTTCGAGGGCATCGGCACGCTGCGCCAGCGCTTCGGCGAGCCCGCCGCCTTGCCCCGCACCTCCTGGGCCGGGCGCTGACGCCTGCCCCACGGGCTCGGGCTCACCCCCCGAGGACGCGTCCCAGGGCGTCCAGCAGACGGCGGGTCCGCGGCACCTGCCAGCGGTCGCCCGGTCGGTTCATCACGTAGCCGAACCCGATCCCCGCCGATCGGTCGCCGAAGCCCAACGACCCGCCGTTGCCGTAGTGCCCGAAGGACGCGGGGCCCACCCCGATGCGTCGCGTGTCGAGGGGCAGCATCATCCCCAGGCCGAAGTGCGACTCCCGCTCCAGCACCAGATCGATGCCCCGGCTGGCGGTGGTGGTGGCCTCCTCCACCAGCGACGCAGCCAGGAGGTCGCCGCCGGGCGACGCGCCGGCCAGCGACGCGAAGAACCTCGCCACGCCGCGCGCCGAGGCGTGGAGGTTGGTCGAGGGCACCTCCGCCTCCCTCCAACGGGTCAGGTTGACGGTGCCGATCCCCGAGAGCCCCTCGGGGTTGAAGTAGGCGGCTCGACGCATCCTGCTCAGCTCGCCGTCACCGCCGTGGGGGCGCCACTCCTCGGGCACGTGCTGCACGAAGTCCACCTCGGCCACCCGGTGGTGCTCCTCTCGCGGCAGCCCGATCCAGACGTCCGCGCCCAGCGGCCCGGCCACGCGGTCGTGCACCGCAGCGCCGAAGCGGTCACCGGTGACCCGCCGGACCGGCTCGCCCACGAGGTGCCCGAGGGTGTTCACGTGGTAGCCGTGCGCCGTGCCCGGCTCCCACCACGGCTCCTGGGCCGCAAGGGCCTCGGCCACCGCGGCGAAGTCGAACACCTCCCCGTCGGCGACCGGCCGGCGGACCCCCGGCAGGCCGCCCTGGTGCGACAGCAGCTGGCGCAGCGTGATCGACCCCTTGCCATGGGCGGCGAACTCCGGCCACACCCGGGCCACCGGCTCGTCGAGCACCAGCAGCCCGTCGGCCACCGTGCTCAACACTGCGACCGCGCTCACCGCCTTGCCGACGGAGTACGCGTTCACCAGTGTGTCGGCCTCCCAGGCGCGGGTGCGGGCGAGGTCGGCCCAACCGCCCCACAGGTCGACGACCACTCGCCCGCCGGCGACCACGCACAGCGCCGCCCCCAGCTCTCCCGGGTCGCCAGGATCGTCGCCGGTCGCCGGTGTCGGCGAGAAGTTGGCGGCGAACGCCTCCCGCAGCGGCTCGAAGGCTGCGTCGAGGGTGCCGTGGACGACCACGGCACCCGACGGTAGCCCCCTGGCCCGCCGCGCCCGGGCGGGGGCGTCATCCGGGCGCGGCGGGCTCAGGTCCTCAGGCCGGCACCAGGCGCAGCGCGGCATCGATGGCGGCCGCCGCCCGCCGGCCGTCGGCCACGGCCTCCACCACGGTGCCCCCCGCGCGACCCAGGTCGCCCCCGAGGTGCACCGGGCGGCTGCCCAGCCGTCGGGAGCCCACCGGGTCGTCGGGGTCGAGCCGTGCCGCCGTTGCCAGCTCGGCGGCCAGACCCTCGCCCGGTCGCTGGCCCACGGCCAGGATCACCCGATCGGCGTGGCGCACCAGCTCATCGCCGGGATCGAGCTGCGGGGCGAAGCGGCCGGCGTCGTCGAACACGCTCCGGCAGCGCACGAACCGCACGCCGCCCTCGACCACCTCGGCCGGACCCCACCCGGGATGCAGCGCCACACCCGCGGCCCGCAGCTCCACCAGCTCGCTGGCCAGCGCCGGCATCTCGTGCTCTGCTTCCAGGCAGACCAGCTCGACCGTCGCCGCGCCGGTGGCCGCCGCGGTCATTGCGGCGTCGGAGGCCACGCTGCCCCCGCCGATCACCACCACCCGCTCCCCTTGCGTGCTCACCTCGCCGGCCCGCGCCCCGCGGAGGAACTCGAGGGCCTCGGTGGTGGCCGGTCCGGGGGAACCGGGCAGGTCGATCGTGCGCGGCGACCCCAGACCGGGTGCCACGAACACGGCGTCGAAGTCGGCCTCCAGCTGCTCGAGCGCCACGTCACCGCCGACGGTGGTGCCCAGCCGCCAGGTGATCCCCGAGGAGGTCATGGCCCCGATCTCGCGCTCCACGGTGTCGTCGTCGAGTCGGAAGGCGGGGATGGCCTGGTTGAGGATCCCTCCCGGGCGGTCCGCGGCGTCGTACACCTCCACCTCGTGGCCGGCACGGGCCAGGAAGTGGGCGGCGGTCAGCCCGGCCGGGCCGGCGCCCACCACCGCCACCCGCCGACCCGATCGGGGCGCGACCTCTCCCCAGCCCCGGGCGTCGGGCACCTCGCGGCACACCCACCCGTGCAGCTCGCGGATGCGCACCGGCTCGCCCTCGTAGGAGTTGCGGGTGCACACCGCTTCGCACAGGCGCTCCGAGGGGCAGACCTCGCCGCACACCTCCGACAGCGGGTTGGCCTCCCGTACCACCGCCGCCGCGCCGGTGAGGTTGCCGGCCTCGATGCGTCGCAGGAACCCGGGGATGTCGATCGACGCCGGGCACGCCCGGATGCACGGCGCGTCCTCGCAGAGCTGGCACTCGTGCGCCAGGCGTCGGGCCACGTCGGCATCCAGGGGGATCGAGTCGTCGGGCGGCGGGGTCCACGGCTTTCCGTCGGTGTAGTTGACGTACTGCTGATCGAAGTGGTGGGCGACGTACTCCTCGAGGCCCAGGTCGCGCAGCACCATGTTGGCCGCGCCGATGCCCGAGGACGTGCTGGCCACCACCCCTTCGCCCATCACCGTCGAGTCGCCGCAGAGGTACAGCCGCTCCCAGTCGCTGCGGGCGTGGGGCCGCTGCATCATGTGCGAGCCCATCGACGGCTTCGGGCCTCCCAGGTTCCCCCAGTTGCGCAGCGTGTAGCGCTCCACTGTGGTGGGCGTTCCGATCTCCATCACCCGGATGGCGTCGCGCAGGCCGGGGATCACCTGCTCCATGCGGACCAGCAGGTCCTCGGTCTCCTCGGCCTTGATGCGCTCGTAGTCCTCGCTGCGGTAGGCGGGATCGCTCGGGCTCGGCCAGCGGCGGCGGTTGGGTGACACCACCGTCATGGCGTGGGTGCCCGGCGGGCAGCGTGCCGGGTCCTCGATGGAGGGCAGCTCGATGTTGAAGTTGCCCTCGCCCTCGAAGCCGGTGGCGTCCAGCACGATCATCTCGACGTGGCCGAAGTCCTCGGGGATCACCGAGGCGTCGAGACCGAGGTAGGCGACGACGAAGCTGAACGTCGGCTCGAAGTGGTGGGCCCAGGCCATCCGCTCCTCGCTGATGTGCTCGGGGCGCACCAGGTTGCCGTAGAGGTTCCACACCGTGGCGTTGGACACCACCGCGCCGGCGCGGATCTCCGTGCCGTCGGCCAGGCGCACGCCCCGGGCCGTGCCGGAATCGATGAGGATCTCCTCCACCCGGTTGCGGTACAGCATCTGCCCGCCGTGGCGCTCGATCGAGCGCTCCAGGAGGTTCGACAGCATCTGGGGGGTGTCCGCCGCGTAGCACGAACCTCCGGCGTGGTTGTCGATGAACATCATGGCGGTGATGATCGCCGGGGTGTCGGCGAGGTCGCAGGAGGTGAACGTGGCGGCCACGATGTCGAAGAAGTTGATGAGGCCGGGGTCGGACACGTACTGGTCGATCAGCCAGCGCGAGTCGCGGTTCATCATCTCCACCACGCGGTTCAGCGCCGCCGGATCGGCGTCGGGGTTGACCGGCGGCGCGTCCCTCGGCGCCTCGGTGGGCGGCACCACGGTCACCAGGTCCCCGCCCATCACCGCGTCGTAGGCGGCGGCCATGTCGGCGAACAGGGCGCGGATGCCCTCCTCCTCGTGGGGGTAGCGGGCGCACAGCTCGGCGAGGAACCGCTCCTGGTCGCGCCAGAAGGTGATCGTGCCGTCCTCGAAGCGCATCCGGTACACGTACTCGTGGGGGATCATGTCGATCTCCTCCTCGAGCTCGTTCATCACGAAGCGGTGCGGGTTGTAGCCCTTCTCCTCGAAGCCGTAGAGCAGCTCGGGGCCGACGTCGAAGGTGAACCCCTCCCGTCGCAGCGCCGTGCAGCAGCCCCCCGGCAGGTAGTGGTGCTCCACCACCAGGGTCGACAGCCCCCGCTTGGCGAGCAGCGCGCCGGCGGTCAGTCCGCCGATCCCGGCGCCCACCACCACCACGTCGTAGTCGTCGCGGATCATCGTGCCGTTGTGGAATCGCATGACGGCCCCCCCTCGGTGTCCCGGGCGGCGAAGGCCGCCGGACCAATGTGTTAGTGACGCTAACACGCAAGTGAACACCGATCACCTGGATCGTGGTGGACCCGTCGCAGCACGCAGCGTCGCTCTGCCTTCAGATGGACTCTGTGCCTTCAGATGGACTCCGAAGGCGCAGCGCACCACATGGCGACCGCTCCACCTTCAGAGGTGATCCGAAGGCAGCGCCGCACAGCGGTGCGTGAGGAGGATGTCGCCGCGGCCCGCTCCCTCACCCGCACCCGCACCCGCTCCCTCACCCGCACCGTCAGGCGATGCGGGCGCCTGCCGCTCGCAGGGCGTCCCGCAGCTCGGCCACGTCGATGTCGCCCAGCCGCCCCGGCGCGCCCGTCCCCGGCGTCTCCCGGCACGCCAGAGCTGCGGCGGTGCCGGCCGCCTGGCCCATGGCCAGGCACGGCGCCATCACCCGCACCGACGCCAGCGCGTCGTGATCGGCGGAGATGCACCGGCCGGCCACCAGCAGGTTCTCCACCCCCTCGGGGCGGAGGCTGGCGAAGGGCACCTGGTAGGTCACCCCCGGCGGGAGGAACTCGTAGCTCGTGGAGCGGCCACGCACGTGGTACTCCTGCGGCCAGGCGCAGGCGGCGACCGCGTCGGCGAACCGGGCGCCGGCCCGCACGTCGGCGCCGGTCAGGGTGTACTCGCCCCGAACGTGGCGGGTCTCGCGCACCCCGAGCTGCACAGCGGTGTCGGCCAGGAACGACTGCTCGAAGCCGGGCACCCGCTCGCTCAGGAAGGCGGCGGCCTCCTCGGCCAGGCGCCGGCCCTCCAGCTCCCCCCAGGTCGCCTGGCGCGGGTCGGTGGTGTCCACCGGGCTGCCGTCGGGGTTGCGCACCCGGGTCATGGCCCCCAGGAACTCCCCGGGGTGGAACGTGGGCACCACGGCCCCTCCGTCGCGCGAGAGGTGGTCACCGAACTCCGCGATGAGGCCCGGCAGAGCTGCGTTGGCGGTGATCACCGCGGAGTCGTCCACGTGCTCCAGGAGGAACTGCATCGAGGCGAACTGCCGCGACCCCAGGCCGCCGGCCTCGGTGGGCACCCCGGCGTAGGTGGACACGTCCGCGTCGCCGGTGGCGTCGACGAACACCTTGCCCGCCACCGCCCGCAGTCCCCCCTTGGTGGCCACCACCAGCGCCCGCATCACCCCCTCGTGCACCAACGCGTCGGCCACCACCGTGTGCAGCAGCAGGTCGATCCGCTCCTCGTCGGTCACCAGGTGGTCGAAGAGCCGCTTGGCCGCCCACGGCTGGTAGAGGAACACCGCCGTCTGCTCCTTGAAGGGGATGGGCCCCATGCCGTTGCCCCCGGCGGCGAGCGCCGAGAGGATCTCCTCGGCGATGCCCCCCACCACCGGCTCGAAGCTCGGCGCCTCGATCGTGCCGACGTTGGCGTAGTAGCCGCACACGCTGCCCACCGCCGCGGCGGTGAAGTTGCCGCCCATGAACCCGTGGCGCTCGCAGAGCACGACGCTCGCTCCGGCGCGTGCGGCCGCCAGCGCCGCGCCCAGTCCACCGGGACCGCTGCCGGCGACCACCACGTCGGCCTCGGCGATCACCTCGAGGTCCCGTCCGGCCAGGTGCACACGCGCCGCGCTCATGGACGCGCACCCTAGCGGCGCGCCGGCTCCGCGGGGCACGGCAGCTGCACGCTCACAGGCCCGCCTCTTCTCGTCCACGCGCTCACGGATGGGGATAGCAGCTGCACCGCTGCCACACCGCTGCTGCACGTGTGCAGCACGCGCGGTCGAGTCCGCCCCGACCGGCCGGTTCCGCACCCGGCGTAGGCTGGCCGCCGATGACCCTCACCGAGGAGCTCGCCGCCTGGGCGAGCCGCCTGAGCCTGGACGACGTGCCCGAGCGGGTGGTCTCCTACGCCCGCAGCCAGGTCCTATCCCAGCTCGCGGCGGCACGCGCCGCGCTCGACCACCCCCTCGGCGACAAGGTCGTCGCCGCCTTCGGCCAGCCCACCCAGGCCGACCCTCGGGGTGCCTCCACCGTGCTGGCGGCGCTCACCATGGCGCTCGACTTCGACGACACCGTCTACGCCGGACACGTCACCCACTCCAGCGTCAACGTGCCCCTCGCCTACGCCGGCCCCCTCGGCCTCGACGGCCGTGCCCTGCTGGCGGCGGTGGTCGCCGCCGGCGAGTGCGCGGCTCGGGTGACCGCAGCGGCCACCCTCGGGCCGCACCGGGGCCAGACCGCGGCGCACGCCCACCTCGTCGGCGCCCCGGCCGCCCGCCTGCACGCCGAGGGCGCGCCCGCCGAGCGATGGGTGGACGCCTGGGGCCTGGCGCTGTCCGCACCCCCGTGGTCGCTGCACCGGGGGTTCCTGGGCAGCGACGCCAAGGTGTTCACGGCCTCGGTGCCGGTGCGGACGGGCCTCGACGCCTGCGACGCCGCGGCCGCCGGCCTGCGGGGGGCGGCCGACATCCTGGAGGCCCCCGACGGGTTCCTGGCCCGCTTCGCCACCGAGGCGCTCCCCGAGGCGGTGGTGGCCGGCCTGGGTGAGCGGTGGCACACGGAGACGACCTCGTTCAAGGTGCACCCGGGGTGCGCCTACCTCGACCCGGCCATCGACTGCGCGGTGGAGCTGCACCGCCGGCTGGGGGCGCTCCGCCCCGACGACGTGGCCGAGGTGGTGGTGCACGGGGGCATCCTCACCGTGGCGGTCGACCTGCGCGCCGCTTCGTATGTGCAAGGGCCGAGCTCGACCGTGGCCGCCCTCAACTTCTCCGTCGGCTACAGCGTGGCGACTGCCCTGCTCACCGGCGGGCTCACCCACCGGGACTTCTGCGCTCCGCTGCTGGACGACCCGGCCCGCTGGGCTCTGGCGGCCAAGGTGCGGGTGGCCCACGACGACGAGCTGACCCGCCGCTCCCTGCTGGCCACCGCACCGCTGGGCGAGGCGCTCCGCCAGGCCGGTGCGGAGCGGGCCCGGGCGTGGCTGGTCTCCCAGGGGGGTGAGGAGGCCGCCGAGCTGGTGACCGGCCTGGCGCCGCCGGCCGCCGGCTTCGAGTATGCGGAGAAGGCGATCGGGGCGCGCGTGGAGGTCCACCTGGCCGACGGTCGGGTGGAGGAGTCAGCGGTCGACATCGCCGTGGGCGCCGTCGGCCCCGAGGGCCGCCGGGACCATCCCCGCCTGGTTCGCGAGAAGTTCCTCGCCTGCGGCGGGTCGGCCACCGTCGCCGACGCGCTGGGACGGCTGGAGGACCTGCCGGCCGCCGAGGTAGCCGGCCTGCTCACCGCCGCGCTTCGCTGAGGGGTGGCCCACGGCCTGTGCACTTCGCTGAGTTGCCGCCCCGCACCGGACGTCGCTGCCTTCGGATCACCTCTGGAGGCGGAGCGGTCGCCATGTGATGCGCTGCGCCTACAGAGTCCATCCGACGGCACACGGAACACCTCCCACGCCGCCAGGTTCCACCCGAACGCCGCACGGGCTCCGAACGGGGTCCGCGTCGAAGGTTCGTAGGCTCGGCCGGGCTGCGCTCCGGCCGAGCCTACGAACCAGGTATGACATCGCTGCGGTGCCGCTCCCACCCGCAATCCGCCACCACTCACCGTGGCGCCCACGCGCCCGCGGACGCGTCCGGGCCACTCGACGTGGCCGGAGGCTCCCGCGGGAGCGCGCTCGCTCAGGTCTCGACGACCTCGTCTCCCGGTGAGCACCACGGAGCCTTGTACTCGTCACCCACCTCGACTTCCCAGGGGATCACCTGGTCGGTCTGCTCGTTCGACTCCCTGAGCTCCACTCCCTCGTCCGTCACGCGGCAGCGCTGACCGGGGGACCCGAGGATCCCGCAGCTCGTCGCCGTCCCGACGAAGAGGGCGACAATGAGCACCTGCGCCGCCCCACGTGACCTTCTCACCGCCGGACCCTCTCATCACTGACGTGACGCGGCAATGGGGACGCATCCCCTACCACCACGGGGGAACGCACTCGCGCCGGCAGCCAGGTTCGAGCTGACCGGCCGGGTGCTGCGCATGCCTGCGCCTGGCTGCCTTCGGATCAGCTCTGGAGGTGGAGCGGTCGACGTGTGATGCGCTGCGCCTACAGAGTCCATCCGAAGGCACAAAGCGACACCGTCCAGGGCGCGAGTCGCCAGCCGATTCGGCCAGAACGCTGTGCGTGGCTGTCGCGCGTCCGCGGACGCGTTCCCGCCACTCGACGTGGCCGGAAGCCCGCCTACCCCGCCACGGGATCCGGCGGGGCCAGCACCTTCACCGACCCGGACACCGCCACCACCACCGCGGCGTCGTCGACGAGCCAGAGGTCGCCGTCGTGCTCGAACACCAGCGGCGCCCCGTCGGTGCGCTCGATGCGCACGGAGCGCCCCTGGCCGTAGGCGACCTCGGGGTGCGCGAGGTGCTCCCCCGCCACCACGTCACCGGCCAGCTCGACGAACCCCGCCGCGCCGACCCCGCCGATGACGCACACGTCCAGCAGGCCGTCGTCGAGCACCGACCGTGGCAGCAGCTGGAACGTGCCCGAGCGGTGCCGGGCACCGCCCACCGCCACCAGCGACGCCGGTCCCTCGACCAGCACCTCGCCGTCGAGCACCACCCGGACCGCGAACGGCTCGTGCGCCTCCAGCGCCGGGCCCGTGGCCGCCGCGTAGCGCTCCCGGCCCGACACCCCAGAGAGCCCCTCGCTGACCCGCACCACCTCGGCGATCAGCCCCGCGGTGGCGCCCAGCATCGCCACCGCCGCCCTCCCCGAGTCGCCACCCCGCACCGCCAGCAGGTCCAGGTCCCGAACCCGGGCGGCGCCGGACAGCACCTCGGCCAGCACCTCGTCCCAGGGCCGGTCCTCCCACAGCGCCCGGTACAGCGAGTTGCCGGTGCCGGCGGGCACGATCGCCATCGGCACCTCACCACCGGCCAACGCCTCGGCGCAGGTGCGCACCGTGCCGTCGCCGCCGACCGCCAGCACCGTGCGCCACGGCCCGCCGTCCCGGACGACCGCCCCGATCACCGCCACCGCGCCGGCGGCCCCGTCGGGAGTCAGCGTGACCGGTTCGCAGCCCGCCGACCGGCAGACCCGCTCGACGTCGGCCAGCAGCTCCGCCGCACCGCCCCGGGCGGCCGGGTTCAGCACCACCAGCACACGGCTCCCGTGCTCCACGCCGGCGGTCATGTCAGCTCAACGAGTCCGCCAGGCGGGCCGCCCCCCGCGCCGCCATGGCCATGATCGTGATCTGGGGGTTGACGTGGGTGGACGACGGCAGGATCGAGGCGTCCAGCACCCACAGCCCCGGCACGTCCCACACCTTCCCCCACGGATCCACCACCGAGTCGGAGGGATGGCCCCCCATGCGGGCGGTGCCCATCGGGTGGTAGGCCGACACGTGCAGCTCCGAGCGCTTCCAGCGACCCGAGCGGATCCGCTCAACCTCCTGGGGAGAGGAGATCGACTCCAGGCCCGGCAGCATCGGGTAGACGGCGGTGGCCCCCGCCGCGAAGAACAGCTCGGCGGAGCGGGCGATGCCCTCCACCACCCGGTGGGCGTCGCGCTCGGACAGCGCGTAGCGGATCAGCGCACCCGAGCCCATGGCGTGCACCCGACCGTTGCCGGCATCGCTGCAGATGGAGCCCATCGAGGCCACCCGCGGATAGAGCCGGAACAGCTCCTTGTCGCGGCCCCACCCCGGCAGCGACCCGGCCGAGTAGCCCAGCCCGGGAGGAGGGAACGTGGCCTCCAGCAGCACGCCGTCGGAGAGGTGCTCGTCGACGAACCAGCTCTGCATCGTGCCCTTCCACGCCGAGAGGTCCTCGTCGAACAGCGCGCTGGTGCCGGCGCCCGGATGGATCACCAGGTTGCGGCCGAGCTGCCCCGAGGATCGGGCCAGCTTCTGGCGCAGCAGCAGCGCCGGGGTGAACACCGCGCCGGCGGCCAGCACCGTGGCCTTGGCCCTCACCCGCAGCTCGCCCCGGCGCCCTCCGGTGCGGGGGTCGCGCAGCTCGGCCACGACGCCGACCGCGCGGCCCCCTTCGAGCAGGACCTCCCGCACCCGGGCGTGCGCCACGATCTCGGCACCCGCCGCCACGGCGCGGGGCAGGTAGGAGACGTGCATCGCCTGCTTGGCATCGATGGGGCAGCCGAAACCGCAGGTCCCGTGGCCGTGGCAGGAACGGATGTTGCGACGGATCGGTCCGCCCGACCAGCCGAGCGCCTCGGCGCCGCGTCGGGCGACCGAGCCGTTGGCGCCCAGCACCTCCTCGGGCACCGGCTGCACGCCCAGCACCTCCTCGACCTCGTCGAAGATCGGGGCCATCGCCTCGGGGGAGACCCCGGTGACCCCCCGTCGCTGCCAGTCGACCAGGACGTCCTCGGGGGTGCGGAAGCAGGTGCCCGAGTTGACGGTGGTGGTGCCGCCCACCACCCGCCCCATGGGCAGGGAGATCATCGGGGAGCCCATGGCGAAGGTCAGGCCGTTGTCGCGGTAGTGGCGCAGCATGCGCTCCACGGGCCGGTCCCCCGACTCCTCGGTCGCCCGGTAGGTGCCGCCCTCCTCCAGCACCACCACCGACAGCCCCGCCCGGGCGAGCACGTCGGCGGTGACCGCTCCGCCGGCGCCGCTGCCCACCACCACCACGTCCACATCCATGCTGGCGGGCAGGTCGTCGCAGGTGCGCACCGGCAGCTCGACCGGCTCGGGGGGTGTGCGCAACGCCAGGAGCGGCGCGCCGTCGTAGCCGATGGTGCGGGCCACCGAGGGGTGCGAGGCGTAGGCGATCTGCACGATGGTCTGCAGCGCGGTGAGGCTCTCCCGGCGGGCCCGGTTCCGGCAGCCGGCGCTGGCCTCCACCCACGCCACCGCCTCGCTCGCCCCGAGGCGGCTGAACGGTCGCGGCCGGCGCGACAGCAGCGGGGTGAGCTCGAAGCCGACCAGCATCGCCCGGATCGACTGGCGTGACGACGGGGCGAACCCGGCGATCCACCGCTCGACCTCCTCGGGGATGCCCAACGCCAGCGCGCCGTCCTCGATGGCGCCACCCGGTGGCACCACGGCATCGCACACAGCCCGCAGCACCCGGCGCTCGAGCCGTGTGAGCCGCTCCTGCCCGGTCGTGCCGCTCACGACCGGGCACGTTACCTCCCGGGTAGGTTGAGCACGCCATGGAGGACCCGACCCGCCGACCCGACGCGCTCCCGGAGGACGGTCGCCACGACGCGGACCGCGCCGCCCACCTGGAGCTGGTGCGCGACGGCTACGACGCGGTGTACGGCACCGGCCCCGAGAGCGCGCTGCTGCAGCACCTGTGGTCGACCCATGCGAGCGGGCCTGGGTTCCCGCCGGCCTTCGCCCACATCAGCTTCCTGACCATGGACGAGGCCGAGGTGCTGGCGTCGGCCTCGGGGCTGAGCGACGGCGACCACCTGGTGGACGTGGCCTGCGGCACCGGCGGGCCCGGCCTGCTGGTGGCCGCCCTCACCGGAGCGCACCTCACCGGTGTGGACCTCTCGCCGGTGGGGATCGCCGGTGCGGTGGCCCGCAGCGAGCGGGTGGGGATGACCGGGTCGTCGAGGTTCGTGGTGGGCACCTTCGAGCGCACCGGGCTCCCCGACGGCTGCGCCGACGCGGTGTTGAGCGTCGACGCCATCCAGTACTCGCTCGACAAGCGGGCGGCTCTGGCGGAGATGGCCCGCCTGCTGCGCCCGGGAGGCCGCCTGCTGCTGACCGGCTTCGAGGTCGACCCGGCGAGGGTCGCCGGGTTCCCGGTGCTCGGCCTCGATCCGGTGGACGACTTCAACCCGCTGCTGTCGGAGGCGGGCTTCGAGCTCGAGAGCTACGAGGAGAGCGACCGCTGGCAGGAGCGGCTGGTGGCGGCCTACGACGCCGTGCTGGATGAGGCCGCCGCCCTGCGCTCGGAGATGGGCGAACAGGGCTATGCGCCCCTGGCGCTGGAGGCCTCGACGACGCTGGGGTTCGAGCCCTACCGCCGCCGTGTGCTCGTGGTCGCGAGCCGGCGAGAGGGGACCGGCTGAAGCGGTGTGCTCAGCCGAAGGTGGTGCGATGTGGACGGCGGCGGCGGGGCACGGTTGCATGACCGTGCAGCGGGAGGCTGGACACCGTTCGCTGACCTCGCTCGGCCACGCTGGATCCCCGGCGCCGGGTGCGACGCCAGGCCGGGATCCCGACCCAGGTGCGGAAGCGGGCGAGGACGATCCAGCCGTCCTCGTGGACGTCGCCGTCGCCGCGCAGGTGTTGGCGGATCTCCATCACCTCGAGCCCGGGCACCACCGACGCGGCGTGACGCACCTGCAGGTGGCCGTCGAGGAACCGGGGTTCGTTCGGACTGCTCGGGAGTTCGCAGTGGGTCGAGGACACGGGGAGGTCTCCAGTTCCGATGTGGGCCCTGCGCCGAAGATCCACGGCCCGAGGGTGATGGGTCCGTAACATGACCGTAACAGTACGGTAGAGCATCCCCGGGGTGGCGGACTTCCTCCGAGATGGCTCATCGCCTGCGAAACCTGTCACACGGGCCAGCCGGGCACCCCCTCCTCCCTCTGCACGCCGAAGGTGTTGAGCAGCGTGGAGACCATGACGTACTGACCCGCGGTCATCACCAGGTCGATGAGCTGGCGGGGGTCGAGGTCGGCCGACAGCTCCTCCCAGGTGCCGTCGCTCAGGCGATGGTCTTCCACGAGCTCGTCCGCGGCGCGCAGCCAGCGGGCGTCGTCGTCGTCCCAGCCGTCGAGGGACGGCACGGTGACCCGGGCGATCTCCTCGTCGGTGAGCCCCACGGAGCGGCCGATGAGGGTGTGCTGGCCGAACTCGTAGTCGCTGCCGCAGCGCCACCCCACCCGCAGGACGACCAGCTCCCGGACCCGGTCGGACAGGGTGCTCTTGGCCATCACGTGGGCGCCGAACACCAGCCAGCGCTTCAGGGCCTTGGGGTGGTGCGCCACGGTGGTGAAGATGTTGAGCCCACCGGAGCGCTCGATGAGGGTCCGGGTCTCGTCGTCCCAGTCGGCCTCGGTGGTGGGTGCCAGCCTCGGTTGCGTGCTCACCTGCGCGTCCTTCCACCGGTGCTCTGTGCTGCCGGGTCGGGCAGATGCTGGCACAGGCCACCCGCGCACGCAGCCCCGGGCCACGGGCGGCGGCGATGGTGGGCGGGTCTGGGCCGCGCGACCATTGCGACGTGCACATCCTCGACCCGCGAGGCTCCTTGGCCCGGCTGCGGCACCGCAACGACCCGAGCGTGCAGTCCGATCTCGACTGGGCCCGCCACGGGGTGGACCTCCCCGCCGGGCTGCGGATCCAGTGGCTGGGCACCGCCGGCTTCGCGCTCACCTACGAGGACACGACCCTCCTCATCGACCCGTTCGTGACCCGGCTGCCGTTGCGCGACAGCCTCCGCCGGCGCCCGCTGCTCAGCGACACCGCCCTGGTGGAGCGACTGGTGCCCCGCGCCGACGCGGTGCTGGTGGGCCACACCCACTTCGACCACGCGGTGGACGTGCCCACGGTGGCCGCCCGCGACGGCTGCGACGTGTACGGCTCGGCGTCGCTGCGGCACCTGATGGGCCTGCACGGCCTGGCGGAGCGCGCCGTGGAGGTGCGGCCGCACCAGCGCCACGAGATCGGGCCGTTCACCGTCGACTTCACCCCCAGCGTGCACTCGAAGCTGCTGTTGGGCCTGGCGGTGCCCTCCGACGGGGAACTCACCTGCGACTGCCTCGACCACCTCGGCGCCGGCGCCTACCACTGCGGCCAGGTGTGGGGCATCACCGTCGAGGTGGCGGGCATCACCTTGTACCACCAGGGCTCGGCCAACCTCCTCGACGACGAGATCCGCATCCACGACGTGGACGTCTTCCTCTGCGGCATCGCCGGGCGGATCTACACCCGGGACTTCACCCGCCGGGTGCTGTCCCGGCTGCGCCCGAAGTTGGTGCTGGCCCACCACCACGACGACTTCTTCCGCCCGGTGGAGGCACCGATGGGCTACTCGTTCAACGTGAACCTCGGCGGGTTCGTCGAGGAGGTGGCGGCGATCGACCCCCACCTGCCGGTGCGCGTGCTGCAACCGTTGGAGGCGGTGGTCGGCACGGGCTGAGACGAAAGCCCATCTCGACCGTTGACCGGGCAACCTCTCGCCTGCGAGGCTCTCCGCAGGCCGGGCCCGATGGAGCAGGTCGCGGTGCCGAGGAGGGGTCATGGGTCGTCGTGCGAGCCGCAGGGGCGTGCTGCTGTTCGTCGGAGTTGCGGCGCTGGTGGTTGCAGCCTGCGTCCCACCTCCTCCGCCACCACCGCCGGACACCACCGCACCGGTGCTCGCACTCCCCTCCGACTTCACGGTGCCCGCCGAGAGCGCTGCGGGCGCGGACGTCACCTGGACCGCCACCGCCACCGACAACAAGGACGGCGCGGTCGCCATCGACTGCACGCCCGTACCCGGGCTGTTCGCGGTGGGTGACACCACCGTCGACTGCTCCGCCACCGACGCCGCCGGCAACACCGCCTCCGGCTCCTTCACCGTCACCGTCGATCCCTGGAACTCTGGGGCCGTCGCCGCCGGAGATGGCCACACCTGCGCGGTACTCGTAGACAGCACCGCCCGCTGCTGGGGCTACAACGCGATCGGCCAGCTCGGTGACGGCACCACCACCGACTCCACCACCCCCGTCACCGTCACCGGCCTCAACGACGCCGTCGACATCACCGCTGGCAGCAACCACACCTGCGCACTGCTCGGCGACGGCACGGCCCGCTGCTGGGGCAGCAACGGCAATGGTGAATTGGGCGATACCACCACAACCAACTCGGCCACCCCTGTCACCGTAACCGGCCTCGCCGACGCCATCGCTATCACCGCCGGCGGCTGGCACACCTGCGCGGTCCTCGGTGATGGCACCGCAAAGTGCTGGGGCTCGAATTGGAGCGGCGAGTTGGGCAACGGAACCACCACCAACTCGGCCACCCCCGTCACCGTCACCGGCCTCAACGACGCCGTCGACATCACCGCCGGCTACGACCACACGTGCGCACTGCTCGGCAATGGCACCACAAGATGCTGGGGCAACAACTTTGCCGGCCAACTCGGCGACGGCACCACCATTGACTCGAGCACACCCGTCACCGTCACCGGGCTCACCGACGCCACAGCCATCACCGCCGACCTCTATCACACCTGCGCGCTGCTGGAAGAACGCACCGTCAGTTGCTGGGGCGCCAATTGGAGCGGCGAGTTGGGCAATGGCACCACCACCAACTCCACCACCCCGGTCACGATCGCCGGTCTCACCGACGCAGCCGCCATAACCGCTGGAAACCAACACACATGCGCGCTGCTCGACGATGGAACCGCCCGATGCTGGGGCAACAACTTTGCCGGCCAACTCGGCGACGGCACCACCACCAGCTCCACTACCCCCGTCCCGGTCGCCGGTCTTACCGGGGCGGTCGGGGTCACCGGCGGTGGCTCCCACACCTGCGCGCTGCTCGATGACAGCAGGGCCGAGTGCTGGGGATCGAACGCAATCGGCCAACTCGGCAACGGCACTGCAATCTCGGCCACCACACCAGTTGCCGTGAGCGGTCTCACTGGCGCCATTGTCGTCGTCACCGGGATGGACTTCTCGTGCGCGCTCCTCCTCGATGGCACTGCCAACTGCTGGGGTGACAACTACTTCGGCTCCCTCGGCAGTGGCACGACCACCCCTTCCAGCACTCCGGTGGAGGTCGCTGGTCTGGCCAATGCGGTCGCGATCACCGCGGGTAGGTATCACAGCTGCGCCGTGCTGGCTGACGGCACTGCCAGGTGCTGGGGCCGTAACGATGAGGGCCAGCTCGGCGACGGCACGACGACAGACTCCGCCCTCCCGGTCCCGGTCGACGGCCTCACCGAGGCCATCGCCATCACCGCCGGCGCAGCCCACACCTGCGCACTGCTCGCCGACAGCAGCGTCCACTGCTGGGGCTGGAACGGAGGCGGTCAGTTCGGAAACGGCACGACCACCAATTCGACCACCCCAGTCCCGGTGGCGGGCCTGACTGATGCAGTCGCCATCGCGGCTGGAGGGGGGCACACCTGCGCCGTACTCGCTGACAGCACGGCGGCATGCTGGGGTAACAACCACTCGGGGGCACTCGGCAACGGCACCACCACCAACTCCACTACCCCCGTTTCGGTCACGGGCCTCACCGGGCTGTCCACCGTCGCCGCCTGGGACATGGGTACATGCGCTGTACTCAACGACGGCACCGCCCGCTGCTGGGGCGCGAACCACTCCGGAAACCTCGGCAACGGCACCACCACCAACTCCGCCACGCCGGTGGCGGTTGCAGGCCTCACCGGCGCCGTCAACATCTCCGGCGGCTTCAACCACACCTGTGCAGTGCTCGGCGACGGCACCGCCCGCTGCTGGGGTGACAACTCCAACGGGAACTTGGGCGACGGCACCACCACCGGTTCCAGCAGCCCCGTGACGGTCTCGGGCCTCACTGGAACCGCCGCGATCGCCGTGGGCTTCGTTCACACTTGCGCTGTGCTCAACGATGGCACCGCTCGCTGCTGGGGCAATGCCGGACTGGGTGCACTCGGGAACGGCAGTGGCTTCTCGCTCATCCCGACACCCGTCCTGGGACTCCACTGAGCGCTTACCCCGTCACCCCACCTTGGCCTGCTGACCGCCGTCGACGGGGAGCACCGCACCGGTGATGAACCGGGCCCGGGGCGAGACAAGGAGCACCACGGCGTCGGTCGCGATCGAGAAGGGCGGGTTCGTCGAGGAGGAGGCGGCGATCGACCCTCACCTGCCGGTGCGCGTGCTCCAGCCGCTGGAGGCGGTGGTCGGCACGAGCTGAACTCGCGACGAGCCGCGAGCGCCGTCACCCCACCTTGGCCTGCTGGCCGCCGTCGACGGGTAGCACCGCACCGGTGACGAACCGGGCCCGGGGCGAAGCGAGGAACACCACGGCGTCGGCCACGTCCCAGGCGGTGCCCTGCTGGTGCTCCAGCGGCACCAGGCCGTCGCGGAAGCGGCGCAGGTCGTCGCGGTCCACCCCCAGCGCGGCGACGTAGCCCTCGATGGCCATGGGGGTGTCGACCAGCCCCGGCATCACCGCGTTGACCCGCACGCCGACGCCGGCCACGGCCATCGACAGCTGCTGGGTGAGGGCGTTCACCCCGGCCTTGGAGATGGCGTACGCGAGCATCGGCACGGCGCACACCGCGGCTGCCGAGGACGTGTTGACCACCGCACCGCGGCCCGCGGCGCACATCACGGGCAGCGCGTGCTTGCAGGTGAGCCACATGCCTCGCAGGTTGACCCGCTGGATCAGGTCCCAGGCCTCGACGGTCAGCTCCATCGGCCCGGCGTCGCCGGTGCCGATGCCCACGTTGTTGACCAGCACGTCGAGTCGCCCGTGGCGCTCCATCACCGCGGCCACGAGACCGGCGCAGTCGTCCTCGGAGGTGATGTCCGCCCGCAGCACGGTGGCCTCGCCCCCCTCGGCGGCGATCATGGCCACCGTCTCCTCCGCCGAGTCGGGATCGCGATCGGCGCACACCACCGTGGCGCCCTCCCGGGCCAGCAGCAGCGAGGTCGCCCGACCGTTGCCGATCGTCTCCCCCGGCGTCTGGCCGGCGCCCACCACCACGGCCACCTGGCCGTCCATGCACGGCCCCGGGACGGGTCCCTCCGGCTGGCTCATCGCGCACCCCCTGCTCGACGCCGGCACGGCGCGGCCGGCTGCGCCGATGTTGGCACAGCCTCGAGGTGCTGCTGCGCCCCGACGACGGCGGGATCAGCCCGCGCGGCGCAACGACCAGCGACGGGCTCGCCGGCCGTCGCCGTGGGCGCTCCCGCAGCTGCTGCGCACGTGGCAGCCACCGCAGGCGGGTGCCGCTCCGGCATCGGGGGCATCGGGGGCGTCGCAGCCGTCGGGGTCGTCCAAGCTGGCGGCTCGCGCACGGAGCTCGACGACCTGCCCTTCGGGCGCGTCGAGCAGCCACGCCGACTCGCCCGCCAGCTCGGCTGCCACCCGCTCGTGCACCTCGGCCACCAGCTCCGGCCACTCGACCCCAGCAGCGACCCGCACCAGCAGGTCACCACCGGCCAGCGACACGCCGGCCAGGCGCCCATCGGCCACCAGCTCGCCGAGCGGCGAGCCGGCGGGGGGCACCCGCGGGCCGTCAGGCGAATCGGTCAGGTCGTCGCGGTGGCACACCCAGCGCAGCACGGCCGGGTCGTCGGTTCGCTCCACGTGGGTGGCGGCGGCCAGCAGCACGGCCATCACGCCACCGCCGCCACGACGGTGTGCGCCACCAGGGCCATCGCATAGGCGAGGACGAACATCGAGCCGAAGGCGATCAGCGGCCATCGCCACGAGTTGGACTCGCGTCGCAGCACCGCCATCGTGGCGAAGCACTGCAGGGCGTACACGAAGAACACGAGGATGGCGGCCACCACCGGCGGGGTGAACACCAGCTCGCCATCGGCGTCGCGCAGGTCGTGCAGGCGGTCGGGCAGGGCGTCCTCGGACTCCGAGGCGGTGGTGATGGCCAGCGTGCTCACGAACACCTCGCGCGCCGCCAGGGACGAGATGATGGCCACGTTGACCTGCCAGTTGAAGCCCAGCGGTGCGAAGACCGGCTCCATGGCCGTGCCCACCCGCCCGGCGATGGAGTGCTCCATCTCGTAGCTGGCGGCCTCGGCCTCGCTCAGGCCCTCGGGTGGGGTGACCGAGGGGATGTTCAGCAGCACCCACAGGATCGCGGTGGTGGCGAGGATGATGGTGCCCGCCTTGCGGATGAACGCCCAGGCCCCGTCCCACACGTACAGCCCGATCGATCGGGCGGTGGGCAGGCGGTAGGGCGGCAGCTCCATCAGCACCGGCACCGGGGCGGTGCGCAGCGCCGTCATGTTGAGCACGGCGGCGTACACGAGGCCCGACACGGCACCCAGCAGGTACAGCCCGAACATGGTGAGGCCCTGGGCGCCGAACGGCCCGAAGGACTTCGACTCGGGGACGAAGGCGGCGATCAGCAGCGTGTACACCGGCAGCCGGGCGGAACAGGTCATCAGCGGTGCCGACATCATCGTGGCGATCCGGCGACGGTCGCTGGGGATGGTCCGGGTGGACATGATGGCCGGGATGGCGCAGGCGAACGCCGAGAGCATGGCCACGAAGCTGCGGCCCTCCAGGCCGAAGCGGCCCATCACCCGGTCCGCCAGGAAGGCGGCTCTGGCCAGGTAGCCGACCTTCTCCAGCAGTGCCAGCAGCAGGAACAGCAGCACGATCTGGGGCAGGAACACGAGCACCCCACCGACGCCGGCGATGATGCCCTCGGCCAGGAACGTGCCGATCGTGCCGCCGATGGCGGCGTCGGTCCGCTCCGCCAGCCACACGAAGAACGAGTCGAGCGCGTCCATGGCCGGCACCGCCAGGGTGAACACGGCCTGGAACACGCCCAGCATGACGGCGACGAAGATCAGCGAGCCGGCGACCGGGTGCAGCAGCACCGAGTCGATGCGACGGGTGCGGGAGTCCTCCCGCAGCGGCGAGACCGACGACGCCACCACCGACGCCACCCACTCGGCGCGCGCCGCGCCGTGCTCGGGCGGGTCGAGCACCGGCCGTGGCCAGGACTCCGGGGCGCGCAGCAGGTCGCGGACCGCGTCCAGGCCCACCCCACGGTGGCCGACGACGCCAACCACGGGGATGCCCAGTGCGCTGGAGAGGGCGTCGAGGTCGAGCGAGCCGCCACGGGCGGTCACCTCGTCGACCATGGTGAGCACCAGGGCGGTGGGCAGGCCGAGGGCGAGCACGTCGGCGACCAGCAGCAGGGAGCGCTCCAGGGTGGTGGCGTCCGCCACCACCAGCAGGGCGTCGGGCGCGTCCACCCCGGCGATGCGCCCGTGGAGGGAGTCGACCACCACCTGCTCGTCGGGGCTGACCGGGGTGAGGCTGTAGGTGCCGGGGAGGTCGACCAGGGCGAGGTCGTGGTCGTCGATGTGGACCTTCGCCTCCCGGCGGCTCACGGTGACGCCCGGGTAGTTGGCGGTCTTGGCCCGCACGCCGCAGAGGTGGTTGAACAGGGTGGTCTTGCCGGCGTTGGGGCTGCCGACCAGCGCCACGCTGGCGGCGGGCCGTTCGGTGAGCAGGCCCCCCTCGTCGTGGCAGCTCATCGGGCCGACTCCTCGGTGGCCACGGCGGTGGGGCTCGCAGCGCTGTCGCTCAGCTCCTCCACCTCGACCAGCTCCTCCACCTCGACCAGCTCCGCCGACTCCCGCCGCACCGACACCCGGAAGCCCCGCAGCTCGTAGACGGTCGGATCGCCCAGGGGGGCCCGCCGCTCCACCCGCACCCGGGTGCCGGGCAGGAAGCCGATGTGCTCCAGGCGGGTGCCCAGACCGGTACCTGTCGAGCGGACGGAGGTGACCACGGCGTCGTGGCCGACCTTCAGATCCGAGAGCTTGACCATGGGAGACCTCCTCCCGACCGTGCGCCTGCCCAGTCGGTGTGTATTAACCCTTCCTAACACCGTAGGGCGACGCGGTCCAGGACGTCAATCGGTCACCTCCAAGGATCCCGCTACTGGCTGCGGAAGGAGATGTCGACCTGGCGCTCGAGGGTCTCGCCTTCACCCGACCAGAGGCTCCCGGCCGCCGACTCGACGACCAGCCGTTCGAGCTGCCCGTCGAAGGCCCGGCGGGGGTCGTAGCCGTCGCACACCGGCAACGGCCGCCCGACGCCCGCCAGGAGGGTGGCGGAGGAGTTCGGTGACCACAGCCCCGGCCAGGGATGGGGCAGTCGGACCTCGCCGAGGGTCCGGCCGTCGGCCTCCAGCTCGAGCTCCATCACCGCGTCGATCGGCCGGCCGGACAGGCGCAGCTGCGTCGCCCCGACCGGCAGGTCGACCTCGAGGTGGGTCTCGTACTCGCTGACGAAGGTGACCACCACGCACAGGCGCTCGCCGTCGGCGTACCACGCCCAGCCGCCGTTGTAGTCGCCCTGCTCGGCCAGCACGCCGGCGGTGCCGGCGGCGAGAGCACGCCCCAGGTGGGCGGTGGCGGTGAAGCCCGCCGAGAGCCCCGGCACGTTGTCCTCGAAGACCCGCTCCCCGGGGAGCAGCTCCACCCGGGCCGAACCGCTGGGCCACGGCAGGAACAGGTGGTTCAGCCGGTCCAGCACGTTGTCGCTGAGGGGGAGCACGCCGTTGCGCTCGGCCTCCTCGTACCAGCGCGCCACCAGGCGGTCGCGGAGCTCGGGATGCTCGGCGGCGAGGTCCCGGCACTCGGCGGGATCGGCCCGGGTGTCGAACAGCAGCCACCGGTCGGCGGCGAAGTCGTCGCTGCCCTCGATGAGCTCGTGCTCGGTGGCGGTGAGCTGGTTCACGTGGTCGGTGACGACCTTCCAGCCGTCCTCGTACATGGCCCGGCTCCCCCAGCACTCGTAGTACTGGCTGCGGCGGGGGTCGGCGGCGCCGGCGTCGTCCAGCACGGCCCGCATCGACACCCCGTCGAGGCTCATCTGCGCCACGCCGCCGAGCACCTCGGGGGGCTCCACGCCCAGCAGGTCCAGCACCGTGGGCATCACGTCGATGGCGTGGCAGTACTGCTGGCGCAGACCGCCGTCGGCGGGGAGGCCCGCCGGCCAGGACACGATGCAGGGGTCGCGCACGCCCCCCTCGAAGGTGTAGCGCTTGAAGCGCCGGGCCGGGGTGTTGCCCGCCTCGGCCCATCCCCACGGGTAGTGGTTGTACAGGCGGATCCCGCCCAGGTCGTCGATGCGGCGGAGGTTGAGCTCGAGGTCCTCGCCCCGGCCCTGGGCGAAGCGGTACTCGCTCACGGATCCGTGCGGTCCCGCCTCGCCCGAGCTGCCGTTGTCCGAGACCAGCACCACGATCGTGTCGTCGCGCTCGCCGAGCTGCTCCAGCGCGTCCAGCACCCGCCCGATCTGGGCGTCTGCGTGGGTGAGGAACCCCGCGTAGACCTCCATCATCCGGGCGTACAGGCGCCGCTCCTCCTCAGGGAGCGCATCCCAGTCGGGGACGTGGTCGGGCAGCGACGGCACCTCGGCGTCCGCGGCCACGATGCCCCGCTCCACCTGGCGGGCGAGCACGCGCCGGCGCCAGGCCTCCCAGCCGTCGTCGAAGCGGCCGCGGTAGGGATCGCTCCACTCCGGGGCGACGTGGTGCGGCGCGTGCGACGCACCCAACGCCAGCCACAGCAGGAAGGGTCGCTGGGGCTGGTTGCGGCGCAGCTCCCGCAGCCTGGCGATCGCCTCGTCGGCGAGGTCCTCGCTGAGGTGGTAGCCCTCCTCCGGGGTGCGCGGCGGGTCCACGAAGGTGTGGTCGCGCACCAGCTCGGGCGCCCAGTGGTTGGCGTCGCCGCCGAGGAACCCGTAGTGGTGCTCGAAGCCCTTGGCGATCGGCCACCGGTCGTAGGGACCGGAGGGGCCGCGCTCGTCGCGGGGGGTGAGGTGCCACTTGCCCACGGCGAAGGTGGCGTAGCCCTCGGCGCGCAGCACCTGGGCGAGCGTGCCGGCCTCGTCGGGGATGCGGGCGGTGTACCCGGGGAAGGCCATCGGCAGGTCGGGCAGCATCCCCATGCCCACGCGATGGTGGTTGCGGCCCGTCAGCAGGCACGCCCGGGTGGGCGAGCAGATGGCGGTGGTGTGGAAGTTCGTGAGCTGCACGCCGCGGCCGGCGAGGGCGTCGATGTGCGGGGTGGCGATGTCGGAGCCGTAGCAGCCGAGCTGGGCGAAGCCGGTGTCGTCGAGCACGATCACCACCACGTTGGGAGAGTCCGCCCGGAACGGCGGGTCGGCGTGCACCCGACGTGCGCCGGTGGCGGTCGCCGCCAGCGACTCCGGATCGTCGAGCAGGTCGTCCATCGGTGCCATCGGACCAGCGTTCCACGGATCCCCCTCGCCCTGCGACCGGCGAAGCGCTGCTGGGTAGCATCCGGCGATGGCCGAGACGTTCCCGACCCGATTCGACAGCACCCTCGACCTCGCCCGGCTCCCCTGGTTCGAGGTGCACGGCGGCAGCCGCCTGGTCGTGGCCGACGGCATGGCCGAGGAGATCGGCCCCATCATCGACATGCACACCCACCTGGCCATGGGGTACCTGCGCCGCCTGCGCGTCGACCTGCACGCCGAGACCCCGGCGACGGCCTACTACCTGCCCGTGACGCTGCCCGTCGACCTGGACCTCTACGCCAACCGCAACCTCGACCGCTCCGCCCTGTTCGCCATGAAGGCCGACGTGTCGCTGCTCGGCCTGACCGCCCAGGGCATGCGGACCACCCACACGGCCCCCAACCTGCTGCGCGACATGGCGGCGCTCGGGATCCGATCCGCCGTGGTGCTGCCCTTCGACCTGCCGGTCGGCGCCCGCAACGCCGATGCGCTCATCGACGCGGCCCGGCGCTACCCGGAGCTGCTGCCGTTCGGATCGGTGCACCCCCTGGACCGCGACGCCGGGGCGCGCCTCGGACGCCAGGAGGCAGCGGGCGCCCACGGCATCAAGCTCCACCCCAACGGACAGTTCATCGCGCCCGACCACCCGCGCACCGTGCACCTCTGCGGGCGCTGCGGGGCCCACGGGCTGCCGGTGCTCTTCCACTGCGGACCGGTGGGCATCGAGCCGGCGGCGGGGCGGCGCCGCAGCCAGGTCGCCCGCTACGAGCGGGCCCTGGCCGAGAACCCCGACACCACCTTCGTGCTCGGCCACTCGGGCGCCCTGCAGCACGAGGAGGCCCTCGGCTTCGCCCGCCGCCACCCGAACACCTTCTTCGAGCTGTCGTGCCTGGGTCTGCCGGCGCTGCGTCAGGTCCTCGAGGCGGTGCCGGCGGACCGCGTGCTCTACGGCACCGACTGGCCCTTCTACCACCAGTCGCTCACGCTCGCCCGGGTGCTCATCGCCACCGAGGGCGACCTGGCGCTGCGGCGGGCCGTGCTGCACGACAACGCGGCACGCCTGCTCGGGATCGACGTGGAGCGCGCCGGGCCGCTCAGCTCGGCACCGACGGCAGGTCGACGATGACCGTCGCGCCGCGATCCCCCACGTGGTCTGCCCCACCGAGCGCAGCGATGCGCACGGTCCCCCCGTGGGCCGCCACGATGGCCGCCACGATCGACAGGCCGAGGCCGCTGCCGCCCGAGGCCCGGCTGCGCGACGGGTCGGCGCGGTAGAAGCGCTCGAAGGCGTGGGCGGCGGTCTCGTCGTCCATCCCCGGGCCGTCGTCGGACACGACGAGACGCACCCCCTGCAGGGTCCGGGACACCTCCGCCCGCACCGCCGTGCCCGCCGGGGTGTGGACCGCGGCGTTGGTGAGGAGGTTGGCCACGACCTGGTGGAGCTGGTCACGTGAGCCCCGCACCACCGCCGGCTCCAAGGCGACGGTCACCGGGTGGTCGGGGTGCACCACGCGCACGTCGGCCGCCGCGTCGGCCACCACCGTGTCCAGCCGGACGTCCTCGGGCGCAGGGCTGGTCCCCCGGTCGAGGCGGGCGAGGGTCAACATGTCGTCGACCAGACGACCCATGCGCACCGACTCCGCCTCGGTGCGCGCCATGGCCGCCTCCAGCTTGGCGCGGTCGTCCAACCCACCCATCCGGTACAGCTCGGCGTAGCCCCGCACGGTGGTGACGGGGGTGCGCAGCTCGTGGGAGGCATCGGCCACGAACCTCCGCAGCCGCTCCTCGGAGGCGGCCTGGTGGGCGAAGGCCGCCTCGATGCGCTCCAGCATCACGTTCAGCGCGTCGCCCAGCTCGGCCGCCTCGGTGCCGGCGGGTGCGTCGGGCACGCGCGCCGAGAGGTCGCCACCGGCGATGGTGGTGGCCGACTCGGTCATGCGACGGATCGGCCGCACCCCCAGGCGCAGGACCCACCAGGTGATCACGGCCAGCACGAGGAGCACGCCGCCGATGGCCACCAGCTCGACCACCATCAGGCGCTCGACCGAGGCATCGACGTTGTCGAGGGGGAGGCCGAACACCAGCGTGGTCCCCGAGCGCGCCTCCACCCGGGCGATGACCCGGTAGCGCACCCCGGCGACGCTGGAGTCGACCGTCGTGGCAGTCCCCTCCTCGGCCAGCTCGTGGGCGGTGGCGGCGTCGAGCTGCGGCACGGGACTGTCGCCGTTGCCCACCCTGGGCACCATCTCGTCCACCAGCTCGTCGTCGTAGAACACGCCCAGGTACACGGTGGTGAAGTCGTCGCCTTCCCACTCCGGCTCCTCGCCGGGCCGGCCGTGCCCGGGCTCGGGGCCGAACCCTCGGCCGGTGCCCTCGGCGACCTGTGCGAGCTGGGCGTCGACCTGGTCGACCATCTGCACGGTGGTGGTGCGGATCACCACCACGGCGGCGCACACCAGCAGCACGGCCACCAGGCCCATGGCCGTCAGCAGGCGCGCCCGCAGGGTCACGTCGTGGTCCGAGACGACCGGAGGGTGTAGCCCACCCCCCGCACGGTGTGGATCAGCTTGTCCTCGCCGTCGTCGAGCTTGCGGCGCAGGTAGCCGATGTAGGTCTCCACGATGCCGCCGTCGCCGTTGAAGTCGAAGTCCCACACGTGGTCCAGGATCTGCGCCTTGGACAGCACCCGTCCCTGGTTGGCCAGCAGGAAGCGCAGGAGGTTGAACTCCGTGGGCGACAGCGACACCTCACGGCTGGCCCGGGTCACCCGGTGGGCGTCGTCGTCGAGCACCAAGTCGTCGCAGCGCAGCACCGACTCCAGCGAGCCGGCCTGGCCGGTGCGACGCAGCACGGCGTGGATGCGGGCGACCAGCTCCTCGAGGCTGAAGGGCTTCACCAGGTAGTCGTCGCCGCCCAGGGTGAGGCCGCGCACCTTGTCCTCGGTGGTGTCCTTGGCGGTGAGGAACACCACCGGCGCCTTCACCCCCTCGGAGCGGAGCCGCCGGCACACCTCGAAGCCGTCGAGGTCGGGCATCATCACGTCGAGCACGATCATGTCGGGCACCACCGCATGGGCCAACCCGATGGCGTCGCGGCCGTTGGCGGCCGGGTGCACCTCGAATCCGTGGTGGCTCAGAGCGGCTTCGAGCATGGAGCGGAGGTTGTCCTCGTCGTCGACGAGCAGCACGGTCGGCGCGGCCATGGCTCCAGCATGCCCGCCGCAGCTGGGAGTCCGCTGAGCGCCGGCTGGGAACGCGCTGTCCTCCGGTCGGACGGGCGGTCAGCCGGCGACGCGGTCCGGCGACGCGTAGGCGTCCAGCGCGTCCCGGTCGTCCTCGAGCACGAAGCCGGCGTCGACGGTCGCCTCGGTGGACTCGGCGTAGAGCTGCTCGTACTCCTCCGCCGAGTCGTAGAGCTCGGCCACCCGCTCGGCCGGCAACGGCGTCGTGGAGCCCATGAGCAGGCAGAACAGCTCGCTGCTCGGACCAGGCTCGCCGGAGAGCACGTCGAGGGGGACCGCCACCGGGGGCGTGCGGATCCCCCCGACGGCGATGCCGTCGTCGTCGCGCAGCAGGAGGGGGGTGGCGCCGTCGAGCAGCTCGAGCCGTTCCGCCTCGGGGGGTGCGGTGCCGTCGCGCACCCAGCCCTCCAGGGCCCGAAGGCCGGCCTTGGCGACCAGGTGCAGCGGCCCGTCGTTGATGGGGACGCCGCAGTCGATGGAGTCGACGAGGGGACCGACCAGGTGGGTGTCGGCGTGCGCGGTGCCCGCCACCTCCCACAGGCGGTGGTGCTCGTCGTCGGGCTGGCGGACCGCCACCGAGTCGAGCACCCCGACGACGTCGCCCTCGGACTGCAGCGTCAGCACCGGCGCCGTCAGGTCGGTGCGCAACCGGGTGGGCGTGGTGCCGATGGAGCCGGCGAGGTCGGCGTACTCACCGGGGCCCACCAGCGGCAGGGCGACCGACGCACGGCTGTGCACGAAGAACCCGTCGAAGGCCTCGGTGAGGAGTTGGACGCCGTTGTAGTAGGTGGTGAGGGCGATGGCCGACTGCGACTCGCCGGCGGCCAGCACCCGCTCGGCCTCGAGGTCGCCCATGGCGGGCGCACCTCCCCGCACGGCGCGCGCCACCTGGGTGAAGATGTCGAAGGAGTAGCCGTCCCCAGGGTGCTCGAGGGTCCCGTAGCGCTGGGGGTCCAGGTTCACCAGCCCCTTGCCGGCGAGGTCACCCACGCCGGGAGGGCTCACGAGCACCGGGCCGCCCGCCACCCCGATGAGCTGCGCCGACACGCCCACCCAGGCGTGGCCCTGACGGAGGATCTCCTCCTGCATGCTGGCCCACTCGGGGTTGGCGTCCAACCCGCTGCTCACGTTCAACCACTCCACGATCACCGTGCCGGAGAAGTCCTGCGGGTCCGCCGGCCGCCGCACCAGCACCCGGGTGCGGTAGGGCGCGGCGTCGGCCTCCTCGAAGGTCCAGGTCCCCTCCGGGTCGAGCTCGCCGACGGGGGTGTAGGAGCTGGCCGAACCGCTTGCCACGTACTCCTGCTCCACCCAGCCCTCGGGCAGGTCCTCGGATGCCGCTGCGGCCACGAACGGCCCGCTGCCGGCGGTCAGCTCCTCGGAGAGCTCGGCGGCAGGACCGTCGGGACGCACCGCAGCGGTCGTCGTCGGGGCCGAGGCCGAGGTGGGCTCGGTGTCCCGGACCTCCCCGCCAGTACCGCCGTCGTCGGAGCAGGCGGGCACGAGCGCGCCGCACACCATGGCAACCACCAGCATCCGAGCGCGCACGGGACCTCCTCCGTCCGACCGACCCCCCGGCCGCAGCGACCGCCAGAGGGTACTGCCACGGTCCCAGCAAGTCCGCAGCCCGCTCTCAGCCGGCGCTCATCTCCGTGGGAGAGGCTCGAGCTCGTGAGCGACCGCGCCGCCTCAGGGAACTCCTTCTGTGCGTCGGTCCGAACCGCTGGCCCGGCCTCCGTCGGGCGGCGCGGTCGCCACCCCATCTGACAGCTGTGGGCCGCACCGGTGGGGTCCCACAACGGACAGTTCGGAAGTGGGCAGGTCGATCGATCCTGCGACTCGGCGCTCAGGCGCCCACCTCGTCGTAGACGTCGATGGTGCCCGTGTAGTTGGCCACCCACACCCTGCCGGTGAGGTCGTCGTAGGTGATGCCGATGGGATGGCCACCGGTGGGCATCTCCTCGATGACGTGCAGGTCGTCGGTGTCGAGCTTGCTCATCGTGGAGGAGTCGTAGTTCACGACGTACACGGCGGTGCCGTCGGTGGAGATGTCCATCGAGCGCGGCTGGCTGCCGGTGCGCTGCTCCGCCACCACCTCGCCGCTGGCCGTGTCGACCTTGGCCACCGTGCCCCCCTTGTTGTTGCTCACGTAGAGGTGGCGGCCGTCCGGGCTCAACACCACGTGGCGCGGGCCCACGCCCACGCCTTCGATCCAGCTGACCGTGAAGTCCCGCAGGTCCACCCGGGCGACCCTCGTCTCCCCCATGATCGCCACGTAGGCGACGTCACCCTCCGGTGACACGGCGATGCCCCTCGGGTAGCGGCCGAGAGAGATCCGGGCCAGCTCGGCGCCGTCGGAGGTGGACGACACGGTGAGGTCCCAGGAGCACCAGTTGGTGGTGAGCACCCGCTCGTCGTCGGGGGTGACCGCCACGTACTTGGGCACCGACCCCACCGGCACCACCTGGTCGATCTCCCAGGACGAGGTGTCGATCCGGTAGAGGTAGCTGGGCGGCACGTCGCTGGCGGGCGTGCAGTCGTCGCTGCCCTCCCAGAACCCGGGGCCGTACATCGAGTAGTTGGACACGTAGACCTTGGAGCCGTCGCTCACGAAGGCGGCCTCCACGGGTGCGCCCTGGTACTCGCCCTCCTTGTCGATGCCGAAGTCGCTCAGGGTCACCCGGTCGGGCACGGTGGCCAGGGGTGCGCCGTCGGCGTCGTAGGCGGTCACGGTGTGGCGGTACATCATGTTCTGCGCGGTCACGATGCCGGTGCCGGAGGCGACGACGGACTTCGGCGAGATGTCACCGGAGATGGTGGTGAGCTCCCGAAGGCGGAGGGTGTCCGCCGGAGGCCTCGGCGCTCTGGTGGTGGAGGTCGTCGTCCGGTCCCGCTCGGGCTCGCCGTCCCCGCGCGGCGCCGTCGAGGTCGGCTCCGCCGCGGTTGCGGCCACCGGATCGTCGTCGCCGCGCACCAGCTCCACGACCAGCCCCCCGAGGACGACCCCGCAGATGGCCAGGGCGGTGGCGGCCACGACCGGCCAACGGATCGACGACATGGGGATCCATGGTGCCACCACCGGCCACCGGAGGGTGAGGCACCTGTCACAACATCTGCTACACATCCTGTCGAACTTGTAGCATCACCCAGCGGCACGGAACACTGACACCGAGCCCGACCTGGATCGCACATCACGGCCGACCGGCGGAGGAGGCAACCCACATGCGCAGAGAGCTCCGGGCACCCACGGCGTTGGCGAGCATCGGCAGCTGGTCGGCCCGGCACCCGTGGCGGGTGCTGGGCGCCTGGGCGGTGCTCGGCGCCGGACTGCTCGGCGCATCGTTGGCGTGGGGGCAGCCGCCCGGCCCCAACATCACCGTGCCCGGCGCACCCTCGGAGGCGGCGGCCCGCCGGCTCGCCGAGCGGTTCCCCGAGCAGGGTGCGGGCAGGGGCATCGCGGTCTTCCGGACCCCGACGGGACGTCTCGACGACCCCGCCGCCCAGGAGGCCGTCGCCGCCACCCTGGGGCGCATCGAGGAGATCGGCCACGTGCAGGGCGTCATCGCCCCGAGCGGCCCCGCGGCGTCCCTGCTGCAGTCGACCGACGGACGCACCGCCTACGCGCCGATCCTGTTCGACGTCGGTGCGCTCGACGTGCCCGAGCACACCGTCGAGGAGATCGTCGCCGCCGGAGCACCGGCGCGCCGAGCGGGCCTCGAGGTCGGCTTCGGTGGTCCGTCCTTCGAGCGGGTCCGCCCGGAGGCAGCCCGCACCGGAGAGCTCGTCGGGATCCTCGCAGCGGTGGTGGTGCTGGCGCTGGCGTTCGGCTCCGTCGGTGCGGTGGCCCTGCCGTTGGCGCTGGCGGCGATCGCCGTCCCGCTGGGGCTGGCCGGCACCCGTCTGCTCGCCGCGGTCACCGAGGTGAACTCGGTGGCACCGGCGATGGCGACGATGATCGGCCTGGCGGTGGGTGTCGACTACGCCCTGTTCGTCGTGGCCCGTCACCGCCAGGACCTCCGCGCCGGCGCGGAGCCGGTGGCGGCTGCATCCCGGGCCGTCGACACCTCCGGACGTTCGGTGCTCTTCGCCGGCGCCACCGTCATCGTGTCGATGCTGGCGGTGTGGAGCATCGGGATGCCGGTGATCACCAGCATGGGCGTCGCCGTCTCCTTCACGGTGGCCGTGGCGGTGCTGGCGGCGTTGACCGCTCTGCCGGCGCTGCTCGGGCTGCTCGGCACGAGGATCGACGCCTGGCGTGTCCCGTTCGTGCGCCTACGAGCCGAGTCGGATCCGGAGGCGCCGCCGCCGTGGAGCACGCTGTGGGCCACCTGGGTGACCCGACGCCCATGGCGCTCCCTGGCGATGGGCACCGTGGCCCTGGTGGCGCTCGCAGCACCCTTCCTGTCGCTGCACACCGGCTGGCCGGACGCCCGCCACCGAACCGAGGACGATCCGGCCCGCGTGGCCTTCGACCTCATGACCGAGGGGTTCGGCATCGGCGCCAACGGCCCCCTGTTCGTCACCGTCGAGACCGGTGACACGGATCAGGTCACCGCGGTGCACACCTGGTTGGCCGGCATGGAGGGGGTCCGCTCGGTGAGCCCACCCATCCCCAACGCCGGCGCGGACACGTGGGTGGTGCAGGTGATCCCCCGCAGCGGGCCGGAGTCGGCGGACACCGCCGAGCTGGTCGGGCGGCTGCGAGACCTGGACGGGCTCGATGCGACCGGGGCAGGGATCGACGTCACCGGGGCGACGGCGTTCTACGTCGACCTCGACGACCACCTCTCCGCGCGGCTGCCGTGGTTCGTGGCGGCGGTGATCGGCCTCAGCGTGCTCCTGCTGACCGCGGTGTTCCGAGCCCCGATCGTGGCGCTCAAGGCGGCAGCCATGAACGTGCTGGGCATCGCCGCGGCCTACGGAGTGGTCGTGGCGGTGTTCCAGTGGGGTTGGGGTGGAGCGCTGGTCGGCATCGCCCGCCCGGTGCCCATCTTCTCCTCGCTCCCCCTGGTGATGTTCGCCGTGCTGTTCGGCCTGTCGATGGACTACGAGGTCTTCATCCTCTCCCGCATCCGCGAGTCCTGGTCCTCCGGCCGGGACAACACCGCAGCGGTCGTGGAGGGCCTCGGCGCCAGCTCCCGGGTGGTCACCGCCGCCGCGGTGATCATGTTCGCCGTCTTCGCCGGGTTCGCCTCCGCCACGGCCATCGAGGTGAAGATGACCGGCTTCGGCCTGGCCGTTGCCGTCCTGCTGGACGCCACCGTCATCCGCCAGGTGCTCGTCCCCGCCTCCATGACCCTCCTCGGCGAGCGCAACTGGTGGATCCCACGCTGGCTCGAGCGCCGCCTGCCCGCCATCGACCTTGAGGGATCGGCTTCGGCCGCCTCGGCCCGTCCCGCATCGGCCCGACCGGCATCAGCTCGACCCGCATCGGCCCGACCCGCCCCGAGTACCGTCAGGACATGAGCCGAGGCGACGACGATCCCACCCGCCGTCGCATCGTCGAAGCCGCCGCCCGCTGCTGTGCGCTCCACGGCGTGGACCGCGTGTCGCTGGAGGAGATCGCCACGACCGCCGGCGTGCACCGGACCACCCTGCACCGTCACTTCCCCGGCGGCCGCGACGAGCTCGTCACGGCGATGCTGGACCACCAGGCCGACGAGGTCGCGGACCGGCTGGTGGACATCATCGGACGGTCCTCCACCTCGGAGGAGGCCCTGGTGGACTCGTTGACCTTCGCCGTCCAGGAGGGCCGCCACAACCGGGTGCTCGCCTCCCTCGTCGCCGAGCCGGTGGCCCGGGCCGCGCTCTTCGGGCCGGCGGCGGGGAGGTTCCGGGCCCGTGCCGCCGAGCTGCTGGCCATGATGCGGCTGCTCGACGCGACCCCCGACGCGACCCGGGGGGCGACCGCGTCGCCCGAACGGGTCGTCGACCACCTCTTCCGGGTCGTGCTCAGCCTCATCGACACCCCGGGGATGGTGCGCAGCGAGGCCGACGTGCGCGCCTACCTGGGCGACTTCGTCGTGCCCGCACTCCTCGGGGGTGACCGATGACCGCCGTCGGGCCGCGCCGCCGACACCGGTGACGCCACCGCCGCGCCGGTAGCGTGGCGCCGCCATGCACGACGACGTCGACTTCCTCGGCCTGCGCCCCGGAGACGCTCCGGGGGAGTACCGCTTCACGGTGACCGAGCACCTGGCCCGCCTCGACGGCAAGCTCTACGGCGGGACGGCCATCGCCGCATCGGTGGCCGCTGCCGAGCTGCTCACCGACCGGCCGGCGGTGTGGATGACCACCCAGTTCGTCGCCACCGCCAACCACCGTGCCGAGGTGTCGGTCCGGGCGGAGGTGCTGGCCGCGGGCCACCGCACCAACCAGGTGCGGGTCACCGCCACAGCCGGCGGGGACGAGGTGGTGTTCGCCTCCCTCGGCGCGACCGGCCACCACCGCGAGCGCGGGCTGACCGCCGAGTTCGAGCGCGCCCCGACCGTCACCGACCCGGAGGACTCGACGCGCTGGGACGGCGTGTTCAGCGGCATCGCCCCCTTCGCGCCCGACGGGTTCGAGCTGCCGTTCCCCATGAGCGGCGGGATCGACCGGGCCATCGAGATCCGCCAGCCGGAGATCCTGGAGCATCCGGACCCTGCCCCCCGCCGGATCTGCCTCTGGACCCGCCGGACCGATCGACGGCCGGTGAGCCCGGCGGTCGCCGCCTTCATGGCCGATCTGGTGCCGATGTCGGTGGCCTACACGCTCGAGGTGTTCTCCGGTGGCACCAGCCTCGACAACACCGTCCGCCTCGGGTCGTTCGTGGAGACCGAATGGGTGCTGCTCGACCTGCGGCCCCACATGGCGATGGGCGACTACTGCCACGGAGTGGTGCACGTGTGGAGCCGCGACGGCCGCCTGATGGCCACCGCCAGCCAGACGGCGTCGATGCTCCACTTCTTCCGCGACGCCCGGTCTTGACCCGCCGACCTCCGGTAGTAGCCTGAGGTTAATGCTGTTAACTCAGGCCGGTCGTCGACCGAGCTGATCGAGGGGTTCGGGGGGTTCGATGACCACGGGAGACGCGCAGGACAGGGGCAACGCGGAGACCGGTGCCGTCGAGACCGTCACCTCGTTCTGCCGGTTCTGCCACACGTTGTGCGGCGTGCGCGTCGACGTCGCCGGCGACAGGGTGCTGGCCGTGCGGGGGGATCCGGACAACCCGGTCTCCCAGGGCTACACGTGCCTCAAGGGCCGCGCCGAACCCGAGCGCATCCACCATCCGGACCGCCTGCTCTCCAGCCTCCGCCGCCGTGGGTCCAAGCACGCCGAGCCCACCTTCGACGAGGTCGACGCCTCGCAGGCGCTCGACGAGATCGCCGACCGGCTGGCCGACATCGTGGAGCGCCACGGCCCGGACGCCGTGGCCGTCTACGTCGGCGACGGGGCCCACCGGACCGCCGCGGGCGGTCCGCCGCTGGTGAGCGCCTGGCTGGCCGGCCTCGGCTCGAAGCGCATGTACACGTCCTTCACGATCGACTCGCCCAGCATGATCGTGGCGGCCAGCCGGCTGTTCGGCTCTCCCCTGCCCCTCCAGCTGCTCGACGTGGACCACGCGGACGTGGCCATGTTCGTGGGCACCAACCCGGTGGGCTCGCACTTCATGAGCATGCCCCAGTCCGATCCCCGCCGGCGCCTCAACGACGCCAAGGCCCGGGGCATGCAGCTGATCGTGATCGACCCCCGCCGCTCCGAGACCGCCCGGATGGCCGACCTGCACCTCCAGGTGCGCCCCGGCGAGGACGCCACGCTGCTGGCGGCGATGATCAACCTCGTCCTCGAGCGCGACCTCTACGACCACGCCTACGTCGCCGCCCACGCCAGCGGCCTGGACGAGCTCGCCGACGCGGTCCGGCCATTCGAGCTCGACTACGCCGCCCGGCGCACCGGCGTGCCGGCCAAGGACATCGAAGCGGCTGCGACCCTGTTCGCCACCGCACCCAGCGGAGGCGCCACCAGCGGCACGGGCCTCCACATGGCACGCCACCAGAACCTCGCCACCCAGCTGGTGATGACCCTCAACGTGCTCTGCGGACGCTACGACCGACGCGGCGGGCTCACCCGCCACGCCGGGGCGCTCAACTTCGCCCTTCCCGACATGGACGGGCCCGTCACCATGGCCCCCTACCACGGCCCCAAGTCGCGCATCCGGGGGATCGAGGGCTCCTTCAACTACCTCAACTTCTTCGAGGAGCTGCCCACCAACACCCTCACCGACGAGATCCTCACCCCGGGGATCGGCCAGGTGAAGGCGCTGATCGTGCACGGCGGCAACCCCGCCCTGGTGTTCGCGGATGCCACCTCCACCGCCCGGGCGATGCAGGAGCTGGAGCTGCTGGTGGTGAACGACCTGTTCATGAGCGCCACCGCCCGCCACGCCGACTACGTGATGGCGGTGAAGCACCCCTTCGAACGGGTCGACGTCACCAAGATCATGGACGGCTCGTTCCCGTTCGCCTTCAGCCAGTACACCCCGGCGCTCGTGCCGGCACCCCCCGGGGTGCTCGACGACTGGGAGATCTTCTGGGGCCTGGCCACCCGCATGGGCTTCGCCATCGACCTGCCCGGCCTCGACATGGACCGCACCCCCACTGCGGACGAGATGATCGACGCGCTGCACGCCAACTCCCGCATCCCCATCGACGAGGTGCGCGCCCACCCCGAGGGCGCGGTGTGGGGCGACCGGGAGCCGCTGGTGGGCGGCATCGTGGGCTACATGTCCGGCCACGCCGACCAGCCCATGCGGGTGGGCCACCCCGACGTGATCGGGGAGCTGGCCGAGGTGCTCGCCGAGCCGGTCACCACCGGCGGCGCCTACACCGACCACGACGCCTTCGGCTTCCGCATGATCACCTACCGCATGAAGGAGGTGTACTGCACCCAAGGGCAGAACCTCCCCTCACTCGCCGCCCGGCGCCCCTACAACCCCCTGCTCATGCACCCCTCCTCCATGGCCTCCCTCGGGGTGTCCGAGGGCGACACGGTGGTGGTGCGCAGCGGCTACGGCGAGGTGCAGGCCGTCGTGGAGCCCTCCGAGGACCTCGGGCCCACCACGGTGGCGCTGGCCTTCGGGTGGGGCGGCCCCGACGACGAGGGCGTGAACGTGCAGCACCTCATCCCCGACGACGAGCTGTTCGACTCGGTCACCGGCCTGGCGTTGCAGAGCGCCGTGCCGGTGGACGTGTTCGCGATGCAGAGCGCCCCCACCGCCGGTTGACCCGCGAGGAGCACCCCATGGACCCATCCCAAGCCCTGGCCGAACGCCATCAGGCCGCCGAGCTCATCATCCGCTACGGCTCCAGCCTCGACGAGCGGGACTGGGCTCGCTTGTCGACCTGCTTCGTGCCCGAGGTGACCAGCGTGCTGGCCGGTGGCCCCCCCATCGCCGGCTACGCCGACCTCGAGGTCGCGGTGAGCACCGCGCTCGGCGTCTACAAGGCCACCCACCACCACATCGCGGGCGTGGAGGTCGACCTCGACGGCGACACCGGCACGTTGCGGGCGAACCTCATCGCCCACCACCTCCAGGACGGCCCGCCGTTCGTGGTGGGCGGCGTCTACCGCGAGGAGCTGGTGCGCACCGCCGAGGGGTGGCGGATCTCCCACCACCAGCTCGACGCCCTCTGGATGCGATAGGCCTGCGTCCTCCACCTCCGCCCGATCGGGGGCTGGCCGCGGGGCGCTACTTCATCATCTGGTTCGACCACCTCGGCCCGACGGACTCCGCTCCGTCGACGGTGATCACCTGCCCGTTCACCATGGTGCCGTCGTCGCTGGCCAGCCAGGCCACCGCCGCGGCGATGTCGTCGACGCCCAGCGCGGCCGGGTAGGCCCGCATGGCCGTCGTCATCTCCTCGAGGACCCCGTACGACTCGGGGCCGACACCCACGGCGTCGGCGACCAGGGCAGTCACCACGCTGCCGGGGCACACCGCGTTGACGCGGATGCGCTGCTCGGCCAGCTCCAGAGCCACCCGTTGGGTGAGGTGCGCCACCGCCGCCTTGGCGGTGCCGTAGGTGTGGGGACCGTTGCCGGGCGAGTGGGCGGCCACGCTGGAGGTGCTGATGATGGCACCGCCCTCGCCCTGGTCGACCAGGACACGGCCGGCGGTCTTCATGCCCAGGAACACGCTGCGCAGCAGCAGCGCCATGGTGGCGTCCCAGTCCTCCACGGCGATGTCGAGGATGGAACCGCGCGCCCCGATGGCGCCGGCGTTGTTGACCATCACGTCGAGGCGGCCGAAGCGATCCACCGCCGCGGCGACCAGGGCCTGGACGTCCGCTTCCTGGGTCACGTCGCAGCGGATCCAGCCGGCGCGCTCCCCCATCGACGAAGCGGTCTGCTCCACCCCGTCGGCGTCGATGTCGCCCAGCATCACCTGGGCCCCATCAGCGGCGAAGCGTCGGGCGATGCCTTCCCCGATGCCCCGGGCGGCGCCGGTCACCACCACGACCCGTCCGTCGAACCTGCCCTGCGTGCTCATGGTGCTCATGTGACGACTCTAGGTGCGCCGCCACGCCGCAGCGAACACCGTTCACCTGCCAACTGGCAGCTGTGGGACCACGCCGGCGTGGCTCACGCCGGACAGTTGGTGTGGGGGCGGGGGAGGGGTGCCTCAGTTGATGACGGGACCGGGTTCGACGACGCCCTCGTCGACGACCTCGCCCGCGGCCCCCTCCTCGGGCGCCGCGCCGACGTGGGCGCCGGCGGGCACGTCGTGGCTGGCGGGCAGCAGGAACCAGGCGAGCACCGCGGCGACCACCACCACGCCGGCACCGCTGAGGGCGGCGACGCTGATCCCGTCGACGAAGGCCGTCGTGGCCGCGGCGGCCACCGACCCACCGGCCTCGCCCATGCTCTCGGCGACCCCGAGCGCACCGGCGAGGCCCTCGCTGGCCATCGCCCTGGCGGACTCAGGCAGCCCGGCTACCGCCGACGCGAGGTTGGACGAGTAGACCGAGCTCACCACAGAGCCGAGCACCGCCACCCCGAGCGCGCCACCCAGCTCCCGGGTCGTGTCGTTCATCGCCGAGCCCACCCCGGCCTTCCCGAGGGGCACCGACGCCATGATCAGCGTGGTGAGCGGCGTCATGGTCAGCGCCATGCCCATGGCCATCGGGATCACCGAGGCGTAGATCAGCGCGAGCGAGGTGTCGGTCTCGAAGAAGGAGAACACCACCAGGCCCACCGCCGTCAACCCCAGCCCCACGGGCACGACCCGGTGGGCGCCGAAGCGACCCACCAGCGTCGGGGCCATCGGCGCCAGGAGCATCATCACGAACGCCCACGGCAGCATGATCAGGCCCGACTCCAGCGGCGTGTAGCCCAGCACCATCTGGAAGTACTGGGCGACCATGAAGAAGGTGCCGAACATGGCGAAGAAGATCAGCGTCATGCCGCCGGAGGCCACACTGAAGCGGCGGTCTCGGAAGAGGTGCAGGTCGAGCATCGGGAACCTCGTGCGGACCTCCCACAGGCCGAACAGCACCAGGGCGACGACGGCCAGGGCGAACATCCCGAGCGTCTCCGGCGACGTCCACCCCCAGTTCGGGGCTTCGATGATGGCGTACACGAGGGAGCTCAGACCGACGATCGAGAGCAGCACCCCGAGCAGGTCGATGGGCTGCTCCTCGGGGTCCTTCGACTTGGGGACCAGCACCGCCCCGGCGACCATGGCCAGCAGGATCACCGGCACGTTCACCAGGAAGACCGAACCCCACCAGAAGTGCTCCAGCAGCCAGCCCGACACGATCGGGCCGAGGGCTGCGCCGGCGCCGGACACCCCGGCCCACACGGCGATGGCCTTCGGTCGCTCGTGGGCGGGGAACACGTTGGTGAGGATCGACAGCGTGGCCGGCATCACGAGTGCTGCGGCGGCGCCCATGACCGCCCTCGAGGCGATCACCACACCGGTGGTGTCTGCGCTGGCGGCGAGCGCGGCGGCGACCAGGAAGATCCCGAGGCCCGTCTGCAGCACCCCCTTGCGCCCGTAGCGGTCGCCGGCGGTGCCGGCGGCGAAGAGCAACCCGGCGAACACCAGCGAGTAGGCGTCGACCATCCACTGCAGCTCGCTGGTGGAGGCGTTCAGGTCACGCGCCAGGGTGGGGATGGCCACGTTGAGGCTGGTGTTGCCGATGATGACGATCATCAGGCTGAGGCACAGCACGACGAGGATCAGCCAGCGACGCCGATAGACCGTCGGGTCGATCGCGTCGTCAGATGCGAACTGCATGGGGGCTCCGATCCCGCAGCCCGGTCCAGGCGTGCGTGTTGACATCGATTACGCGACGCCGGTGGCGCATAACTCTACGGCCACCCCATGCACCCTGGCCACGCGGTTTGCCAACTGCTGGTGTGATTCGCGTCACGATGCCGTGCCCGCCAACCTCGCGGCCCTGCCTGGCTGGAACCGGTTCCGCTACGCTCGCGTCCGATGGCCCGCCCCCGTAGCTCCGCCGCCCACCAGGCTGCGCTCGCCGCCACCGTCGAGCTGCTCTTCGAGGTCGGGGTCGAGGGCGTGACCCTGGAAGAGGTGGCCAGCCGCTCCGGCGTGGCCCGCTCCACCCTCTACCGGCACTTCGGCTCCAAGGAGTCGCTGGTGGTGGCCGCGGCCAGCTGCTGCCTGGTGCAGCACCCCACCCCCGACACGGGATCGCTGGAGCACGACCTCCGCCTCCTCTTCGAGGGCTTCCGCCAGGACGAGGAGGCGCAGCGGGTTCCCCAGCTGCTGGCGATCCTCCTCGACGCGTCCCGACGCGACCCTGCGCTGGGCGGGCTGCTCCACGACCTGGTCGAGGAACGGCGCCGACCGCTGCGCACCGTGCTGCAGCTCGCCCAGCTCCGCGGCGAGATCCGAGCCGACCTCGACCTCGACACGGCGATGGCGTTGATCATCGGGCCCTTCACCCACCGGCGCCTGATCGACGGCGCCGAGACCGACGACGCCTTCGTCGACACGATCCTCACCGCCGCCATCGCCGGCCTGCGGGCCACCGCCGAGCGCACCGGCACCTCGGCCCGACCGGTCGCCTGAGCCCACCACCTCCGCCGACCGCCTACCGTTCTGCTCTGCGAGAGGTGTCTCCACCGACACCTTCTGCAGAGCAGAACGCCGATCAGGGAGGAGGGCCAGCCATGGCCCCGCAGGACTCAGCCGCCACACGGGACGACGCCGAGCCGATGGTGCTCGTCGAGCACCCCCGACCTCACACCGCGGTCATCACCTTGAACCGGCCGGAGCGGATGAACTCCATGTCCTTCGACCTGATGCTCCCCCTGCACGACGCCTTCGCCGAGGTCGGTGAGGACCACGACACCCACTGCGTGGTGCTCACCGGCGCAGGTCGGGGGTTCTGCTCCGGGGCGGACGTGCGCGACGACGAGCCGCCCCCCAACATCGACGGCCTCACCCTCACCCGCATCGCCACCAAGGCCATCACGATCCTCTCCGACCTCATCCCCGCCATGCAGCGGATGCCCCAACCGGTCATCGCCGCCATCAACGGACCGGCCATCGGCGGGGGCCTCTGCCTGTCGCTGGGCGCCGACATCCGGCTGGCGGCCGAGTCCGCCATCTTCCGCGCCGCGGGGATCAACAACGGGCTCACCGCCACGGAGCTGGGCCTGAGCTACCTGCTGCCCCGTGCCATCGGCACGTCGCGGGCCTTCGAGATGATGCTCTCGGGGCGCGACGTCGACGCAGAGGAGGCCGCGGCCATCGGCCTGGTGTCGCGCGTGGTGCCCGGCGACGAGCTGCTGGACGAGGCGCTCGACCTGGCGGAGCGGATCAACGGCTGGAGCACCCAGGGCGTCGCGCTCACCAAGCGGGTGATGTGGGCCGCCCAGGAGACCTCCAGCCTGCGGGCGGCCATCGAGCTGGAGAGCCACACCCAGCTGTTCGTGCGCCTGACCACCCAGAACTTCGAGGAGGCCGCCCGGGCCCGCCGTGACGGCCGGACCCCGGACTTCAAGGACTGACCCGGGGAACGCCGCGCCGTCCCGATCGACCGCCGGGCACGCCGCGCCGGGGCCGGCACGGGTCGCCCGGCGCCTCACACCCATCGCTCCTATGCTGCGCCGATGACATCGGTCACGTCACAGCTCGACGAGGCCCGGGAGCGCTTCTGGACCGACGGCGCCTGCCTGGTCCGCGACGCGCTCCCACCCGCGGCCCTCGCCGCGGCACGAGCCGCGGTCGACGGACTCGAGGGCACCGACGCCCTCGCGGATCTCAGCGCCCTGGCATCCGCGACCGAGGCTCCCCGCTTCCGCGCAGGGGTGGACCACTGGCGCACCAGCGCGGCCTTCCTCGAGCTGGCCACCACCGGCGTCCTGCCCACCATCGCCGCCGCCGTGCTCGACACCCCTCGGTTGTGGCTCTACGAGGACAGCGTGCTGGTGAAGGATCCTGGCTCCACGGTGCCCACCCGCTGGCACACCGACGACGGGTACTTCCACGTGCAGGGACGCCAGCTGGCCACCATGTGGGTGGCCCTCGACCCCGCCCCACCGGCTGCCGGTGCGTTGCGCTTCCTGCGTGGCTCCCACCTGGTGCCCGCCCGCTACCGGCCGACGCTGTTCGTGATCGAGGACCCGATCCCTGGCACGGAGGGGGAGATGCCGCCGCAGCCCGACCCCGACGACCCCGACGTGTTCGGCTTCGACCTCGCCGCCGGCGACCTGACCGTGCACCACTCGGCCGCCCTGCACGCCGCCGACGGGAACCGCACCGCCACCCCCCGCCGGGCGCTGTCGATCCGCTACTGCGGCGAGGACGCCGTCGTGCGGGTGAAGCCGGGAGCCCCGCCCAAGCCCGGCTTCGACGACGTGGTCCCGGGATCCCCGCTGGCGGAGGTCGCGGAGCACCTCGGCCTGCCCGAGGCGACGCCGGCACCGTGAGCAGCGACGCCGGCGACATCCGCATCGAGGACCTGCGCGCGCCGAGGCGCACGCCTGACGAGCAGGCCGTCCACGACTACGCCGTCGGGCTGGAGGTCGACCTCGATCCCCACCGGATCCTCGCCGAGGCCCGGCGCACCAGCGGTCTCGACGACCTGGGGGACCCGACCGTGGAGGACCGCCTGGCCGCCCAGGTGGCCGCCGTGGAAGCCGACACCGGCCTCTCGGGTGTGGGCAGGTTGATCGTGCGGAACCGGCTCGTGGGTCTGCTCCAGGCACGACTTCGCTTCGAGGACCACCTGCGCCGCCATCCCGAAGCGCTGGAGGTGGAGCTCGAGGCGCCGGTGGTCGTGGTGGGCCTGCCCCGGTCGGGCACCACGCACCTCGTGAACCTCCTGGCCGCCGACCCGCGCCTGCGCTCGCTGCCCTGGTGGGAGTGCGTGGAGCCGACCCCGTTCCCCGGGGACGGGCCGGGACGCGACGGCGTCGATCCCCGCTACCTGCGCTGCCTGGCCGGCTACGAAGCCGCGACCGCCGTCGCCCCGCTGGTCAACCTCATGCACGACCGCCACCCCTCCACCATCGAGGAGGAGTGCGAGCTCATGGACCTCGACCTGTGCTCCTACACCCTGGAGTGGCACGCCCGCGTGCCCGGCTGGCGGGACCACTACCTCGGCCTCGACCAGGACGCCCACTACGCCTTCCTGCGACGGGAGCTGCAGGTGCTGACCCACCTGCGCGGCCCTCGCCGCTGGGTGCTCAAGACCCCTCAGCACCTCGAGCAGCTGGGGCCCCTGATGCGCACCTTCCCCGACGCCACCGTCGCCTTCACGCTGCGCGACCCGGTGGCCGTGCTGCAGTCGGCGATCACCATGCTGGCCTACGGCGACCGGGTTCGTCGGGTGGACGTGGAGCCCGACGCACTGGCCGCCTACTGGTCCGATCGGATCGAGCAGCTGCTCCGCGCCGGTGTGCGGGACCTGGACCTCGTGCCACCCGAACGGCGGGTGGAGGTGGAGTTCGGCACGTTCATGGGCGACGAGATGGGCACGGTGGAGCGGATCCTGGCCGTGGCGGGCCTCTCCTTCGACGACGAGGTCCGGCGGTCGGTGGAGGGCTACCGCGTAGCCCATCCCCGCGGTCGCGGAGGGCGCATCGTCTACGACCTGCGCGCCGACTTCGGTCTCGAACCCGACGCCGTGCGCCGGCGCTTCGCCTTCTACTTCGAGCGGTTCCCGCAGGTGCGAGCGGAGGTGGACTGATCATGCAACAGGTCCGAGTGCACGGACCCGGCGAGGTCCGCCTCGACGACGTGGACCCTCCCCGACCCGGGCCACGCGACGCCGTGGTGCGAGTGGCGGCCTGCGGGATCTGCGGCTCCGACCTCGGCTACATCCGCATGGGTGGGCTCGTCGGTCCGGGCGGGGCCCCCATGCCCCTCGGCCACGAGATGTCCGGGGTGGTGGAGGAGGTCGGCGCCGAGGTGACGTCCGTGGCCCCCGGGGACCGAGTGGTGGTGCACCCCGGCGACGACGAGCTGGGCCGCATCGGCAACGGCTCGGCCGAGGGAGGGTTGGCGCCGCGGCTGCTGGTGCGCGACGCCGCCCGAGGTGACCGGCTCGTTCCCGTGCCTCCCGAGCTGCCCCTCGAGGTCGCGGCGCTCGCCGAGCCGCTGGCGGTGGGGATTCGGGCCGTCGACCAGGCGGAGGTGCGTCCCGGCCAGTCGGTGGCGGTCTTCGGCTGCGGGCCGATCGGCTTGGCGTCGGTGGCGACCTTGCTCGACCGTGGCATCGACGACGTGGTGGCGGTCGAGGTGAGCCCGACCCGCCGCGACCTGGCGATCGAGCTGGGGGCACGCCACGCCGTCGACCCCACCACCACCGACGTGTTCGACGTGCTGGCCGAGCTGCACGGCACCACGCCGTTCATGTTCGGTCCCGCACCCGCCACCGACGCCTTCATCGAGGCATCCGGGTCGGATCGGGTGATCACCGAGGTCATCGAGCGTTGCCGACCGGGGGCACACCTGTGCGTGGTGGCGCTGCACCACCAACCCGTCCCCGTCAGCTTCCTGCTGGTGCTCATGAAGCAGCTCACCATCCGCGGCTCCATGGAGTACCCGCCGCGCTTCGCCGACGCAGTGGACCTGCTCGCCCGGCGGGACCTGTCCCCGATGGTCACCCACCGGTTCCCCCTCGATCGCGTCGACGACGCACTGGCGCTGCTCGAAGGCGGGGGCGACTGCGGCAAGGTGATGATCACCGTCGACCAGGCGGGGACCGATGCCGTCGGAGCGGCACCGTGACCGCGACGGTGGGTGGTCTGCCGCTGCACCGGCGACGCCCCGGCGCCGAGGCCATCCGAGCGGCCACGGACGCACCGGCGGTGGACCTCGGCGACGGCATCTGGATGTCGCCCGGGCTGTCGAACTCCTACCTGGTCACCACCTCTGCCGGTCGGATCGTCCTCAACACCGGCATGGGGTTCGAAGCGCCGCTGCACCGTGACGCGTTCGACGCCGTGGATACCTCGCCGACCCGCTACGTGGTGCTCACCCAAGGGCACTACGACCACGTCGGGGGCGTCGACCGCTTCCTGGAGCCGGGCACCGACGTGGTCGCCCAGGCGTCCTTCGACACCTGGCGGGCGGACAACGAACGCCTGGAGGCGTTCCGGGTGGCGAACGCCGGCTTCGCCTGGATGCACGCCATCATGGCGGCGCTCGAGCACGCGCAGCACCGCGAGGACGGCGTGCCCGCCCAGTCACGCCCGGAGCCGACCGTCGTGTTCGACGACCACCTCGTGCTGGAAGAGGGCGGTCGACGACTCGAGCTGCTGTCCACCCCCGGCGGGGAGACCACCGACTCACTGGTGGTGTGGCTGCCGGAGGAGCGGATCGCCTTCACGGGCAACCTGCTCGGACCGCTGTTCGGCCACATCCCCAACCTGGTGACGATGCGGGGCGACCGCTACCGCGACGCGCTCGACTACGTGGCCTCCGTGCAGCGGGTGATCGACCTTCGGCCCCGCCGCCTGATCACCGGCCACTTCGACCCCGTCGACGGCACCGACGTCATCACCGCCGAGCTCACCCGCCTCCGCGACGCCACCCGATGGATCCACGACCGCACCGTGGAGGGCATGAACGACGGCCGTGACGTGCACGACCTGATGGCCTCGATCTCGCTGCCCGACGAGCTCGCCGTGGGCGAGGGCTACGGCAAGGTCGCCTGGAACGTGCGTGCGATCTGGGAGAACTACGCCGGCTGGTTCCACCACCGCTCCACCACCGAGCTCTACCCGACACCGCCCTCGGCGGTCGCCGCCGACGTGGCGGCCGCGGCGGGTGCCGAGGCCCTGGTGGCGGCAGCCCGTCGCCGCCTCGGAGGCGGCGACGCCGTCGCGGCACTCCATCTGACCGACCTCGTCCTGGAGGCCGAGCCCGGCCATGAGGGCGCCGCCGCCGTGGCCGCCGAGGCCCACGAGCGTCTTCTGGAGCAGAGCGAGAACTTCTGGGAGACGGCCTGGCTGCGCCGGGAGCTGGACCGCCTGCGATCGGATGGTCGGTGAACAACGTCGCCACCTTCGACTTCGCCGGAACCGCCGTGCTGGTGACCGGCGGGACCAGCGGGATCGGCCACGCCGTGGCCGGCGCCTTCGCCGATGCGGGAGCGACCGTGACCGTCACCGGCACCAGAGCCTCCCCTGATGAGTACGACGTGGACCTCGACGGGTTCGCCTACCGACGGCTCGACCTGGCGCGTCCCGACGGCATGGAGGAGCTCGTCGACGGGCTCGGCCGGTTGGACGTGCTGGTCAACAACGCGGGGGCGAACTTCCCCGGCGGCCGCGACGAGTGGGATCCCCTCGGCTTCGCCGACGCACTGGCGATCAACCTGACCGGGGCGATGCGCCTGAGCGTCGCCTGTCGGTCGCTGCTGGCCACCAGCACGATGGAAGGCGGCGCCAGCGTGGTGAACCTGGCCTCCATGTCGGCGTTCCGGGCGGTTCCGCTGGTGCCCGGCTACAGCTCGGCCAAAGCGGGTGTGGTGGCCCTCACCCGCAACCTGGCAGTGCACTGGGTGGAGGACGGCACGAGGGTGAACGCCGTGGCCCCCGGGCTGATCGACACGCCGATGACCGCCCCCATGGCCTCCATGCCCGAGCTGCTGGAAGGAGAGCTCCGGCACGTGCCCATGGGCCGGATGGGCACCACCGACGACGTCGCGTCCGCCGTGCTGTTCCTCAGCAGCTCGGCGGCCCGCTACATCACCGGTTCGGTGCTGGCCGTCGACGGCGGCTACCTGGCGACTTGAGGGGCCTCGGGCCCCACGGGAGGCGCCGTCGCCGGCACAGCTGGCGCTCACCCCCAGATGGCGTCCAGCAGGTTCATCCGCACCGAGCGCATGGCGGGGACCAGGGCCCCACCGACGGCCACCCCCACCAGCACCAGCGCGTCGCGCAGCAGGATCCGCCCGGTCAGGGCGAGGGTCACCGGCCCCACCGGGAACTCGAACGGTCGCTGCTGCACCACCGGCACGGCCACGAAGGCGAACAGCAGCGCACCCGCCACGACTCCCATGACGGCGAACACGATGGCCCTCATCACGTAGCTGAGCACCACGGCGCCGTTGGTGATGCCGATGGCCCGCTGGATGCCGATGGTGCGCCGCTTGGAGACCAGGTCGATGTAGGTGACGATGAAGACCACGATCACCGCCACGGCCAGGGAGACCGCCCCGAGGATCTTGCCGACGACGTCGAAGGACTTGGTGAGGTCCGCGATGACCGCGTCGAGCACCGTCCAGGACTCGTAGGTGACGTCGGGGCGCTCAGCGATCAGCTGGTCGATCACCTCCTGCTCGGTGCCCACCGGTTCGGTGCGGAGGTAGATCGAGGACACCTTGCCGACGAGCTGGGGCACCACCGCCTCGGCGGCCTCTCGGGTGAGGAAGGCCCGCTGGTCGGCCTGGGCGAAGCCGGTCTCGTAGACGCCCGACACCGTGAAGGCCCGGGTCGTCCCTCCGAGGAACGCCACCTGCACCTCGTCGCCCACGTGCACGTCCTGCAGCGAGGCGCGGTAGGAGGGATCGTCGGTCTGGTCGGCCCCCGCGATCCCGACGCCCAGCACGATCGAGTCCGTGCTGCCCGGCTCCAGCCACTCCCCCTCGATCATCTCCTCGGGCGTGGTGAACGTCGCCGCGAAGGACTCGGGCTCCACAGCCAGCACCGACCAGGACCCGGTGCGCGCGCCGGAGCTCACCTGGGAGCCCGCCATCACGGTCGGGGTGACCGCCTCGACCGCTTCCACCTCCTCCGCATCGGCCACCATCCCCTCGGGGTCCGCAACGGTCAGCGACGTGCCCGACGGCGTGATGACGACGTTGGCGGTGAGGTGGTCGCGCAGCTGGCTGCGGATCTGCTCGTTGGCACCCTCGATGAGCGACGGCACGAAGATGAGCTGGATGTACACCGCGCTCATCACGAGCAAGGTGAGCAGCGTGACGCCCAGGTTGCCCCGTGTCAGCGAGCGCCATGTGGTGAACAGCGCCACCCGGATCGTGCGGACCAGGCGGTTCACGGCTCCGGCTCCGACAGCTCGCCGTCCTTCAGGTGCACCACGGTCCTGGCGTACCGGCGGTGGTCGGGATCGTGGGACACGAACACGATCGTCACTCCCAGCGTCTCGTTCATCTGCACGAGAGCGTCCATGACCTGTTCGGTGGCGCGCGTGTCGAGGTTGCCCGTGGGCTCGTCCGCGAAGAGCAGGGTCGGGTTGTTGACCAGCGCGCGGGCGATGGCCACCCTCTGCTGCTGGCCGCCGGAGAGCTCCGACGGCCGGTGGGTGGCCCGGTCGGTCAGCCCGAGGAGCTCCATCAGCTCGGCAGCGCGACGGCGGCAGACCTGCTTGCTCCGCCCCAGCATCAGGTGCGGCAGGTACACGTTCTCCTCGGCGGTCAGCTCCGCCAGCAGCGCGTACTCCTGGAACACGTAGCCGAACCGCTCGAGGCGGAGCGCCGAACGCTCGGACTCCCGCAGGGAGCTGACATCGGTGCCGTCGAGCTCGATGGTGCCACCGGTGGGGCGGTCGATCAGGCCGAGGTTGCGCAGGAGCGTCGACTTGCCGGACCCGCTGCGGCCCATGATGCACACCGAGTCGCCGGTGGCGACGTCGAAGGTCACGTCCCGCAGGGCGTGCACTGCGGCGTCACCGGTGCCGTAGGTGCGATCGAGGTGGCGGATCGCCAGCGCCGGCGCGCTCACCGGGAACGATCCCCTGACAGCTCGCCGGCGAGCACCTCACCCAGCTCGTCGTCCACCGCCGCCTCCACCGCCTCTGCACCGATCTCGCCCCTCGCTCCCTCGATGTGGGCGGCGTGGACGGCGTCGAGGAAGCGCGCCACCGCATCGACCACCGCGTTGGCCCGGATCGAGGCGAAGGTCTCGAAGGCGTGCTGGGCGCCGCACAGCTCGAGGTAGTAGACGGGCTCCGCCGACACCGCCCGCAGCCGCTCCACGAAGTCCCGCGCGTCCTCGACCGGTGCCAGCACGTCCTTGTCGCCGTGGACCACGAAGAAGGGCGGCGCACCCGAGTGGACCTGGTCGAGCGGGGAGGCCAACGCCCAGGCGGCAGGATCCTCGTCGGGGTCGGACTTCATCACCACCGGCGCCAGGAAGCGCGGGACGGTCTCCGCCGGCCACGTGCCGTTGCGGTTCGTGAAGTCGTACACGCCGTAGAAGGGCACCGCGGCCTGCACCGACGTGTCGGCCTCCTCGAAGCCCGGTTGCAGATCGGGCCGCCCCGCGGTGAGCGCGGTCAGCGCCGTGAGATGACCGCCCGCCGACCCGCCGGTCACGGCCACGAAGTCCGGGTCGATGCCGTAGTCGTCGGCGTGCTCGCGGACCCATGCGATGGCCCGCTTCACGTCCACGAGGTGGTCGGGGAAGGTGGCCAGCGGGCTGAGCCGGTAGTCGACGTTGCAGCACACCCATCCCTGGGAGGCCATCTCCTTCATCAGCAGCTGGCCCTGGCGGTCCTTGAAGCCCAGCACCCATCCCCCGCCGTGCACCTGCACCAGCGCCGGTCGGCGCACGCCGGGCTCCACCGCCACGTCCGGTGCGTGCACGTCGAGCCGCAGCGGCCGTCCCCCGGCGCGGGCGAAGGTGACGTGGCGGTCCACCCGCACGGGCAGCGGCGCGCGCTCCGGACGTTCGTGGCGGAGCTCCCGGAGGGCCTCGCGGATCTCGTGGCGGGCGGCGAAGCTCTGGCGGATCGTGGCGGCCAGACCCACCCACGACGCCAAGGTGATGGCGAGACCCACCCGGCCGGGTCGGCTCCGAAGCGCTCCGCGGGAGGCGAACACCGCCGTGGCCAGGACCTGCCAGACGAGGTGGAACGGCGCGAGCTCGATGGTGATCCACGAGGCGAAGAAGCTCCAGCCGAACAGCCAGCGGTTGTCCCTCGCCGGCCGATAGGCGTTGAGCGTGTAGGCGGCACCGTTGATCGACACGACGAGGTAGGCCCAACCCATGTCCGCCAGTCTCGCCGCTGCCCGGCTGTTTCACCACCTCCGGCCGTCAACCGCCGACGGCACCGGCCGACCGCACCATCACTGATCCTCGAGGAGATGGGACAGCAGCCCGGCAGGGAACTCCGGCGGTGTCGCCGCCACCGTCGGGGCGCTCGGTGACCCGGGCGTCGGTGACGGTGCGGGCGGAGGGGCCCCCGTCGGCGTGCTCGACGCCGGCGAGCCCGCGCCGGTGCCAGGTGGCGTCGACGCTTCATGGGATGCGGGGTCGGTCCAGTCGCCGGGGACGTCCACGCCGGTGAGCATCACCCACCCGGTCGGGAAGCGGGACATGATCGCCAGGGGGAGGGCGGCGGCGGGCACCACCATGGGCACCGCCAGTGTGAGCGTCGAGCCGACCGGCACCGGCGATGCCGAGGGGGAGGCGGGGAGGACGACCGCCGGCTCCACCGTCGGAGGGGACGGTTCCGCACGCGGCGGCTCCGCCGACCCCTCGAACACCAGCGGTTCGAACGGCGGCACCTCCGGTGGCTCGAACGGCGCCGCCACGGGAGGCTCGAACACCAGCGGTTCGAACGGCGGCACCTCGGGCGGCTCGAGGGTCGACGGCTCCTGCGCCACCTCGGCCGTCGCGACCGGCGGCAGATCGAGCGGCTGGTGCGGCAGCGGCTCCTGCGCCTCTTCGACCGCCCCGAGCGGCGGCAGCCCGGGAGGCGGGTACGGCGGCGGACCTTGCGCCTCCTCGACCGCCCCGAGCGGCGGCGGGCCCTGTGGCTGGTACGGCGGAGGGCCCTGCGTCCCGGCCGGCGGAGGGCCCGGCGACTCGTACGGCGGCGGCAGCGACGCCACCGCTGCGGCGGCCATGTCCTGACCCGGTGCCGTGCCAGCCGGTTGCCCGTGGTACTTCGGCGGCGACATCCACACGTGCAGTCGATCGATCAGCGGGTTGCCGTCCACGCCCGGGACGGCCGCAACAGGCGGCACCTGCCCTCCCGGCACCGAGGCGGACGGGTGCTCCACGGGGAGGGGGAAGGGGACCTCGACGGATCCCGGGGACGGGGCGGCAACAGGGCCCGAGCGACCGCCGACCACCGGCGCATGGGACACCCCCGTCTGCCCGTCCGCAACCTCCTGGTTCCGGCGTCCGCCCTGGCGGAGCACGACCGCGACCGCAGCCACGATCCCGACGACGGCCACGACGACCACGACGAGGCCGGAGACCGCGAGCGTGCGCGACAACGCCAGCAGGGGAGCATCGAGAGGAGTCGTCGCGGCGCTGATGGGGAACACCATGGAGATCACGGGGTCGGGCATCGGGGGGTCCGTGGCACGACCCCGATCCCATCGGGTGCAGCTCGTCGTTCTTGAGGAGCACCGCGGACAAGGGCGACGACCGACGCCAGGTCGGCATACTGGGACCTCGACCGCCACGAGCGCCCGATCCGTGAGGAGGTGCGGATGGCCGACCACCCTTCGCAGGCCGCCCCCGACCTTCAGCCAGACCCCGAGCCCCCCTGGGTTCGCTCGCCGGCGGACCTCTGCCGATCGCTCGGCGTCGACCCCGACACGGGCCTCGATGCGGCCCAGGCCGCGGAGCGACTCAGCGCCGAAGGACCCAACGCCCTGCCCGAGGAGACGCCGAAGCCCGGCTGGCGTCGCTTCCTGGATCAGTACCGCAGCTACATGCAGCTCATCCTGGTCGGAGCAGCGGCCGTGTCGCTCGCCGTCCAGCAGTGGAGCACCGGCGTGCTGTTGATCCTCCTGACGGTGGTCAACGCCGTGGTCGGCCTGCGCCAGGAGGGCAAGGCCGAGAGCGCCATGAACGCGCTGCGCTCGATGCTCGAGACGACGGCCCGGGTGCGACGCAGCGGTGTCGAGGCGGAGATCCCCGCCGAGCAGGTCGTGGTGGGCGACGTGGTGCTGGTCGCCGCGGGCGACCAGGTCCCCGCCGACGGTCGGATCATCGCCGCCAGCTCGCTGGCGATCGACGAGTCGGCGCTCACCGGGGAGAGCACCCCGGCATCCAAGGACGCGGCGGCGCTCCACGACGCCGAGCTCGGCCCGGGCGATCGCTCCAACATGGCGTTCATGAACACGCCGGTCACCCATGGCAGCGGCACCATGGTGGTGACCGGCACCGGGGCCTCGAGCGAGGTGGGCAGGATCTCGGGATTGCTGTCCCGCACGGCGCAGGAGCGTTCTCCCCTGACCCGTCAGCTGGACGAGCTGACGCTGTGGATCGTCGGGGCGGCCGGTCTCACCATGGTCGTGATGTTCGCCCTCGGTCGCAGCCGTGGCCAGGACTGGGACGTGCTGTTCATCTCGGCGGTGTCGCTGGCCGTGGCGGCGATCCCCGAGGCGCTCCCCACCGTCACGCAGGTCATCCTGTCCCTGGGAAGCCTGGAGCTCGCACGCCACAACGCCATCGTCAAGGAGCTTCCGGCGGTGGAGACCCTGGGGTTCACCTCCGCCATCAACTCCGACAAGACCGGCACCCTCACCATGAACCAGATGACGGTCGTCGAGGTGATCGACCCCGTCGACCGGTACGTGGTGACCGGGTCGGGCTACGAGCTGGACGGCCGGCTCCAGCACGCCGCCGGCAGCTCCGAGTCGGCAGACCAGGCCATCGCACCCTTCGTGCTCGCCAACGATGCCCGGTTGCTCCACGGCGAGGTGGTGGGAGACCCGACGGAGGGCGCGCTGCTGGTGCTGGCCCACAAGGCCGGCCTCGATGTCGAGGAGAGCCGGGCGCGCCTGCCGCGACTGGCGACGCTGCCCTTCGACCCCACCTACAAGCTGATGGCCACCTTCCACACCGCCGCTGACGAGTCGGGCCGCGAGATCGTGCGCTGCTTCGTGAAGGGCGCCGCTCCGGCAGTGCTGGAACGGGGCTCCGACGCCGTGGCCGACGGCGCCGTGGTGTCCCTCGACGAGGCCCTCCGAGCACGGGCCGAGGCCGAGGTCACCCGGATGGAAGGTCTCGGTCAGCGGGTGATGGCCGCCGCACAGCGAGACCTCGAGCCCTCGGACTTCGACCCCGACGGGGACCTCCTCGCACTGGTGACCGACCTGGAGCTCACCGCGCTGGTCGGCATGGTCGACCCACCGCGGGACGAAGCCCGTGCCGCGGTGGCCGAGGCGCAGGCCGCCCACATACGCGTGCGCATGGTGACCGGCGACGACGTGACCACCGGGGCGGCCATCGCCCGCCAGCTGGGCATCCCCGGCGACGCCGTCCTGGGAGCCGACTTCGCGGCGATGGACGAGCGGGAACGGCTCGAGCGCATCGACGACATCGGCGTCGTGGGCCGCGTCGCACCGGAGCACAAGGTGCTGCTGGTCGAGACCCTGAAGTCGAAGGGGGACGTGGTGGCCATGACCGGCGATGGCGTCAACGACGCACCGGCCATCAAGGCGGCGGACATCGGCATCGCCATGGGCACGGGCACCGAGGTGGCCAAGGATGCCGGGCGGATGATCCTCTCCGACGACAACTTCGCCACCATCATCCACGCGGTCGAGCAGGGCCGGAAGCTGTTCGACAACCTCAGCAAGTACATACGCTTCGTGCTGATCCTGCTGGTGGTCTTCGTGTTGACCTTCCTGGGTGCCACGCTCTTCGACATCTCCGGCGGCGAGCCGTTCACCGCTCCCCAGGTGCTGTGGATCCACTTCCTCGTGAACGGCGCCTTCGGCTTCGCCCTCGGCTTCGACGCCCAGACCCCGGGGTTGATGCAACGCACGCCCCGACCACGAGGCCAGTCCGTGCTCACCGCACCGCTGATGACCACCGTCGGTCTCAGCGGGCTGGTGATGACCGTGGGGTTGTTGGCGCTCATCGAGTGGGGAGGGTCCCACTACGGCGATCCGAAGGTGGGCAACTCCATCGCCTTCACCGCGTTCGCCCTGGCGCTCATCGTGGCGGCGGTGGAGTGCCGCAGCGAGACGGCCTCGGCGTTCACCACCTCCACCTTCGCCAGCCGGCAGATGAACCGGGCCATGATCGTGGAGCTCGTCCTGGCGATCCTCACCACCCAGATGGACGCGCTGCGGCGGATCCTCGGTACCACGATGCTCGACCTGCAGCAGTGGGCGTGGTCGCTGGTGCTGCCGGGGGTGCTCCTGGTGCTGTGGGAGGTGGGCAAGCTGGTCGCCCGGCGGGCGGCGGCACGGGCGGGCGGGCCGACGGGCGGGCCGTGATGCGCTCGCCCACCAGCAGCGCGGCCACCAGCAGCGTGGCCGCCATCGGCAGCGCGAGCACCGGGGTGCGGACGTCGGTGCCGGCGGCGACGGCGTGGATCGTCATCACCACGGCCAGGAGGTAGCTCAGCAGGTGCACGCCGTGCCACGCGCGACGTGACATCCTCCGCCGCGCCAGAGAGGTCAGCTGCACCGCCACCAGCATCCACAGCGACACCGCGCCGAGCCCCACCGCCAGCGGCTCGTAGGGCGACGCACCGGGGACGAGCGCCTGCAGCAGACCCACGTCCACGTAGCTGTCCGCGACCACTGCCGCGACGTGCAGCGCCAGCAATCCCAACGCCGTTCCGGCGACCCAGGGGTGCGCCTCGCGCAGCCGTCGCCGAGTCGTCGACGTGCCGGCGAAGCGACCCGACAGCGCCACTCCCAGCACCACCGTCACCATCAGCAGCGCCCAGGCGCCGAGTCCGGCGACGCGAGCCACGTACCACCAGAGGTTGCTCATGGCACCAGCTCCACCGCGAACAGCTCCGGGTGCCGACCCAGCGTCGTGGTGGTGCCGTCCTCACGGACCAGCAGCGCGGCGATCGTGCGCGGCGCGGCGCTCAGCGAACCGTCGAGGAAGGCCACGGTGGCACCCACCTCGGCCTCCGCACCGGTTCGGGCCAGCGCGGTCGCGCTGGTCCAGTCCGGTTCGGCGGGGAGACCCGAGCCGGGGTCGAGCAGGTGGTGCACCTCGGCACCGTCGGCCCCGGTCCAGCGACGACGCCCGCGGCTCGAGGTCGCCACCGCGCCGTCCCGGGTCTCCACCCTGGCGATGGGACGTCCCGGTCGGCCCGGGTGCTCCACGTCGATGCGCCAGGTCTCGCCCTCGGGTGAGCACCCGACCATCCGCAGGTCGCCACCGAGGTCGACCATGGCACCTGAGGCGCCGGCGGCCATCAGCTCACCGGCCACGAGGTCGGCCGCCAGCCCCTTCCCGAGGCCGCCGGGATCGAGCCGGACCTGCGGCGGCAACCACACCAGCCGGCTCTCTCGCTGCAGGACGATCTCGGCACACCCGGGTGCACCGGTCGCACCCCGGCTCGCGACGTGGTCCGCGGAGCTGTCCGCGACCAGGGTCTGCGGCCAGGGCCAGGTGCGGTCGTAGCCCAGCTCCACGAGCCGGTCGTGCAGCGTCGGGTCGAACCGTCCCCGGGTGCCCCACCACGCGGCGACGAGGTGGGCGACCAGCTCGAAGGTGTCGGGCGACACGACGCAAGGGGAACCTGCCGCCGCGTGCAGCGCGCTGAGCTCGCTGTCGGGGAGGAAGCGGCTCCAGCGCGCCTCCAGCTCGAGGATCCGGTGCCGGGCGGCATCGACCAGGTCCTCGGACCCGCCGACGACCGTCACCCGGCACCGGGTGCCCATGGCGGCGAACGCGTGCTCGTGGATGGTGGTCACGGCGATCAGCTGGCGCCGGAGAAGCCCTGCGGGCCACCACCGCCGGGTGCCACGAACCCTCCGGGACCTTCGCTGAAGGCGCTGCCGTCGTCGGGCTGGCCGTCTCGGTCCTCGCCCTCGGCGTCATCGCCGTCGGAGTCGTCGGTGCCGTCGTCGTCGCCGTCCCAGCCACCGGGGCCCTGGCCGTGGTGGTCCCACTCGTCCTGGCTCCACCGGTCGTCGTCACCGTCGCCGAAGCCGGGCACGCGTCGCTCGCCCTGTCCGCCTCCGGGACCCTGCATGCCCCCGCCGTCCTGCTGGCCACCGGATCCCCGGCCCGACTGCAGCTGCATCGGCGCGGAGTCGTCACGGTCGATGAGGCCCATGGTCACCGCCCCCACGACCAGCCCGGCCACCGCTGCGGCGATGGTCACCAGGCGTCCGTTGCCGGCCCCGGACCAACGGCTCTGGGGCGCCGGGTCGCCGGCGGGGGCGACGGGCGCGCTCGCCGCGGTGGGAGGCGGCGGTGGTCCCACCGGTCCTGCGGGGTCTGCCGGCGGGGGGGCCGCCGGTGCCGGCGGCGGCTCGACCGCGGCCGCAGGTGTGTCGGGCGTCGTCTGGGGCGCTTCCGACACCGCCCCGGGTGCCGCGGGCTCAGGTGCCGCGAGCTCAGGTGCCGCGGGCTCAGGTGCAGCTCCGCGGGACGCGGGGTCGGCGGGGCCGCCAGCCGGGTTCACCTGGCTGTCCGGGGCAGGTTCGGTCGATCCGCTCTCTGGGTTGGGTGATGTGTCCACACGCGCTCCTCGTCTCCGTGTTCGTCTCCTGGACACGGTGCAACCCGGAGGTGAGAGCCCGGTGAGCGCAACCTGGTAGCCCGCTGAGAGCATCCGCGGGCTGTTGACGCTCTCATGTCGGCGCCTGCGCCGCGAACATGCCGAGAGTGGGGACGTGCCGCCGCCATCCCCCACCTCGGGCTCTGACGTCGCGGCTCGACAGGTGCGACGGCCTCCTCGCGCTCTAGGGTCGGCACCCATGGCAGAACCTGTGAGCCCCGACGCCGTGCGGGTCGACCACGAGGCGCTGGGCGACTTCGTGACGGCGCTCCTCGAGTCCCACGGCATCCCCACCGAGCACGCCCGACTCACCGCCGACGCGCTGGTGGTGGCCGACCTATACGGCATCGACTCCCACGGCGTCGCCCGGCTGGGCTTCTACATCCACAAGATCACCCACGACCTGGTGAACCGCCGGCCCGAGCCGCAGGTCGTGTCCGACCTCGGCGCCACCTGCCTCATCGACGGCGACAACGGCCTCGGCCCGGTGGCCGCCCAGCTGGCGACCGACTGGTGCATCGAACGGGCACGCGACACGGGTCTCGCCTGCGCCACCGTGCGGCGCAGCAACCACTACGGCATCGCCGGCTTCTACGCGCTGCAGGCCGTCGCCCACGGGATGGTCGGCATGTCGATGACCAACGCCACCAGCCTCGTCGCCCCCACCTTCGGGGCACGTTCGATGCTGGGGACCAACCCCATCGCCTTCGCCACGCCCGCAGGCGAGGAACGACCCTTCCTCTTCGACGCGGCCACCAGCGCCGTGTCCTTCGGCAAGGTCCAGCTCGCGCTGGCAGAGGAGGCCCCGATCCCGGAGGGATGGTCGATCGACGCCGAGGGTCGGAGCACCACCGACTCGGTCGAGGCGCTGCAGGGATCGCTGCTGCCCCTCGGCAGCGATCGCACGCACGGCTCCCACAAGGGCTACGGCCTGGCGGTCATGGTCGACATCCTCTGCGGCGTCCTCTCGGCGGCCGCCTACGGTCCCCACTGCCTGAGCCTCACCAGCGAGTTCGACCAGGTGGCGGACGTCGGCCACTTCTACCTGGCGCTGCGGGTCGATGCCTTCCGACCCCTGGAGGAGTTCACCGACACCATGGACGCCATGATCCGAGAGCTGCGGGAGACCCCTACGGCCCCGGGCGAGGATCGGGTGATCGTGGCGGGGGAGCCGGAGTTCGACGAGGAGGAGCGCCGCCGGGCCGACGGCATCCCGCTGACGCCTGCGGTCCACGACATGCTGGAGATCATGGCCGCCGAGCGCGACCTGGCCGGGCACTTCGCCCGCCTCGCCCGCTGAGCACCCACCCCCTGCAACTGGCAGGCGTGATCCCCGCCGGTGTGGGCCCACAGCTGCCAGTTGGAGTGAGCGGTCTCAGCGGGAGCTCGCCCCCGCCCACCCGAGTGCGACGCGGTGGATCTGGGTGGGCAGCAGCTGGCCTGCCACCCACGGCAGGGCGGTCCAGTTCAGCGGTGAGCTGTAGTTGAAGACCGTGACGGCGTCGTCCTGCTCCTCCCCCACCACGGCGGCGAAGGCGGTGTCGCCGCAGCCGGGGAGGTCGGTGACGTGGCTGGCTCCGAGGTCGTCACGGCCGATCTCGTACAGCGCGGTGGCCTTGGGAGTGGCCCAGTACAGGAACTGGTCGCCGATGTCGCGCACTCCCGCCGGGACGGATTCCGGCACCACCTCGACGCGCCCCCCGAACGCCCGCTGGCGGCGGGTGACGATGAAGGTCCGACCCTGCCAGTTGAACAGCGCCGGCGAGTCGAACTTGCGCGCCTCGTGCCGGGATCGGCGCACCGCGCCATCGGCCTCGATCACCGCCAGCTGCGTACCCAGGCCGCTCCCGCGGCTCTCCAGCCGAGACGCGATCAGCATCGCGCCGTCGTGAAGCCACACGAAGTCGGTCTCGGTGGTGCCGGGAACCAGCGCGTCGCAGTCGAACAGGGGCTCCCAGCTGACGCCGTCCTCGCTGCACCAGAACTTCGCCTGCGGCGAGCGATCGGTGGTGTAGGCGCCCGAGGCGTCGCCGTAGCACGACATCACCAGGCGTCCCTCCCACGAGCGCACCCGCCAGACCACGTGGTCCGGGGGCGACACCGGCGTCGGCCCGTGCCACTCCCCGGATGCCCGTCGCTCCACCATCTGGATGCGATCGGGCTCGAAGCGCAGCGGGTGTCGCCCGGCGGTGAAGAAGTACAGCAGGAGCCGATCGTCGTGGAGCACCAGCCGCGGCTCGCGCACGTCGCGCCCCAACGCCACCGTGGTCTCGTGGCGCCACCGCCCGTCGTCCTCGATGGACACCACCTCCATCCTCGCCCGAGGCGAGGCGAAGTGGATGGGGGCGGTGCGCCAGGCGAGGTAGGTGGTCCGCCCCACCCGGCATGCGTCCAGGTTGTTGTTCGCCCGCAACGGTTCGACCGCGGACGGCACCCACCCTGACGGCACGATCACCTCTGGTTCCCCCACGCGGACCGCTGGCCGGCTCGAGCCCACCTCCACCTCCTCGGGCAGCGCCCGTGGCCCCGGGACGGGACCACGGCACCGCACCAGCCTGCCACGCTCCCGCTGCACGACCGATCCGCCGACGGACAGGGCGGACACGCCGCTAGCGTGACCGACCACCGCCGAGGAGAAGGACGGGATGGAGCACCACGTGAGCCTCACCCACGAGGAGCGGCGCAACCGGATCGCTCTGCTGGTCTGCCTGCTGGCCTGCGGAGCGTTCCCCCTGGCGATGCTGGCCGTGCGGGTCACCGTCAGCGACCAGCTCTCCTATGCCTTCCTGGTGTGGAACCTCTTCCTCGCCGGGCTCCCGGTGCCCTTCGCCCTGGGCGTGGTGACGGCGCTGCGCCAGGACCGCCTCGCGGTCGCCGGGGTGCTGGGCGCGGGTTGGCTGCTGCTGTTCCCCAACTCGCCCTACCTGGTGACCGACCTGATCCACCTCCAGGAACGTCCGCCGGCGCCGCTGTGGTTCGACGCCCTGATCCTCGTCTCTGCTGCGGTGGCCGGGCTCCTGGCCGGCTTCGTCAGCCTGCACCTCGTGCAGGGCGCGGTGAGCAGTCGATGGGGAGCGGCGGTCGGCTGGATGGGAGCGGTCGCCATCCTCGGGCTCAGCGGGTTCGGGATGTACCTGGGGCGCTTCGCCCGCTTCAACAGCTGGGACCTGCTCACCCAGCCGGGCACGTTGATGCACAACGTGCGCGGCGCGGTGGACCCCACCTACGACCGTCGGGCGATGGCGGTCACCGCGCTCTTCTCGTCGTTCCTCCTGGTCACCTACGCCACCGTGGAGCTCCTGGGTCGCATCGGACCTACCGCGTCGGGCGGGACAGAGGTGCGGAGGTGACCGGGCCGCCGCCCCTGCCCCGCGACCAGTTCCCGGTCACGGGGAGCTCCATCTACCTCAACCACGCAGGGGTGTCGCCGTTGCCGCAGGTCGCCGTCGCGGCCGTCGAGGCGGCGGCCCGGGACTTCGCCCACCATGGCTCCGGTGCCGTCGCCCGCTGGGACGAGGACCAGGAGCGTGTGCGCCGCAGGGGTGCCGAGCTGATGGGCGTCCCACCGCAGGACGTGGCGTTCGTGAAGAACACCACCGAGGGGCTGGGGTTCGTGGCCAACGGCCTCACCTGGCATGAGGGCGATCGGGTCGTCGTGGCCGATCACGAGTTCCCCTCCACCGTCTATCCCTGGCTGGCACTGCGCGATCGCGGGGTGGCGGTCGACCTGGTCCGACCGGTCGGCGACGGTCGCGAGCTCCCCCTCGAGCGGTTCGCCGAGGCCCTGGGCCGGGGAGGTGCGCGGGTGGTGGCGGTGAGCTGGGTGCAGTTCGGCAGGGGTTGGCGGGTGGAGCTGGACCAGCTGTCGCGGCTGTGCCACGACCACGGTGCCCTCCTGTGCGCGGACGTGATCCAGGGGCTCGGCGTGCTGCCCGCGGAGCTGCAGCGCTGGGGGGTCGACTTCGCCATGGCGGACGCCCACAAGTGGATGCTCGGCCCGGTCGGCATCGGCCTGCTCTACGTGGCGCGGGACCGCCGGGACCTGCTGCGTCCGCTGGAGCCCGGGTGGGCCTCGGTGGCGCACCGGCAGGAGTGGGACAACCTGGAGCTGGTCTACGACGACAGCGCCCGACGGTTCGAGGGCGGCACCCCCAACTCCCTGGCGCTGGCCGGCATGGGCGCCTCGATCGACCTGCTGTTGGCGGCCGGGGTGGACGACGTGTGGGGGCACGTCGACGCCTTGTGCGGGCGCCTGGTGGAGAGCCTCGACTCCGTCGGCGCCACCGTCCTCACCCGCCGAGGCGCGCTGCACGGGTCAGGGATCGTCACCTTCGAGCCGTTCGGCGCCGATCCCGCGAACGTCGTCGAAGCGCTCATGGCACACGGCATCGTGTGCGCCGCCCGTGGCGGGGGCGTGCGCGTGGCACCGCACGGCTACAACACCGCCGAGGAGATCGACGCGCTGGTGGACGCGCTCGTCGCGGCTCGGCCCTGCTGATCGGTTCAGCCGCCGGCGAGGAGGCGGACCAGCTCCCTCGCCACCATCGGAGCGGCGTTCTGGTTCTGGCCGGTCACCAGGTTGCCGTCGGTCACCCAGTGGTTGGCCAGCACGTCCCGTCGGCGGTGGCGCGACTCGAAGCGGGCCCCCCGAGCCCTGAGCTCCGCCTCGGGGTGGAACGGCGTGGAGCCGATGCCCAGCTCGCGCACCTGCTTGTCGGTCACGGCCGTCAGGCGTCGGCCTTCCACCAACGGTCTCCCGTCGGCCCCCGTGGCTCCGACGAGGCCGAGCGGACCGTGGCAGACCCCGCCGATGGCCAGCCCGGCACGGGCCGCCGCCGTGACGAGGCCGGCGAGCTCCTCGGAGGTGGCGAAGTCGAACGCGGCGCCCCATCCCCCGGCCAGGTACACCACGTCGTAGCAGGCCACGTCCAGGTCCCCGACCGCCAAGGAGTCGCCCACCGCGGAGCGCAGGTCGCCGTCCGCCAGGAACCGGTCGTCGTAGGCCGATCGAACGGGCGGCTTGAGCGACAGCGGGTCGACGGGGATCACACCCCCCAGCGGGCTGGCCACGTCGACACGCACGCCGGCATCACGCAGCACGTAGTAGGGGGCGGTCATCTCGCTGGAGAAGACACCGGTCGGACGACCCAGCTCCAGCACCGAGCGGTTGGTGCAGACCACGACCGCACGTCTCCCGGCGAGATCGGCCACGGGACCCGCGCCGGCCTCGTCGGGATGGAGTCCGAGGCGCTGCAGCACCGAGCGCGCCAGGCGCGCCGGAGGGCGCGGCGCGACGACCTGGTGGCGGCGGGGTCGGCGGCGGCGGTACGGCCAGGGGTGGTTCCGCACCGGCACCGACCGCCGTCGCTGCTCGCTGAGCCTGGCGACGAGGTGGGCCACCAGCTCACCCAGCTCGGGATCGGCCGCCCGGTTCTCGAGCTCCGACGGGTCGGCGTCGAGGTCGTAGAGCTCCCACTGCTCGTCCAGCGGCTCGCGTCGGTACCGGCGGCCGGCAGGACCGTCGGCGGCCAGGTGGCGCACGCCGGGTTCGGTCCAGGTGTCCGGATCGTCGAAGGTGCGCACGAGCTTCCACAGGTGACCGGCCCCTCCGGGGGCGTCGGCCTCCCCCACCCGACGCACGATCGCCTCGAGGTTGGCGCCGACGTGGGCGGGCACCTGGATGCGCAGGGCCGCCGGAGGGCGCTCGCCGCGACCCAGCTGCCGAGCGACCGCCGACGCCTCGGTGTCGCCCTCGAGCACGTTGTCGCGGGTCTGGAGGTAGACGGTCCGCTCGGGATCGAGGTCCGAGTCGAGCTCGACCACCCCCATCAGGTCCCGGCCGGGGAAGGGGTGCACCTCCGTGAAGTCCCGGGTCAGCTCGGCGGCGAGGGCGTCGACGTCGGCCCCGGCAGCGCTCAGCAAGGTGGGGAGCAGGTCGACGTGCGATGTCGGCGATGCCGACGCGCTGCGGCCCCGGGTGGCGCCCGTTCCCGTGCGGGCGATCACGAAGGGCACCCGCGTGGCCTCGTCGTAGAGGTTGAACCACTTCTGGTGCAGCCCGCCGTGGGCGCCGAGGAGCTCGCCGTGGTCGGAGGTGCGCACGATCACCGCGTCCTCGGAGCCGCCGTCGGTGACCGCACGCCGCACTCGATCGAGATGGCCGTCCACCTCGGCGTGCAGGCGGTAGTACAGGTCCCGATAGCGCTGACGGTTGCGGTCGTACATGCGCGACACCACCGGGGCAGGGCCGTAGCCCGTGTGGTAGGCGGCGCGGTAGGCGACCTGCGCTGCGGGCTTCGTGGAGAGGTCCTCCTCGTCGGTGGGACTCGGCGGGACCTGCGGCGGGTCCAGTGCGGAGGCCGTCAGCGGCGAGCGGCGCACCCAGGCGGGGAAGAGCACGATGTCGTGGGGGTTCACGAAGCTGACCACCAGCAGGAAGGGCTGCTGCGCTCCCGGGTCTCCGTCTCTCCGTCGGGCATAGCGGTCCTCCAGCCAGCCCACCGCACGATCGGCGGTGAGCGGGTCGCGCACCAGACCGCTGTTGGCCGGCGCGGCACCGTGGGGCTCGGGACCGATCCAGCCGTGGAACCCGTAGGGGCCGAGCCGGTCGGCCTCGAGGTAGGCCTGCACGGCAGCGGGATCCACCACCCCGTCGTCGTCGTTGGTGGCCAGCGGCCCACCTGCGGCCGGGTCGGGGAGATCGGCGTGGCTCACGTGCCACTTGCCGACGTAGTGGGTGTCGTAGCCGGCGGCGCGGAACCAGTGGCCGAGCGTCGGCACCTCGCCGTCCGGGAGCCACCGCATGCGAGCATCGTCGGCGGTCTTGCCGAGCCCGTCGGTCTGGGTGGCGCCGTGCAGGTCGGGGAAGTGCCCCGTCAGCAGCGACGTCCTGCTGGGGACGCAGGCGGCCGACGCCGTGTAGTGACGGGGGAAGGACACCCCGTGCTCGTCGAACCAGCGCCGGCCCGGCAACGTGCGATGCCGCCACTCCGCCAGGGTCTCGGGTTCGTAGGAGGGCGCGGCGCGCTCCTCGTCGGTGAGCACCACGATGACGTCGGGACGATCAGCCACGGCCGACGCTCCCCGCGACGACGCGCGCTGCGGCCTGGTCCAGTCCGTCGAGCATGCTCTCGGAGGCCCGGCCCATGCGGCGGGCGACGAGTCGGGCGACGATCCCTCGACCGGGCCCCGCCCCGGAGTCGACGCACGAGGTCAGCGCCACGGCGGTGCCCTCGGGCACGGCGATCAGCTCCCAGTCGTTGCGCACGACGCCGACGAGCGGCGGCAGGCCGTCGATCCGGTAGCCGAGTCGGTGCGGCTCCTCCCAGCGGTCGATGGTCTCCACCAGGGCGCTCCTTCCGACCTGCACGCGGCGCGCCGCACCAGGGCCCATCTGCGAGGGCGCCACGAGGAGGCAGGAGTGCTGGACGTCCGGCGCCCAGCCGGCGAGCGCAGCGACGTCGGCGAGGAGGCTCCACACCACCGAGAGGTCGGCCCGGATGGTTCGTCGTCGCTCGACCTGCGCCACGCCACCATGCCAACACCTGAGAGTCGCACTGTCAACAGCTATTGCGTGTTGAACTCTCAGAACATGACCGGGGTGTACGTTTGGTCGCATGGGGAACGACACCGCCCCACGCAGCACCCCCAGGAAGGGCGACGGCCGGCGCGCCCGTCGAGAGCGCAACCGGATCGCGGTGATCGACGCCATGGTCGAGCTGCTCGTCGAGGACCGGAAGCCGTCGGTGGAGAGCGTCGCCGAGCGCTCCGGCGTGTCGGTGTCCTCGGTGTTCCGCTACTTCGACAACCTCGACGACCTGCACCGCCAGACCGTCGAGCGCTACCTCGAGCGGTTCGACCCCCTCTTCACCGTCCCGGAGCTGGGAGACGGCCCGCTCGATCTGCGCATCCGGCACCTCGTCGGGGCGCGCGTCGAGCTCTACGAGACCATCGCCCCCATCGCCCGCGAGGCACGTCGCCGCGCCGCAGAGCACCCGCTGCTGGCCGAGCGACTCCGAGCGACGAGGACCCGCCTGCTCGACCAGCTGCGGGAGCACTTCGCTCCGGAGCTCGCGGCACTCCCCCGGTCGGCGGCCGAGGACCGGCTGGCGCTCATCGACACGATGACGTCGTTCGAGTCGTGGGACCTCCTGCGCACCGGCCACGGTCGCTCACCACGACGCATCGCCCGTGCGTGGTCCCTGGGCCTGGACGCGGTGCTGCAGCCGTGAGGAGCGGCTGAGTCCGTCGGCCGACCTCGAGCCGGCCGCCGACCTGCGGAACCCCGAGGTCAGCTCACCACTGCACGCGGTAGGTGACGCCCGGGGTGCTGAAGCGCTTGCAGGGGGGGAAGGTCGCCGGCGGGTTCAGCTCTGCGCAGCCGCCAGGGATCTCGAAGCCGACCAGGAAGCACTCGCCCGCCTCCAAGCTCGGTGTCGTCACGAACGAGCCTGCCCCTGCGAGGTGCTGCTCGACCAGGACCTGGGAACCGGCCGTTCGACGGCCGAGGGGAGCGAGGTCCTTCGAGACCCGCACCGAGAGCCCGCTGCCGACGAAGTCGGGGTCGGTGTAGCCGATGATGGCCACCGTGACCGCACCGCCCTTGGCCGTGCAGCCCCAGACCTCCTCGTCGAAGTCCTGTGGGCCCGATCCCACCGGGAACCAGCCGTTGTAGGAGCCACCGCCGGGCGCAGTGCACGACAGCGCCAACGCTGCGATCCCCGCGATCGCCATCAACCGTCGTCGCATCCCCTGGCTCCCTCCGCCCGGAGCCCATCGGGCTCTCTCGCACCCTACCGGATCGGAGGAGATGGCCCAAGACTGCACGAGAATCTCTCCGACCGGGACGTCCCGACTCCGAGCTTCCGCCAGAGATGGGGAGATTGCCCAAGGTCCGACTCTCATCCACCCCTTGACGCCGATGTCAGGTCGGCCCCACGGTGATGACGTGCGCAGGGAAGTGGTGCTCGGCGTGCCGGGCCTGGCGCTGATGGCAGCAGGGGGGCTGTGGGCTCAGGCGCAGCGGGCCGCGCACGCGCCGCTGCCGCAGTTCGAGGACCTGGACGCCTCCGGCTGCTACGGCTCGGGCGCCGATCACGCGGCGGACCCGCTGCACATCGTCGTGCTCGGCGACAGCACCCTCACGGGCCCGGGGCTCCTGCACGGCTCCCAGGTGTGGATCGCGCTCGTGGCAGATCGCCTCGGCCCTCGGGTGGCGCTGCACAGCCACGCCCGGGGCGGTGCGCGGGCGAACGACGTGCGTCGGCGCCAGCTCGCTGCGGCGGTCGAACACCCCGCCGACCTCTTCGTGGTGTCGGTGGGCGCCAACGACGCCATCCACGGCAGCAGCGCTCGACGCTACCGTCGGGATCTCACGGAGCTGTTCGACGGCCTCCGCGCCCACGCCCCCGTGGCGAGCACCGGCATCGGCGACATGGGGATGATCCCCCGGATCCCGGCCGCGCTCCGCCCCCTGCTCTCTCGTCGCTGCCGAGCCATCGACGAGGTCCATGCGGCAGTCTGCGATCGTGCCGGTGTGCTGCGCATCCCCGTGGCCGAGGTGTCGGATCCCCACTTCCGCGCTGCAGGCTCCGGGCTGTTCGCCGGAGATCTCTTCCACCCCAACGCGGACGGCCACGCGACGTGGGCGCAGCTGTTCGAGCCCTGGATCCACCAGGCTCTGCGAGGCGCCCTGAGGCCTCTCGCGGTGTGAGCGCCGCGCTCCGCCGCTACTCGGACAGCGGTTGCTTTGGTGCGTCGGCCCGGAAGCGCCACATCGACACCAGCAGGAACACGAGGGCGAACAGCCCGAGCACCGCCAGCTCGGGGACGATCGCCACGAACCCCAGCCCGTCGAGGGAGATCTCGTCGAAGCCGCGCACCGCCCAGTACTGGGGGAGCACGGGGGCGATCGTCTGCACCCACTCGGGGAGCAGTCCCAGCGGCACGAGCGCTCCGGCGAAGCCGCCCATCACCAGGGAGCCGGCGTGGCTGAGGATGATGAACAGGTTGGCGGTGGGCAGCAGGACGTACAGCATCAGCGCGTAGGTGGACGCAACGATCGAGATGGCGACCGACAGCGCGAGCCACCCGAGCAGCGACCCCTTCACCTCCATCCCCAGCAGCAGGCCGCCGGCGAAGGACAGCACGAACATCACCAGCAGGTAGCCGGCCATCACCCGTGACCTTGGCAGCCAGGAGCAACCAGGGCGGCGCGTAGCCGGAGCGGATCCGGTCCCACGTGCCGAAGCCGTGCTCGTCGTAGGCGCTCCAGCAGAAGAACGGCAGGTTCACGAAGGCGAACAGCACGCACAGCCCGGCGATGCCGTGCTCGGTCCCGTTGGACCACGGGTAGCCGTCGATCTGCACCAGGAACTCGATGGCCTCGCCCAGGAAGACCATCATCACCAGGGGCAGGAAGAGCATGGCGACCCGCAGCGGGGCGAGCCGGCGGGCCAGCAGCAGCTCGAGGCGAACCAGCGCGGCGAACGCACCGAACCAGCCCACAGGGCGTCCCAGGACGGCTCGGGTGGCGGTCACCGGTTCTTCGCCTTCTGCTCGTGGGGATCGAAGCGCAGCAGGCCCACCACCGCGAACACCGCAGCGAACACCAGCAGCACCCCGCAAGGGGCCAGCACCGACGACGCCGGCTCCTTCCACACGAACAGCGACTCGAAGCACTCGACGGTCCACGTGACCGGGGAGAGCAGCTGCAGCGGCTCGGTCCAGGAGGGGAGGGCCTCGCGGGGAGCGAACGCACCGCCGAGGGCGCCCAGCACCATGGCGCCCATCATGGCGGTGGCCTCGTAGGCGTTCGAGGAGCGGTAGAAGGCGAACATCATGAAGCCCATCGCGATGGTGCAGGTGACGCTGCACACGATGGTCACCAGCAGCGGCCCGATGCGGCTCAGCGCGGGGAGGCCGAACAGCGGCTGGGAGATGAGCACGAGGGCGAGGAACTGCACGAAGTGGGCGACCCACGTGGCCGACAGCTTGCCGCCGAGCACCTCGGTCGGGCTGGCGAAGGAGGAGCGCAACCGGTCCCACACGCCCGTGGAGTAGTCGCGGTACAGGAAGAGCCCGAAGTTGGCCAGCAGCATGATGTTGAACAACGCCGCCTGCCCACCCACGGCGAGCTCGGCGCCCGACGCGCCGGCCACACCCATGCGGGCCACCAGCCACGTGCCGAAGGCTCCCTTCAGCACGACGATCAGGCCCAGGGGCATGAGGGTGAAGGCGATCAACCAGGCGGGCTCCCGACCCATCAGCCGCAGCTCCGTGCCGGCGATGAAGCGCATCCGGATCAGCACCGCGACCTCACACGGTCTCGCCGGCGGGGAGCTCCCGGCCCGTCAGGCTGAAGAACACGCGGTCCAGCGTGGGCTCGACCACCTCGAGGGAGCAGAGGTGGATCGTGGCCGAACCGAGGTGCTGGAGGATCGTGGGGAGGTCCTCGGTGGGGTTCTGCACCTCCAGCACCAGCCGCCCGTCCACCCAGTCGTGCGGCCAGGGGAGCGGGGCGAGATCGACCTCGCCGGAGAAGCCGAGCTCCACCGTGGCGCTGGCATGTGTGCCCACCAACGCCGCCACGTTCCCCGAAGCGACCTCCCGGCCCTGTTCGATCATCACGACCTGGCCGTCGAGCTGCTCGACCTCGTGGAGGTAGTGGGTGGAGTACAGCACCATCGCACCCTCGGCGGCGAGGGAGCGCACCAGCGACAGCACGTTGGTGCGGGTGACCGGGTCGACTCCCGCCGTGGGCTCGTCGAGCATGATGACGTCGGCGCCTCCCACGAGGGCTGCCGCCACGTGCACTCTGCGCCGCTCCCCACCGGAGAGCTCCCGCACCGGGCGATCGAGCAGGTCGGTGATCCCCAGGCGCCCGGACAGCTCCGCGATCCGCTCGGCCAGCGGGTCGTGCTGCACCCCGGCCAACCGCCCGAAGGTCTGGAGGTTCTCCCGGCCGCTGAGCAGCGGGTACAGCGCCTCCGACTGCGCGGCGAAGCCCACCCGTCGCCGCAGGGGCAGCGAGTCGGGAAGGGACGCTCCGTCCAGGGTCACCCTCCCGGCGTTGAGCGGGGTCAACCCGACGATCGAGGACATCAACGTCGACTTGCCTGCGCCGTTGCGACCGATCACGCAGCAGATCGACCCGGCCGCCACCGAGAACGACACGCCGTCGAGCGCCGGCTGCGTCGCGCCCGGGTACCACTTCTGGACAGCCTCCACCTGCAGCACGGCTCAACCTCCGCCGATCTCTTCGAGGCGCTCGAGATAGCTCGCCGCCTCGTTGGGGGCCAGGTCCTGGGTGATCTGGTGGAGGAACGCCCGGTTGTCGTCCAGCAGGTGGCGGGCGAGCTCGGGGTGCTCGGCCGCCAGGCCCCGCATCATGGACGGGTGCTCGGCGGCGAACAGGTCGGCCACGGCCGCCGAGCCCGATCGTGGGGTGATCACCTCGATCAGCCATCGGGGGTGCTGCTCCACCAGTTCGAGGAAGTAGTCGCCCTGCACGTGCAGCACGGTGTCGAAGAGCTGGGCGTCCAGGGCGGTGGCCGCGGCGGGATCGGCGAAGAACGGGGCGTCGGGCCCCTCGATGCTCGTGCGCACGGCATCGGCCAGCTCGATCTGGGCCGGTTGCCAGCTGCCGACCTCCAGGCCGCACACGGCACGGGAGAGCTCCGACACCGACGACAGGGCGGTGGCGCTGCGCCGGATGTCCTGGGGCAGCGTGCGCAGGTTCGCCTGCGCACGAGGTGTGGTGCCGGCATCGAGGAACTCGCCGGTGGCCAGGTAGGTGACGGTCTGGGCCACCATCAGATCCCGCACCGCGCTCTGGCGCAGCGCGGGCGCGACGCCGGCGAAGTACGGCTCGCTGGCGATCAGCCGACCCAGCGGTGCGATGGCGGCGGCGAGCTCCTCGGGAAGCCCCTTGAGCGAGTCGCGGACCGCGGTGGCCGAGTGCCCCCCGGCCACGATCCCTCGACGGGCTTCGCCCATGGCACCGCTGATCTCCCGATTGGTGGCGGTGACGGCATCGCACCACTGGTCCTGCGGCGTGACCACCAGACGGGCTTCGGGCTCCTGCGACTCCCCCAGCCTCCACACCGCCAGCAACAGCACCAGCGCCACCCCGAGAGCGGCGAGCGCGATCGGGGTCCGGCTCGGCTCGGCGGTCGCCACCACCGGGACAGACGGGCCCGGTGCGTCGAGCAGCGACCGCACCTCGGATGCCGGGGGTCGGTCCTGGGGATCCGGTCGCAGGCAGAGCTCGATCACCTCTCGCAGCCGCTCCGCGGCCGGGCCCTCGAACCCCTCGGGCGGGTCCCAGGTCCACCGTCGTCCCACCGACAGATCGAGGACTGCAGCCGACAGCTTCGTCGTCGGCCGTCCCTGAGGGTCCCGTTGCGGGCCGTGCACCGCCGACCACAGCGTGGCGCCGAGACCCCAGACGTCGGCGGCTGCGGTGGGGTGCGCACCCTCCAGCACCTCGGGGGCGATGTACACCAGCGTCCCGCGGGTGACGTCCAACGTCGGGGGGACGGAGCCCAGCTGCTGGGCGATCCCGAAGTCGCTGAGTCGGACGCCGCCATCAGCTGCCAGCAGCACGTTGGCGGGCTTGAGGTCGCAGTGCACCATCCCTGCGGCGTGGACCGCGCACACCGCGTCGGTGAGCTGCCGGGCGATGGCGAGCAGCTCGGCCGCGGGGATCATGTGCCGGTCGCGACGGGCTGCCAGGTTCGTCGGCGCGTACTCCATCGAGACCCAGAGGTGGCCGCCGGCGGTCACTCCGGCGTCGAAGAGCTCGGCGATGTGCGGATGGCCCGCCACCAGCGCGTGCGAGCGCACCTCGTGGGCATCCGAAGGGGAGCTCAACATCAGCGGAGTCGGGTGGACCTTGATGGCGACCTCACGTCCCAACGACCGCTGGACCCCGCGGAAGACCAGCGACGCGGACGACGCCGAGATGAGGGTCACCCGGTCGAAGCGCTCGGCGAGGCTGGGCTCCACCAGCGCCGCCAGCGCCCGGTACCGATGCGGTTGTGTGCCGCTGCCGGCGATCGCTCCCACGTCGTCATCCTCCGCCCCAGAAGCGGGAAGTATGTCACACGGCGTCGCGAGGTCCGCCATCGGGCGGGCGGGCCGCCCCGGGACGCACCAGAGCGGTCTCGTAGGCGACGACCACCGCCTGGACGCGGTCGCGCACCCCGAGCTTGGTCAGCAGACGGCTGACGTGGGTCTTGACGGTGGCCTCCCCGATGATCATCTCCTCGGCGATCTCGCGGTTGTTGAGCCCCTGGGCCACCAGCACCAGCACCTCCCGCTCACGCTCGGTGAGCTCCGCGGGCAGGGTGGGCGACGGCTCCGGTGCCGTCTGCTCTGCGAAGGCCTCGATCAGGCGGCGCGTCACCCCTGGCGACAGCAGCGCGTCGCCCCGGTCGATCACCCGCACCGCGGCGACCAGGTCGGCAGCCGGGGTGTCCTTCAACAGGTAGCCGCTGGCCCCGGCGCGCACCGCGGCGTACACGTACTCGTCCAGGTCGAAGGTGGTGAGCACCAGCACGCGCGTGGGGCAGTCGCCGTCCGCAGCGATCTGCCGAGTCGCCTCGATGCCGTCCAGCACCGGCATGCGCACGTCCATCAGCACCACGTCGGGTCTGGTCCGGCGGCACAGCTCCACGCCCTCACGGCCGTCGGCCGCCACACCCACCACATCGAGGTCGGGCTGCGCCTCGAGGATCATGGAGAACCCGTCGCGCATCAGCGCCTGGTCGTCCACGATCGCCACGCGGACGGTCATGGCCGAGTCCCCGTCGAAGGCGCTCCCGCGACTCCCGGCTGCGAGCGGTCGGTGCCCGACACACCTTCGGCGTGCTGGACCGGCAGGCCGGCGCGCACGCGGTAGCCCCCGCCGGCATGCGGACCGGCGCTCAGCGTCCCTCCGTAGATCGCCACCCGCTCCCGCATGCCGATGAGTCCGTGGCCCGATCCGGGGCCGAACAGCGAGGTGACCGCACCCCGGCCGTCATCGGTCACCTCGACCACCAGCTCATCCGGCTCGTAGGTGAGCCGCACCCGCGCGGTGGCCGAGCCACCTGCGTGCTTGAGCACGTTGGTCAGCGCCTCCTGCACGATCCGGTACGCCGCCAGCTCCACACCCGGAGGCAGGTCGCGCCGTTCTCCCACGACGACCAGCTCGGTGGTGACCCCGCTGGCGGAGGCCTCCACCACGGCATCGGCCACCTCGGCGAGTCCCGGCTGCGGGGACAGCGAGGCCGTCTCCCCCCTGCCGTCGCGCAGCACGCCGAGCATCCGGCGAAGCTCTCCCAGCGACTCCCGTCCCACGGCTTCGATGCGGGCGAACACGTCCGCCGCCCGGTCGGGGTCGGTGTGCACGATCGCCTGGCCGGCGGCGGCCTGCACGGCGATGACGCTCATGCCGTGGGCCACCACGTCGTGCATCTCTCTGGCGATGCGAGCCCGTTCGCTGGCCACCGCGCGCTCGGCCTCGGCCACCCGATCGGCCTCGGCGAGCGCGGCGCGTCGTTCGCTGTCGACGAAGATCCGCTCCCGGTTGCGCATCACCACCCCTGCCGCGATGCCTGCCGCCAGGAAGGCGGCCATGCTGACCGCCGTGAGCAGCTCGTAGCCCTCCGGCAGGTCGAACACGGTCAGGCTGGCCACCGCGAGGAGGGTGCCGGAGGAGGTGACGACCGCGACCCATGCGAGGCGACGGTCCTCCGAGTAGGCGGCCGCCGAGTAGAGGGCGGGCAAGCCGATGAGCGAGAGCAGCGAGGCGTAGCCGAGCAGCCAGAACACCGACACGAGCACCGTCACCACCGCCAGCACCGTGACCGGGGCCCTGCGACGCCACACCAGGGCGAGCGCGGCGAGCACCACGATGCCGTAGGCCAGCGCGTCGGCGGGGCGCTCGCCGGGTGGCGGATCCGCCGACTCGGCGACCACGCCGATCAACGAGAACGTACCGAGCAGGACGGCGATCACCACGTCGACCGCCGTGCGTGGGTCGACTGCCGAACGAGGCGTGAGGTTCACGTGCCCCTCGGTGACCGGGCCATGGGTCGACAGTACCGTGCGCCACCCCACGGGTCGTCCGCCGCTCGGAGGATGCGCCGTCCACCTGCAGGCGGACCCGGACCCTCGCCGGTGCCCGCCGAGGAGCCCTCTCGTCGTGCGAGCTCGATCAGCCCGAAGGGGGACGCATGATCACGCTCTGGCCGGACGACGGCGAGCCCCGCCATCCGTACGGTCGAGGAGCATCCCCGACCGATCGAGGTGACGACGATGACCGTCCTCCAGGTTCCCCCCGAGCACCAGTCCACCACCCACCCCCGCACCGGAGCCGTCGCGGCATCGGCCCGGGCGGCCACCAGGGTCTACGGCGCCGGTGACACCCGCGTCGTGGCACTCGACGACGTCGACGTCGACTTCACCAGCGGTGCCCTCACCGCCATCATGGGTCCGTCCGGATCCGGCAAGTCCACCCTCATGCACTGCATGGCCGGGCTGGACCGGCTGACCGCCGGCACGGTCACCGTGGGTTCGCTGGACATCTCCCGCGCCACCGAGCAGCAGCTCACGCTCCTGCGACGCGACCACCTCGGGTTCGTCTTCCAGGCGTTCAACCTGGTGCCGACGCTGACGGCGCTGGAGAACATCACCCTCCCCATGGACCTGGCGGGCCGGCGGCCGGACCGGGAGTGGCTCGACCTGGTGGTGCGCACCGTGGGGCTCACCCAGCGCCTCCGCCATCGCCCCGGCGAGCTGTCGGGCGGTCAGCAGCAGCGGGTGGCGGTGGCCCGGGCCCTGGCCAACCGACCACAGGTCGTCTTCGCGGACGAGCCCACCGGCAACCTCGACAGCACCACGGGTGCCGAGATCCTCGCCTTCATGCGCCACGCCGTCCGAGAGATGGGCCAGACCATCGTCATGGTCACCCACGACCCGGTGGCCGCCAGCTACGCGGATCGCGTCGTGTTCCTCGCCGACGGCCGCATCACCGACGAGCTCGACCGACCCAGCGCGGATGCAGTGCTGGACCGGATGCGGCAGCTCAGCCGCTGACCCGCGCCAAACGGACGAACGACAGGAGCCAGATCATGATCCGTCTCACGCTCAGGAACCTCCGGGCCAACAAGGTCCGCGTGGCGCTCACCACCTTCGGGGTGGTGCTCGCCGTCAGCTTCGTGGTGTCGGCCTTCGTGCTGGGCGACGGCCTCCGCAGCAGCTTCACCACGGTCTCCGAGGACATCACCGCCGGCGTCGACCTCGAGGTCCGCTCGGCGGCCGACCTGGGGGAGGCCCCGCCGCTCCCCGCGACCGCCGTGGACGTCGTCGCCGGCGTCGAGGGCGTCGCCAACGCCGTGGCCGACATCTCCGCCCCCGCCGACGCCGTGCGCCCCATCCCTGCCGACGGCGAGCCCATCACCACCGAGGGCCCCCCACAGCTCGGGTTCAACTGGATCGACGACGAGCAGCTGAGCGCCTTCACCCTCGTCGACGGAGAGGCCCCCGGACCCGGCGAGTTCACCGTCGACGTCGACTCGGCCGACGCGCACGGCTTCGTGATCGGCGACACCTACCAGGTGATGGTGCCGGGAGGCACGACGCAGCTCCGGCTGTCGGGCACGTCGTCCTTCGGCCCGGACAACGCCACCCTCGGTGCGGTCCTCATGCAGATGAACACCGCCGAGGCATCCGCGTTGTTCGGCATCGACGGGGTGAGCGCGGTCAAGGTGCGACTGGCCGACGGCGCCGCCGCCGACGAGGTGGAAGCCGCCATCGCCGACGCGGTGCCCGGGGCCGAGGTGGTCGACAGGGCCACGGTGCTCGAGGAGACGACCTCGGACTTCACCGAGGAGATCGACATCGTCGGCAACATCCTGCTGGGCTTCGGCGGCGTCGCGCTGTTCGTGTCGATCTTCCTCATCTACAACACCTTCGCCATCGTGGTCGGCCAGCGCACCCGCGAGCTCGCCCTGCTGCGGACCGTCGGCGCCGGCCCCCGCCAGGTGCGTCGCTCCGTGATGGTGGAAGCGCTGGCCATGGGGGCGCTCGCCTCCGTCGGGGGGATCGCCGCGGGCATGGCGATCGCCGAGGGGCTCGAGGCCCTCTTCGGGGCGATGGGCGCCGAGCTCGTCGAGCACCCGACGATCGTGGCGGCACGTACCGTCGTCGCCGCCGTGGTCGTCGGCGTCGGGGTGACGGTCCTGGCCGCCGCCGGGCCTGCCCGACGAGCCGCCACGGTGCCGCCGGTCGCCGCGCTCACCGGTGAGCTCGAGACGGTCGCCGGCGGATCCCGCACCCGCGTGCAGGTGGCCCTGGGGCTGCTCGCCGCAGGCTCGGTGGCTGGCGTCGTCGGGTTGACCGGGGCAGGACCCGCCGCCGTCACGGTGGTCACGTTGTCGCTGGGCACCGTCTCGGTGTTCGTGGGGGTCGCCCTGCTCAGCCCGCTGGCGGTCGGCCACGTCACCGCCGTGCTCGGCTGGCCGCTGTGCAGGCTCGCCGGGACCACGGGTCGCCTGGCGCGCCACAACGCGGCACGCAACCCTCGCCGAACCGCCACCACCGCTGCGGCCCTGATGATCGGCCTCGCCCTCGTGTGCACGGCGCTCGTCGTGGGTGAGTCGGTGAAGTCCGCCATCTCCACCACCTACGAAGACGCCACCCGGGCCGACTACTACGTCTCGGACCAGCTGGAGGAGGTGACCTTCCCCGCCGGGCTCCCCGCCGAGCTCGGCCAGGCAGACGGCGTGGACGCGGTCACGGGCTTCACGTACCTCGACGCACGCGTCGACGGCACGGTCACCGGCGTGATCGGCCTCGATCTCGACCAGGTGGAGGACCTCCTCGACCTCGGAATCCAGCGAGGCGACCTCGACCCCGGGGTCCCCAACCCGGTCGTGATCTCCGCCGCCGAGGCAGCTGCCACCGGCACTCGACTCGGCGACGAGGTGGCCCTCGAGCTCGCCGGAGGCACCGAGGTCCGGGCCACCGTCGCGGCGGTGTTCGACGAGCAGTCGGTGCTGACCGAGGACTACCTGGTCGACCGCGGCGTGCTGGACGCGGCCGGGGTGCCAGAAGCTCCCGAGTGGCTCGCCGTGGCCCTTGACGAGGGGACACCGGTTGCCTCGGTCGAGGCGCTGGTGGGCGAGCTGTCCACACGGTTCCCCTACGCCGAGGTGGAGACCGCCGAGGAGTTCGCCGAGCGGATGGGCGCCATGGTCGACGACCTCCTCACGATGGTCAACGTGATGGTCGCCCTCGCCGTGGTGATCGCCCTCATCGGCATCGCCAACACGCTGGCGCTGTCGGTGTTCGAGCGCACCCGCGAGCTCGGCCTGATCCGGGCGGTGGGCATGACCCGCCGCCAGCTCCGCCGGATGGTCCGGATGGAGGCGTCCCTCGTGGCGGGCTTCGGCAGCGTCCTGGGCATCGGTCTGGGGCTGCTGTTCGGCGCCGGCGTGGTGGCCGCCCTCCCCGCGTCGGTCGCCGCCGGTGTGGCGGTGCCCTTCGGCCGGATCGCGTCGGTGGCCGCGGTGGCCGTGCTCGCCGGCGTGGTCGCCGCCTGGCTCCCCGCTCGACGCGCCGGCCGTCTCGACGTGCTCCAGGCCATCGCCCACTGAGCACCGCCGCCACGCCCGCACACACCGATGACCGAAGGAGACCGACCGATGAACCACGACACCTTCCTCCCCCCCTCCACGGTGATCCGCCCACGGCGGGACCGCACCCCAGGGTCGCCGTTGCGCCGGTGCTTCGGCGTGGTCACCGAACGCCGGACCTACGCCACGCTGGTGTACCTGCTCACCGGGCTCCCACTGGGCATCGTCTGGTTCACGGTCGTGGTCACCGGCGTGTCGGTGGGGGTGGGCCTGCTGGTCGTGGCCCTGCTGGGCGTACCCGTCCTGCTGGGGCTCTGGTACGTGCTGCGGGCGTGCGCCAACGTGGAGCGCGCCACAGCGAACGCGCTGCTGGGCTGCGACCTGCCGATGGCCCCGCTCGCCGCCTCCGGGAGCGGCAACCCATGGGTGCGCCTGCGGGCCATGGTCGACGATCACGAGCGGTGGAGGGAGCTCGGCTACCTCCTCTTGCGGTTCCCCGTCGGGATGCTCACCGCCGTGACGCCGCTGGCGCTCTTCACCGCCTCGGCGTACCTGGCCTGGGCTCCCTTCGAGGCCCACCGGGGGGACCCGGATTTCGGCAGCTGGAGCCTGAGCCCGCGGATCGAGGAGCTGGCGTCGTCCGGCTGGGCGTGGCTGCTGGTGCCGGCCGGCGCGCTGGCGCTGGTCGCGTCGCTGCACGCCGTGCGGGTGCTGGGCGACGCGTGCGGCCGATGGGCCCGATCCTGGCTCGGTGCCGCCGCCTGATCCCCACTGCCAGCATCGTGGCGGACGGCGGGTTTACAGTGCCCGTCATCTACACACCCAGGGGGGGTGACCCATGGCCAAGAAGAAGAACAAGAAGAGCGACAAGAAGAAGAACAAGAAGAGCAAGAAGAAGAAGAAGTAGTAGTAGTAGTAGTAGCCGGGAGGCCGGATCCTGGGAGCGGGTGGGAGCCCGCCCTCAGGATCCGGCCTCCTGTCGCCGGGCAGCAGGGGCGCCCGCACCTCCGCGACCGGGTGACAGGCTCCCGGTCCGCGGCCCGCGAGGATCTCGCGGGCCGCGCCGTCACAGGAGTCCGAGCTGGGATGCCTGCACCACGGCCGCGTCACGATCGGCGCAGTCCAGCTTGCGGTAGATGTTCCGCAGGTGCGTCTTGACCGTGTTGATGGACACGAACAGCTCGCCGGCGATCTCCGAGTTGCTCATGCGGGTCGGCAGGTACGCCATGACCACCAGCTCCCGATCGGTGAGCGGCTCCATCAGCGCGGCGTTCGCCGGCCGCCGCGCTGATGCGTCACGCGCCGCCGCCAGCGTCTCGTCGACGAACGGTTGTGAGGTCCCGTGGCGGGTCGAGCGCAGCAGGTGCAGCGCCCCCGGCGCGTCGACGAACGGCCGACGCAGCGACTGCTCCTCCGCCAGTCCGACGGCCTCGCCCAGCCGCCGCCTCGCCGACGTGTCGTCGCCCTCCCCCTCCGCCACGAGCGCGGCGCGGAGGAGGTGCTCCACCACCTCGGTCGGGCTGCGGGCGTCGGGCACCCAGAGCTCGACTGCCCGGCGAGCTGCACGGCGGTCGGGGCTCGCCAACTCGAGGTCGACCTGGGTCGGCCCCGGTCGACGCCCCCCGGCGGACCAGATCGTCCGCACCCGGGCGATCTCCCCCTCCTGCAGCAGCAGGTGGGCGCCGATCCTGCGGCGCGCCCTGGCCAGCAGCTCGGGCTCCACGGTGCAGGCCGACGGCGAGCGGACTCGGGCCAGCGCCGCGGCCCGCTCACCTCGCAGTCCGTCCAGCCGGGTGAGCAGGTGCTGCTCGAAGTCGATCAGGAGGCGACGGCCGGTCCGGTGGGCCTGTCGTCCTGCCTCGTCCAGGGGAACGGTCGCACGATCCACTTCGAGCCGCTCGAGGGCCACGAGGGCCATCGCCAGGTGTGCGTGGGCGACGCTCTGGTGCGACGAGAGACCGACTGCGCCGGCGAGCTCCAGTGCAGCCCGAGCGCTCTGCTCTGCCGCCACGAGGTGGCCGGTCCAGGCCCGGGCCAGGCCGAGGGTGGCCAGCGCGTTGATCCGCCAGGCGGGGTACCGCGCGCCCGGCAACCCCATCACCCGTTCCAGCAAGGTGGCAGCCTCACCGACGTCGCCTCGCAGCATCCGGGCCACGGCATCGGTGAAGGCCAGGATCACCTGTACGGACTCCGCCCCCCCGACACCGAGGAAGTCGGCGACCGCGTCGTGGTCGATCTGCTCCAGCAGCACCATCGCCGGCTCGGTCACGGCGAGGACCTGGTCGGCAGGGAGGTCGTGGAGCACGAGGGAGGCGTACAGCGCATCGGCCGCCACCAGGTCGCCGGCCCTTGCCGAGGCACGGGGCAGGCGACGGTAGGTCTCGGCGGCCGCGGCGTAGTCGTGGCCGCCGCACTGGGCCGCCAGCAGGTTGAGTCCCACCTCCACCTCCCGGGCCCGCTCCGAGGCGGCGATCTCCGACAGCCAGCGCACGAGCGTCGCCGACTCTCCGCGCTCGAAGCGCCGAGGCCCTTCGGCCACCGCCAGGTCGAAGGCATCCGAGGTGTCCCCGAGGGCCAGGAGCTGCTCGACGGCCTCCGCCATGTGGCCGTTGGCCCGGAACCACTCCGCGGCCGACCGCCGCAGCCGAGCCTCCAGTTGGCCGTCGTGGAGCCGGAGATGCCAGCACAGCAGCTCGGCGAAGAGGTGGTGGTAGCGGTACCGGCGGCCGCGGCGGTCGAGCGGCGTCAGGAAGAGGCCTCTGGCGACGAGGTGCTCGAGCATCGCCTGTGCGCCGCCTTCGCCGAGCACGGCCTCGCAGAGCTCAGCGGTGAGCCATGGGAGGACCGAGGTCGCCAGGACGAAGTGGCGGACGTCCGGCTCCAGCAGGTCGAGCACCTCCCGTGTGAGGTACTCCACCACCAGCCGGTCGTCCCCGGCGAACTCCGCCACCGCAGTGTCGAGGTCGCGGCGTGGATCGAGGGACAGCGCGGCCAGCTGCAAGCCGACCGCCCACCCGTCGGTCCGCTCCACGAGCGACGTGAGCGGCTGTCCGCCCACCTCGTGCCCGGCGACGGCGGACACCAGCTCACCCGCCTCCGCGACGTCGAAGGCCAGGTCGGCTGCTCGCAGCTCCACCGCCTTGTTCCGCAGGTGGAGGTCCAGCACATCGAAGGGCGGGTCGGATCGGGAACCCACCACCGCGCGCACCGGAGGCGGGAGGTCCCGGAGCAGCTGGTCCACTTCGGCGAGCAGGGCCTCGTTGGACAGCGCGTGGAGGTCGTCGAGCACGATCGCGGCCGGGCGCTCCAGCTCGCCCAGGGCGGCCAGCAGCCGGCGCACGAACGGTGCTCCCAATCCGCCGCCGCCGGACTGGAGATGCTCCCGGAGGCCCTCGCCGTCGGCCAACACGGGCTCCAGGGCCCCGAGCAGGTCGTTGGCGAACACGACAGCGTCGTCATGGTCCTGCCCCAGCGCGAGGGAGCAGATCGTGAGCTCGGAGTGCGACGACGCCCACTGCGCCAGCAGCACCGACTTGCCGTATCCGGCCGGAGCCACGACCAGCGCCACGCCGCCCGGGCCGGCCGCATCGATGCGCCGGACCAGCCGCGGGCGCGCCACCGCCCCCGGCGGAGCGACAGCGGTGCGACTGGTGGTGACGGGCTGGGTCACGACCACCCGCACAGCCTGACCGGCGATCGTTGCCGGCACAAGGCCCCCCTGCTACGCCTCCGGTGAACGATCGAGCCGGCGAACCTCCAGCAGCTCGGCGTGCAGGTCGTGGAGGCGGCGCATCACGGCATGCAGTGCCGCCTCGTCCGCCACCGTCCCGACCAGGCGGGACCGGCCGCCGTCGAGAGGACGTACCTCGAACCCCACCAGCGCGCTGCCGGCCAGCGGCCCCGCCGTGCCGGCGATCGTGATCTCGTAGACGGGCACCTGCGACCTCCGAGGTTCGCGGACCTCGATCGGACCGATTGCAGCCCATCGTGGACGGTCGTGGTCACGCGGTCGTCACCCGATGCGGATGATCCGGCGGCGACATCCACCCGTCGAGGAAGCCGCCGTCACCCCACCCGAGGTGTGCGACCTCAGGGCTCGGGCGCGGCTTCCAGCCGGCCATCCGCGATCGCCTGGCAGAACCGCTCGTGGTCCTCGAGGTTCTGCACGGCGTAGGCCTCGGCGAAGGCGGTGATGGCGCGGTCCAGGGTGCTGCCCTTGCCGGCATAGGCCCGGATGGCCTCGGCGTCACCGGAACGGGCGTGCCCGCGCGCCAGGGTCAGCCCGCACAGCCCGGCGTAGAAGCGCAGCTGATCGGGCGTGGCGCGCTCGACCGCCACCGAACCCTTCCAGTCCCGCAGCTGGCGCAGGTAGAAGTGCCGGCCCTCGCGTCGGCCCTGGGTCCAGCCGAGGAAGATGTCGGACTGGGCCTGCACCAGGCGCTGGCCCTCCACCACGCGTTGCCCGTGGTTGGGGTACCGGCTGGCCGGCAGATGGTCCTCGAGCACCGAGGCCGTGGCCTCCTTCGCCTGGAGGAAGAGCGGGTCCTCCGAGTCCCGGCCCGTGAGCAGCAGCACCAGGCAGCGCGTGCCGACGCTCCCCACGCCCACCACCTTGAACGCCACGTCGACCACCCGGTAGCGATCGAGCAGGCGCCGGCGGCTGTCGTCGAGGGTGGGCTTGTAGTCCTCGAAGGCGGCCAGGGCCACCTGCTCGGTGCCGTGGGGATCCTGGTCTGCGGGCAGGTCGCGCAGGGGCACGAGCACCGGCGGGTCGCTGCGGAAGCGGTGGGCGCCGTCGACCACCTCCGCCAGCTTCTCCAGCGCCTGGAGGCTGTCCTTGCGCAGCGCCCGGCGCTCGAAGCGGTCGATCCTCTCGCGCAGCTCGGTGTCCGCGAGGCCGGTGCCGTCTCGCACGTCGTCCACCGTGACGTGCTCGTACCACAGCTCGAGGAAGCCCATGGCCGCGAAGCGGGCCATCGCCGCCCGGTAGGAACGGGTCACCTCGTCGGTGACCTGCCGGCAGGTGCGGATGGGCAGCTCGAGGTGCTGACCGGCGATCATCACGCTGGCGGCCAGCCGCTTGAGGTCCCACTCCCACGGCCCGGGCAGCGTCTCGTCGAAGTCGTTCTGGTCGAACACCAGCTGGCGCTCCGGCGACGCGTACGCCCCGAAGTTGGACAGGTGGGCGTCGCCGCCGGCCTGCACCTCCAGACCGCTGACGGGGCGGCGGGCGAGGTCCGCGGCCATGATCCTGGCCGCCCCCCGGAAGAAGGTGAAGGGCGACACCCGCATTCGGGCGTGACGCAGCGGGACGAGCCACGGCACCCTGTCGCGGTCCTGCGCCTCCAGCAGGGACACCGGGTCGGGTCGAGCGGGGTCGGGGTTCCACTCCCCGTGGGCGCTGCGCGGCACCACCGCACGCCGCGACCGTCCCAGCTCGGCGCGCTCGGCCATCGTGAGGTAGTTCGTCATCGGGTCATCCCTTCTGGTCGTCGCACGGCGGGGTCCCCCCATCCTCGACTGCTCCCTGCTCCGACGACGCCAGGGTGCTGGGCAGGTTGCGGGTGAAGGCCAACGACAGCAGCGCCAGCAGCCCTGCGGCCAGCAGCCCCGACTTCAGCGAGTGGATCTGTGCGGTCTCGTAGTCCTCGACCAGGGCGTCGGTCGTGGCGTCGTCGAGCCCGGCCTGCTCCGCGGCGGTCGCCACCTGGTCGGCGGAGAGAAAGTCCAGGCCGTCCTGCACCGCCTCGGCCACCTGGTCGGCCACCTCGTCGCTGACCCTGGGGTCGGCGTCCACGGTCGCCGTGCTCACGTTGGCCAGGCCGGTGAGCACGATGGCACCGATGAGGGCCACGCCCAGCGACGAGCCGAGCTGCTGACCTGTGTACTGCAACCCACCCGCCTCGCCTCGGCCCGACGCGTCGACCGAGGACTGCACCACGTTGCCCAGCTGGGAGACCACAAGTCCCATGCCGACCCCCAGACCGGCCATGGACACGGCGAAGCCGGCATCGACGAGCTCGGGCTGCACGACGGCGAGCAGCAGGAAGATCGACAGCGTGGCCACTGCCAGGCCGATCTGCACGATGCTGCGCACGGCCAGCCGGGTGGACAGGCGGGAACCGACGGCGGAAGCCAGGAACATCATCACCGAGACCGGCAGCATCCGCACCCCGGTCTCCATGGCGTCGAAGCCCAGCACCAGCTGCAGGTACAACGGCACCACGAAGAACGCGCCCATCAGGATGAGGTTCTGGGAGAACAGCCCCATCAGCCCCGCTCGCAGGGGGAGGACCTTCAGCAGGTCGAGGTGGACCAGCGGATCGGTGCCCCTGGCCTCCCGGTGGCGCTGCCATCGCACGAAGGCCCAGATCAGCACGCCTCCCCCCGCGATGACGAAGATCGCCAGGGAGAAGCCGAAGGGCTCCACCGGCGAGTCCTTGGGCTCCACCAGACCCCAGGTGCTCGACTGCAACGTGCCCAGCACCACCGCGCCCAGGCCGCCGGCGATGAGCAGGCTCCCCAGCACGTCCACCCGCGGCGACGGGCCCGAGCGTTCGGCGTCGCGCACGAAGCGCACCGTGGCCAGGATGAACGCCACCAGCACCACCTCGCCGGCGAACACCACCCGCCAGCTCAGCTCGGTGGTGGCCCACCCCCCGAGGATCGGCCCGACGGCGATGCCGGCGCCGGCCACCCCGCCGATCACGGCGTACGCCGCCTTGCGCGAAGGTCCCTCGAAGTTGCCGGCGATCAGAGCGGCCAGCGCCGGCAGCACCAGGGCCGCACCGACCCCTTCGAGCACCGACCACCCCAGTGCCAGCACCGCCACCGTCGGCGCCGCGGCGGTCAGCGCGGAACCGCAGGCGTAGATGACCAGGCCCACCACGAACGCCCGTCGGCGGCCGATCACGTCGCCGATCTTGCCCCCGGTGAGCATCAGCATCGCCATCACCAGCGTGTAGAGGGTGATGACGGCCTGGATGGTCGTGACGCTCGTGTCGAAGTCCTCCACCAGCTGGCTGATCGAGACGTTCATGACCGACTGGTCCAGCACCATCACGAACTGGGCCACTGCGAGCGCCACCAGCGGCCACCAACGGGAACCCCGGCGATCGGTCGGGGTGGTCGAGGTGCTCATGGCGCACCGATGTGGGAGATCATGCCGTGAACCTAGGCGACGGCAGGGCGGACTCGCCGTCGTGTGCGCCGGCGCCCGCCGGGGGTTCCCAGCGGCCGCGCCCGATTCACCCTGTGAGGGTGAGCACGGCCGAAGGCCCGGGCGCGAAGGTTCGCGTCCGGCACGCGCCAGGATCGGAGACCCACATGAGCACGCAGTTCAAGGGCAGGATCACCCTCGACGTCAGGGACGCGGAGCCCGACTGGGAGCCCTACCTGGCCCCCAGGGCGGCCGAGGGCGCACCGAACGTGCTGATCCTCGCCTGGGACGACCTGGGCTACGCCACCATGGACATCTACGGCGGGCCCGTGCACTGCCCCAACATGGCCCGCATCGCCGAACGTGGCGTGGTGTTCTCCAACTTCCACACCACGGCGCTGTGCTCCCCCACCCGGGCGTCGTTGCTGACGGGCCGCAACGCCACCTCCTGCGGCATGGCGACGATCGCCGAGTTCGCCTCCGGCTTCCCCGGCATCTCCACCCGCATCCCCTTCGAGAACGGCTTCATCTCCGAGGTGCTGGCCGAGCGCGGCTACAACACCTACTGCGTCGGCAAGTGGCACCTCACCCCGGGCGAGGAGTGCAACCTGGCCGCCTACAAGGGACGTTGGCCGCTCGGGCGGGGGTTCGAGCGCTTCTACGGGTGGTTGGGCGGCGAGACCAACTCCTACTACCCCGACCTGGTCCACGACAACCACCCCGTCGAGCCCCCCGGGCGCCCCGAGGACGGCTACCACCTCGCGGACGACCTCGCGGACAAGGCGGTCTCGTACATCCAGGACGCCAAGACCATCGACCCGGACAAGCCCTTCTTCATGTACCTCGCGCCCCAGGCCGGCCACGCGCCGCATCTCGTGCCCCTGGAGTGGGCCGACCGCTACCGAGGTGTGTTCGACGAGGGCTACGAAGCGATCCGCGACGGCATCCTCGCCCGCCAGATCGAGCTGGGCCTGCTCCCGGAGGCGACCGAGCTGTCGCCCATCAACCCCCACGGGGAGCCGGGCCGCACCGGGCCCGACGGCCAGCCGTGGCCGCTGCTGGACACCGTGCGGCCCTGGGACTCCCTCACCGACGACGAGCGACGCATGTTCGTGCGGATGGCGGAGGTGTTCGCCGGCTACATCTCCTACTACGACGATCGGCTGGGTCGGGTGCTCGACTACCTGGAGGCCTCCGGCGAGATCGACGACACCCTCATCGTGGTCGTCTCCGACAACGGTGCCAGCGGCGAAGGGGGCCCCAACGGCAGCTTCAACGAGTGGCGCTTCTTCAACGGGATCCCCGACACCGTCGAGACCACGCTGCCCCACCTCGAGGAGCTCGGCACCCCGGCATCGAACAACCACTACAACACGGGGTGGGCATGGGCGCTGGACACCCCGTTCCCCTACTGGAAGCGCTGGGCGGGCGCGGAGGGGGGGACGGCCGACATGTGCGTGGTCTCCTGGCCGGCGCGCATCCAGCCCGACGCCACCCCCAGGCAGCAGTACGTCCACGCCGTCGACGTCGTGCCCACCATCTACGAGCTGCTGGGGATCACGCCGCCCGAGACGATCAAGGGCCACCTCCAGAGCCCGATCGAGGGCGAGAGCTTCGCCGCTGCCCTGAGCGACCCCGCGGCTCCGGGCAAGCGGACGCAGTTCTACACGATGCTCGGCCAGCGCGCGATCTACCACGACGGCTGGCTCGCCTCGACCGTGCACCCGCCGCTGTCGAGCTGGGGCAACTTCGGCAAGGACGAGTGGGAGCTGTTCCACCTGGAGACCGACCGCTCGCAGAGCCGGGACATCGCCGCCGACCACCCCGACACCCTCGAGGAGCTCAAGGGCCTGTGGTTCTACTACGCCGGCATCTATAACGGCCTCCCCCTGGACGACCGCAACGCACTCGAGCAGGTGCTCGCCCCCCGGCCCCACGGCGCGCCGGATCGAGACCTCTACGTCTTCTATCCGGACTGCGCGGACGTGCCCGAGTCTGCCGGTCCGCAGATCCCGGGGCGCTCGTACACCATCGCCGCCCACGTCACGGTCGACTCGGCCGACGCCGAGGGCGTGATCTGGGCGGCCGGCGGCGTGCCCGGCGGGCACAGCCTGTACGTGAAGGACGGCAGGCTCCGCTACACCTTCAACTGGGTCGGCACGGTGCTCCAGGACGTGGTCGCCGACACGGAGCTCCCCACCGGCGACCACGTGCTGGCCGCCGAGTTCGCCGCCACGGGACCAAGCTCCGACGCGGCGATGCCCGGCGCCGAGGGCACGCTCACCCTCTACCTCGACGACGCGGCGATCGGCTCCGGACGGATCATCACCCAGCCCGGCTACTTCTGCCTGACCGGCGACGGGATCTGCGTCGGGCGCGACAGCGCCTCGGCGGTCACACCCGAGTACCAGGCACCGTTCCCGTTCACCGGCGGGACCATCGACAGGGTCGTGGTCGACCTCTCCGGTGAGGGGTACGCCAACCACGAGGAGCGGGTCCGGGCCTGGTTCGGCATCGACTGACCGAATGGACTGACGGAATGGATCGAGCTCGGATGACGCGCTGATCACCCGCTTCGGGTGATGTGCCGATTCGGGGGCAAGAGCATCCTTGGACGATCGCCGCGTCCTGAGCAGAGGGCGCCTACCGGAGGGGTCACCGTGGCTGACAGCGAGACCGAACTGGGCCCGATCGACTACATCGTGGTCGAGTTCCCGACAGGCCAGCAGAGGTTCACCGGAGCGATGATCGATGCGATCAGCTCACTGGTCGACGCCGGGACGATTCGAGTCCTGGACCTGGTCGTCCTCGTGAAGGACGCCGACGGCAGCGTCGACGTGGAGGAGTTCGAGGACCTCGGCGACCGCGGTTCGCTGGCTGCCTTGGAGGGTCAGCTGGCCGAGGTCCTGGCGCTGGAGGACGTCGAGTCCCTGGCCGAGGCCATGGAGCCCGGCAGCGTGGCGGGAGTGCTCGTCTGGGAGAACACCTGGGCGGCGCCGTTCGCTGTGGCCGCACGTGAGTCCGGGGGCCAGCTCATCGCCAGCGGCAGGATCCCGACCCAAGCACTGATCGCGGCACTCGGTGCCGACGAGGAGGATTGAGATGCCGATCCGACCTGGACGAGTGGGCAGGCGCGGTGTCATCGGGGCACCCGTCGCACGAACTGCGGCGACCGTCGGTACCGCGGCCGTCGTTGCCCGTGGTGTGAGGCGCCGCGGGGACCGCAGGGACGACCGTCGCGACGACCGCCAAGACCGTCGGGACGACCGTCGCTGATGACCGCCGAGCTGCACCGGCCCGCCCCACTCCGACCGAACAGACGAACATCGGTACGCCATCGGAGGCCCACCTGACGCGCCAGTAGCGTGTCCCACCATGGATCGGAGCCGAGCGCTGGCGCCCACGCACCTCACCCTCGACGCAGGGAAGGTGGTGGCCGACGTCGACCCCAGGATCTTCGGCGGCCTACTCGAGCACATGGGCCGTTGCGTCTACGAGGGGGTGTTCGAGCCGGGCTCGCGCCACGCCGACGAGCACGGCTGTCGCACCGACGTGCTGGATGCGCTGGCGGCGCTCCACATGACCGCCATCCGCTACCCGGGTGGCAACTTCGTCTCCGGCTACAACTGGCGCGACGGCATCGGCCCTGCCGAGCGCCGCCCGGCCCGCATCGAGCGCGCGTGGCGCTGCGTCGAGCCCAACACCTTCGGCACCGACGAGTTCCTCCGGCTCTGCGGGCGCATGGACTGGACGCCGATGATGGCGGTCAACCTGGGCACCGGCTCCCCCTACGACGCCCAGGACCTGATCGCCTACACCAACGCGCCCGCCGGCAGCCTGCTCGGGGACCGCCGGGGCGCCCACGGACACCCCGCCCCCTACGACGTGGGCCTGTGGTGCCTGGGCAACGAGATGGACGGCATCTGGCAGCTCGGCCACACCACCGCCTCGGAGTACGCGCGCAGGGCCCGGGAGGCGGCCCGCTTGATGCGCGAAGTCGATCCCGGCATCGAGGTCGTGGCCTGCGGCTCCTCCGATCCCAACCTCCCCAGCCATCCCCGTTGGTCGACGACCGTGCTGGACGAGTTCGGCGACGGCCTCGACTACCTCAGCCTCCACCGCTACGCCCGCAACCCGTTCCGTCGCAGCGCGGACTTCCTGGGCTTCGGCCTGGCGGTCGACCGCCAGATCGAGGAGGCCGAGCGCATGTGCCGGGAGGCCCAGCAGCGCCACGGCCACACCACACCCACCCGGATCAGCTTCGACGAGTGGAACGTGTGGTACCGCACCGCGGCGCAGACCGCGGCGCGCATCCTGTTGCCCTCCCGCCTCGGCGGCCGGGCTCCGCACCTCATCGAGGAGGTGTTCGCCCTCGAGGACGCACTGGTGTGCGCCGGGTTCCTCAACAGCTTCCTGCGCCACGCGGACGTGGTCCGTGTGGCCAACATCGCCCAGATGGTGAACGTGATCGCCCCGCTCCTCACGCGGGGCGACGAGCTGCTGGTGCAGTCGAGCTACCACACGTTCCGGATGTTCAGCACCCGCCGCCGGGGCGACGCCCTGCGGGTGGCGGCCCGGGGACCCTCCTACCCCACCCGACGCTTCGGGGACGTCCCCTACCTCGACACCAGCGCGGTGCTCGGCCCCGACGGCCTCCACGTGTTCGCCGTCAACCGGAGCCTCGGCGCCCCGGCACCCCTGCGCATCGAGCTGCGCGGCATCACCCTGGCCGGAGGGGTCGACGTCGAGGTGCTCTCCGGGCCCGGTCCGCGGGCCCGCAACACCTTCGAGCAGCCCGAGGTGGTGGTGGCCCGCCGCTTCGAGGGAGCGACCGCCTCACCGGCGAGCGCCGAGCTGGTGCTGCCCCCCTGCTCCCTGGTGGCCGCCACGTTCGCCACCGCAGCGGCCACCACCGTGGCCACGGCTCCAGGCTCCCATGCCGTGGGCCCCGACGGGGCGGGGAGCACCTGACGTGCCGGAGGTCGTGGGCGAGATCCTGCCGTTGGCGATGGCGGTCACCATCTCCCCGGTGCAGATCATCGGGGTGATCCTCCTGCTGGTGGGCCCACGTCCCAGAGCCAACGCCGCGGCGTTCATCGCCGGGTTCGTCGTGGGTGTGGGCGCCGTGCTGTGGGCACTCACCGCCGTGGCCGGCACCCAGGACCTGGCCCGCGGCTCGGAGGGCTCCACGCTGGCCTCGGTCCTCCGCATCCTGGTGGGCGTGCTGCTGCTGGTCGCCGCCGTCCGCAAGCTGCGCGCCCGGCCGGGCCCGGACGAGCCGGCCACCATGCCGTCGTGGATGGACGGCATGGAGCGGTTCCAGCCGCCCCGGGCGGCCCTGGCCGGTGCGGCGATCGGTGCGGTGAACCCCAAGATCGTCGCCATGTCCTTCGGCGCGGCGGTGAGCGTGGCCGCGGCGTCGCTCACCACCGGCGAGCAGGCTGCGGTCCTGGCGGTGTACCTCCTCGTCGCCGCGATCGGTGTGGCGGCGCCGCTGGTCGTGGTGCTGGTGATGGGTGAGCGCTCCGGTGCCGTCCTCGACACGTGGAAGGAGTGGCTGACCCGGAACGGCTCGGTGGTGATGGCAGTGCTCTTCGCCGTGTTCGGGGTGGTGTTCCTCGGCAACGGCATCCAGGGCCTCTGACCCCGAACCGACGCACCGCGTGGCAGTCGGAGGCCGGGGCATGCGGTGCGGGCGCGGCGGCCCGGGTAGCGTCGTGGGCCATGGTTCGGGGGCAGCGGCTGCGGGATGCCCGGCGGGTGGCGGCGGCCACGACCACCTTCGGGGGCGTGGCCCGGCGGGTCCGGCGGCGCCAGCGCGATGGCGACCCGTGGCGACCGGCGCTGGCCGAGGAGCTGCGCCACGCCTTCGAGCACCTGGGGCCCACCTACACCAAGCTCGGCCAGATGATGGCCTCCACCCCGGGTCTGTTCCCCGACTTCCTGGTGGAGGGGATGCAGGGGTGCCTCGACCAGGTCAAGCCCCTGCCGGTGGGGGCGGTGCGCCAGGTGATCTCCCAGGAGCTCGGCGCGCCCGCCGAGGAGCTCTACGCCCGCTTCGATCCCGTCCCCCTGGCCTCCGCGTCCATCGGCCAGGTCCACCGGGCCGTCACCACCGAGGGCGACCAGGTGGTGGTGAAGGTGCAGCGACCGGGCATCACCCACCGCATCGACACCGACCTGCGGTTCATGGCCTCCGCGGCACGGCTCACCGAGCGAGTCTCCCAGCGGGCCCGGCTGGTGCAGCCGGTGGCGACGGTGGCCGACTTCGACCAGACGCTGCGCGGCGAGCTCAGCTTCATGATCGAGGCCCGCTCGATGGAGGAGATCGCGGTTGCGCTGGCGGACTTCGAGGGCGTCGATCGCATCCGGATCCCGCAGGTCCACTGGCGCTACACGACGCCCCGGGTGCTCACGATGGAGTACGTGGAGGGCTACCGCCTCGACGACGTGGACGCCCACGCCCGCGCCGGGGTCGACGGCGCGGCCTTGCTGAAGACCACTGTCCAAGGTTGGCTGCACGGCACGCTGGTGCACGGGGTGTTCCACGGCGACCTCCATGCCGGGAACCTGTGCGTCGACGACCAGGGTCGGGTCTGCTTCATCGACTTCGGCATCTGCGGCCGGCTCACTGAGGAGGCCCGGGCCGCGCTGTTCCTGGCCCTGCCCGCCCTCCTGGCCCGAGACTACAAGGCGCTGGCCACCGCCCTGTTCGTGCCGCTGGAGCACGACCCCGCCTTCGAGCTGTCCGCAGTGGTCGCCGACCTGGAGCGAACGATCTCCCCCGTGCTGGACGCGCCGCTGGGGGACGTGTCCTACGCGACGGCGTTCGTGGAGGTGGTGCGGGTCGGCCTGCGCCACGGGGTTCTGCTGCCCAAGGACCTGATCCTGGTGTTCAAGCAGTTCTTCTACGTGGAGCGCTTCACCACCGCCCTCGCTCCCCACTGGCAGCCGCTCAACGACCCGGAGCTGATGGCCCAGGTCATGGCCGCCGTGAGCCGCTGACCAGCGGCCACCCCGCAGTCAGACGGTGCGGCCGAGGAAGGCGGCGAGCTGGTCGGCCGGCGGCGCGCCCTCGGGCGCGGTCTGCTCCGGGCCGAAGATCGCTCCCTCCTCGCTGCGGTAGGAGTCCTGGATCATCATGCGGGCCTGGCCCAGCAGGATCGAGGCCAGCTCGGGCGCGAGGTCGGTGTCCTGACCGGTGGCGCGGGCCAGGTCCCAGGCGTGGGTGAACGTGTCGGTGGTCGCCAGACCCATCAGCGCGGCGGCAGGCATGTCGCCGAAGCCGGGGTTCACGGTGCGCTCCAGGGCGCCGTCCTCGGCGAAGGCGTCCTGGCAGTCGGCAGCGGCGGCGTCGAAGGTGGCCACGAAATCGCCCTGGGAGTCACCTTCGCCCGTCTCGGTCATCTCCACGCCGCGCACCCCGCTCGCCGCCCAGTGCTGGGCACCGATCATGTGGTCGATGAGCTGGCCGACGTTCCACTGCCGGCACGGGGTGCTGAGCTCGAGCTGGTCGGCGGTGACGTTGCCCAGCACGCCGCGGGCGACGTCCTGGGCCTGGCTGAGGGGGTTCGAGGTCATCACGGGCTCCGATCGATCGGACGAGGACCCGCGAACACTAGGCACCGTGCCCGACGAAGGGGCGTCGCCCGGCACCGTCGGGCGACGCGGGAACGCAGGAGGAGTCGGGACTCACCCGGAGGGAGGGAGGCGGTCGGCACGGGGGATCGGGAAGAAGCGGTGGTGGTGGGCACCGGTCACCTCGTAGATGGCCGTGCCCGCCCAGCCGTCGGTGGTGCGCACCTCGGCCTCCACCAGGCCGCCGCCCAGGGGGCCGTAGCGCTGCGCCCACCGACCCTCGGCCTCCACCTCGATGACCCGACCTCCTTCGAGGGTGAACCACGAGGTGCCGGCCAGCCCGGCGACGTCGTCGCCGTCGCGGCCATAGCCCACCTCGGCGCCGTGCTCGTCGACCCAGCGCAGGTCGTGGCGGAAGTCCACCACCGGCACCGGGTCGCCCATGTCGGAGGGGGCGAAGCACCCGTCGGTGTACACCCGGGCCCCGTTGGGGTACTCCCAGTTCCACACGCCGAGCATCCCCTCGTCGAACTGGATGGCGAACCACATCCACAGCGGGCAGCGGGCGTGGTCCCGTATCCCCCAGGAGTGGTCCCGCTGGCCCCACCAGTCCTCGACCTCCCAGGTCGTGCCGGCGTGGGTGAGCGTGCCGGTGAAGGTGCCGGACTGGATCATGTGGGACTGGTCCCAGACGATCTCGTGGCCGGCCTTCATGGTGCCCCGCCGGTAGCCGTTCTCCCGGGTGCGGGCGGTGAAGGTCAGATCCATCGCCACCGGCGCCTCGGGCACGTCGTCCACCCGCAGGCGGACCTCCCGGTAGGGCTCGACGACGTCGATGGTCACCGGCGGCACCACCAGGGTGTGGGGGTCGCCGTCGTAGGGGCGCTCGTGGCGCATCATCGTGGGCGTGCCGCCGATGCGGCCCAGCTGCAGGGAGTCGACGTGGCCGTGCTTGGGGAAGTGGGCCATCGTGAGGATCACCACGTCACCCAGGCGACCCCGCGGATGGGCCACGAAGAAGAGGCTCTCACGCCAGTGGTCGTGGAAGGTCTCCACGTTGGGCAGGGGCTCGGGGATCTGGTGGACGAACAGCTCGTCCATCGCCGTCAGTGCAACGCCCATGTCGACCTCCGCTCGGTGCCGGCACCGTCACCGGTGACCGAGATGCTCTCACTCCACGGAGTCGGCGTCGGTGCTGCACGACCATCTGCCCCGACCAGCGTTCGATGACCACGGCGCAGAGGCCGTCCTGTAGGTTGCGAGCAACCGGCGCTCGCGACGTCGAGTGCCCCCGACGACGACCGCAGACGCCACGACATGGACCCCTCCGCTCTCGACACCTCGGCTCTCGACCCGTCCGCCGGCGACGCCATCGCCGGCCCTGGCACCGATCGCAGCGGTGACGGCCCCCGGCCCCGTTGGCGTGGTGTCATCCACCGATGGGGCGCCATCGCCTCGGTGCCCCTCTTCGCCGCCCTCATCATCGCCGCGCCGGCGGGTGCCGACCGGCTCGCGGTGTCGGTCTACGCCGTCGGCATCGTGACGATGCTCACGACCTCGGCGATCTACCACTCGGGCCGCCTCAGCCCGGCCGCCCGCGGCTGGGTGCGCCGCTTCGACCACTCCGCCATCCTCCTGGCCATCGCCGGCAGCTACACCGCCGTGGCCACGCTGGGACTCACCGGCTCGGCCCGGCGCACCCTGCTGGTGGCGGTGTGGATCGCCGCGGGGATCGGGATCGTCATCCGGATGGCCTGGCTGCGCGCCCCCTACCCGGTCATCGCCGTGGTGAACCTGGCGGTGGGGTGGTGCGCGCTGCTGGAGATCGGCGCCATCGTCGACGCGCTCGACGGCGTGGAGCTCGCCCTGCTGCTGGCCGGTGGGCTGCTCTACACCGCCGGGGGCATCGTGTACGCCCTCGGCCGGCCCGACCCGAGGCCGGAGGTGTTCGGCTACCACGAGGTCTTCCACTCCCTGGTGGTCGCCGCGGTGCTGGCCCACTACGTGCTGGTCTGGCTCCTGCTCGGCGCCTGACCGGCCCCGGCCGCTCGGGGGCAGAGCGCCGCCTAACCTGCTCCAGATGCCGGAGCCGACGTTCCACCCCGAGCTGCGCCGGGTCGCCCGGGTGGTGCCCCGCGGCCCCATCGGCCCGCGCGCCATGCCGACGGTCCGCCGCCTCGAGCGCCTGGCCGGCCGTCGCCGTACACCCTCGGACGTCGCCGTCGAGCGAGCGGGCTCGGTCGAGGTGCGCGTCCACCGGCCGTCGCGTGGTGCCGACGGCGAGGCGAGCCGTCCCGCGGTGCTGTGGATCCACGGCGGCGGCTACGTGACCGGCCTCGCCGCCCAGGAGGACGCGCTGTGCCGGGACCTCGCCCGGCGCTTGGGAGCGGTGGTGGCCGCGGTCGACTACCGGCGGGCACCGGAGCACCCGTACCCCGCGGCGGTGCACGACTGCCACGACGCGCTGGTCTGGTTGGCCGCGCAACCCGGGGTCGACGAGTGCCGGGTGGCCATCGGTGGGGCCAGCGCCGGCGGCGGCCTGGCGGCTGCGCTGGCGCTCCTTGCCCGGGACCGTGGCGAGGTCCACCCGGCGTTGCAGCTGCTGACCTACCCCATGCTCGACGACCGCACGGCGCTGCGGACCGGCGTCGACGAGCGCCACTTCCGCCTCTGGACCAACCGCTCCAACCACTTCGGCTGGCGCTCCTACCTCGGCGTCGAACCCGGCGCCCCCGGTGTGGAGGCCACGGCGGCACCGTCCCGGGCGGAGGACCTCGCCGGGCTACCTCCTGCGTGGATCGGGGTGGGCACCTTCGACCTGTTCCTCGACGAGGACCTCGCCTACGCCGAGCGGCTCCGCACGGCCGGCGTCGCCTGCGAGGTGCGCGTGGTGGAGGGGGCGTTCCACGGCTTCGACACCGTCCGCCCCAAGGCGGGGATCAGTCGGGCGTTCCGCGACGCCCAGGTCGCCGCGCTGCACGCCGCGCTGTCGCCCGAGCCGAGCGGGCACCACCCCCCGCCCTGACGCCGCCCGGCGCCGACCCAGCCCCACCCCCGAGGTCAGAGGAGGACTGGCCGGGGCGGGACCGGACCGCTGCGGCGGGAGTGGGTGCCGACGCCGAGCTCCTCGACGCTGCCGTCGGGCAGCACCAGCTCGCAGCGCGTCCCCGGTGGCACCGTCACCGTCACCTCGTACCCCGAGCCGCCGGCGGGGTCGCCGTCGAGCGCCTCCCAACGTGACTCGATGCGGCCGTGGGGGCTGTCGTGGTGAGCGGCGGCCCAGCTGAGGCCTCCGCCGGGGCGGGGACGCACCCGGAACCGCCGATAGCCCGGCTCCACCAGCTCGATGCCGGCGGTGCAGCGGTGCAGGAACCCGATGACCGCCCCCTTGCTGTAGTGGTTGAGGGAGGCGTGGGGCCGCCCCTTGGCGTCGACGCCCTCCCACTCCTCCCACACGGTGGTGGCCCCACGGTCGACCATCACCATCCAGCCCGGCACCCCCTCCGAGTGCAGCAGCTCGTAGGCCAGCTCGAGGTGGCCGTGGTCGGCCAGCACGGGCAGCAGGAACGGCGTGGACAGGAACCCGGTGGCCAGGTGCGTGCCCGCCTCGCGCACGAGGGCCACGAGGTGGTCGACCGCGACGGGCCGCAGCGCCTCGGGCACCAGACCGAAGGCCAGGGCGCGGGTGTAGCCGGCCTGGGTGTGGGGGGTGACCGTGCCGTCGGCGGCGAGGAACTCGGTGCGCCAGGCGTCGGCCACGCCGGCAGCCAGCTCGCCGTAGCGGCGGGCATCGTCGGGGCGGCCCAGGATGCCGGCGATCTCCGCCAGCTCGGCGGCGGAGCGGTGCAGGTAGGCGGTGGCCACCGGACCGGGGTCGGCCACCATCGCGGCGAACACCGAGGCCTCGAGGGTCTCGCCGGCCTCCAGCCACTCCCCGAAGTGCCAGCCGGTGTCCCACAGGAACTGCTCGTGGGGGGCGGCCTCGGCGGAGCGCTCCACCCGGCTGTGATGACGCTCGGTGGCCGCCACCCCAGCTGCCCAGTCGACCCAGGACGTCATGGAGGCCCACTGCTCCTCGAGCAAGCGCACGTCGCCGGTCACCCGGTGGATCACCCAGGGGACGTGCACCGCGGCGTCGCCCCATCCCGCGGAGCCCTCCATCCCCGGCCAGAAGCTCGGGGGGCGGTCGTCGCCGGGATGGGACTCGGGCACGAGGTTGGGGACCTTGCCGTCGGGGCGCTGGTCGGCGGCGAGGTCCCGCAGCCACTTCACGGAGAACCCGCCGACGTCGTAGAGGAAGGCGGCGGTGTCGACGTAGATCTGCCAGTCGCCGGTCCACCCGGCCCGCTCCCGGGTGGGGCAGTCGGTGGGGATGTCGCAGGCGTTGTCCCGGAAGCTCCACTCGGCGAGGCGGTGCACGGCCTCCAGCCGGGGATCGGAGCAGGCGAAGCCGCCCCGGGCCTCGAGGTCGGTGTGCACCACCACGCCGGTCAGGTCGTCCGCGCCGAGCGGACCGGGATGGCCCTCCACCCGCACGTACTGGAATCCCTTGGTGCTGTGGCGGGGCTCGAACACGTCCCCTGCCTCCCCGGCGGAGGTGACGGTGTCGGCCTGGAAGGGGATGCTGCGGTCGATCTCGGCGGACTGCGGGTCGTCGACGTGGGCCTGGGTGACGTCGCCGGCCTCGTCGAGCCACTCGCCGTGGGTGAGGGTGAGCGTGGTGCCCGCCGGCCCGAGCGAGCGGAGGCGCACCCAGCCGTTGATGTTCTGGCCGAGGTCCACCACGGCTCTGCCGGGCGACAGCTCCCGCACCGAGGCGGGGTCCAGCTCCTCGATCCGCCGCACGGCCGGGGCGGGGGACGCCACCAGCAGGTCGAACCCGTGGTCCTCCACCCGCACGGGCTGCCACGCCGACCAGTCGGCCCAGGCGGCCCGGCGGCGCAGGTCCCACACCTCGCCGGCGACCGGGTCGGCACCGAGGATGTGGCTGGGGGTGCACCGCCACGTGCCGTCGGTGCCGGCCACCAGGTTCTCGCCCGTGGCCAGGGTGATCACGAGCTGGGCGAGCACGGCGGTGGTGGCGCCGTAGTCGTCGACCCTCCGGGCGACGCTGTTCTGGCCGCGCCACCACCCGTCGCTGAGCAGCACCCCCAGCACGTTGGTGCCGGGGTGGACCAGGTCGGTGACGTCGTAGGTCTGCACGGCGAGGCGCGACCGGTAGGCGGTCCAGCCGGGGGTGAGCTCGGCGTCGCCCACCCGCTCCCCGTCGAGGAACGCCTCGTAGAGGCCGTGGGCGGTGGCGTGCAGCCGGGCCCGCACCACGCCGTCGGGCACCTCGACGGCACCGGCGAGTTGGTGGACGGGTCGCTGTCGGGCGGGCCGGTCCTCGGCCTCGACCGGCGCCACCCAGTGCGCCGTCCAGTCCTCCGGGGACAGCAGCCCGTGCTCCCACCACGAGGGCGCCGACCACTCGCTCTCGCCGAGATCGGTCCACACCTTCACCCGCCAGGTGACCCGGCGTCCCGATACGGGTTCCACGCCGCTCGGCACCCACAGGTGTTCGGGGGACTCGACCCGACCGGTGTCCGAGGTCTCGCCGCCGAAGCCCGTCGGATCGTCCACGGTGACGAGGAGCTGGTAGGCGACCTGGTGGTCGGCCCCCTCGGGGAGCTGCCAGGACAGCCGGGGCGGCTCGGGGCCGATGCCGAGCGGGGCGACGAGGTGCTCCACGCGCAGGCCGTGGGGTCGGTCGTGGTCCATGGTGCCTCCGGCGGCGGTGCGGGTGGACATGTCGCCGCAGCGTAGCGACGGCCCCGGTGACGGGCGGGGCCGTGCGGTCGCAGGTGCAGCTCGGTTGCTCGCCGCCCCCGTCAGCGCCCTGCAGCGGTTCTGCTGCTTGTGCTGCTAGAGTGCATGCATGGCGTCGATCACGATCCGCGACGTGCCGGACTCCGCCCGTGACGAGCTGGCCGCCCGAGCGGCCCGGTCGGGGAGGTCGTTGCAGGAGTACCTCCGCCTGCACCTGATCGAGGTCGCCGGCCGCCCCGACCCCCGGGAGCTGGCGCAGCACATCGCCGAGCGCAAGCGCCGCACCGCGAGCCGCCTGCCGACCTCGGCGATCCTCGGCCACCGCGACGCCGAACGCCGATGACGGTGGTGGTCGACGCCTCGGTCGTGGTGGCGGGCCTGGTCGACTCCGGCCGGCCGGGACGCTGGGCCGAGGAGCTCCTCGCCGCCGAAGCCCTGGTCGCACCCGAGCTGGTGATGGTCGAGTCGGCCAACGTGCTGCGTCGGGCCGCCCTCGCCGGGCAGATCTCCGATGACGTCGCCACCCTCGCCCATGGCGATCTGACCGCGCTGCGCGTGGGCCTGCTGCCCTACGAGCCCTTCGCCGAGCGTGTCTGGCAGCTGCGGGCCAACCTGAGCGCGCACGACGCCTGGTACGTGGCGGTCGCCGAGGCGATCGACGCCCCGCTGGCCACCATGGACCGCCGACTCGCGAAGGCCACCGGGCCCCGCTGCCAGTTCCTGCTGGACTCGTAGCCGTCCCGCGCACCGCAGCTCGGTACCATCCTCGGAGCAGAGGTCGGGGGCTCGGGGGGATCGTGATGGGGACGACGACGCGCAGCGCAGGTGAGCGGAAGCGGCACGGTCGGCGGGCCACGGTGATGGGCGCCGTCCTGGTGGCGGCGCTCGTCCCGGTCGCCTGCACCTCGTCGCCCCGCACCGGCCAGGAGGGCTCCGGGCGGCTCCCGGTGGAGTACAGCATCCTCCCGTGGGTCCGGGCGTTGGGCGGGCCCGACCCCCTGGCCTCGCCCCCCGGAGCCAACGACTTCTCCTGCCGGCCCAGCTCGACGCATCCCAACCCCGTGGTGCTCGTCCACGGCTTCGTGGCCACGAGGGCCTACTGGCAAACCCTCTCACCGCTGCTGGCGAACCACGGCTACTGCGTGTTCGCCCTCACCTACGGCCAGCTGCCCGGCCAGCCCTACCTCGGGGGTTTCGCTCCGATGGAGCGCAGCGCGCAGGAGCTGGACCTCTTCGTCAACCGTGTGCTGGAGGCCACCGGAGCGAAGGAGGTCGATCTGGTCGGCCACTCCGAGGGCACGGTCATGCCGCAGCACTACCTGAAGCGCCTCGGCGGAGCGGCGAAGGTCGAGCGCTACGTCGCGCTCGCCCCGCTCTACGACGGCACCACGATGCACGGCATCGACGGGTTCCTCCGTCAGGTGGAGCAGTGGCCTCTGGGCCTGGGCGATGCGGTCCGCTCCGCGTTGGATCACGGCTGCCCGTCGTGCCGTCAGCTGATGCACGGCTCGGACTTCCTCACCGACCTCTACGCCGACGGGGTCGTGGCGGTGCCGGGCGTGACCTACACCACGGTCATGTCCCGCTACGACGAGCTGGTCACCCCCTACACCTCCGGCGTGCTCGACGCACCGAGGGTGACCAACGTGGTGATCCAGGACGGCTGCGAAATCGACTTCGCCGAGCACGGCGCGGTGGCCTGGACCCCTCGGGCGCTCGGCTACGTGCTCAACGCCCTCGACCCGGCCCACGCCACCCCGCCGCCCTGCTGGCCCACGGTGTACGGCTTCGGGGTGCTCGACCTCCTCGTGGGCTGACAGGCCGCGGGCCGGGCACGGCGCGGGCCCGAGAGGCTCCGGCGTCGATGGGTGCGAGGTGCCGCGCGCCGGTAGTGTCCTGGCCGTCAGCGGCCCGGTCGCCACGGGGGGCGGGCCGCATCCCAGGACGGCCGGCCGTCGTCGGCCCTCGGAGAAGGACTGCTCATGTCGATCGCGATCACCGAAGACCACCGTGCGCTGGCCGAGACGGCCGCCGACTTCCTCACCGCCCGCAAGGCCCGAGCCGGCGCCCGGGCGCTGCTGGAGTCGGCAGAGGAGCCGTTGCCGGAGTGGTGGGACGAGCTGGCCGGCCTCGGATGGCTCGGCCTGCACGTGCCCGAGGACCAGGGCGGCTCCGGCTACGGCCTGGAGGAGCTGGTCGTGGTGGTGGAGCAGATGGGCCGGGCGGTGGCGCCGGGGCCGTTCGTGCCCACCGTGATCGCCAGCGCCACGCTGGCCGCCGCCGGCGGCGACGCGGCCACCGCCCACCTAGCGGGCCTGGCCGACGGCTCGACTGTGGCCGGCATCGGCCTCGCCGGCGAGGTGACGGTGAGCGACGGACGAGCCTCGGGCGACGCCGGCAACGTCCTCGGCGGCGGCATGGCGCAGCTGCTGCTGGTCCCCGCCGGTGACGACGTCGTCGTGGTCGCGCTCGGCGAGGGCGTGGAGGTCACCACGCCGTCCAACATGGACCCCACCCGTCGCACCGCGAAGGTGCACCTCGACGGCGCGCCGGCCACGGTGCTGCCCGGCGGCCGCCGGCTGCTCGTCGACATGGCCCGGGTGATCCTCTCCGCCGAGGCGGTGGGCATGGCCCGTGAGTGCACCGAGATGGCCGCCGAGTACGCCAAGGAGCGGATCCAGTTCGGCCGGCCCATCGCCATGTTCCAGGGCGTCAAGCACCACTGCGCCAACATGGTGGTGGCCACCGAGCTGGCCACCAGCGCCGTGTGGGACGCCGCCCGGGCGGCCGCCACCGGCGGCGACCAGCTCACCTACGCCGCGGCGGTGGCCGCGGCGCTCGCCGCCCCGGCGGCCGACCTGTGCGCCAACCTCAGCACGCAGGTGCACGGCGGCATCGCCATCACCTGGGAGCACGACCTCCACCTGTTCATGCGCCGGGGGACGGTGCTGCTCGGCTACCTGCAGGCCGACGAGGCGGCCGAGGAGCTGACGGAGCTGACCCGCAACGGCGTCCGACGGGAGAAGGCGGTCGAGCTGCCGCCGGAGGCCGAGGCCGCGCGCGACGAGGTGCGGGCGTTCATCGAGCGCTACCAGGACCTGCCCGCCGAGGACCGCAAGGCCGCCCTGCTCGACGAGGGCTACGGGATGCCCCACTGGCCCAAGCCCTACGGGCGGGAAGCCGGTGCGGTGGAGCAGCTGGTGATCGAGGAGGAGTTCGACGCCGCCGGCGTGAAGCGGCCGGCCTACGGCATCACCGGGTGGGTGATCCTCACGCTCATCCAGTACTCCACCGAGGACCAGGTCGCCCGCTGGGTGCGCCCGGCCATGGAGGAGGCGGTGATCTGGTGCCAGCTCTTCTCCGAGCCCGACGCCGGCTCCGACGCGGCGGGGGTGAAGACGAAGGCCACCCGGGTGGACGGCGGGTGGCTGGTCAACGGCCAGAAGGTGTGGACCAGCGGGGCCCACGTGGCGGGCATGGGCTTCGCCACCGTGCGCACCAACCCGGATGTGCCCAAGCACGAGGGCATCACCACGATGGTGATCGACATGCACGCCGAGGGCGTGGAGGTCCGGCCCCTGAAGATGACCACCGGGAACTCGGAGTTCAACGAGGTGTTCTTCAACGACGTGTTCGTGCCCGACGACGACGTGGTCGGCCCCGTCGACGGCGGCTGGACCGTGGCACGGGCCACCCTCGGCAACGAGAGCGTCAGCATCGGCGGCGGTCAGGGCGGCATCGGCGTGCCCGGCCACACGCTGGTCACCGCCTTCGACGCCCACCCCGAACGCCTCGCCGCCGGCGCCACCCGCCTCGGGCACTACGTCGCCAGCGAGCAGGCCGCCACGCTCATGAACCTGCGCAGCGCCAACCGTGCGGTGGCCGGCGGTGCGCCCGGACCCGAGGGAGCGATCTCGAAGCTCGTCCTCACCGAGAACCTCCACGAGGCCACTGCCATCGGCACCGCCCTGCAGGGCCCGGACGCCGCGTACATGGACGGTCCGGCCTTCATGAGCAACTTCCTGGTGCTGTTCCACCGGGGGATGTCGATCGCCGGGGGCACCTCGGAGATCAAGCGCAACCAGATCGGCGAGCGGATCCTCGGCCTTCCCCGCGACCCGCTGATCAAGTAGCGCGCCGGACACGTGCATGGATCGCCGCCCGGGCCTGTGCGACCATGACCCCGTGGAACCGCCCGCCGACCGCCCCGATGAGGACCCCGTGGCCGAGCCGCCGCGGGTCACCGGGCTGCTCGACCGGCTCGAGCACTCCGACGGCGAGCTGACCGCGCCCCCGGCGGACCTGTGGGACCGCATCGCCACCGCCGTCGCCGGCGACTCGCCGCACGGCGAGCCGTCCGGCGCGGGCACGGTGATCGAGTACCGCATCGACGCCGCCGACGTGCTGGTCGGCGTGGGCGGCGACTGGGAGAGCTTCGCCGACCGCAACGACGCCCCCGAACTGGCGACCACCACCGGCACCGGTGGTCAGACGTTGTGGGACGCGATCGGCGACGGGCCGCTGCGCGACCTGTGGCGGGCCGCGGTGAGCAGGGTGCGGGCAACCGGCGCGCCGGTCACGATCCCCTTCCGCTGCGACGGCCCCACGACCCGCCGCTGGTTCGACATGACCCTCACGCCGGCCGCCGACGGCTCGGTCGGGTTCCGCTCCGAGCTCACCTTCGAGATGACCCGCCCGGAGATCCCGGCGCTGCGCCGCCACATCGCCCGCGACACCGCCCTGACGCCGGTCGAGATCTGCTGCTGGTGCGCCGAGGCCAGCCACGAGGGCCGCTGGCAGCCGGTGGAGGAGGTGCTGGCCGACGCCCGCCTGCTCGAGGCCCACCCGCCGCCCCCGGTCGTCTACGGCCTCTGCCCCCGGTGCTCGCAGCGCATGGCCGACACGCTCCTGCCCGCCGAGGCCTGAGCAGCCGGCCCGGCATCGCCGCGTGCCGACGACCTGTCAGCGCGGGGCCGGAGCCAGCCGATCGAACACGACCCCGCCGGCGATCACCGTGCGCTGCACCTCCAGGGCGGGCAGGTCCTCCACCGGCACGGCGCGCGGGTCGCGATCCAGCACCACCAGGTCGGCCCGCTTGCCCACCTCGAGGCTGCCGGTCTCCTGCTCGCGACGCTGGGCGCGCGCCGCGTCGATGGTGAACAGGGCCAGCGCCTGGTCCACCCCCAGGGCCTCCTCGGGGCTGATCCCGAACCGATCGACCGCAGCGTGGATGCCGGCCAGGGGGTCGGCCTGCTCGATGGGAGCGTCCGACGAGCCGGCCACGATCACCCCGGCCTCCACCAGCGAGCGGAACGGGTAGACGCCACCGAGACGGGCAGCACCCAGGCGGTCCCCCAGCCAGCCGTGCTCGCTGCGTAGGAAGAGGGGTTGCACGGCGGCCACCACGCCCAGCTCGGCGAAGCGCTCCACGGTGGCCGGCGCCAGCACCGAGGCGTGCTCGATCCGGTGCCGCCGATCGGGCGTCGCGCCGGGGTGTCGGCGGGCCAGCTCGGCGAACAGGTCGAGGGCGGTGTCGTTGGCCGCGTCGCCGATGGCGTGCACGCAGATCTGCACCTCGGCGGCCAGCGCGTCCTCCATGCGGGCCAGCACCTCGGCCGGGTCGTTGGTGAGCATCCCCACCGCCGCCGGCGCGTCGGCGTAGGGCCGGTGCAGGCAGGCGGTGCGCGCCCCGAGGGTGCCATCGAGGAACACCTTCCACCCGCCCACGCGACGGCCCCGGCCGGGGTCGTGCAGGCGTGAGCCGCGGGCCTCGACCACCGCCTCGATCCGGCCGCAGCAGATCGCATGGGTGGCCTGGGGCAGGTCGTCGAGCAGCAGCTCCAGGCCCACCCGCTCCAGGGCGCCGGCCTCTCCGGCGGGACCCTCGGCGTCGGTCTGCACGATCGTGCCCACCGAGGTGATCCCCCGCGCCGACAGGCGGGCGATCACCCGCCGGCCGGCGTCCATCAGCTCGTCGAGGCCCGGTCCCGGCACCACCCCGAGCAGCAGCTGGGCGGCGGCCTCGGTGCAGCGACCGCTGAGTGCACCGGACGGGTCGCGCAGGAACCGCCCCCCGGGCGGGTCCACGACCCGCTCCCCCACTCCCGCCGCAGCCAGCGCGGCGTGGTTGGCCTGCACGGTGTGGCCGTCGCGGCACAGCAGCAGCACCGGCCGGCCGCCGCCCAGCGCGTCGAGCTCGTCGATGGTCGGCAAGCGGCGCTCCGCCAGGCGGTCCTCGGCCACCTGCAGGCCCAGCACCCAACCCTCCGGCGGGATGACCCGGGCCCGCTCGGCCAGGGCGTCGAGCACGGCGGGCAGCGTGTCCAGCGCGTCGAGGTCGAGGTGGTGCTCGAACAAGCACATGGGCAGCAGGTGCAGGTGCACGTCGTTGAACCCCGGCACCACCGCGCTGCCCGCCAGGTCGACCTCCGCCACGGCCGGCCCCGCCACCGCCCGGCAGTGCTCGGTCGCACCCACCGCCGCCACCCGGCCGTCGGCCACCACCAGAGCCTCGGCCACGCCGCGGGCGGGGTCCATGGTGAGCACCGGACCGCCGTGGTAGAGCACGGGCCCTCCCCGCTCGGTCCTGTTCGCCTCCTCGCTCATCGATCGACTCCGCTTCGGCGCATCGGGCCAGCTTCGCGCGGCACACCACCGACCGACGACGCCCCGGCGCCCAGGGGCCGAGGAAGGTCGGCGAAGTGATGCTATGATGCGTTGGTGAGGACCACCGTGACGCTCGACGAGGACGTCGCCCAGGAGATCCACCGACGCATGCGGGAGCGGGGCAGCACCTTCAAGGCCACCCTCAACGACCTGCTGCGCCGCGGCCTGCGCGCCCGTGACACCGTCGCGCCCTACGACCCGCCCACCCTCCGCATGGGCGTCCAGCCGGGGGTCGACCTCGACAAGGCGCTCGCGGTGGCAGCGTCCCTGGAGGACGACGAGATCGTGCGCAAGCTCGAGCTGCGCAAGTGAAGATCCTCGACCTCAACGTCCTCATCTACGGCCTCGACGAGACGGCCCACCACCACCGCACCGCCCGGCCGTTCCTGGCCGACGCCATGAGCTCCAGCGAGACGGTGGGCATCCCCACTGCCGTCGCCGTCGGCTTCGTCAGGCTCACCACCAACCCGCGGGTGGTGGTCGAGCCGCTCGATCCGGCCACGAGCATCGAGATCGTGACCGGGTGGCTGGCGCGCCCCAACGTGATCACACCTGGGCCGACCCGACGGCACTTCGAGATCCTCGGAGAGCTCCTCGCCGCCGCCGGCACGGCCGGCAACCTCGTCAGCGACGCCCACCTCGCCGCGCTGGCCGTGGAGCACGGCGCCGAGCTGTGGTCCTACGACCACGACTTCGCCCGGTTCCCCGGCCTCGACTGGTCGTCGCCCGGCGCCGGTTGAACTCCGACGACCGGCTCAGGCCCGCAGCTTCACCGGCGAGCCGGTGCGGTAGCGATCGAGCTGGTCGAGGTCGACGTCCACCCCCCAGCCCGGTCCGGTGGGCACGTGCAGGAATCCGTCCTGGTAGCGCAGCGCCTCGCTCAGCAGGTCGGCTTCGAACATCAGCTTGCCGAACACCTCCACGGCGTGGCCCAGGTCGTGGAAGCGGGCGGCACCGAGATGCGCCAGCGCGGCGGAGCCGATGCCGAGGGGCTGGTTGTGCAGGATCACCCCCATGCCGTGCAGCGACGCGTAGTCGATGGCCTGCATCGCCGCGGTGAGGCCACCGGGGCGCTCGGCGTTGATCCCCACCGCGCGCACGGCACCCAGGCGGTGCTGGGTGACCAGGTCGGCGAGCGAGAAGAACCCCTCGTGGGTGAAGAGCGGGATCGTGGTGTGGTGCTGCACCTCGGCCAGGCCCACCACGTCGCCCACCACCACCGGCTGCTCGGCGGCGTCGATGCCGAACTCCTCGATGGCAGCCAGCGCCCGGATCGCCTCGTCGGGACGGTAGGCCTGGTTGTAGTCGACCCGCAGGCGCACCTCGTCGCCCACCGCGGCCCGCACCGCCGCCACCGCCTCGCGGTCGGAGCGGATGCCGGCGCCGAGCTTGAGGCGGACCGTGCGCGTGCCCGTGTCGACGTACCACGCGGCCAGCGCCACGGTGTCCTCGAGGGTGCCGGTGGGCACCAGGCCGCACAGCGGCAGGCGGTCCACGCAGCGGCCCCCGAGCAGGTCGTGCACCGGCCGCCCCAGGAGACGGGCGGCGAGGTCGTGCAGCGCGAGGTCCAAGAGGCCCTTGGCCACCTCGTTGCGGGTGACGTTGCGACCCATCCGCGCCCAGATCGCCCGGCGGTCGAACGGTGAGGCACCCAGCACGTAGCGGCCCAGCGCGTCCTGCACCACCCCGATCACGTCGTCGGGGCGCACGCCGGTCTCGGGCAGCCACATGAACGCCTCGCCCCACCCGCTGGTGCCGTCCTCGGCCTCGAGGCGGCAGCACACGAAGTCGCCCGCCTCCCACGGCTCCTCCGCGGCGATGGCCATGCCGAGGCCGTTGGGCGACGCGTCCATCGACGCGCGCGCCCCGCCGCTGAAGGGCATCGAGATCGGGTGCAGCTCGACCGCGACGATCCGCGGGGAGTCCGGGGCGAGGTGTTCGGCTTCGGTCACGCCCGTACTCTCCCCCACCCGTGCCTCGTGGGGCCAACGGCGAGGCAGCACGTCGTTCCCCTCAGGCGCTCGGGGACACGAGACAGCCGCGCTCAGGACTCGCTCGCTCAGGACCGGACCGCGTTCACAGGGAGCGGAGCGTGCGGCGGATGTCCTTCATGAGCAGGACCAGGTGCAGCTCATCGGTGGGTGACACCTCGATCCCGGGAAGCAGGTGGAGGTAGAAGTCCCGTGCCTCTTCGGTCTCGGCGTGCACCAACAGCCCTCGGCATCCGATGCGCTCGCCCAGCTCGGCGGTGCGAGCGACGACGTCCTGGAGGAGACCGGCGCCCAGCCCCCGGCCCTCGTGGCGGAGGTCCACACCGAGCCGGGCCAGCAGCGCCATCGGCTGGGGGTAGCGGCCTGCACCCTTGCCCGAGCGCTCCGGGAGATCGGAGCTCCCGATCGATGCCATTGCCCAGGCGTAGTACGCCACCACCTCGACGGCATCCTCCTCGGTGACGGCGAGCACCCGTGCGGTCCCCGTCGTGCTCGCCTGACGGGCGTGCCGGCGAAGCCAGACGTTCTGCTCCTCGGAGCGGCACTCGAAGCGATCGAGCCGGTCGGAGGGTTCCAGGAGCCGTGGAGCGAGGTATCGACTCACCTCTCGGTGAACGGCGACGGGCGCTGCATGAGCGCTCGGAGACCCGGGAGGTCGCGCGCACCTCGCCGGTTCATCGACTCCCACGCCTGCAGCGCCTCGTCGTCCAGCTCGAAGCGCGTGCGATCCGCCAGGACCCGTTGAGCGGCGACCGTCAGGTTCGTGACCACGAATTCGGTCAGGTCCGTGCCGGTGGCTGCCACGGCACGATCGATCAGCTGGCGCTCCTCGGTGGTGGTGCGCACCTCGAGTCGCTCGCAGCGGCGACGGGTTCCCGCCTTCGTCGTCTCCTGTCTCGTCGGCCGTGCCGACTTCCTCGGTGCCATCGAATCCTCCGGAGCGCGTTGTACGGCCAATGTACGGCCGATCATCGGACGGGTCAACGGACGATCAGGACCCTTCGTCAGCGGTCCCCTTGCCCAGCAACCGGGCAGGGATGATGCGAGCCAACTTGGCCGAGTTGGCGGCCAGCACCGGACTGGCGACGGCCAGCACGAGCACGTACACCGCCACGAACGGGGCGAGGCGCTCGTCGAGACCGGCGGCGGCCGCCAGGCTCACCAGGATGAGGGCGAACTCCCCACGGGCCAGCACCGAGAACGACACGTTGGCCGCCGCCAGCCGGTCGAGCCCGTTGATGCGGGCAGCGCCCGCCCCGGCGAGCACGGCCAGCACGAGCGACACCACGATCGCAACCGCCGCCGGCACGAGGACCTCGTCGAGGTCGCCGGGTTGGATGGCGAGGCCGAAGGCGAAGAAGAACAGCGCGGCGAAGGCGTCCCTCAGAGGGAGCACGAGGCGCTCGACGCGACGGGCGAGCACCGTCCCCGACAGCACGAGGCCGGCCATGAACGCGCCGATGGCGTCGGACACGCCCAGCTGGTAGGCGATGCCGGCCACCAGCAGGGCGAAGCCCACGAAGAGCACCACCAGCAGCTCGTCGTCCTTCGCACCCACCAGCCGGGCCACGAGCCCTCCCCCGTAGCGGGCGAGCAGGCCGAGCACCACCAGGAAGGCGAAGGCCCGCAGGAACAGCAGCGCCCCCTCGGCGACGCTGTCGGCCTGGCCGAGCACAGGGGCCAGCGCCGCGAGGTAGAGCGCGAGGAACAGGTCCTCGATGACGATGATGCCCAGGATCAGACGTGTCTCGGGGTTGGCGAGGCGACGGAGCTCGACCAGCAGCTTGGTGACGATCGCCGAGGAGGAGATGCCGGTGACCCCGGCGATCACGAACGCCTCCCGGGTGCCCCACCCGAAGGCGAAGCCGAGCGCCAGGCCCCCGGCCATGTTCAGCGCGAGGTAGAGGCCCGCCGAGGTCAGCAGCCGCCGGCCACCGCCGGTGAGGTCCTCCACCGAGAACTCCACGCCGAGGTAGAAGAGAAGGAAGATCAGCCCGAACGCGGCGAGCAGCTCCAGGTCCTCGGGGTGGTCGAACAGCACCGGCCCAGGGGTGTTCGGGCCCACGAGGATCCCCGCCAACATGAAGAACGGGATGGTCGGCAGCCCCACCCGACGGCCGGCCCGGGCCAGGGTGCCGGCCAGGAGGAAGGCGAGGCCGATCACCACCAGCTCGCGGCCCATCACACCCCTTCGGTCATGTAGCGCACGAAGCGGTCGAGATCGTCCTCCCGACAGGCGACCACCAGGTCGTCACGCGGCTCCAGGCGCACCGACGGATCCGGCGCCACGAGGGGCACCGAGCCCCGCAGCACGGCGACGACGGTGACCCCTGTGCGCCGGCGGATCGCCAGCTCCTCGATCGTGTGGCCCACCGCGGCGTCACCGGCGCTCAGGCGCACCCAGTCGATGGTCAGCCCGCCCAGCACGTCAGCCAGGCGTTCGGCCGTCTCGGGTCGCAGACGGAAGTGCCCCGAGATGAAGGCCCCGAGCACCGAGGCGGCCACCGGGTCGAGCTCCACCACCCGGTCGCCGGAGTGCAGCTCGACGTGGCCGCTGCGGCGGCGCACGGCCTGGAAGGCCGTGCCGTCGGCATCGGTCACCTCGAGGCGCGCTCCCACGCCGGGGAGTCGGATCGGGGAGGGGTCGCCCGGTGGTTCCATGTCCACAGAGGTTCTACTCGCTCACTCCGAGCCGGGCGGGTCGGGGAGCCAGCGGCACTCAGCTCACCAGGGAGCGGAACGGCCGTGCCTCCTCCAGCTGGAGGCCGAGCTCCAGCAGCAGCGCGTCCTGGCCACCCGACGCGGTGAACAGCACGCCCACCGGCAACCCGGTGCCGGCATCGTGGCCGAGGGGGAGGCTGAGCGACGGCATGCCGGTGGCGTTGGCCAGCGGGGTGAAGCTCACCCATTGCTCCAACCGCTCCATCAACACCTCGTAGGGGAGGTCGCTGGCGAGGTGCCCCAGGGGTGGGGCGACGGTGGCGACGGTGGGGCTCACCACCACGTCGTGGTCGTCGAAGAGGTGCCCGTAGCGCAGCGCTGCGCGCCGCATGCGCACCAGGTTGGACGGCGTCCGCCAGATCGATCGGCGGAACCGTCGGGCCATCCCCAGGGTGAAGGGGGTCAGCTGGTGCTTGTCGAAGGATGCGTCGTACACGCGACGACCGGCCACGGCGACCGAGAACACCAGCATCGCCCAGTAGTGCGTGAAGTCCTCGGCGAAGCGCTCGGCGTCGGGCAGCTCCACCGGCTCGCAGTCGTGGCCGAGCTGCTCGAGCAATGCCACCGTCCGTTCGAGGGTCGACCGGGTGGGCGCGTCCAGCGGGGCCCCTGTGGGAGCGTCGGACACGACGCCGATGCGCAGCGAACGTCGCAGCGGATCGACCACCTCGCCCACGGCGGGCAGCAGTGGGTTGCGATGGCGGCGCTCCGCCTCGGCCAGGAACAGGGCGGTGTCGCGCACGCTGCGGGTCAGCACCCCCTCGGCCAGGATGTCCACCGGCAGCTTCTTGGAGTCGGGCGACGGCACGAGGCGACAGCGGGTGGCCTTGAGGCCGACCAGCCCGCAGCAGGCGGCGGGGATCCGGATGGACCCACCGCCGTCCACGCCGTGGGCGATGGGCACGACGCCCGCCGCAACGAGCGCAGCAGATCCGCTGGAGGACCCACCGGCGCTGCGGTCGAGGTTCCAGGGGTTGTGGGTGGCGGTGCCGTCGATGCGCTCGCAGGACGGTGCGAAGCCGAACTCGGGCAACGTGCTCTTGCCCAACGCCACCATGCCCATGTCCAGCATCTGCTGCACGAGGTCCCCGGTGTGCCCTGCCGGCCCGGTTCCGGCGAGGGCCTCGGAGCCGTGGCGCGTCGGGAGCCCGGCCAGGTCCGCGTTGTCCTTCACGAACATCGGCACCCCGGGGAACGCAGCGTCGCCCGGTCCCGCTGCGCCACGTGCGGCAGCTGTCCGCCGAGCACGCTCGTAGTCGGCCAGCACGATCGCGCCGAGCAGGGGGTCGAGGCGCTCGGCCCGGGTGATCGCCGCGTCGACCACCTCGGTCGGGGAGAGCTCACCGCAGCGCACGGCCGCGGCGGTCGCGGTGGCGTCGAGCCGTGCGAGGTCGTCATCCGCCCGAGCGGTGGGGAACGGCACGGCCGACCACCCTAGAGGCTGCGCCACGACGCTGTCGGAGCGCCCGCTCCAGGGACAGTTGCTACACCCCGGCCCCGAGGGTGCCGATGCAGCGGTGAGCCACCCGGAGGTCTTTCCGCGATGTCCCGACGTCCCCACCCTCGTCACGCTGTGCCCGTGTGCGCCGCCACGGCCCTCCTGCTCGGGCTGCTGCTCGCCATGGGCTCGCCCGTCGACGCCGGCCCGAGCGCGCACCGCGACTCGACCGACGCCGTCCCCCGCCGCAGCGCGGAGATGGCGCTGGAGCTCGTCTCCCGCACGTTCGACGCCTCCGCGAACAACTGGACCGTGGTCGTCGACGCCACGCTCGACTCCAACTACCTGTGCTTCCCCGTGGTGTACGACTGCATCGTCGGGGAGCTGGCCGACCCCGCGAACGCCGCCTTGACGGACCTCCAGTGCCTGTCGCCGGCGTGGAGCCACGTCGTCGTCTTCCGGAACCACTGCCTCCGCCAGCTCGGACGCGCCGGTCAGGATGCGCAGTTCCGGTTCACCTACGTGACCGATGCCGGGGTGACCAGCGGCCAGGTGTCCCTCTCCGTCGAGTTCGGACGGGGGGTGCTGCCCCTCACGTTCAGCCAGCTGGCCAGCGCCTCTCTGGTGGTGGATCTCGACACCGCCCTCGACCTGTCGACCTCGTGCCCCGACTCCGTCGACGCCGGAGCCGCGGTGGAGTGCACCGCCACGGTGTCCTACCCCTTCTCCTCCGGTCCGGCGATCCCCGCCACGATCGTCGACGAACCCGACGGCACCCTGATCACCGGCGGCACCCTGACACAGACCGGCGGCACCCCCAGCTGGACCTGCGCCTCGCTGACCTGCTCGGCGACGGTCAACGCCGGGGAGAGCGCCACCTTCGCCTACACCGGCACGGCAGCAGCATCCGCCAGCGGCGGCAACGGCTCCAACCGCGTCAGGTTCACCCTCGGCGGCACCGCGGACCTCGTCGACGAGATCACCGTGGTGGGCAGCGGCGATGCGATCCTGAACCTCGCCAAGACCGCCTCGGGATCCACGGCAACACCGGGGAGCACCCTCACCTGGACCATCACCGTGCAGAACACCGGCGGGAGCGGAGGATCCGACGTGGCCGCGTCCACGGTCCAGCTGGTCGACTCCGCTCCGGCGCAGCTCGCCAACGCGAGCGTGCGCGCCACCGGCGGCGTCGGTGAGTGGAGCTGCTCCGGCCTCACCTGCACCTGCGCCTCCATGCCGGTCGGCTCGGCGACCTTCTCCGTCACGGGCACGCTGTCAAACGACGTCGCGGCCGGCACGGTGGTGCTCAACGAAGCCGACCTGACCTGGAGCAACGACGTGTTCGGACCGGACTACGCCGAGGTCGCCGGTGCCGGCATCACCGTGGCCACGACCACGACCACCACCACCCCGGCCACCACGACCACCTACGACGTCTACGACACCGAGGCGCCGATCAACTTCGCCGGATGAACCCGGGAAGGCTCCGACCGACCGAGGCTCAGGTGGCCACCGGCACGGTCCGATTCCAGTCCCGCACCGTCTGCAGCGCCCAGAACGCCGCGAAGAGGCCGATCTCGATCCCCTCCAGCGCCAGCACTGCGTGATCCCACCCGCCGGATGCCATCGAAGCGACCCACACCAGCAGGCCGGCGACGGGCATCGACACCGCGATCGCCGCGTAGGCCCAGAACCAACCACCCCGCTCGTGTCGCAGCTGCCAGGCGTTCGCCGACACGGCGAGGGCGAGGCAGGCGAACATGGCCACCGCGCTGTAGCCGTGGGCGTGGTCGAAGAACCCGTCCCAGGAGGTGTAGGCCCACCAGAGCACCAGCAGCACCACGGCGACGATGGCCAAGCTGGCCTTGGAGCTCCTGTCGCTGCGGGCCAACGCCGACCAGGGGCTCCCGTTCCGGGTGGCCACCGGTATCAGCGCGATGGTTGCGAGTGCGACCACGCCCATGATCAGCAGAGCCGGCACGTTGTTGCGCACACCGGCCACCACCCACTCCGCCAGCTCGCCGTCGACGACCGGCCGTGCCGGTGGAGAGCTCGACCAGCAGACCCCCACGTCGGTGGTGGGGATGATCGCCACCAGCGGCGCGAACATCCCTGCCACGTTCAGCGCCACGTCCTCGGCCGTCGTGCGCCCGGAGATGAAGATCAGGGCCGCGCCGATCGCCATCAGCCCACCCACGAAGATCGCCCTCACCGGGGTGAAGTAGTAGGCGCTGACCGACTGCTGGAAGCATCCGGCATCGAAGTACTCGATGCCGAGCGAGACCACCAGCAGCCCCACCACCCCCACCATGCCGATGCGCAGGTACTGGTAGGTGCGGACGGCGGCGTCATCCGGATCGACGGCCTTGAGCTCCACGTGACGGCCCAGCCTAGATTCCGCCCTGTTGTCCGAGGGTGACCGCAGGTGCCAGCCTCGGACGACGCCAGCCGACCCGGAGGACCCCCGTGAACCCCGACCTCGAGCCCACCTGGTTCATCGATGCCGACAGCGACGAGGTGGCCGAGTTCGTCGATGGCGTGCTCACCGGAGCCGGTGTGGAGCGCGACGACCCGCGCGGCGTGGCCGTGGCCCTGTTCCGAGCGGTGCGCGACGGCATCCGCTACAACCCCTACGGGGTCTCGGCTGACCCGGCCGACTTCCGTGCCAGCGCCATCCTGGGATCCGAGTCGAACTGGTGCGTGCCCAAGGCGGTGCTCTACACGGCCACGCTGCGCCACGTCGGGATCCCCGCCCGCCTCGCCTTCGCGGACGTGCGCAACCACCTCACCAGCGAGAAGCTCTCGGCGGCCATGGGCACCGACGTGTTCGCCTGGCACGGCTACACCGAGCTGCAGCTCGACGGCAGGTGGTTGAAGGCCAGCACGGCGTTCAACGTCGAGCTCTGCGAGCGCTTCGGGGTGAAGGTGCTCGACTTCGACGGCACCGGCGACGCCCTCCTGCACGCCTTCGACGAGGCGGGCAACCGCCACATGGAGTACGTGCGGCAGCGGGGCACCTACCACGACCTCCCCTTCGAGGAGATCTTCGCCAGCTTCGCCGAGGTCTACCCCACGATGGTCGACCCGGATGGCAGCGCCGCCACGGACGCTGCTGCCGACGACGACCCCGACTTCGCTCCCTGAGCGCAGCCTCGGCGCCGGTGCCGCAGGTTCAGGAACCGGGTGAGCGCACGTAACCTCGCTCGACGGAGCGGGCGAGGATCCCCAGCGTGGCCCGCAGGGCGCCCTCGGACAGGATCGGGAAGATGCCGGCCTCGCGCCAGTGGTCGTGGATCTCCGACCAGTCGTAGTACGAGGTGACCATCGTGGCGCCGTCGACCGGCTCGAGCCGGTAGCCGTAGATGTGGCCGATCTGGGGCTCGAGCACGCTCAGGATCGTCCAGGCGATCTCGCGGTCGGGCTCGAAGGCGGTGATCACGACGGTCACGTCGTACTCGCCGAGCGGGAAGTCGTTGAGGGCCTCGCGGTCCATGTGGACCTCGAAGCGGTCGCCCACCGCGCCCACCCGTTCGCCGGTGGACGACATCAGCATCCCCGAGCTGTCGATGGCCACGTGGCCATCCGGGTCGCTCAGGACCGAGAAGATCTCCTCCGGGCGGGCCCGGATCAGGCGTTCGACTTCGAAGCGCTCGGTGCTCATCGCCGCATCCTCCCACGCCGGCCCCGTCGAGGGCGGTCGGCCCTCGCGGGGGCGGTCAGAGACCCAGCTGGGCGCGACGCACCGCCACCAGCCGCTCGACGATCTCGTCGGGCAGCGGGTGCTCCGGGGTGAAGTGCAGCGAGCCCTTGGTGGCGGTCCACGAGGAGAGGTCGTCGCCCAGCTCGGTGAGCACCGCGCTGCTGTGGGGCAGGTAGCTCAGGTGCTTCGTGAATGCGGCGAACCCGGCCAGCACCTTGCCGTTCACCCGGAACGCCGGCATCCCGTAGCTGATGCACTGGTCCGCATCGGGCACGACGGCGAGGATCTGGCGGCGCAGCGCCTCCAGGGTCCGTCGCTGGTCGAGGTCCTCCACGGTCGCCAGGTACTCGTCGATCTCCGCGGCGCTCACTGAAGAGGACACTAGCGACGCGCCCCGCCGGCACGGCAGGCACCCGAGGTCGCTTCACCCGCATCAGGTGAGGAGTTCTCGCCGATCACCTGCATGCTGGAGGCGAGCCACCGGTCGCCACGCTCCGACGACGATCCACCGGACTCCGAGGACCGGCGGCCGGCGCCCGCCCCGACAGGAGAGCCCATGCACCACGACGTTCCCGTTCCCATCCACGCCCTGCCGTCGTTCCAGCACCGCATCGACCCGCTGGTGTTCCCCGAGGACGGCATGCATCCCGACGCCGCCTACGAGCTGCTGCACACCACCCTGATGCTCGACGGCCGGCCCACGCTCAACCTGGCGTCGTTCGTGACCACCTGGATGGAGCCGCAGGCCGAGACCCTCATCCACGAGACCCTGAACAAGAACCACATCGACCACGAGGAGTACCCGGCGGCGTCGCTGGTCGAAGAGGCCTGCGTGCACATGCTGGGTGCCCTGTTCCACGCTCCCGATTCCGCCGAGGTGGTCGGGGTGGCCACGATCGGCTCCTCCGAGGCGATCATGCTGGGCCTGCTGGCCCACAAGTGGACCTGGCGGGCCCGGCGGGAGGCCGCCGGGCAGGACACGTCGCGCCCGAACGTGGTCTTCGGCGCCGAGACCCACGTGGTGTGGGACAAGTTCGCCAAGTACTTCGACGTGGAGATGCGCAAGATCCCCATGAAGCCGGATCGCTTCGTGCTCGCTGCGGAGGACGTGGCGCCCTTCCTCGACGAGAACACCATCGCCGTGGGAGCGGTGCTGGGCACCACCCACATCGGAGAGGCCGACCCCATCTCCGAGCTCAACGACCTGCTGGTGAAGGTGAAGGCGGACAAGGGCTGGGACATCCCCCTCCACGTCGACGGCGCCAGCGGAGGGTTCATCGCCCCCTTCGCCCACCCGGACTTCCTGTTCGACTTCCGTCTGGAGCAGGTGTGGTCGATCAACGCCTCCGGCCACAAGTACGGCCTGGTCTACCCGGGCATCGGTTGGCTGATCTTCCGCGACCGCTCCAAGCTGCCCGAGGAGCTGGTGTTCAACGTCAACTACCTGGGTGGAGCCCAGCCGACCTACACGTTCAACTTCTCCCGGGGTTCGTCGATGGTCCAGGCCCAGGCCTACAACTTCCTGCGGCTGGGGCGCCGTGGCTACACCGAGGTCGTCGATGCGATGATGGCCAACGCCCGCTACCTCAACGAGCAGCTGGAGGGAAGCGGCAAGTTCGAGCTCCTCAACCCCGGCCTGGCCGAGCCGGTGGTGACCTTCAAGATCAAGGGCGACCCCGGCTTCGACGTGTACCAGCTGTCGGACCGCCTGCGGGAGAACGGGTGGATCGTCCCCGCGTACAGCCTCCCACCCGATGCCCAGGACGTGCACCTGATGCGGGTGGTGGTGCGCATCGACCTCAGCCGCCGCCTGATCGACATGCTCCTGCTGGACATCCTGCAGGCGTGGGAGCAGCTGTCCGAAGAGCGGCCGCCGAAGCGGGAGGTGTCACGCCCGGACCTGTGGACCGACCCCACGAAGGCGGCGGCGCACAGCAAGCGACGCACCCGGGAACGCACGGCTTCAGGCAGCGGCCCGCACCCGCCCCACGGCGGTGACTAGGGCCGTAGCGGGAGGCCGGCGGCTTCGTACACAGCGTCGATGACCTCCATGTTGGCCACCGAGTCCGCCGGCCCGGTGAGCACGGGTGCGCCCTCGCGAACCGCGTCGCGGAACGCCTCGAGCTGGTATCGGTAGGTCGGCACCCGGGGGAACCGCTCGCGGCGCACCGTCCCGTCGGTGGTGCGCACGGTGAAGCGGTGGAACACCTGGGGCACCGTGGCGTTGAGCACCCTCAGCTCCCCCTTCGAGCCCACGACCCGGAACCCGATCCTCAGGAGCCGGGCCCCGTAGAACGACACCGTGAATCCCCCGTGCGCCCCGCCGGGGAAGCGGAGCTCGGCCTTCGCCCACCGGTCCACCCCCGGGGAGCGCTCCCGGACCCGGGCGTCCACCACCGAGGGCTCCTCCCCGGTGAGCGAGCGGAGCTGGTGGATGGCGTAGCACCCGAGGTCCATCACCGCGCCACCGGCGAGGTCGAGCTCGAAGCGGATGTCGTGGCGCTTGAGCAGGGGTATCTGCATCCAGGACTCGAGCAGGTGCAGCTCGCCGAGCTCACCGCTGCGCACCACCTCCACCGCCCGCGCCATGAGCGGGTGGTAGCGGTAGTGGAACGCCTCCATGAGCACCTGCCCCGAGGCCTCGGCCGCGGTCGCCACCTCCCGGGCCTGGGCGGCGTTGGAGGTGAGCGGCTTCTCGCACAGCACGTGGCGGCCGGCCTCGAGGGCGGCGATCGTCCATCGGGCATGGAGTCCGTTGGGGAGCGGGTTGTAGACCGCGTCGAGGTCGGGGCGCGTGACCAGCGCCTCATAGGAGCCCACCACCTCAGGGATCCCGTGGGAGTCGGCGAAGGCCCGGGCGCGGGACGGGTCACGGGCGGCGACGGCCACCACCTCGACGCCGTCGACCTTCCCTGCCGGGCGGATCAGCGCGCTCGGCGCGATCTGGGCGGCGCCGAGCACGCCGATGCGCAGGGTGGACATGGCGGCGACACTACCCACCCGGGCGAGCGCTCCCCGTGCCGGTCCGGCTGACCCTCCTCCCGTCGACGGCTCCGACGAGCCAGATTGACTCAACATATCTTGAGTGACAGGCTCCGGCGATGGACCTCCCGGACGACGACGTCACCGCCCGCGCCGCACGCCACGCGGCCCTGGGCGACCCGATCCGCCTGGCCATCGCCGACGAGCTGGCCCGCTCCGATCGGGCGCCGGTGGAGCTGCGCCACCGCTTCGGCCTCGAGTCCAACCTGCTGGCCCACCACCTCGACGTGCTGGAGCGCGCCGGCGTGGTGGAGCGCTCCCGTTCCCGCGGCGACGCCCGGCGGCGCTACGTGCGCCTGTGCCACGCTGCGCTGGAGGGACTGCGACCCTCCCCCCGGCTCCGGGCCCGCTCGGCGCTGTTCGTGTGCAGCCACAACTCGGCGCGCAGCCAGCTGGCGGCCGCGCTGTGGCGACGCCTCACCGGCTCGTCCGCCACCTCGGCGGGCACCCACCCCGCTGCCTGCGTCCACCCCGGCGCCGTCGCCGCCGCCGAACGGGCCGGCCTCGACCTCTCCGCCGCCCGGCCGCGACCACTCGCCCAGGTCGATGCCGGCGACGCCCTCGTGGTGACGGTCTGCGATCAGGCCCACGAGGAGCTCCCGGCGGATCCGCAGCGGCTGCACTGGTCCGTCGCCGACCCGGCGGCCGTGGGCACGCGCTCGGCCTTCGATGCGACGGTGGCCGAGCTGGGAGATCGGATCTCCTCCGTCGCCCTCGCCCCGGGAGCCGTCCGATGATCGTCGACCCGCTGCATCCCACCGATCAGGAGCTGGCGGTCCAGGTCGAGACCGGCACCGGGGAGCTGCGACTGGAGCTCACCCGCCGGCTGGCGGCCGAGGCGCTGGGCACCGCACTGCTGGTGATGGCCGTGGTCGGCTCGGGGATCGCCGCCTCCCGGCTCTCCTCGGGGGACGTGGGGCTCCAGCTGCTGGAGAACGCTGCGGCGACCGCCGGTGCCCTGGTGGGCCTCATCCTCATGTTCGGCGCCGTCTCCGGCGCCCACTTCAACCCGGTGGTCACCCTCACCGACCGGCTGCTGGGCACCACCACCACACGCGACACCGGCCTCTACGTGCTGGCCCAGGTGGCCGGCGGCTGCGCGGGAGCCGTGCTCGCCAACCTGATGTTCGAGCTGCCGGCGGTGGAGCTCTCCACCACCGAACGGTCCTCGCCGGCGCTGTGGCTCTCGGAGGTGGTGGCCACCGTCGGTCTGCTGCTGGTCATCCAGGGCTGCGTGCGCACGGGCAGGGCGAGGGTCGTGCCCTTCGCCGTGGCCGCCTGGATCGGCGGTGCCTACTGGTTCACGTCCTCCACGAGCTTCGCCAACCCGGCGGTCACCCTGGCCCGCACCCTGTCGGACACCTTCGCCGGCATCGCTCCCGCATCGGCGCCGGCGTTCGTGCTCGTGCAGCTGATCGGGGCCGTGCTGGCCTTCGGGCTGATCCGCTTCTTCTACCCCCATCCCACGAACGGAGACGACGATGGCTGAGCGAGCGCCGGGTGTGCTGTTCCTCTGCGTGCACAACGCCGGGCGCTCCCAGATGGCCGCCGGCTGGCTCCGCCACCTGGGCGGTGACCGGGTCCGGGTGTACTCAGGTGGCTCCGAGCCGGCGTCCGCCCTCAACCCGGCGGCGGTGGAGGTCATGGCCGAGGTGGGGGTGGACCTCACCGATCAGGTGCCCCGCCGCTGGAGCGACGCCGTGCTCGACGAGGTGGACGTGGTGGTCACCATGGGCTGCGGCGACGCCTGCCCGGTGCTGGCGGGCAAGCGCTACGAGGACTGGGCGCTCGATGATCCCGCCGGTCAGCCGGTCGACGCCGTGCGCCCGATCCGCGACGAGATCCGCCGGCGGGTCGAAGCGCTGATGGCCTCCCTCGGCATCGCCGGGTGAGCCTCACGCTCTCCCCCCGACTGACACCCAATCCGCACCGCAGCGGTGCAGACGGGGTGGCGGAGCACCCGATCGTCAGCGCGACGCGCGACCCACAGCGTTCACATCGACGGAACGGCGGTGCAACACCGCCCTCGTAGGTTGCCCGCCATGTCCACCCCCGACATCCCCGCCGCCAAGACGGCCGGTCTCCCCGTCGACCTCCACCGACTCGCCGCCGAGGGCGACGGGTGGCTCACCCCCGAGGACCGCTACGCCCTCAAGACCCACGGCGTCTGCACCCAGGCCCAGCCGGGGGTGTTCATGGTGCGGGTCCGGGTGCCGGGTGGGGTGCTGCTGACCGCCCAGGCCCACGGCCTCGCCCGCCTCGCCCGCCGCTTCGGACCCGACTGGCTGCACCTGACGACCCGTCAGAGCGTCGAGCTGCACTGGGTCAAGGCCGCCGACGTGCCCGCGCTGCTGGGCGAGCTGGAGCGACTCGGGCTGAGCACCCGCTCGGCGTGCGGGCACACCGTGCGCAACGTCGTGTGCTCCGAGGACGCCGGCCTGGGCCTCGAGGAGCCCTTCGACTGCTTCGTCGACGCACGGCTGATCTCCGACACCCTCGTCGCCCGCTCCGCCGAGCTGAACGTCGAGCTGCCGGGTCGGCTCAACGTGGCCGTCGGCGGATCGGCCCGCTGCCGGGAGGATGCCCGGTTGAACGACCTGGCCCTGGTCTCCACGGTCGTCGACGGCGAGGCCGGCTACGAGGTGTGGGGGTGCGGTTCCCTGGGCCGGTCCCCTCAGCCGGGGATCCAGCTCTCGGCGTTCGTGCCACGAGAGGACGTGCTGGCGGCGGTGGAGGCCATGGTCGAGCTCTACGTGGCCGAGGGGGATCACGAGCGCCCGGCCAAGGGACGCCTGAAGTGGGTGCTCGACCGGCTCGGCCCCGACGAGCTCCGGCGGCGCTGGGCGGACGCCGTCGAGTCGGCCCGCCACCGACCGCGGCCCCCGGTGCCCGAGGTCGAGGTGCTGGAGGAGGCCGACCGCGTGGCCGTGCTGTCCCGACGTCCCCCCGGCGGGTGGGGCAGAGGGGTCCGTCCCCAGCGGACCCCCGGCCTCGCCTTGGTCACCGTCGACGTGCCGATGGGGGACACCTGCGGCGCCGAGCTGGAGCTGCTCGCCGACCTGGCCGACCGCCACGGCGACGGGGCGCTGATGCTCACCCGGGACCAGAACCTGACGGTGCGCAACGTGGCGCTCGACGCGGTGGACGACATGCGCGCGGTGCTGGCCGCAAGGGGCCTGCACCTCGACGGCGAGGCCGACACCGCCTCAGTGCGGGCCTGCACCGGCTCCCAGGTGTGCTCCCTGGGCATCACCGACGCGCCCGGCGCCGGTCGGGTGCTCACCGGGCTCGGTTCGCTCCGGCGCAACCCGGCGCTGCGCGTGCACGTGTCGGGGTGCCCGAACTCCTGTGCCCAGCACCAGGCCGGCGACCTCGGCCTGGCCGGCTCCAAGGTGCGCATCGGCGGGCGGACCACGGACGGCTACCACCTCTTCGTGGGCACCCGGATCGACGACGACCTCTTCGGCGAGCCGGTCGGCCGGGTGGCCGAGGCCGACCTGCACCCGGCGGTGGACGCCGTCGTCGGGCTGTGGGAGTCGGTGCGCCGAGCCGGCGAGACGATGGGCACCACGTTCCGCCGCATCGGCCTCGACGCCGTGGCCGCACAGCTGGAGACCACCCTGGCCGAGCGCTGGGCGACGGGGGTCGAGCCCGAGCTCGCCACCGCCGACGTGCCGAGCGGCTGTGCGGCACCCTGACCCGTTCGCCACCCGAGGGCCATCAGGAGGTTCCCGTGCCCGTCCCCATCCCAGAGGCGCTGCGAGACCAGCACGCCGCAGGCCACACCAAGGCCGCCGATGTCACCGACCTCCCCCGCTACCTGTTCGCCGCCGCGCTGGCCGGAGCGTTCGTGGGGGTGGCGGTGGTGCTGCTGCTCACCGTGGGCGGGCCGCTGGTGGCGGCCGGCTCGCCCTTCGCCAAGCTGGTGATGGGTGCGGTGTTCGGCGTGGCGCTCACCCTCGTCGTGTTCGCCGGCGGCGAGCTGGTCACCGGCAACATGATGGTGATGACCCAGTCCGCGCTGGGGAGGGCCGTCGGCTGGCACCGGGCGATGGCGGTGTGCCTGGCCGCCCTGGTGGGCAACGCCCTGGGCTCGGTGGTGTTCGCCCTCGCTGTGCACGGTGGGGGCACGCTCTCCTCCGGTGCAGGCGCCGACCTCCTGGCCCAGACGGTGACGGCCAAGGACGCCCTGAGCGGACCGCAGCTGTTCTGGCGGGCGGTGCTGTGCAACGCCCTGGTGTGCCTCGGGCTGTGGATGGCGGCCCGCACCCGGTCCGACGCCGCCAAGCTCCTGGTGCTGTGGTGGGCGCTGTTGGCCTTCATCTCCTCGGGCTTCGAGCACTCGGTGGCCAACATGACCACCTTCTCCCTCGCTGCGCTGCAGGGCTCGGGGAGCTGGGCCATGTTGGTCCGCAACCTGGCCTGGACGGTGCCCGGGAACCTGGTCGGCGGCGCGCTGGTGGTGGGTGCCGGCTACGCCTGGCTGGGGAAGCCCTCCCGGTCGGCGACGGAGCCGGTGGTGCTCGTGAGCTCGCCCGGACGACCCGGGTGAGGGCTCAGGCCCCTCGAGCCGCCTCGGCCTCGGTGGCACCGGGATCGGTCGGTGCAGACCCCGGTGCGGTCGGGGGCGATCCGGCCGTCGGCGCCAGGTCGGCGCAGGCCTCCATCGCTGCGGCGACGGCCGGGTCGCTGCTATCGAGGCCGAGGGGCGCGGCACCGCCATCCGAGGTCGCCGGGGGTTGGCCCCCCGCCTCCGGCGGGCCCTGCCCCGCGTCCCCGTTCGAGGGGACCTGGCCGGCATCGCCCTCCGGGGCCTGGGGCAGCTCCACGCCGTTGTCCCCGAGGCACTCGAGGTAGGCCTGCATCTCCTCACCCCGGGCTCCTCCGGGGGCACCCGGGCCACCGAAGGGCGCGCCGCCCTCCGGCATCAGCTCCGCGCAGGCCTCCTGGGCGGACTGCATCGTGTCCGCATCCGGTGGTTCGGGTGCCTGCCCGGCACCCTCGGCAGGGTCTCCCGGGGCACCGCCGACGTCGACGCCGTGCTCGCTCAGGCAGTCGGCGTACGCCTGGGCCTCCTCCGATGTCGCGGTGCCACCAGATCCGGCGGAGCCCTCCTGGGCGGCAGCGTCGCTCTGACCACGGCCGCAGGCCGGGACGACGAGCGCCGCCGCGGCTGCCGGCACCGACAACCAGCGCCATCGTCGCCGTGACGGCGCGTGCCTCGGCGGGGTGTGAGGGGTGGAACGTGGTCGACGCATGGTGGTTCTCCTGTGTCTGGGCAGCGAGCGGATCGACCGCTCGGTTCGTTGATCGGTGGCGGCACCTCGGCGGGCCCAGGGCGCCGGCGGCGGGGCGGGCGTCACCCGCCAGGCGGCGCACCGCCGAAGGTCGGAGGTCCTCCCAGGGACGATCCCGTCGCCGTCGCCGTCGCCGAGTCGGCCAGCGGCTCGTCGAGGTCGGCAAGGACCACGACGTCGCCGTCGTCGAGACCCGAGCGCACCTCGGTCCACTCGGGGCCGACCACGCCGAGCTCCACCACCGCCGCGTCGATCGAGGTTCCCTCGACCACCTCGACCACTGCTCGTCCGGCTTCCCGGTGCACTGCGGAGGTCGGCACCGCCAACACCCGCTCCGTGGCTGCGGTCGTGATCACCGCAGCCGCGGTGGCACCGCTGCGCAGCGTGGCGTCGGCGTCGTGGAGGCCGACGGTCACCCGGTACGAGGTCGAGGTCGAGGCCGAGGGAGCCGCGGCCACACCGACCACCTCGCCGGCGAGCACCGTCGAGGAGCCGTCGGGGACGAGGGCGACCTCCTGGCCGATCGCCACCTCGGCGACCTCCGAGAGCGGGACCAGCAGCGAAGCCTCGTATCCGCCCTCGCCCTGGATCGTGATCACCTGGGTGGCCGAGGAGGCGCTCACGTCATCACCGACGCGGATGGCGACGGCGACGACCTCACCGGCGACGGGAGAGGCGATCGTGGCCTGCGCGACCGCCTGCTCGGCGACGAGCAGGCTGAGGGCGGCCGCGTCGAGGGCCTTCTGGTAGGCCGCGAGGCGCGCCGCGCTGGGAGCGGAGCCGGTGGCTCCCTCGACGTCCGGCTCCGAGCTGCTCGGCGGCTCGGAGCCGGTCGCGCCGCTCCCCGCCGAACTGGAACCCGAGGACTCGGAGGCCGGCCCAGCCGTCGCTCGCTCCGCCAGCTCCGCGTCCAACGCCGTGGATGCCGACACCAGGACCTGCTCGGCCACGACGGCCTGCTGCTGGGCCGCACGGACCGCGGCGAGCGCCTCGGTGCAGGCAGCGGTGTCGAGCGAGGACATGGTCGCTTCGCCGACCCCCGACTCCTGGCCAGAAGGTTCCGACGACGCGGCCGAGGCCGAGGAGCTCACGCAGATCGCCTCCGCCGTGTCCAGCGCCGTGCCGGCGCCCACCAAGGCCGAGTCCACGTCGGCCTGGGCATCGATCACCGCCTGCTGCAACGCCGCCAGCTCCCCGTCGCCGGCAGGGTCGGCCACTGCGGTGGCAGACAGATCCACTGCCGTCGTCTGGAGCACCGCCGGCACCGCCGGCACCGCCACCGCGAGGGACGCGGCGGCGGACGTCGGCTCGATCCCCGGCGATGCGGACGTCCCCTCGTCGGCGACCTCGCCGGCGAGCGCCTCGGCAAGGGTCAGCTCCGCGTCGGCCAACGCCGCCTCTCGCTTGTGGAGCTCGCGCTCGAGCTCCACGGTGTCGAGGGCGGCCAGCTGCTGCCCGATCACCACCTGGTCGCCCTCGGTGACGTCGACCTGCGCGACGGTGCCGGCGACCGGGAACGAGACCGCTGCCTGCGAGACGGCCTCGATCGTCGCGACGGAGCGCAGCTGCGCTGCCACGTCGTGCACACCGGCGGTGGCCGTGCGGAGGCCGAGGTCCGCGTCGGCACCCACCTGCCCCGTCACCAACAGCCCCGCACCGAGGGCCAGCACCGCTGCCACTGCTGCGATCGCCGTGACGGTGCCACGCCGACGGCCCTGCGGCCTGGCGTCGAAGGGGTCCGGTGCGGCCCCGGTCGTCGGGGCAGCGGCGGCCTCCTGTCGGTGCTCGGTCCTCATCGCTCACCTCTCAGCGCATCGATCGGCGCCATGCGGGCCGCACGGGTGGCCGGGTAGACGCCGAAGGCCACGCCGATCGCCATCGCAACCCCCACGGCGCCGGCCGCGACCCCGAAGGACAGCTCCACGCGGGCGTCGCGGAGCCACTCGAGCAGGCCCGCACCTGCCAGGCCCGCAGCGACGCCCAGCACCCCACCGGCGGCACCCAGGATGCTCGCCTCGATGAGGAACTGGCGGCGGATCGCCGCCCGCCTCGCTCCGAGCGCCTTGCGGAGCCCGATCTCGCCCACCCGCTCCGAGACCGACACCAACATGATGTTCATGACCCCGATGCCACCCACCAGCAACGAGATCACCGCGATCCCGCCGAGCATCACCGTCATCGTGTCGTCGACCGAGCTGGCGGCGGTGAGGATCGACTCCTGGGTGGCGACGGAGAAGTCGGCCTCGTCCCCGTCCGCGACGTCGTGCAGGTTCGACAGCAGGGCCTCGGTCTCCTGGTGCGCCGCCGACAGCGAGTCCGCGGAGGTGGCCTTCAAGTAGATGGTGCTCACCGCGTCGCGCTCGGTTCCACCGACCAGCTGCTCCGCGTAGGTCCGCTGGGGCACGAGGGCGAGGTCGTCGTTGGAGGCGTCCTCGGAGGAGGACAGCGCCTCGAGCACGCCGATCACCTGCAGCGTCGAGCCGTCGAGGGACACGTCCTCGCCGACGGGGTCGACCCCGCCGAACAGCTCCTCTGCCGTGTCCGGCCCGAGCACCACGACCGCGGCTCCGGCTTCCTGGTCCTCCTCGGTGAGGAAGCGGCCGGAGCTCACGGCACGGGAGCGAACCGCGGCCCACGAAGGGGTGGTCCCGACCAGCGTGGTCGTCCAGTTCGAGGTCCCGGCGGTGAGGGAGGCCGAGCTCTGGGTGACCGGTGCCACCGCAGCCACGTCCGGAGCGACCACATCGGAGTCGAGGGCGTGCGCATCGTCGACGGTCAGCGTCGACGCGGTGCCGAAGCCGCCGCGCACCCCCGTGTCGTCGGTGGCACTGCCCGGGGCGACCACCAGGACGTTGGTGCCGAGCTCGTCGATCTGCTCCCGGACCTCGGCGCGGGCCCCCGCACCCAGCCCGACCGTGAGGACCACGGCCGTGATGCCGATGAGGATCCCCAGCATGGTGAGCGCGGAGCGCAGGCGGTGGGCCCGCACGGCCTCGGCGGCCGCCCTCAACGTGTCCTGCCACCTCACCTCGGTGTGCCTTCCGTCGCCGTCCCGACGCCGCCACCGGTGCTCAGCGCCACCGCTTCGGATCGAGCACGTGAGGCACCTCCGGCGTGCTCCGGCCACACCATCCCGTCGCGGATCTGCACGACTCGCTCCGCCCGCGCCGCGACATCGGCTTCGTGGGTGATCAGCACGATCGTGCGACCGTCGTCGTGGAGCGAGTCCAGAGCGGCCAGCACCTCCCCGGAGGAGGTGGAGTCGAGGTTGCCGGTCGGTTCGTCGGCCAGGATCAGCGCCGGATCTCCCACCAGCGCCCGCGCGATGGCCACGCGCTGCTGCTGGCCGCCGGAGAGCTCCCCGGGTCGGTGGTCGGCCCGGGATGCCAAACCCACCCGATCGAGCGCCTCCCGTGCCCGATCCCGGCGCCGGCCGGGCACCACGCCGGCATACACGAGGGGCAGCTCGACGTTCTGCAGGGCGGTCATCTCCGCCAGCAGGTGGAACTGCTGGAACACGAACCCGATGAACCGGTTCCGCACCAGCGCCAGCTGGTCCTCTCCCAGCGCCTGCACGTCGTGGCCCACGAGCCGGTAGGTCCCGGACGTGGGCACGTCCAGGCAGCCGAGGATGTGCATGAGCGTGGACTTGCCCGAACCGGACCGACCGATCACCGCCACGTACTCGTTGCGCTCGATGCGCGCCGACACCCCCGCCAGCGCCGCCACCTCCAGGTCCCCGGTGGTGTACAGCTTCGTGACGTCCTGCAGCTCGATCACGGGGCGCTCGGATCGCGGAGCACCACCTCCGATGCTCATCCGTCGTCCCCCTGAGCGCTCGTCCCGCCGGCCGAGGGCACTGCACCGGGGACCTGTCCGCCGGGGACCGGCATCTCGGCGCCGGGACCGGAACCACCGCTGACGGACATCCCCGGAGGACCGAAGCCTCCGGCCTCGACGACCACCATCTCGCCGGCCTCGAGTCCCGAGCGCACCTCGGTCAGCCCGTCCGAGATCTCACCGACCTCGATCGAACGCTCCTCGGTCCGACCGTCGGTCGTCCCGTCCAGAGCCACGACGACGCTCGCCGCTCCCGCAACGCTCTGCACCGCCCGGGAGTCGACCTGGATCACGCCGGTGCGCTCCGAGACCAGGATCTCGGCGGTCGCCGTGGACCCTGGCCAGACGGTGGCGGCCTCGGCCTCGAACCACACGGTCACCGCGTAGGTCGCCACCCCCGAGCTGGCGTCGGCCACCCGACTCACCTCTGCGACGGTGCCGGCGGCCTCCACGTCGTCCTCCGACGAGGTGTCCAGGTCGGAGGACTGCTGGCTGTCCTCCTCGTCGTCGGTGGCCCGCCCGCCCTGGGACGGTGCGCCGGTGCCGCCGCCCATCCCCGGCGGGGCGAACCCTCCCGGGAACCCGCCGAGACCGCCGCTGGCGGTCGCGTCGGCGGAGTCCGTCGAGATGCTCAGCTGCACCGCCTGGCCGACCTCGACCTGGTCGACCTCGGCGCTGCTCACCGAGATCTCCACCGAGTAGCGGCCGGCGCTCATGATCTCGACCTGCGCGGCGGTGCCGGACGACGACTGCTCCGATCCGGTCGTCGCGCCCGGTGACTGCTGCTGCGTGGTCTCCCCGAGGCTCGAGGCCGACGATCCGGAGCCCGTCGCCGAGCCGGTCATCGTCGTGCTCCCCGTGCCGGACCCTCCGAGCTCTTCGCCCACGGTGAGGTCGACCGCGGTCACCACGCCGTCGATCGAGGCCACCAGCTGGGCCCCTTCGAGCGCCTCGGCGGCGGCGTCTCTCGCATCCCCGGCGGTCACCACCGCGGCCTCGTCGGCTGCCAGCTGCTCGTCGGTCGCCTCGTCGTCCTCGTCGTCGGCCAAGCGGGCCTCGGCGTCCGCCAGGTCCGACTCCGCCTCTGCCAGGCCCGACTCGAGCTCCGCGGAGTCGAGGGTGGCCACCACCTGGCCCGCGCTCACCGTGTCGCCCACCGCGACGTTCACCGACGTGACCGTGCCGGAGGACTCGAAGCTCAACGAGTCCGTGGCCGCCGCCGACACCGTGCCCTCCGCCGACACCCGCTCGGCGACAGTGCCTGCGACCACCTCCACCACCTGCGACACCGTCGTCGGCACCGTGGACTGGGTGGCGGAGTCCTCTCGGACGAGGAACCACCAGGCTGCCGCCGCAGCGACCGCGATGCCCAGGCCGAGCAGGGCGATCCATCGCCGGCGAGCTCGACCGAGCCGCCGGCGGGGAGCGGGAGAGCCCGGATCGGGACGCGGTTGCACCTCTGGCACCTCGACCGCGGGGGATGACGACAGACCCAACACCATGACGGCATGGTGGAGCACCCAGCTCCGAGCTCCGTGGGAGAACCCTTGGAGTTGTCTGCGGACGCCCGACACAGATCAGCTCGTCTCCCTGCAGCACGCTCGCCCAGGGATGGCCACAGGGTGCAGGGCCGTCAGTCCGGAAGCAACCCTGCGGCGATGCCTGCCAGGACGAGGTCCAGGCCGGCGTCGAACATCCGATCCGGGTCGAGCGACGCGAGCTGGGGCGCGAGCCGCCGCGCCACCGGGAACCGGTCGGCTCCCGACCCCTCCACCGCCTGGAGGAACCTCGTCATGCGGAGCGCTCCGCCGGGGTCGCCGATCGACATGCGCCACTGGTCCTCGAGATCGCAGCGGCAGAGCACCCAGGTCGTGAGCGTCGCGTACGCCGCCGCCGCACCGGCATCGTCGAGTCCGGCCTCGAGCAGGACCGTCAGCGCGGACTCGGCGATGACCAGGGCACTGGGCCCCGCGGGAGGGTTGACCAGCAACCATCGCGCCGTACCTGGATACTCGGACAGCGCCCTGCGCACCTCACGGGCCCAGTGGCGCAATCGACCATCCCACCCCTCGCCGCCTCCGGAGAGGTCCAGCGACGCGCCGATGGCCTCCACGACCAACCGGAGCAGCTCCTCGCGGTCCGCCACGTGGTGGTAGGCGGCCATCGGACTCGTGGAGGTGCGGGTCGCCAGCTCCCGCATCGAGATCCCCTCCAAGCCTCGTTCCTTCGCCAGCTCCAGCGCGGCCTCGACGAGGCGCTGGCGGGTGAGGCGGCGGCGGTGTCGGACCCGTGGCGACGGTGCCGGTGGCTCGGTCACCCTCGCAACCCTAGCGATTGACTTCCCGACCTCTACAGCGTAAGAAAGTGTTAGGTATTCTTATCATCTGGAGAACGCATGGCTGGAGCAGGAGTCCTCATGGACGGCATCGTCAAGCGCTTCGGCGAGACCGAGGCGCTGGCGGGTCTCAGCTTCGCCGCGGAACCGGGCACGGTCCTCGGCGTGCTGGGACCCAACGGAGCCGGGAAGACGACGGCTGTGCGGATCCTGGCGACGCTGATCGAACCCGACGACGGTCGTGCCTACGTCGCCGGCAACGACGTCTCGCAACGGCCGCAGGAGGTCCGAAGAGCCCTCGGGTTGACAGGTCAGTTCGCCGCTGTCGACGACGTGCTCACCGGGCGCGAGAACCTGGTGCTCTTCGCCCGTCTGCGCGGGCTCCGGCGGGCCGAGGCCGCGGAGCGAGCCGAGGAGCTCCTCACCGCCCTCGACCTCTCCGACGCGGCCGACCTCCGTGTCGGCACCTACTCGGGGGGGATGCGCCGCCGACTCGATCTCGCGTCGAGCCTGGTGGTGGTGCCGGAGGTCCTCGTGCTGGACGAACCCACGACGGGACTCGATCCCCGCAGCCGGATCGCTCTCTGGGACCAGGTCAGGGCGCTGCGGGGACACGGCGTCACCGTGTTGCTCACCACGCAGTACCTCGAGGAAGCCGACCTGTTGGCCGACCACATCGTGGTGATCGACCACGGCGTCGTCGTCGCACACGGCTCGCCAGCCGCGCTGAAGGCACGCGTCGGTGGCGTGGCAGTCGAGGTGGTGCTCGCCGATCCTGGCCAACTCGAGACCACCGCCTCGATCCTCGCCCGCACAGGCCTCCAACCCAGCCTCCACCGGGAACGCGGCGCCGTCACCGCTTCCGTCGCAGGGAGTGCCAGGAGCAGCTGGGAGCTGCTCGCCGGCCTCGGCCGACAGCTCACCGCCGCGGAGGTCGAGGTGGAGGACCTCGCCCTACGTCGTCCGACGCTCGACGAGGTCTTCCTCGCGCTCACCGGTGAGCCGGGGCCCGATCACCACGGGGCAGCCCGGTGAGCATCGACGCCCTCGGATCCGTCGGCCGAGCACCGCGCACCGCGTGGCGCGACGGGCGGTTGCTCGCTGGACGCAACCTGCTGCGACTGGGCCGCAACCCCGCCTCGATGGCCAGCATGTTCGTGATGCCCCTGATCTTCCTCGGTGGGTTCTTCGCGGTGCTCGGCCGCTCGATGGAGGACCTCGGCATCGACTACGCGCAGCACCTCCCACCGATCATCGTCGTGCAGTCGATGTTCTTCACCGCGATCTCGTCCGCGTTCTTCCTCGCCGAGGATCGATCCGGCGGCCTGCTCGAACGGTTTCGCTCGCTGCCGATGGACCGCTGGTCGGTGATGACGGGGCGCCTTGGCGCCGACATCCTGCGAGCGGCCGCCTCCATGGCGGTCGTCCTCTCCGGTGCAGTGGTGCTCGGCTTCCGCTTCCGAGCCGGCCTCGCAGGTGCCGTCGGCTTCGCAACGATCGCCCTCCTGTTCGCGCTCGTGGCTGTGGCGGGCTGCTCTCTGGTCGGGCTCACCGCTCGAGATGCCGAAGCAGCCACCTCAACGCTGATGCTGCCGTACCTGCCCCTGCTGATGCTCTCGACCGGCTTCGTCCCGCTCGAAGGGTTTCCCGGCTGGATCCAGCCCTTCGTCGAGTGGCAACCAGTGAGCCTCACCGTCGAGGCGCTGCGCGCCCTCAGCTCGGGCGGCCCGACCACAGAGGTGGTGTGGAAGGCGCTGGTCGCGCTCGTGGTGCTCGGCATGCTCCTCGGCACGCTGTCGACTCGTGCCTTCCGGAGCGCAGGATGACCACGGGCGCCGCATCACTGCGACGGAGGCCGTCCGACCTCCCTCTCCAGCACGCACTCCTGACCGCAGGCCGTGACCTGCGCCGCCTCCGACGCTCCCCGGCGACCGTCGTGCAGTCCGTGGTGTTCCCCACGCTGCTGCTGGTCGTGCTGCTGATTGCGTTCGGCCGTGTGATCGGCGGGACGGTCGAGGCCTACTCCCAGCGGCTCGTCCCCCAGCTCGTGGTGGCCGGCGGCGCGTTCGGCGCAGCGGGCATCGGGATGGCGACCGTCGCAGACCGGATGGGGGGGATGCTCGACCGCTTCCGGGCCCTGCCGATCTCGCGCTCGGCGCCGTTGAGCGGTGCCGTGGTTGCGGACATGGTCCGAGCAGCGACGGCGGCCGTGCTGCTGAGCGCCGTCGGCCACCTCCCCGGGTTCCGCTTCGCGCAGGGAGTCCTGGCCACGATCGCCTTCTTCGCGCTGGCGACGGCGTTCAGCTCGATCTGGGCGTGGCTGGCCATCCTGGTGGGACTGGGTGCCGGCTCCCCCGAGGCGGTCTCCTCCACCATGAACGGCCCGATCCTGATGCTGTTCTTCCTGTCCACCGGCTTCGTGCCCGTCGACGGCTACCCCGCTGCGCTGCAACCGGTCGTGCGCGCCAACCCGCTCTCCTGCGCGGTCAACGCCCTGATGGGGCTCTCCTCGGGAGGACCCGTCCTGGTGCCCGCGATCCAGACGCTCGCCTGGGTCGCGGTGCTCACAGCGATCTTCGGATCCTTCGCCGTCCGACGCTACCGACGAGGCTGAGAGCTCCCGGGGACACCTGCTCAGAGCCGCTCGAGGATCGACGCCGTCGCCAGGGCGCCACCGCAGCACATCGTGATCAGGGCGAACTGCTGGTCGGCGCGCTCCAGCTCGTGCAGCGCGGTGGTGATGAGCCGGCTGCCGGTGCACCCGACAGGATGGCCGAGGGCGATGGCGCCGCCGTTCACGTTCACCTTGTCCATGTCGGCGTCGTGGGCACGGGCCCAGGACACCACCACCGAGGCGAACGCCTCGTTGATCTCGACGACGTCGATGTCGCCGAGTGTCATCCCGGTGCGGTCGAGCACCCGCTGGGTGGCGGCGATGGGGCCGTCGAGGTGGTAGTAGGGGTCGGATCCGACCAGCGCCTGGGCCACGAACCGGGCCCGGGGCCGCAGGCCCTCGGCCTTCGCCTTCTCCTCTGACATCCACAGCACCGCGGCCGCGCCGTCGGAGATCTGGGAGCTGTTGCCGGCGGTGTGGATCCCGCCCTCCATCACCGGGTTCAGCTTGGCGAGCCCCTCCATCGTGGTCTCGCGCAGGCCCTGGTCGCGCTCGGCGGTGATGGTCTCGCCCGTGGGCTCGCCGTCGGGGCCGACCACCCGGGCCTCCACCGCCACGACCTCGCGCTCGAAGCGGCCCTCCTCCCAGGCCCTCGCCGCGTGCTGCTGGGAGGCGAGGCCCAGCTCGTCGACGTCGGTGCGGGAGATGCCGTGCTTCTCGGCGATGCGCTGAGCGGCCAGGAACTGGTCGGGGATCTCGACGGGGAACTCGTCGTCCCAGCAGTAGCCGGGGCCGTGCATCACCGTGGAGCCGAGCGGGACGCGGCTCATGGTCTCCACACCGCAGCCGATGCCGATGTCGATGCTGTCGGTGGCGATCATGCCGGCGATCATGTGGTTGGCCTGCTGGGCCGAGCCGCACTGGCAGTCCACCGTGGTCGCCCCCACGTGGTACGGCATGCCGCCGTAGAGCCAGGCGTTGCGGGTGACGTTCATGCCCTGCTCGCCGGCCTGGGAGACGCAGCCGCCCACCAGCTGCTCGACGTCACCGGGTTCGATGCCGGCGCGGCGGACCACCTCGGCCTGCACGGCGGACAGGAGCTGGTTGGCCTTCATGCCGGCCAGCCAACCGCCGCGCTTGCCGATCGGCGTGCGCACCGCCTCGATGATCACCGGTGAACCCATGCCCCACTCCTTCGTTCGCCTTCGGTCGCGGCGGGCCGCACAGTCGGGCGGCGGTGCCGAATCTGGAACACGTTATAGAAGTCGTGGTGGCCGCCGCACACCGGCATCCGGGAGCCCGTCGTTGCGCGGCGGTGGCGCCGGTCCATACCCTCTCGCCATGCACGAGCCTTCCGGCACGTCCCCCGATCCGCTCTTCGACGCTGCGGCCGCCCTGCGCCACCTGGTGGACCTCTTCTGCGATCGGGAGGTCGCTCCCGAGCTGCTCGCACGCATCACCACCGCCGCGGAGGACCTGTCGGCCGCGGTGGCCGAGGAACCCCGGTGGGACCGCCAGGCGATGCTGGAGGAGAGCATCCGCGATCCGTACCGGCGTGACGGCCGGCGCGGCGGCTTCTACTACCGGGGCGTGGCCGGACCGGCGAACCCCGCGGCCCTGCCGTTGGAGCTGCGGGTGCTCGACGGCGTGCTCCTCACCGAGGTGACCCTGGGACCGATGCACAGCGGCGCACCCGGCCGCGGCCACGGGGGCGTGCTGGCAGGGATCTTCGACGAGTTCGCCGGCTCGGCACCGCGCTTCCTGACGGACTCGATGGCCGCCACCGGCCGGCTGACGATCCACTACCGGGCCCCCATCCCCCTGGGTGTGCCGCTGCAGCTGCGGGCATGGGTGCACGACCACGAGGGTCGCAAGATCCACGTGCGGGGCGACGCCCGCCGCGGCGACGACGTGATCGCCGAGGTCGAAGGGCTGTTCATCCAGATCGACTACGCCGTGATCGACACCAGCGGCGCGGCCCGTCACTGACCCGCCGGCGCGCCGCCCACCCACTCGGCGATGGCGACGGGGTCCGCCTCGTCGAGCAGGTCGAGCAGATCGGCCTCGCTGGCCGCCGGCACCGGCAGGATCCCGCCGACGAGCTGATGGGACTGCCCGTCGGGCACCACTCGGCTGCACACCAGCATCCCCACGCTCGCCTGGTGGCTGAAGGTCGGCTCCCGCACCTCCAGCTGGTCACCGGTGCGGCGGTCGCGCACGGCGAGGCCTTCCCCGGGACGCACCTCGGTGATCTCGAACACGCTGCGTCCGACCAGCGCCCAGGCCCGGCACAGCGACGCCTCGTCCTCGGGCAGGAGGTCGCCCACCTCCTCCACGAAGCGATCGAACCAGCCGCCCTCGCAGAGGACCAGGTCCATCACGATCGGGTCCTCCAGCGCCTCGGCGAAGAGGTCCACGTCGGTCGGATCCACGGCGCGCGCTGCGGCGACGTCGATCACCGTGTAGCGGGCCTCGCTGCGGCGCTCCAGGTAGCCGACCGCCTTGCGGTGCAGCCATCCGATCCGATCCGCCAACGGCGGTCGCTCGATCCGGCCGAGGTGGCACTGCTTGTACTTGCGACCCGAGCCGCACCAACAGGGCTCGTTGCGCCCCGGGACGGCACCCTCCGGCGGCGTCACCGAGCGCAGGGTCTGGAGCTCCCGGAACGCGGTCTCGGACCACTCCATGCTCCGCCACAGCCTCGCCGCGCCGGCCGCGTCGCCGCGCAGCGACGCGTACCAGGCGAGTCGATCGGTGACCACGGCGTTGTCCCGGTCGGCTCCGAAGGCACGGCGGAACTCCGCTTCGGCGGTCACCGGATCGGCGTCGTGCTCCGCTCGCAACGCCGACAGCAGCGCCCCCGTCGCGATCCCGCGCGGCGTCGACGCCGCATCGACGAGAGCCGAGATGAACACCTCCGCTCGCCGCTCGGACCCCGGTTCGACGCTGTCGAACAGCTCCAGGGCGACCGTCGAGCACACGTCGTCGTCCTCGAGGTCCTCCAGCACCTCCCGCAGCGTCTGGGTGCTCGGGGGAGCCTCCGCCTCTCCGACCCAACCCGGTTCCACACCGGCGGACACGTCGGCGACGGCGAGGATCCGAAGGGCCCTGCGGGCACGGCCCCGGTCGGGCTCCAGCATCTGGGCGACCCGCTCGGAACGCCGGCGCACCAGCGCTGCGTACCAGACGGACTCCTCGTGGGCGACCTCGTCGCCACGGCGCTGCAGGCCGGCGGCCTCGGCGAGCTCGCCCAGCGGGGCCGTCGGGACGGCGAAGGTCTCGGGGCGCTCCAGCAAGAGGGACAGGACCAGGGAGTGGGCCCCGATCGGCACCTGCCACTCGTCCACCTCCCGGTCGTAGGCCGACCGGAGGCGCTCGCAGAGCGACTGGTCCAGCTCGGGATCCGAGAGCACCGCCTCGATCTCGACCTCGCCGTCGGCGGTGACCCGCACGGCCAGGAGGTCGCCGGCCGAGAACCTCTCCAGCCACCCCTGCGGGCCGACCATCGCGGGGACGTCCTCGACGAGCGAGACGTCCAGGTCCTCCCCCGAGGGAAGGCGCAGGTGCCCTCGACGCAGGAAGGTGATCAGGTCGAAGTCGGCGCGCAGGAGATGAGCCGCACGCTCGGCCTCGCCGAGCCGGTGCGTGAGCACGATCCCATCGGTGAGCCCGTCGACGTGCACCACGCGGTTCCCGCTCAGGAGGCCCAGCGGGCCGAAGCCGTCGAGGAGGTTCTCGATCACCCGGTCGACGAGGGCCGCGGCGGATCGGTCCTCCGCCGCCCGACCCAGCTCCCCGATCGCCGCCTGGCTCAGCTGATCGACGGAGATCCCCTGCGAGGCGGACGCACCGTCGAGGACGGCGCGCTGGATCTCGTGGGGGCCGGGAAGGGGAAGGCTCCCCAGGGATTCCACGTACGCGTCGCGATCCCAGGAGCTGTGGTTGTCGAGGGCGTCCTGCATCGAGGGGAGCAGCACGAGCGCCAGCTGGCTGAGCACCTCCTCTCGGATCATCCCGGCGTCCAGCATCCGCTGCACCGCAGACCAGGCTTCCGGCGGGTCGTCGTCGAGGACCTGGTGTGCGATCGCTCCGTAGACGAGGAGCTGCAGCTCCTCCAGCTCGACGGCGAAGGAGCGCTCCAGCAGCGCGATCCGTTGGTCGGGTTCGCCGAGGTCCCACTCCTCGCCGGGTTCGGCGCCGAAGACGAACAGCAGACGGTCGGTGGAGGGTCGGTCGGCCATCAACTGGACAGTAACGGTGCTGCCATCGCCACGTCGCACCCGCACCGCACCTCGACGATCAGCCGCCATCGCCTCCGTCGCATCCCTCGGCAGCGTCGTCGAGCGCGCGCAGCACAGCTTCTGCGGCCTCGGCGACCGCCGACAGCTGGGCCGGGGTGAGCGGGTCGACGAACAGCCGCCGCACCGCCGCCACGTGGCCCGGTGCGGCCGCTTCGATCTCGGCCCGGCCGCGCTGGGTCACCGCCACGAAGGCTCCCCGGCGATCGGACGGGCACTGCTGCTTCTCCACCAGAGCGCGACTCGCCATGCGGGCCACCTGATGGGACACCCTGCTCTTCTCCCAGCCCAGGTCACGGGCCAGCTCGAAGAGGCGCATGCGCCCCTCCGGGCGGTCGGTGAGCTGCACCAGCACGGCGTAGTCGGCATCGGACAGCCCGGACTCCGAGGCGAGCTGGCGGGCCAGCTGGCCGTCGAGGCGCATCTGCATGAGCTTCAGGGCACGCCATGCACGTTCCTGATCAGCGTCCAGCCATGCGACGTCGTCCACGACGACATCCTACAGTGCCGTTGCGGAATAGATGATGCATCACCTATGTTAGTGGATACGTCACCTACCAGGAGGAGCCCCATGACCACGACGTCCGCCACCGACCCGGCCACCGCCACCGGCACCTACGCCATCGACCCGAGCCACAGCCGCATCGGCTTCGTCGCCCGCCACGCCATGGTCACCAAGGTGCGTGGGTCCTTCGACGAGTTCGACGGCAGCGGCCACTTCGACGCCGAGCACCCGGAGCGCTCCCAGCTGCAGCTGACCATCCAGGCCGCCAGCATCGACACCCGCAACGAGGACCGCGACGCCCACCTGCGCAGCAACGACTTCTTCGACATGGAGACCTACCCCACGATCTCCTTCGCCTCCACCGCCGTCGAGCCCGTCGGCGATGACCGCTACAGGGTGACCGGGGATCTCACCATCAAGGGCGTGACCAAGCCGGTCACCGTCGACTTCGAGTACACCGGCACCGCCACGGACCCCTTCGGCAACCACCGCCTCGGCCTCGAGGGCGCCACCACCATCAACCGCAAGGACTGGGGCATCACCTGGAACGCGGCGCTGGAGGCCGGCGGCGTTCTGGTGAGCGAGAAGATCACCCTGGAGCTCGAGGTATCCGCCATCCGCGCCGCGGAGAGCTGACCGACCGGGCCGGGCCGCCCCTCCGGCGTCCGTTCGGCGAAGGTCGTCGCCCGTGCCGAACGGAGGGTCGGGCGCTCAGCCGGGAGTCGTGGGCTCAGCCGGCGGCACGGGCCCGGCGGCGACGACGCCGCAGGTAGGCGAGCGTCACCACCACGCCGGTGGTCACCGCCACGGCGATCACCACCTGGCGGCGCTGCTGGGCCATGGCCTCCTCGTCGCCGTAGAACGACGCCGGGACCGACAGGGCGTAGCCCGCAGCGGCCACCGCATCGAGGCGGGCGCTGGGTCGGATCGAGAGGTCCCGGTTGGCGACCGCCTTGACGGGGTTGACCTGACCGCTGCACAGCTTGGCCATCTCCAGCCAGGGGCCGGCCAGCACCGCGGCACCCGAGGCCGCGCCGTTGGCCACCACCACCTCCCCGCCCCGGAAGGACAGGGTGACGGAGATGTCGCGATCCGACGCGGTGAGCACCACCTCGCCCCGGGCCAGCTTCGTCACCCGCGCCCGGGACGGGTAGTCGCGCATGTTGTCCTCGAGGAGGCCCCCGAGCATGACCGCCATGCCCGAGGCCTCGTCGCCGTCGGCGAGGGTGACGACCGGGGACGCCGCCATCAGATCCTCTGCCACCACTTCTCGATGCCGAGGTCGTCGGCGATGACCTGCAGGGCGTTGTAGCCCGGCCCGAAGGTGATGAACCCGTGGGGGTGCTGGGTGCTGCCCGCCATGTACAGGCCCTCGACCGGCGTGCGGTACTGGCCGAGCTCGGGCAGCGGCCGCTGGTCCAACATGTTGGCAAGGCTGATCTCACCCATCATCCAGTCGCCGCGGACCATGTTGGGCAGCTTGCGGGCGATGTCGTGGGGGGTGAAGACCGACCACTCCACGATGGCGTCGTCGGTGAGGTTCGGGGCGTAGCGGCGCCAGGCGTCGATGCACTTCTGGCCGTACCAGCGGCCCATGTCGTCCCAGGCGCCTTCGCCACCGTCGGCCAGGGCGAACGGAGCGAACTGGCGCAGCAGTCCGGTGGAGAACCCGGGAGGTGCGTCGGTGGGATCGTACAGCGAGTTCACCGCCGCGTTCGGCTGCGGATCGACCAGCTGGCCCTTGCGGATCTTGGCCCAGTCCTCGTCCAGTCGACGGGGTGAGTCGATGCCCAGGTTCACCACCCAGGCCCGGTTCACGTCCGGGTCGAACTCCGCGGCGACGTACTCGGGGAAGGCGTTCATGGCCAGGTGCACCGAGAACAGCGACCAGTCCTTGTGCACGACCTTGGTCTTGACGTCGTGGGTGAACTCCTCCGACAGCGCGGAGGGCTCGATGAACTCGAGGAACGTCTGCTCCACCGACACCGTCGAGGCCACCAGCTTGCGGGCCTTCAGCTCGATGCCGTCGGCGGTGCGCACGCCGACGGCGCGGTTGCCGTCCACCAGCACGTTGGTCACCTCGGCGTCGGACCACATCACACCGCCGTGCTGGGCCAGGTCGCGCCACAGTGCGTGGGCCAGGCGGTGGGAGCCACCGAGGCAGAGGTGCCAGTTGTCGATCTTGCCGACCAGCAGCGGGTAGCCGATGGCCAGACCGGGCACGTCGTTGGTGTAGGAGCACACCGCCCCGTGGAAGGCCAGGTGGGCCTTGATGCGGTCGTCGGTGAAGTGCCGGTCGAGGAACTGGTTGATGGTCTCGCGGCGGAGCTTCACCGACAGGAACTCCGAGCGATCCTCCACCCCGAAGGTGGCCAGCGCCTTGGTGAGCTCCTTCACGCTCAGCGGCGGCTGGTACATCAGCGTGCCGAGCAGCAGGTCGACGAAGCCGTGGGCCTCGTCGTAGAGGCGCTTGAAGGTCTGGGCGTCGTCCTCGTTGAACCGGGCCATCGACTCGATGGTCTTGTCCATGTCGGTGTGGATGGTCAGCGCGGTGCCGTCGTCGAAGATCGAGGCCATCTGCACCTCGGGGCGCACGTACTCGATGCCGTGTCCGCGCACCTCCAGGTCGCTCACCGGCGGGGCCATGTCCACGAAGGTGTGGTAGTTGGCGTGCATGTTGTGCACGAAGCCGGCCCGGGTCACCTCCTCGGAGCACAGCCCGCCGCCCTCCTCGTGACGGCGCTCCAGCACGATCACGTCCAGCCCGCTGCGGGCCAGGTAGGCGCCCAGGGTGAGGCCGTTGTGGCCCGCCCCGATGATGATGGCGTCGTAGGTGTCCTTCAGCGTCATCTCAACTCACCCCTCGTACGGTGGACGGCCCTTGGGCCAGGTCGTGTCGACCCCCTGCGAGTAGGCCTCGAGGAGCACCTGCACCATCTCGGCCTGCCGCATGAGGAAGCGCATGTCGCCCCGGACCTTCACCGCGCCCGACAGGGCGGCGTCGATCGGATCCGCAGCGGCCGCGGCGATCTCGTCGAACACGGTGGCCGGACCGGTGAAGCGGTAGTCGAGCTTCACCGACGGGTCGTCGTCGTCGATCTCGCGGTACCAGGCGCACAGCCCGCCCTCGAGGCGGATCAGGAACTTCAGCACGTCGCCGTCGCCGACGTAGGGCGAGCGGCCGTCGCCCACGATCTCGACCTGGATGGTGAAGGAGTCGGTCGGGGCCTCGGGGATGGTGGCCACCGCCTCGTTGATGGCGACCTTCACCGCCTCGTACCACTCCGTGGTGTACACGTCAGGCATCTCAGTACCCCCTCTCGGTCACCGGGCTCGGCAGGTCGAGATCCTCGGCGATCACCTTGTAGGCGTTGTAGCCCGGAGCGGAGTGCACGCCCCCGCCCGGGTAGGCCGACGGCCCGCACAGGTAGAGGCCGTCGACCTCCAGGCGGTAGTCGGCCGCTTCCGGCCAGGGCCGGTTCGGTCCCATCTGGTCGGGCGCCATGTCGCCCAGCAGGCAGTCGCCCTCCCACATCAGGTTCTTCCGCTCCATCTGGTCGGGCGTGTAGAGCTTCATGGCGATGACGTTGTCGTGGGTCATGTTGGGAGCGAAGTCGCCCCATCGGGCGAGGAACTTCTCCATGTAGTCGACCCGGATGTCGGCCCACTCCTGAGTGTCGAAGTAGGAGGCCATGGGGAAGAAGAACCAGCCCGTGGCCGAGTGCCGCCCGGCCGGTGCCTGCGAGGGATCCCACAGGCTGTTGACCCACGTGCCCGCCGCCGGCTCCGGCAGCCAGCCCGAGTGGGCGGCGCGGATGTAGCGCTCCACGTCCTCGGGCTGGTCGTAGCCGACGACGGTGTAGAAGCAGCGGTCGATGTCGGGGTCCCAGCGCGCCGAGGAGTAGGCCGGCGCGTCGTAGAGGCAGAGCATCGGGGTCGCCAGAACACCGCTCGGGCCGTAGCGGAAGTCCTTGGCGCGCTTGTAGAACAGCGGGCTCACGTGGTCGGGGCCGACCATGTCGACGACGACCTGGCGCACATCCGCGTTGGCCACCACGCACTTCTCGGCGCGGAACTCCATGCCCCGGGCCACCACGCCGACCGCCCGGCCGTCCTCCACGAGGATCTTCTCCACCTCGGCGTTCTCGATCAGGTCGACGCCGTGGGCGTAGCAGGCCTGGGTCATGGCCTTGGCCAGGGTGTGGGTGCCCCCCTTGGCGAGGCGGAAGCGCCCGACCATCCACATGAGGGCGGTGGGCACCATGCCGCCGGTGCCGGCCTGGTCGAGGGGCACGCCGAACTCCACGGCCATGCGGTAGAGCAGCGTGCGCATCTCCGGCGACTCGAACAGCTCGTCGATGACCGCCTTGGGCGACTTCAGCGCGAAGTGCGGGCCGATCCCCATGTCGCCGAACATGTCGCCGAGCATGGCCCCCTGGGCTTCGTTCATCCCTTCGAATGGCGGGTTGTAGATCCCGATGCCCAGGAACTGGCCGAACTCCATCGTGCGCTGCTTGAGCTCCATGAAGGTGTCGGCGTCGGCCTTGGAGTACTGGGCGATGCTGGCGTGGGTCTTGTCCAGCAGGTCGTTGCGGTGCAGCACGATGGGCGGCCGCCCATCCGCGAAGGCGATGCCCGCCTGGTTCTCCGGGGTGATCGAGCGCAGCCCGCAGTTCTCCAGGTCGAAGTCCTCGATCATCGGGATGATGTCGAAGAACTCCATGTAGTTGGCGTGGAGGTTGAACCGGAAGCCGGACTCGACCGGCTCCTCGGTGTTGATCCCACCGCCCTCCTCGTGGCGACGTTCGATGATGGCGGTCTTCAGACCGGCCTTCGCCATGTAGGCGGCGGTGCACAGGCCGTTGTGCCCGGCCCCGATGACGATGGCGTCGTAGACGTTGGTGCTCATTGGCTCACCCCGATGGACAGCCGTCGGCTCTCACACCCCGCCGGCGGACTCCGCGAAACTGGAACCTGTTCTACCAGATATCTCGCCAGCGTGCCAAGAGGCGAATGGCGCTCCGGGTGCGACGTCGGTCACCTCAGTACCCCCGCTCCGTCGCCGGGCTCGGCAGCCCGAGGTCCTCGGCGATCGTCTTGTAGGCGTTGTAGCCCGGCGCGGCGTGCATGCCGCCTCCCGGGTACGCCGACGGCCCGCACAGGTAGAGGCCCTCGACGTGCAGCCGGTAGTCGGCGGCCTCGGGCCAGGGCCGGTTGACGCCCATCTGGTCGAGCGACATCTCCCCGTTGGAGAAGTCGCCCTCCCACATGTAGTTCTTCCGCTCCATCTGGTCCGGCGTGTACAGGGCGTCGGCGATCACGTTGTCGCGGGTCATGTTGGGGGCGAACTCCCCCCAACGGGCGAGGAAGCGATCGTTGTAGGTCTCGCGCACCTCGGCCCACTCCTGTGCGCTCAGCTCGCTGGCCGACGGGAAGAAGTACCACCCTGTCGCCGAGTGCCGGCCCGCCGGGGCCTGCGAGGGATCCCACAGGCTGTTGACCCACGTGCCCGCAGCCGGCTCCGGCACCAGCCCCGAGTAGGCGTCGCGGATGTAGCGCACCGCCTCCTCGGGGGTGTCGTAGCCCACCACCGTGTAGTGGGTGCGGTTGATGTCCGGATCCCAACGGGCCGAGGAGTAGTCAGGGGCGTCGTAGAGGCAGAACATCGGGGTGGCCAGCACGTGGCTGGGACCGAAGCGGAAGTTCTTGGCCCGGCGCACCCAGTTGGCCGGCAGGTGCTCCTCGCCCACCTGGTCGAGCAGGGTGCGCTTCGGATCGGCGTTGGTGACCACGCACCTGGTGGCCCGCAGCTCCTTGCCCCGGGCGACCACCCCGACCGCACGGCCGTCCTCCACCAGGATCCGCTCCACCTCGGTGTTCTCGATGAGGTCGACGCCGTGGGCGTAGCAGGCCTGGGTCATGGCCTTGGCCAGGGTGTGGGTGCCGCCCTTGGCGAGGCGCCAGCACCCGATCATCCACGGCAACGCCGTGAGCATCATCCCCGCGGCGCCGCCGGTGTCGATGCCCACGCCGAACTCCACGCTCACCCGGTACAGCAGCGTGCGCATCTCGGGGGACTCGAACAGCTCGTCGATGATCACCTTGGGGGTCTTGGCGGCGTCCTTGGCGGTGATGCCCATGTCGGCGTACATCGATTCGACGAGTGCCGCCTGGCCCTCGTCCATCCCCTCGAAGGGCGGGTTGTAGATGCCGAACGCCAGCAGCGGCCCGAAGTCCTTGGTGCGGTCCTGCAGCGCGATGTACGTGTCGGCGTCGGACTTCGAGTAGCGGGAGATCGACGCGTGGGTCTTGTCCAGCAGGTCCTTGCGGTGCAGCACGATGGGCGGCCGACCGTCGGAGAAGGCGATGCCCGCCTGGTTCTCCGGGGTGATCGAGCGCAGCCCGCAGTTCTCCAGGTCGAAGTCCTCGATCATCGGGATGATGTCGAAGAACTCCATGAAGTTGGCGTGCAGGTTGAACCGGAACCCCGAGAGCACCGGGTCCTCGGTGTTGGCCCCCCCGCCCTCCTCGTGGCGGCGCTCCACGATCGCCGTCTTCAGCCCGGCGCGGGCCAGGTAGGCGGCGGTGCACAGGCCGTTGTGGCCGGCGCCGATGATGATCGCGTCGTAGGTCGTCGACACCGGAGCTCCTCGGGTGGCACGGTCGATCAGGCGAGCGGTCGGTCAGGTGGAACGATCCGCCGGTGGCACACACTAACAAGATTCGTGCCATGTGCAAGTGTGACATGAGCTAGGTTTGGCCCCGGGTGCCGCCACACTGCCCCGGGAGTCCCTCGTGAACAGCACCGACGCGTCGCACACCACGCCCCGGTCCCACGGTGAGCGGGCGCGCTCGAGTGACGGGCGAGACGATCCCAGCAGCGACGAGCGACCTCCCAACGCCGAGCGGATCTTCGACGCGGCACAGGAGTGCTTCGCCCGCTACGGGTTCCAGAAGACCTCCATGGAGGACATCGCCCGCGAGGCCGGCCTGTCCCGCCGCAGCGTCTACCGCCACTTCCCCGACAAGGCGGCGCTGTTCAACGAGGTGGCCGAGGCCCGGACGCGCATCTTCCTCGACGAGATCGTGCGGCGCACCTCCGGCCTCTCCAGCCTGTCCGCCCAGATCGAAGAGGTGGCCCGACTGACCAACCGCTTCGTGCGAGAGGACCCGATCAGCACCGCGCTGCGTCGGGAGGACCCGGACTCCCTGGCCCGGATGGTCTCCACCGGAGCGCGAGAGCTCCTCGCCATGGCGATGGAGGCGATCGTGCCGCTGATCGAGGCGGCGATCCAGCGAGGCGAGGTGCGCGCGGACCTCGACGTGCGGCGTGCCGCCGAGTGGATCACCCGGATGGTCTTCTCCCTCACCGCCACCCCGTCGGTCACCTTCGACATCTCCGACCCGGAGCAGACCGCGGCGTTCATCCGCGAGTTCCTCCTGCCCGGCCTGCGCTGAGGCTCGCCGCCATGGCGCCGCGGGGTCGATCGAAGGGCCCTCACCCCATCGAGAACCAGGTGGCCGCCGCCTTGGCCAGCACCCGGCCGTCAGGACTGCTCAGCGCCGTGCCGGCGAACATCTTGCGACCCTCCCGGCCCACCTGCCACCCGGTGACCACCAGGTCGGCGCCGATCGGAACAGGAGCCAGCTGCTCGAAGGCGATGCGCCCGAGCAGGCCGGCCGCCTGACCGTCCGCGATGAAGGCCATCGCCCCAGGGCAGTCGAGCACGGCGAGCACCCACAACACGTCGACCTCGCCATCGGCCACCGTTCCGTCCGGACTGGAGGTGGAGGGGACTCGGTGGCGCTCGGCGGGGCGCCACACGGCGGCCACCTGCGACACTCCTCGGGCGGTGAGCGGACCGACGGTGACGCCGAGGCCGTCGTCGTCGCTGCGCTGGAGCCCGCACCCCAGGCAGATCGGGTGCACGTGCCGCCACGACGGCGACCCCGCCTCGGCGGCGCGCGCCTCCTCGACACCTGGCGCCGGCGGCACCGAGAGCTCCACCCGGGTCGGCACCGCCTCGGCCAGCACCTCGTCGTCGAGGCGCAGGCACCACCGCCCCGGTTCGGGCTCCGCGAGCTCCAGCTCCACCCCGAGCGGTGCGGGTGCGCGCAACGTCACCTGCACCGGCGAGCCCGCCCGACGAGCGAGCAGCCCGGCCACGTAGCCGCCGTGGCCGATCTCCGGCGGGCCGGCGCAGTTCTCCGGGATGACGATGCTGGACATCCCGGCACGCTGCCACCGCCCCATGCCGTCGCGCAACGCCGGCGCCACCTCCGAACGGGCGACTCCCCCTACGATGCGACCGGCCCGAACGGGCCACCTGTCCGGGCCGGCCTCCTCGCCGCCTCGGCCTCGCCAGGGGAGAGCACATGACCGGTCGCGAGTCCCGCAACGTCGGCGAACGAGGGAGCCGCCACGCCGGCCTGCCCGACCCCGAGTACCTGCCCAAGCGCACCCCCGCCGAACGGGAGGCCCACGGCATCAGCCTGCGCGAGGAGGTGCCCGTCGGCAGCCTGGCCACCTGGCAGGAACCACCCGAGCGGGCCGACCCCGTCGAGGTCCTCGTCCACCAAGGGGCCACCAGGGTGCCCGAGCTCCTGCCCCTCCGCTACGGGCGCATGCTCGACTCGCCGTTCGCGTTCTACCGCGGCGGCGCGGCCATCATGGCCGCCGACCTCGCCGGCACCCCGGCCAGCGGCCTGCGCGCCCAGCTCTGCGGTGACGCCCACCTGCTCAACTTCGGGATCTTCGACACACCCGAGCGATCGCTCGTGTTCGGGTTGAACGACTTCGACGAGACGATCGAAGGTCCGTTCGAGTGGGACCTCAAGCGGCTCGCAGCCAGCGTCGAGATCGCAGGGCGCGACCTGGCGTTCACCGCGACCCAACGGGAGGCGGCGGTGCGCGCCACGGTCCGCTCCTACCGCGAGTCCATGGCCGACTTCGCCCGGATGCGCAACCTCGAGGTCTGGCACACGTTCCTCCCCGCCGACCGCCTACGTGAGCAGCTGGCGACGATCGGCGGCCGCGCCGCCGGCCGGGAGGTCGACAAGCGGGTGGCGAAGGCCCTGCGCCGAGACCACCTGCACGCGTTCGGCCGGCTCGTGCGGGGCGACGACGCCGGCTCGGCCCGGTTCATCTCCGACCCACCCGTGCTCGTACCGGTGGAGGAGCTCCTCGACGACCAGCAGCGAGCGCGCTACGTGGAGGTCGTGCAGGAGTTCCTGCGCCAGTACCGGGCCAGCCTGCGCGACGACCGGCGCATGCTGGTCGAGTCCTACCGCTACGTGCAGATGGCCCGCAAGGTCGTCGGCGTCGGCAGCGTCGGCACCCGCGCCTGGGTGGTGCTGCTCGTCGGCCGCGACGCCGACGACCCGCTCCTGCTCCAGCTCAAGGAGGCCCAGCCCTCGGTGCTCGCCCCCTATGCCGGCGCGACGGCCTACGAGTGCGAAGGCCGGCGCGTCGTCGAGGGCCAGCGCCTCATGCAGACCGCGCCGGACCACCTCCTCGGCTGGTACCGCATCGTGGCCTGGGACGACGTGGGGCGGGACTTCTACGTGCGTCAGCTGTGGGACGGCAAGGCCTCGATCGACCTGACCCGGTTGTCGCCCAAGGGCCTGAAGGCCTACGGCGTCGCCTGCGGCTGGACGCTGGCCCGGGCGCACGCCCGCTCCGGCGACCGTCTGGCGATCGCTGCGTACCTCGGTGACGACGGGGCGCTCGACGATGCGCTCGTGTCCTTCGCCGACGCCTACGCCACCACCAACGAAGCGGACCACCAGCGCTTGCGAGACGCCGTGGACCGCGGTCAGCTGGTGGCGACGAGCGGCACCTGAGCGGCCTCTGCCACGAACCGGTCCGAGCGGGTCCTCGATCGGTCGGGGACAGAACCGGTGCGACGTCGGCACGGTTCAGCCGGCGTCGACGGCCTCGAGGCTGACCCGCACCCCGCGGTCCGCGGGTTGGGGCTGCCAGCCGATCGGCGCGTAGTCGAGGTGGCCGTAGCCCCCGACCAGTCCGAGGTGCTTGACGATCCCCGGGCTCACGTCGTTGGACCCGGCCCACTGCGGGAACATGTGGGGGTCCCAGCCGTTGTAGATCGTCACCGTCCCCGGCCGCTGCGCCTCCGACAGCTTGGTGCGCACCACGAAGGCGCCGACGTCGTTGGACACCCTCACCCGGTCGTGGTCCCCGACGCCCACCGCGACGGCGTCCGCAGGGTTGACCACCAGGTGGGGCTCGCCGCGGTGCGTCTGCAGCAGCAGCGGGTTGCCCATGTTCATGGCGTGCACCGACCAGCGGTTGTGCCCCGAGAGCACCAGGTACGGATGGGCCCCGCCCATGGCGGGCATGTCCTTGTGCACCGGCAGGTCCTCACCGGCCTCCGCGAACCAGGGGTGGTCGATGAGGAACTGGGCACGACGTGTGAGGGTGGGATACGGCGCACCCCTCACCACGTGGTCCTCCAGCGGGTTGGTCACCTCGTCCTCGGGGGTCCACGGGGCGGCATGGCTGAGGGCCATGAACCCCCGCCCCCAGTCGGTGAAGCGGCACTGACCGTGCTCGCGCATCGTGGTGAGGTCGGAGCCCTCGGGCAGGATCCCCGAGTACGCGGTGTCGCGGACGATCTCGTCGTAGAGCTGCTCGTCGGTGAGCAGCGCACCGCCGAGGGTGTAGCGGTCGTAGAGCTCGGCGTAGCGCACCTCGCTGCCGTCGGGGTGGGTGAACGACTCGATCCCGCGCGCCGCGGCCCGCCGACCCAGCGCCCGGCACAGCTCGGCGAACATCTCCCACTCCGGCATCGACTCCCCCGCGGGGGGGACCGCCTCGTCGGTCATCGTGAAGTAGTAGGTCGGCATGTCGAGGCTGACCTTCTCGTAGTGCTGGGCGGCGGGCAGGACGACGTCGGACCACAGCGCCGTGCTCGACATGCGCACGTCGATGGTCACCACCAGGTCGAGGTTGGGCCACAGGTGCTCCAGCACCGTGTTGCGGCCTCCCCTCGTGCGCCGCACGATGTTGCCGCCGCACTCGATCAGCATCCGGGGCGGCGTGCCGGGGCCGAGGGGCACCACCGTGTCCCACCATCCCTCGGCCATGGCGGCATCCATGTGCTCGTCGAAGCTCCGTGCCGTGGCCTCGTCGCCGTAGCCGGGCCGGTTCCACAGCTCCCGACCCCCGAAGTGCCAGTACCAGAGGAACGCCGGGGGCACCATCGCCGCCCGGGGGCCCTTCACCGTGGAGCGCATCACCTCGAACGCCACGATCTCGGGAGTGCGGGTCGGGTCCTCCATGTGCAGGATCTCGCTGAACCCCTCGAGAGCCGAGAGGATCTCCTCGGCACCCTCGGCGCCGGCGGTCGACTTGGAGGTGGTGAGCATCCACCCGTCGATCTGGGCGTTCGCCCAGTGCTGGAACCCGGCGCCCACCTTGCCCCAGTTGCCGGTGAGGGCGAGCAGCAGCAGCATCGTGCGCTGGTAGAGGTCCGAGTGGTACGCCTTGTTGGAGCCCATCCCCATCCACAGCCGGGTGGTGGTGGTCGCCACCCGGCGGGCGACGCTGCGCACCACGTCGGGGTGCACCCCGGTGACGGCCTGGGACACCTCGGGCCGGTGGTCCTCGAGCTGCTCCACCAGGCGCATCCACACCGGCCGCACGCGCACCTGCTCCCCACCGGCCAGGGTCACCTCCGCCTCGCCGTCGAGGGCCGGCGTGTAGTCCTCGGGCAGCAGGTTCGCCCGACTCGCCTCCACCACCTCCCCGGAGGTGGTGAGGTGGAAGAACTGGTCGTCGCGACCCTCGGGGTCGAGGTCGCACGCCCGCAGGAACCGCCGGGTGTCGGTGCGCTCCAGCAGCGCCAGGTCGGTCTGCTCGCGCACGAAGCGCTCGTCGACCAGGCCCTCGTCCACGATCACCTGGCACATCGCCAGCGCCAGCGCCGGGTCGCTGCCCGGGTTCACCGGCATGTGCACGTCGGTGTGCATGTGGCTCGGGCTGACGTCGGGGCTGATGATCACCACCTGCGCACCCCGGTACCGGGCCTCAGGGAGGTAGTGGTAGAAGGGCACGTAGGTGTAGACGGGGTTGGCATGCCAGATGAGGATCGTGTCGGCCACGAAGAACGACGGCTCGTCCTGGTAGACGTGCGAGTGGCCGATCGTGAGGTGCAGGCCGGGCGCGAAGTCGGCGAGCGCGCCGTTGACGTCGGTGCTGGTGGCGCCGAGGAACCCCACCAGCCGCTCGCAGGCTGTGGTGGCCGCCATCTCGGGGGTGCCCTCGCGCAGGATGGTGTGGGGACCGTGCTCGGCGATGGCGTCGATGATGCCGTCGGCCACCTCGTCGAGCGCCTCGTCCCAGGTGATCCGCTCCCACTCACCCGACCCCCGCTCCCCCACCCGTCGCATCGGGTGCAGGAGGCGGTCGCCGGCGTCGAGCTGGGCGCTCCAGGCCGCCCCCCGGTTGCAGCCCCGGGGGGAGTCGTCCGGGAACCCCTTGGGCGCCGGCCGGTCCGGCCGGGGGTTGGGCACCTCCTCGCGCACCACCTTCCCGTCCTTCACGAAGACGCGGTAGCGGCAGTTGCTGGGGAAGCAGTCGACGCAGTGCGACCCCCAGGCGACCGAGTCGAACTCGGTGCGTGCCCGGTAGCGGCCCTCCCCCGATCGCGCACCGGCGCCCACGTCGTCACCCATCTCGATCACCCACCTCGGCTCGGCACGGTTCGGCCGCGGCGGCTCTGACCGCGGTGGCCGCAGCGTATCGCCCAGCTGCGTTCCGGCGGCCGGGACCTCCGCTCTGCCAGGTGTCCTCCACGCCGATGTGGTCCCACACCGGCCAGAGCGATCGGGAAGCCGGCCGGCGGCGAGGACCCCGATCCCGTCCCCCTCTCTGGCACCCTGCCGTCGCCGCCTCAGAAGTCCCTGAGCCGTTGCACCAGGTCGACCAGCGCAGCGGCGCCCTCGGCGCGCCAGGCCTGCACCCGGTCCGCGTCCAGCACCTCGCTCTGCGAGGTCGACGACCACCCGGAGCGGAGCACCTCCAGCGCATGGGTGCCGTCGTCGGCGCGCCAGAGGGTCCAGTCCCAGGGCGCTCCCCCCACGATCCACCATCGCCGGGAGTCCTCCAGGCCCTCGGGGTGCACGAGCTCCGGAGCCTCGTCCAGCATCACCCGCAGGAGTGCCTCGGTGTCGCGCGGATCCCACTCGAGGCGCTCGGCGACGAGGCGCGTCACCTCCACGGCCTCCGCCGGCCACGCTCGCAACGCCCCGGCCACCGCCATCCGGTGCCAGTGGGTGGGCAGGCGGGCGAGCACCTCGGCGCCGGCGGCCTCCGCCGCATCGAGCCAGTCCACGCTGTGGGCCACCACCACGTCGGGGTGCTCCGCAGCCAGGGCGACGGCGTAGGCAGGGTTCATCTCGCCGTGCTCATCTCGCAGGCTCCCGGGTCAGGGTGGCGACCAGGGTATCGGCCCGAGACGACACATCTTCATGTCGATTTCGTCGCATCTGCATGCGAAGATCAGTCCATGCGCACGACCGTCGAGTTCGACGACGACACGGCGAAGGCCGTCGAGCACCTGCGCCGCGAGGAGGGCCTGGGCCTCTCCGAGGCAGTGAACGAGCTCATCCGTCGAGGCCTCGTGCCCCGGCCCGCGCCACGCCGCTTCGAGCAGCGCACCCGATCGCTCGGCACCCGGGTCGACGTGTCGAACGTCGCGGAGGCCCTCGAGGTGCTCGAAGGCGCCGACCACCGCTGATGCTCGTCGACGCCAACGTCCTGATCTACGCCGTCGACGAGCAGAGCCCCTTCCACCAGCCGGCGAAGGCCTGGCTGGAGTCCACGCTCAACGGCGATCGCAGGGTAGGGGTGCCGTGGGCGTCCATCACCGCGTTCCTCCGGATCGTGACCCATCCCCGCGCCGTCGCCGACCCGCTGGCTCCCTCCGAAGCGTGGGACCTGGCGACGAGCTGGCTCGACGCCGATCTCGTGTGGATCCCCGAGGCCGGGCGGAGCCACCGGGACATCCTCGGCCGGCTGATCGTCGAGCTCGACCTGCGCGCCAACCTGGTCCCCGACGCAGTGCTCGCCGCCCTCTGCATCGAGCACGGCCTCGACATCGTCAGCGCGGACAGCGACTTCGCCCGATTCCGCGAGCTCACCTGGATCAACCCGGTCGCCGCCTGATCTCCCCCCTCTGCCGCCTGATCTCTCCCATCTGTACGTCGTCACGCACAGGGGGTGTGCGTCACAACGTACAGAATGCGCGGCGGTACAGAAGGCGCGGCGCAGCCGGGGCCGAGGACGGGTGCTGCCCCAGCGCGCCAGGGCTACTCGATGCGCATCCCAGAGATGGCCCGGGAGATCACCAGCTGCTGGATCTGCTCGGTGCCCTCGAAGATGTCCATGATCTTGGCGTCGCGGTGCCAGCGCTCCACCGGGTACTCCCGCGTGTAGCCGTACCCGCCGAGGATCTGGATCGCCCGCTCGGTCACCCACACCGCCATCCGCCCCGAGAACACCTTCGACATCGACCCCTCGGCGTTGGTGTAGCCGCCGTTGTTCGCCAACCAGGCGGCCCGCCAGGTGAGCAGCCGGGCGGCCTCGATCTGGGTGGCCATGTCGGCCAGCATGAAGGCGATCGCCTGGTGTTGGATGATCGGCTTGCCGAACGCCACCCGCTCCTTGGCGTACTCGAGGGAGTACTCGTAGGCGGCCCTGGCCACGCCGATGGCCTGGGCGGCCACCGTGGGCCGGGTGGCCTCGAAGGTGGCCATGGCCGGCTGCTTGCCGGAGGTCTCGCCTGCGGGCTTCGCCAGCGCCTCCCGGGCGCGGGCGAGGCGCTCGTCGAGGCGCTCCTTGCCCCCGAGGAGGTGCGAGCCGGGGATGCGGACGTCGTCGAGCACCACCTCCGCGGTGTGGGAGGCCCGGATGCCGTGCTTCTTGTACTTCTGTCCCTGGCTGAGGCCCTTCACCTTGGGCACGATGAAGCTGGCCTGACCCCGGCCCTTGAGCTCGGGATCCACCGTGGCCACCACCACGTGCACGTCCGCGATGCCGCCGTTGGTGATCCACGCCTTGGTGCCGTTGAGCACCCACTCGTCGGTCGCCTCGTCGTAGACGGCCCGGGTGCGCAGCGAGCTGACGTCCGAGCCGGCGTCGGGCTCGCTCACGCAGAAGGCGCCGACCTGGACCTTCTCGGGCGTGCCGTAGCACTGGGGGATCCACTCCATCACCTGCTCGGGGGTGCCGTTGCCGGCGATGCCCGCGGCGGCCAGGGCGGAGCCCATGATGGCCAACCCGATGCCGGCGTCGCCCCAGAAGAGCTCCTCGATGGTGACCAGGATGGAGAGCCCGGTGGGGTCTCCCAGCGCTGCGGTGGAGATGAAGTCGAAGCTGTAGAGGCCGATGCGGGCCGCTTCCTCCACGATCGGCCAAGGGAACTCCTCGCGCTCGTCCCACTCCGATCCGGCGGGGCGGACCACCTCGGCGGCGAAGTCGTGCACCCACTTCTGGATCTGGAGCTGGTCGTCGTTGAGGGCAGCGGAGAACTCGGTCATGTCAGCTCCTGGCTCGTGGACCCCCGACGGCCACGCGCACGGCGAGGGGTTTCGTAGCTCGATGATCCCCCTCGTGGGTCCAACGGTCTTGGCCACGAAGGGTGGTTTGGTGCCAGCTCTTTGTTCAGAGTGCACAAAGGACACGGTGTGATGGTGAGACGACCTAGGTTCTTGTCTGTGGCGAACAACCCTCTGCTACCTCCCCGCAGCGTCGCCGCTCTGCGGAAGCTGGTGCCCACCGTGGCGCACCGCGCCACCGAGGCGCTCGTGGCGGAGATCCCCGAGTACGGCTCGGCGGTGCGCAGCCCCCAGGAGCTCGCCCTGGTCGAACGCGCCATCCGGGTGGCGCTGCGCGGCCTGCTGGGGCTCACCGAGCAGCCCGTCGACCTCGGTGCCCGCGCCCCACGGCTGAGCGTGGTGGAGGCGGCCTACTCCTTCGGCCAGTACGAGGCGCAGCGCGGGCGGACGATGGACGGCCTGCTCGCCGCCTACCGGGTGGGGGCGCGCGTCGCGTGGCGTGACCTGTCCGCGGAGCTGCTGCGTCGACCGGTGCCCTCCGAGACGGTGGCCCGGATCGCCGAGCTGGTGTTCGCCTACATCGACCGGCTCTCTGCGGCCAGCATCGCCGGTCACGCCGACGAGCTCGCCACCGCCGGCAGGGCGCGTGAGCAACGCCTCGAGCGTCTGGCGGTCGCACTGCTGGAGAGCGCCGAGGAGGAGGAGCTGCAACGGCTGGCGATGGTGGCCGAGTGGGCTCCGCCATCGGCGCTGGTGGCCGTCCTCGCGCCCGAGGCCCGCGCCCGCTCGGTGCTCCAGCGCCTCGACCATCGCACGCTGGTCGTGCCGCCCGACCTGGTGCCCGAGGGTCCCCGGCACCACCACGTGCTGCTGGCACCGCTCGACGACGGTGGACGTCACGACCTGCTCGGGGCCCTCGAGGGCACGGCCTGCGTGGTGGGCCCCACCCGTCGCTGGTCCGAGGTGGGTTCGTCGTATCGGCGGGCGACTCGAGCCGCGGAGGTGGTGCCGGGATCGCGCGGCGAGCTCCTCGACACCGACGAGCACCTGGTGGACCTGGTTCTCCACGCGGATGACGAGTCGCTCGCCGACCTGCGAAGCAGAGCGCTGGCGCCCCTGGCCGGCCTCCGCCCGGCGACCGCCCGACGGCTGGCCGACACGCTGCGGCTGTGGCTGCTGCACCAGGGCCGCCGCGACGAGGTGGCCGCCGGGCTCCACGTGCACCCCCAGACCGTGCGCTACCGGATGACCCAGCTGCGAGAGCTCTACGGTGAGCGGCTGAGCTCCCCGGCGGAGCTCAGGGAGCTCGTGGTGGCGCTCGCCGCCGGCCCGACCGAGGAGGCAGCACGATGACCACCACCGAGCACGACCGGGCGAGGGCTGCGGTGCGCGAGGGCGCGGACCCCGTCGAGGCGGCCCGGGCGGTGGTCGCGGCCATGACACCCGAAGAGCGGCTCTGGTGCCTGGACGGCGACGCCCCCACCTGGGCCGGTCTTGGGTTCCTTGCCGACGACGGGTACCACCTGGCGCCGTTCAGCGCGGCCGAGGTGCCCCGGGTGGGCTTCCCCGGCATCCACTTCGCCGACGGCCCCCGCGGCTGCGTGGTGGGCAACGCCACCTGCTTCCCGGTGTCCATGGCCCGGGGCGCCACCTGGGACCCCGACCTCGAGGAGCGCGTCGGCGAGGTGATCGGGCGCGAGCTCCGCGCCGCCGGCGCCGACCTCACCGGGGCGGTGTGCGTGAACGTGCTGCGCCACCCCGCCTGGGGCCGGGCCCAGGAGACCTACGGGGAGGACCCGTTCCACGTCGGGGAGCTGGGCGCGGCGTTCACCCGCGGTCTGCAACGCCATGTGATGGCCTGCGCCAAGCACTTCGCCTGCAACTCGATGGAGAACGCCCGGTTCTCGGTCGACGTGCAGGTCGACGAGGTGGCCCTGCACGAGATCTACCTCCCCCAGTTCCGCCGCATCGTCGCCGAAGGGGTGGCGTCGCTGATGTCGGCCTACAACTCCCTCGACGGCGAGTGGTGCGGCCAGAACGCCGACCTGCTCACCGGGGTGCTGCGCGACGAGTGGGGCTTCGACGGGTTCGTCATCAGCGACTGGATCTTCGGCCTGCGCGACGCTGCGGCCTCCTTGCGCGCCGGGCTGGACGTGGAGATGCCCTACCGGATGATCCGCTGCTCTCACCTGCGACCGGCCCTGGATCGGGGCGAGGTCACCTGGGCCCAGGTCGACGCCGCGGTGGTTCGGCTGGTGGCCACCCGGTTGCGCTTCGAGGAGGCCCTCTCCGCCGGTGTCCCGGACCGGAAGGTGCTGGGCGCTCCCGAGCACCGGGCACTGGCCCGGGAGGTGGCCGCCCGCTCGGTGGTGCTGCTGCGCAACGAGGTGGTCTCCGGCGCCCCGGTGCTCCCCCTCCGCGAGGGATCGCGCGTCGCGCTGATCGGCCGGCTGGCCGACACGGTGAACCTGGGCGACGGCGGGTCCAGCGACGTGTGGGACCTCGAGTGCCGCACCGTGCTCGACGGGCTCGTCGAGGCGGGCCTGGACGTGGCGGCCGACGGCGGCGACGACCCGGCGAGCGCCGCTGCCGTGGCGGCCGAGGCGGACGTGGCGCTGGTGGTGGTCGGCTACACGTTCCTCGACGAGGGCGAGTACATCGGGGGGACCGACCCGGCGCTCGCCGAGCTGCTCCCCGCCGAGGACGAACCGGAGGTGGTCGAAGCGTTCGCGGCGTGGGTGGCCGAGCTCCCACCCACGGAGGTCCCCGAGCGGATGTCGTCGCGACCCAAGGGGTTCAGCCGCGGCGGTGACCGCACCTCGCTGCGTTTGGCAGCGAAGGACGTGGCGCTGATCGAGGCGGTGGCGGCCGCCAACCCGGCCACGGTGGTGGCGATCCAGGCCGGCAGCGCGGTGGTGATGACCGAGTGGGTCGACTCGGTGGCCACGGTGGTGCAGGCCTGGTACGGCGGGTGCGAGGCCGGCCCCGGACTGGCAGACGTGCTGGTCGGGGCGGTGGATCCGTCGGCCCGGCTGCCCTTCAGCATCCCGACCGAGGAGTCCGACCTGCCGCCCTTCGAGCGCGACGCCACCTCGGCGGTCTACGACCGCTGGCACGGGTGGTGGCACCTGCGCCGCACCGGTCGACCGGCTGCCTTCCCCTTCGGCTTCGGGCTGTCCTACACGACCTTCGCCGTGGAGGCCGTGGCAGTCGAGTGCGACGACGCGGACGGCACGCTGGTGGTGAAGGGCGTCGTGCGCAACACGGGCGGGCGCGACGGTGCCGAGGTGGTGCAGGTGTACGCCCGTCTCCCCGAGCACGACGCACCCGAGCGCCTGGTCGGCTTCGCCCGCGTCGAGGTGGCCGCCGGGGACGCCGCACCCTTCGAGGTGAGGGTGCCCTCGGATCGGCTGGAGACCCGCGACCCCGAGGCCCACTCCTGGCGGCCGCCTCGTGGCCGGTGCCGCATCACGGTCGCCCGCCACGCCGAGGACCCCGCAGCGGTGAGCACGGAGATCGACGTGTGAGATCGGGTGCGACCCCCGACAGGTGATCGAGTGGTCGGGAGGACCTGCGGTCCTACGCCAGGTCCGGCTGGATGCGGCGCAGGAACGACTCCCGCAGGACGTCGGGGATCTCGCTGGCACGGCGTGCCGTCACGTCGAAGCACAGGTTGACGATCGACAGCGCGCAGATCAGCTCGGCTCGCTCCAGGTCGACCACCCAGTGGCGGCTCGTCATGGTCTTGGCGCCGAGGTCCACCTCGGCACCGAAGCTCTGCACCCGGTCCCCCGCCCGGGGCAGCCTCGACCACGTCGAGCGCGTCTCCATCGTCGCCCAGCCGAGGGTCGTGCCGTCCTCGGTCTCGTGGAACGGCTGGAACTCGTGGCCGGCGAGCGGCACCCCACCCCACACCAGCGGCAGCATCTGATCCGCGAGGAACCAGCCGTCGCCGTCGCACTCGTCGTCCTGGACCACGCGTGGCTCGCGCTGGGCGAGGCCGCGCTCCACCAGCTCCTCCAGCGAGGGAGCAGTCGCCTCAGGGTCGTCCTCGAAGGAGATGCTGCGAGCCTGGCCGTGGTCGGGGACCTCCACCGTCTCCGATCCGGCGCGTCCCACGAGCACGCTCGGGAAGCTCGCCGGGCGCCGCTGCTCGTCGATGGGGTCGATGCCGAGCACGAAGGAGGCGGCCACCTCGCCGGTGTCGAGGTTGGCGAGCTCCTCGTAGGCTCGGATGCGGGTGTGCGACGCATCGAGCACCCCGCCCCGCACGACCAGCGGCGCGCCGAGCAGCTGCTCCCGGTGGTGCCGCACGTAGATGTCCCGCACCCAGCTGCGCGGTCCCTTGCCGTCCCCGGCGGCCAGACGATGGACCAGCTCCCCCGCACCGGCGCGCGCCAGCACCGCGTAGTAGTGCACGTTCATGTGCCCGAGGTGGTCGATCTGGTCCTGGGTGACGGTGGAGGTGTGCAGCTGGTCCATAGCTGGGGTGAGGCTGGCTCATCCCAGCTACCCGACGCCAGTCCGGCGACCTGACCCTCGACCCGAACTGGCAGGCGTCAGCCACGCCGGTGTGGTCCCACACCTGCCAGTTCGGCAGGGACAGAACCCCGCGGGTAGACGGGGGCGGCGGGGGATCCGCTCAGCAGCGGTGCGGCTCGTCCGGGATGCGGGTGAGCCCGATGTCGGCCACGAAGGGCAGCGCCCCTGCTTCGCAGGAGGCGGCCACCGCCTGCCGCGTCGCTTCGACGTCTCCATCGGCCACGTAGTCGGTGGTCGTCACCAGCAACCCCTCCTCGGCCAACCGCTCCAGCGTGGCCTGGGCCGCTGCGGTGTCCCGCGCGCTCACCGGCTCGTAGGTCTCGCGCTCGAAGGAGTAGGTGGCGCTCACGTCCTCCCGGTTCCAGCCGTCCAGGTGCTCGACCAGGGCGTGGACCACTGGGTCGCCGTTCTGGGTGAACACCAGCCCGCCCCGGGCGTGCACCAGCGAGGCCAGCGCCGCGACCAGCTCCACCATCCCCTCCGCCTGGGCGGGGTGGCCGACCACCATGTCGGTGTTGTCCAGGAACAGCCCGTCGACTCCGGAGGCGAGGAGCTGCGGGGCCACCTGCTCCACCATCAGCCGGCGGAACCCGGGGTCGGCCACGTCCGCGTAGTCCTCGTCCCACTCCTCCCAGCGATCGAGGCGGTAGGGATCGGCGGCGGCGGTCCAGCTCCGCCCCTCCTCGACGGTGCCGACGCTCAGGTAGCCGAGCACGAGGCCGCCGTCGGCCCGGAGCGCCTCCACCAGCTCCGTGGTGGCGCCCTCGCCGTCGACGACCACGAGGTCGAAGGGTGCCAGACGCGACGAAGCCCGGACGTCCAAAGGGACGCCGAGCGCCAGGGCGAAGGACTCCACCGCGGCCAGGCGCGGATCGCTCGGCACCGGCGGCGGCTCCGAGGTGTCCGACGAGGTGGCCAGCCGAGCCGCGTCGTCACCGGCACAGGCGGCCGCAGGCGTCCCGATCAACAGCGCGAGCACCGCCCCGATGCAACGTCGCTGCGTCGCTCGGCGCCGTCGTCGCCTCGATCGTCGCAGGTCCTCCACCCGCCCAGGGTGCCACGCCAGGACCGAGGCGGAGCCGGGCGCATCAGCGGCCACCGTGCCGGAACCGGCGATTGCGTTCGTAGCCTGAGAGGATGCAGCGCTTCTTCAAGGACGAGGGCATGCACTTCGCCGTGCTGTGCAGCCTGGGCTTCGCCTACTCGAACGTCGCGGACGTCGGCGAGACGTTGGCCACCATCGAACGCATCCCCGAGGGCGACCGCGAGGCGTGGGTGCGGGAGTGGACCGCCACCGCGGACTCCTTGCGCACCCAGGCCGAGGAGTCGCGCTCCGGCGGCCACCGGGTGAGCGCCCGGTCACGGCTCCTGCGCGCCTCCACCTACTACGACCACGCCTCGGCGATGTCGCCCGGCACCGAGGACGAGAGCCGGTTCACCTCGCTGTGGGAGCAGCACCGGAAGTGCTGGGACGACGCTGTCGATCTGTTCGACACCCCGGTGGAGCGGATCGAGATCCCCTACGAGGACACCACCCTGGCCGGCTACTTCTTCGCACCCGACGACACCGGCAAGCCGCGGCCGACGGTGATCCTCAACAACGGCTCCGACGGCCCCGTCATCTCCCAGTGGAGCTTCGGGGGGCGAGCCGCAGTGCAGCGGGGCTGGAACGCCATGACCTTCGACGGTCCCGGCCAGGGGGCCGCCCTGCACCGCCAGGGCCTGTACTTCCGCCCCGACTGGGAGAAGGTGGTCACCCCGGTGGTCGACCTCCTGTGCGGCAGGCCCGACGTGGACACCTCCCGCATCGCACTGCAGGGGATCAGCCAGGGGGGCTACTGGGCGCCGCGCGCCGCCGCCTTCGAGCACCGGCTGGCGGCGTTGGTGGCCGACCCGGGCGTGATGCGGGTGTCCGGATCCTGGGAGGCGAAGCTCCCCCCGGACATGGTGAAGCTGCTCGACGACGGCAACAAGAAGGACTTCGACGACCTCATGGAGGTCGGCCTCGACGCCACGCAGAAGGCGGTGCTGGCCTGGCGGATGGCACCCTACGGGGTCACCTCGCTGTTCGACGCCTACCAGGCGGCACGCCTGCAGTCTCTCGACGAGGACATGGTGAAGGCCATCGCCTGTCCCACCCTGGTGCTCTCCCCCGACCACGAGCAGTTCTGGCCGGGCCAGTCCCAGGAGATGTTCGACCTGCTGACCTGCGAGCGCAAGGAGCTCGCCCGCTTCACCACCGCCGAGGGGAGCGACTGGCACTGCGAGCCGGCCGCGCAGAGCCTGCGCGATGAGCGGGTGTTCGACTTCCTCGAGGACGTCCTGGCCTGAGGGTCGCTCGCGCATGGGAGCCTGTGGGGGAGCACTCGCTCGCCATCACCAGCAGGCGACGCCTCTGCGACAAGCTCAAGGCCTCCGGCACGTCGACCGATCACGGGTGGATGGCACGCGGCACCGCGGAACAGGGCGCACCCGCGACCGACCGGACCGGAGCGCTCGACCCCGATGACGCCCGCGCGGGTGCCGACCCACAGCCGCCACATGGAGCCATGGGTGACCAGCCGATCCGAACCACACCAGTCGGGAGTCGACGCACGCTGGGGTTCACCGTCGACGACGACGTCGCGAAGCAACGCCGCGCAACGCTGCACGTCCAGTGGACCCTCTATGGACTCGCCATCCTCGGAACGCTCGGTTGGTTCGGCTTCATCGGGTTTCAGCACGTGCAGAACTCACACGACTACGCCGCTCGGGACCTCATGAGGAGAGCAGAGCTCGCCTACGAGCTGAAGCCTCATGAGGCTGGTGTGGATGCAGCCTGGATGTCCGAGCAGGTGATGATCGACGGTCGCGACGTCGTCTTCGTGGACAGCCCCGCGGTCAGCGACGCTTCCCATGTCGCATCCATCCACGACGGCGCCCGCTTCGGTGTAGCGGTCCGAGCCACCTCGAGGACGTGCTACCTCGCAGCCGAGCTCACGTCGGGCCGCATGAGCGACACGTTCAAGACCGATGTGGCCGAGTGCTCCGGTAGCCGAGCGATCGAGCTGATCGAGTGATCACATGACGACAGCCCCGAAGCAGCAGGCTCCTCGAGCGACTGCACAGGATGCCGCCCGGCTGAACGCTCGGAAGATCACCGGGATGGCCAACGCGTACGGTCTCCTGCTCGTCGTCTGGTTGGGCTTGGTCACCTTCGTCGCGATCTTCACGGATCGATCCATGTGGCGGCCGGTGCTGCTGGTAGGTCTTCTGATCCCGCTCTCCTTCAGAAAGGTCGTCGCGTGGGTCAGGACGAAGCCGAGCGCCGTCTCGGAGCGGGAGATGCGGAGCGCATACCTCGACGCGGTCAACATGTCCTACGACGACTCACCGGAAGAGCAGCCGGCGGCCGTCGCGATGGCTCAGGTCTATCGAAACGCCATCTCTGCCACACCCTCTGCTGCCGTTGCGCTCGTAGGAGGAGGGCTGAGAATCGCTTGGTCACGTTCGATGACGGGAACGACCTTCGACAACGTGGTCGATGTGCACCCCGGGGACATCCAGAAGATGAGGTGGAGGATGCCACGGAGGGTGCTACGGCTTCGTCCTAGCGTGCGTGAGGTTCGACCGGGATGGTTCACTCGGCCAGAGGAGGACTTCATGGGTGGGACCAGGTCGCTGGCAGATCCGGACACCTGGCCCTGGACCGAGGACCACGAGCTCGGACCGACTGTCGAACTGACGCTGGCCTCTGGGACCTCCGTGAAGTTCACGGTCATGGCGAGGGAGTGGGCACATCGCAGTTCGGACGGAGGCGACGCAGCGACTTCTCGTGGCTACTGGGCTGAGGACGCCATCCGCATCCTCGATTGGCTTCGAGCGAACTGGCCCCGACCGGACGGTTCCCGGAGAGCTCGGGCTGTAGCCTCGAACCCGTCGACCTGACCGACCCGGACCTCTTCTCCGACGGCCCACCGCACCGGGCCTACCGACACCTTCGCGACCACGCCCCGGTGCACTGGCACGAACCCACCGCCAACACGCCCGACGGCGAGGGGTTCTGGTGCCTGACCCGCCACGAGGACGTCGAGTGGGCCGCCAAGCACGCCGAGCTCTTCTCCTCCGAGGGAGGGGGCGACCGAGACGGCGGTGGCACCCTCATCGAGGACCTGCCCAAGGGGTTCGCCGCCGGCGTGCTGCTCAACATGATGGACGACCCCCGCCACCACCACATCCGCCGTCTCGTCACCCCGTCGGTGAGCCCCAGGACCCTGCGCCGGCTGGAGGCGCCGCTCGCCCGCCGCTGCGCCGACCTGCTGGACAGTGCCGTGCAGGACGAGACCTGCGACTTCCTGGTGGAGGTGGCCGCCGAGCTGCCGCTGCAGGCCATCGCGTCGCTGATGGGGGTCCCCCAGTCCGACCGGCACTTCCTACTGGACTGGGCAGACGCCACCCTCGACTACGACGACCACGACCCCGGTGGCACCTCCGAGCGGTCGGCGGCGGCCCAGGTCGCGATGTCCGCCTACTGCACCCGGGTGCTGGCCGACAAGCGATCCTGTCCGGCCGAGGACCTGCTGTCGGTGCTGGTCACCGCACAGCTGCCATCCGAGGCGGATCCCGGCGGTCCGCTGAGCGAGCTCGAACAGGAGATGTTCTTCCACCTGCTGATCGCCGCCGGCAGCGAGACCACCCGGAACACGATCACCGCCGGGCTGCTGGCCCTCATGGACCGACCCGAGGCATGGCACGCGCTGCGCGCCGATCGGAGCCTGCTGCCCACGGCGGTGGAGGAGATGCTGCGCTGGGCGTCCTCCACCGTGTACAACCGCCGCACCGCCACCCGGGAGGTCGAGCGCCACGGCAAGGTCATCCGCCCCGGAGACAAGGTGGTGCTGTGGTGGCAGGCGGCCAACTTCGACGAGCGGGTGTTCGCCGATCCGCTCCGCTTCGACATCCGCCGTCGGCCGAACCCGCACCTGAGCTTCGGGATCGGCAGCCACTTCTGCCTGGGAGCCAACCTGGCCCGCCTGGAGATCTCGCTGGTCTTCGACGCGCTGCTGGACCGGGTGGAGCGCATCAAACCGGCAGGGCCGGCGGAGCGGACCCGCTCCAACAAGCACGCGGGGTTCCGTCACGCGCCCGTCAGGTTCCAGGTGGCAACGCGATGACCGCCGCACTCCCCGTGGTGCGGTTCGATCGGTAGCCTCGGTGCCGTGACCACGCCCCTGACCGGCCCTCAGCTCGAGCAACCACCTGGCCGGGATCCATCAGCGGGTGGAAACCGCTGGGGCCGGCGGCGGTGGCTGGCGGCACTGGCAGGCGCCGTGCTCACCGCCCTGCTCATCGGTCTGCCCACCGACGTGATCCCCAACCCGGTGTTCGGCCGCCCCGTGCCCGTCACCTGGTGGTCGCTGCCGGTGCTGGTCGCCACCTCGGTGCTGGCGGGCCTGCTGCTGGCCACCTACGTCCGCGACGGCGGGGCCGACGACCCGGTCGACCGGCCGGCACGAGCGGGCGGGGTCGGTGGGCTGCTGGCGTTCTTCGCGGTGGGCTGCCCGGTGTGCAACAAGCTGGTGGTCGTCGCCCTCGGCACCACCGGCGCCCTCGAGCTCTTCGCCCCGCTGCAACCGCTGCTGGCGGTCGCCTCGGTGGCCCTGCTGGCGGTGGCGCTGCAACGGCGTCTGGCCGGCGAGCGAGCCTGTCCGGTCGGCTGAATCCGGGCGCCGTCGCCATTCCCCGAGCGTTCCCACCCGGGCCTCCCCGCCACGGAATCCTCCCCCGCACCGGCGAAGATGGCGCCATGGTCTCCCCCGACGATCGCAGCAGTCCGAACCCGGCCGGCACCGACTCCGACCTCACCGCAGCCGCGCCGGTCGACCGCACATCGCCGAACGGCTCCGTCCCCGTCGCTGCCGCCGGTGACCCCCCGCTCCCGCCGATGTCCGCAGCCCAACGTCGGGCGTTCAGCGTTCTGTCGGCCACCACCGCGCCGGTGTGGCTGGCGATGATCCTGTTCCCCCGCTCGCGGGCCACCGCGGCGATCGTGCGCCTGGCCACCCCGCTGTACGCCGCACTCGGGATCACCTACACGGCGCTGCTGGCGGGCTCGGCGCTGGCGCCCGGCGGCGAGGCGCCGCGCTTCGACGACCCCGACCAGCTGCGCGCCGCCCTCGCTCGGCCCGACGCGTTCCTCGCCGGTTGGACCCACTACCTGGTGTTCGACCTCTACGTGGGCCGCCACATCTGGCAGGAGGCGCTGAGCCGCGGGCGCGCCGACCGCATCCCGTTGCTGCTCACCTGGATGGCCGGTCCGCTCGGGCTCACGCTCCACCTGGCCCGCAACGGCATGGACCGACGCCGCCACCGCTAACCGGGAGCGGATCACCTCGGCCGGTAGGAGGCCGGGGGGCGGGAAGGGCAGGTCACACCCGATTTGGACCCGATCCGAGGAACCCTCACGAACCGCCGGTCGAGGACCGCACCGAGCTGGCGATCTCTCCCCAGCGATCGAGGTGCTCGGGGTGCTGGGCCACGTCGTCGAGGGTGAGGTAGGAGATGACCCGGGTGGCGATGCTCCCGTAGCGCTCGACGAGCCGGTCGGCGACCTCGTCCCACGGCGCCACCACGGCGAAGGCGTCCAGCATGTCATCGGTGATGGTGGCGGCCAGGCCGGCCAGGTCTCCGGCCTTCAGGCACTCGTTCAGGCGGGCGGAGGTGCCCTCCCACCCCAGGTCGTCGAACTGGAAGGCGTAGTTCCTGGTCGAGCCGTAGAACCCGAGCTGCAGCCTCGCACGCTCCACCAGCGGCGCCCGCTCCTCCGGCGTGTCGCCCGGCACGACGAACACGGGGATCAGGAGGTCGACGTCGTCGAGGGACCGACCCGCCCGCTCGGCGCCGGCACGCACCGAGGGCAGCAGCCGGTGCTCGAGGTAGTAGAGGGAGTGGAGAGGATGCACGTGCACCCCGTCGGCCACCTCGCCGGCCATGGCGGTCATCCACGGGCCCACCGCGGCGACGTCGACCTTGACGTCACCGTGGTCGTGCGCCGGCGGCGCCCACATGGGGGGCAGCAGGCTCAGGGAGTAGTAGGGCCCCTCGTGCGACAGGGGCGCGTCGCCCCGGAAGGCGGCCAGGCAGTCCTTCACCGCCAGCAGGTAGTCCCTCATGCGGGGGCCGGCCGGGTCGAAGGGCATCCCGTAGCGGCGCTCCACATGGGCCTTCACCTGGCTGCCGAGACCCAGCCGGAACCGCCCCCCGGTGTTGCCGGCCAGCTCCCAGGCCAGGCTGGCGGCGACCATCGGGCTCACAGGGAAGGCCACGGCGACCCCGGTGAGGAACGTGAGCGACGGCGCCGCGCTGGCGGCCATGGCCAGGGTCATCCACGGGGTCTGGCCGGTCTCGGTGAACATCATCCCCGACAGGCCCGCCTGCTCCACCCGCCGGGCCAGCTCCTCGGCATCCGACCACGACACCGACGACACCATCACATCGAGCTCCACGGACCGCACCCCCTGTCGACGACGGACGTCGCGACGACGCTACGCCGCCGAGTCCGCTGCTGCAGGGTCGGCCGCCGGAGCGATCCTCGCGTTGCGCAACAGGAACAGCGCTGCCACGGCCGCCATCCCGAGCCCGAGCGCCCCGATGCGGAACGCCTCGGCGACCCCACCGGTGAAGACGTCGGCGGCCCGTCGTGCCTCCGCCTGCCCCACCGCTGCCCGGACCGCTTCGAAGTCGCCCGCCACGACCTTGCCACGCAGCCCGAGCAGCTTCCCGCTCGAACCCGCGGCGGAGTCCCAGGACGCACCGATGCGCGACATGGCGATCGACCCGATGATGGCGATGCCGAGCACCGACGCCACCTGCGCAGCCAGGTTCAACGCCCCCGACGCGCTGCCGGCGGCGTCCTTGTCCACCGCGGCCATCGTCGCCGCGGAGACCGCCGGCATGGCGGTGCCGAGGCCGGCGCCGAGCACCGCCAGGTCGAGCGCGATGCGGATCGCGGGGGTCGAGTCGTCGACACCGGAGAGCAGCAGCATCCCGAGCGCAGCGAGCCCCAGACCCACACAGGTGAGCAACGCCAGGCCGACCTTCGAGGCCATCTTGCCGGACAACGGCGACAGCACGATGAACGACACCGTGGCTCCCACCGTGATGATCCCGCACTCCGCCGGCGAGAACCCGAGGGCGTTCTGGAGCAGCAGCGTGAGCTGGAACAGCGACCCCGACAGCGCGAGGCCCAGCAGAACGGCCAGCACCAGCGCCGCCGGCACCGGCGAGCGGCGCAGCTGGCTCCAGTCGAGCATCTGGGTGCGGGCGTGTCGCTGCTGGAGCGCTGCCAGCGCGACCACGACCAGGCCGAAGGCGACCGGCACCAGCACCCTCGGCGCGCCGAACCCGCTCTTCTCCGCGGCGCTGAGTCCGACCGAGACGGCGAGCAGGGCGATCGTCACGAGCGCGGAGCCGATCCACTCGATGTCACCGGCCACGCGGCGCTCACGGCCGGGCAGCTTCGCGGAGGCCACCAGGAACACGCCGACGGCCAGGGGGACGTTGATGCCGAACACCCACCGCCAGCCGATGCTCTGCACGAGCAGGCCGCCGATGAGCGGGCCCATCGCCATGGCGGCGGTGGAGACCGCGGTCCACATCCCCACCACGGAGCCGATGCGCTCCTTCGCCACGGCGGTGGTGAGGATGGCGAGCGCCAGCGAGCCGATCGCCGCGGCACCCACCCCCTGCACGGCCCGGGCGGCGATCAGGAGGCCGATCGTGGGAGCGAACGCCGAGGCGGCGGAGCCGACGGCGAAGATCGCGGCGCCGCCGAGGTACAGGCGCTTGCGGCCGAGGCGGTCCCCCAGCGCGCCGACGGGCAGGGCGAGCGCCGCACCGGCGACCACGTAGGCCATCAGCACCCACTGCAGCTGGGGCGCCGAGGCGTCGAGGTCGCGTTGGATGCGGGGAAGGGCGACCGTGGCGACACTGGCGTCCAGACCCACCAGGAACTGGCCGGCGGCGAGCGCCGCCACCACCATCGCGGACAGCTTGCCGGCCCCCTGGGCGCGGCCGGCCCGGCCGGAATCCTCCCGCACGTGGGTGTCGGTCATCGTTCGCCTCCACCGTGGTCCGGGTCGGCGACCGACGGCTCGGATCACGGTATCGGCGGGGGTGAGGATCGCCACCGGAGACCCCTCGACCCCGTCGTCACCTTCAGCCCGCGACGGCCGAGCTGACAGGGCCACGGCCACGGTCGCCTGCGGGGCGACGGACCGACCTCACACTTCAGCGGTCGATGCCGACAGCCGTGTCCTGGGTCGGGCAGTCGTGCGCCGGTCGGGCGCACGCAACTGCCGAGGGGTCACGTGGGTGGGCCGGTCCGTTTGGGAGCGGTCGCCCTCCGGCGGCGAGCAGGAGTGCCGTCGGCGTCGGGAACCGCCGGTTCCACGGCAGCCGGGCGCCTCTCTGCACGGTCGGCAGCGTGCGCGTCGATGCGGGAGGTGGGCTTCGCAGCCGCCGTCGGCCGGTTGACCGGCGAGCGCATCCAGGTGGCGCTGACCCGGAAGAGCTCGGGCGGGCGGCCACCCTCCGCGCTGGACGGAGCATGCTTGCCGGTGGGCTCCACCACTCGATCGGAGAGCATCGAGCGGCGGAAGTTGGCGGGGTCGAACCGGGTGGCCCACACCGCCTCGTAGACCGAGCGGAGCTGGCTGAGGGTGAACTCGGGCCCGACGAAGGCGGTGGCCAGGTCGCTGGTCTCGAGGTCGGTGCCGGCCCGCTCGACGGCGTCGGTGACGATCCGGCGGTGGTCGAATGCGAGCTCGTGGCGCCCGTCGACCACCTCGGCCACGGGCCACAGCGCAGCGTCCTCGGTGTCGGTGCCGGCGGTGAGCGCACCCACCTCGGCGACCGCTGCGAAGTAGGCCACGGTGACCGCGTTCATGCGAGGGTCGCGGCCAGGGTCGCCGTAGGTGCCGAACTGGGTGAGCACCCCGGCACGACGCAGGCCGGTCTCATCCGACAGCTCCCTGACTGCGGCTTCTTCGAGGGTCTCCTCGGGGCCCTTGAAGCCGCCCGGCAGGGCCCACATCCCCTGGTACGGGTCGCTGCTGCGTCGCACGAGGAGCACCTTCAGCTCTCCCTGGTCGACGGTGAGGATCACCACGTCGACGGTCACGGCGAAGGCGGGGTGGTCGTCGGGACGGTACCCGGGTCGCGGGTGGTCGCCCGGCCGATCGGTGGCCATGGTCCGCATGGTAGTGCCGGTTCTGGTCGAAGTGACACATCGTCGCACTCCCCTGCTATGCTTTGAGTCAGTTCGACAACTACCTCATCAGCCAGTCCGACGAGCCCAGACCCGACGAGCCCAGAGGAGGCCGCCATGACCACCACCCACGCCGACACCCCCAACGCCACCGCTCCCGGAGCCGACACCACCCGGGCCGACATCTGGTTCCTCCTCGACCGTTCCGGCTCGATGGCATCGATCGCCGACGACGTGGTCGGCGGGTTCAACGCCTTCTTCACCGACCAGCAGGCCCAGGCCGGCGAGGCCACGGTGTCGATCGTCCAGTTCGACTCCCAGGATCCCCAGGAGTTCCTGGTGAACCGCCGTCCGCTGTCCGACGTGTCCACACTCCGTCCGGGCGACTTCGTCCCTCGGGGCGGCACGCCGCTGCTCGACGCGCTGGGAGCACTGCTGGACCACGCCGAGGCGGTCGCCGAGCACGGCGAGGACCAGCTCATCGTGGTGCTCACTGACGGCCAGGAGAACGCCAGCGTTCGCTGGTCCCGCGACGACCTCTTCGGCCGCATCGCCAAGCTGACGGATCGGGGGTGGACCTTCGTCTTCCTCGGTGCCAACCAGGACGCCTACAGCGAGGCCGGCCGGCTCGGCATGGCCGCCGGCAACATCTCCAGCTTCGATGCCAGCCCAGAGGGGGTGAAGCGGACCTTCGCCGGCACCTCGCGAGCAGTCACCGAGTGGCGCACGAGGGCCCGCGCCGAGCGCCGTGCCCACCGCGACCAGTTCTGGGGCGACCGCAAGGAGGGCGAGGAGAGCTGAGCTCCAGAACGTCGCCCTCCCGAACGGCAGGAGCACCGGTCCAGACGATGGTGCCGGCACCGGCGCTGAGACCGGCGTCGGTGCTGGTCCGGCCGGACCGGACCTGGTCGTCGCCGGCGGTAGTCTCGGCGCCGCCGGCGAACCGGAGGAACCTGATGCCGCTCGATCCCGACGTCGTGGAGACGCTCGCCCTGTTGGAGACCACGGGGATCATGCAGCCGTGGGACGACCTGACCCCCGCCCAGGTGCGGGAGCTCACCGAGCCGATCACCGAGTTCTGCGCCCCGCTCGGCGGCCCCGTCGCCCACGAGGAGGACCGGACCATCCCCGGTCCGGGGGGCGACCTGCGGATACGGGTCTACCGACCCGACCTTCCGGGCCCGCTTCCGGTGGTCGTCTACCTCCATGGGGGCGGCTGGGTGCTCTACGAGCTCGACACGTTCAACCCCGTCTGCCGTGACCTGGCCAACGCGGCGGGGGCGATCGTGGTGGCGGTCGCCTACCGGCTGGCGCCGGAGCACCCGTTCCCCGCCGCCATCGACGACGCCTACGCCACCGTGCGCTGGGTGGCCGAGCACGCAGCGGAGATCGGCGGCGACGGCACCCGACTGGCAGTGGCCGGCGACAGCGCCGGGGGCAACATGTCGGCGGTCACCGCGCTGCGCTGCCGCGACGAGGGCGGCCCGGCGCTGGCGTTCCAGGTGGTGATCAACCCCGTGACCGACTGCGACCTCGAGACCGCCTCCTACCACGAGTTCGCCGAGGGGATGTTCCTCACCCGGGACCAGATGCGCTGGTACTGGGACCACTACCTCCCCGACCCCGCGGAGCGGGTGCACCCGTGGGCGTCGCCCCTGCGCGCACCCGACCTGTCGGGCCTGCCGCCGGCGATCGTCTACACCGCGGAGAACGACCCCCTGCGCGACGAGGGTGAGGCCTTCGCGGCGCGGCTCGCCGAAGCGGGGGTGCCGACGCTGGCGCGCCGGGTGGGGGGAGTCATCCACGGCTTCATGAACCTCGGCAACGCCAGCGCCAAAGGCGCCGAGGCGGTGGCGGAGACCGGCGCCGCGCTGCGCGCCGCGTTCGGCGACGGCTGAAAGGTCGCCGGCCCCCGGCCGTCTGCCGTTGGCCGCCAGCCATCGACGCGACCTCACTCCCACCACTGACAGCTGTCAGCCACGCCGGTGTGGTCCCACACCTGCCAGTTCCAGCTGCGGCTGTGACGGCCGCAAGCGCGTTCGCGCACGCGGCACACGTGGCACACGCGCAACCACGGGCGACCCAACTTGTCGACGTTGCGTCGCTACCATGACGACGTAGCGTCGACAACAGGAGTCTCCATGTTCCTCGCCCTGCGGGACCTCCGACGAGGTGCCCGACGATTCCTCCTCCTCGGGGTGGTCATCGCGCTCGTCGCGCTGCTCTCGACGGTGCTGTCCGGCCTGGCGGCCGGGCTGGTCACCGACGGGATCTCCGGGCTGCGGGCGCTCCCCTTCGACCGGCTGGCGCTCTCCGACGGATCGGACGCCACCTTCAGCCGCTCCACGCTCCGGCCCGACGCCCTCGACGCGCTCGACGGCATCGACGGTGCGGAGGCCACGCCGCTGGGGGCGAGCTTCGTGAACGCCACCGCCGCCGACGGCGGTCCGAGCCTGGACCTCGCCCTCTTCGGCGTGTCGCCCGACAGCTTCCTGGTGACGCGAGACGACGCCCGGGCCGCGCTCGCCGGCGAGCCTGGCTTGGTGCTAGGCCGGGAGCTGCAGGAGCAAGGGGTGCAGATCGGCGACAGGTACACCCTCGGGGGATCGGAGCTCGAGCTGCCCGTGCTGGGCTTCACGTTCGCCGGCACCTACGGTCACGCCCCGATCGCCTTCACCTCGCTGGGCACCTGGCAGCAGGTGCAGTTCGGCGCTGGGGCCGACGGTCGCTTCTCGGCAGTCGCGCTCCGCGGGGGCACGGCCGAGGGGTTCGAACGGGCGGCAGCAGACGCCGGACTCGAGCTCCTCACCAAGTCCGAGGCGTACGCCGGCTCCCCCGGGTTCAGCGCCGAGACCACGACCATGACGCTCATCAGGGGGTTCCTGCTGGTGATCTCCGCACTGGTGATCGGAGCGTTCTTCACCGTGCTGACCGTGCAACGCACCCGCCAGATCGGCCTGCTCAAGGCGATGGGTGCCGGCAACGGGTACGTCCTGCGCGACGGGATCGGACAGATGACGATCCTCGTGGCGCTGGCCACCCTCGCCGGAGTGGTCGGCGGCGTCGGCCTCATCGCCCTGGTGGGCCGAGGGGATGCGCCGGTCGAGCTGGACGCCTCGTCGCTGGCGACCGTGAGCCTCTCGCTGGTGATCGCCGGGATCCTCGGCAGCCTCGTCGCCTTCCGCCGGATCACCCACATCGAGCCGGCCATCGCCCTGGGGGTGGAGTCGTGAGCAGCACCGCAGACGACGCCCGACCCGACGCAGGCCGGCCGGTGGCCGTGCCGTCCGGCGACACCGCCGCACCGCTGGTGGTGACCGCAGCCCGGGTCGCCTACCCCGACGGACCGGAGGAGCGGGTGGTGCTGGACGAGCTCGACCTGCGGGTGGCGGCCGGCGAGCTGGTGGTGGTCTCCGGGGAGTCCGGAGCCGGCAAGTCGACCCTGCTCACCGTGGCCGGCCTGCTGCGCCGCCCCGACGCCGGCGAGGTCGCCATCGCCGAACGTGCCACCTCCCGCCTCTCGGACCGACAGCGCACCGCGGTGCGTCGTGAGCACATCGCCTTCGTCTACCAGTCGGCCAACCTGCTCCCACCTCTCACCGCGGTCGAGCAGCTGGAGCTGGTGGGCCACATCCGGCGCGAACCCCGCCATCAGGTCCGTGAACGGGCCCGCGCGCTGCTCGCCGAGCTCGACCTGGCCGACCGGGCGGGTCAGCTCCCCTCGCAGCTCTCCGGTGGCGAGCGCCAGCGCGTCGGCATCGCCCGGGCGCTGATGGCCACGCCCCGCCTGCTGATCGCCGACGAGCCCACCGCCTCGCTGGATCCGGCACGGGCGGGCACCGTCGCCGACCTGCTGGCGGATGCCGCCCACCGCCTCGGCATCGCCGTGCTCGTGGTCGCCCACGACCACGCCCCCCTGGAGCGCGCCGACCGGCACCTCCGCCTGGACAACGGCCGGCTGCACCCGGTCGACCCGTCCACAGCTCCCGACGACGATCTCGCCGCGGCCGGCACTCGGGGCAGCGCCGGCTCCGAGGCCCCCGAGGGCGAGGGCCGTGGTCCGACTGCCTCGGGCCGAACCGACGTCGTGCCAAGCTGAACCCGTGCCCCGGATCAAGGCCGACAACATCGCCGAGCACGTCGCCCACCAGCGCGCCGCCGTGCTGGAGGCGGCGGTCCGCCTGTTCACGGAACGGGGCTACGCCGACGTCGGACTCGGCGACATCGCCACCGAGGTCGGCCTGGCCCGCAACTCGCTGTACCGCTACGTCCCCGACAAGGTGCACCTGCTGGTGGAGTGGTACCGGAATGCGGTGCCCACCACCATCGAGTCGTGGGAGTCGGCCGTGGCCGGCGGCGGCACGCCGGCGCAGCGGTTGCAGCGCTGGGCACGCACCTACCTCGAGTGGGCCGCCACCCCGGAGCACCGGCTCGTCGCACCCCTCACGGAGTCCCTGGCGACGCTCGACCCCGACACCCGGGCCGAGGTGGCGACGCTGCACCGCTCGATGATGGACGTGGTCGCCCGCGTGGTGGCGGAGGCGGGAGTGGCCGAGAACGAGGTCTCCGGGGTGGTCGACCTGCTGGCGGGCGTCGTGCTCGGCGCGGCGCGGGCCGAGGCGGCATCCGGTCCCGACGAGTCGCTGCGCGCTCGGCTGGATGCCGCGGTCGCGGCCGTCATCACCCCTGGCCGTCCCCGACGCGGCCACCATCGCTCGACCTGACCTCTGCGAGCGAGCCGGCGACACATCCATCATGAGGTCAGCATCGGTGTGGGATCACAGAGCGACGAGTGGCCCTCCGAAGCCAACCGGTCGAGGAACCCAGGGGCGAGCCACTGGTTGCCCGCCGAGTTGCTCTGTGCGGCGAGCGATGAGATGTCCTCGTCGTCAGCGCGGGTGGCGAAACAGCACCCAAGGGAGTCAACCCGCTGTTCGGCAGGTCACGTCTCCGTCGCAGTCCCGACGATCTTGACGCCTGCAGCTCGCATCTCGGCAAGCTTGCGCTTCGAGTCACCCTCTTGGCGCTCGACGGCCCGAGTCAGCTCCACGATCACCGTCGCGTCGAGACCGGATCGGGTGGCATCCACTGCGGTGGCGGCGATGCAGACGTCGAGAGCCAGTCCGACCACGACGACCGACGTGACGCCCCGCTCGGCGAGGTAGCCGCTGACACCGGTCGGATGGCGCTTGTCGGTCTCGGGATCGACCACGGTGAACGCCGAGTAGCCGTCCTCCCCACCAGTGCCCTTGCGCATGATCAGATCCGCCTCGCGCACCAGATCGGGGTGCAGCTCGGCACCCCAGGAGTCGCGCACGCAGTGCACGGGCCACATGCCACCTTCGTCGACGAAGTGCGGAGTGGTGGGCGGATGCCAGTCCTGGGTGAGGACCACCGTGGCGCCGCTCCCCCGGGCGGCTGCGATCTGCGCGTTGATGCCGTGGATGATCTCCTCGCCCCCGGTCACGTAGAGAGACCCGGACGGATCAGCGAAGTCGTTCTGCACGTCCACGACCAGCAGCGCGGTGGCTCCGTCGTAGTCGCGGGTCAGGTGGTTCACGCGGACTCCCTTCCACCGCGTCGCTCAGCGCGCGATGAAGTCCGACCTTATTCCGAGTGGCCCTGGTCCAGGAGCCATCTCCCCTCCGCCTTCGGATCACCTCTGAAGGCGAAGACGGGCCCATGCCGCGCTCTGGGCCTCCAGACCTCATCTGAAGGCGGAGCGGGCCACTCCCCGCCGCCGACGATGAGTTCCTAACGGGGGTCAAGGGTCTCAGGCGGCTTTCTCGGTAGGTTCGGTGG
>CAYQQQ010000002.1:0-209816 GCA_964420125.1 uncultured Microthrixaceae bacterium
TTGCGGAGGAGGTGGGCGTGTCCCGAAGGGACCGGGTGCCCGCCGGGTCAGGAGCGCAGCGCCTTCGCGACGTGGGGCGGTAGGAGGTCGAGCTGGGGCGGCGGCATGTCCTCTGCCGAGCACGGGCGGCGCAGCGCCGCCTCGTCCTCGCCGGACTCCCAGCGTGCCGCGAGCTCCTCGGGGTCGATCACCGGTCCGATGGGGTTCACGGCGAACGCACCGGTGGCGAACCACTCGATCAGCTCGTCGAGGCCGTCGAAGTTGTCGGCCTGCAGCTCGATCTCGGTGCCGTCGGGATCCCGGTAGTAGATGGAGGTGGTCGGCCCGTGGTTGACCGCCCACACCGGCGTGATGCCCGCCCCGGCCAGGCGGCGGTAGGTGGCGAGGAGGTCGCCGATCGAGGCGTAGGTGAACCCGATGTGCTCGAGGCCCGGTGCGCCGGCGGGCCGGTCCGGCGCGTCGTCCGGGAGGGGGACCAACGCCAGGCGGTGGTGCTCGTCGTCGTAGGTGAGGAAGGCGAGCTTGTCGTTTCGGAACACCGTGAACGCGCCCAGCACCTCCTGGTACCAGGCGATGGCCTCCTCGAAGTGCTTGGTGCGCAGCACGACGTGGGCGAGCTTCGTCGGACGGCGCACCACGGCCGGCTCGAGCCGGCGGCGTCGCGCGGGTTCGGTGGTGAGGTCGTCGATGGTCATGATCATGCCTCCAGATGGTTTCGTGCGGCGTCGATCAGGTCGGCCACGCAGGCCTCGGCGGCCGGGCCACCGAAGTTGACGAACCCGTGGCCCAGGCCGTCGTAGCGATGCAGCTCGGCGGAGCCGCCCGCCTGCCGCCAGGCGTCCAGGAGCTCCTCGCTCATCTCCGGCAGGACGTTCTCGTCGAGCTCGGGATGGGCGAGGAACAGCGGGGGCGGCGGCACGTGGTCGCCGGAGTCGAGCACCTTCGTCACGCTGGCCGACGCCATGGTCGCCACGTCGCCGAAGAATGCGTCGTGGCCGTGGACCAGGAACTCGATGTTGAACAGGGGGTCCATGCTGTCGGTCTCGCCGGCGGCCTGGCGGCGCAGGAGGTAGCGGTACCGGTCGTCGGGTGCGGCGATGGGCCACAGCGCCAGCACGCCTCGCACGCGAGCGTCCGGGCCCTCGGTCGTCGGGTCCGCACCGAGGTACGACGTGGTCGTCGTCTCGGGGTGCTCCGGGCGCAGAGCCACCCAGAGCGCGAGGTGCCCGCCGCTGGAGCCGCCGAGCAGCAGCACGGCGTCGGGGTCCACCGAGAACCGCTCGGCGTTGGCCTTCACCCACCTCACCCCGGCGGCCACGTCCGCCGCCGGGTCGGGCCAGCGGCCCTCGGGCGCCTGGCGGAAGTCCACGGCCACGCTGACGGCCCCCGCCTCGGCCAGGCCGCGGCACTGGGTCTCGTCCACGGTGCGGTCGAAGTAGGCCCAGCAGCCGCCGTGGGCGTCGACCACCGCCGGCCTACCCGGCGGGGCATCGACGGGCACCCAGATGCGGGCCATCAGCTCCACGCCGTCGGGGGCGGCGAACACCTCGTCGTGGCGTTCGACGGCGTAGCGGGCGGTGCCCAGGTGGGGTGACCCACTCTGATGGAGGTCGGTGGTGTAGGTCATGGGAAGGCTCCTCGTCGTGGGATGTCGGGGGGTGTCAGCCGATCCGGAGGTGGTCGGGACCGAGCACCTGGTCGGTGGCGGGAGGCGCTCCTCGACCTACGTGCTTGACGAACTGCTGGTCGGAGATCTGGGGCACGCCGAAGGCCTGGCGCGCCTGGTTGCAGGTCGCCGTGAAGGTCTCCTCGGTGTTCATCGGGTGGGTGCCCTTGAGGTGGTGGAAGGCGTAGCGGTGGATGGCGAGGTGGCGGGCCTCGTCGCGTCCGATCTGGCGCAGCAGGGGCAGGAAGCTCTGGGCGATGGGGTGGTCGCTGGCGCGCAGCATCTTCTGCAGCGCGGGGAACGACACCTCGGCGAACCCGCTCTCGAGGCCGAGAGCGAACGCGGAGCCCATGAAGATGAAGCTGCGAACCAGCTCCGGGTCGTCGACGTCGGGGGGCGAGGCGATCTTGACGTTGCTCCCTCCCTGGCCGTCGCCGTCCCAGGGGCGCTCCTCGAACTCCTCGCCGGTGAGCATGAAGTACATCTCACCCCAGTAGGCACCGTGGTCGAGCTCGTCGCGAGCTTGGCGCTCGTAGGCGCGGTAGAGGTCGTCCTGCACCTGCCGATCGAGCTCCAGGCGCTGGCTGTGGCGCTTGAGCCACTCGATCCCCGGCACCGGCCCGACCTCCAGCACGGCGATGCGACGCCACTGGTCGACCATGTCGCCCATGGCGGGCCCGCCCTCGAACAGCGCCAGGTCGGGGTCGAAGCCACGGTCGGCCATGAGGCCCCGCTGCCGTTCGACCTCGGCGAGGTACTGCTCGGCGAAGGGTCCGTTGGCGGGATCGCCGGTCGGGTTGACCAGCTCCGGTGCATCGGGACCGGTGATCGTGGTTGCGTTGTAGGTGCTCATGGAGCCCTCCTTCAGAGGATGCCGATCAGTTCACGACCGCCGTAGACCACGGCGATGAGGCAGAAGAACGCACCGAGCAGCAGGCGCATGCGGCGCTCGGCGGTGCCGATGGCGATCCGCGACCCGAGGCGGGCACCGGGGACGGTTCCGGCGGTCAGCAGGAGGGCCACGACCCAGTCGATGTGGCCCAACAGGGCGTGGCTGATCATGGCGGGCACCGAGAAGATGGCCACCGCCACCAGGCTGGAGGCGACCGCGGTCTTCACCGGCAGGCGCAGCACGTTGGTGAACAGCGGCACCATGATCACCCCGCCGCCGATGCCGAGCAGGCCGGCGGCGAACCCGGCGAGGGCGCCCACTGCGGCCAGCAGCACGATCCCCGTGGGACGCCCGGCGACGGAGCGACTCCCGGACCGCTGCTCCCCCTCCACTTCGCGGACGGCTGGCGACGCTGGGAGGCGTGGGCGGTCCGAGATCGAGGCAACCCCGCGTTCTCGGACCGTTGGCGAGGCTGAGGGGCGCAACCGGTCCGGGATCGAAGCAGCCCCACGTTCCTGGACGGCTGGCGAGACTGAAGTGCGCCGACGGTCCGAGGACGACCGGGAGGCGGGCGGCGTGGGGGGCCCGGAGCGCCCCTTGCGGATGGAGCTGACGCCGCTCCACATGAGCAGGCCGGCGGTGGCCACCATGAGCCAGCGGGCGTCCACCACGTCGGACACCTTGGCCCCCACCAGCGCCAGCAGCGTGCCGGCCACGCCACAGGTCCACGCGATGCGCCAGTCGACCAGGCCGGCCTTGGCGTAGCGGTGGGCGCCGCTGATGGCGGCCGGGAGGATGGCGGGGATCGTGGAGCCCACGGCCTCGATCGGGCTGGCGCCCAACGCCCGGATGGCCGGTGTGGACACCACCGCGCCGCCCACCCCGAACATCCCCGACAGCACGCCGGCGGCGAACCCGGTGGCCAGGAAGCCGACGACGGCGAGCAACTCCATGCCGGCAGTATCCGACTCCCCAATCATGACCACAAAGACCGATACAGTTGATCATCCATATCATTGCGGCATGAATCGGGGTTCGGACAAGTGGATCGCACGGATCTCGAGCTGCTGGTGGCCATCGACGACCACGGCTCGCTCACCGCCGCCGCAGCCGACCTGCACACGGCGCAGCCGGCGCTCAGCCGCCGGCTCGCCCGACTCGAGCGCCGCCTCGGCACCACGCTGTTCGACCGCGGTCGATTCGGTGCCGCTCCGACCAGCGCCGGGCGCGCGGTCATCGCCGCAGCCCGCGTGGCCCTGGAGGCCATCGCCGAGGTGGAGCAGACCGGCGCTCGCGCGGCCGCCGGCATGGCGGGCACCCTGCGCGTCGGCACCACGCCCACCCTGGGCTCCGACCTGCTCCCACCCACGCTGGCGGCCTTCCGGGCCCACCGGCCGGAGGTGCGCCTGGAGCTGGTCGCCAGCGGCAACTCGTCCGCGTTGCGCCGCCAGGTCGTGGACGGCGAGCTGGATCTGGCCGTCGCCGTGGTCCCGCCGGTGCTCGAAGCCGGACTGCTGGCCGAGCCCACCGGGGTGCAGCCCTTCGCCCTGGTGGCGCCGGTGGACCACCCGCTCGCCGCCGAGGCCCGCACCACCCGCGACTCCCTGCGCGAGGTGCCCGTGGTGGCGCTCGCCCGCAGCGAAGGGCTCCGCCTGGTCCTCGACGCCCTCTTCACCGAGATGGGAGCGGAGCCCGAGATCGCCATCGAGACCACCGAGCGCGAGATGCTCATCCCCTTCGTCACCGCCGGGCTGGGAGTGGCACTCGTGCCCGCTGCGTTCGCCCACCAGCGCGCCGGGGCCGGCACCCGGGTGCTCGGGCTCGACCCGCCGCTGCATCGCCCGGTCGGGGTGTTCCGTCGTGCGGACAACGACGACCCTCTGGTGGCGGCCTTCGTGGCGCTGGTGGACCTGGCCCCTTGAGCGCGCCGCTCAGCCGCGGGCGGCCTCCAGCAGGATCCGTCGCTCCGCCGAACCGATCACCATCCGGGTCCGCTCGACCGCGTCGGGGTTCACCGACACCGAGGTGATGCCGGCGCGCACGAGGTGCCCGGCGAACTCCGGTCGGTTCGACGGAGCCTGCCCGCAGAGCGACGCGGTGATGCCCGCACCGCGCGCCGCGCCGATGATGCGGGTGATCGCATCCAGCACCGCCTCGTCGGACTCGTCGAAGAGCTCCGCGCACACCTCGGAGTCACGGTCGACGCCCAGCACGAGCTGGGTCAGGTCGTTGGAGCCGATCGACACGCCGTCGATCCCCATGGCCGCGTACTCGGGCAGCCGGTAGACCACCGAGGGCACCTCGGCCATCACCCAGCGCTTCAGGTTCCGCCGACCCCCGAGCGCCGAGGCCTCGATGAGCTCCAGCACCGCCTCGAGCTCCCAGCGGGTGCGCACGAAGGGGATCATCACCACCAGGTTGGGGGTCTCGTCGTGCACCCGGGCCAGGTACCGCAGCTCCAGGTCGAAGACCTCGGGGTCCTTGAGGTAGCGGAAGGCGCCCCGGTACCCGATCATCGGGTTCTCCTCGAAGGGCTCGTAGTCCTCCCCGCCGGCGAGCTCCCGGAACTCGTTCGTGCGGAAGTCGGTCGTGCGGTACACGACGGGACGGGTGCCGAACGCACGGGTGACCTCGAGCAGCTGAGAGGTCATGCGGTCGACGAACTCCCCGGAACGGCCCTCGGCGATCAGCTTGCGGGGGTGCTCGCCTCCGAGGGCGTCGGTGATCATGAACTCGGCCCGCAGGAGCCCGACCCCGTCGACCGGCATGGCCGCCACCTCCGCGGCGCGCGAGGCGATGGCCAGGTTCGCGTAGACCCTGGTCGCGAGGGGCTCCACCGCGGACGGCCCGGGCGGCGCGCCGACGGCCTGGATCACCGCCACCGCCGGGGCACCGGCCAGCAGGGCCCTCACGTCGCCGGCGTACACCGCGCCGTTGGCCCCGTCGACGGTCACGACGTCACCGGAGTGCAGCACCGAGGTGGCGTTGTGGGTGCCGACCACCCCGGGAAGGCCCAGCTCCCGGCTCACGATGGCGGCGTGGCAGGTCATCCCGCCCCGGTCGGTGACCAGCGCGGCGGCCCGCCGCATGGTGGGCACCCAGTCGGGCGACGTCATCTCGGCCACGAGGATCTCACCGTCGCGAAGGTCCGCGCCCTGCTCGTGGGCGGTGAGCACCCGCACCACCCCGGTGACCACCCCGGGCGAGGCGCCCAGACCTGTGGCGAGCGGCTCGCCCAGCTCGGCCGCCCCGGCTCCCCCGCTGTCGGCGCCTCCGGCGCCGGAGCCCGGATGGAGGGTGGTGATGGGGCGCGCCTGCACGAGGTAGACCTTGCCGTCCTCCACCGCCCACTCCGTGTCCATCGGCAGGCCGTAGTGCTGCTCCACCCGCACGCCCAGGGCCGCCAGCTCCAGGATGCGGGCGTCGTCGAGCACCGCGGCGTCGCCCACCTCGGCCGGGAGGTCCTCACGGCGGTCCGCGCCGTCGGGGCCGCGCACGATGCGGAACGCCTGGCTGCCGGTGCGGCGGTCGGCCACCGTCATCGAGGCGCGGTCCACCACGTAGGTGTCGGGCTCCACCAGCCCACCGACCACGACCTCCCCGAGGCCCAGGGCCGCCTCGATCACCAGGCGTTCGGGGTCCTCGGTGGAGGGGTCGACGGTGAACATCACCCCGGAGGCGTCGGAGCGAACCATCCGCTCCACGACCACGGCGATCGCCGGTTCGGCGTCGATGCCCTGGGTGCGCCGGTAGGAGACGACCCGCTCGCCGTACACGGACGCCCAGCAGTCCACGATGCGCTCCTCGAGCTGGTCGATGCCCACGACGTCGGTGAAGGTCTCGTTCATGCCGGCGAAGGACGCCTCGGCGCTGTCCTCGTTGGTGGCCGACGAGCGCACCGCCACCGCCGCACCGTCGAGGCGGAGGTAGGCCTCGGCCAACTCCCCGCGCAGCTCGGTGGGCATGCCGGCGGAGCGGATGCGCCTGCGCAGCTCGTCGCTCAGGGCGCTCAGCGCGGCGGGGTCGGTGACGTCGGCCGCGGCGACTGCCGCGGTGAGCCCGTCGCGGAGCCCCGCCGCCTCCATGGCGTCGAGGTAGGCCCGGGCGGTCACCACGAAGCCGCCCGGCACCGGGAAGCCCGCGGCGATCATCTCGCCCAGGTTCGCCCCCTTTCCACCCACGGTGTCGACGTCGTGCAGATCGAGGTCGTCGAGATCGATGATCCACGTGCTCATGGCATCCACCCTAGGGAGTCGTCCGAACCTGCCGACCGGCTCATGCCAGCCCTCCTTCACCTCTCACCGACAGCGAACGGTTCGCCGCCTCCAACGCTGCGGCGGTGGAGCGGCGCAGCGCCACCACCTCGCCGGGCCCCAGCACCTCGCACACCCAGTCCCAGTGCAACGACACCACGTCGCCCGGATGGACGGGTCCGCAGGGCCGGGCCCCACCGTCGCCCGAGGCGACGGACTCCACGGCGGCCTCGCCCAGCACGAGGCGACCCTCGACCAGCTCCACCCGCCGGCACCGCACCACCACCGAGTCGCCGTGCACCTCCAGCACCTCGCCCCAGCGGATCCTGCAGCGGTCCATCACCTCCAGGGGTGCCGCCACCCGCCCGGCCCGCAACAGGCCCACCCACGGCCCGACCACCATCACGTGGAAGGCGTGGCTCGGCTCGGCGCCGGGCTCCAAGGCGGCCGCGACCTCGGCCCACCATCGCCCGGCCCGCCGGCGGAACCGCTCCTCGACGTGGTTCCCGGTGGCGAAGGCCGACACCCCCGCCAGCCCATCGCCCCCCAACCAGTAGGCCGACACCACCCGGGGATCCAGGGGGTCGTCGATGCCGTTGGCGCCGGCGATCAGCTCCAGGTAGGGCCACGCTCCCTCGAAGTCCTCGGCGAGGCGCCGGAGGCCGCCCGACACCTCGTCGCCGGCCCTGCCGGCCCCGGCCCCGGCCCCGGCCCCGGCCCCGGCCCCGAGGGAGACGACCTGCTCGAGGAGGCTGCCGTCGTCGTCGGGTCCGCAGTACCCGAGCCGGTTGGGCGGCAGGGCGTAGCGGGCGAAGCGCAGCGGACCGGCCACGGCGGCGACGGAAGCTCTCACACGGGGCCCCAGCGGGGCTCGAGGTGCGGGGGCCGGTTCCAGGCCGCCGCCAGGACCACCAGCGTCCCACCGAGGAGCAGCACCAGCACGTACCACGGGCTCAGCGGGACCCCCTCGGCCAACCGGTTCACCACCGAGGTGACCGGCACGGCGAGGGCGAGCACCGCCGTCACGTCGACCGCCTGCGCCCTGCTCAGCGCGGCCAACCAGGTGCCGGCGTAGGCGGCCAGCACCAGCCCGGTGAGGGCGGCCCAGGCCCAGCCGCTCGCACCGAGGCGCGCCAGCGCGGCCGTGTCGCCGGTGAACGCGCCGATGAGCACCAGCCACAGCGCGCCCACCCCGAGCCGTGCGGTGGCCACCGTGACCACCGACAGGTCCGACAGCAGCCAGCGGTCGACGATCGACTCGAGGGCCCACAGCGCCGCTGCGGCCACCACCAGCAGGAGGCCGGCGGTGCCCGACCCGAGGACGTCGCTGCCCATGGACAGGTACCCGAACACGACCATCGCCACGCCGAGCCCCTGGAGCGGACCGAGGCGCTCGCGCAGCAGCGTCGGACCCAGGAACGCCACCAGCAGCAGCAGCGAGGCCTTGTGGGCCGCCTGGGCATCGGCGGCACCCTCGGGGCCCAATCGGGAGAGCCCCTCGAAGAACAGCAGGAACGGGACGGAACCACCGATGATGGACACCGCCAGCAGCGCGGTCCACTGCCCGGTGCCGCGTGGTCGGCGGAACCCCGCCTCCCCCCAACGCCGTCCGGCCAGCCCGGCGACCACCACGACGACGACCGCGGCCACCAGGTTCTTGGCGGTGGTGTAGGTCCCGGCGTCGCCGAACGCCTCGACCCTGGTCAGCACCTGGGCGTTCAGCCACACCGAGCCGCCGGAGACCACCGCCGCCACGAGCGCCAGCGACAGGCCGATCGCCGAGGAGCGCGGCCGACGCACCTCCGATGACGCCATCACCGAGGTGGAACCGTTCATCGCATCTCCTCCCTGGCGGCGACGACCTCCAGGGCCGACGCCTCGTCCAGCACCTCCACCGCCATGCCCGTGTGCACGAGCAGCCAGTCCCCCACCCGCGGCTGTCGGTCCTCCAGCACGAGCGGCGCCAGGCAGACACGGCGGAGCCGGCCGGCCAGGTCCACCGTGGCGAACCCACCGCCCGTCTCCAGGGCCACCACCGGTCCGAGGTCAGCCAGGCACATGCTCCACCTCCCCGGCATCGCCACCTCGGGGCGACGCGCTCGCGACGGTCCTGCACACCGCGTCCGCAGCGGAGGCCACCGCGACGCGCACGCGATCGCTCAGGCCGGGACCCTCTCGGAGGTCATCGACCACCACCCCCACCACGACCAGCCGCTCCGGCAGGCGCCGCAGGGCCCGTCCGAGGTGCAGGGCGTCGGCCAGACCTCCTGAGTGGCTCGAGCACCCGGAGCGCCACCGGGCGAGCTCCTCCCAGCCGTCGATCACCACCACCTCCCCGGGCAGCCGGAGGGGGTCGTGCACGGCGTCGAGCACCACCGCGCACCTCCGCCCCTCCCAGGCGTCCAGCAGGCGGGTCGGCTCCCCGTCGAGCTCGACCAGCTCGACCAGCGGTCCGGGGCCCACGCTGGTCGCGGAGGCAGCACCGACGCGGCGGAGCTCGTCGAGCACCGCCGGAGCGACGCCGTCGTCACCGCGGAAGCGGTTGCCGATCGCCACCACCAGGGTGGGGAGCCTCCCCTCGGCCGACGTGGTCACGACCGCTCCGATCGCTCGTCGGTGCCGGTGGCGGAGCGCCGCTGCACGCTCAGGTCGAGGAAGTGGGTGGCGCAGCTGATGCACGGATCGTGGTTGCGGATCGCCATCTCGCAGCGGTGCTGCAACAGGTCGTCGTCGAGCTCCGTGGGATCGCCGGCCGCCTCCAGGAGGTCCTCGGCCACGTGCCACAGGTCGTGCTCGATGGTGGGCTGGTTCTGCGACGTGGGCGGGACGATGCGCGCCGCCCCCACGGTCCCGGACGGATCGATCTCGTAGCGGTGGTAGAGCAGCCCCCTGGGCGCCTCGGTGATGCCGTGGCCGACCGTCGGCTCCGACGGCGGGGGAACCTCCAGCGCTGCGGGGGCGTCGCGCTCAGGTTGCCAGGCCTCGATCGCCTCGATGGCCGTGGCCAGCGCGTGCACCACCTCGACGGCCCGCACCACGATGCTGGCGAAGGGGTTGTTCACCGGCGGAGCCAGACCGACCCGCGCCGCCGCGGCCCGAGCCGACGGGTGGAGCAGATCGGCGGCCAGCCCGTAGCGGGCCAGCGGGCCGACCAGGTAGCCGTCACCGGAGCGGAGGTGGGCGTGAAGGGCGGTGGAGTGGGGCACCTGGTGCTCGACCACCTCGGAGAGGAAGTCCCCGGGCGGGAGGTCGCCGTGGCCGTCGATCACGAAGCGGCGGCCGAGCACCGGGTAGTGGCCGGGGTCGACGGCGGCAACGAAGCGGTAGTCCATCTCCACCGCCGGGACGTCGAAGCCGGCAACCCAGTCCACGATCGCCTCGGCACCGTCGAGGGCGTCGTGCAGCTCGGGGAGCAGCGCCGTGAGCTCCCCACGACGAGGCAGCCGGTGGAAGCCTCCCACCTTCACGTTCACCGGGTGGATGGCGCGCCCGCCGATCACCTCCAGGAGGTGGTTGCCGGTGCGCTTGACCGACAGCGCCCGCTCCACCGCCGGGCGGTCCAGCTCGGCCAGCTCGATGGCGGAGGGCACCCCGAGGAAGTCGGGCGCGTGCAGCATGGACACGTGCAGGGTGTGGGACTCGATCCACTCGCCGCAGTAGAGGATCCGGCGCAGCTGCTCGATGTGGCCCGCCACCGCCACGCCGCAGGCGTCCTCGACGGCCGCGCAGGCGCTCATCTGGTAGGCGACGGGGCAGATCCCGCAGATCCTCGCCGTGAGGTCGGGCGGCTCGGTGTGGGAACGACCCTCCAGGAAGGCCTCGAAGAAGCGGGGCGGCTCGTAGATGCGCAGCTGCACGTCGGTGACCGCGCCGTCGGTGATCTCCACGTGCAGCGCACCCTCGCCCTCCACCCGGGCGAGCTGATCGACCCGCAGGGTCCGCGACGCCGAGCTTCGGTGCGTCATTCCGTCCTCCCGTCGGTGGGGCGGCCGTGCAGCACCACCGGCACCGACCGGGCGGCGGCGTCGAAGGCGGGCGACGCCGTGTTGAAGGTGCGGAACACACGCACGAGGTCCTCGGCCTCCATGCCCTCGGAGTGGAACCACTCGATGACCGCGTCGGTGTTGGGCGCCTCGCTCGGCCCGAAGCAGCCGTAGCACCCCCGGCGGTAGGCGGGGCAGAGGGCGCCGCAGCCCGCCTGCGTGGCCGGGCCCAGGCACGGGGTGCCCGCGGCCACGGCGACGCACACGTGGCCAGCCTGCTTGCACTCCACGCACACCGAGTGCGCCGGGACGTCGGGATGCCGACCGTGGAGGAAGGCGGAGATCACCTCCAGCAGCTGGTGGCGGTCGATGGGACAGCCCCGCAGCTCCAGGTCCACCGGCACGTGCGCCGAGATGGGCGTGGAGGTGTCGAGGGTGCGCAGGAAGGAGGGCTCGGCGTAGACCACGGAGAGGTACTCCGACACGTCCGCCACGTTGCGCAGCGCCTGGATGCCCCCGGCGGTGGCGCAGGCCCCGATGGTCACCAGGGTGCGGGACACGGCCCGGACCTCCCGGATGCGCCGGAGGTCGGAGGGGGTGGTGATCGATCCCTCCACCAGCGACAGGTCGTAGGGACCGTCCACCACCGCGCTGGTGGCCTCCAGGAAGCTGGCGATCTCCAGCTCCCCGGCCACGGCGAGCAGCTCGTCCTCGCAGTCGAGCATCGTGAGCTGGCAGCCGTCGCAGGAGGCGAACTTCCACACGGCCAGCTTCGGGCGCGTCGCGGCGCGGGCCGCTGCGTTCACCACCGACGCACCTCCATGAGCGGCGCCACCGAGCTCCACGGCATCACCGCACCGTCGCGGCACACGAGGACCGGTCCCAGCTGGCACCGTCCGCAGTGGCCCACGGCGCAGGCCATCGAGCGCTCCAGGGACACCTCGATGTCGTCGGCCCGCAGTCCTGCAGCCAGGAGGTCGCCCGCCACCAGTCGCATCATGATCTCGGGCCCGCACACGGCGGCCCGGGTGCCGGCGGCCAGCTCCAGACGGCTCAGCGCGCTGGTGACCAGGCCGACGTCGCCCCGCCAGCTCCTGCTGGGGCGGTCGACGCTCAGCGAGACCCGTGCGCGCCGGCCCCAGCCCACCAGGAGGTCCTCGTAGACGATCTCCGCGGGGTTGCGGGCCCCCACCACCAGCTCCACCGGACCGGAGCGCTCCTGGTCCAGGAGCCGCTCCACCAGCATCCGCAGCGGGGCGAGGCCCAGCCCCCCGGCCACCACCACCACACCCTGCTCCGGCGATGGCACCGTCCACGCCCGACCGAAGGGGCCCCGCAAGCCCAGCACCGCCCCCGGTGCCGCCGCCACCAGGGCGGCGCTGGTCGCTCCCACGGCGCGGACGGTGAAGTGCAGCTCCGAGGACTCGACGGAGCAGCCCGCGACCGACACCGGCACCTCGCCCACTCCCGGCGACCACACCATCATGAACTGCCCCGGCTCGGGGACGGCGAGCGGGACCGCGGTGGGAGCCAGCACGAGGGTCACCGTGTCGTGGGTCTCCCGGCGGCGATCGCGCACCCGGTAGGCGGTGGGCACCATCGAGGTGCCGCCCACGGGCGCGGCGGGCACCAGCAAGGCCTGCGGGACCGCCGTCGCCCTCGCCGTCGACGCGGTCATGGCCGGTCGCCTTCGTCGTCGTTCGATCCGTAGAGGTCGAGCAGCTGCACCCTGGTGTCGCGCAACCGGCGGCTCAGCACCCCCACCAGCACTCCCGCCAAGGCGCGACCCGTCGAGGCGTCGCCCTCGATGAGCTCGACCAGCGCCGCACGGGGTATCCGAACCAGCGAGGCCGCAGCGGGGGCGACCACGTCCACGGTCCAGGTGTTGGGCTCCACGAACCACGACCACCCCAGCAGGTCATGAGGGCCGAGGGTGGCGGTGGGCAGCTCCCGCTGACGCTGGTGCAGCCGGAGCTCCACCCGGCCGTCGCGCACCACGTACATGGCGTCGGCCGGATCGCCTTCCCGGGCCAGGACCTGGCCGGGACGCAGCTCCACGGTCTCGGCGACCGCCGCCAGCGCGGCGAGCGACGCCCCCGGGAGGCTCCGCAGCGCGCTGGACTCGAGCACCGCCAGCGTGCCGTCCGGGGGGCCCGGGCCGGTCACGCCGTCACCTCGCGGGAGCGCAGGAACACCGCGATGGGGGCGGGGCCGGCGGCCGTCGCCTCGGACCCCTCGAGCGCCAGCGCTCCGGCCTCGGCCACGAAGTCGATCCCCACCGGGCACCAGGTGGTGCACCGGCCGCAGCCGACGCAGCCCGACTCGCCGAACTGCCCCCACCAGGTCGACAGCTTGTGGGTGAGCCACTGCCGGTAGCGATCGGCGGTGCCGGCCCTCACGCTGCCCCCGTGCACGTAGGAGTGGTCGAGGGAGAAGCAGCTGTCCCACCGCGACCGGCGCTCCAACCCAGGGCCGGACAGGTCGGTCAGGTCGTGCACCGAGTGGCAGAAGCAGGTGGGGCACACCATCGTGCAGTTGCCGCAGCTGAGGCAGCGTGACGCCACCTCGTCCCAGCGAGCCGACTCGAGGGCGCCCAGCAGGTGCTCCGCCAGCGCGTCCGTGGTCAGCTCCCGTCCCATCGCCGCCACCGCTCGGTCCCGGGTGCTGTGCACCCACGCGAGCTCGGCGTCGAGGTCCGCGTCCACCACGAGTCCCTCCAGGAGGTCTCGTGCCCACTCCGACACCTGCCCCACGAGGTACCGCGGACCGTCGTCGCCGGGCTGCTCCCAGAGCTCCAGGTCGACCTGGGCACGGGCGCGGCCGTCGAGGTTCGGGCCCGTCCCCATCGAGGCGCAGAAGCAGGTGCCACCGGGCACGGTGCAGTTGAGGGCCACCACCCTGGCGTCGCGTGCCTGGGTGGCCTCCCCCAGCACACGCCCCAGCACGCCCATGGCGGCGACGTCGCAGGGCCGGATCCCGAAGACCACGGTGACGGGCTCGGGGTCCGCGGCCGGGGGGTCGTGCACGAGGAACCCGTCCTCGGTGAGCTCGACGGAGACGAGCACCTGCTCGGCGGGGTGCTGCAGCGCCTTGGGCGAGGAAGGTCCCACCGCCCAGGCGAACCGACGGTCGTCGCCGGGCTCCAACGGCCCGAGGCGGCATCGGCCGGGCGACTGGTGGAGGGTGACCCCCGAGGGGAGGTCGTCGGGGTCGAGCAGGTCGTCGAGCACGATGGAGCCGTCACGCACCTGCGGGGCGACCACGCGGTGGTGCTCGAGCAGGCGCGCCAGCAGCGCGCGGAAGCCTGCATCGTCGAGCACACCGCTCACCAGGGTGCCGTCGGCCATCGCCCCTCACCCTAACGGTTGCGCTGCGAAGGGAGCGGAGCGGGACGGCCGCCGGGTCAGAGGGACGCAGGGCGGAGCGGGACGCGCCCGCTACGGTGGCCGCCGATGGCCACCGCCGAACGTCCCCACTCCGACGCCGACGCACCGCCGGCGACCCGGCAGCTGTGGCGACCGCGCTGGAGCGGCGAGGCCCGACGCCTGGAGGTCTGGTACGCCACGATGACCGATGCCGCCACGGGTGCCGGGCTCTGGGTGCACGGCGAGACCGTGGCGTCGAGCTCCGGCACCGGCGGCGCCCGCGCCGGGGGTTGGGCCGCGTGGTTCCCGGCCGACGGCCAGCCCTGCTGGGCTCGGGTCGCCGGCGACGACACCGTCGTGCCCGGCCCGGAGGATGCGGCGGGCTTCCGCTGCGACGGCATGGTGCTCGATCCGGAGGGCACCTCCGGTCGGGCGGGTGACCTGGAGTGGGAGCTGCACTGGTCCGTCGAGGATCAGGACCCCCTCTGGACCTTCCCGCGGTGGGCGTGGCGGCGCTCGCTGCTCCCGGCGGCGCAGGTGGTGCCCGCCCCGACCATGACCGCCACCGGTTGGGTGGGCGACGGTGGGGCCCGTCACGAGGTCCACGGCCACGCCCAGGCCGCCCGGATCTTCGGCCACGGCAACGCCCGGCGGTGGGGCTGGCTGCACGCCGACCTCGGCGACGGCGACGTGGTCGAGCTCGTCACCGCCGTGTCCACCCGCCCGTTGCTGCGATCCCTGCCGCCCATCGCCTTCCTCCGCCTCCGGGTGGGCGGCGTGGAGGTCTCACGTCCCCGCCTGGCCTGCTGGGGCCTGCGCAGTCGGCTCGACCTGCCCGGTTGGCAGGTCCGGGGGCGCACGCAGGGGCTGGAGGTGGACATCGAGGTCGGGCTGCCGGAGCAGCGGTGCGTGACTGTCGACTACGTGGATCCCGACGGCTCCACCGCCACCTGCACCAACTCGGAGCGGGCCGACGCGTTGGTGCAGGTGGCCGATCAGCGGGGCCGGCGGCGGCGCTGGACGCTGGAGGGCACCGCCCATGCCGAGATCGGCCGCCGCCCCTGACGCCGCGCTGGTTGGCCGCCGCCCTGACACCCTGTGCCTTCAGATCACCTCTGAAGGCTGCGAGCGTCCCATGCGAACCGCACCGCCTGCAGAGCTGATCTGAAGGCGGAGCGGCACTGTCAGCCGGCGGCGACGAGGTGCTCGGCGACGTGCTCGGCCAGCGCCGCGGTGGTGAGCGAGGTGTTCACCGCGATGGGCGAGCTCAGCAGGGACGCGTCGCACACGTAGAGCCCGTCGTGCACCCCGCCGTCGGCCCGGTAGACGCGACCGAACCGATCGGTGGCCCCGAGCGACGACGAGTCGGCCATCCGGGACGAACCCAGAGGGTGGATGGCGATCGAGTCGTGGCGGAGCTCGTGGAACCCCGGCAGCGCCCGACCACCCTCACCCCGGTCGAAGACGTGGTGGATGGCGGCGGTCGCCGCCCGCTGCATCTCGCGGGTGCGCGCCGAGGTGCGGAACACCACCTGGGGCAGCCCACCGACGGTCGTCACCTGGCCGTCCATGCCGTCCATGCCCATGACGCCGATGTGCAGGAGGCGGTCGCCCCAGAGCCGCATCAGGTGCTTCTGGCCCCCGCCGAAGAGGCGCAGGTCGCCGTCGGGGCGGCGTCCGTCGGGATCGGCCACCAGCATCGAGGAGATCATCGGCAGGACCATCATCGGCTGGAGCACGAAGCGGGGCCAGTCGTCAGCGAAGCCCGGCGGCGGCTCGAAGAGGTGGTGGAACGAGCAGGAGCCGATGATCTTGCCGGGCAGCATCTCCATCCCGAGCTCGGTCACGCCGGGGTCGGCCCGAGCCTCCAGGGCCAGGTCCTCGGCCAGCACCACCGGCACGATCATGTCGCCGCCGCGAGAGAGGTTCCGCCCCACCTGCGCCGACAGGCCACCGGGGATCCCTCCCTCGGCACGGGAGTGCAGCAGCAGCGCCGGGGATCCCACCGCCCCGGCGGCGAGGACCACGTAGTCGGCCAGCACGTCCCCCCGGTCCGAGACCACGCGCCACCGACGCCCTGAGCCGGCCGGCGCACGGCGCACCACGTTCACCCGCACGCCGGTTCGCACCATCGCGCCGGCATCCACGGCGGGTTGGACGTAGCGCTTGTCGACGGAGTTCTTCGAACCCCGCACGCAGCCCATCGTGCACCAGCCCAGGTTGGCGCAGCGGCGGTTGACGGCCACCGGCACCGGCTGGGCCGACACGCCCGCCCGCTCGCACGACGCGGCGAAGGCGGCGTCGCGCTTGGAGCAGACCCGCCAGTCGTCCTCGCCCTCCACGCCGCTCCACCGGAGCTGCACCACCTCCAGCTGCTGCTCGGCGCGGGCGTAGTAGGGGTCGAGCGCGGCGCGGTCGATGCCGTCGGGCCACGCAGGCTCGTCGAACACGAAGCTCGGCGCCCTCAGCGACACCATCGAGTACACGAGGGACCCGCCCCCGAGTCCCCGTCCGCCGAGGGTGACCGACGCCGCGCCGGACCCGGCGTCGTAGCCGACGGCGACGCTGAACAGCTCCATGATGTAGGACAGGTCGGCCTGGGTCTGACGGAAGGGCGTGTCGCCGCGCCAGCCGTGGTGCCGGCCCTGCTCGAGCACCACCACGCTGGCGCCGGCCTCGGCGGCCCGCAGGGCGGCGGGTCCGCCGCCGAAGCCCGAGCCGACGACGCAGACGTCGACCTCGGCCGGCAGCGGCTCGGAGGCGGGGTGGGGGCTCACGGCGCCGCCACCAGGCCATCGCCCACCGTGATCAGACGGTCGTCGGCGAAGCCGTAGGGGGCTCGGTAGGAGAACTCCGCAGGGGGCGACTCGGCGTTGGGACCGGGGAAGCCGATGTACCGGCTCCCGACCGGCTCGCCCTCCCCGGTGAGCTCGTGGTGGGCATCGGCGTAGAAGCCGACCTTGGCCAGGGTGATGCCGGCGAAGTACTTCAGGTCGAGCGGGCCGTCGAAGAGGCTCTGCATCAGCATCACCTTGTACTGCCGGCCCCGCTCGGCCAGCGAGGGTCCGAGCGGCAGGTGACCGAAGGTGGGCAGTCCCTCGAAGGGCGGGTGGAAGGTGTCGGCCCAGAGGTCCAGGTCGGCCGCCCACGCCCGGAAGAACCCGTCGCCCAGGAAGTCCAGCGGCGGGGGCAGCACCGAGGTGACCACCAGCTCCAGCCAGTCCTGCACCCTGGCGTCGTCGGCGCCCGGGGCCGGCACGCCCGGCTCCAGCCAGTCCTGCACCACACCGTTCCACGTGCCGGGAACGGCCGCGTCCCACAGGCCCCTCAGGGTGTGACGAGCCGAGGCGATGGTGGGCTTCGGCGCGCATCCCGTGAGTGCGCCCACAGAGCCGGCGGCGGCCGCAGCCAACGCGGCGCCCCGGATGAACCGCCGACGGTCGAGCTCCATCGTTCCCCCCTGCACCTCGCGGACCTCCCCGGTGGTCCGCTCGCCCCGAGGAACCTATTCCTGAGCGAGGTTCAGGGCAACCCTCCGGCGCCGGGAACGGACCGGGCAGGGGCTCATCGGCCGGTGAGCTCTGCCACCACCGGGGCCAGGTCGTGCGCCTTGAGCCCGGGGATCACCGGGTAGTTGTAGCCCCACCGCTCGCGCCGCTGCTCCAGCGACTCGACCATCTGGGTGACGTTGCCCACCAGCGCCATGGGCGAGTCGAGCGCCTCCTCCGGCGGCACCCCGAACAGCTGGGCGAGCAGGTCGGCCACGCCGTCACGGTCCTCGGTGAGCTCCACGGCCGCCATCCAGGCGTTGATCTCCAGGTCACCCAGATGGCGACCGTCGGTGCGACGCGCCGCACCTTCGGCCACCCAGGCGACCTTGGCGTCGATGCGGTCGGGCATGCCGTCACGTGCCGCGTCGGTGTCGATCTCCCCGCTGTGGATCGAGGCGTTCACCCCCACGATCTCGGCGAAGCTCCCCGCGAAGCGCAGCATCCTCGGCGCACCACCCCCGATCAGGAACGGCGGACCTTCCGGCCGGTACGGGCGGGGGCTGCCGGGGAGGGCGGAGATCCGGTAGTGCTCGCCCTCGAAGGTGACCGACTCCTCGGTGAACAGGCGCCGCAGCACGGTGGCGTGCTCGATCATGCGATCGACGCGCACCTTCGGGGGATCGTGGGGGATGCCGGAGTGCACGTAGTCGGTTGTCTTCCAGCCCGCCCCCAGGCCCACCTCCAGGCGCCCCTCGGAGAGCAGGTCGATGGTGGCCAGCTCGCGGGCCAGCACGGCGGGGTGGCGGAAGTCGGTGTCGAGGACCAGCGCACCGACCTTGAGGGTGGTGGTGACCGCCGCGGCCATGGCCATGGCGCTGATCGGTCCCAAGCCCTCGTCGAAGTGGTCGGGCACGAGCATCGAGGAGTACCCCAGCGCCTCCACCTCGCGGCAGGTGTCGGCCCAGGTGGAGCCGTCGAAGGGGTGGTCGAGCTGGACGGCGAAGCGGAACGGCTGGCTCATCGTCGGCACCGTAGCGGCCGGGCCGACCGCCACGCGGCGCGAGCACGGAGCGCCGCCCCGCGGCTCGGACGCCCGACCGGTACGGTCGTGGCGATGTGCCGGAACATCACGCCCCTGCGCGGGCTCGAACCACCCGCCACCGGCGAGGAGGTCGAAGCGGCCGCGCTGCAGTACGTGCGCAAGGTAGGCGCCCTGAGCAGCGTCTCGGCGGCCAACGCCGAGGCGGTGCAGAGAGCGGTGGCGCGCGTCGCGGCAGCCACCGAGGACCTGCTGGTCGAGCTCGGCCCTCGCCGGAGTCCGCCGAAGGTGCAGCCACCGCTGCGGCGACGATCGGCGCCCTCAACGCCGGTCCCTCAGCGGGGCAGCGGCCCCAGCAGCCGGGCCACCCGGGCGTCCCAGGCGGCCAGCGCGGCCCCGTCGACCTCCTCCGGGTAGCGGGCGCCGGCGCGACCGGCGAGCTGGCCGCGGACCAGCATCGGCAACATGCGGGCCGCCAGGCCCGGCTCCCGAGCGAGCCGGGCCGCCATGGCCGGCAGCTCGGCCGTGGTCGGGGTGCGCCAGCGCTGGTCGAGACCGGCTCGCACCATCGGCTCGGTCATCAGCCCCGCCGACAGCATCCGGCCCACTCCGTCGCCGCCGAGGGCCGTGCTCATGCGGCGGAACCCGTCGAACGCGGCCAAGAGGCCCCCGAGCTCGCGCTGGAAAGCCGCCTGGTACGCCCACAACGTGGTCTCGGCGCCGGGATCGGCCGCGCCGCGCACGGCATCGGCGAGCATCCTCCCGGCGATGAGCCCGATCCCGATCCCCGAGCCGTGCGCGGGGAACACCTGGCACGCGGCGTCGCCCACCATGGCCAGGCCCGGAGCGGTGAAGCGTGCATAGGGTCGCCGCAGGGGGATCACCCCCGAACCTCCGGAGATCTCCTCGCCGATCCAGGGCTCCCGACGACGCAGCTCGCCGAGCATCCGGGGACCGGTCCCGTAGCGGCCGTTGGCCAGGCAGCCCACGAGCACCGACACCTCGTCCAGGGCAGCCGACACCGTGACCCCACAGGTCGAGAACCCGCCGTGGGTGCCCACCATGCTGATGGTGTCGCCGGCGGGCACCCCGAACCGATCGAGGTAGCGGCGGGCCCCGTCGGTGTCGGCGACGCGGAGCACCACGTCGGTGGCGGTGCACAGCTCGTCGCCCCGAACCGGAGGGCACCAGGGCCGCAACAAGGCATCGGCGCTGCGCAGAACTCCCCGACGGCCCGAGGCGTCGACGAACAACGCCGCCTCCAGCCGCCTGCCCCCGGCCAGCTCGAGCGCGGTGACCCGCCCGCCACGGACCTCCACCGAGAGGTGGGCGACCCGATCCAGCACCTCGACGCCCTGCTCGCCGGCGCTCGACCGCAGGCGCTCGCCGAGGAGGGCCATGTCGGCGGTCACCACCGGGCTGTCCGCGACGGTCACGGCCCTTCGGCCGTCAGGACCGAAGAGGTGCACGGTGGCGCCGTCGCGCACCCGTTCGGGCGGGACCGGCGTGCCGAGGCCGGCCCGGCGGAACTGCCAGTCGAGCACGCCGTTGTGCCAGTGGGCGCCGCCGTGGGAGGCTGCTCGGCGCTCCACCAGCACCACGCCCATGCCGAGGCGCGCCAGCTCGCAGGCGACGTTGGCCCCGGCGGTGCCGGCACCGACCACCACCGCATCGGTCCTGACGGCCGGCCCGCTCATGGCCCGCCACGCTACACGCGGCGATCAGCAGGCCGGCCGGCCGGGAACCTGGCGACGGCGGCTCGGTGGTCGCGGCGTCACTCGACCACTGCGCCGTAGGTGTGGGCCGCGCCGCTGGCCTCGCCCTGGTCGGCCACCGACGCAGACAGGTCGTGCACGAAGGCGTCGACCACCCGGTCGTGGCCCGGCGAGAGCATCACGTGCAGGCCGCCCTGCTGTCGGTCGAGGTTCCAGCCGCGCTCGTCCATCCGGTCGCCGACCGCCTCGATGTCCACGACCACGCACGACGCGGGGTCGGCGCCGAACTCGAAGACGGACATGTCGGGATCGGAGGTGACGCGCACCCCGTCCACCGAGGCGATGCCGGCCCGGAAGCCGTCGGTGGCGGCCAGCACCCGCGACCCCAACCGCAGGTAGCCGTCCTCGCCGAGGTGGGTCATGGTGGCCCAGGCCGCGGCGATGGGGGAACCGGGTCGCGTGCCCGCCGCCGAGGCGGAGGCGTAGAGCCCGCCCGGCCAGGAGTCGTACATGAAGACCTGTCGCTGGAAGAGCTCCCGATCGGCGTACAGGATCGACGAGACCCCCTTGAAGCAGTACCCGTACTTGTGGATGTCCGCCGACAGGGAGGTCACGCCCTCCACCCGGAAGTCCCAGGGCGGCACGGGCCGCCCCAGCCGCTCCCAGAATGGCAGCAGGTAGCCCCCGAGGCAGGCGTCCACGTGGCACAGCACGCCGCGGGCGGCGGCAGCACCGGCGATCTCCTCCACGGGGTCGATGACCCCGAAGGGGTAGCACGGCGCCGAGGCGACGACGAGCGCCGTGTCCTCACCGATGGCCTCGGCGTAGGCGTCGGGATCGGCCCGTCCGTCGTCGCGCACCGGGAGGGGGTGGAACCGCACGTCGAGGTACTTGCAGGCCTTGGCGAACGCCGGATGGGCGGTGATCGAGCAGATCAGCTCAGGTGACATGATCCCTCGCGCCCTGGCGTGGTCGCGGGCGGTCTGCACCGCCAGGAAGATCGACTCGGTGCCCCCCGAGCTGAGCGATCCGGCCGACGCCCCGAACAGCGAGCGGGCCATGTCGATCACCTCGCCCTCCATCCGCAGCAGCGTCTTGTAGCGGAACGGGTTGAGGGCGTTCTCGTGGAGGAACATGGCGGCGATCTCGTGCTGGAGCGCCTCCAGGTCGGGATCGTCGGTGTTGTAGACGAGGCTGAACGCCTTCCCGCCCCGCCAGTCGAGGTCCTCGGTGCGATCGGCTCGCAGCTCGACGAGGAGGTCCTCGGCGCTGCGGCCCTCGGCCGGGAATGCGGTGCTCGCGGTGTCGCCCATGGCAGCTGCCCCCTGAGGTGCTCCTCGACCGGGTGAGGCTACCCGACCGACCGCACTCGCCACGCACGACGACGGCGGCGAGACTGGCGCGGATGGACGACGAGATCACCGCCCTCGCGGCACAGCAGCAAGAGCTCGACGACCTGCTGGCCGGCCGATCCGAGGCCGACTGGCGCCTTCCCTCGCGCTGCGAGGGATGGTCCGTGGCCGACGTGATGACCCACCTGTGCCAGACCGACGAGATGGCCGTCGCCAGCGTGCGGGGCGACTACCACGACGTGCTGGGACGCCTGCTGGCCGGCATCGATGCGCCGGACAGCATGGACGACGCCATCGACGCCATGGTGAGTCGCGACCGCGACGTCCCCATCGACGACCTCCGACGGCGATGGGCAGCGGCCTCGAGCGACCAGGTGGCCGCCCTGTCGTCCTGCGACCCCCACGCCCGGGTGCCGTGGGTGGCGGGGACGTTGTCGGCGCGCACCCTGGCCACGACGCGCCTGGCCGAGACGTGGATCCACACCGGCGACGTGGCCTGGGCCTTCGGCCTGGAGCCGGAGGCCACCGACCGGCTCCGCTTGATCGTCCGGCTGGCATGGCGGACGTTGCCCCACGCGTTCTCGATCCACGACCTCGAGCTCTCCGGCCCGGTGGCCTTCGAGCTCACCGGTCCCAACGGCGACGACTGGTCGTTCCGTGGCGACGAGCCCGCACGCACCACCATCACCGGCGATGCGGCGGAGCTGTGCGCGGTGGCGTCCCGACGGACGCCGGTCGAGGCGACGTCGCTGCACGGCACGGGCCCCGACGCGGCCACGGTGCTCTCGGTGGTGCGCACCTGGGCCTGACCGTCGAGGCGTGCGAGCGGCACAGGACCCCACTGCGGAGGATCAGCTCGTCGCACCGACCCGCGACGCCGCCCGGTCCATCGCCTCGGCCAGCTCCAGGTCGCGAGCGGTGACACCTCCGGCATCGTGGGTGGTGAGCTCCACCCACACCTGGTTCTGCACGTTCTGCCACTCGGGATGGTGATCGAGGCGCTCGATGTCCGGAGCCACTGCCGCCATGAAGCGCATGGCGTCGCCGAAGCTGTCGAAGGTGAACGTGCGCAGCAGGCGGTCGCTCCCCGTGCCCACCGCCCAGGGGTGGTGGTCGGCCGCCCACTGGCGGAGCTCGTCGGCCGGCAGCGGCTGACGAGCGGATGGGGCCGATGGGGTCGAGATGTCGTCCATCCCCACAGTCAATCGGATCGGCGCCCCGTCCCGACGCTCCGGCGGCCGTACGGACCGCGCGGCGGTGAGCGCCCTCGCGGGGTCGCTACCGTGTCGGGGATGCCCGACACGATCCGCTACGGCGTCGTCGGCACGGGGATGATGGGCGGCGAGCACCTGCTCGACCTGGGCCACCTCCCCGGTGCCGAGGTGGTCGCCGTCCACGACCCCGAGCCGACGAGCGTCGAGTGGGGACTCACCTGCGTCGCTGCGGGACCCGGAGGTGAGCCGGCCCGCGACCGGGTACGGGTGCACGACTCGCTCGACGACCTGCTGGACGACGGGGAGATCGACGTGGTGGTGGTCACGACCCCGAACCACACGCACGCCGCCGTGCTCGACTCGGCGCTGCGCACCGACAAGCACGTCTTCGTGGAGAAGCCGCTGTGCACCACCGTGGAGGAGTGCGCCAGGGTGGTCGAGCTGGCGGCGGCACGACCGGCGATCACCTGGATGGGGCTGCAGTACCGGTTCATGCCCACCTCGGCGGTGATGCTGGAGCTGCTGTCCCAGGGCGTGTGCGGCACCACCCGGATGGTCACCATCCGGGAGCACCGCTTCCCGTTCCTGGCGAAGGTGGGGAACTGGAACCGCTTCACCCGCAACACCGGGGGCACCCTGGTGGAGAAGTGCTGCCACTTCTTCGACCTGATGCGCCTGGTCGCAGGGGCGGATCCTGTGCGGGTGATGGCCAGCGGCGGCCAGGACGTGAACCACCTCGACGAGCGCTACGACGGCGAGGTCCCCGACGTGCTCGACAACGCGTTCGTGGTGATCGACTACGCCAACGGGGTGCGGGGGCTGCTCGATCTGTGCATGTTCGCCGAGGGCGGCCGCTTCGAACAGGAGCTGACCATCACCGGGGACGCGGCCAAGCTGGAGGCCACGGTCCCCGGCGAGGTGGTGTGGGTCGGCGAGCGCTCGGCGGCGGGAGCGCCCGGCAGCCGAACCGGCACCGGGGTGCGGGAGGTGCCCGCCCCGATGGACCCCCGCGTCCCCTATCCGGAGCTGCACCAGGGCGCGAGCTACATGGAGCACGTCCACCTCGCGGAGGCCATCCGCAGCGGTCGACCTGCAGCGGTGACGGTCGCCGAAGGGATGTGGGCGGTGGCGACGGGGGTGGCCGCCCACCGCTCCATCGACGAGGGCCGCGTCGTCGAGCTCTCCGAGCTGGGCGCGCTCCGGGGCTGATCGACGTCGATCAGCGGGACGGGCTCGACCGGCGTGCCCCGTCGCGCCCCGCAGGTCCCCAGGCAGCGGTGCGCTGCGGGTCCTCGAGCAGGTCGCGGAACTCCGCTGCGGGCAGCGCCGGCGAGAACAGGAACCCCTGGGCGGTCGTGAAGCCCATCGATGTGACGATCTCGAGCTGCTCGACGGTCTCCACCCCCTCGACCACCACCGCGTGGCCCAGCGCGTCGGCCAGACGCAGGATCACGCGAACGATCGTCTCGTCGTCGCGCGATCGACCCAGTCCCCCGACGAAGGAGCGGTCGATCTTCAACACGTCCACCGGGAACCGCTTGAGGTACACCAGCGAGGAGTACCCGGTGCCGAAGTCGTCCACCACGAAGCGCACCCCGAGGCGGTGCAGCGCCGCCAGGTTCTCCATGGCGGGATCGGTGTCGTCCATCATCACGTTCTCGGTCAGCTCCAGCAGCAGCCGGTGCCCAGGGACCCCGTGGGCGTCTAGGGCGCCCGCGACCAGGTCCACCAGGCCCGGGTGCACGAACTGGCGGGCGGACAGGTTGACCGACGCGGTGAGCTCCGGATGCTGCGGCAGCCACTCGGCGAGCTGGGCGCAGGAGGCGTCGAGCACGAAGGCGTCGATGTCGGGCATCGCGCCGCACTCCTCGGCCGCGTCGAGGAAGTCGACGGGGTAGAGCAGTCCGCGCCGAGGGTGCTCCCAGCGCACGAGCGACTCGAAGCCGGCCACGGTCATGGTGGGCAGATCGACCAGCGGCTGGAAGTGGACGACGAACTCCGATGCGCTCGCCGCTGCAGCCAGCTCGCGCTCCAGCTCGGTGCGGCGGAGCATCTCCGCGCGCATGGCGTGGTCGTAGGTGAGCACCCGGCTGCGACCCTGCTGCTTGGCCCGGTACAGGGCGACGTCCGCGTCGACGATCAGCTCCTCGCCGGAGCAGTCCGAGTGCCCCGAGGAGATGCCGACGCTGGCGCTGAGGCGAACCTCCCGCCCGTCGATCACCATCGGCTCCGCCAACCTGGCCAGCAGCCGCCGAGCCCAGGCGGCGACGTCGCCGTCGTCCATCTGGGAGACGACCACCACGAACTCGTCGCCGGCCAACCGGGCCACCACGTCCTCGGCGCGCACCGCGTTGTGGAGGCGCTCGCCGACCGCCACCAGCACGCGGTCGCCGAAGGCGTGCCCGTACATGTCGTTGATCAGCTTGAAGTGGTCGATGTCGATGAACAGGCAGAACGTCTGACCGAGCTCGGCGGTGCGGGCGAGGCGGTGCTCGAGCGCCTGCACCGCGCTGCGGCGGTTGAGCAGTCCGGTGAGCGCATCGTGGTGGGCCTCGTGGGTGGCGCCCTCGAGCGCCCTCTGGAGCCGCTGCACCACGCTGTCGTCGTTGACCGCCAGCGACGCGTGCTCGGCGAGCGCCTCGAGGGTCTCGCAGTCGGTGGCGCTGAAGCGCCGCCCCGGTTCCGCCGCTCCGACGCTCAGCACGCCGACGGGCACCCCGTTGCGGTGCACGGGCACCGCCATGGCCGCGTGCAGGTGCCGGGGTAGGTCCCCGGCGCACTGGAGCGGCTCGTGCTGGTAGTGCTCCGACACCACCAGGCGGTTCTCGACGAACGCCCGCCCGCTGAACCCCTGGTCCAGGGGAAGCTCGCAGAAGGCCTGCCCGGAGCTCTGACCGAAGCCGACCGTCGAGGCGAGGTGATCACCGGAGTCGAGGCCCTGCACCCGCAGCCCCACCACCTCGACCCCCAGCAGCTCGGAGGCTCCCTCCACGATCGCGTCGAGGATCCGGCGAAGGTCGACACGTTGGGTGATGCCCCGCTGGATCTGCTGGAGGCGGGAGCTCACCCGCTGCTTCTCGCCGAGCTGGCCCACCAGTCGGAGGTTCTCCTCCTCGCGACGTTCGCTGTCAGCGCGCGCCTCGCGCTCCGCGCCCAACGACGCCGCCGCCGTCTGAGCCAGGCACAGGGCACGGCCCATGGCGTGCAGCAGCACCTCCTCGTCGCGCTCGAAGGGCGCACCTGCGCGCATCACCACGAGGCGCGCCCCCTGCCGACCGATCTCGGCGGACACCGAGTGCATCGTGCCCAGGTTCGGCAGCTCGGCACGACCGTGGCGCTCGTTCGCCAGCGGTGAGAGCACCGTCACGGGCACGCGGTCCACCGGGAACCCGAGGCACCGCTCGATCACGCCGTCCACCACCAGGGCCACCACCTCGGCGTCGAACGCCTCCGCCACGCGGTCCAGGGCGACCCGGAGGAGGTGCTCGGGCTCGAGCACCTCGAACACCTCGAGGAACTCCGAGAGCTGGAGCGTCGACCAGGCGACCCTTGAGGGCTGCGACCGATCGATGCGCTCGACGGCGTCCTCCGGGCCACTCATGCCACCGCCAGCACGACGATGGCCTGGTTGTGGAACCCTGCCGGCCCCGACGTGCGGGCGAACTCCCCGTAGGTGTAGAAGCCGGCCACCGGCGCGGCGCCGGAGATGGAACCGACCCGGGAGATCTCCTCGGAGGTCCCGCCGTCGCCCAGGAGCTGCTTGCGGGCGGTGCAGTCGAACACCAGGAACCCCTTGGGGGCGCGCCCCTCGAGTGCGTCCAGCGCCTCGTTGCAGGCGTCCTCGGTGGCGGCCAGCACCGAACCGGTGTCACCGCACATGATGCGGCACGAGGCGCCCTGGGGCACCTCGGCGAAGCAGCCCAGCGCCTCGGCCTCGAAGTCAGCGGTGGCCACACCACGGATCTCGTCGCGGCCGCGCCGGGACACGCCCAGGGGGTGCGACGCCGAGAACGAGATGAACGCCTCCGGATCCCAGCGGACCTCGTCGGGGGCGTCCAACCGGTCCAGGTACACCTGCAGCGCGGGCTGGCCGTCCAGGGTGCGCACCGCGACGCCGTCGCTGCGGGTCACCATCATCGGCTCGCCCACGGCGCGCCAGCCGTGGCTGACCCCGATGCCCAGCGGCGCCTCCGAAGAGATGGCGGCCATCACCACGGCATCGCCGACCACGTCCGAGCCGTGCACCAGTGCGGTCCGCTCCATCCGCAGGTCGTCGCCGGCGCACCCGCCCACGAGCGGGACCTCCGCGCCGACACGTGCGTAGGCGCCGCGCACCACCTCCTGCTGGTCGCCGGCCAGCCCGTCGGAGAGGATCAGCAGCACGGTGTGACCGCGCGCCTCCACCTCCTCCGCGCACCCGGCTGCCCGCTCTGCGGCCGCTCGCAGATCGCCGCCGCGCACCTCCTCCACCGCGGTGGCCACCGAGAACCCGTCGCCACCCAGCGCCAGCACGACCACACCCGACTCGGTGGGCCCGGACCCGGTGATCTCGCCGGCGGTCGTGCAGCCGACGGTGGCGACACCTCCGGCCACCGAGGCGACACCGCGGGCCACCGCCACCACGTCGAGGTGAGAGGAGCAGAACACCACCAACAGGCGGGCAGCGACCCCGTCGCCGAGCTCCCGCAACGCCACCGACGCAGCCTCGGCTCCGGCCAGGTCCGCTTCGAGAGCGCGCGAGGTCCCCACAGCCACCGCCCTCTCGCTGGTCTGTTCGGTGCACGCCGTCGGGATGGGGTCCACAGGCACCTCGCTGGTGGGTCGACGCGGTTATCGGGTCGGCCGAGGGCTCCCTTGAACTTCCGGCGAGGGCTTCACCCATCGGCGACCGAACAGGAAGATGATCGGGAGGGTGCACAGCAGGGGCATCAGGAACGACACCGGCCGGAACAGCCACCAGCCGGCGTCCGGCGCCCGCTTGTCGTAGAACCCGAACCGGGTGCCGATCCACAGGGCGATCGCCATGCCCGTGCTGTGGAACAGGAACAGCGGCATGGCGAAGCGGTTGATCACCTCGTTGGTCCGAGCCCAACGGTGCGAGGTCTCCAGTCGCTCCAGCACCCAGGGACGCAGCAGCAGCGCGACCCCGGACTGGAACACGACGAGTGCCACGATGCACAGCGTGGGTGGGGCCATGTTGGAGAACCGCTCGCCGGGCACGCCCACCATGGAGCCCGGATAGAGGTTGGAGGCGACCAGCGCCACGAGCGAGAACAGACCACCCCATGCGAGGGTCCAGGCCAGTCGCCGACCGGCACCCACCATCTGCTCGTAGAAGAACCCGAGCTGATGGCAGAACCCCCACACCAGGAGCATGTTGAGCAACGCCCACGTCGTGCGGCCGTGGGCGAAGCGGGCGACGTCGACCAGCGCGGAGGCGCCCACGAGCCACACCAGCACCAGGGTGCCGTAGCGCTGGTGCAACCAGTGCATCAGCGGGAACGCCACGATGATGAGCAGGTACACGGCCACGAACCACAACGGGCTCACCACCAGCCGGACCGCCCTCCAGACCCACTCGGCGTCGTAGCGGGTGGCGGCGATCACCCCCAGGACGACCCACATCCCCAGCAGCACGAGCGACGGCAGGGCGAGCTGCTTCACCCGTCCCCACACGAACGCCCACAGGCTCGTCCCCCGGCGTTGCTTGGCGCGATAGGCGGAGAGGTTGGCGTATCCCCCGACGAAGAAGAACAGGGGCATCACCTGGAACAGCCACGTCGCCACCCAGGCGCCGTCGGTGAAGCCGATCGGGTTGGTGGCATGAGGGCCGTCGGGCCTCCAGATGATGATGGTGAAGCACCAGTGCCATGCCACGACGACGAGCAGGGAGAACGCCCGCACGAAGTCCACGAACGGGTCCCGGGCACCCACGGTGCTCGCTCGCTCGGCGACGCCCTGCTCCACGTCCACGAGCTCACGCTAGAGGAGGACCCACCCGCTGCGGCGCTTCACGATCCCGCGACCGCCGAGCCGGTCGATCCGCTGGCGGATCAGCGGGGAAGGCCCAGGATCCGCTCCCCGATGATGGTGCGCTGGATCTCCGAGGTCCCGCCGGCGATCGAGGCCGCCCGCGACCACAGGTGCTGCCGCTGCCACTCGCCCCACAGCGGGCTGTCGTCGCCCAGCACGTCCAGCGCCGCGCTCGAGAGGTGCTGGGTCATGTCCGTCCAGGCGAGCTTGACCCAGCTCGACTCGGGCCCCGGCTCACGGCCCTTGGCCAACGCGCTGAGGGTGCGCCAGTTGTGCAGGCGCAGCACGGTGAGCTCCAGGTGGGCGGTGACCAGACCGTCGACGACCTGCGGGTCCTCGAGTCGACCGCGACGAGCGGCCTCACCCCACAGCCGTTCGAGCAGCACCTCGTGCACCACCTGCTCCTTGAACGGGAAGTTGGTGCCACGTTCGTGCGCCAGGGTGGTGTTGGCCACCGCCCAGCCCTGGTGCAGCTCTCCCACCAGGTGCTCCCGGGGGACCCAGACCTGATCGAGGAAGACCTCGTTGAACTCGCACTCACCGGTGATCTGGCGGAGCGGCCGGACCTCGATCCCGGGGGTGGTCATGTCGATCACCAGGTAGGAGATCCCCCTGTGCTTCGGAGCGTCGCTGTCCGTTCGGGCCAGGCAGATCCCCCAACGGGCGACCTCGGCGTAGCTGGTCCACACCTTCTGACCGCTGACCAGCCAGCCCGGTGAGCCGTCGCGGTCGATGGTGGGCTCGGCCCGCGTGCGCAGCGACGCGAGGTCGGAGCCGGCGTCGGGCTCGCTGAAGAGCTGGCACCAGATCTCCGAGGCGTCGAGGATCCGCGGAAGCCAGCGCTGCTTCTGGGCATCGGTGCCGTGGGCCAACAAGGTGGGTCCCGCGAGGTTGATGCCGACGCGGTTCACCGGTTGCGGCGCCCCCGCTCTGGCGTACTCGAGGTTGAACAACGCCACCTGCACCGGCGAGGCTCCGCGGCCGCCGAGCTCCCGTGGCCAGTAGATGCCCACCCACCGGTCGGCGGCCAACGTGGCCTGCCAGCGACGACCCCAGTCGATCTCCTGGTCGAGGGAGGTGAACTCCGGCACCTCCGGGAGGTGTTCCGCCAGCCAACGGCGGGCCTCCGCAGCGAAGGCCCGCTCCTCCTCGGAGAAGCCCAGGTCCATCAGCTGCGCTCCTCACGATCGCGTGGCACGCCGACACCCTAACTGACGCATGCGTCAGTTCACCCTCCAGCACCGGTGCGGCGACGTCGCAGCACTAGCCTCACCGCCGATGGCGTCTCGCTCCAGCGGTGCACAGCCCGGCCACGCCACCCCGGTGAGAGCCAGGGGCAAGGCCACGCGCGCCCGCTTGCTGCAGGCCGGCATGCACGTGTTCTCCGCCAAGGGCTTCCACGCCACCCGGGTGGACGACATCGTCAAGCGCGCCAAGACCTCCCACGGCACGTTCTACCTGTACTTCACCGCCAAGGACGACCTGTTCGAGCAGCTGGTGGCGGAGGTCTCCGCCGAGCTGGAGGCGATCACCCGTGCTCTTCCCGACGTGCGCGACGACGAGGCCGGGCGCGCGGCGCTGGAGGAGTGGCTGACGGCGTTCCAGGAGCTCTACGGGCGATACGGCCCGCTCATCCGCTCCTGGACCGACGCCGAGGCACCGGACGGATCTGCCGGCCTGCCCGACCTCCTCGGCACCATCGCCGCCGCGCTGGCCGAGCACATCAAGGTCCGCCGCTCGAAGCAGCTCCGCGCGGAGGTGGCCGCGCTGGCGTGCGTCGCGATGGTCGAGCGGCTCAACTACCTGCTGGCCACCGCCCAGGTGAGCTCCGATGCAGACCAGGTGACCCGCACCCTGGCCGCCTGCATGCTCGACGCCTTCTTCGGCCCGGGCCACTGACAGACCCCGACGACGGCGTGGCGCGCACCTTTTCCGTGTCCCGTCTGCAAACCTGACGCTAGTGTCAGGCCCCACTGGGGGAGCGTCCGTCACACCGACGGCGTGGACGACGGGGAAACCACATGGGGGACGAGATGCGGCTTCGCTGGATCGCCGTGGCAGCAGCCACCGCACTGGTGCTGGGTGCCTGCGGCAACTCCTCGAGCTCGGGCGAGGACGCGTCCGACGACGCCACGACGACCTCGGCCGCCTCGCAGGGGACCGAGAAGGTCGCGGTCGAGGCACCCGGGGTCACCGACGACGAGATCCGGGTGGAGGGCGTGGCCTCGATCACCAACCCGCTGGGCGGCAAGTACGACACGGCGGCCGATGGCGTCAACGCCTACTTCGCGATGGTCAACTCCCAGGGTGGCGTGCACGGTCGCGACCTGGTGCTCACCGATGTGCGCGACGACAAGCTCGCCAACAACTCCGCCGAGGTCAAGGGCCTCATCGACGCCGACGAGGCCTTCGCCGCGGTCCCCATCGCCACGTTGCTCTTCACCGGCGCCGACCAGCTGGTCGAGGCCGAGGTGCCGGCCTTCGGCTGGACCATCAACCCCGAGTGGCAGGGCACGCCGGAGGACCAGCGCCTCAACCTGTTCGGCCAGGCGGGCTCCTACCTGTGCCTCGGTTGCGAGCAACCAGGACCCGTGTACCTCATCAAGGAGGCCGGCCGGCACAAGGCGGGGCTGCTCGCCTACAACGTGCCGCAGTCGGCGAAGTGCCTCGAGGGGTGGGACAGCTCCATCGAGCGGTGGGGCGACGCGGCGGACGCCGAGGTGGCGTTCCGTGACGCGTCGTTGAGCTACGGCACCACGGACCTCTCGGTGCAGGTGTCCAAGATGAAGGACGCGGGGGTGGACATCGTGCTCACCTGCATGGACAACAACGGCGTGGTCACCCTCGCCAAGGAGATGAAGAAGCAGGGGCTCGACGCCATCCAGGTCCTGCCCAACGCCTACGACCAGGAGTTCCTCGACGAGTTCGGCGACCTCTTCGAGGGCTCGTACGTGACCATGGCGTTCGCCCCGTTGGAGACCCCCGAGGACCTCAAGCCCGAGGGTCTCCAGAACTACGAGGAGTGGATCGAGGAGACGGGCGGTCAGCGCACCGAGAACAGCATCGTGGGTTGGCTCAACGCCGACCTGCTGGTGCGAGGGCTCCGGGAGGCCGGTCCGGACTTCGATCGCCAGAAGGTGATCGACGCCGTCAACTCGATGGACGACTACACCGCCGACGGGTTCCTCGCCGGTGTCGACTGGTCCGTGAGCGGCCACTACCAGCGCAGCGAACAGAACTGCAACGTGTACATGGCGATCGAGGACGGCCAGTTCGTGCCCCTCACCGACGACGCCATCTTCACCTGCTTCGACATCGCCGACGACTCGCTCGAGCCGACCTTCAAGTAGGCGACGACGGTGGCCGACCTGCTCGAGTACGCCATCCGGGGCATCCCCACGGGCTGCGTCTTCGCCCTGCTCGCCGTCGGCCTGGTGCTCACCTACAAGACCTCCGGCGTGTTCAACCTCGCGTACGGCGCCCAGGCCTACGCCAGCGCCGCGGTGTTCTACGTGCTGCGCAAGGAGCACGGTTGGCCCCTGTGGGCGGCCGCGCTGGTGGCCATCGTCGTGGTGGGCCCGGCCATCGGCCTGCTGCTGGAGCGCACGCTGTTCCGCTTCCTGCGCGGTGCGGGCTCCATGGCGAAGCTGGTCACCTCGATGGGCCTGCTGATCGCCATACCCGAGGTGGTCCGGCTCTTCCTGGGCTCGGAGTCGAAGAAGAACCCGCCGCCGCTGTGGTGGGTGCGTCGCACCGACGAGTGGCTCTGGCCCGAGGGCGGTCGCTTCGTGCTCGACGCGGGCCAGGTGGCCACGATCGCCAGCACGGCGGTGGTGGTGCTCGCCCTGGTCTACCTGTTCAACCGGACCGACCTGGGCCTGAGGATGCGGGCGGTGGTGGAGAGCCCGCGCATGGCGGAGCTGCACGGTGTGGACGCGGAATCGGTGTCGATGACCTCATGGGCGCTGTCGTCGCTGCTGGCCGGGTTGGCCGGGGTGCTGGTGGCGCCGCTGTTCGCCTCCCTCAACCCCATCGACCTGTTCACCCTCCTGGTCGCCGCCCTGGCGGCCACGGTGGTCGGCGGCCTCTCCAGCATCCCGCTGACCTTCGCCGGGGGCATCGCGCTGGGGGTGCTGCAGGCGGTGCTGGCGGGCAGCCTGCCCACCGACAGCGTGCTGGCCACCGGACTGCGCCCGGCCCTGCCCTTCGTGGTGCTCTTCGCGCTGCTGATCCTGCGACCAGGCCTTCGCAGCTCCCGCGACGCCGTCGACCCGCTGGCGGCGGTCGATCCGCCCCCGCCCGCCCCGGTCGCCCAGCGCCGGCCCGAGTGGATGACCCTCGGCACCCGGGCCTTCGGCGGCCTGGTGGTCGCCGTGGGCTTCGCGCTCTGCTTCTGGGTGCTGGACGCCTTCTGGTTGGGTCTGGTCGTCAGCGGGGTCGTCCTGGCGACGACGATGCTCTCGATCACCACATGGACCGGCCTCGGCGGGATGCTGTGCCTCTCCCCCGCCGCGTTCGCCGCCGTCGGCGCCTTCGCCACCGCGCAGCTGGTGCAGGCCACGGGCATGCCCGTGATCGGCGCGATGGTGTTGGGAGGCGTGCTGAGCGCCGCGTTGGGGGCGGTGCTCGCCATACCGGTGGTTCGCCTCGACGGCGTGTACCTGGCGCTGGCCACCCTGGCCTTCGCCCTCATGTTCGAAGCGGTGCTCGTACCCCTCGGCTGGGTGAGCGGAGGGGCCACCCCGCTGGACGTCCCGCGTCCGCTGATCGGACCCGTCGACCTGGCGGACGACCGCTGGTTCCTGGTCTTCGCCGCGCTGTGCCTCACCGTCGTGGGCCTGGCGGTGATCCGTCTGCGCGAGGGCACCACGGGGCGCTTCCTGCAAGCCCTGCACATGAGTCCGACCGCCGCCGCGTCGATCGGCATCTCCGGCATACGTGCCAGGGTGGTGGCGTTCACCTTCGCCGCCGGCATCGCCGGCTTCGGCGGTGGGCTGATGGCCAGCTACATGGGCCAGGCCAACTACCAGGCCAACTTCGGCTACCTCATCGGGCTGGTCTGGGTGGCGCTGGTCGTCAGCGCGGGAGCCCGCAGCGTGCAGGCCGCCGTCATGTCGGGCATGTTCTTCTTCCTGGCTCCCGCGCTCCTCGAGCGCCTCTTCTCCTGGCCGGGGAACTTCCTGGACGCCCACCCGGATCTCGACGGTCCGGTCGCCTCCGTGCTCGACAGCATCAGCCCCCAGTGGGCGAACCCGGTGGCCTTCATCCTCTTCGGCTTCGGCGCCATCACCTACGCCCGCCACCCCGAGGGGTCGATCGAGGCCCAGACCGCGGTGGTGGTCAACGCCATCCTCCGTCGAACCGGCCGCCGGGGGGAGCGCAGCGGATCCGTCGACGGCCACGACGATCCAGCCGGCACGCAGCCGCCGAGGGTGAGTGGCCCGGGTGAGGCGGAGCTGGACGTGCGCACCCCCGAGCCCGCGTCCGGGAGCGCGTCGTGAGCCGCTCGCCGACCGATCCGCTGCTCGACGTCCACGGCGTCACCAAGCGCTTCCGGGGGATCGTGGCCTTGAACGCCGTCGACCTGCGCGTCGGCCCCGGTGAGTTCGCGGCGGTGATCGGCCCCAACGGCGCAGGGAAGTCCACGCTGTTCAACTGCCTCACGGGAGTGCTCCAACCCGACGAGGGGTCGGTGCGCTTCGCCGGCGAGGACCTGCTCCGGCGCAGCGCGTCGGCTCGGGCGCGGATGGGCATCGCCCGCACCTTCCAGCGCGTCGAGCTCTTCGGAGGGATGTCGGTCCGCGACCACCTCATCGTCGCCGAGCGGGCTCGGCAGCGCCGTGGCACCTTCGTGTCGGACCTGCTGCGCTCGAGTCGACCGAGCCCGGAGGAGCTGGACCGCTGCGACGAGGTGCTGGGGCTGTTGGGGATCGCCCCGCTGGCCGACGATCCGGCGGAGTCGCTGCCCCTGGGTCGCGCCCGACTGGTGGAGCTGGCCCGTGCACTGGTGAGCGAGCCGAGGCTGCTGTTCCTCGACGAGCCCTCCTCGGGTCTCGACCGTCACGAGACCGACGAGGTGGCCGCAGTGCTCCGCCAGGTGTGCGATCAGCGGGGGGTGGCGGTGGTGCTCATCGAGCACGATGTGGCCATGGTCGCCGAGCTGGCCGAGAGCATCTGGGTGCTCGACTACGGACAGCTCATCGCTCACGGTCCCACCGCGCAGGTGTTCGCCGACGAGCGCGTCCGCTCGGCCTACCTGGGAGCCACGGTCTGATGGTCGAGCCCGTGCTGCGCCTCGAGGGGATCGAGGCTTCGTACCGGAGCTTCCGGGCCCTCTTCGGCATCGACCTCGAGGTGGCCCCTGGATCGGCGGTCGCCCTGGTGGGAGCCAACGGCGCGGGGAAGTCCACCGTGGCGCGGGTGGCCAGCGGGTTGGTCCAGCCGACTGCCGGCCGTGTGCTCGTCGCCGGGCAGGACCTCACCGGACGGCCCGCGCACGAGCTCGCCCGCGCCGGCATCGCCCACGCACCCGAGGGCCGAGCGGTGTTCTCCACGCTCACCGTCGAGGACAACCTGCGCCTCGCCTTCCGCAACGCCCCGGAGGTCGTCGACGGGGCCGCCGCGCTCGGCGAGGCGTTCTCGCTGTTCCCGCGGTTGGGAGAGCGCCGTCGACAGCTGGCCGGCACGTTGTCAGGTGGGGAGCAGCGCATGCTCACCCTGGCCCGGGTCATGGTGCTGCGTCCCCGACTGCTGATCGCGGACGAGCTCTCCCTCGGCCTGGCTCCCCTCGTCACCGGCGAGGTCTACCAGACGCTGGCCGAGATCAAGGCGACAGGCTGCGCGCTGCTGATCGTCGAGCAGCACCTCGACCACGCCCTCGGCCTGGCCGACCAGGTGGCCGTCATCCGCAAGGGCGAGATCGCCTTCCGCGGTTCGCCTGCGGAGGCGGCGGAGCTCTCCCACTCCGTGCTGCTCCCCGCGGGCAACCCGGCCTCCGCCGGCGTCGCACCACCTCCCGGCGACAGGTGATGGGCCGGCGCCGGGTGCCCGCCGCGGTGTACCGCCGTCGGGGAGAGGTCGAGCTCGCAGCGAGGGAGCTGGCGGAGCCCGGGGAAGGCCAGGTGTTGGTGGAGGTGGCCTACTGCGGGATGTGCGGCTCCGACCTCCACCTCATCGTGGAGGGTTGGGGACGCCCCGGGGACGTGCTGGGTCACGAGTGGAGCGGGGTGGTCGTGGAGACCGGCCCCGGCGTCGAGGTCTTCGCCACCGGTCAGGCCGTGCTGGCGGGGGACTCGCCGCGCTGCGGTGCCTGCGCGGCGTGCCGGGCCGGGCGTCCGTCGCAGTGCGAGGCGACCGAGGCGATGACCGGCGAGTTCGACGGAGCCTTCGCCACCCACGTGCTGTGCCAGGTCGAGCGCCTACGGGCCGTGCCCGACGGTCTCGACCTCCGAACCGCAGCGCTGGCGGAGCCGTTGGCGGTGGCGCTGCACGCTCTGACCCGGGCCGAGCTCGCGCCGGAGTCCCGCGTGCTGGTGTCGGGCGCCGGCCCCATCGGGGCTCTGGTCGCCGCTGTGGCGCTGCACCGCGGCCACGAGGTGCACGTCGTGGAGCCGGTGCCGACACGCCGGCAGCTCGCCGCGCAGCTCGGTGCCGTCGTCGTGTCACCCGAGCACCTGGCGTGCTTCGACATGACCCAGGTCGACACGCAGGCCGAGGTCGCCTTCGACTCGGTGATCGAGACCTCCGGCAGGCGCTCGGCGATGGAGGCCGGCCACCAGCAGCTGCGTCGGGGCGGGCGACTGGTGCTGGTGGGGACCGGGATGGAGCGGCCGAGCTTCGACCCGAACCGGACGATCGTGATGGAGCTCACGATCTGCGGCGCGTTCGTCTACGACGTCGACGGCTTCGACCGGGCCATCGAGCTGCTCGCCGGTGGGCACCTCCCCACCGACGTGCTCATCGATGAGGCCGAGTACGACCTCGCCGGGGTGGCCGAGGCAGCACGGCGGCTGGCGGCGGGCGAGCACGCCGGCAAGGTGATGATCGTGCCCGGCAGGACGTCCGATCGGAACGAGCGAGCCCACAGGAGCGAACCATGACCACCCCTGCACAGGCTGCCGGCCTCCGCACCAGCACGCTGTTCCCTTCGGGCATCCCTCGCCTCAACCACGTCGCCATGTCGGTTCCCGCGACCCTGCTCACCGGCGAGCCACGTGCCGAGCTGCTCGAGTTCCATCGGGAGTGCTTCGGGTGGGAGGAGCTCGTCGAGCAGGGAGAGGACGGCCGCATCGCCATCCTGACCGTCGGCCACTGGGACCAGTTCGTGTTCCTGCACGCCGAGCCGACCCCGATGACGACGGTCCGCATGGACCACTTCGGGGTTGCCGTCCACTCGAAGGACGACTTCGACGCGACCTGGGACCGGGTGGCGGCACGCGCCGCGCTCGACGACCGGGTCGACACCATCGAGCCCCACGTCGACGACTTCGAGGTGCTGCAGCTGCATGCGTTCTACGTCCGCTTCCGGCTGCCTCTGATGGTCGAGGTGCAGTACTGGGAGCTCGTGTGAGGAACCCGGGCGCGCCGGCTCAGGACGGCGCCCCTGTCCGCCGCTCAGCGAGGTAGGCCTGCACGTCGGGCGCCGCCATCGGGTGACCGAACAGGTAGCCCTGCCCTGCGATCCCGTCGAAGCCGCGGAGGCGATCGAGGTCCCCCTCGGTCTCGACGCCCTCGGCGACCACTCGCAGGCCGAGCCGCTGGGCCAGCTCCACGATCCCCGCGAGGGTCGACTCGCAGTGACCTCCGGTGCTGTCGATGAAGCAGCGGTCGATCTTGATCACGTCCGCAGGGAGCTCCCCCAGGTAGCGCAGCGACGAGAAGCCGGCTCCGAAGTCGTCGAGGGCGACGTGGACGCCGAGGTCGCGGAGCTCAGAGAGCGTGGCGGCCACCTCGGCCGTCGCCGTCATGGCGGTGGCCTCGGTGATCTCGAGCACGAGGTGCGAGGCGGGGACGCGGTGGGCCTCGATGCAGCGGACCACCGCAGCCGCGAAGCCGGGATCCGCCAGCTGCCGCGGGGCCACGTTGACACCCATCAGGAGCTCGGGGTGGTGACGTCGATGCTCCGCGAGGGTGGCGCACGCCCGCTCCAGCACCCAGGTACCGATGTCCACGATCGCGCCGCTCTCCTCGGCCAGGCCGAGGAAGGCCTCCGGGGAGAGCAGACCCCGGGAGGGGTGCTGCCACCGCAGCAGCGCCTCGAACCCCAGGAGCCGCTGGGAGGGGAGCGAGAGCAGCGGTTGGTAGTGCAGCACCAGCTGGCCCTCCGACAGGGCCACACCGAGCTCGCGACCCAGCTCCATCCGGGCGCTCATCTCCGTGCGCATCGTCGCGGAGTACACCTCGGAACGACCCTTGCCCTGGCTCTTCGCCATGTACATGGCGAAGTCGGCGCACCCGAGGAGCCCGTCGACGTCGGTGCTGTGGGGTTCCGCGGTGGCGATGCCGATGCTGCACCCGAGCTCCACCTGGTGGCCTCCCACGTCCACGGGCCGCCCGAGCGCCAGGTGGATCCGCTCCGCCACCGCTGCCGGACCCGCAGGATCGTCGCTCGTGTCGAGCCCCACCGCGAACTCGTCGCCCCCGAGTCGGGCGACCACCTCGCAGTTGCGCGTGGCTCCCACGAGCCGGGCGGCGACCTCGCGCAGCACGGCGTCGCCGGCGGCGTGGCCCAGCGTGTCGTTGACGTACTTGAAGTCGTCCAGGTCGATGAACAGGACGGCCACCCTGGGATCGGGGCCGCCGAGCACGGCCTCGAGCACCTCCGACAGCGCGTCGCGGTTCGGAAGCTCGGTCATGGGATCCGTGCGGGCCTTCTGCTTCAGCAACGCGTGCTGGGCGCGCAGCGTGGCCGCCGACTCGTTGACGATCCGGGCGAGGTCCTGCACCTCGGCGACCGCACCGGGGACCCGGACCTCGGAGACGTCGTCGGTGTCGTGGATCCGGTGGGCGGCATGGCCCACCTCGGCCAGCGGGCTGAGCACCCTGCGCGACATCCGCCGGACCGTGAGCAGGGCGAGACCGATGGCCACCACGATGGCGCCCAGCACCGACGGTCCCAGCAGCTGCTGCAGTCGCCCCATCTCCTCCGATCGCTGGGCCATCTCCCCCACCAGCGCCGCTCGGGTGTCGGCCAGCTGCACGTCCATGGTGTCGAGCTGCTCCCACACCGTCGGGAGCCAGGGATCCACGCGCTGGACGAACGAGGCGTAGAGCTCCTCGGTCGGCCAGTCCCGTGGCGACGCGGTGACCGTGGCGTCCACGGACTCCCAGGTGGCGCGGGCGGAGGCCAGAGGCGCTGCTGCAGCCGTTCCGGCGAGGGCACGGGCGGCGGCGTCGAAGGACGCCACGATCCTGGCCCGCGCCCGATCGTAGGCGACGACGTCGACCGGGAGCTCCAGGGCACCGTCGGGCCGGTAGAGCACCTCGATCATCGGGCCGACGGCCTCGATCATCGAACGGTCCAGCTCCGACATGGCCGCCGAACCCTGCTGGAGGTCCGCCATCGTGCGACGGAAGCCCGCCCCCTGGTACTGGGTCACGGCCAGCGCGACCGCACCCACCGCGGCGATCATCGCCACCAGCAGCAGCACGGTCGACACCGACAGGTCGCGCAGGGTCGGAGCCGGTCGCCTGCTCCCTTCGGGTCGTCGGGTCATGGGGAAGCGCTCCCCCGGTCGTGCGGTGAACGTCACCACCCCTGTCGGCACGAACCCCCTGGTCCCTGAGGATGCCCGCGTCCGCCTCGCGCGCTCATCCGCCCAGCCAGAACCGCCGGGTGATGGCCTCCGGGTCCGATCGGACCTGTTGCTCGTCGTCGAGGCAGAGCACCGGACGGCCGGGACCGTCCACCGTCGGCCACTCCAACCCCGAGGCGGTGGGGTCGCCGTCGGTGGCGGTGGCCACCCAGGCGGCGTGCATCGCCCGGGCCAGCCCGGCAGGTGCTTCCGCCCCGACCAGCACGTGCAGCCGGTGGTCCTCCACCATGTCGAACACGAAGGGGATCTCCACGGCGTGCGCCGCCCCCAGCAGGCCGCCGAACGCAGGGCTCCGCCAGTCGAAGCGGTACTGCCACACCGGTGCGTGCGCCGACTGCGCGTCGGCCAGGGCGCACGCCGGGATCCGGAACACGTAGTCGGTGAGGACCGCCTGCTCCAACGCCGAGGGTGGGGCCTCCGGATGCTCGCCTCGATAGGCGGCCAGTGCACCCTCGGGATCGTCGGTGAGCAGCGCCAGGCGGACCAGCAACGCCTCGAGGGTCTCCGTGGGCGCCAGGAGCAGGGAGAACAGCTTCCACTCCTCGAGGTTCGTGCCGATCACCAGCGGCACCCCCGCCGCGCTCCCCCGGGCCACCTCGGCGAGCGGATCGACGGGGACGCTGCGCCCGTCGGCCACCGGACGGAACGGCAGCACCGCCAACGGGCTCCCGAGGCGCTGGATCACGTCCTCGGGGACGCTCAGGCGAGCCATGCCCATCCGCGAGTGGGCCGCCAGCAGCTCGGCGACCGGGAGCTCCACCAGCTCGGCGACGCTGGACACCCCGGCCTCGGCCATGAACTCCTCGGTGTCGCGAACCGCCTGCTCGGGGGACTTCGCCGCGGCGAGGGAGCCGGATTGGGCGATCACCTTGTGGAACAGCCCGGCAGCCTCGGACATGCTCATCAGCACCGAGACGCTCATGGCGCCGGCGGACTCACCGAAGACGGTCACGTCGTCGGGATCGCCGCCGAACGCCTCGATGTTGTCGCGCACCCATCTCAGCGCGGAGATCTGGTCGAGCAGGCCGACGTTGCCCGAACCGGCATAGGACTCGTCGAGGTGCCCGAGCTCCAGGAACCCCAGTGAGCCCAGCCGGTAGTTGATGCTCACGAACACCACACCGCTGCGGGCGAAGGACTCGCCGTGGTACAGCGGCGAGGAGCCGGAGCCCATCTCGAAGCCCCCACCGTGGATCCACACCATCACCGGCCGGCGCTCACCGGCGGCGGACGGCGTCGTGGTCCACACGTTGAGGTGGAGGCAGTCCTCGTCCCACACCTCGGCCTCGCCCCCGAAGAGGGCGTCCATCATCGAAGGGTTCTGAGGTGACACGGCGCCGAAGTGCAGCGCGTCGCGCACGCCGTCCCACGGTGCCAGGGCCACCGGTGGGCGGAAGCGCTGCGCGCCGGTCGGAGCCTCGGCGAAGGGGATCCCGGCGAAGCGGGCGACCCCGCCCAACCACCGACCGCGGACCGCGCCTGCGGGCGCGCACACCTCCACCGTCTCGTCGTCGGCTCCGATCGCGCTGGTGCGGTCGTCCATGTCGTGTCTCCTCAGCTGGGTAGGGGCAACCGTGTCGGCGGTTCACGGGGGGCACCGGGCTCGTCCACCACCAAGGCATCGAGCGGTGCGACGCTGCCTGCGTCCTGAACCCCCCCGGCCCGCGACATGGTGCCAGCCTGGCCGCCCGCGCCACCCTCCGTCAACGGCACCGGACCCGCACGCCGGCCTCAGCGCCAGCCCGGCGTCCGCAGGAGCGCGACGGTGGCTCCGCCGCCCACCACGAGGGGGAAGAGCACCCCGAAGGTGAGGGACTGGCCCACCCACACGTCGCTCACCCCGAGGGTGTCCACCAGGTCGCGCGCGAGGTACAGCGGCAGGATCGCGCCGAAGACGGCCACCGCAGCGGTGAACACCGCCCGCCAGCGACCCGGCGCCGCCATGCCCACGAGGACCACGAGCGCGCAGATGCCGTAGCCGACCATCGCCTCCGTCAGGCCCGACTGCGGCACATCGGCATCGAACCACAGCAGCAGCGAGCTCACGAACAGCAGCGCCGACCAGGCGAACAGCGCCACGGACAGGCCCAGCGCCACGCGCGACGAGAACGGGGTGAGGAGCCGGGCCCGGCTGCTGCGGCGGCGATCCGCGCCGTCGGTCACGTACCGCGACGACGGTGAGCCCCACACGTAGCCCTCGGCGTCCACCCGTCCGGCGCTCTCGGGCGCGCTCCACAGCGGCGCGGGAGGGACGTCGTGCACGCGCGGGGGCACGATCCCGCCGCCGGTCGCCGCCGGAGCGCTCATCTCGGGCCTCCCTGATGCACCTCGGCAAGGGTACGCGTCGCTGAGCGACTCTGCGGAACTGTGACGTCTCTCGGCTCCCTCCGGCGGACTCCGGGGCGCTCCGTACACTTCAGGTCATGGAGACCGGTCACCCGCGCTGGACGACCGACGAGCTGCTGGGCGAGATGGCCGGCGCCCGCCTGGTCGCCCGCACCGCAGCGGCCGGACCGGCGACGCTGCCCCTGGCGCTGGCGTCGCTCGGGCAGAACGGCGAGGGCGGTTGGGAGACCGCCCTGGCGGACATCCATCCACCCGACCGCGCCGATCTGGCGAGGACCTGGTGGCGGAGCCTGGAGAAGCCCGGGATCCCCCAGAGCGTCCTGGTGCGCCAGCAAGGACCCGAGGGATGGCACACCCAGCGCATCGTCGTGCTCGACGTGCGTCACCAGCCGGACCTGGGGGTGGTGCTGGTGGGCATCCACGAGGTCGGGCCCTGCCCCGTCCCCGAGCCCGACCCGGCCGAGGTCTGCGACGCCCCCTCGACGGACCGTGCCTGGTTCCACCGGCCCACATGGGTCCTCCAGGAGCTCGACGCCGTCGGCCTGGTCGTGAGCACCGAGGGCGACGTCGAGGAGATCTTCGGAAGGCCGGCAGAGGAGCTGGTCGGCAACGCGGTGCTCGACCACCTGCATCCCGACGACCACCGCGCCGACCTCGAGATGTGGGCGTCGCTCCTCGAGGACCAGGGGGGCACCCGGACCATCCTGCACCGGTCCCTCCGACCCGACGGCTCGCACGTGTGGATCGAGTCCACGGTGATGAACCGGCTCGACGCCGAAGGCCATGGCGTGATGCTCGCCATCTCCCACGACGTGACCGAGCGCCGCAGCGCCGAGCGGGACCTGCGCACCCGTGCGCTCAGCGACGCGCTGACCGGGCTGCCGAACCGGACGTCGATCATCGACACGGTGGAGGTGCACCTCCGGGCGGGTCCGACGACGGTGGCGTTCCTCGACCTCGACGGCTTCAAGGAGGTCAACGACCACCTCGGCCACCACACCGGCGACGAGGTGCTCGCCGCGATCGCCATGCGGCTGCGCTCCCACCTGCCTCCGGAGATCACCGTCGGCCGCTGGGGGGGCGACGAGTTCGTCCTGGCAGGCTCCGGTCCCTGCGAAGCGGTGATGGCGAGGGCCATCGATGCCGCGTTCGGCGGCCCGATCGTGCTGCGCGGCGCGCAGTGGCATCCCCGGGCGAGCTGGGGGACGGCGGAGGGTGGTCCCGGCGAACGCCCCGAGGACCTCGTGGGCGCGGCGGACTCGGCCATGTACCGGGCCAAGGAGCGTGGCACCTGAGGGGGACCTCGGACGAGGAGCGCCTCGGCGGCGACGGCCCTCAGCCGGCACGGACGCGGTTGACCCGGCCATCGGTCTCCAGCTCGACGGCTCGACCCACCCACTCCTCGGCCTCCCACGCGGCCAGCAGATCCGCGTCCTCGCACCGGCCGTAGGTCCGGGAGCCGTCGGCCAGGTCGCACACGGCGAGCCCCCACGAGGCGGAACCGTCGCGATCGTGCACGACGCTGTAGGCGGCCACCGTGGCCGACCCGGCGTGGACGTCGGTGATGGGCACGGCCTCCACCTCCGGGGGGAGCCGGTCGACCTCAACCACCGGGTCCTCCGGGTCACCGCCGTACACGGCGTAGGCGTGCTTGGTCATGTGCATGCCCACTCCGCTCACCAACCCCACCGACCCCGGGTCGTCCCGGAGGCGCTCCACCATCGAGCACACGGCATGGGTCATGTAGTTCGACGCCGGGCCACCGGCGAAGGGAAGACCGCCGGTCACGGTCAACAGCCGACGGTCGCCATCGACGAGACCCAGCGCATCTCGGGCGAAGTCCACCGACGACGCGAAGCAGGAGTAGAGGTCGAGGTGGGCCACGTCGTCGATCCCGCACCCGGCGGCAGCCAGGGCGGTGGAGGCCACGTAGGACATCGACGGCGACCGGGACAGGTCGGGGTGCTCCGCCAGGTACACGGGATCGGTGGCGTAGGCCCAGGAGCGCAGCGGCACCCGTCGCTCGCACGGGACACCCAGCTGCTCAGCAGCCTCCCAGGTGGACAGCACGACGGCGGCCGCCATGTCCACGTCCATGATGGCCACCATCTCCTTGGTGTAGGGGTAGCCGACCATGCGGTTCCCCGGCGTCGCCGTGATCAGCTCCTGCGCGGTGCGGACCTCCGGGAACCAGGCGTGGGGGTTCCGGGCGGCCACCTCGGTGAACGGCGCCAGCAGCAGGCCGAGCTCGGAGCGGTGCGACTCGGGCGAGGTGCCCCTCGCCGCGCGACGTGCGATGTCGCGCACGGCGAAGGTCAGCCAGGCCTGCAGGACCTCGTGCGCGAGCTCGGCGGGGTGGAACGGCGCCTCGAACGGGAAGGGAGGGGGGTCGGGATGGGCGAAGGACCACTCTGGGGTGACGCCGGCCCGCCGCATCCGCCGGGTGGTGTCGAGCGCCTCGGCGCCCACCACCACCTCCACCTCCGACTCACCCCTGCGCATGCGGGCGGCTGCGGCCCCGAGGAGCTGCTGGGGGACGGTGCCCCCGATCCCGGAGTAGGCCAGGCGGGTGGGAGCCAGGCCGGCCCGCGCCGCCAGCCGGCCCGCCGGGTCGTCGTAGGCCCAGGTCATGCAGTGCACCGCGTCGAGGCCGTCGACCGCGGCGGCGAGGTCGCCGGAGGCCGACGCGTCGGCGAGCGCCGCGGTCACGACCTCGGCCTGCATCTCCAGCGGCTCGGGCGACCACTCCTCCCCGGCGAGGTGCCAGGTGCGCTGCGCCACCCCGATCACACAGGGGGTGCGGGGGTCCACGCTCATCTCGTCCTCCCTCGGTGCGCCGGGGCGCGTGCCGCTATCGAGCCTTCCAGTCGGGTTCGCGCTTCTCGGCGAAGGCCTTGGGACCCTCTTTGGCGTCCTCGGTGGAGAAGACGCGCTGGGACAGCTCGGCCTCGATCCTGTACGCCTGCTCGAGGGTGACCGCCCCGCCGCGGATGACCGACTCCTTCGTGGCCTGCACGGCCAGCGGCGCGTTGGCCAGGATGCGCCGGGCCCAGCTCGCCGCGGCGTCCAGGAGCTGTTCGGGCTCCACGATCTCGTTGAGCAGGCCGAGCTCCAGGGCCCGCTCGGCGGGGAACCGCTCGGCGGTGAGGAGGAACTCCATGGCGGCAGGGAAGGGGAGCTGACGGGGCAGCCGGGCGGTGGTGCCGCCACCGGCGAACAGCCCACGCTTGGGCTCCATCACCCCGAAGCTCGCGCCCGGGGTGGCGACGCGGATGTCGACGCCGCCCAGCATCTCCATCCCACCGGCCACACAGGGACCGTCGACGGCAGCGACGATCGGCTTGTAGATGTCCAGGTCGCGCAGCACCGCGGTCATCCCGTCGGTGAGGCGGCAGCCGTCGATCTCGGTGACCTCCCCCTTGCCGATCTCCTTCATCAGCTCGGTGATCTGGGGGATGTAGGTCTTGAGGTCGGCACCGGCCATGAACGCACCCGGGACCCCGGTCACGATGGCGAGCCACATGTCGTCGTCGTCACGGAAGTCCATCCAGGCGTTCGCCAGGTCCCGGAAGTGGTAGATGTCGAGCGCGTTGCGGGTCTCCGGCCGGTCGATGGTGATGAGCACGGCGTGCTCGAGCACGGCGTCACCGAGCTTCGGGTGCTTCTCGACGTGGATGGGCATGCGGGACCTCGCAGCTCAGACGGCGATCGCGGTGGCGGTGCCCGACACCTTGACCTCGCCCTCGGCGTTGGTGACCTGGCAGTCGAGGTCCAGCAGCTTCTCGCCGTCCTCCTCCCGCTTGGCGCTCACCACCACCTCGGTGGTCAGCACCTCCCCGGGCCAGGTCTGCTTGGTGAAGCGAACCGCGAACGATCGCAGGTTGCCGACCCCGACGTGGTCGGTGATGGCCTTGGCCAGGATGCCCATGGTGAACATGCCGTGGCCGAACACGCTGGGCAGGCCGACCTGGCGGGCCAGCTCGTCGTCGTGGTGCATGGGGTTGAGGTCGCCGGAAGCGCCGGCGTACTGCACCAGGTCCGTGCGGGTCAGCTCGTGGGTGAAGGCCGGGGCGGCGTCGCCCACCGAGATGTCGTCGAACTCGAGTGCCTGCTCGGCCATGCCCGTCCCCCTGGTGCTGCGGCGCGGTGTCCCGTCGAGTGGCGCCACCCTAGCTGACGCCGACGTCAGCCTGCGGCCGACCCGGCGGGTGGTCGATGCGGCTCAACCCTGGTTGAAGATCTCCATCGCGCTCTGGACCTCCTCGGCGGCCGAGAAGGGGATGATGTAGGGATCGGTGGCCCTGATGGCGTCGATGTGGGCGGCGTAGTCCTCCGGGGTGGGGACACCGCCGTCCAGCGGCGCCATCCAGCCCGGGCCGAGCCCCACGAACACCCGGGCGACCCGCCCGCGAGCCACGCTGAAGACCTCGTGGCTGAGCTCGCAGGTCGGCGAGCAGAGGTACACCACGAAGCTGGACACGTACTCCGGCAGGAGCCCCTCGGCCATCGCCCCCATCAGCTCCTCGGTCATGCGGGTCTTGGCGATGGGAGCGATGACGTTGGACGTGATGTTGTACTTGAGCCCCTCGTTGGCCAGGACGCCGCTGAAGCCGACCAGCGCCATCTTGGCCGCCCCGTAGTTGGCCTGGCCGAAGTTGCCGAACAGCCCGGCGGCCGACGCGGTGTGCACGAAGCGGCCGAAGCCCTGCTCCTTCATGGCGGCGAAGGCCGGCCTGCTCACGTGGAAGGCGCCCTTCACGTGGACGTCGATCACGGCGTCGATGTTCTCGGGGGTCATCTTGGCGAAGGACTGGTCCCGCAGGATCCCGGCGTTGTTGACCACGACGTCGACCTGGCCGAACGCATCGAGCGCCGTCTGCACGATGGCCGCGCCCCCCTCGGCGGTGGCGACGGAGTCGTAGTTGGCCACCGCCGTTCCGCCGGCGGCCTCGATCTCCTTCACCACGGCATCCGCGGCGGAGACGTCGGCGCCCTCGCCGTGCACGGTCCCGCCGAGGTCGTTGACCACCACCCGGGCGCCCCGCTCGGCGAACAGCAGGGCGTGGCTCCGGCCCAGGCCGCCGCCGGCGCCGGTCACGATCGCCACCTTGTTGTCGAAGGTCACGTCACTCATGGTTCCCCCTTGCCGGGTCGATCACCCGGTCGATCTGGTGCGCCGTCAGGCTAGGTTGCAGGTGACCGCCGCTTCCACCCCGGTGCTCCTCCGCTCTCCCCCACCATGACCTTCACCTCGTCGCCCGAGCCCGGACAGGCCGAACCCGTCGACGTCACCTCCGCCACCTGGGCGGCGGCGATCGACTGGGTCGCCATCGGCCTCCTGATCCCCGTCGGGGCGGTCGTCGGGTACCTGCTGGCGATGGCCGTCGCTCCCGCCACCGGGGCGGTCCTCGTGCTCCTGATGGTGATGTCGGCGCTGTACGGGTGGTCGATGTTCCGGGCACTGCGGCTCCGAGCCGGTGCGGCGCCGCTCGCCGAGCAGGCAGCGGCCGGGGAGCTCTCGGTCCGGGTCATCGACCGCGGCCGGGCCGGCATCGCGCCGATCTTCGCGTTGCGTCCGACCGTGCTGAAGATCGGCCTCGGCACCGTGGAGCTCGGCGACGAGCGGTGGCCGGCCGCTGCGGTCACCGTGACGAAGCGCCCCAACCTCTGGTTCAGCCGGGGGATCGGGCTGTCGACCCCGTCGGGTCCCCGGTTCGTGAGCGTGCTGCCCAAGCTCGACCCCGCCATCTGGGCCTCGGCGATCGTCGACCAGGAGGCGGTGGCATCCCTCGAGCGGGTGCTGGCCACCAACGCTGCGGTGCAAGCGGGATGGCCACGGCTGCCGCCGATGCTCGACGTGGCGTCGCAGGGCGCAGTCGCTGCCGCCGTCGCACCGGGGTGGTACGCCGATCCCTGGCAGCCGGGCGGTTGGCGGTGGTGGGACGGCACCCGCTGGAGCGAGCACCGGCGCTGACCGCCGGCGCCGAGAGCACCCGACTGGCCGGTGCTCTGTCGGTCCCGGTGCCCTGCGGCAGGAGATCACGGCTCGATGAACCGATACGGGACACCGATCCGGTCGTAGGTGTGCCGCGCCCTGACATCTCGGGTCAGGAGCTCCTCACCGTGATGGCCGGCCGTGAGGGCGATGAGCGCGTCGTAGCTGGCCCCGCCCTCGATCCCGCGTTCCGCCAGGGTGGAGAGCGCAGACCGCTGCACGGCGGCTGGGGCGGTGAGCACCTGAAGCGGAGGGAACCAGCTGCGCAGGAGCTCGACTGCCGTCGAGCCGTCGATGCGGTGCGGTGATGGCAGACGGGTCAGCACGGCGTAGGACTCGATCAACGCGTGCGCAGGGATCCGGGTCCCGCTGGCGATCCGGCGGCAGACCTCGTGGTGCTCGTGCCATGACAGCAGCGCGGGCACGGCCACGCTCGTGTCGATGGCGCTCACCTGCGGACGGTGTCGATGGCGTCGCGCACGTCGGCGTCGGTGAGCGACGGGAGCTCGGTGACCGGGACCGCCACCGGACCCTCGGGAGTCGATCGGAGCGTGACCTGCGCGGCCAGCGGCACGATCTCGAGGACGCCGTCGCGTTCGGTGATGTCGAGCAGCGAACCCGCATGCAGACGCAGCTGATCCCTCAGCGCCTTGGGGACCACGATCCGTCCGGCACGATCGATGGTCGTCTGCATGGTACGAACGGTACCATCTCTGCGGCCATCGTCGGTGCCATCACACGGTGCCATGACAGCGCCCTCAGCGGGTCAGCAGCAGCGACGACGCCAGCGGGCCGCCGCCGGCCGCCGCGATCGCCACCTCGGGGTCGCCGCCGAGCGGCGTGCGGCACTGGCGCTCCCCCGCCTCGCCCCACAGCTGCAGGCACGCCTCGTGGAGGAAGCCGAAGCCGTGGAGCCGACCCGCCGAGAGCTGGCCACCGTGGGTGTTGAGCGCCACCGAGCCCGGCACACCGCAGGCCCCCCGGGCGATGCGCGCCCCGCCCTCCACGAAGTCGCCGCCCTCCCCCCGGGCGCAGAACCCGAGGGCCTCCAGCCAGCAGAGCGTGATGAAGCTGAAGCCGTCGTAGAGCTCGGCCACCTGCACGTCGGCCGGGGTGAGGTCGGTGCGCTCCCACATCATGGCCGACGCGTCGCGCAGCGCCATGGTGGTGAGATCGTCGAACTGGTCCCAGCTGGGGCGGCCCCGCAGCGCCGTGCCGACCGCCTCCACCCGCACCGGTGGCCGGGCCAGGTCGGCAGCCGCATCGGCGCGGGACACCACCACGGCCGTGGAGCCGTCGGCGGGCACGTCGCAGTCGTAGAGGCACAGCGGCTCGGAGATCATGCGCACCTCCAGGTAGTCCTCCAACGTCATCGGCGTGCGGTAGATGGCCTTGGGGTTCGCCTCGGCGTTGCGACGGGCGTTGAGGGCGATCCAGGCCAGCTGCTCACGCGTCGTGCCGTAGCGGTGGAAGTGCAGGTTGGCCATCATGGCGATCCAGATGGCCGCCGACGGCGCCCCGAAGGGGAGAGTCCACTGCATGAACCCGGTCGCCCGGTACGAGCTCCCGCCACCGCCCCCGGTGGTGACGGCGGCGCGGCCGCGATCGCCCTGGGCGGAGGCCTCCCACACGGTGCGGAAGCACACGACGTGGTTGGCGAGACCGGTGGACACCGCGGCGATGGCGTTGGCCACCGCACCGAGCTGGCCGGGCAGCTCCAGACCGCCGGAGAACCAGTCGAGCTCGAGTCGGAGCGCGTCCTGGAGCTCGACGACCCCCACACCGGAGAAGCCGGGGGGCACGTCCATGTTGCCCGGGTAGGTGGCGATGCCGTCGATGTCGGACAACCGGAGCCCGGCGTGCTCCACCGCCTCGAGCGTGGCGTCGATGGTGAGCCCCAGCGGGTCCCGGTAGATGCGCCGGCCGACCTCCGACTGGCCCACCCCCGAGATGACCGCCCTGCGCTCGCCGACGTCTCGCATCCTGGCCACCTTCACGCCCGCTCGAAGAAGGGCAGCCAGACGCTGCCGTCACGATCGGGGTACTCCTCGAAGCACACCTTCACCGCCATGTCGAAGTCCACCTCGTCGGGGGCACATCCCACGAGGTTGGTGGTGAGCCGCAGGTCCTCCTGCTCGGGGAGCTGCACGATGGCGACCACATAGGGGGGATCGAGGTCCGGGTACCAGGGTTGGTGGTTGACGGTGAAGGTGAGCACCGTGCCCGCGCCCGACACGGCCTCGGGAGCCACGTCGCGGCCCAGGCACTCCGGGCAGATCGGAGCGGGCGGGTGGATCCAGTAGCCGCAGTCGCCGCAGCGCAGGAACCGCAGCTCGCCGTGCTCGCCGCCCCGCCAGAAGTGCTCGTTGTCGACGGTGACCGCCGGCAGCACCCGGAAGGGTCGCACCGCGTCGCTCACCGCCGGCCCCGCGCCTCAGCCCTGCTCGCGCCCGATGGCCTCGCGGCCCGCCTGGTAGCCCTCGATGGCGTGGGGGAGCATCTCCCGGGCGGGGATCAGCCCGAAGCTCGGCTGGGTGAGCACCAGCACGCCCAGCACCTCCTCCCAGGCCGCTCCGAACTCGGCGGCCAACATGGCGTGGCGGCGCACGGCCGGCCCGTGGCGGAGCGAGGTGGTGCAGGCCAGGCGCACCAGCTCCTTGGTCTTGTTGTCGAGGCCGGGCAGGTCCTCGAGCTCGGCCAGGTAGCCCGACAGCGCGTCGGCCATCTTGGGGAAGGCCTCCTGCATGGTCGGGAACTCGTGGCGGTGCTCGTCGTTCATCGGTGCTCCCACGTCCGGATGGCTGCGGCCAGACACTACCGACGAACCGGCAGCGGTGTCGGTGGCGGCTCAGGTCCGGGCGCTGTCCTGGCTGAGGCCCTTGGGCATGACCATGCCGACGGGCTGGAGGTGCTGGCCGAGCATCGCGTCGAACTGCTCGGCCACCGAGGCGGCGTCCCAGCCGCCGTCGCGGTGCATCCAGGCGATCTGCCGGGGGTGCTGGAAGATCGTGTAGCTGAAGTCCGTCCGGCCGAAGACCTGCCCGTTCACCCCGGCAGCCTGCTCCGAGGCCAGGTAGGCGACCAGTGGGGCGTTCAGCGACGGGTCGAGCTGCGGGGGCACGTCGCTCGGCTCGCCGTCGGCGGAGAGGCTGGCGGTCATCCGGGTGATCCCGGCGGGCGCGAGGGCGTTCACGGTGATCCCGTAGCGGCCCAGCTCGAGCGCCCACACGAAGGTCATGCCCATGATGGCGGCCTTGGCGGCGCCGTAGTTGGTCTGGCCGAAGTTGCCGCGCAGCCCGGCAGAGGAGGTGATGTTCACGATGCGCCCGTAGCCTGCCTCCTTCATGATCGGCGCGGCGTGGCGAGCCACGTTGAACGTGCCCTTCATGTGGGTGGCGACCACCGCGTCGAAGTCCTCCTCGGACATCTTGACCAACGTACGATCGCGCACGATGCCCGCGTTGTTGACGAGGATGTCCACCCGGCCGAAGGCCTCCTGCGCCGCGGCCACGATCCTGGCGGCCCCCTCGAAGCTGCTCACCGAGTCCCTCACGGCGACCGCCCGGCCGCCCAGCTCCTCCACCTCGGCGACCACCTTCGCCGCGGGATCCTCCCCGGTGTCGTCACCTCCGAGGGAGACCCCCACGTCGTTGATCACCACCGCCGCGCCCTCGCGGGCCAGGGCGAGGGCGAACTCGCGACCGAGGCCACGCCCTGAGCCGGTGACGATGGCCGCACGTCCGTCGAGGAGTCCCATGGCGCAGGACCCTAACCCACGGGAGCCCTACCTGACACGCGTGTCAGCTCCGTCGGGAGCGTGGCAGCCGCAGCTCGACCGCAGGACGTCGGGAGCCGGTCGTGGCTGAGGGACCTCCGCCGGAGCAGGCCGCGTCGACCGACCAGCGCACCGGCCTGGCCGAGGAGCGCACCGAGCTGGCCGAGGAGCGCACCGGCCTCGCCGAGCAGCGCACCGCCATGGCCGCCGAGCGGACGCTGATGGCCTGGGTGCGCACGGCCCTGGCCATGATCGCCTTCGGCTTCACCATCTACCGGTTCCTTCTGGTGTTCGCCTACGAGGCACCCGACGCCGCTGACGAGGTCACCGCCACCCGAGCGGTCAGCCTGGTGCTCATGGGCCTCGGGGTGCTGGCGGCGATCGCCGGTCTGCTCGAGTACCGCAGCACCCGACGGACCCTCCGACTCCCGCGGAGCACCTACGCGGTGGTGATCGGGGTGCTGGTGGGCGTGTTCGGGACGGTGCTGTTCATCGACACCCTGCTGCACAACGGCGTCGGGTGAGCGGCCGGAGGGGTGGGCTCACCCTTCCAGCATCCAGTCGACCAGCACCCCGGCGATCTCCGGGCCCTTGTCCTCCTGCAGGAAGTGGCCGGCGCCTTCGATGGTCACGTGGGGCTGGCCCTCGGTCCCGGGCACCCGCTCGTGGAAGAACTTCGCAGCCCCGCCGGTGATGGGATCGGAGTCCGAGAAGGCGACGAGGAACGGCTCGGTGAAACCCTCCAGCACCTTCCACGCGGCCAGGTTGGCCGGCACCGCCGGATCGTCCGGCTCCACCGGCACGAGCATCGGGAACTGGCGCGCTCCCTCCTTGTAGCTCTCGTCGGGGAAGGGGGCGTCGTAGGCGGCCTTCACCGCGTCGCCGACCTCGCGCACCGTGCCCATGTCGATGATGGCGCCCACGTCGAAGACCTCGGTGCTCTGGCTCAGGTCCCGCCACATGAAGAACGCATCGCTGGCCCCCTCGCCCGCTGGCAGGAAGGTGTTGGCCACGGCCACCCGGGCGAAGCGGTCCGGGTGCTCCCCCACCAGCCGCAGCCCGATCAGGCCGCCCCAGTCCTGGCAGAACAGCGTGACCTGCTGGAGGTCGAGGACGTCGAAGAGGGCGGCGCGCATCCACTCCACGTGGCGGGCGTAGGTGTAGTCGCCACGCCGAGCGGGCTTGTCGGAGCGGCCGAAGCCCACCAGGTCGGGAGCCACCACCCGGAACCCCGCAGCGGTGAGCACCGGGATCATGGTGCGGTACAGGTAGCTCCACGACGGCTCGCCGTGCATCAGCACCACGACCTCGGCGTCGGGGTTCCCCTCGTCGAGGTGGTGCACGCGCAGGGTTCCACCCTCGCCGTCGGGCACCTCCGCATAGCGGGGCTCGAAGCCGTAGCCCGCCAGATCCTCGAACCGTTCGTCGGGTGTACGCAGCACGTCCATGCCCCGGAACCTTACGGCGTGACCTCTCTCCCCTTCCGTTCACTCCACATCGCGCCCAGCGCGACGTGGAGTGAACAGAACGAGGGTTCCCGAACACCTAACCTGACGCCCGTGTCAGCCAGCGCGAACGGGACCGACCTCCTGGCGGAGACAGAGGACCAGCGCGCCCTCCGGCAGCTGGCCCGCGAGGTCGCCCAGCGCGAGATCGCGCCGAGGGCCGCCCACGGCGACGAAACGGGCGAACCCCCTCGGGACGCCGCCACGGCACTGGCGGCCGCGGACCTGCTGCGGGTGACCGTCGGCGAGGAGTGGGGTGGGTTCGGCTACGGCGACCTGGAGGCCTCGATCGTGCTGGAGGAGATCGCCAGGGCCGACGTGTCGAGCGCGATCTGGTGCCAGCTCACCTTCAACGGTCCGCCACGGGGCATAGAGCACCTCGGCACCGAGGCCCTCAAGGACCGTTGGCTCCCGGCGGTGGCGAACGGCGAGGCGCTGATCTCGATCGGCATCACCGAGCCCGACGCCGGCTCCGCCGTGCAGGAGATGCGCACCCACCTCGTGGCCGACCCGGCCTCGGGGGGCTGGCGGCTGAACGGCTACAAGAACTACTCCACGTTGGGCCACGTCGCCGACGGGATGCTCGTGTGGTGCCGGTGGCCCACTGCGGACGGCCAGCGCAGCACGGGTGCCCGGGGGATCGGTGCGGTCGTGCTGGACATGGACCGCCCCGGCGTTACGGTCACCGGTGTGCACCGCAGCATGGGGGTGCACGCCGCCACCGAGGCCGAGGTCGCCTTCGACGACGTGGCCATCTCCCCGAGCGACGTGCTGATCGCGGGCGACCCTGAGAGCACCTCGGCGTTCAAGGTGCTGCTCGCCCACCTCAACCACGAGCGCTGCGGCAACGCCGCCATGTGCCTCGGCGCGGCCCAGGGCGCCCTCGAGCTGGCCACCCGCCACCTGCACGACCGGGTCATCGGCGGTGAACCGCTGGCCAACCGCCAAGGCCTCCAGTGGAAGCTGGCCGACATGGCGATCGCACTGGACTCCGCACGGCTGCTGCTGCGTCGCGCGGTGCAGCTCGCCGGTGGGGACGGCACCCCTCCCCCGATGGAGACCGCCATGGCCAAAGCGGGTGCCAACCGCGCCGCCAAGCAGGTCTGCGACGAGGCGATCCAGCTCCTCGGCGGCTACGGCTACAGCCGTGAGCACCCACTCGAGCGCGCATATCGAGATGTGCGCGGCCTCTGCATCGGCGCCGGCACGATCGAGGCCCAGCTCAACTACATCGGCGCCAACGTGGCCCGGGGTCGCACCACCAACGCCCCGGGGTGGATCGAGCAGCAGCTCGGTTGAGCGGCGGGGACGTGGTCGAGGTGCACCGCCCGCTGGCGCCCACGTGGCGACCCGAGGCCCGCGCTCGCTGGAGCGCCCCGGGTGGTCCACTGCAGCGCGCCCTCGCCCTCGACGACGTCCTCCGACCGACGCCGTCGGGGAGCGCAACCGGCTGCGCCCTGCTCGTCGACGGTGATCGCCGGTGGAGCGACGCCGAGCTGGACGGTCGAGTCGACACGGCTGCCGCCGCCCTCGAGCGCCGGGGCGTGGGCGACGGGGACCTCGTGAGCTGGCAGCTGCCCAACTGCGCCGAGGCGGTGGTGCTGCTGCGGGCCTGCTGGCGGTTGGGGGCGACGGCCGCACCCGTGCACCACCTGGCCGGCCCGTCTGAGGTCGACGCCCTCCGTCGGCAGCTCGCCCCCGAGCTGTTCCTCGGCGAGCAGGCCGCCCGCGAGGTGGTGACCTCACCGGCGAGCACCCCGAGCGACCGCACGACCCGTCGTGCCGACGCCGACGACATCGCCGTGGTCCTGCACACCTCCGGCTCCACCGGCACCCCCAAGGGGGTCCTGTTCACCCACGGGGCCCTGGTCCACAAGGCCACCCAGATGGCCCGGCTCCACGGGCTCGACCGCGACGACGCGGTGCTGATGCCCGCACCGCTCGCCCACGTGTCGGGCCTGCTCAACGGCGTGCTGGTTCCGGGCGTGGTGCCCTTCCGCAGCGTGCTCATGGGGCGGTGGTCGCCCGAGGTCGCACTCGAGCTCATCGAAGCCGAAGGCGTCACGTTCATGGTGGGACCGCCCACCTTCTTCCTCGGCCTGATGGCCGCGGACGGGTTCTCGCCCGATCGAGTGGCATCGCTGCGGCTGCTCTCCGTCGGGGGCGCCGGGGTCACCCCGGAGTTCGTGGAGCGCGCGGCAGGCGCCTTCGATGCGGTGGTCAAGCGGACCTACGGCGCCACCGAGGCACCCACCATGACGACTGCCTACGGCACCACCGACCACGACGAGCGCGCCCGCTTCGACGGGAGGGCCGTACCCCACGCCCGCGTGCGGGTAGTCGCCCCCGGCAGCCTCACCGAGCTGTCCCCTGGCACCGAGGGCGAGGTGCTGGTGAGCGGCCCGGAGCTCTTCGCCGGCTACGTCGATCCGAGGCGCAACGACGGCGCCGTGGAGGGCGACTGGTTCCGCACCGGGGACCTCGGCGTGCTCGACGACCGGGGACGCTTGCGCATCACCGGCCGGCTGAAGGAGCTCATCATCCGCGGAGGGGAGAACATCTCGGCGGCCGAGGTGGAGCGACACCTCGGCGCCCATCCCAGCGTGGAGCTCGCCGTGGCCGTGGGGGAACCCGATGCACGCCTCGGCGAACGGGTGTGCGCGGTGGTGCAGCTGGTGCCCGGCGCCACCTTCGAGCTGGCGACGTGCCAGGAGTGGTTCGCCCAGCGCGGAGCCGCCCGGTTCCTCACCCCCGAGCGGGTGGTGGTGGTGGACCGCATCCCGCTGCTCGCGTCCGGAAAAGCGGACCGGGCGGCCGCAGCCGCCCGGTCACGATCCTCGGGGTGAGCCGGCTCACCCGGTGAAGGACACCGCCACGGCCTGGTTGCCGGCCACGGCCACGGGCGCCACGGTGGTGGTGGCCGCCTGCACGGCCGCCGTCGTGGTCGGCGCCACCGTGGTGGTGGTCGTCGTCGTGGTCGTGGTGGTGGTGGTCGTCGTGGTGGTCGTGGTCTCCTCTTCCTCTTCCTCGCACTCCTCGGGGAGCTGCGTGTCGAGGACGGCGTCGTCGGTGTCGCACGGGTCGAGCTCCGGCAGGCACTGCTCGTCGTCAGGGTTCTGCTCGCAGGGGTCGATGGTGATGGCGCCGGCCGCTCCGGCGGCACCAAACGCACCGAGGCTCAGGCCGGCGATGCCGACGCTCAACAGGGCCGCACGAAGGCTGCGGTTCATGGGGGTCCTCCCGTGGACGGGACCGGCTTCGCTGCCGGCCGGCGCGTCACCGTAGCCGAGCCGGAAGCCGCGGGAAAGAGCTCGTCACCGGGTGCGTCGAGCGGACACCTCAGCCTCCGCGGTGGTGGCGGGGCACGAAGGCGTGCGCCAGGTCCACACCGGCGAAGTCCTGGGGCGCCTGCCCGGTGGCCGCGTAGCGGTACAGAGCGGTCTGGAAGACGCCGTTCATGGCGTTGGTCACCCCGACCACCAACAGGAACCACACCACGAACACCCCGGCTCCGACCACCATCAGGGTGGCGTTGCCGGTGGCCAGCAGGATCAGCACCGGGGTGCCGCACAGCACGGCGAGGAAGCCGAACAGGCCGATGCCCACGTTGGCCACCACCTGCTCACCCCACACCTGCTTGAACAGCGAGGCGGACCGCTTGATGGCGGCCCCCACCCCGAGGTGCTCGATCACGATGATGGGCAGCACCATGAAGGTCACCAACGCCCAGGCGACGCCGGCGATGCCGGCCACGATGGTGCCCACGATGCCGGCCCGGTTCTGGATCGCCTTCAGCACCATCGACACCGTGGCGCTCACGACGGCCCACGGCAGGATGCGCCCGGCGTTGCGGGCTGCACCCGCCAAGGCGCTCCCGAGGGTGGGATCGCCGCCGTCGAACCGCTCCTGGGCGGCGCAGATCAGCGCGACGTTGAAGAAGACCGAGACGTAGCTCAGCACCAGGTACATGGCGAACACCAGCACCCAGCCGGTCACGCTGAGGCTCGTGTGGGTGCTCCCGAGGTCGGTCGTCGCCACGACCGGGATGAGGAAGGTCGCGGCCACCGCCAGGGTGGCGAGGAAGGACATCACGGGGAGCAGCACCAGACCCGGCTCCGAGCGGATCACGCTCCAGGAGGCCTTCACCAGCGCGAAGGATCGTTGCCATCGGTTCATGGGATCGAGCGTACCGAGGGGCGTGGCAGGTCCAACCCGGGGTCAGCCCCGCAGGAACAGCCCTTGGGGATCCCAGCCGCGCAGGGCGGCCAGCTCCTCGGATCGGGGCGGCTCGATCGGCTCGCAGTCCGCCGCCACCTCCAACGGCCAGCCGAGGCGCTGGCGCACCAGGTCCTCCGCGCCGTCCACCAGCCCGACGGCCACGAAGCGACCGTCGCGGCGTTCGAAGACCGCGAGGTCGGTGGCGATCACGCTCACCTGCGCGCCGGGAGAGGTGACGTAGGGGACCCGCTCGGAGGTTCGCCGGTCGGTGAGCGTGGTGACCACCACCACGTCATCCGCGGTGGAGGCCACGTCGTTCCCGCCTCCGGAGCCGACCAGGAAGGCGCGACCCGGCACCACGGTGGAGTTGACGTCGCCGTGCGCGTCGATCTGGGCCGCACCGAGGCAGGCGACGCAACGGGTTCCGGGCCCGGGCACCAGCCCGCCGAGCACCGTGTCGGCATCGGAGAGCATCGTGGCCGAGGGGAACGCCCGGTGGTTGAACACGAACGGGTCCGCCGGGGTGGGTTCGTAGCCGAGGAGTCCCAGCTCCGCGGTGAGCACCGTGGGGGCGCCGCGCTCGCGGGCGAGCCGCACCCCCAGCCACGCCGCCAGGTTCGCCACACCGGCCCCGGCCAGCACGGCGTCGGCCGGGGGGACCCCGTCGCGGGCGACCAGCCGATCCGCCAGCGCGCGTGCGCCGAACACGGCGGCCCGCTCCCAGTCGTTCGCCGGCGGGTCGAGCTGCGGAGGGTGCGCTGCGGCGTCGGCCCGCCACGACCCGCGCTCGGCACGCGCCCGGAGCCGGTCGAGGCGAGGGGCACCGAGGCGATCGAGGTAGTCCCCGTGGTCGGCAGGCTCCAGCACCCAGCGGCGCACCCAGCGCAGGTACGTGTCGTCGTCGGCCCGGGTGGCGTCGCGGGCCTCCACCCAGAAGTCGAGGTCCTCCCCGTAGGGCTCGGCGGGGGTGAACCGACCGAACAGGCCGCCGGGATGGGCGCCGAAGGGCGTCTCCGCCACGGCGAGCACCCGGTGGGCGGGCACCTGCACGAGGTGGGACCAGGGGGTGATGTCCTCGACGATGCGCTCGGCGGTGGCCACCACGCCCCGGCGGGCGGCGAGCGCCCCCCACGCTCCTTCGAGCAGCGGCGGGTGGAAGGCGAGGTTGCCGGCCCGGTCGGCCACGGCTGCGTGCACCAGGGCGATGTCGGGGGCGTACGCCTCCACCAGACCCAGGCGGCCGAAGGGCGACTCCACCTCCGCGTAGCCCGGGTTCGCCGCCATCGAGGATCCGCCCAGCGACCCGGTGGTGACCGCCGGCAACCCGCGGGCGGCCGCCTCCAGGCGCTGGCCGAAGGTCAGGAACGACCAGTGCTCCACCTCCACGAGGCCGTCCAGGTAGGCACGGGAGAAGCGGGGGTTGGGCGTGAAGTTGGGGAAGACGTCGCCGGAGTAGCCGGTGACCACCCGACGCACGAGCCCCGGACGATCCCCCACCGGGAAGAAGAGCGCGCCGAGGCTCGACAGCGACAGCATGACCAGAGTGAAGCCGGGCTCGCGATCCCACCACTGCCGCACGAGCTCCCGGGCGGCTGCCCCCCAGCGGGTGTGGGAGCACATCACGTGCACGGCGTCGCCGGCGCGCACATGGGCCACCGCCGCCTCGAGGGAGGTGAGCTTGTCCTCGGGTCCCGCCCCCGATGCGTCGGTCACCCCTGCGCCCATCGCGCTGACACTACTGTCAGCACCATGAGCCAGAGCCCCGAGCCCAACGTCAACGTCAAGCTCCTCGGACCCAACCCCTGGGCGGCGCTGATGATCATCGGCGTGCTCACCCTCGGCCTGGGCGTGTGGCTGATCCTGAGCCGGCAGATGGCGCTGGCGACCGTGGCCGTCCTGCTGGCCATCGGTCTGTTCCTCAACGGCCTGAGCGAGCTGGTGTTCGCCCCAGACCGCTCGAAGCCCGCGATCGGCTATGCGCTGGGCGGGCTGTTGATCGTCGGCGGCGTGGTCGTCATCCTCCAGCCGGGCACCGGCCTGAAGGTGCTGGCCACCGTGATCGGGGTGATCCTCATCGCCGTCGGGATCTTCCAGGCGGCCAGCGCCCTCTACGAGCGCCAGGAGGTGGCGCACTGGGCGTGGCTCCTTGCCTTCGGCCTGGTCACGGTGGTCGTGGGGATCGCGGCCATCGTGTGGCCGGACGTGACCATCCGTGTGATCAGCATCATCTTCGGGATCCGGCTCATCATCGTGGGCGGCGGGGCGATCTCCCTCGGTTGGGCGCTGCGCCAGCTCCGGGACTGACCTCGAGGCGGTCGACATGCCGCCCACGCCGTGCGACGCCACGGGGGCCGACGACTGACGCTAGCGTCAGGTTCGTGACCGAGCCGTCGCCGCTGATCGAGGACCTCTTCCGCACCGAGGGCGCCACCGCGGTGCTCCTCGGCGGCCGGTCCCGCTCGACCGGCCGGACCCACTTCCCCCGCTCGCTGGTCTGCCCCTACACGGGCGCCGACGACGTCGAGGCGGTCGAGCTCCCCCCCGAAGGGGTGCTGTGGGGCTGGACGACGGTCACCAGCGCACCCCCCGGCTACCTGGGCGAGGTCCCCTATGTGCTGGGCGTGGTGGAGCTGATCGACGGGCTCCGCGTGGTCGGGCGGATCGTCGGGGCGGGCCCCGGCGACGAACGGGCCGCTCTGCGCCACGGCCAGCCCATGGAGGTCTGCACCGACGTGGTGCCCGACGCCGAGGGGTCCCCCCGCAGCGTGTGGGCCTTCCGAGCCTCGCAGGCCCCGGCATGACCGCTCCGGTGGCGGTGGCCGGAGTCGGACTCCACCCTTTCGGCCGTCACGACCTCTCCGCCCACGCCATGGGTGCGCGGGCCCTGCGCGACGCGATGGCCGAGGCCGACGTTGCCCGTGGCGACTTCCAGGCCGCCTTCTGCGCCACCGCCTACGGTGGCGTCGCCTCCGGTCACCGGGTGCTCGGCGCGCTCGGGTGCACGGGGGTGCCGATCGTGGACGTCGAGGCGGGCTGCGCGTCGGGGGGCGCTGCGCTGTCGCTCGCCGGCGAGGCCATCGAGGCCGGCCGCTACGACACGGCGCTGGTGGTCGGCATCGAGAAGATGGCCAAGGGGATGATCCGGTCGTCGTTCTTCGAGCCCTGGATGGAGCAGGCCGGGCTGTCGGCAGGGCCCGCCTACTTCGCCCTCCGGGCGCAGCGCATGCTGCGCGAGCAGGACCTCACCGTCGAGGACCTCGCCGAACTGGTGGTCAAGAACCGATCCGCCGGCGTGCACAACCCCGACGCCATGTACCGCTCTGCCGTCAGCCGGGAGGAGGTGCTGGCCTCGAGGGTGGTCTGCGATCCACTGCACCTGCTGATGCTCTGCGCGCCCAACGAGGGGGCCGCAGCCGTGGTGCTGCGTCGCGGCGACCTCTGCGCCCCCGGCGCACCCCGGGTGCTGGCCACCGCGCTGCGCAGCCACCTGCCCGGCTCGGTGCTCGACGAGTCGACGCCGCTGTCGGGCGTCGACGACACGGGGATCACCCCCCCGACGACCATGGCCGCCGACGACGCCTTCGCCGCCGCCGGGATCGGCCCCGGCGACCTCGACGTGGTCGAGTGCCAGGACACCGACGCTGCCCGCGAGCTGCTGGTGTGGCAGGAGCTGGGCCTGTGCGCCCCCGGGGAGCAGGCCCAGCTGCTGACCGAGGGCACCTTCGGCCCCGGAGGTCGGGTGGCGGTCAACCCGTCGGGCGGGCTGCTGTCCAAGGGGGAGCCCCTCGGCGCGTCCGCCCTCGGGCAGGTGGTGGAGCTGGTACGCCAGCTGCGGGGGCAGGCCGGTGCCCGTCAGGTCGACGGAGCCCGCGTCGGGCTCGCCCACACGATCGGACGAGGGGCGAACGCCTCGGTCACCATCCTCGCCACATGAGCACCGACGCCGAGGCGCGACGTAGGTCGATCGGAACGGTCGGGGACGGCACTAGCCTGAGCGGCGACCTCCGACCCCGAAGGGGACCCGATGACCGACGACCCGACCTCCCCAGGAGAGGCCGCCGGGGCGGACGAACCGCCCACCGGCGACACCTCGCCTCCCCCACCGATGACCCCGGGAACCGGGGCGGTCGGCGCACCCCCGCCCCCTCCCGGTGCCACCCCCGGCCCGCCGACCGCACCGCCAGGTTCCGTTCCACCACCACCTGGTGCCACCCCCGGCCCGCCGACCACGCCACCGGCGCCGGGGTTCACCCCGCCGCCCCCGGGCTCGCCGCCCATCCCCGGCGCACCCACCCCCTACGGCACCCCACCTCCCGGAGGGCCACCCGGGTTCGGTTCCCCGCAGTTCGGCACCCCGGGCTACTCACCGAGCGGCTTCCCCCCCGCACCGCCGCCGGGCAGCAAGGCCACCAACGGCCTGGCGGTCGCTTCGCTGATCTGCGGCATCCTGGGGCTGGTGCTGTTCTGGGCCTGCTTCGTGGGCCTGGTGCTGGCCATCGTGGCGGTGGTGCTGGGAGTGATGGGGCGCAGCAAGTCCCGTCAGCTGCCCGGCGAGTCGGGTTCCGGCATGGCCCTGGCAGGGATCATCACCGGTGGCATCGGCGTGGCCCTGGGGGTGCTGATGGTCGTGCTGCTGTTCGTCGGCGAGAACACGGTCGACGACCTCGACGGCGTCAACTCCGATCCCTCCGACGGCGTCTGCAACGAGGACCGCTGGCTGCAGGACCCCGACTGCTGAAGTTCCGATCACCGGGGGGAACATGCTGAACACCGAGGTGCGTGACGACGGCGTCGGGACGATCGCGCGCTCGGCCCCCCACGCCGCCAACGCGCTGACCGTGGAGATGCGCGACGACCTCGTGGCCGGCGTGCGGTCGTTCCGTGCCGACGAGCGTGTTCGGGCGGTGCTCGTGCGTGCCGAGGGCGACGCCTTCTGCTCGGGCATGGACCTGCGCGACTCCACCGTGTCGAAGGCCGGCACGGCGGATTTCGACCCCCGCACCACCTCCGAAGCCCTCCGGGTCGGGGTGCAGCAGCTCGTCCGGGAGCTGTGGGAGCTGGACAAGCCGACGGTGGCCGCCGTGCAGGGCGCGGCGGTCGGCCCCGGTGCCCACCTGGGGTTGGCCTGCGACTTCGTCTTCGTGTGCGACGCCACGAAGTTCCGCTGGAGCTTCGCCCGCTGGGGGCTGGTGGTGGATGCCGGAGGGGCCTACCTGCTGCCCCGCCTGGTAGGCCTCGCCCGGGCCAAGCAGCTGGTGCTGCTGGGCGAGGGCGTCGACGGAGCCGAGGCGGTGGCCGAAGGGCTCGCCTACCGGCACCTCCCCGATGCGGCCGACATGCAGGCAGCAGCCGACGCGCTGGCCACCACCCTGGCGGCCGGCCCCACCCGATCGCTGGGGCTGTCCAAGCAGCTGCTGAACCGCAGCATGGAGACCGCCCTGGCCGACAGCCTCGAGCTGGAGGGCCACTTCCAGGCGCTGGCCACCGCGTCGGCCGACCTGGTGGAGGGGATGGCGGCCTTCCGGGAGAAGCGGCCGCCGGAGTTCCGCGGGCGTTGAGCCCCCCGGGTGGGCGCCGGGCTCACTCCTCGATCCGGAGCGCCTCCTCGGGACAGGAGGCCACCGCCCGTCGGGCAGCGTCGTGCTGGTCGGGGGAGGGTTCGGCCACCACGATGGCGCAGTGGCCCAGGTCGTCGGGTGCGAAGACCTCCGGGGCCAGGGCATAGCAGCGGCCGTGGCCGGTGCAGATCTGGGGGTCGAGCACCACCCTCACGCCGTCACCTCCTGCCGAGCCGGTTCGAACACCAGCGGGAGCTCGGCGATCTCCCGGATGCCCGGCGAGTAGGCCAGGGCTGCGCCGCCGGCCACCCGGTACTCGGGGATGCGCCGGTGCCACTCCCCCAGGGCGACCCGCAGCTCGAGGCGGGCGAGGTGGGAGCCGAGGCAGCGATGCGGTCCGCCGCCGAAGGCGAGGTGACGGTTGGCGCCCCGCTCGGCCACGAAGGTGCCGGCGTCCGCGCCGAACTCGTCGACGTCGGTGTCGGCAGCGCCCAGCATGACGACCACCGTGTCACCCGGCTGCATCTGCACTCCGTGGAGCTCGACGTGCTGGGTGACCACCCGCAGCACCTGCATCACCGGGGTGTGGAGCCGGAGCAGCTCCTCGACGACGTCGTCGATGCGGGACGGATCCTCGACCAGGGTGCGGCGGTGCTCGGGGTGGGCGGCGAGGTGGGCGAGGGAGCAGTCGAGGGTGGCGGTGACGGTGTCCAGGCCGCCGAGGAGGAACAGGAAGCAGATGTCGAGCATCTCCTCTCGGGACATGCGGCGGCCCTCCACCTCGGCGCTCAGGAAGCGGCTGAGCAGGTCGGTGCCCGGCTCGCTCACCCGGCGGTCGATCTCTGCACCGAAGTACTCGTAGATGGCCTGGGCGGTGCGGCGGCGGAGTCGTGCCGCCTCGCCGGGGTCGGTCACCGCCGGGCGCACGATGTTGTCCTTCCACTCCAGGAACTGCGTGATGTTGTCCAGCGGAAGATCGCAGAGCTGGAGGAACACGGTGCAGGGGAAGGGCACGGCGAAGTCGGCGTGCGCATCGACCTCGCCGCGCTCGACGAAGCCGTCGATGAGCCGGTTGGCCAGCGCCCGGACCCCCTCCTCCATCGGCTCCACCTCGCGAGGGGCGAGGGTGGGGTCGATCACCCTGCGGTACCGGGCGTGCTCGGGAGGGTCGATCTGCAGCGGGATGAGGGGGCGGTCCTGGCCGATGTCGACGGCCTCGAGGTCGCTGGAGAACACCTCTGGTGTCCGCAGCACGTGGCGGACGTCCTCGTAGCGGCTGACGATCCAGTGCCCGGAGCCGAAGAGGGAGAAGCTCGCCACCGGGCACTCCTGGCGGAGCGCCTCGTAGAACGGCACGGGGTCGGCCGCCACCTCGGCGAGGTAGGGGTTCGCCTCCCCCCTGCTCGGATCGACTGCTGCGGCAGAGCTCACTGCGCACCTCCTCGGTCTGGGGCGCGAGCTTATGACACACGTGTCAGGTTTCGCGTCGGATCCTCGCGGAGCGGTGTGGCGGCAGGGGGGTCGTCGCGAGCCTCAGGAGGTGCGCCGCAGCGGCTCGGGCCGCCCGAAGGTGCCCGAGAGGCCCTCTCCCCACATGGCCAGGTCCGGAGCCTTGGGGAGGCCGAGGCTGCGCAGCTCGTCGGCCACGACGCCGGTGCCGAGCTCGATGTCGACCTCGTCGCCCCCCACGATCCCGGTGGCCAGCTCGATGGTGAGCGGCACCGCCGTGGGCACGCCGTCGAGGTACGACCAGGTGACCGTGGTCTCGGCCGTGGGCTCGCCGACGGGTTCGGCTCTCGGCAGGCGGACCCGCAGCGCCATGGCCCCGCCCATGGTGAGGGTGAAGGTGACGTGGTGCTCCGTATCGTCCACGGCGATGTCCTCCACGGTCTTTGGCAGACCCATCACCTGGTTGCCGGCGGCGCAGGTGAACTCCTGGTCGACCGGCATCCGCCACACGAAGGCGCCGACGCGATCGGGCTCACCTGCGGGGTGTGCCAGCAGACCGAGGTTGACCTCGCCGTAGTCGCCCCAGGGGTTGCGGACGTAGTCGACCAGCGCGATGACCAACATGGCCTCCCCGGGGCCCATCTCGGCCACCTCGAAGGCGTCGCCGGGCAGCAGCGCCCGGGCCGGCTCGATGGGCACCGTGAAGGTGAGGGTGGCCGAGCGCATCTCCTCCACCACCACCGGCAGGGTGATGGGCACCCCGTCGATCTCCCCCCAGAGCTCCCCCTCGCTCGTCGGTCCCGTCGAGTGGCTCACCACCGATCCGTCGCTGGTCATCGCCGACCACCCCCTGATGTCGTTGCCGCGATCTCCGTCGCTGCCGGCGTGGTCGTCGACGGCGTGGTCGCTGCTGGTGTCGCCACCCTGGCGGCACGTCGCGGCGGAGGTTACCGCCGGCCGGCCGCAGCTCTCCGTCGGCGACTTCGGGATCGGCGACGGACCAGCGGTCCCGCGGGCGCGCCCATCGCCACTTCGTCCCTGCCTCACCGCACGTCACCGCATGTCACACCCCACCTCTAGGATCGAACATACGTTCGATCCTAGAGGGAGCCCCATGAGCACCAGTCACACCGACACCAGTCACACCGACACCAGCCGCACCCCGCCACCGGCGTCGGCGATGGGCTCCGCCGAGCTGGAAGCCGAGATCCAAGCACTCGCCCACCGTCTCGCGTCCGGCACCTACGAGCTGCTCGTGCTCATCGGGGAGCTCGACGAGCGCGGCACCTGGGCGCTCACCGGAGCCCTCTCGTGCGCGGCGTGGCTCGCCAACGTCTGCGACATCGACGCCGGCACCGCACGACACCAGCTCCGGGTGGCACGGGCCCTGCGGGAGTTCCCCCAACTCGACTCGGCCATGGCCCGAGGCGACCTCTCCTACGCCAAGGCCCGCGTCCTGGCCGCCCACCTCGACCACGACAACGCCGACGAGCTCATCGGCCTCGCCGAGCGCACCACCGCCCGCCACCTCGGTGCAGCCGTCGCCGCCTGGTCGCACCGCCACGACGACCCTGCCGCCATCCGCTCCCGTCAACAGGAGCAGCGCTGCTGCAGTTGGCGGTGCGATCCCGACGGCATGATCACGCTCACGGCCCGCATGACCCCCGAGGCCGCCGCCGTCGTCTGCGCCGTCATCGACACCCATGTCATGCGCACCCCCGACGCGCCCGCGGGCGCGGGCGCGCCGGACCGGCCGTCCCTCGCCCAGCAGCGCCACGACGCCCTCGCCCACGCGCTGGCCCACGACAGCCAGATCACCACCGAGGTCGTCATCCACGTCGACGAGCACGCCAACACCCTCCCCGACGGCACCCCGCTCTCGGACCACACGGTCAGCCGGCTCCTGCCGGACGCTTTCGTGTCGCTGCTCCTCCACGACTCCCGTCGACATCCCATCGACGCCTCGCCCCGCCGGCGCGCACCGACCACCCGCCAACGCCGGGTCCTCGATGCTCGACAGCCTCGTTGCGCCCATCCCGGCTGCACCTGCGAGGCCTTCCTCCAGTACGACCACGTCACCCGCTACGCCGACGGTGGCACCACCACCCTCGACAACCTTCAACGCCTGTGCGGCCCCCACAACCGCGCCAAGGAATCCGAGCGGCGATGACCACCGAACCCCCGCCCCAGGTTCGACGCCGCCCCCAACACGACCGCCGCGCTCGGGCTTCCGGCGGCGGCCAGCGCGGTGCCGAGGCGCGCCATGAGGTCCGCCTGCTCGGCGTCCGGGCGCTGCAGCGCCGCGGCGTGGTCGAGGGCACGCTGGTACCACCTCGCCGCCTCGGCGGGCGCGTGCACCCGAGCAGCGAGATCTCCGGCCGCGACGGCGAACCTCAACGCGTCGGTGAGGTCCCCTGAGAGCGCGCTGTGCCGGGCAAGCTGGGCGAGCAGCGGCGGGTCGAGCCGTCTACCGAGGATGTCGAGCAAGGAGCCGTTCGTCGAACACCGTGCGTGGAGGACTTCGGCGGCGCGCCGGTGCAGCGCTCGACGACGGGCACCCCGAAGTTCGGCATACAGGGACCGCGCCACGAGAGCGTGGGCGAAGCGCATGGTGCTGGAGCCGCCGCCGGAGTCGTGGACGAGCCCTGCGTCCATGGCCGCGTCAAGGGCAGCGGTGACCGCCGCAGCTCCCAGATCGGCGACCTCGATCAGCACCTCCTCGTCGAAGTCCACCCCGAGCACCGACGCCACCTCCAACACCTCGCGACCCTCGGCGCCAAGGGAGCAGACACGGCTCCACAGCACATCGCGCAAGCTGGGTGGTACCTCCCGGTGATCGACGCTGGCCGCGAGGCCGAGCTCACCGCCGGCGGCGTCCAGGACTCCGGTGTCCACCCACCAACGCACGAGGTGGGTGGCGAACAGCGGGTTCCCGGCCGTCTCGTGCCACAGGCGCTCCAACACCGCGGCTCCGGGTGCCGGGCCCGGCCCCACGATCGACGTCACGAGCTCGGCGAGCTCACCGCCGTCGAGGCCTTCGAGCAGGACCCGTCGTGCTCCCGATCGATCGAGATCGGCGAGCGTGGAGCGGAGCTCGACCGCTCCGCCTCCGACCGGCCCGCGGAAGGAGGCGACCAGCAGCAACGGTGCGTCGACGAGCGACGACGTCAGGTGGCCGATGAGGCGGAGCGTCGAAGGTTCGGCCCAGTGCAGGTCGTCGAGCACGAGGATCACCGGCATCGCGCTGGCGAGGTGACGCAGCAGGTCGGCCACAGCATGGAACAGCGCCCAGCGACGTCCGGCGACGTCGACGTCGAGGGTCGTGGGCAGCCACATCCGCCGCGCGAGGTGTGGCGCCACTCGCAGGATTTGACCCCCGAACTGCTGCGCATGGGCCCGCAGCAGTGCGTCGGGAACGTGTTCGACGACGGGACCGAGCGCTTCGCTGAAGGGCTCCAGCGGCACCATCGCACCCTCGTGGCACCGCCCGTAGAGCACGCAGGCGTCGCCTCGCGCATGGTGCTCCCGTGCGAGCTCGGCAGCCAACGTGGTCTTGCCGACCCCTGCCTCCCCACCGACCAGCACCGTGCGCCACGACCCCGATCGCGAGGCCTCCAGCTCCTCGGCGATGACCGCCCGCTCGCGCCGACGCCCCACGAGGGCCGTGGTGCGCGCCAGAGCAGCCGGAAGCGGGATCGACCACCCGACATCCTGAGCCAGAGATGTCGAGGCCCTGCCCGATCCCCGGGTGGCGACGGAACCGGCGGCCACATGCTGTTCGAGGGTGCGCACCTCTGCCGAAGGCTCGGTCCCCGTCTCCTTCGCCAGGAGGGTCCGGTAGTCCTGGAACGCCCGGAGAGCATCGGCCTGCCGACCTTCGTCGGCGAGGGCCCTGATGAGCAGACCCCTAGGACGATCCCGCAAGGGGTTGGCGGCGATGTGAGGCTGCAACGACGCAACGGCCTCCGCAGCGCGTCGGCGGTCGATGAGCAGCTCGGCCCGCTCCTCGACGGCACAGGAGTGGATCTCCTCGAGCCTGGCCGCTTCGGCCTCCGCCCAGTGCTCGTGTCGGAACTCGTCCAGCGCGTCGCCATGCCAGAGCCCGAGCGCCTCTTCGAGCAGGCGGAGCCGATCACCGTGGTCGGTCGGCCCGCGCAGGTGGTCGACGAAGATGGTGGCGTCCACCCGGGCGTTCAACCGATAGCCGACCGGATCGGTGGAGATGACTACCGAACCGAGACGGGCGCGCAACCTCGACACCGTGGTGCGAAGTGCGCCCGGGGTGATCCCCAGCAGGTCGCACAGCCGATCCCGGCGCAGGGTCGTGCCAGGATCGAGCGCGAGCACAGCCACGAGGCGCCGCTGGCTGGCGCTCGGCAGTTGGAGCTCGCCGCCGCCCGCCACGACAACGCTGACCTCGCCGAGGATGCGCACGGTTGCCGTCTCTCGTTCGGCATCCGCTTCCACGGACGCATCGAGAATGGCCACGCTCGGAGACTATTCCGGAACTCCCCGTGGCGGTTCGCGACCCCCCTCACCCATGGACTGGACGCGTGGCGTGCGGTGACGCGCAGGTGAGACGGGCCCCATGGAGAATGGAAAGGCACTCGCTCTGCCGCTGCGGACACAGGAGATTGCTGCACCATGACCGTCGCGAAGCTGATCCGCGGAACCATCGACCCCGACGCCGTGGACACGGCGGCCGCTGCGGTCATGCAGGAGCTCGCCCCGCGCTTCCTGGAACTCCCCGGGGCCCGCCAGGGCTACTGGATGGCCGATCGGGCCTCCGGCAACGTCTTGATCGTGACGACCTGGTCCGACGAGGCGGCGATGCAGATGGCGTCGGCGGCCGATGGCAGGCAGCGAGCCAGGATCGCCGAGCGCGTCGGGCTCCACACACGCGCCGTCCACAGCCTCGAGGCGATCGCCTCCCATCACGACGACCCGATCGGCATCCCGGTGTTCCGCTGGGCACGCGCGACGTGGGTGGAGGGCCTGTCTCCCCAGCTGGCAGCGCAGGTGCCGGCGCGGCGCCCCGCAGTGGTGGCCGATCAGGCGCGCTCGCCCGGCTACCGCGGCAGCCACTGGCTTGCCCGGACCGCGACCGGAGACGGCCTGGCGCTGAGCTTCTGGGACACGGAGCAGGACGTGCGGGCCAGCGCCGGTGGGAGCCGGCGTCGGCGCAGGGGCCTCGAGCGAGAGTTCCGGTTCCGAGTCGACAGAGTCGAGCACTTCGAGGGCATCGGCGTCGCGCTCGCCGCTTCGGCCGAGCCCTCGGCTGCATCGGCGTAGCTGCAGGATCGCTGTGGCGGCCCCCGGCGGGCTCTCGGTGCGGACGGGGATCCGGCACGCGATGGGACACGGCCCTTCGGACTAGCATTCCCGCCGTGGACCGGCGCCGAAGCGGGCACGACCGCTGCGTCCGCGCCGTTCCTGCCCACGTAGCTCAGGGGATAGAGCGTCGGTTTCCTAAACCGTGCGTCGCAGGTTCGAATCCTGCCGTGGGCGCCAGTAGTCCCAAGGGATTCCAGGGGTCTGGCACTCTCAAGAAGCCCCTCCAGAGGGTGTGTCCCATGGTGTGTCCCATGAAACCGTTGCTGTCGATGTCGTCCTGCGCGCGCAGCACCTCCTCGCGCTGCGACTCCGCTGCAGCACGGGCATCACGCGAACGCGCTGGACCCTCAGCCAGGTGGATCCGTTCCAGGTGCTCTTTCGCCAGGTGCTCGGCGGCGTCCTCACCGCGCACACCAAGATCGCGAAGACCGCCATGCACCCGTGGCCATGGCGCCAGGTAGACCTGGCCGTCGATGGGTCGGCGGCTAACGGCGGTCCAGTCGATGGCCATGGGACGCGACTCGAGTCGGCCGCCCTCGATCGGGTTGAGACCCACCGATCGGGCCAACGCCTCCAACGCGGAGTCGAGTCCTGCCGTGGGAGCGCTACAGGCCGGTCGAGACGGAGGTCCTCCGACTGATCGGGTCTCCGCTCAGCGACCGAAAGTCCACTCCACTGTGCCGGCCAGGGTGGTGTTCACCACGATCCCGAGGTCACCGTCGGGGTAGGACACCTTCGCCGCCAGGCACGCACCTCCGAAGGGGGCCGTGTTGGGGTTCGGGCACGGTGCGGTGAAGGGCATCCCGTCTACCAGCACGCTCAACGACGATGCCTCGGGCAGGGGGGTCGCTTCGACCGCCCGATCCACCCGGAGCTCGACCCGGTGGGGATGGGTCGCGGTGGCCGCGGGCAACGAGGTCGTCGCGCGCACCGGCAGCATGCTCAGCCCGGATCCGGAGCTCACCGGGCCGATCGTCTCCGAGATCGACACCGTGCCGGACGCGCCTCTGACCACGCGAACCTCGATCGGATCCCCCACCTGCGCGCCATCGCCCTCGAGGTCCGTGGTCTCGGAGGTGTTCGCGTCGCCCGCCATCGCGAGGATCGACTCCCCGCTGAGGGCGCTCGGGTGCAGCGCCGGGTCGGCCACCACGTAGGACGCACCTGCCACGGCGTGCACGCTGCGGGCCCCGACGAGGCTGGGGATCGCTGTGGCACCGAAGGCGTAGTTCGCGCCCGACTTGAGGCCGAGCTGACCCCGATGGTTCGCGCCCCAGGCGTAGGCGGTGCCGTCCGCGGTGACGGCGAGGCTGTGACCACCGCCGGCAGCGACGGAGGTGACCCCCGACAGGGGGGACCGTGAGCCATCTGCGGCGAGGCGTGTGACACGCCGGGGAACCTGCGACGTCGACGGGCTCTCGATCCCGAGAGCTCCGCCGCCGTTGTCACCCCACGCCCACAGCTCGCCGCCCTCGGTGCGGGCCAACACGTGGTGGGACCCGGCTGCCACCTCGACGACCCCGGAGAGGCCAGGCACCTGACCCGCTACGGGAGACGCCGGACCGCCACCCGACGGGTGCGCCGCAGCGGGCCGCCCCAGCACGCCGTAGGTTCCACCGTCGAACCCCCACGTCCACACCGAGCCGTCGTCGCGCACGGCCACGCCGAAGCGCGGCCCGGCGTCGATGGACACGACGTGGTCGAGCGGTCGACCGTCAGCGAAGCGCACCACGGCCGGCGGCTGCTCGCCGGTGGAAAACCCGCCACGGCCGAGCTGACCGTCGTGGTTGGCCCCCCAGGCCCACACACGCGCGGTGTGGTCGAGCCCCACGACAGAGCCCGAACCGGCCGATACCCGGGTCAGCGGCGGCAACCCGGCCACGACCTCGGGGCCGGCACCTCCCCGCGAGCGCCGCAACGTGGTGCCATCGGCGAGAACCGCCACGATGTCGGAGTACACATCGGCGTCGACCACCACCTCACCCTCGAACCCCGCCACGGGCACGAAGGACCCTACCGGGGCGTCCGTCCCGGTTCCGATCACGTCGCCGGAGTTCGACCCCGCCGCCAGCAGCCGCCCCGAGTCCGTGCGGGCAACAGCCAGGTACCCGTCGCCGTCCAGTTGTGCGAGCTGGTCGCCGAGGAGCAACGCACCGGCGCTTCGCCGGAACGACGGCGCGCCCGCTCCTGCGGCTCCGTCGTAGTTGCAGCCCCACCCCCGCACCGTCTGGTCGCCCATCAGGGCCAGCGCGTGCTCATCGCAATCCCCACCGCCACCACTCGCCGCCAGCGCGCTCACCCCCGACAGCACCTCGACCGGCGCCAGACGGGGCGTCCTCGTGCCGTCGCCGATCACCGATCCCCAACCGAGCAGGCGACCATCGGAGGTCCGCACGTACACGTTCGACTGGCCTGAACGCACCTCGTCCACGTCGGCGACCGCCGCCACCGCCGTAGCGAACAGCCGCTGCGAGGAGACGACACCGTCGCCGTGGGCGCCGGTCCCCCACGACCACAGCACCCCGTCCGCGGTCACCGCGAACCGGCGATCACCCGCCGCCGAGATCGACACCACCGGGTTGGCTGGGCCTCCGAGGGGAGCCCCCGGCGCCACCAGCACCGTCGTGACCGGATGGGTCGACTGGTCGTTCGATCCGTCTCCCAGGACGCCCGAGCCGGCGTGACCCCAGGTGATCACGGTGCCGTCGCTGCGCCGCGCCATGCGGGTGCCGTGCGGGCCCAGCTCGACCACGTCGGTGATCCCGGGCAGCGGCGCCGGAGTCGGGGCCGGCGGGTCGCCGTTGGGTCCCATGAGCGAGGTGCCCACCCCCCAGACCGTCCCGTCGAGCCGTAGACCGAACAGCCGGCAGCCATCGCTGGAGAAGGCGGCGAACCCGGCAAGCGAGGAGACGACGGTGGGCGTCGAGGTGGAGGGAAGGCTGAGCGCTCCCGCCTCGCACAGGGCGTTCTGACCCCACGTGTAGGTCGCTCCATCGACGATGGCCAGCGCACGTGCCCCAGACGCCCCGATCCAGTCCACGCCGCTGAGACCTCGGACGCGGACGTGAGTGGGGGTGGGACGGCCCGTGCCGTCACCCAGTCCACCGCCCACGGCGTATCCCCACGACACCACATCACCGTTCGACAGCAAGGCGAGGGAGAGCTGGGAACCGGCTGCCACCTGCGCCACCTCCCCCAGAGCCGGCACGGCCCGGGGTTCGGTGACCTCACCGAGGTTGCCGCCGCCCAGGAGACCGTGGTTGTCGTCGCCGAAGGACCACGGGATGCCGGGGGGAGGTTCCGGGGTGGGCGGTGGCGTCTCCCGAGTCCAACGGAACACCTTGAGCGCGTCGCCACCCGACTCGGGATACTGGGTCGCCACGAACGCTAAGTCGCCGTCCGTCGTGAAGGTCATCGATCGTTCGAGCAGCGAGTAGTTCGAGTCACCCAACGGTGCCCCTCGGAGCACGTCCAGCATCGAACCCTCCAGCGGCGCAGCGCTCACCGCGCCCGTGGGGAGGTCGATGGTGTGGATCGCTGGAACGGGTTCCCACTGGGCGGGGAACCGGATCACGCGATCTCCATCGACCAACAGAACCGGCGGCGAGTACTGGTCGCCCAGCGGAGCCTCCACCAACCCCGACGACGACACCAGGGTGTCGTCCGGTTGGCGGGCCACCAGTCGGAAACCGAGTAGGTTGCCGCCGGCGTCCTGCTCCTCGACAGCACCCACGGGGCGGCCCAGGTGATCGAAGCCGAAGAAGCGAGGGGGAAGGAGCACCTGCTCGATCACACCGCTCACCGGGTCCACTCGACGTCCGCGGTCGGACACCGTGCCGGGGTCGAAGAGTGCCTCTTGCACGTCGAAGAACCACACCGCGCCGGCGTCATCGACCTGCAGCGAGGTCGCGCCATCGAGCGAGGTGGAGATCGCCGGCACACCCACGCCCCCCGGCCCCGCCTGCCCGTCGCCGGCCACCGGGGTCACCTGCTTGGTCACAGCATCGATGCGGAAGATGCGGCGGCCGGCCGTGGGCGGCGCTGACGCGCCGGCGCCCACCGCATCGAGGTACAGGTCGCCATCGGGGCCGACATCGAAGCTTCGGGACCAATCGAGGAACGCGTCCTGGGCGCCGGCCGACCCGAGCGAGTCCAGCGGGGCACCCGCCTCGCTGAGGTCCGAGAAGTAGCCGTGCCCGACCAGACGCTGCGCCGTTCCGGCCACAGGGTCGATGCGGGTCACCTGGTTGTGATCACGCACATAGAGCAACCCGTCATGCTCTCGGATCGCGGAGGCGTACACGCTGAAGGGCATCGTGTCCGCCGGGATCGGCGCCGACCCCACGGCGACGCCGAACGCGGGGCCACCGGCCAGTTCCACGATCTGCCCTCGGGGCAGGTTCGCCTGCGGGTTCGGTGGCGGCGTCGGCCCCGGCGTGCAGCCCGCCACGACCCCCACGATGCCGACCAGCAGCACTCCGACACGGATGCGGATCAACGCCGGGGCGAGCCCTGCACCACGCTCCTCGTTCACCCTTCTCCCCCCATCCTTCTCGCCCCCACCGTGTCCGCCCCCTCTCGACCCGACCAGTCGCCGGCCCGCGAACCTATGCACGCCGTTGAACGGTGTCAACGAACTCGCCCGGCACCGATCGATGCCCGAGCACCGTCGAGAGCCAGGTCCACCAGGCGGACGGGTCCCGACCGAATCGCTCATCCGGTCACCCGACCAGTCGAACCAGTGGGCCTTCCGATCCCCGCATCGTGGAGGTGAGCGACAGCACCGGGCAACTGCCGCCGCGCCGCCACCACATCGACCCGTCCGGCCGACTCGACGACCGTACGGACATCGCCGACCCACCCCTCTCCCGCCCAACCGACACGAACACGTCGACCCGCCACCTTCACCAACGCGACCGCGTCATCGACCCCCAGCCGTTCCGATGACACATCGCCAGGCAGCACCGCGTCCAACGCATCGACCGCACGCGCCGCCGGGACCTGCCACGCCCGGATGTCATGCCGGTTCGGCTGTCCAGGATCGCGAGATCGTCCTGCATCGAGCCAGACCAGTAGTCCGCTGCCTGGAGCTTGGTGGACGCGAGCCTCTCACCGAAGGTCGCCGACGGTCCCCGGCAAGCTGGCTTCGACGCACTCCACATCGAAGACTTCGACCTGCTGACTGCGACTGGCGACGAGATCTTCGACAGGTCTGTCGAGGACCAGTTCGTCGTGGTCACTGCCGACGCGTCGCGGAGCTCCCGCCCGACGACCACATCGCGCTGCTCGTCGCCAACCTGCCGACGATCGCGGGGGACCTCGAACGTGGCGCGATCGCGTCCTTGAGCCCGGCCCGGCTGGCAAACCCCGACGCCGCGATCTGTCCCATGAAGTCCGCCGACCGCAACGGCCTTCGATCGTCCCGCTGTCCGCTCACCCGCAGGATCGCGCTCGGAGCTGCTCCCCGGCATCCCGACGAGCTCGGCCTCGGGTACTTGCGGGCAGGCTGCACTTCCGTCAGCATATGTTGACGGTCGGAGGGGCCATCGCTACCGTTCAGAAGTGGACATCGAGGCGAGCGCCCGCAAGCACGGTGTCCCCGATGACGACATGCTGCACGCACTGCGCAACCACTGGCGAGCGTTCGAGACCGACGACCCGGCTCTCACGTTGTACATCGGTCCGGCGACCACGGCAGTGCCTCTCGAGGTCGGCGTGGTCACCGACGAGGAGGGAACAGCGGTCATCCACGCGATGCCAGCGCGACAGAAGTTCCTGAAGGGATGGTGGAGACCTTGAAGAAGAGCCGAGCAGAACGGACCGCAGCCTTCGAGGCATGGGCGGACTCGGTCGATCCCGACGACCTGCGCGCTGCGGACACCGATTCGCTTCGCGTGATCGCCGAGCTCGCTCAGCAACGCGAGGAGCTCGAAGCCGAGCTCGCGGAATCCGTTCGAGCTGCCCGCGCCGCCCACAGGTCGTGGTCGGAGATCGGTGCCATGCTCGGAGTCTCGAAGCAGGCAGCACAACGCAAGTACCGCTCGCGGGTGTCAGCCTGAGCCTCGGCGCTCGGTTCCTACCACCGGGTCCGGCCGACCACCGTCGGTCGGCCACGGTGCGGCCGCATCATCGACCAGCGAGCGGTGGTCGGCCGGGAGGACAGCGAGTGCAGCGGCAATGGACTTGGGATCGTCGTAGGTGAACGCGCCCGGGAGCGACCACAGCGGGGTGCCGCTCGGCAGGTGGAAGTAGGACGAGCGGCCGATCGCCAGCGTCCGCTGCCTGTCGCTGGCCCAGTTCGCCGCTGCGGCGATCTCCACGAGGTCCTCGCCCGAGATCGCCGCACGCTGCGACCACCGGCGTGCGTGGTGCGCGGCGGCCAGGTGGTCCCGCTTGTGGCCGTTGCAGGCATCGGCCAGCACGAGGTTCTCGACCGCGTCGTTGGGCCAACGCGCCCATGGCACGAAGTGGTCGACCTCGACACGGGTGCGCAAGCGCGTGTCGCAGTAGAAGCAGCGGTCGTCCTGCAGCTCGCGCAGGCCGGAACGGAGCCGGGCGGGGAACCGGGAGCGCTCCGCTCCGATCGTCCACGCATCGGTGGAACTCCTCGGGATGGTTGGCCTCGAGCGCTCGAAGGGTCCGGTCGCCGGAGTCCTCACCGATCATGTGCAGCCGGACGACCGCACCGAGCACGGCTGATCGCTTGTTGGTGATCTGGCGAAGCTGCAGCGGGTCGGCCGCCGGGTCGACCAGATAGCCACGGGCCTGGGGCAGGTAGATCGCCAGGACGTGACGGGCGATGTCACGGGTGTGCAGCGTCGAGGGCGCCGCGCCTGCAGCGTCGGCCCGTGCCGCGCACCCGTCGATGAGTGCGAGCAGCAGCGCGAGCTTGTAGGTGGCCGTCCGGCGCCCCTCGTCGATCACCTGCAGCAGGCGCTCGGCGACGAGGGCGTTGTCGGGCGGGACGCGGTCACGGGGCGCCGCCGTCATCGCCGCGCCGTCCACTCAACCATGCAGCGCCTCCGAGAGCTGACCGAGCGCGACATCGTCGAAGGCGACCAGCACGCACCGCTCGACGTGCACCGGCGTGAGCGATCTCAGCGCGTGCACGGCCGTGCTCGCTGCCAGGCCCGCAGGGAACCCGAAGATCCCCGTCGAGATCGCCGGGAAGGCGATCGAGCGGGCCCCGAGCTCGTCGGCCACCTCGACCGAACGCCGATAGGCCGACGCCAGGAGCTCGACCTCACCGGCGTCGCCGCCGTGCCAGACCGGGCCCACGGCATGGATCACCCAGCGCGCCGCCAACGCGTAGGCACCGGTCGCTCGGGCGTCGCCGGTCGGGCACGGGCCCACCCGGGCGCACTCCGCGGCCAGCTCCGCTCCGGCCGAGCGGTGGATGGCACCGCACACCCCGCCACCAGGTGCGAGCCGCTCGTTGGCGGCGTTGACGACGGCGTCCACCTGCAAGGTGGTGATGTCGCCGAGCCAGGTCTCGATGATCACAGGGCGCCCTCCTGCCAGAGCGTAGCCACGCCTGTTTCTGCGAAGTAGTGGCAGACGTCAGACACGCCCGTGTGGTCCCACACCTGCCAGTTCGATACGAGTTGTCGTGGGTCCTCTCGGCACCCGGCGATGCCCGGGCCGGGCGGGGAGCTGGGAGACTCCCTGCATGGTCGATCAGGCGCGCAACGTCGAGGGCGGACCGCTCGAGCCCTGCGGAACCGACCCGCTCACCGGCTTCTACCGAGACGGCTGCTGCAACACCGGTGCGGACGACCTCGGGAGCCACACCATCTGCGCCGTGGTCACCGAGGAGTTCCTCGCCCACCAGCAACGCATCGGCAACGACCTGTCGACCGCCGTCCCCCAGTTCCACTTCCCCGGCCTCGTGCCCGGGGACCGGTGGTGCGTGACGGCAGCCAACTGGCTGCGCGCCCATCACGACGGCGCGGCCGCCCCGGTGGTTCTGGCGGCCACCCACGAACGAGCCCTCGAGGTCGTCCCCCTCGACGTGCTGCGCCGCTACGCGGTCGACGTGCCCGACGACCCGAGCGCCCTCGCCCCCTGAACGGCCCGCCGACGATCGATCAGGGGCCGTACCAGTCGGGGTCGTCGGGTGGCGGCTTGCGCAGCGCCACCACGATCCCGATCACTGCACCGACCGACGCGGCGATCGCCCCGAGGACGAAGAGCCACGTCTGCCACGCAGGGACGTCCTGGGTGCAGCGCACCGTGGAGCGGGCGTCGGCGAGGAACTCCGCGGTGGGCTCCGGTGCGCCTCCGGCGGTGACGAAGCCCGGGTCGAGCTCGGTGGGCGAGAACCGCACCAGCGTCGAAGAGCACCCGAACGACGCGTCGATCACCCACAGCCCCTCGGTGGGCTCGACCTCCAGCTCGGTGCGGGTGGCGAACCCATCGGGCTGCTCGCCGAGCGGGATCCTCATGGGCTCGCTGTCGCCGGTGCGGTACACGATCCACTGCCCGGCGGTCTCCTGGGGCGAGTTGCCCGTCACCTCGAAGAGGCGCAGGCTTTGGAGCTCGCCGGCTGCCGCCTCCGGTACGACCACGACCAGCTCGTTGCCGTCGGGGCGCCCCACAGCGATCTCCGGGGTGACGTCGGCACATGCCACGAGCCCGCAGACGCCGTCGCGCAACAGCCCGGGAACGACCATGGCCAGCACTCCTGCGATGACGAGCACCACGGCCGACGACGCCAGAGGGGACCGAGCGGATCGACGGCGCTTGGGAGCCCCCTCGAACGGGACATCACCGGAGGACGCCTCCGTGGTCGCTTCGGCATCGGCGTCGGACATCCCCGCATGGTAGAGCGGACCGGACGCGATCCGCGAGGTTCGACGCGAGGTCGAACGGCCGTCCGCAGCCGTCAGGATCCGGGTGTCGCGGACCCGGAGCGGTCGGTCGTCGTGCCCGACGGGTCCGCACCGTTGCCATCGGTGGCGGCGTCGGCCCGCAGATCGATCGCCAGCTCCGCCGGGGTCGGTGCACCGGGCGCCGGCGCGGCGTCCTTCATGGTGTGGACCGTGCCGCCGAAGCGACGGTCCTTGATCCGGAGGAACGGCAGCTCGATGAAGCGGTACGAGGCCATGCCGACCAGCACACCGCACACCGAGGCGATCAACGACAGGACCACCTTCCTCATCCCGTAGGACTCGTCGATCAGCGCCAGGAAGGGGAAGATCGCCAGCATGTGCCAGATGTAGATGCCGTAGGTTCGAAGCCCCAGGTAGCGCAGGGGTTTGGCCGTGACCGCTCGGGAGTACCAGCTGTCACGCCGCAGGTAGAGGTCGAGCGTGGTCGGCCCCAACCCCAGCAAGGCGATCGAGTACCACGCGCCGCCGAACAGCTCGAGACCGGGCACCTGCGAGATGCCGCGCCCGCCGAAGACGATGGTGAAGAAGAAGATGCCCCAGCAGATCGGAGCGGCCACCGCCAACGTCCGCAGCAGCCATGCCGGCGGCTCCTTGGGGATCGACTTGGCCAGGATGGCGATCAGGCACCCGTAGACGATCATGTCCGGGCGGGTGACGGCGATGCGGTAGACGACCCCCTCCCACTGCACGGCGTCGCGATCGGACCACTCGATCTCGCCGCTCGACCAGTCGATCATCGACTGGAACCGCACCCGCAGGACGAAGAACACCGCGATGAACAGCAGCGCGCCGACGATCAGGTGGAGGTCGTTGCGCCGGGTGCCCTTGCGCAGCGTGCGGCGCATGATGGGTGGCCAGATCAGGTAGAACTGCTCCTCCACCGCCAGGCTCCACGCATGGGTGAGCAGACCTGCGGTGAGCAGGCCGGCGAAGGCGAAGTTGTAGGAGTAGACCGACGTCGAGGCCGCATCGACCCACCAGCCCTCGGTGCGCTCCTGGAGCCCGGGCACGAAGAGCTGCACGATCACCATCAGCAGCACGAACACCACGACCATGGCGTACATGGCGGGGAAGAGCCGAAGGGCACGTCGGGTGTAGAAGCCACGGAGGTCGACCGCGTCCGACTTCTTCCACTCGTCGAGCAGCAACGTGGTGATCAGGAACCCGCTGCCCACGAAGAACCAGTCCACGTAGAGCGGGCTGCCGTGGAACGGCACCAGCTTGGCGTGGTAGGTGACCACCGCCAGGATGAACAGGCCGCGGAGCCCGTCGAAGCTGGGGAGGTAGCCGAGCGACGGACCGTGCGTGTTGATCAGACGACCGCTGGCGCGACCGGGACGACTGCCGGAACGGGTCAGGATCGTCGCCAAGATGCCCCCTCGTCGCCCACATCGGGGTGAAGCTCGCCACTGCGGTCTCGCCGAGGACGACGGTACCGAAGGGGCTCTCGCCCCGTCAAAGGGTGATGTGACCCATGGCTCACGCAGGGAACCGGTGCTCAGGTCCGCGACCAGCGGGTGCCCCGAACCGCGTGACAGGGATCGCGAAACCTCAACTCGGCTCGACCGCGACCGAACGTGGAAGAGCAGCACCGCCTGTGACCGAGCCATCCCAGACACCCGACGACCAGTTCCCGGTCACAACCGGCCTGCCAACCAAGTCCCCCCACCCGCTCTCGGGGACGGTCCGGCGACGGGACCGCCCCCGAGAGCTACTTTTCGGCTCAGATGACCCTGCCACCCGAGCGACCCGACGAACCCGGCCGACCGTCAGCGGAGACGAGCCCGGATCGCTTCGTGCTGCCGACGGACGCAGCTGCCGACCACGCCCCTGCCGAAGACCACCTCCCGTCGGTGGACGCCGCCGAGGTGGAGGAGCTGATCGGGGAGCTGACGGCGCCGGTCGGCCCGATGCTCGGGGTGATCGGCACGCTGGCCCTCTCGAACGTGATGGCCAACCGGGTCCTGCCCGACTGGTCCTACGTCCCGTGGAACTGCGGCGTGGCGGCGGTGGTGGTGGCCATCGCGGTGAAGGCCGACGGCCGCACCTGGGAGCAGCTGGGGATGTCGCGGGGGGCCGTGCCCTCCGGTCTGAAGCTGGGCCTCGGCTTCTCCGCCGCGCTCCTCGGGATCTATGGCATCGGGCTGGCGATCCCCGCCACCCGCGACCTGTTCCTCGACGACCGGGCCGACGTCAGCGGGGCGCAGCTGCTGGCCAAGGTCTTCATCACCGTTCCGCTGGGTACGGTGCTCCTCGAGGAGGTGGCCTTCCGAGGCGTGCTCCCGGCCATGTTCCGGCGACGTCTCGGACACCGCCGACGTGGTGGGCTCCGCAGCGACCTGGCGGCGGCCGGCCTGTTCGGCCTGTGGCACATCCTGCCGTCCTGGAACATCAACGACGCGAACCCCGTGTTCCGCGACACCCTGCCCGACGGCTTCGGCCAGGCGGCCGCCGTCCTCGGCGGCGTGCTGAGCACCGCCGTAGCCGGGCTGTTCTTCTCGTGGATGCGCAACCGATCCGACAGCGTCGTGGCCCCTGCCACGCTGCACACCACCACCAACAGCGTGGGGTACCTGCTGGCCTGGCTCAGCCAGCGGCTCACCTGAGCTGCAAACGGCACGGCACCCCGTCCCCGTCGCAGCAGCTCGGGAGGATCAGAGCAGGTCGGCGAAGAAGTCGTTGCCCTTGTCGTCGGTGATGATGAAGGCGGGGAAGTCCTCGACCTCGATCTTCCAGATCGCCTCCATGCCCAGCTCGGGGTACTCCAGCACCTCCACGTGGCGGATGGAGCGCTGGGCCAGGATGGCGGCGGGTCCCCCGATCGAGCCGAGGTAGAAGCCACCGTGCTCGCCGCAGGCCCGGCGGACCTGCGGGGAGCGGTTCCCCTTGGCCAGGGTCACGAAGCTGCCGCCGTGGCGCATGAAGAGGTCCACGTAGCTGTCCATGCGTCCCGCCGTGGTGGGCCCGAACGAGCCGGAGGCCATGCCGTCGGGGGTCTTGGCCGGCCCCGCGTAGTAGATGGGGTGGTCCTTCACGTACTGCGGCAGGCCCTCGCCGGCTTCGATGCGCTCCTTGAGCTTGGCGTGCGCGATGTCGCGGGCCACCACCATCGGACCGCTCAGCGAGAGGCGGGTCTTCACCGGGTACCGGCTCAGCTCGGCGCGGATCTCCTCCATCGGCCGGCTTAGATCGATGCGGACCACCTCGTCGGACAGCTCGCCCTCGGCCACCTCCGGCAGGTACTGGGCCGGCTCGGTCTCGAGCTGCTCGAGGAACACGCCCTCGGCGGTGATCTTGCCCAGCGCCTGCCGGTCGGCGGAGCAGCTCACGCCGATGCCCACAGGGCAGGACGCGCCGTGACGCGGCAGGCGGATCACCCGGACGTCGTGGCAGAAGTACTTGCCGCCGAACTGCGCCCCGATCCCCGTGGCCGCAGCCAGCCGGAAGACCTCCTCCTCCAGGTCGGTGTCGCGGATGGCGTGGCCCAGCTCGTTGCCCCGGGTGGGCAGGCCGTCGAGGTAGCGGGTGCTGGCCAGCTTCACCGTCTTGAGGTTCATCTCCGCGGACGTGCCGCCCACCACGATGGCCAGGTGGTACGGAGGGCAGGCGGCGGTGCCGAGCGTCTTGATCTTCTCCCCCACGAAGGCCAGCAGCGACTCGGGGTTGAGCACCGCCTTGGTCTCCTGGAAGAGGAAGGTCTTGTTGGCGCTGCCCCCGCCCTTGGTGATGAACAGGAAGTGGTACTCGTCGCCGTCGACCGCAGCCAGCTCGATCTGCGCGGGCAGGTTGGTGCCGGTGTTCACCTCCTCGTACATGGTGATGGGGGCGACCTGGGAGTACCGGAGGTGGGTCTCGGTGTAGGTGCGGAACACGCCCTTCGCCAGCGCCTCCTCGTCACCACCGGGCGCGTCGCCCCCCGAGTGGGTCCAGACCTGCTGGCCCTTCTTGCCCATCACGATCGCCGTTCCGGTGTCCTGGCAGGAGGGCAGGACCATGCCGGCGGAGACGTTGGCGTTCTCGAGCAGGGTGCGGGCCACGAAGCGGTCGTTGTCGGTGGCCTCGGGGTCCTCCAGGATGCGGGCGAGCTGCGCGAGGTGGCCGGGACGGAAGAGGTGCGACACGTCCCGCACCGCCGTCGCCGCCAGCACGGTGAGCGCCTCCCGATCGACTTCGAGGATGCGCCGGCCCCGGTACTCCCCCTGGCCCACGTGGTCGGTGGTGAGCAGCCGGTAGGGGGTGTCGGGCTTCGCCTGGGGGAACATCTCCTGGAAGTGGAACTCGGCCATGACCGCAACCCTACGCGGGGGTCCATCGCCATCCCCAAGGCGGCTCGGGCAGGGTTCAGTCGCCCGGGTCCGGGTCGACGGCGCGCTCGTCGTCAGGTGCCGCCTCGCCATCACCGGACTCCGACGCGTCCTGCTGGTGGGTGAGCACCGAGTGCTGGGGACCGCTGGAGCGGAGGGCCCGGTCGAGCAGGCTCGGCCGCCGATCGTCGCGTCGGCGGCGCACCACCACTGCCGGCGGCGCGTCGCCTGTCCTCGCGCCGGCAGGACGCTCCGCGATGGGCTGCTCGGGCGTGGACCGCTCCACGACAGCCGGCTCGACCGGCGTCGGCGGGGCCACAGAGGGCTCGACCGGCTCCGATGGGGCCTCTGCGACAGGAGCGACCGCCTCCGGCGGCTCGACCGGCTCCGAAGGCGCGACCGGCTCGGGCAACCGGCGCGGTGCTGCCGCATCCGAGGAGGCCGCGTCGAAGCGGCGGTCGGTGACCGTCCAGCCCACGGGCACGGTGAGGGTGGCGGCATGGATGCTGCACACCTGCTGCACGGGCTCGTCACCGGCGACGGGAGGGTCGAGCCACACGGCACAGCCCACGGGATCGAACGTCAGGCGCGCCGCGACCTCGCGGTCGCAACCGGGTCGCATGCACTGACGTGCCACGAAGGGAGGCTACCGGCGACCTCGTTGCGTGCGGCGTACCCCGCGCGCGCCGGCACCACCACACCACTGCCCGGCTACAGGTCCGGCTCGCCCCCCGGAACCACCTGGGAGCAGAGCGCGCGGTGATCGGCGACCTCGAGGTCCGACACTCGGCAGTCGACCAGCGCGAGACCCCGCACGGCGATCCAGTCGATCTGGCGCCGCGGGTCGTCGCCGGGGTGCGTCGGCCCGGGAGTCGGAGCACGAAGACCGGCGCGCTCCAGCACCGGGACCACGCGCTCGACCCCCAGGTTGAGGTCGCCCATCAACGCCCACGGCTCGGGCCAGAGCTGCAGCTCGGCGAGCACCTCCTCGAGGTTGGCCTCCGCCTCGTCGGGTCGACCCCGGCGTCGGTTCTGGAGGTGGGTCGACACGGCGGTGAGCTCCATCCCCCACCCCCCGCCACGAGGAGGGAGCCGCACCCGGGCGAACACGGCGGCACGGCGCTCACCCACCGTCTCGAGCTCGAGGTTCCGCCACCGGAGCACCTCGCCGCGCACCACCAGAGCGTTGCCGTAGCGCCCGCCCGGGCCCATCACCCGGGCCGCTCCGAACACGTGGCGCGCCCCGTGCGCGGACGCGCAGCGGGCCGCCTGGTCCGCCCACCACGACCGCACCACCCGTCGGTCCACCTCTTGCAGCGCCACGACATCGGCGTCCAGGAGCGCCGTCGTGCGCGCCACCAGCCGGTTGTCCGCCCACGGCACCAGCACCTGGGTGTGGGCGCGGCCCCGTGGCACACCGTGGCGGAGGTTGCACGTGGCGAGGGTCCAAGGGCCGACCATGGCTCCACCACCGTAGGCTGAGGAGGTGCGCACGTGGTTCTGGCCCGAGCACGGCCGACACGATCCGTCGCTGCTCCCGGCTCCTCCGGGATCGGACCCGCACTACTACGCGGAGGTGGCCACCCGAGGCGAGGCGCTGCTCTCCGCGCTCCGCCACGCGGGGCTCGGGCCCGTCGAACCGGCGCTCGACCGTGACCTCGCCACCGACCTGGCACTGGTGCACCACCCGGCGCTCATCGCCTTCCTGGCCACCGCGCACGATCGCTGGATCGAGGAGATGGGTGCTGCGAGCTCCGGCGGAGCGGTCGCCGTCCCGGAGACCTTCGCGGTGGGCGTCGACCGGCTGCGATCGTCCTCGGCGTTCGCCGAGCTCGGCTGGTACTGCACGGACACCTCGTCACCGCTGTTCGCCGGCACCCACGCGGCGGCGCTCGGGGCGGCGTGCTGCGCCGCCGCCGCAGCGGACGACCTTCTGGCGGGAGCGACGTCGTCCTACGCGCTGTGCCGGCCTCCCGGCCACCATGCGTCCTCGGGGCGCTTCGGCGGCTTCTGCTACCTCAACAACGCGGCGCTGGCGGCACGGCGGCTCTCCGTACGGGGTCGTCGCGTCGCCGTGCTCGACCTCGACGTGCACCACGGCAACGGCACCCAGGACATCTTCTGGAACGACCCCGGCGTCTTCTTCGCCTCGCTGCACATGGACCCGGCGATCGAGTACCCGTACCACTGGGGTTTCGAGGACGAGGTGGGCGGCCCCGACGCCGAGGGGACCAACCTCAACGTGATCCTCCCGATGGGGTGCGACGAGCACCGCTACCTGCTCGGCCTCGACATCGCGCTGGCACAGATCGGCCACTTCGGCGCCGACGCGCTCGTGGTGTCCCTCGGCGTCGACACCCACAGCGACGATCCGCTGGGACGCTTCGAGCTGAGCACCGACTCCTACCGCCGGATCGGGTCCCACCTCGCGGAGACGGGGCTACCGACGGTGTTCGTGCAGGAGGGTGGCTACGATCTCGGCTCCCTGGGTGCCAGTGTGGTGGGAGCACTCGAGGCCGCGGCGGGTCGATGAGCTCCGTTCCGCACGCGACCCCTCAAGTCGAGCCGCCCCACGTACGACGGAGATACATGCACCCCGCGCGCACCGCTCGAAACCGCACCGCTCCTCTCCGCAGGCTCACCGCGTCGGCGGCAGCCGCGGTGCTCGCCGTCGGCGCCACTCTGGGCCTCGTCTGGGGGTCGGCGGCGACCACCCCCGCCGCGGCCGACCTCTCGTACACCTTCCTCGGCAGCGGCTGGGGCCACGCCGTGGGGATGAGCCAGTGGGGTGCCCGCAACATGGCCTCGAGCGGGGCGACGGCCGGCGGGATCCTCGGCCACTACTACCAGGGCACGGCGGTGACACCGACCGCAGAGGTCAACGACCTGCGTGTGCTGCTGGCCACGTCGGGCACCTTCGCGCTCACCGCCGGGGGCGCCACGAGCATCGACGGCGTCGGCGGCTTCGGCTCGGGAGGGGTGGTGAACGTGTCCCGCTCGGGCGACGCCATCGTGCTCTCCGGCGCGCTCAACGCAGTGGCCGGCTCCATGATCGTCGTGCGCTACGAAGGCACACCTCTGCGGATCAGCCCGCCGGGCAACCGCTACAACCACGGGGTGCTCTTCATCGCCCTCGACGCCGGGGGCGGCCTGCGCGCCATCGTCGGGGGCCTCTCCATGAACGCCTACCTGCGCGGCCTGGGTGAGATGCCGAGCTCGTGGCCCCAGGAGGCGCTGCGGGCCCAGGCGATCGCCGGCCGTTCGATCGCCATGGGCAAGGCGACGGCCGCGAGCCGCTGGTCGAGCGACCACGACCTGAAGGCGTGGCTGGACGGCGCGTACATCGGCTACGAGAAGGAGTACGGAGCGTCAGGGGACAACTGGAACACGGCGGTGGACGCCACCAACGGGCTGGTCGTCACCTACGGCGGTGCCGTGGCCAACACGGTCTACTCGGCATCCTCGGGCGGCCACACCGAGAACAGCGAGGTGGTGTGGGTGGGCGCCATCCCCTACCTGCGTGGCGTGCCGGACACCGCCGACCTCAGAGAGGGCAACCCCCACGCGTCGTGGTCGGTGGTGTTCAGCGGGTCCCAGCTGGGTGCCAAGCTCGGCATCGGCGCCGTCACCTCGCTGTCGGTCTCGGGGCCCACGGGCGTGTCCGGTCGCCTCGACAAGGCGACGTTCACCGCACGGGACGCCGGCGGCGGTTCGCGCTCGGTCAGCGGATCGGAGCTGCGGACCCTGCTCGGGCTGAAGTCGACGAAGTTCACCGTGTCGGGTGCCACCGCATCGCCGGGAATCCTGCCCATCGGCGCCTTCGACGCCGCCTTCGTGCACGACCGCCGAACGCTGGTGGCCGCCGGGCGGGCGGGCGACGCCGACGGCCCCGTGCTGCTCCGGATCACCGATTCGATCGACGGTGCCACCACCACCCGGGGCACGGTGGGGATCAACGGCCACTTCCTGGACGCCTGGAGCGGGGCGTCGGGCCGGCACACGATCTGCGTCAGCCTGTTCGACAACCCCAGCGGGCAGGAGGTCGGCCTCGGCTGCCGCGAGGTCGTGGTGAAGTGACCCCTCGGCAGGGGGCTGCCCACCCCGCGCCGGCTGCTCCCTGCGCGGTGATGTCGGCCTCTACTCCGTGATGTCGGCATCCTCGCAGTCCGACGGGGCGCTGACCGGGTTGCAGCGGGCGATGCCCCCTCCGGGGAGCTCCACCACGTAGCCGCTGGTGGCGTGGGGGATGTAGTAGTCGGTGGACAAGTAGTGTCCGCCGCTGGCGAGCGCCGAGTCCCGCAGGGTGGTGTCGCCGGCGGGGGCGTGCACGCCGGGCTCGTCGGTGCGGGTGCGGATCAGGTAGCCGGCCTCTGCCAGCTGCTGCAGCTGCTCGGGCTCCGCGAGCGAGTCGTCGACACGGACGAAGGCGGCGTCGGGGCGCCCCGCTTCGCTGGAGGTGAAGAACAGCTTCCCCGCCAGGTTCGGGCTGTCCTCGGTGTAGGTGTCACGGCCGGCTCCGGTGTCGACCAGCGAGAACAGCACCTTCCCCCGAGCCTCGCCGAGAGCGGGCCAGCCATCCTCCCGCACGGCCCCCTCGAGGGTGTCGTGGTCGCCCCGCACGTCGTCGGGGGTGATGAGCGCGTCGGCAGGGAACACCGAGCGCACCTCGGCCTCGAGGTCGTCGAACAGCTCGGGGGTCATCTCGGGGGGCGTCACGAACTCCACGCCGAGGCTGTCGAGGTCGACCCCGAGGTCGCCGGCACCGCTGCGCAGGTCGTCGCCCTTGGTCTCCACCATGACCATGATCGGCAGGTGGTTCGGATGCGACTCGGACCACTGCTCGATCTCCTGCAGGCAGGCGACGAACGTGAGGCAGCTGGAACCGAAGTCCACGTCGGCGACGTGCTGCACCTTGAAGCCCGGCTCGCTCAGCGCCGGATCCTCCGGGGCGGGCAGCTCCAGCAGCTCCAGGGCCGCGGGGGTGGCGTAGAGGCCGCCGTCGGGGTCGGGGAACACGTCGAGCTCGAACTGGCGGATGCCGTGGTCCTCGAGCTGTTCGGCGATGGGCGCGTGGGTGTAGTCGATGGTGCTCCACAGGTCGGGGAGCAGGTTCGCCAGCGCGTTGGCCACCTCGGGCTGCGCGGCCTGGTGGTAGCTGTTGTGCGACCCCAGCACCTGGATCTCGTTGAGGCGGAGGTCGTCGCCGGGCAGGGCCGCCTCTGTGGTGGAGGAGGTGGGCGACCCTCCTTCGTCGGAGCCGCCGCCGGCCCCATCGTCGGAGCAGGCCACGGCGAGCACCGTCGCGACGACCGCAACGGCGGCGAGGAGCGCGCGCCGCCACGTCGCCGCTGCCCCCCTTCGCCCCGTTCTGTTCTGCAGAAGGTGTCCCTGATGGCACCTCTGGCAGAACAGAACCCTGGGGACGACACGCGAAGGTGGACTCGAGGTGAACGCCATGGGTACGCAGGATGTCAGATCCCGCGCCGCAGCGCCCCGTGCCCGACGCTCAGCGTCTCCCCATCAGTCGACGGCGGCGTTGAGGCGCTCCAACCGCTCGGTGGCCTCCAGGTACTCCTCCACCATGCCCAGCACCACGTCGCGGGCCTTGCGGACCTTGTTCATCGACCCCACGATCTGGCCGACGGGGTTGAAGTTCACGTCGACGGCCTGCTCGGGGTAGCGATGGCCGCGGGCGACCGCCTCGCCCGTGACCATGAACTGCAGCGGCATGCCGAGCGGATCGGGGGTGTCCTCGCGCTCCCAGGCCTCGGTCCAGTCGTTGCGCAGCATGCGGCACGGCTTGCCGGTGAAGCTGCGACTGCGGACGGTGTCGCGGGAGCTGGCGCTGAGGTAGCTCTCCATCTGCTTCGGCGGCACATCGGCCTCCTCCACGGTCAGCCACAGCGAACCGGTCCACACGCCCTGGGCGCCGAGGGCGAGCGCGGCAGCCATCTGGCGACCGGAGCCGATGCCGCCGGCCGCCAGCACCGGGGTGGGCGCCACCGCGTCGATCACCTCCGGCCAGAGCACCACCGAGCCGACGTCGCCGGTGTGGCCGCCGCCCTCGGTTCCCTGGGCGATCACGATGTCGACGCCGGCGTTGCGGTGGCGGGTGGCCTGGGCGGCCGAACCGCACAGCGCCGCCACCATGCGGCCCGCGCCGTGGATGCGTTCGATGACCTCTGGGGGCGGGGTGCCGAGGGCGTTGGCGATCAGGCGGACCTTGTCGTGGTTGAGGGCTTCGTCGATCAGCGGGCTGGCGGTGGCCTCGGTCCACCCCAGCAGCGCCGGAGCCTCGACGTCCGCAGGCAGCTCCGGCACGCCGTGATCGGCGAGCACCTGCTTGACGAAGCTGCGGTGCTGCTCGGGGATCATGGCGGCCAGGTCGGCCTCGAGCTTGACGGGGTCCAGCTCGCCCATGCCCTCGTACTTTCCGGGGATGACCACGTCGACGCCGTAGGGCTTGTCGGTGTGCTCGTCGATCCAGTCGAGCTCGGTGGCGAGCTGCTCGGCGCTGAAGCCGACGGCGCCGAGTACGCCGAAGCCGCCGGCGTTGGACACGGCGGCCACGACGTCGCGGCAGTGGGTGAAGGCGAAGATGGGGAACTCGATGCCCAGTTGGTCGCAGATCTCTGTGCGCATGCCCGAACCGTAGCGAGAACTGCAACGCGTTTCACCGCGGGCCCCGTCCTCCCTCCCCGGGACCGCGCTCCCTCCCCCATCGTTCTGTTCACCCACGTCGCGCTCAGCGCGATGCACGGTGAACAGAACGGTCGCGGCCGGCGAGCACTAGCGTCGGCCCTGTGGGCGCGACGGGTAGGACAGACGGCGTGGGGATGTATCGCAGCGGACGGGAGCGGGCGCTGGTACTCGGGCGCTCGCTGAGCGAGGAGCAGGGCGGCGGCGTGGTGCCCGCCACACCGGAGTGGACCGTGAAGGACAACTTCGCCCACATGGCCGGCGTGGCCGACGACCTGCTGAACGGCCGGCTGGAGGGCGTGGCCACCGACCCGTGGACCGCCGCCCAGGTGGCGGCACGGCGCGACCGCTCGCTCGCCGAGGTCCTCGACGAGCTCGAGGCGTTGGGGCCGGGGATGGACGCCTTGGTCGAAGCGCTCGGCGATGCCGTGGACCCTCGGCTGTTCCTCGACCAGTGGACCCACGAGCAGGACGTGCGGGGCGCGGTCGGAATTCCCGGTGGAGCCGACGCCGAGGTGGTGGCCTGGTCGGCGCCGCTCGTGTTGAGCGGTTGGGCGTCCGCCATCGGCCGCCGCGCGCTCCCGGCCATCACCCTGCGGTGCGGGGAGCTGGAGGTTCCCACGGGTGAGGACGCCACTGGGTCGCTGTCGGTGGACTCCTTCACCGCACTTCGGGTGGTCACCGGCCGACGGTCACGGGCGCAGCTGGCCGCCCTCGACTGGCAGGGGATCGCCGACCCGGAGGCCTACTTCGAGCACCTCGTGGTGTTCACCGTGGCCGAGCGCGACATCCACGACGCCCGCTGAACCGGCCACTACCGCCAAGCGTTCCCCATCGTCATGGCATATGGTCCGGCGCTCTCGAGCGGGCTGGTGAGATACGTGAGGGGACCCGGGGCAACATCGCTCGTGAAGCCGATACGCGACGACGGCAGCCCGGAGAACGTTGGGTCACTGAGGAGCTCGCTCACGACCAGGTACTCACCGGAGGGCGAGAACCGTAGAGGGAACGACGCCGGACCGGCGTACTGGATGCACAGCGAAGCGCTGCACCCGCCGGTGGCCACGACCCGGACATCCGACCCGTCGGCTGCAGACAACGTCAGGACAGAGGACGGGGTAACCCCACCATCACCGGGACAGACCACGGCCAGGCGGTCCGTGACGGACCAGTCAACAGGCCGCCCCATGGAGCACGAAGGGGTCGGGAGCAGGAACGTGCGATCCGAGACTCCTGACGGATCGGTGGATGAGTAGGCATTGATCGCACCCTCCGTCAGATCTCCACCGAACGCGAACTCGGTCGAGTCAGGGGCCCAGGTCAGCATGGACGGCCCGAACGGAGGTACAACGCTTCTCGTCACGTGCCAATCCGAGGTGTCGTAGATCCACGCTGCGCCTCCAGGCCCACCGATCAACGCCAGGTACGCGCCGTCGGGCGAGAACGACGCATAGGCGAATGCGAACCCTGGCTCGGGCTCCAACGACGCGAGCTCAACGCCCGAATCGGCATCCACCACGGTGGCAGGCCCCGATGAGGTGGACGGCATGACGGCTTGGGAGCCCACGGGGTTGAGGAATCCCGACGGGCCGGCCACCACGCGGTACGTGTTCACCGAGATCGTCTCGATCGGTTCCAAGGTTCCGTCCGCCTGGTAGAGATCGACCGAGCCTGAGCAGGTCGTCGACGACAGGCACCCCGAGCCTCCGATCCCGACAACAGCGATCTGGGACCCTTCAGGCAGCGGAACACCGGTGGACGCGACGCTGCTCTTGGCGAAGGCCCCGAAGAGCAGCAGCTTGGTGGCGGTGGCCACGTCGTCCGCGGCCTGCACCCGCACGAAGAACCCACCCCCCGTAGGTGTGCCCGAGATCAAGCCCGAATCGCTCACGGTGAGGCCCGCAGGCAACATCGAACCCGGCAGGATGCTCCAGTGCACGGTACCGGTCGCACCCGCAGCCTGCAGCTGGAACGAATACGACTCCTCCAGCCACGCGGTGGGCACATCCACCGTGGTGATCGCCAACGACGTCGCCTCCGTCGGCGCCAACGGATCCACGATCACCCCGTTGGCCACACCGTCGGTGTCACCACGACCACCGTCCTGCAGATCCAAGCTCACCGACAGACCGTCAGCGGACACCAACGCACCCGTCAACCCGTCATGCTCGAACCGCTCCCACACCCCGCCGACCAGCTTGCGGACCGTGTCCACCGGCGAAGAGAACCCCACCTCCACACGCACCACCGACCCCGGCGCCACACCACCGACGGTCACCCCCACCGCACCGAAGGGGAACTCGAACCCCGACGGCGCAGGCGGCAACGCACCCATCTCCTCCGGCTCCAACACCACCGTGAGACCCTCGGGCACCTCGGCAGTCACCACCTGACCACCCAGATCCACCGAATCAGACGACCCCGGAGGCTCCACACCACCACCGCCACCGTGGCCCGGAGGGGTGCACCCCAACACCCCCACCAACGACAAAGCGCCAACCACCACGACCATCTTCGACTTCACCACATCCACCCTCCGGATCGACAACTCCCACTCATGCCCCGCCATTGCCTAGCACGGAGCACTCGACCCGCGGCGACCCGCTGAAGAATCAACCGTCCTGCTCGCCCGTCACCGCTCCCTTGCGCGGTCCTCGCACGCGCGGCACCCCGCGGCCGCGCCTCTGAGCCGTTCTGTTCACCGTGGATCGCGCTGAGCGCGATCCACGGTGAACAGAACGAAAGGTCGACGGGTCAGCCGACGGTGTCCTTGTACTCCACGGCGGCGTCGGTGATGCGGGTGTCGGCCTCGTCGATGGCGGGCTCGATCTGGCCGTCGCCCAGCAGCACCCGCTCGTAGGACTCGCGGATGGCCTCCCGGGTGGTCTTGTAGTCACCGATCAGCGGACCGGGGAAGTCGGTGCTCACGTTCTCCAGCACCCCGAAGGCCACGGCGTTCCACCGGCCGGCCAGGGTGTCGGTCCACTTGGCCTGCAGCTCCGGGTCGTCGACGGCCGACTGCACCACCGGAAGGCCGCTGCCCGCCAGCGCCCACTGCACCTGCTGGGGGGTGGAGTTGAACCACTTCATGAAGTCCCAGGCGGCGGCCTGCTGCTCGGGCGTGCCGGCGTTGGTGAGGTACCAGGCACCGCCACCGATCTGGCCCTGGCCGGGCTCGTCGAGCCCCGGGTAGGGACCGACGCCGAGGTCGAGGTCGAGGTTCAGCGTCGAGGGGTCGAGGTCGACGCCGAGCTCCTCCTTGAGGTCCTCCGCCGCGATCGTGCCCTCGATGAGCCCGGCGATGGTGTTCACCCCCGCCGAGGAGTCGATCACCATGGAGGCGCTGTTGGTGGCCATGGCGAAGAGGTGGTTCGTCTGGCCCTCGGTGCCGGGGTGAGGGGTGGCCAGGCCGTCGGTGACCATCCCCCGCCAGAACTCGAACAACCGGGTGGTCTCGTCGTTGGCGAACTCGCCCTCGGTGGCGAGCGCCTTGCGGCCGTTGTCCTCGTTGACGATCTCCTGCCGCACGCCGGTCAGCCACCACTCCACCTGCCATGAGGCCCCCACCACGGCGACCGGCCGGTAGTCGGGGTTCGCGGCGCCCAGGGGTGAGGCCTTGAGCTTCTCGGCGTACTCCCGCACCTCGTCAAGGGTGGCGGGGGGCTTGTCGGGGTCGAGTCCCGCCTGGGTCAGGTGCGCGCGGTTGAAGTAGACGAGCGCCGTGTACACGTCGAAGCCCACCGGCTGGAGCTTGCCGTCGGCCGTGTAGGACGCCGGCGCGATCGGCAGGAAGTCGTCGAGGATCTCCTCGGCGTCTGGGTCGGCCTCGTAGCAGTCGGCCCCCGGGATCACCGTGCCGGAGTCGGCCATGACCTGGGTGACCGTGTCCTCCAGCATCGCCAGGTTGGGCAGCTTGTCGTCCTCGGCGGCCAGCTTGTAGTTGCGCAGGATCTCCTCGAAGGACACGCCCTGCTGCTGGTAGTTGACCTTCACCTTGTCCTGGCCGGCGTTGTACTGGTCGACCATGGCGATCAGCGTGCGCCGGCCCAGGGCGGTGTGGTTGCTCCACACCGTGATCTCGACCGGGCCCTCCGCCTTCTCCAACGCGTCGTAGGGGCAGGCCGACTCGCCGTCGGCGCCGCCGCCACCACCGCCGCCTTCGTCGTCGCCGCCACCGCAGGCGGCCATCAGCAGGGCGACGGGCAGCACGGCGGCAGCCAGCGCACTCAGACCTCGGGGGAACCGTCGGGGAGTGGTCATGGCACCCATCCTTTCAGACTCGACCGCGCATCCTCAGCCCTTCACCGCGCCGGCGGTGAGACCACGGATCAGCTGCCGCTGGAAGATGATCAACAGGATCACCACCGGCACCGCCGCGATCAGCGCGCCGGCGAAGCCGATGTTGGAGCGGTCGATGTTCTGCACGGCGAGCTGCGCCAGGCGCAGCTGCAGGGGCTCCCACTGGCCCTCGGTGACCGCCAGGCGGGGCCAGGTGTACTGGCCCCAGGCGCTCAGCAGGGCGACCAGGGCGAAGCTGGCCACCGTCGGCCGGCACACCGGGACCGCCACGCGCCACATGAAGCGCCAGTGGGAGTAGCCATCGAGGGTGGCGGCGTCGGAGAGGTCGCGGGGGATGCCGAGGAACGCCTGGCGGATGAGGAAGATGCCGAAGGCGGTGGCCAGGAACGGGGCGGTCAGGCCCTGGAGGCTGTTGAGCCAGTCGAAGGAGCGGATGGTCCGGGCGTTGACCACCAGGGTGACCTCGATGGGCAGGAGCAGCGTGGCGACGGTCAGGGCGAACAGCACCCGCTTGCCCGGATAGCGCAGGAAGGCGAAGGAGTAGGCGGCCAGCACGGAGGTGACGAGCTGGGCGACGGTGATGATCAGCGTCATCCCCAGCGCCACCAGGAACGACCGGCCGAGCTCGCCCTCGGTCCAGGCGTCCCCGAAGATCCCCCACTGCGGCTGCACCGGCCGCGGCGGCAGACCGGCCTGCAGGTAGGGGATGGGCGCCGAGAGGGCACGGACGATGGTCATCCACACGGGGAACAGCACCACGAAGCTGACGATGGTCATCAGCACGTACCAGATGGCGTTGAGCAGCGTCACCCGGGAGCGTCCCGGTGCCTGGGGCGCAGCGGCCGTGGCGTCAGTCGCCATAGGTCACCCTCCGCTCCAGCATCCCGAACTGCAGCAGCGTGATCACGAAGGTGAGCGCGAACAGCCCGATCGACATCACCGCCGCGGTGTTGGGGTCGTCGAACTGGGTGGTGAAGATCCGGTAGACGAGGGTCTCGGTGCGGCCCTGCGGGCCGCCCTTGGTCATGATGTCGATCTGGGCGAACGCCTGGAAGGCGAAGATCACCAGCACCACCGCCAGGAAGAGCAGGGTGGGGCTGAGCAGCGGCAGGGTGACCCGGAAGAACCGGCGAGGGGCGCTGTAGCCGTCGAGCATGGCCGCCTCGTTGAGCTCCTCGGGGATGGTCTGCATGGCGGCCAGCACGATGATGAAGGTGAGGCCGAGGTTCTGCCAGATGGAGCTGACCGACACCGCCAGCAGCGCGGTGTCGGGATCCTGGGTGTTGAGCCACGACAGCCAGGCGACGTTGCGGAAGTAGCCCACCTCGGGGTTGACGAGGGCGAAGAAGATCACCGAGGCCACCGCCACCGAGGACGCCACGGTGGAGGAGAAGACGGTCTGGAAGAACTTGATGCCCCGCAGCCGGCGGTTCGCCAGCTGGGCCAGCAGCACGCCGAACACGATGCCGGCGGGCACGGTGAACAGCACGTACTGCACGGTGATCCAGAGGCTGGAGCGGAAGTCCTCTCCGCCGAGCACGTCCACCCACTGCTGGAGGCCGACGAACTCCTCGCGCTGGTTGGCGAAGACGCCCCTGGTGTCGACCAGGCTCAGCTGGATCAGGCGCACCAGCGGATAGAAGAAGAAGAGCCCGAAGACCACGAAGGCGGGGACCAGGTAGGCGTAGCCGAGCAACGCCTCGCGGAGCCGCACCGTGCCGCGCGAGCCACCGGCGACCCGGGACTCGCGACGTTGGGCCATTGGCGCTCCTTCCAGAACGTGGGCGCCCCGGACTCTACTTCTGAGCACTCCGACGGACCGCGTCCTTCGATGCGATCGGCGCGGTGTCTCGGCCCGGTGCTCACCACGCCAGGCCGCGGTACCCCCCGAGCTCGCGGACCGCCTGGGGCAGACGACCGTTGACATCGAGCACGAACGGGGGATCGAACGCCCCGAGCACCGAGAGCGCAGCATCGCTCGCGGAGACGACCACCGCGCCGTCTGCTCCTCGGAGCGCCGCCTCGGGTGACTCGACGAGCAGCCGGTGGAGATGCGGAAGGTGGTCTTCCATGAAGGCCCTGTTCGCCCCGAACAACGCATCAGGGTTCACGTGATCGTCGTAGATGGCGAGCTCGATCCCCTTGCCCAGCAGCGTCTCCGCCAGCTCCACCGCCGGAGACTCGCGCAGGTCATCGGTCTGTGACTTGAACGCGAGGCCCAGCAGGGCCACCCGACGGGCCCCCGATTGCAGGACCCTGGATGCCGCGAGGCGTGCGTGTTGGACGTTCGACTCGATCACCGAGCTCAGCAGGGGAACCTCGATGTCGTTCGCCTTTCCGAAGTAGGTCAACGCCCTGAGGTCCTTCGGCAGGCACGATCCCCCGAAGGCGAACCCTGGCCGGAGGTACGCCGGGGAGATGTTCAGCTGGGAGTCACGGGTGAAGATCGCCATGACCTCGCGAGGATCGGCGTCGGTGCCGCTCAAGAGCCGTGCGATCTCGTTCCCGAACGCGACCTTCACGGCGTGGAAGGCGTTCGACGCGTACTTCACGCTCTCCGCAACAGGAATGCTGGTCTCGATGACCTCGGCGTCACCGGCTTCGACGACGCTCGACAACGACGACGACATCCCGGCCGACCGGCTGCCGACCACCACGAACGGAGGGTCCCGGAAGTCCGCGATCGCCGTGGACTCCCGGAGGAACTCCGGCCAGTAGGAGACCTCGAAGTCGACGCCGAGCTGCCGACCGTCGCTGGACGACTCGATCAGGGGGATCACCGTACCGTGAGTGGTTCCCGGCAGCACCGTGGACCTGATGATCACATGGTGACCTGGTGCCGCGACGGACAGGTTCGCTCCGATGTCCTCGGCGACCGATCGGATCGCGCCGAGATCCAGGCTCCCGTTGGAGAGGCTCGGTGTTCCGACCGAGACGAGTGAGACGTCCGCACCATCCATGCCATCCCTGGCGTGGGAGGTGGCGCGCAAGCGACCTTCGGCCCGTAGATCTCCGATCAGTTTCGCCAGTCCCGGTTCGGCGACCGAGCTCGTCCCCTTCTCGATGGACTCGGCCTTGCGACCGTCGACGTCGACACCCCACACCTCGTGCCCTTCGGACGCGAGGCAGGCTGCGGTCACGGATCCGACGTAACCGAGCCCGAACACAGCGATCTTCATCTGGCTACTCCTCTGACAGAGGTCGGAACCGCGAGGATGCAGGTCCACGAACCCACGTCCCCCTCATCCGAAGAACGGACATCAGGTCTCCCGGCGACTGCCGACAGCTCTGCGTCTCTCACCCGCCCAACTCGCTTGCGGAGCCGATGCGCACCGCCGTCACGTAGTACCCGCCGTCACGGACCGGCTCGACATCGACGTCGATTCCACGTCCCGGTTCCACGAACCGACAGGTTGCCACAGGCGAGCCCGGCGCTGCGGGTACGCACGACTGGAAGCTCCGAAGGGCGGCGTCGCCGGTGCTGGCCGCGAAGAGTCGCTCGACAGCCTCCTCCGTCCCACACCGCAGTGCCGCCGTCACGTCGTCGGCACCCCAGGCCGCCTCCACCGCCCGGGCGGCCTCCTCGGCGGTTGCGCACGGCGTTCGGGGTCCGGGGGGGACGATGGATGTGGTCGTGGATGCCGTGGTCGTGCTCTCCTCGCGAGCATCCTCCTCACCCGTGCACCCCGTCGCGACGATGGCACCCGCGAGCAACCAGAGCACAAAGGACCTGAGGTTCACACCAGCACCTCCACTTCGAGGCCCGAGGACCGCAACGACGCCGTGATCTCGTCTTCGTACATGGGGTTGAGCACGATGACGTGTGACACCCCGGCAGCTTCGATCGCCTGAGGTCCGATGACCGGCTGTCCGCTCACCGGCACGTGCTTGCCGTGCTTGCGCGGGTTCACGTCGACACCGAGGGCCACACGACGCGCCTCCGGCACCACGTTGAGGAAGGACACTCCCTTGGAGCCGACCCCCCACAGCGCGACCGTCGCTCCTGTCGGAAGCTCACGCAACCTCTGGTCCCATCGGTCGATCTCCGCGCGACAGCGCTGCGCGAACCCTGAGAAGTCGGTGGTGGAGGGCAACGGTCGGTCGATCACCGGACCGGGTCTGGCCTCGACCCAGAGGTACTGGTCGCCGAATGATCGTCCGGAATCGACGACCTCGAACCCGCAGCGCTCCAGCAGGTGGGTGAGCCCGACCTCGGAGAAGTACCAGCAGTGCTCGTAGATCACGTCCCAGACCGCGGGGGCCTCCACCATGTAGGTGGCGTCGGGAACCTCGAAGTACAGCAGCGGTGAGCTCTCGGCCACCGAGGACCTCAGTGCGACGAGCAGCTCGTCCGGTGCGTCGACATGCTCGAGCACGTGGCGACAGACCACCAGATCCGCCTCCACCGAGGTTCCGAAGGGGAAGGGCTCGGCGACGATCTCCCAGTCGCCCACACGTGAGATCACCACTGACGGATCATGACTGGGATCGAAGCCGATGCCCGATGCGCCCGACTTGGTGCAGCACAGCTCCAGGAAGCTCCCGTCGCCTGGGCCGATCTCCATCATCCGTCCGGACCCCAGGCCGGAGCGCTCCACGACCCTCGTCGCCAGCTCGTCCACATAGGAGCGAAACCTCGGGGAGAACTCGAGGGAGTTCTCGTACGACGGCGAATACGCGACGAGCTCGGGGACGTGCAGCTTGTTCGCCACGAGATCCGTCACCGGATCGTGGACGAGCTCGATGTCACCGGTGCTCGCCGCCACAGCATCCTGTCGAGTCGGCCACAGCACGTTGCAGAACACCGGGACGCTGCGGAGGGCGAGCACATGCTCGCCAGAAAGCGCCGAGGCGGAGCTCATGGGCCCGCGGCCAGGTTCTGGAGGATCTCTGGCTCTTCGAGAGCTCGGTCGTACATCGCGAAGAGGTGGAACGTACCGCTCCAGCCACGTCCGCCCGAGGACACGTTGCCGAGGACGAGCGGTAGGCCGGTGGTCCATGTGGTCAGGACGCCGGATCCCGTCCTGGTGTCACGAAGGATCCCGTCGACGTAGAGGCGGGTCGTCCCATCGGCGGAACGGGTGTAGACCACGTGCTGGAGACCAGCAGCGGCAACGCCGGCAGGGCTCACGGTGGAGCTCGACGCGGAGGTCGAGGTGCGCACTCGGCCCTCGTAGACGGTCCCGTTCTGGAACAGATCAACGTTCCGGCTCCACGGGTCGGGGGCGATGCTGAAGAGCCGTCCGCCCCACTGGGAGGCCGTCGACGGGGACACCCAGGTCTCGACGGTGAACTCTCCCGTCGTCCCCACCGCCGCGCGCACCTTTTCTCCGCCTGCTGCCGAGGTGAGCATCGAGGCGCCATCGACGGAGACACCCCCGGGAACCCACGTGGTTGCACCTGTCATCGCGAGACCGGCGGGGGCTCCGGCACCTGAGCTGTCGGCCACCGACGAACCAGAACCCTCGTTGAACTCGTAGAGGATCTGGATGCCATCGACCACCCGGGCACCGGGTACCGCGACGCTCAGGACCGCGGTGGAACTGGTCACACTGCCCTGCGCGTTCGTCACCACAACGTCGAAGACGGCGCCGTCGTCGGACTCGCTGACCGGTTCGGTCACGTACAGGGCGGAGGTGGCACCAGGGATGTCGACACCGTTCCGCCGCCACTGGTAGCTCAGCGGGGCGGTCCCGGTCGCGATCACGCCGAACGCCGCCGTCTGGCCGCTCGTCACCGCCGCGGACTGCGGGTGGCTGGCGATGCCCGGCGGAACCTCTTCCACGACGCCGTTCGGACCGGCTCCGAAGTTCTGCAACACATCCTCGGCGGACAGCGCCCTCGAGTAGACGGCCACGAGCTGGAGCTCCCCCAGCCAAGGCCGGTCCCCGGTGGCGACGTTCCCCACGGTGAGCGGTGCGGTGGAAGCCCAGTTCGACAGCGCGCCTCCGGCAACCCCGGTCGCGACCTGGACTCCGTCGACGTAGACGCGGTAGGTCCCCCCGGGGTCCCGGACCAGGACCACGTGCTGGAGCGCCGAGCTCGCCGTGCCGGCAGGAGTGTCGAAGGAGTGGGAGGAGTTGGTCGTGGTCCTGACCCTCGCAGTCCACCGAGTGCCGCTCTGTGTCAGCTCGATGTTCCGGCTGTAGGGATCCGGGGCGATGCTCACGATCCGCGCCGGCCCGCCCTGGGTGGTGTTAGCCGGCTGCACCCAGGCCTCGACCGTCACCGCACCCGTCGCCGCGACCGCGTTGTTGATCCGAGATGTACCGCTCGACGCGACCAGCGACGTCGGCGCGTCGATCCGGAGACCGGTGCCGGTCCACGTGACGTTGCCGGGCTGCGTGATCGTGAGGTCGACCGCCTGACCGGCCCCGGAGACGTCGGCCACCGTGGCTCCGGCACCCTCCGAGAAGGGATAGAGGGCGACGAGTCCCTCAGCCACCCGTGCGCCGGCCTCCACCACGGTCAAGACCGCGGCAGCGCTGGTCGCCGACCCCTCGCCGTTGGTGACCACGACATCGAAGGACGCACCGTCATCGCCGATCTGCACCGCCTCGATGGTGTAGCTGGCCCCGGTGGCGCCAGGGATGTCGACACCGTCGCGACGCCATTGGTAGGTCAGAGGCGCCGAGCCGCCGGCACTCACTCCGAAGGTGGCGGTCTGACCCTCGATCGCGGTGGCCGACACCGGGTCGGCGGTGATGGACGGGGGAAGCGCGTCCATCGTGGCGTGCTGACCCGCCGAGCGGTTCTGCCCGACCTCAGCGGCGCTCAGCGCCCGTGAGTAGATGGCGACCATGTGGAGGGTGCCGAGCCAAGGCCGGTTGCCCGTGGCCACGTTGGCCAGCGTGAGAGGAGCCGAGCTGACCCAGGTGGAGGTGTTGCCGCTGGCCGTACCGCTGGCCCTCTGGACTCCGTCGACGTAGATGACGTAGCTGCCGCCCGCCGCCCGCGTCATCACGACGTGATGCAGCGCGGTCGTCGCCGTACCGGCTTGGGTGCTGAGCGAGTTGGTCGCATCGCTGGTCGTCCGCATCCGGGCGGTCCACTTGTTCTGGCTCTGGGTGAGCTCGGCGTTCCTGGAGAACGGATCCGGTGCGAGGCTGACCAACCGTGATGGACCGTCCTGCGTGGTGTTCGCGGCCTCGACCCACGCCTCGATGGTCAGCTCTCCGGACGCCGCGACCGCGGCGTTGACACGACCGGCACCGGTTGACACGAGGCTCGTCGACTGGTTGATGGTGAGTCCGCTCGCCGTCCACGACGTCGCTGCCGGGTTCGCAACGGTGAGATCGACCGGAGCTCCGGCACCCGAGGTGTCGTGCACGGTGCTGCCGGTGCCCTCTTCGAAGTCGAAGAAGGCCACCACGCCCTCGTTCGACCGAGGTGGCGTGGCCTGGACCGTCAGCACGGCGGGAGTGCTCGTCATCGACCCGACCGGGTTGGTGACGACCACGTCGAAGACGGCACCGTCGTCGTCCAGGGACGTCTCGGCGAGCGTCAGCGTCGACGATGTCGCGCCCACGAGGTCCGAGCCGTCACGGCGCCACTGGTAGGACAGCGGCGCCGTGCCCTGGGCGACCACCGTGAAGACGGCGGGCTGGTGCTCCACCACGGTGCGGTTGGTCGGCGGGGTGACGATGGACGGCGGCACCGGGGCGGGAGCGACCTCGACCGTCACGTCATCGCTCGATGATGACGCACCGTCGCTGGCGCTGAGTCGCAGCACGTAGGTGCCCGGCGCCCCGAAGGTGGCCGTGGTCGACACCGAGAGCGGGTCGGCGAAGGTCACCGCACCGGGCCCGCTGGCCTTGGACCAGCCGACCGTGACGGTGCCGGGCACCTCCGGCAACCCGTCGTCGCTGACGGACCCCGCCAGTGACACCGCCCCGGGGATCTGCACGGCTCCGTCGGCCCCGGCCGACACGATCGGCGCGGTGTTGTTGCTGGAGGAAGGAGCGGCTCCCACGAGGTAGTTCTGCTCCACCTCCCCGGCATCGAGCGCACGGTTGTAGAAGGCGACCAGATGGAGCTCCCCGAGCCACGAGCGCGTGCCGTCGGTGACGTTGCCGAGCGTGAGGCGGAGCGCCTCATCCCAGTTCGTCAGGGATCCAGAGAAGGTGACGGGGCTCTGGCCGGTCCCGTTGAGATAGACACGGGCTTCTCCGGCGGCAGTCCTGGTCAGCACGACGTGTTGGAGCCCCGTCGTCGCCCCGGACACCGAGGCGAGGTGGCCTCCGTTGGTGGAGGTCCGAAGGCGTCCCGAGTACGTGCCTGCGCTCTGCATGAGCTCGATGTTGCGGACGTTCGCATTGCTGCTCAACGCCACCATCCGGCCGGTCCACTGGCTGACGTTCGCCGGCTTCACCCAGGCCTCGACCGTCACGGCGCCGGTGGCCTTCGCCTGCTGGATGATCTTGGACGCGGCGCCAGGGCTGCTCACGGCCGTGCTGGCGTTCAGCCTCAACCCACCGGGCACCCAGGTGACATCACCCGGTTCCTCCACCACCAGGTCCAGCGGGTCGGAGTACCCCGCGGTGTCCCGGACCTGTGTGCCCTCACCCTCGTCGAGCTGGTAGAAGGCGATGCTGCCGTCGAGCACACGGCCACCCCCGCGAACCGTGAGAGAGACGGGCTCCGTGGTGATCACGTCCAGCTCGTTCGACACCCGAACCGAGTACGTCGTCGCGTCGTCGGCGAGCACCGCCGGAGGTGGCGAGTAGGTCGCCTGGGTCGCCCCTGGGATCTCCACGCCGTCCTTCAACCACTGGAACTCCAGGTAGGTGCCCGAGGCGATCACGGAGAAGGTGCCGCGCTGGCCGATGGTGAGGGACACCGGCTGCGGAGCGACGATGATCCCGGGGGCGACGGGAGCGGGCCGGACCTCGATGCTCACGGTGTCCTCGGTGTACTTGGCACCGTCGGTCGCAGCGAGGCGGAGCACGTAGGTGCCCACGGTGGTGAACGTGACGTCGGTCGTCGGGGAGGTGGGATCGTCGAACGTCACCGGTCCGACCCCGGACACGACGCTCCACTGGCTCGTCACCGCACCGGGGGGGATCGGACGGCCGTCGTCGGCGACCGCTCCCTGCAAGGGCACCGGATCCGGCAACCGAACGATCTGGTCCACTCCTGCGTCTACCGACGGCCGGCTGTTGGAACCGGGGAGCAGGGTCGGGCCGTGGTCGAGGTTGGTGGCCACCTCGGCGGCTGAGAGCGCCTGGTCGTAGATCGCCACGAGGTGGAGCTCGCCCAGCCACGGTCGGCTGCCATCGGGTTCGTTGCCGAGAGAGAGACCGAAGGTCGGGTCCCAGTTCGAGAGGTCTCCCAGGCTCGCGCCCGTTGCCGCGAGGTTCCCGTCGACGTAGATCTTGGTGGTCCCGACGGCGTCACGGGTGAAGACCACGTGCTGCATGCTGAGCGACACCTCACCGGAGGCGGTCGCCAGACCGGGCGTGCCGTTGGTGTTGGTCGTGGTGGTGCGCAAGCGGGCGGTGTACTGCGAGCCAGTGCTCACCGACGACTCCCCCTGGCCCAGAGTGACGTCGCGAGCGGTGGGGCCGGTCGAGATCGTCGCGATCCGGGCCGGCCCGAACTGCGTGGTGTTCGAAGGACGAACCCACGCCTCGACCGTGACCTCCCCGCTGGCCGCCACGGCGTCGTTCACCTTGGCGATGGGACCATCCGAGACGATGCGAGTCGGCTCCTCCAAGTCGAGCCCGCCGCCGGTGACCCACCGGTAGTCGTCGGTCTCCGACGCCACGACGGACAGATCAGCCGGCGAACCGACCTCCGAGAGGTCGTGGACCACCTCGCCGGCGCCCTCCTGGAAGTCGTAGAGGACCAGAGCGCCCTGCACGCGATCGTCGACCGCGGTCAACGTCACGTTGTCGATGCTCTGGGACTCGCCGTCATCTCCGGCAAGTCGCAGCACGTAGATTCCCGGCTGGTCGACGGTGACGTTCGTCGCCACGGAGCCGGGATCGTCGAACATTGCCGTGCCGGGACCACTCACCTTCGTCCAGGTCGTCTGGAGCGGATCGGGCAGTCCGTCGTCGGAGGCGGACCCGCCCAACCACACCTCCTCTCCGGTGATCGCCTGCTTGTCGGTTCCTGCCCTGACCACAGGTGCACTGGGGTTCGGGGTCACCTCCACCTTCACCGTGTCCTGAGACGTGCTCACACCATCGGTGGCGGAGAGCTGGAAGTGGTAGGTGCCGGGAACAGGGAAGGTGGTCGTGGTGTCCTCGGCGCCCGGATCGGCGATCTGGGCGGACGCCGGCCCTGCGAGCTGCGACCAGGTGACCGACGGCGCCGGGAGCTCGTCGGTCACGGTGCCATCCAGGGTGGCACCGTCAGGAAGCGTGACCGCCTGATCCGCACCGGCGTCCACGACGGGCGCGACGTCGGGCGTCGGGCCGCCGTCCTCGGCGGCGATGGGCGCGGACGTGTCGAAGAAGTAGTCGAACGAGCCGGTGAACTGCTGCGTCGCGCTCGCCGGCGTGGCCGTGCTCGCGCTGTGGAGCCCGACGGCGGTCACCTGCATGCCGTAGGTGAACTGACCGGCTTGGTTCCACACCGACCCGTCCGGTGACCACCGGAGTGTCCACGTGTCGCCGACACGGGAAAGTCGAAGCCACACCGATGACCCCGTGGGTTGGATGCCGACGTTCAGCCGCGCCGTCCCGGTCCCTCCCGAGACGGACCCGGCGAAGAGGCGCAGGCTGCTGCCGGTCGAGTAGACGTCGGCACGGATGAACGTGCTGGCACTCTGCTGGACCACCAGCCCCTCGAACTGGATGGCGCTGGCCGGCAGCACGTCGATCTTGGTCTCGATCTCGAAGTCGGTGTCCGCCGCCGCCTGGACCAGACGAGGCGCGCTGAGCGCTCCCGTCCACAGGTCGGACGGCGAGCCGGACGGAACGGACATCCTGGCGTTCGTGCCATCGGTCCAGACCTGCTGCGACCCGCGGGGTCTGATCGCGGTCCACAGCGACGTGTCCACTGCGCCGTCGTGGAAGTCGTCGGAGGTGATCCCCGCCGAGGAGATGGAGAAGGCCTTCGTCGCTGTCGACGAGACATCTTCCGCGGTCACGGCCACGGCCCGAACTTCGGCGGTGGCTGTCAGGTCGAAGGGCCCCGTGTAGATCGGGGACTCCGAGGTGGGCTCGGTGCCGTCCAACGTGTAGTGGACCGCCGCGCCGGCGACGGGTGAGCTGATCGAGACCTCGACCGGAGCCCCGAAGTTGCCCCCGCCGGGTGAGATCACCGGCGTCGCCGCTGCGTTGATCGGCCGGACCGACACGTCGCCGAAGGTCGCATCCACATGATGGGCGACCAGGAGCGCGGAACCCCGTTGCATGCTGTCGGGTGGCGCATCGTAGGTGAGGGTGCGGCCGGTGGACGGGGACTGCCCGTCCTTCCACACGCTCAGGGTGTAGCGGATGGAGCCGTCGACCGTCTCCACTCGCATCTTGTACCAGTAGGTGTTGCCCGGTTGGACCCTGAAGCCCGAGCTGTCGGACACCGCGGTGTTCCCCGCCCCGTTGGTGAGGCTGAGTCGCTCGGTGCCGTCGGGGTCCCATCGGTACCAGCCGATCGAGCCGAGCGGTTCGAACCCCCAGTTCGGCTGGCGGTCGTCCCACTTGTAGTGGCCGTCCCACCGCATGAGCAGACCGAGCCCGGGTCCGTAGCTCGGCGCGTCGTACCCGGAGTAGTCCACGCTGTGGAGCGTGACGGGGACGGTCACCTCGTAGTCGGTCCACTCCATGTCCCCAATCGCCACCAGACGGTCGTAGCCGGGCTCGGAGGTCCTGAGGCCCTGGGGCGTCAGTTCCCACGCCCCGTCGACGGGTTGCGCGACGTCGGCGATGTCGCTGACACCGGCCCAGGTCACGTCGTAGGTGGTCGGCCAGATCTGACGCGGGTGGGCCGTGAGGCTGAGGGACTTCAGGGTGACGGTGCCGAGCTCGTCGACGACCCGGAAGTCGACCTGGTTCGCTCCGACGGACAGGTCCGAGTTGGGGATGTCCGCGTTGAAGTCGCCATCGGAGACGAGACGGCGGTCGTCGGCACCCACGGTCAGCGGACGCCAGTCCTCGGCGCCGTTGACGCGGTAGCTGAGCTCGGCCACCCCGTCCGGATCCGACACGTTCCCCAGGACGTTGAACCAGCGTTGCGGGTTGCCGTTCGTCCATGCGTCCTGCTCGTCGCCCTGGAAGAGCTCGATCTCGGTGGCGCCCGCCCCCTCCTCGAGGGTCGTCACCGACAGGTCGATCGGGTCCGCCTCGTTGCCGGCGACGTCCCTCGCTCGGACGCGCAGCTCGTAGTCCTGCGACGCGTCGAGGCCCGGCACCACGATCCGGTGCCGATACGAGAGCGGGCCGGCTGCGGTGGTGCCCAGCTCGTAGCCGCTGGTCTCGCCGTACTGGACGCGCCCGTGGGCCAGCTCGTCGGTGGTCCACTCCACGACCACCGCGGTCTCGCTCGGGGACACGTCGGGAGGACTGGACACCGGAGCCACCCCGTCGGCCACGGCGTCCTCCGGAACGATCGGATCGTCGAGGTTGAAGAAGTAGTCGAGGGCTCCCGTCGTCGGTGGCGAGCTCGCGGGATCCTCGACGTCGTGGTTCGCCACGAAGGCGCCCACCGAGGTCACCGACATCGGGAAGGAGAACGTCCCCGCCGACTGCCAGGTCGTGCCCTCCGCCGACCACAGCACCTGGAACTGGTCACCGGTGCGGATCACGCGGAGGTACTGACCGGAGGCGTAGATCGGTGAGTTGAAGACGTTGGTGGCGACGCCGTTGACGTAGCTGGCTGCGAACACGCGCTGGGGACCGCCCATCCAGGCCGGGTTGCCGTGGAGGAAGTCGATCCGGAGGAGCTTCTGCGGGTTCTCCTGGATGACGAGGCCCTGCATCTGGTACGGCGTCGTGACAGCCGTGTTCCACTTCGCCTCGATGGCGAAGTCCTCGTCCCGAACGGTCTGGAGCATCCGGGGAGCCAGGTTGGCGTTGGTCCACAGATCGTGGCTCCCGCCGGTGGGCACGTCGATCACGGCGTGCGTGCCATCCATCTCGAGGCTGGCATCGCCCACGGGATCCTCGAAGGTCCACACGGAGGGATCGAGCACACCCTCGTTGAAGTCGTCCGAGACGACGGACCTCGCCGGGGTGGGGTAGACGGTGTTGGAGGGCGCCGATGCCGGACCCGAGCCGAGTGCGTTCGCAGCCACCACGGTGAAGGTGTAAGGCTGACCGTTCATCAGACCGGGTACGTCGACGGTCGTCGTGGACGCTGCCACCGGCACCGTGGCACCCCCGGGCTCGGCAACCACCGTGTAGCCGGTGACGGGAGAACCTCCGTCGTAAGGAGGGGTCCAGCTCACGGTCGCCTTCTCGTCACCGGCGGCGGCGATGACCCCGCTCGGCGCCAGGGGGGTGACCGGACCGCTGATCTTCTCCGGAATCCCCGTTGCGACCACGAGGTCCCGGTAGGCGGCGCGGATCTCCGCCGAGGTCGTGGCGTAGTCCCGGCTGTCGGTGAGGCCGAACGAGAACCGCTTGGAGGAGCCGTGGAGCGAGGGGACGAGACCGTTGCGGCCAAGGCCGAACACGGTCATCGCCGAACCGTTCTGATACTGGGTCGTGTAGCTGTCGACGATGTTGTCGTCCTCGTGGCCCGCCATGAAGAACGAGCGGTTCAACGTGCCGTCGGCGAAGTAGGCCCACTCCTCTCCGGGTAGGTCACCCGTCCAGCTCTGGGAGAGGAGGCTCTGGACCCCGTTGGAGCGAACGACGTAGTCGGAGGTCGGAGAGAGCGTCCCTCCGGGGGTTCCCTCGTACTGGAACCAGTAGTTGTGATCCGTCGAGGTGACGCTCACCTGGGTGTAGGTGGGATAGAAGTCCCAGGTCGCCTTCCACTTGTTGTCGACTGTCTTGTGATTGACCGTGACCTTGAGCGGACCCTGGTTGGCGATCGAGCTCGTGCCGTTGGGGTAGCCGGGATGGAAGGCGCCCTCCGGGTACACCGCGTTCGGCACACCGCGGAAGGCGCCATCGGAGCCACCGGTCGGCGCGTAGGAGAGCCAGTCGCGCCCGTCCGAGTCCACAAGGCTGGAGAGTCCGCCGCCCTTCTTGTGGAAGTAGTACGTGCCGGACTGGGTGGCGACTCGGTAGCTCTCCTGGCCTTCGTCGACGACGTTGTCGGTGAGTGCGACCAGCGGAGAGATCTGGCTGTACGCGGGTCGGCTCTGACCGGTCAGCCCGAAGTAGACGTGGTAGCGGCGTGCGCTGTTGGCCGGCGTCGTGCCCTCCATGAGGACCGTGACGAATCCGTTCACGTTGGTCTGGGAGTTGAAGCCGGCGCCGCGATCGAACTGCCAGGCCACATCGTCGTCGATCACCGAACCCGCTTGGTCGACCTCCACCACGCGCAGCGTCAGGAGGTCGACGACGCCGCTGTCCCCGAAGCGCGCCACATGGTTGCTGAGGTTGACCGGGATCTCCTCCACCATGTCGGTGCGCGCCACGTCCGCCGAGTTGATCTCCACCTGCAGGCGGTACGGCCAGCGCGCATCCCACCAACCGGGCGTCCCCACCACCGTCAGCTCGGCCTGCTGGCTGGTCACCGAGCCTGCGCCGTTGGAGACGACGACCCGGTACTCGGAACCGTCGTCGGCGCCGAACACCGCAGGCGTCGTGTAGCTGGCGCTCGTCGCGCCGGGGATGTCGACGCCGTCGCGCTGCCACCGGTAGTGCAGACCGGTTCCGGTCGCCCCGACCGAGAACGTGGCCGCGGAGCGCTCCGGCGTGGTCACGCCGAGCGGCTGGGAGGAGATCACCGGCGGGGCCACCGCAGCAGGGTTGCGGCGGAGCACCACCATCGGACCGGGACGCTCGATGAACTGCCCGAAGAAGATCTCCGACTCGTTGTACTCGTAGTTGACCAGGTTGACGCCTTCCCCGACCTGGCCGAGGGGGACCTCCCTGACCGAGAGCGTCCACCAGTCCTGGCCCTGCTCGAACGCCTTGAAGCGCGAGTTGCCGTTCAGGCGGATGTAGGGGTTGTTCCAGTACTGCCCCACGAGGAGCACCGAGGTGACCCCGGTCATGTCGGGAAGCTCGATCTCCCGCGACACGGACAAGGGGTCGGTCCCGCCGTGGTACAGCGCCGCGTCCTCGAAGTCGGCCACACGGTAGGCCTCCACCGACACCGAGCGCTGCAGATCGAACGGAGCGGAGACCCCTCCCGCCGCCTCACGGACGTTGCCGCTGTTGTCGACGACTCGCGCCTTGAACTTCACATCCTCCTGGTTCGGCACGTGCGCGAGATCCCAGGTCGCCGAGTAGGGCGCGGTGGTGTCGGTGCCAGGATGGTTGATCGTGCCCCCGCTCGCCTTCGCCGCAGTGCCTCCCGGGTTCCAGTTGTTGCGGTTCAGCGCCTGCCAATCCAGGGTCTCGCCGTCGACGTCCATGTCGTAGCCGTCGTAGTAGGCGTGGAACTCCACGAACGCCACGTCACCGCCGGCGGCGTCGGCGGTGAAGGTGAGCTGGTCGCCGTCGACCTGCAGCGCCCCCCCCGTCGAGGGATCGAACGTGCCGTTGTCGGCGACGACCGAGGTCAGGGAGCCGGTGGGAGGCGTGACGTCGCTGCCCGGGCCAGGGAGCAGAGGGTGCGTGCCGTCGTGGTAGATGCGCACGGCCACGTCGTGCACGTGGTAGAGCCCCTCCGTCACGGCGAAGGTGATCGAGTTCGAGCCTTGTCGCAACTCGGCCAGCGGGATCTCCACCACGTAGGGCGACCTGCTCCAGTCGTTGGCCACACCCGGATCACGCAGTGGACCGTCGTTGACGCGGAATCGCGGGCTGCTGGGCTCATGGGTGCGCCAGAAGTCGATGTACAGCTCGGCCTTGTCCGCCCCCGAGAAGTTGTCGGGGATGTCGAAGGTGATCGTCTTGTCACACTCTTCTTCGGGTTCCAGGTAGAAGCTCGGTGGCCCCGACTGGTGCAGCCCGCATCCGCCGTCGAACTGGGAGTGGGGAACCCAGTACTCCTTGTAGGTGACCTCACCGTCGGCCGCGACGACGGTCCCGTCCGCGCCTGCGGTGGGTGGCGGCAGCAGGACGAGCGACAGCGCGGACAGGCTCACGGCGAGCAGGGCAGCCACCGCGACGCGGCCGACCCGTGCGACGGAACCGGAACTCCTTGGACTCGCCATCCGCCAACGTGCCTTTCGTGCGCCGATCCCCAACTCGCAACTACGTCCACCGGTCAGCCCAGCTCGTGATTGTACCCAGGACGGGGAGAGGGGAACCAGCCGCCTGGACACGCCACAACCCGCGCTGACCGCAGGGACGCGCGCCCGGCGCGCCAGGGCGAGCAGGACCGGTTGCGACAGAGAACTTGTACCGCGATGTGCGGATCAGGTGAAGATGGGAGACTTACCCAGGCTCTGTGGACCGTGAGACCATTGCGGACCGAACGGAGAGCCGGTACACAGGGCTGGTGCCACGACCTCCCCGCGCCACGACCGGGGCCTCGAGACGAGCATGTTCGACGCCCTCACGGCTCAGATCAGGGGGAACCCGAAGTCCCAGGGGGCTGGAGGTCGGGTAGCCCGACGACTAGAACGAGACGCTGGTGTCGGGCCTCCCCCACCGGCAACGACCGTGCCCTCTGAGAGGAAGCCACCATTGGACATCACCACCCTCCTCACGATCTGCCGCAAGCGCTGGCGGCTGGTGACCCCGATCCTGCTGCTCACGATCCTCGTCGCCTGGTTCGTGTCGACGAACGCGACGCCCACCTACGAAGCACAGGCATCCGTCCTGGTGCTGGGACCGTCGGTGAACGGCTCCAACCCCTTCGGTGAGTTGAACAACGCCATCACCAGCACTGCGGTTGCCATCCAGAGGAGCGCCTCCGGCGAGGCGACCCGGGAGAAGCTCCGCGAGCTCGGCCTCTCCACCGACTACGAGATCTCCCCCACCGGTCGCGGCCAGGATCCCATCCTCGACATCTCGGTTCGCGCGTCCGACGAGAAGACGGCGCTGGAAACCATCCAAGCGGTTCTCGGCATGATCCGCGACGACCTCGCCTCCCGCCAGAAGCAGCTGGCCGTCGCCGACGAGAACCTCATCACGACCCAGGTGCTCGCCTCCGACTCCGAGGCGGAGGTGAAGTCGGGCTCCGCCACCCGAAGTGCGATCTTCATCCTGGTTCTCGGCACCGCGCTCGCTGCATCGGCCGCCGTCGCGCTCGACCACCTCCAGGACCAGCTGCCGGACGTCGGCTCGACCGGCGCCGAGGTCGACAGCGACACCGGCGACACGCCGAACCGGCGCCTCGCGGATCGCCTGCGATCCACGGGACCGGCCTTCTGGCTGCCCCCGACCCGGATCGCCCAGGGGACGGAACAGGGCAGCGACCGTCCTGCGAACGACCCCGATGAGCGTCGAGGCGCCGAGGACCACATCCGGTGGCCCGCCTGAACCACCTCCGCTCCCACCCGAGAGCAGCCCAGGTCTACCTCGTCCTGGTCTCGCTCGTCGGTGCGCTCGGGGTGCTGGCCCTGGTGAGCGGGAGCACGATCCTGTCCGCCGCCGCCGTGCTCGCCGTCGGCGCGGCTGCACTGATCAGCACTCGAGGTCTGGTGCTGCCCGGTACCGCGATCGCCCTCGGCGTTGCGCTGGTGCTCGCCGTCCCGTCGCGATTCGTCCTCGCTCCGATCTCGCTGCCGCTCAGCTTGGTGTTGGGTCTGGCGATGCTGGCGCTGTGGCTCGTGCAGCGCCTCGTGTCCGACCGGGCGCTGGCCCGCACGGACCTGCTCGTGTTCGCACTGGTCGCCGCAGCGATGCTCAGCCAGGCGGTCGGCCTCCTTCGGGTCCTCGGTGACGTCGAGGAGGCGGCCGCCAACCGACGATTGGTGGAGCTCCTGGCGCTCTGCGGGGTGTGCCTCTTCACCGCCGACTCGCTCCACGACCGAGCAGCCGTGGAACGCGTCGTCCTCGGCGTGATCGCCGGGTGCGGGATCGCGGCATTCATCGGCTTGCTGCAGTGGTCCACGGGAGCCGACGTGACCACGTCGTTGGCGCTTCCGGGGCTGACACGCAACCCAGCTGCTGACGAGGCGCTCTCTCAGATCTACCTGCGGATGGACATGGCCCGCATCACCGGTACGACGTTGCACCCCATCGAGCTCGGTGTGCTCCTGGCAGCAGCGTTGCCGTTGTCCCTTCACGCACTTCGCTGGTCCCGATCCTTGTTCGGCCAGGCTGTGTCCCTCCTCACGCTCTGCATGTCGTTGCTGGCGATCCCGTTGACCTTGTCCAGGGCAGCGGTGTTGGGTGTCGTCGTGGCACTGGTGGCGCTCATGCCGTGGCTCGCATGGAAGCACCGACTGGCGATCCTCGGCAGCTTGCTCGCGGTGTTCCTCGTGGTGGCGGCGGTGGTGCCGAACACCGTGTCGGTGATGGCCGAGATCATCACGGACCCGAGCGCCGACCAGGGTTCGATCGCTTCCAGGCAGTCCGACTACGAGGCGGTCGAGGAGTACTTCGCCGAGCGACCGCTCACCGGTCGGGGATACGGCTCGTTCGCCCCCACGGAGTACTTCTGGCTCGACAACCAGTACCTGCGAACACTTGTGGAGAGCGGGGTCCTGGGCCTCACGGCGTTGCTGTCGATGTACTTGGGGGCGCTCGCGTTCGCGTCCAGCTCCGCTGGGCGGTTCCACGACTCCCGATCACGCAGCCTCAGCCGGAGCCTCTTCGCGTCCCTGGCCGTGTGCGTCGTTGCCGCCGGGACCTTCGATGGGCTCTCCTTCCCGAGCTTCGCCGTGATCTCGTTCCTCCTCGTGGGGTGCATCGGTGCCGTCGACCGTCTCGCTCGAGAGGAACCCCGGATCCTCATCCGTGTCAAGGATCCCGGACGACCATCAGCACGGAGCGTCGGACCGGTGACCGCATGGGACTGACCGCCGTCCTCGTGTCCTTCAACTCGCGCGACCTGCTGTGCAGGGCCGTGCGGAGCTGCCTCGGCAGCACCACACCGATGAGGATCGTCGTCGTGGACAACGGCTCCACCGACGGCAGCGCCGACGCGGTGGAATCGATGTCCGAGTCGGTCCAGGTGATCCGTGCAGAGGAGAACCTCGGCTTCGCCGCCGCGACGAACCTGGGCGCCGCTGCAGCACCTCTGGATGACGACATACTCCTCGTCAACCCTGACGCGGTGCTCGATCCCGACGCCGTGGAGCACCTGAGCACCGCAGCAGCAGCGGAACCGTGGCGCGGGATCTACGGTGCACTCGTCCTGTTGGAGGACGGGTCGGTCGACCCAGGCTACGCCAAGCAGCTCCCGACCCTTCGCAGCCTCTTCTGCTTCGCGACGGGTCTGTCATCGCTCGGTCGGGGTTCACGTCTGCTGGACCCCGAGTCGCTGATCCGACGAGTGCCCACGGGGACCACCTCGGTCGGGATGGTGTCCGGGTGCGTGGTGCTGATCTCAGCGGAGGCGTGGCACGCCCTTCGGGGGTTCGACGAGCGCTACTTCCTCTACGCCGAGGACGCGGACTTGTCCAGCCGAGCGCGATCGGGGGGATTCTCGCCGTCGGTCGTGCCCATGGCGAGGGCCCACCACGTCTCGGGCGGCACCGCTGCGACGAGCGCCATCCGACAGCAGCTGATGCTGTGCGGGCGCGTCACCTACCTCCGACATCACTGGCCACCCGGGCGTGCACGTGCCGGCGTCGTCCTCCTCACCCTGGGCGTCGGTCTCAGAGCGCTCGCCTCGGGTGCGTTGGCTCTGGCGAGGCGACAGGCGGTCGAGGGAAGGTGGGTGGAGTCCTTTCGACAACGCGACCGGTGGCGAGACGGGTATCTCGGTGCGGGCCCGCCGCCATGGCTGGCTGAGGCCGCCGAGTCTCGCCAGGATCGGGGTGGCATCGAGGTGGCCGCGACGAGGGGGGACCACGAGTGAGCGGCGACGCCCGTCCCGGCGTGTTCATCGCCTGGATCCACGAGAACTCCAGGAGCACGAGCTTCGCCCGTGCCCTCGGCATTCGCGCCGAGCTGATGCCGTGGGCGGTTCCTCGCCAGGCGAAATGGACCACGATCCGAGGGTGGGTGCGCAGCAGTCGGGTCACCTGGACGCGCGTCCGGTCGTTGCCTCCCGGGGCGCTCGCGGTGATCATGATTCCGCCGATCTGGGCCCCCATCGTCGCAGCCATGGCCCGCAGACGTGGTGTCCGGCTCGTGTTCGACATGCACTCCGGCGCACGCGATGGCACACGATGGGCGTGGAGCTGGCCGTTGCTGCAGTGGCTGATGCGTCGATCTGCGGACGCCGTGGTGGTGACCAACATGGAGATCCTCGACGGAGCCGACCTCGGTGGGTGCCGGCCGGTCGTGATCGTCGACCCGACGCTCGCCGCAGGGGTCGAGGCCGTAGTCCCCTCACGTCCCGAAGGGCAGCCCTATTGCGTGTTCCCCGCATCGGGGGAGGACGACGAGCCCATCGATGCCCTCGCAGCGGCGGCGGCGGAGATGGCGGGCGAGCTCAAGGTGGTGGTGACGGGCCGGCCTCCGGATCGCGTGAAGGGATCTCACCTCGAGATCACCGGGTACCTGTCCACGGACGACTACGACTCGGTGCTCAACGGCGCGTGGTTCGTGCTGGCGCTCACCACTTCGCCAGCGACCAACCAGCGGGCGGCGAGCGAGGCGGTCCAGCGGGGCACGCCCGTCGTCTGCTCCGACACCTCGATGCTCCGCTCGGTGTACGGAGAGGCTGCCGTCTACGCGCCGAACACACCCGAGGGGCTGACCGCAGCGATGCGCCAGATGATCAGCGAACGCGACGCGCGAGCGGCGCGCATCCCGGAGGTCGTCGAGGACCTTCGCCGGGACGCACGGCGCGGGGTCGAGACGATCAGGGATCTGTGAGGTGAGCACTTCCGAGGAGCGCGACCACGATCGAGACCAGCTCCGCGGCAACGTCGCCGCCGGAGTCCGCTGGACGACCGTGTCGCTGTTCGGCGTCCAAGGTGCTCGAATCGTCTTCAGCCTCGTCCTCGCGTCGCTGCTCGGCCCCACGAACTTCGGGATCGTGGGGCAGGCGACCATCTACATCGCGCTGACCAGCATCTTCCTCGACCTCGGCTTCGGGGTCACCATCATCCAGCGCGAGCGCCTGACCAAGGAGGACATCGGCACCGTCTCCTGGTTGAACGCCGCGACGGCGGTCGCCGTGTCGGCGTCGACCATCGCCCTGGCTCCCGCCATCGCCCAGTTCTTCGGGACGCCCGAGCTGACCGCAGTCCTGCGAGTCCTCGCCCTGACCGTCCTGTTGAAGGGGCTCACCGTCATCCCGCGCGCCCTCCTCACCCGTCAGATGCGGTTCCAGGCCCTCTCGATCGTCGAGGTGTCTGCGACCATCGCAGGTGGCGTGGCGGGCATCGCATCCGCGTATCGCGGAGCCGGTTACTGGGCGTTGGTGATACAGACCGTGGTCACGGATCTGCTCTACGTGATCGGCGTCCGGGCTGTCGAGCGTGGGGGCAGCTGGCGGTTCTCGAGAAGGGCCGTGCGCGAGCTCGGAACGTACTCCGCGACGGTGATGGGCTCACAACTGCTCTGGTACGCGAAGGACAACTCCGACAACCTCCTCATCGCCAAGTACCTCGGTCCCTCGGCGCTGGCCAACTACTCGATCGGATACCGGGTGATGATGGTGCCGATCCAGACGTTCTCGCAGGTCGTGGTCCGTGTGATGCTGCCGACGTTCGCTCGGCTCCGTCGCGCCCCGGACGAGTTGGCTGGCTACTTCCTGAAGGCGACCCAGGCGATCTCGATGATGACGTTTCCGCTGATGGCCGGAGTCGTGCTCGCGACCCCGATGGGCATCCCCTGGCTGATCGGGGAGGAGTGGGAGCCATCGGTGGTCCCGATGCAGCTGCTCGCCGTGACTGCGGCGCACCAGTCCGTGCTCTCACTTGGCGGGCCTGCGTTGATGGCCACCGGTCGGGCTGCCTGGCTGCTCCGGTTCAGCCTCTTCAGCACGGTGGTGTCCGTCGGAGCGTTCATCATCGGTCTGCGATGGGGCATCAACGGTGTGGCCGGAGCATTCACCCTCGCCGGTCTGGCCCTCGCGCCGATCTTCGTGACCATCCTGTCGAAGATCATGCCGATCACCTTCGCCCGCTGGCTGCGGGCGATCCTCCCTGCGCTGACGGGCTGCCTCACCATGTCGGTCGCCTTCCTCGGATTGCGGGAGCTGCTCGTGCCCCTCGTCGCCACTCCCGCAGTGCTCGGCGGGTGCATCGCCTTCGCGGCGACGACCTACGCAGCAACGATCTGGTTCGGGTTCCCGAGCCAGAGGGCCGACACGGTGGGCATGCTCCTGACCGTCCTGCGCGACCGAACCCGTCGGGAATCGGACCCCCCGGACGCAACTCCCGCCGAACCCCCGAGCACCCCCGAGGTATCCCCGAGATGACGGTCTCCTCCGCCGACCTCACGGTCGTGATCCCAACCTACAACCGTTCCCTCCTCCTCGCCCGTGCGGTTGAGTCGGTGCGAACCCAGTCGGTATCACCCGCGGAGATCATCGTCGTCGATGACGGGTCGGAGGACGACACACCGTCGGTCCTGGAGAGCTTCGGCGATGCCATACGTGCGATCCGACAACCCAACGCGGGCTCCTCCGCCGCCCGCAACCGTGGGGTGGAGGAAGCCGGGACCGAATGGATCGCCTTCCTCGACTCCGACGACGTGTGGCGAGCGGACCACCTCGAACGTTCGCTGGTCGCCCTCCGCGGAACCGAGGCCTCCGCCGATCTCTACTTCGCCGACGCGCTCACGAAGTTCCCGACGACGATGGCTGCAGCCGCGGCGGGGGACCGCCTCTTCCAGCTCGGTGGGCTGGACCTCGGTGATGCGCCCTTCGAGATGTGCGACGACGGTGCGGAATGGGCGATGAAGCGCTTCCAGCCGATGCTCCTGCAAGCCAGCATCATCCGCCGGGACCGGTACCGTGCGCTCGGGGGGCTCCGACAGGAGCTCCACCTCCGCCACGACGTCCACCTCTTCTTCCGACTGGCCATCGGCAGGCCGGTCACCGCCATGAACCACATCGGTACGGAGATGACCGCCGACGGCCAGGACGCTCGGCTGACGGTGACCCATGGCGAGGGCACTCACCAATACTCCCTCGAGACTGCCCTGCTGTATCGAGACCTCCTCGATTCTCAGCCCATGCGACCCGACCATCGCAAGGAGATCGCCCGCCGTGCAGCCAACGCCGAGCTGCGCCTCGCCAAGCTGGCGCTGGAGGAACGGCAGCTCGCTCGCTGTGCCCGTCACCTGTTCAAGGTGGGTACCACCTCGCCCGAGACCGCCCTACGGCGTGCGATCGGCCGCCGCACCTGACGGCTTCGGGCGCGGCCTGGTAGCAACCTGGCGGAATCCGCCCACGGCCTGGCGGACCAATGTGTGGCGATGCCACTTCATCCATACGGCGACGGCCCACTCTGCCCTCGTGTGCTCGGCGAGGGACAAGGGAGCACGGAGCGCTGCCTTGTGGAACTCATAGGCGAGCCGCCAGTACGGGAACTGGACCTTCTGGGCCAGCGATGGGTCGAACCAGGCCGCACGACCCTGGTCTTCCGGATGGATCCGAATCGAGCGCCCCGGATGCTCTCTGTGGAGGAAGAGCTGCTCTGGCACCTCGAAGAACCGACCGTGCAGCGCGAGCTCCGCGAGCAGGACCCTGTCGGAGCTCGAATAGGCGCCGATCAGACCTGTGCGCCGAAGGCTGTGAAGCCGGATCAGGCCAAAAGCCTGAAAGCACTCGTGCTCGTACTCCATCACATCCGCGAAACGGAGAACCGGATCATTCGCAGTTGCGCGAGGTTCCGGGGTCCACACCTTCAACTCGCGCCCGTCGCTGTCGATGTCAATGGTCTCTGCATGCGCGAGAACCACATCGGGATCGGCGTCCAGCACATCGACAGTCCTCCGCAGGTACTGTCGCCCGTGCAGGTCGTCGAACGCGGCCCACTTGAAGTACTCACCAGCAGCAGCTGCCACGAGGCGGTTGAAGTTCCACGCTGCACCACGGTTGATCTCGCTGCGGAGGTACTTCACCCGGGGGTCTTCTGCGACCAGCCTCCGGCAGACCTGTTCGGTACCATCGTCGGACGCGTTGTCGGCGATGACCAGTTCGAAGTCCTCGAAGTCCTGCTCCAGAAGTGAGAGAAGCGCGGCCTCGAGGAATGGATCGCCATTGTGAACGGGAACACCGATCGTGACTCGAGGCGAAGGTCTTCGGGCTGCTGGCACCTACCCAGTCTGTGCGCATTGCGGAACGTCGACAAGTCGCACTTGCGACGACACGAGCACACCGCTGTCGACGCGTCGACGGCTAGAAGCTGGGTAGCTTCTCGGCAGTCGTCGTAGCGTCGTCCCTGAACACCGACTGGATGTGGGAGTACCAGGCCGACCGGCCACCCGCGGCTGTCTCGGAGGGCCAGGTGCCCTCGTGCCAGAGAACCTGGTAGCAGAGGTTCGTGAGGCGAGAGCGGAGTGCGTTGCCGGCGCCGGGCCAATCGCACTCCGACAAGGCGATCGGCTTCGAAGCGGCGACTCGCTCGAGGTCGTCTACATCTGAACGATAGAGGTCATATCTGATCGTTGAGTTGGACACCGTCGTGGGGTCGTCATATTCGCTGTTCGTCCAACCAGCTGTGTAGAGGTCATAGCCCCCGACATCGACGTACTCACTGCCGGGATACCACTCAAGATACGAGAAGTTCTTCGGACGATTGTAGTAGGAGTTGTTCACATGAAACATTCGGTACTTTGATTCCACGCACCATACCCACAGGAGATTTCTGAGATTACGGGTACCAACCAAGTGTTGATGAACTGAACGCCAGAGCCGCACGAAGTCTGTGCCTGTGTTCAACCAGCGCTGGCGGGCGGGATCGTAGTAGCTTCCCCACCAGAAGTTCGACGCAATGGTCTCGTGAAAGGGTCGGAACAGGATGGGAACATCTGCTTCGGCTAGAGGAGCCAGTCGATCAGCGAGTTCGTCGATGCGCTGCCAGAAGCTGGCATACCCCGGTGCACCAGGGACTTGAAGGTTGTTGATATCAAATCCCTTCAAGATCGCGTTCGCATAGCAATCAATCGACCGATCAGGGCCGTCCTCGTGATAGGGGATGCCCATGTGATACGAGAACGTCGGAATCTGGTTGTACTTCTCGTACGCCGCCTTAGCAACCGGTATGCAGTCCTTCGTCTGTTCCGTTCCGGGGCTCATTCGCAGATCGAATCCCCGAATCGCCGGTCGGAGACCATCGGTCTGCGACATCAGCAATTGCTGGGTCTCCGAGAACGTCGGGTTCTGCGACCCATTTGCGTTGTTCTCTTGCACCCCGACCAGTGTCCGAACCCCACGGCTCGCCGCCAGATACGCCAGGACGGCAGCGGCAGCTGGGCTGTGCTCGGTCGAGGGCGTTCGCAGGAAGGACCTCGGCTGCTCTCCCCGACGGGCACCCAGGGGGGCCGGCACCTCGGATCCTGGTCCCCGCCTCGGTACGGGGGAGCAGCCCGCCAGCGCAACACTCGCGGCGCCCGCGAGGCCTGCGATCAGCATGTTGCGACGCGAGGGAGCGGAGGGTACGGGATCTGACATGACGCGCGGTCTCCCGGTGCTGACTGGTCGAGCTCGGGGTGTGGAGCGTGCTCCCCACTCCTTCCCCTCCTTCGACACCAGAAGACCCGATCTTGAGGCAAACCGCCCCCACGACTCGAGCTGCGACGAAGCCCGTCGAGAACGCAACGACACCCAGCCCGGGAGCCAGGGGCTCGGGCAGGTTGACAGATCTCGCTGGCGACCGCCATCGCCGGCTTCGTCTCGCATCGCTCGCCTCCGATCCGGAACCCTAGACCAGGAGGGCGGGACGTGGTGGCAACAGGGACGGGCCCGGCAGCAGTAGCCTGACACAGCTCGTAGCTCACCCACGAGGCACCTCCACCCGGTCCCCCTATTCGCTGTGCGAGTCCTGTACCTGACGAACTGGTTTCCCGACCCGCCCGAGAACGGCGCGAGTATCCGCTCACGTGCCCTCATCGACGCGCTCGCGGAAACCCACAGCGTGTCGCTCGTCTCCTTCCAGACCGACGTCACACCGACGGTCACCGAGTGGTCGCGGCAGCTGAACCGGGTAGAGGTGCTCCCGCAGCCGGCGTTCCGTCCGCACTCGCTGCGATCCCGACTCGGCTACCTCTCACGTCGACCCCGCCAGTTCGTCGACACCTTCAGCCCGGAGCTGCAGTCGCTGGTCTCCGTGGTCGCCACGGAGGAGCGGCCCGATGTCGTGGTTGGATGGGGTCTCCACATGGCGCCCTATGCCTCCTCACTCGAGGTGCCCTACGTGTACGAGATGGCGGAGTTCCTCACACCGCCACAGGACGGCGGCGGTCCGGCAGGGCGACTCCGGGCACAACTGGCCTGGTCGAAGCACCGCTCGTACGCCTCGAGGTTCCTCAGAAGGTGCGCCGCGTGCACTGCGGCTTCCGAGTCGGAAGCAGAGCTCGTGCGTCGGATCGAACCCCGGACGCGGAACGTGACCGTCGTGCGCAACGGCATCCACGTTCCCGCAGAGCCGGTCACGGCGAGCGTCTCGAATCCGCGCATCGTCTATCCCGGCTCCGTGACCTTCCACCCGAACCTCGATGCTGTCCGCTGGTTCGCCGATGAGGTCCTCCCGCTGATCCGTCGGCGGTTTCCCGAAGCCCGACTCACGGTCACTGGGCGCGTCGAGGTGGAACCACGGTTCGAAGGGGTCGACTTCGCCGGATTCGTCGATGACATCGGCCGCTTCGTCGGCGAGAGCACCCTGTGCGTGGTGCCCCTCAGAGAGGGAAGCGGAACGAGGTTGAAGGTGCTGGAGGCCCTGGCCGTCGGCACTCCGGTTGTCTCGACCCCGAAGGGAATCGAAGGTCTCGACCTTCGAGCAGGCACGGAGGTGGCGATCGCTGACGACGCGGCCGCGTTCTCGGGCGCGGTGCTGCGCCTCCTCGAACACCCCGACGAACGGTCGCGACTCGTGAAGGCGGGCCGGGAGGCGGTGGCCGAACGGCACTCCTGGAGCTCCATCACCCCGGGGTTCGTGGAGCTGATCGAGCGGGTGGCAGCTGCGACGTGAGTCTTCGTTGGGAAGGTCCCTGCCCGGCAGACCGATCCGAGGCGTAGTCAGTCGCCCCCGAGACTCCTGGTAGTGTCTGCGCGGCCGAGCAGTGGCGGAGAACCGGCGGTCCGGCGAGGTGGCGGGTGGGCGATGTTGTGGCGGGAAGTCCGAACGGGCACCAGCACGGACAACGGCGGCCTGACGGGCCGTCTGGATCGAACTGAGATCTCTCCCTCCCGCGCCCAGACCGCCCTCCTGGCACCCGGTGCCACCCGCCGTCCCGGCCGCGCCGTGCGCACGGGGTCAACCTCGAGAGCATCTCTGCCGAGGAAGACAACAGGCGACGCAGTGCCGTCTACGACTCCAGGAAGAAGGCCATGAGGCTCTCGCGCAGGTTCTTTCTCACGTCGGTGGGTACGGCGGCCGCAGCCGGATGCGGCACCGTCCCGGGAAGACCCCCGGGACAGGCAGACCCGTTCCCTGATCTTCGACACTACCGAGACCCCGGCTCGGAGGCTGGCCATCCGACTCCGGATCCACGTCTCGCGAAATCAACGCCGACCACTGAGGTCCGACCCAGCACCACCACGACGTCACCCGCCCCGGCATCGACCACCACGGCATCGACCACCATGGCATCGACCACCACGGCATCGACGACCACGACGGTCACGACCCCGGCGACGACGACCACCCTGATCGGTCCACCCACCTCAGTGGCCTCGACGCTCGGTGTCTACCCTGAGTACTTCGGTCGAAACCCGACGGATGCGAGAGCCGAACCGGGGGCGTCCACTGCGACCTGGTCGGAGCTCGTTCGGTTCGAGTCGTGGCTCGGACGACCAGTGAACTGGATCATGCAGTTCGGATGGATGTCCGCACCGAGTTGGAGCGAGATGGAGGCCTCCGTGCGCCGGTTCGCCGACGCAGACGCTCTTCGGGCCATACCCCTCCACACACGGCGGGCGATCGTCTGCCTGCCACTGACGGTTCGAGGCACACCGCTTTCAGCGGTGGCGAGCGGCACCTACGACCAGACCTTCAGAGCGATAGCTCAACGCTATGTCGACACGGGCCTGAACCAGGTGGTCTTCCGTCTGGGCTGGGAGCTGGACAACCGGGACTTCCCCTGGACGATGCGGACAGAGAGCGGTGGCAACCCCACCGACTATCGAGCCGCCTGGCGGCGAGTGCACGACGTGATGATGTCCGTGAACGGAGCCCGGTTCGAGTGGTGCCTCGACACGATGGCCTACGGATGGCGCTCCCCTTCCATCGAGAGCTCTCGAGCCGCATCGGTGTGGCCGGGAGACGACTATGTGGACTACTGCGGGGTGGACACCTACGACAGCGACCTGCCAGGTGGGTACCCTTCGAGAGAGGGCGTGTGGACTACCGTGCACAAGCCGGGCTTGGACGCATGCGCTCAGTTCGCTGCTGCTCATGGGAAGAAGGTCGCCATCCCTGAGTGGGCATGTTGCGCACGAACCTCCGCCGGAGGCCAGTCCGTCGGAGGCGACAATCCCTACTTCATCTCGAAGCTGGCCGAATGGATCGACACCCACAACGTTGGATTCCACTGCTACTTCAATCGATATGACCCGCTGGACGGCATCGGCAGCTACAAGATCAACCCCCTCATCGTGTCGGGCCTCTCTCAGTTCCCATCGGCAGCGTCCGAGTTCAAGCGACGGGTCGGGGTCTGACGCGACTCCCGGCGAACACCGACCATGACAGCGGATCGGACACGCGTCCACCTCGGGGGTCTGCCAGTGGACCTCATGAGCCGCGGCGAGGCACTCACGACCATCGAGAAACACCTCACCGATCCGACGACCACGTCACTTCTGATCGCCTCGGCCAACCTGAACAAGTTGACGCTCTTCGGCACGGGCTCAGAGCACGAAGGCTTCTTCGACCTGGACGACCGGTGGCTCGTCCTCCTCGACGGGGCACCGCTCGCCGCGCAAGCGAGGCGTGTCACCGGACGCCAATGGCCGGTCCTGGCCGGATCCGACCTGTTGCCCGAGATCCTCTCCCTCGCTGATCGCCACCAGCTTCGCGTCGGAGTCCTCGGAGGATCTCAGCCAGCGGTGGGCAGACTCTCGACTCTCCTCTCAGCACGGTTCCCGAGCCTCGTATTCCTCGGCGGCTGGACACCCACCCCCGACGAGCTCGCGCAGGACCGCGGTGAACTCGCCTCGCAGATCCGCATGCAACGGGTCGACTTGCTGGTCGTCGCTCTGGGTGGAGAGCGAGGCGAGCACTGGCTCGGCCGCCATGCCGACGCCGCGGGTGCTCAGGTCGCCGTGTCCTTCGGAGCGGCCGTGGACTTCATGACCGGTGCCCAACGGCGAGCGCCCGCCTGGGTTCGGCGACTCGGAATGGAATGGTGCTGGCGACTCCTCAGCGATCCACGTCGAATGGCACACCGCTACCTCGTGGAAGGTCCGCGTGCCTACGCGACGCTCCGGCGATCGAGTCGGGACCGCAGCAATGACAGTTGAACGCGTCCGGGCAGATCCTCCGGTGTAGCCGCCTGAGCGCAGCCCAAGGCCGCTGTCGGTCACACGGTGGGGGCGCGTTGAACGAGCGTTCAGGGCGCTCTACCCTCCGGCGGACGCAACCACGACAGCCGCGACGGGGGACCGTCCCGGCAACGGAGGACCGTGATGACCCTGATCGATGATCCGTCGACCACCGACTTCTGCGATCCCCGCACCTTCGACGATCCGTGGGAGCTCTACCGGTGGCTCCGCGACCTCGACACGCTCCACTACGACGCGGCCAACGATCTGTACATCGCGCCCCGCTACGAGGACGTGTTCCACATGTCCCGCGACGCCGAGACCTACTGCAGCGGCTTCGGCGTGCGACCGAAGATCGCCGGCGACATGTCGCTCATCACCCTCGACGGCGAGGACCACACACGTCAGCGGCGGCTCATCAACCAGGGGTTCACCCCTCGCCGGGTCCGCGAGCTCATCCCCCACGTGCGAGAGCTCACCAACCAGGTCATCGACGGGATCGCCGATCGGGGCGAGATCGACTTCGTGGAGGACTTCTCCATCCACGTGCCGCTCATCATCATCTGCGAGCTCATGGGCCTCGACCCCGACCAACGCCTCGCCATGTACCGCTGGAGCGACGACATGATGGCCGGCGACGGCCACGTCGAGGCCGACGACCCCGTGCTGCTGGCAGCTGCGGAGGCCTTCGGCGAGTACGCCCAGATGTGCATCGAGCTGATCGCCGACCGCCGGGCGGCAGCCGCGTCGGGCGACAGCACGGCCGACGACCTCATCTCGGTGCTCACCCGCGCCTTCGACCAGGGAGAGCTCGCCAAGGAACGCAAGGCGTTGCAGGGCGTCGACGAGAAGACCATCGCCATGCTGAAGGCAGAGCACGATGCGCTCGGCGACGACGAGCTGCTCGCCTTCCTGGCCGTGCTGCTCGTGGCCGGCAACGAGACCACCCGCAACGCCATCTCCGGCGGCCTGGTCGCCCTCTCGAAGCACCCCGAGCAGCGCCAGCTCCTCATCGACAACCTCTGGGACGACGAGTTCATGGACAACGCCGTCGACGAGATCATCCGCTACGTCACCCCGGTGCTCAGCTTCATCCGCACCGTCACCGAGGACCACACCTACCGGGGCACCCAGCTGAAGGAAGGCGACCGGGTCCTCATGCTGTACGCCTCGGCCAACCGCGACGAGCGGGCGATCGACCGGCCGGACGAGCTCGACCTCACCCGCCGCACCGACCACCTGGCGTTCGGGATCGGCCCCCACTTCTGCCTGGGCGCCAACCTCGCCCGCATGGAGGTGAAGACCGTCTTCCAGGAGCTGTTCAGCCGCCTGCCCGACATCACGGCACCGCCCGAGCTCACCCCGGGTCGGGGCAACTCCACCCTCGTGCTGGCCCTCGAGGAGATCCCCGCGCAGTTCACCGCCTGCCCGGTGGCGCACTGAGCCATCGGACACGAGCCTCCACGATCCTGTGATCGCCACCGACGCCCCGGTCAGCCAGCGCGACGCGATCCTCGACCACGCGCTGGCGCTCATGTCGAGCCACGGCGCGGCGGGGATGTCGATGCGCCAGCTCGCCTCGGCCTGCGGGCTGCACGTGGCGGCCATCTACCACTACTTCGATTCGAAGGAGGCGCTGCTGGCCGCGGTGGTCGCCGAGCGCCGCTACCAGGCACGGCTGGTGGAGCCGCTGCCCATCGACCCGGCGCTCACCGGGCGGGAGCGACTGCGGGCGCTGTTCCTGCACGTGTGGAACGGCACGTTGGAGGAGGAGTCGATCTGGCGGCTGCTGCTCGGAGAGGGCCTGCGCGGCGAACCGGCGGTGGTGCAGGCCGGCGGCGAGCTGATGGTGCTGGTGGAGTCGGCGGCTCGCTCGTGGGTCGCGGATGTGCTTCCCGAGCTCGAACACCCGGAGCTGGTCGCTCGGCTCCTGGTGGACCAGCTCCTCGCCGGCTTCGTCCGCCTGGCCTTCGACGGTGCGTCCGCCACCGACCCGGGAGATCCCGGCGCGACCCGGCGCGTGGCCGAGGGCGGCGCCGCGACACTGGTGGAGGCCGTGTTCGGCTGATCCGCGCCGAACCGGTCCGTGCTCGGCACCCCTCAGCAGGAGAGGAAGGGCGCCACCCGGTCCTTGGGTCGCCCGATGATGGCGCGACCGTCCTTCACGAGCACCGGGCGCTGCAGCAGCTCGGGATGCTCGGCCAGCACGTCGGCCACCTGCTCGGCGGTCTGGACGTCGGCCTCGTCGATGCCGTAGCCCTTGAACTTCGCGTCGCGCCGGACGAGGGCGGTGGGCGGGTCCTCCAGCTGGTCGAGCAGCTCCACGACCTCCTCGCGGCTCGGCCGCTGGGCGACGAGCAGGTACTTGCGGAGCTCGACCTCCACGCCCAGGTCGTCAGCGGTGTCCACCGCGAAGCGGGACGTGGAGCAGTTCGGGTTGTGCCAGATCGTGACCTCGGCCATGGCAGCCGACGCTAGCCCTCCGCCTCCCACCGCCGTCGCGCGCCCCCCCACCGCTTCTGTCGTCCGGAGGTCGCGCGTGGCGCGATTCCCGGTGAACAGAACGAGGGGGTGACCGCTACCCTGCCCCGGTGACCGCCGACGAGGTGCCCGATGAGCCCGTGCCGGCGGTCCACCCGAGCACACCCCTCGGCGCCGGCGCGGCCTTCGCGGCGGTGGTCATGTGGAGCCTCGGCAACGTGCTCATCGCCGGGATCCCCATGAACGGGCTGGCCATCGGCACCTACCGCCTCGGTCTCGGCGCGGTGGTCTACACCGCGATCCTCTACGCCCAGGGCGGCCGGCTCACCCGGCGCACCTTCCGGCTCGGCTGGAAGGGCGGCCTCGCCTTCGGCCTCGACATCGCCACCTTCTTCCTCGCCGTGCGCACCACGTCGGTGGCCATCGCCGTGACCCTGTCCGCGCTCCAACCGGTGGTGATCGCCGGGTTCGCGGCGGTCATGTTCGGCGAGCGGATCCACCGGCGCCACGTCGTCGGCACCGCCGTGGCCGTGCCCGCCGTGGCGCTGGTGGCCTTCGGTGCCGGAGGCGACAGCCCGCACAGCCTCTTCGGGGACCTGATGGCGGTGCTGGCGGTGCTCGCCTGGGCGGCCTACTTCATCGCCTCCAAGCGCGCCCGAGAGGAGCTGGCGACGATGGAGTACATGGCCGTGCTCAACATCGTGGGGTTCCTCACCGTGGTCGCGCTGGCGATCCCCACCGGTTCGCTCACCGGATCCGGCGCAGAGCTCACCTGGGAGACCGCAGCGGCGATCGTGGCGGTGCTGGCCCTCCCCGGCAGCGGGCACATCGTGATCAACTGGGCCCACGCCCACACCACGCTCATGCTCAGCTCGCTCGCCACGCTGGCGATGCCGGTGATCTCCACGCTGGCCGCTGCGGCGTTCCTCGACCAACCGGTGACGACCGTGCAGGTGGTGGGGATCGTGGTGGTGCTGGTCACGTTGGCCTACGTGGTGATCGGCGACAGCCGGGCGCCCCGCCTGGACGTGGCAACCTGAGCGCGCCGTGAGCCCGCGTCGGCTGGGCCGCTGCGGCCGAGGGGCCTGTGCGCCTTCGGATCAGCTCTGCAGGCAGATCGAGCGCCATGAGCAACGCTCTGCCTCCAGACATGACCTGAAGGCGGAGCGGCACCTCCCGGCGGCAGCGCGGCCCGACGCCCCGGCGCCCCGGACCCGCCCCGAGGCCGCCGGACACGACAGGGGCCGCGGCGTGCCGCAGCCACTGCGCCCTTGGGCAATGCTGTGGCCATGACCGCGTCCGAGCCGACCGAGGAACACGACCAGGATCCGATCGACACGCTGATCGGCGAGATGACCCTCGCCGAGAAGCTGGCGCAGCTCGGCTGCGTGTGGTCGACCCAGCTCGTCGAGGGCGAGGGGCCGGCGGCGGACTTCTCCCCGGAGGCCGCCCGACGGCTGATGCCCGACGGCACCGGCCAGGTCACCCGGATCGCCGCGTCGACCGGCCTGCGACCCGCCGGTCTCGCCCATCTCGCCAACCAGATCCAGCGGTTCCTCGTGGAGGAGACCCGGCTGGGCATCCCCGCGGTGATCCACGAGGAGGCGGTGGCCGGGTTCTGCGCCCGTGATGCCGTGCAGTTCCCCCAGGCCATCGGCCTGGGGGCGACGTTCGACGTGGAGCTCCTCGAGCGCATCGGCGACCACATCCGCGCCGAGATGCTGGCCGTGGGCGCCCGCCACACGCTGTCGCCCGTGCTCGACGTCGCCCGCGATCCCCGCTGGGGGCGGGTCGAGGAGACCTACGGCGAGGACCCGGTCCTGGCCGGCACGCTGGGCGCCGCGTACGTGAAGGGGGTGCAGAACACCGGCCCCGAGGGACTCGCCGCAGGGGTGATCGCCACCGGGAAGCACTTCCTGGGCTACGCGATGAGCGACGGCGGGCTCAACCACGGCCCGGTGCACCTGGGCTCCAGGGAGCTGCGCGAGGTGTACGCCGAGCCGTTCGCCGCCGCCATCCGCGACGCCGACCTGCAATCGGTCATGAACTCCTACGCGTCGGTCGACGGGCTGGCGCCGGCCGGATCGAGGGCCCTGCTCACCGAGCTGCTGCGCGACGAGCTCGGCTTCGAGGGCACGATCGTGGCGGACTACTTCGCGGTGGACCTGCTGCGGACCCACCACCGTGTCGCCCCGACGAAGGGGGTGGCGGCCGCCAAGGCGCTGCTGGCGGGGATGGACCAGGAGCTCCCGGCGCTCGACTGCTACTCGATCGAGCACCTCGGTCCGCTGATCGAGGCCGGGGTCGTCCCGATGGAGGCGGTCGACGATGCCGTGCGGCGGGTGCTGCGCCACAAGGAGCGTCTCGGCCTCTTCGCCCAGCCCTATGTGGAGGAGGACGTGGCGGCCGCCTGCTACGGAACCCCCGCCGGTCGGGCGCTCGCCCGGCGCGCCGCCGAGGAGTCCCTCGTGCTGGTCGACGACCACGAGCAGCTCATCCCCGTCGAGCCCGCCTCGCTGCGCATCGTGGCGGTGATCGGTCCGGCGGCCGACGACCCACGGCTCATGGAAGGCGACTACCACTACCCGGCGCACCTGGAGATCATCTACGGCACCGACGTCGGAGGAGGTGCGCAGGGAGCCGGCGACGGGGACGGTTCCGGCGCCGAGCTGCTGCCCCAGGCAGGTGGTGCGTTCGCTCCCGGGCCCTACCTGCCCGACATCGTCACCCCTCTGGCCGGCCTGCGAGCCGCGCTCGGCACCTCGGTCGAGGTCCGCCACGCCGTCGGCTGCGGCGTGCTGCCCTTCGAGGAGGACGACGACGCCCGCATCGCCGAGGCGGTGGCGGCGGCCACCGGCGCCGACCTCGCGGTGGTGTGCGTCGGCGGCCGATCCGGGCTCACGCCCAGCGCCACGGTCGGGGAAGCCCGCGACAGCACCCTGCTCGACCTGACCGGCCGCCAGCTCGAGCTGCTGCAGGCGGTGGCCGCCACCGGCACCCCCACGGTGGCCGTGGTCGTCTCCGGACGGGTCCACGCGCTGGCCGAGATCGAGCAGGCGGCCGGCGCGACGCTGGTGGCCTGGGTACCGGGGATCGAAGCCGGAAACGCCATCGCCTCGGTGCTGCTCGGGACGGTGGCGCCCTCGGGGCGACTTCCCGTGACCGTCCCCTACCGGGTCGGACAGGTCCCGACCTTCTACGGCCACCGGGCCGGGGGCGGGCAGAGCCAGTTCTGGGGCACCTACACCGACTGCCCGGCAGCCCCGCTCCACCCGTTCGGGTTCGGGCTCTCCACCACCGAGCTCGCCTACTCCGAGCTGCACGCCACGGTCGGCTCCACCACCGAGACCACGCTGGTGAGCGTGCGGGTGACCAATGCCGGCGAGCGAACCGCCACCGAGGTGGTGCAGCTCTACGCCCGCGACGAGGTGGCCTCCGTGGCCCGCCCCGAGCGGCAGCTCGTCGGGTTCGCCCGGGTGCCGCTGGAGCCCGGCGAGTCGCGGACGGTCACCTTCGCCCTGCATCCGTCGCGGCTGGCGTTCTACGACGAGGACTTCCGCTTCGTGTGCGAGCCGGGGGCGTTCGACCTCGAGGTCGGCGGCTGGGCGGGGTCCCCCGCGCTGGTGACCACGATCGACCTCGGCGGGGAGGTCCACCAGTACCGCCAACGCGACGTCGTCGCCACCGCCGTGACGATCACCTGACGACCATCCCCCTTCGAGGGAGGAGCGCTCAGCCGAGCACGGCGACGAGGAAGTCGGACTCCTCGGTGAACGGGCGCAGGTCCCAGCTCGACAGGAGCACCTCCACCTCGAGGCCCACCTCCCGCACTTGGGACAGGAACTCGTCGAAGGCGTAGTCCCGGCCGGCGCCGAAGCCGACGACGAGCCGCCCGCGGTCGCGCAGGTGGGCCCGCAGGCGAGCCAGCACCATCGCCCGGGTGCTCGGCGCCAGGAACGTCATCACGTTGCCGGCGCACACGATCACGTCGAAGCCCTCGCCCTCGCCCATCGCCGCGAGGTCGAGCTCTGCCAGGTCGGCCACCAACCAGGTCGGCCCCGGGTGGTCCTCCTCGGCGGCGGCGATGAGCACCGGGTCCACGTCCACGCCCACCACCATGTGGCCGAGGTCGTGCAGGAACGCTCCCACCCGGCCCGGCCCGCACCCCGCATCGAGGATGCGAGCGCCACGAGGCGCCATCGCATCGACCATCCGGGCCTCACCGGCGAGGTCGTCGCCGGCGGCGGCCATCGACCGGAACCTCTCCACGTACCACTCCGAGTGCGACGGGTTCTGGCGGGTGATCTCCACCCACCGGCTGGGCTCCACCATGACCGGCAACCCTAGGTGCCTCCGGGACGACCAGGCACACGGGGCGCGGCCGTGCGACGCAGGACCAACGGCGATCCGGGCCCGGGGGAGCCCGGGGGCTACCCTTCCGTGCATGCCGCGGGCACTCATCGTCGGCGCCGGCATCCTCGGCACCCTCCACGCGCGCGAGGCGCTCCGCCGGGGCTGGTCGGTGGTGCACTTCGACGCCGAAGCCGAGCCCCACGACGCCACGGTCCGCAGCCCCGGAGCCCTCAGCCCGTCGTGGGCCGTGGACGGCCTCGAGCTCGCGCTGTCGGTCGAGTCCCGAGGCATGTGGGACGAGCTGGCCGCCGAGATCCCCGACCTCCACCTCCGCTCGACCGGCTCGATCGTGGTGGCGCTCACCGAGGCGGAGTCGGAGCTGCTCCGCTACGCCCTCGAGGCCGGTGGCGCTCCCCAGCGAGGTTGGGAGCTGCTCACCGCGACCGAGGTGCGCGCCCACAACGCCGGCCTGGGGCCCCGGGTGCACTCCGGGCTCTTCTCCCCCCTCGATGCCACCCTCGAGCCGCGCACGATGCTCCCGACCCTTCGTGCCCACCTGCAGCGCCAGGGCACCTACGAGTTCCACGGGGGTGTCGAGGTCCACGACTTCGACGCCACCTCGGTCACCGACACCGTCGGGCGGGTGACCCGGGGCGATCTCGTCGTGCTCTGCCTCGGCAGCCGGGCCGCGATCCTGAGCTCGTTGCTGAGCGCTCCGAACCTCCTGCACCGCAGCCGCCTCCAGATGCTCCAGACCGAACCGGTGGACGTGCCGCTGCGCACCGTGGTCGCCGATGTCCACACGCTGGCCCGCCACGGGCTCCTCGAGCCTTCCACGATCGAGACGCTCTCACCGGCCGATCCCCGGCTCGGGGGCTACGACCTGCGCTTCACCTGCCTGCAGCGCACCAACGGGGCACTGGTGATCGGCGAGGTGCGCGAGAACGAGGAGCCCTTCGACTTCGACCTGGCGGAGCGGCCGGCCGCCGCGCTGCTGGAGCGGTTCTGCGACATGACCGGTCGCGCCGCCCCCACGGTGGTGCGACGCTGGTCGGGGGTGCTGCACGAGTGCATCGACGGCCGCCTGTGGCACCGCGACGACCTCGACGACTCCGTGGTGGCCGTCACCGGAGCAGACCAGCGAGGGATCACGCTGGCACCGCTGATCGCACGCGACACCTTCGACTGGGTGCTCGAGGGCCGCGACACCGGTGGCTCGCGGCATCCGGTCGCCGCAGAGGGCGGCTCGGGAGCCTCCCTCTGAACGTTCCGAGCGGAGCGCTGCTCGCGCCACGACGCTCGGGGACACCGAACCGTTGCGCTCGGGGCGCCCAGCGGGGAACATGTGTTCGATGATCGATGCGGGCAACCCCGACCCCGCCCCCACGGGACCCTCCGCCACCCGGTTCCTGCACGCCGATCTGGACGCGTTCTACGCCTCCGTCGAGCAGCGCGACGATCCAGCGCTGCGAGGGCGTCAGGTGATCGTGGGCCACGGGGTCGTGCTGGCCGCCTCCTACGAGGCGCGTGCCTTCGGCGTCCGCACCGCCATGAACGGCCGCCAGGCATGTCGGATGTGCCCGGATCCGGTGGTGGTCTCCCCGCGGATGACGGCCTACTCCGAGGCGAGCCGGCGGGTGTTCGAGATCTTCCGCGACACCAGCCCGCTGGTGGAGGGCATCTCGATCGACGAGGCGTTCCTCGACGTGGGTGGCCTGCGACGGACGGCGGGCGAGCCGAAGGCCATCGCCGCACGGCTCCGGGCCAGGGTCCACGAGGAGGTCGGCCTGCCCCTGTCGGTGGGGATCGCCTCCACCAAGTTCCTGGCCAAGGTGGCCAGCGCCCACTGCAAGCCCGATGGCCTCCTCGAGGTGCGAGCGGGCGGCGAGCTGGACTTCCTGCACCCACTCCCCGTCCGGCGCATCTGGGGTGTGGGCAGGGTCACCGAGCAGCTCCTCGCCGACCGGGGTGTTCGCACCGTGGGAGAGCTCGCCGCCGTCCCGGTCGCCGCACTGGAGTCGTGGCTCGGTCCGGCGTCGGCCCGCCACCTCCACGCCCTCGCCCACAACCGCGATCCCCGTCGGGTGGTCACGGGGCGTCGCCGAGCCTCTGTCGGCGCCCAGCGCGCGCTCGGCCGGCGGGAGATGGGCCGGGACGAGGCCGAGGTGGTGCTCCTGGAGCTCGTCGACCGCGTGACGCGCCGCCTGCGGGCGGGCCGCCGGCTCGGCCGCACGGTGTCGGTCGGCTGGCGGGACCACGAGATGGGTGGCCACAGCCACGCGCGCACCCTCGCGCACCCCACCGACGCCACCGCCGAGGTGCTGGCCGCTGCACGCTCGTTGCTGGCGCGGGAGTGGGCCGTCGTGGAGCGCTGCGGGCTCACCCTGCTCAGCGTCACCGTGGCCCAGTTGGAGGACGCCGACGCGATCCAGCTGGGCCTCGACTTCAGCGGACGGGACCGCAGCCGGTTGGACGCCACCGTGGACGCCGTGCGGGCCCGCTTCGGCACCTCCGCACTGACCCGCGGCGCCCTGGTCGGACGCGCGGGCATCGAGGTGCCCCTGCTCCCCGACGACCTGCCCGATCCACCTGCGTGAGCGCGTGAGGCCTCCCTGCCGTGGGTGCGCCGCGCCCGGGTCACGGAGGCGGGTCGACCCACAGCGGTAGGCTGCGGTGTCCGAGCGGCGGCGACCGCCCGTCCGCGGACCCTGCGAGCATCCCGTGGCCCGGCTCCCGTTCCGCGCTCCGAGTCCCCTCCGGTGGGGCCGTCGGCTGGTCGACCTGCTCGGTCCGACCGGCAGCGCGGCGCGCCAGAGCCTCACCGCCCTGTTCTTCAACTCGGCCACGAGCTTCGCCGCCGGCGCCGTGCTCGGCGCCATCGTGGGCACCTTCGAGGAGCTCCCCGGACTCCTGCTCATGGTGCCGGCGGCGATCGGGCTCCGCGGCAACATCTTCGGCACGTTCGGCAACCGGATCTCCACCTCGGTGCACGCCGGGACCTTCACCCCCAGCGTGCGACGCGACTCCGTCCTCGGCCAGAACGTGCTGGCCTCGATGTCGCTCACCCTGGTGATGAGCACGGTGCTGGCGCTCGTCGCACGTCTCGTGGCGGTCGCCTTCGGCATCGAGGACGCCATCGACGTGTTCGACATGGTGTTCATCAGCGTGATCGGCGGCGCCCTGGCCAGCCTGGTGGTCCTCGGCGCGACGGTGCTGCTGTCGGTGCTCGCGGTGCGGAGGAACTGGGACCTCGACAACCTGGTGGCACCGACCGTCTCCACGCTCGGCGACGTCATCACCATCCCGTGCCTGTGGGTCGTGGCGTTGCTGGTCGGCTCTGCGGGGTGGACCGAGCTGATCGCCGTGGCATCGATCGTGGGCTCCGCCGTGGTGCTGGTGCTGAGCGTGCGGAGCCACCTCGAGGATCTCCGTCGCATCGTCATCGAGTCGCTGCCGGTGCTGAGCGTGGCCCTCGTCCTCTCGACGCTGGCGGGCATGGCGTTGCAGAAGCGCATCGAGCTGCTCGCCGCGGTGCCGGCGTTGCTGGTGCTGCAGCCGGCCTTCGTGAGCTCCGCGGGAGCGCTGGGCGGGATCCTGTCGTCGCGCATGAGCACGAAGCTCCACCTGGGGCTGGTGCGCCCGGGGATGGCCCCGGAGCTCGAGGTGCAGCGCGATGCCCTGCTGGTGATGGCGGTGGGCCTCCCGGTGTACGTGTTCAACGCCCTCGGGGCCCAGGCGGTGGCCGCGCTGCTCGGCCAGCGCTCACCCGGGGTGTGGCAGATGCTGGTCGTGTCGCTGCTGGGGGGCGCGCTCACGATGCTGTTCATGGTGGCGATCGCCTACTACGGCACCATCGCCGCCTGGCGCGTCGACGTCGATCCCGACAGCGTGGGGATCCCCGTGGTCACCGCGTCGGTCGACTTCGTGGGAGTCGTGGCCATGATCGCCGTGGCGGTCACGATCGGGGTCGTGTGAGCAGAGCAGCCACTATCTTGGTTGCGTGAGCAAGTTCTTGATCGAGCAGCGCACCAACCCCTCCCCTTCCCGGTCCCCCTCTCCTTCCCCCTCCCCCTCCCCGTCCCCCTCTCCCCACCGGCGCCGACGACGGCGACTGCTCGCGGGGGCCCTGGGCACGGCGCTCGCCGCGGCGCTGGCCGTCGGTCCGCTCGCCTGCGGCGACGGCGGAGGGCCGGTCACGCTCCGCACGGAGCCCGAGGAGACCTCCAGCACGGCCGACACCTCGCAGGACGACGAGGACGTCGAGGAGCGCAGCGTGCACGGGGTCGACCTGTCCGAGCTCGACCTCCCCGACGCGGAGCCCTACGAGGAGTACGTCCTGGTCGAGGACGACACCGAACAGGTCGAGGTCGAGGTTCCGGTCGACTGGGCGGACGTGGACACCCGCCCGGCCGTTCGAGGGGACCGGGAGGTGCCGGGGATCTGGGCATCGACCGACCTCGATGCACTGGGCTCGGGGTACCAGGTGCCGGGCGTGCAGGTGGACCTGCGCACCGCGACGGCTCCGGATCGGCTCTTCGAGCTGCTCGACGCCGACAACGCCACCGAGGAGTCCTGCGACGCGCCCCAGAGCTCCGACTACGACGACGGGCTCTACCGGGGCACCGCCGAGCTGTGGACGAACTGCTCCGACGACGGTGCGGCGCTCCTGGAGCTCGTCGTGCTGCGCGCCGGGAACCAGTACGTCACCCTCGAGGTGCAGATGCTGACCGACGCGGACGTCGGAGCCGCCCTTCGGGCCCTGGAGACGTTCACCGCCGTGGGGCTCGACTCGGAGGAGGAGTGGCAGAGCGTCGACAGCGAGGCCACCGTCACCACCGACGAGGAGTTCACCGTGGTGGTCCGCAGCAACCCCTCCGCCGGCGATGACTGGAAGGTGGCCGACACCTACGACCCGGCGATCGTGACCTTCCTCTACGAGGACTTCGAGTCCGACGATCCCTCGGGTCAGGTGGCCGGCGCAGGCGGCACCAGCTTCTTCACCTTCCGGGCCCTCGCGGTCGGGACCACCACCATCGAGCTGGAGAACTGCTTCCAGTGCACCGGAGGTGTGGGAGAGGTGACCGGGACCCGCTCCGTGGTCGTCACCGTCGCGCTCTGAGCCGACCGGTTGGCATCGCCGTCCGGGTCAGCCGGCGTCGAGCAGCTCGCTCACCAGCGCCGCCACCGGGCTGCGCTCCGAGCGGGCCAGGGTGACGTGCCCGAACAGCGGGTGACCGCTGAGCAGCGCCACCACCGAGGCGATGCCGTCCCGACGGCCGACGCGGAGGTTGTCGCGCTGGGCCACGTCATGGGTGAGCACCACCCGGGAGCCGATCCCGAGGCGGGTCAGCGCGGTGAGCAGCACCATGCGTTCGAGGTTCTGGGCCTCGTCGAGCACCACGAACGACTCCGACAGCGTGCGACCACGGATGTGGGTGAGCGGCAGGACCTCGAGCAGGTCGCGGTCGAGCACCTCCTCCACGACCTCGCGCGACGTGATGGACTCCAGCGCATCGAGGACCGCAGCGGCCCACGGGTTCATCTTCTCCGCCTCGTTGCCGGGCAGGTAGCCCAGCTCCTGACCCCCCACGGGGTAGACGGTTCGGAACACCAGGAGCCGACGGTGGGTGCGTCGCTCCAGCACCGCGTCGAGCCCGGCCGCCAAGGCCAGCACCGACTTGCCCGTGCCGGCCGGCCCACCCAGCGAGACGATGCCCACCGAGGGATCGGCGAGGAGGTCGAGGGCGACGCGCTGCTCGGCCGAACGCCCCCGCACGTCGAAGAGCCCCCGATCGCCGTCGACGAGGTGGACGCGTCCGTCGGCGCGCAGGCGACCCAGGGCCGAAGCGCCCGGCGCACGCAGCAGGATCCCGCTGTTGGCGGGTGCGTCCAATGCCCCCGGCCGCTGCACGCACCGGTCCCGGTAGATGGCATCCACCACATCGGCGCCCACCGACACCTCCACCATCCCGGTGGGGTCGTCGGCGGCGGAGAGCTCGTTGCGGTACTCCTCGGCTTCCAGGCCGACGACGGAGGCCTTCAACCTCAGCGGGAGGTCCTTGGTGACCACGGCGACGTCAAGTCCCTTGTCGGCGAGGTTCCGAGCCACCGCCAGGATGCGGTGATCGTTGACCTCCGCGGAGAACGCCTGGGGGAGCGAGGAGGTGTCGACGCTGTTGAGCTCCACCCGGATGGTGCCGCCGAGGTCGTTGACGGGGATCTCCTCGGTGAGGCTGCCCGCCCGCACCCTGAGCTCCTCCAGCCGTCGCAGCGACTCGCGAGCCGACCATCCGAGCTCGGGGTGACCCCGCTTCGCCTCGAGCTCCGTGAGCACCACGAGGGGCAGCACGACGGAGTGCTCTTCGAACCTGGTGATCGCCGCCGGATCCGCCAGCAGCACCGACGTGTCGAGGACATAGGTGCGCGTTGTGATGGAACCGACCGTATCCGCGCTCGGGCCCGAGCGCGCGTCATGTGCCACTCGGAGCTGCCACTCGAGCCCACGGCACGAGACGACCTCCCGCCTTGGGTACGCTCGGACGATCGGTCGGCGCCAACAGGTCCCGTCCGAGCCGCAGCACCGGAGGACGGTCATGAGCGAGCACGATCCCGACCCCAACGCACCCGAGGGCTCCCCAGCCCCACCACCCCCGCCGCCGCCACCCCCTCCGCCGCCGCCCGGGGCTCCAGGCGAGGCGATGCCCGGCGGCGGCCAGTACGTGGTCCCCGACCCCAACGCCCCGGCGGGAGGGGAGGCCACCACCTTCGTGCCACCCGCCAACTCCCCGATGGCTCCGCCACCGGTGTCCGCCGGTCAGCCCGGGGCCCCCGGTGCGATGCCCCCGCCGTCGCCGCCGCCCTACGGTTCCTCGCCCACGCCGCCCCCCATGGCCCCCCCCGGAGGACCCCCGCCCATGGCACCTCCCGGCGCCGGGGGACCACCCACGCAGGCCTGGGGTCAGCCGCCCGTGGGTCCAGCCACCGCACCGCCGCTGGGCGGCATGCCCCAACAGCCCGCCCCCGGGCCGGCCGGCTGGGGACCCGCCGGGGCACCGCCGCCACCGGCCGCACCGGCGAAGAAGGGCCGCGGCGCGGTCGTCTGGGTCATCGGCGTGATCCTGGTGGTCCTCGTGATCGCCGGCGTCGTGGCGTTCGCCCTCGGCGTGTTCGACTCCTCGAGCAGCGTCACCGACGCCGCGGTCGAGGAGTGCACCATCGGGGCCGACGGCACGATGGTGGCCGCCGGATGGGTGACCGCCGAGGAGCGCGTCACCCTCGAGGTGCGCTTCGAGGACGCGGAGTCCGGCAAGGAGCTGGACCGCGTCACGGTCACACCCCGCGGACCCGTGTCGCGCCGCCAGGTGTGGGCGGCCGAGGGCTCCACGGACGACGACGCCGTGCAGAAGGTGACCTGCGTGCTCGAGGACGCCGGCTGACATCGAGGACGCTCAGCGGGAACAGCACCGCCGAGGACGTACCGGCCTGCGAGAGCCTAGAGATCACCCCGACGCTGGAGCGCGCTCATCGCCGCCGCGCCCCAGAGGGGAGGCACGTAGAACGTGCACAGGCGGAAGGTGATGGCGGCGCCGAACGCCGGTGCGCTCTGCACCCCGACCGCCTCCAGCCCGGCGGTGAGGGCAGCCTCCATCACCCCGATCCCCCCCGGTACGGGCATGAAGCCTCCGAACAGCGCCGCGGCGATGTAGACCACCAGCATCTCCGCCAACGTGACCCCGTGGTCGGTGAAGGCCTGCACGCACGCGCCGAGGCTGAAGGCGAACAGGACCTGGGCCAGCAGGTTCCCCCCGAAGAGCTGCACGAGCCTGCGGGGACCACGGATGCCCCGGATGATGCCGGACATGTCGCTGAGCCACGGTCGAACCTTCCCCAGGATCCGCCGGCGGATGCCGGGCACCACCACAGCCAGCACCGCCAGCAGCGCCACCACCACCGCCACCACGACGAGGAGCTGCACCAGCCCCGAGAGATCGGCTGAGCTCCGGGAGGTGTTCGAGAGGTCCAGCTGCACGTCGCCGATCCCGACGGTCAGCACCAGGAGCAGGACAGCGACCTGCACCAGGAAGCCCGTGAAGCTGTCCACCATCGAGACCGCGGTGGCGGCCGCCGGCGTCACCCCGTGGCGTTGGAAGAAGCGGATCACCGTCGCCACACGAGCCGCGCTCGAGGGGACGGCCAGCGCGACGAACGCGATCGTGAACTGCAGGAGGGTGAGCGGTCCATAGGGGAGGTGGCGGGGACTCGCCCCCTGGGTGGTGATGGACTGCGAGGCGATCGCCAGCTGGGCCAGCAGCAGAGCGAGGACCACCCAGGTCCACTCCGCAGCCCGGAACGTGTCGACGAGCTCCTGGGTGTCGACCTTCGTCACCGCCGAGATGACGGCGTAGGCCACCAGGGTGATCAGACCCATGCGCAGCAGCGCCGCGCTCGACACACGCCGCAGCCGAGCGATCTCGGGTGCATCCAGCTCGACCGAGGCGGCGATCGAGGCGCGCAGGGCGTTCACCTTGAGCTTCGACGCCCTCGCCGCCGCCCGGGTGCGCGAACCCAACGCAGCGGGCTGCACGTAGGCCAAGAGCTCGCCGAGGCCGTCGGCTCCCAGGTGCGACCTGGCGGCACGAACGGCCCGTTCCTGCCCGACCAGGCAGACGGTGCACACCAGGAGCTGAGCGCGATCGACCGACCGGTCCTCGGGCGACGTCGCCGCCGACACCGTGGACAGGTCGCCGAAGCAGACCCCGGCACCGACGTCCACCGGCTCCCCCTCTGGGCGATCGACCACCCGGAAGCTCTCCGCGCCGAGGTCGCCGAAGGAGAGGTTGGCCGCGTGCACGGCGTCGAGCAGATCCCACATCCCCTCGATCTGCCGGTCGTCGAGGCTCGAGCGGTCCTCGTGGTCGGGGTCGCCGCCACCCAGCCGCTCTGCGGCGGCATGCAGATCCTCGCCGGGCACCAGGGGGACCCCGCGGGGCGCCAGCGCCAGCACGGCGTCGTCGCCTTCGTCGACGCCGGCGACGAGCACCTCGGGAACGACGACCCCACGGGACCCCAGCAGCAGCGTGGCGAAGGCCTCACGCTCCACCTGTTGAGCGCGCGACTGCGTGAGCGCCTCGCTGTTGCGGTACCAGAGGCCCCGCCAGGTGCGCGCCAACGCCTGGGTGTCGCGGGCGTCGCGGCCGTACACCTTGACCTGCACCTCCCGGCCGTCGGCGGTCTCGCCCTCCAGGGTGAACACGCCCTGACGCTGGCGTCGGGCGGGGTGCAGCCCGGTCACCTCCAGGCCCAACCGGTGCAGCGACGCCTGGACCGACGAGGTCAGCGGGATCCCCTCGTCGGTGCCGAACAGCAGGTGCACCACCGCAGCGCACGACCAGCCGAGCAGCAACGCCATCGCCGCACCCACCGGAGTGGTGAGCTGCAGGATCAGCCCGCTGGCGCTCGACGCCACCAGCAGCCACCGAGACGCCCGCCGCGCCGACTCGGCGAGGTGCGGGCGGCTGGTGGAGACCACCGCGGCCAGCACGGCGAGGGGCACGGCAGGGTAGGCACCGGGCCGGCCGCCGTCGAACAGCACGAAGCCCGAGCCGGCCGTGCCGGTGACCGCCCATCCCACGAGGAGCGACGCCGAGACGGCCAGGAGCGCTGCGACGACCACGTCACGGGCCACCACCGCCCGCCGACGAACCAGCGCCAGCATCGGAAGGGCCAGGCACCAGGCGACACCGGCGAGGAGCACCACCTTCCACAGCACCGAGAACCATCCGGGCAGCGCGTCGATGAGCTGTACGACGGCCTCCTCGATCCCCGACAGGGGCACGGCGACCAGGCCGAGCACCAGGAGGCTGGCGACGGAGACCACGACGGCCACCGCGTCGCCCACCCTCCGCACCCGCCGGTCGCCCTCCGGGGCGAACAGCTCCGAGGTGGCCGGGCGACCCCCGGCGTCGGAGGTGCCGGCCTCCGATCGGTGGATGCGGGTCAACGCTGCTCCTCTCCTGCGTCGAGGTCGAAGAAGCGCGCCAGGCGAGGGCTCCGCTGGGGCAGCCGGCGCAGCAGCGGCAGCGCGAACACGACGCCGCTGATCGAGCCGAACCGCTCCCAGACCACCGCGTTCAGGATCAGGCTGGCCGCCATCAGCCGCCCGATCACGAACATGTACCCGAGCGTCGCCACCGTGAAGCCCAGCGAACCCATCACCTCCGAGCTCCGGGCGATCTTGGTCGGCAGGTAGAACTGCATGATCCACTGCAGCAGGGCCATGGCGAGGCCCACGAGCACCGCACCCGGCAGGAGCGCGCCGGGATCGTTGGTGCTCCGGGGCAGCGTCCAGCACACGGCGAACCAACCGATCCCGAACGCCACCGAGGCCGCCGCCCACGACACCGTCTCCACCCCGAACCCTGTGGCATCGCGGATGCGGTTCAGCAGCGATGCCGTGAGCATGAGGACCATCACGAGGGTGGTGACGCCCACGGCCATGCGAAGCGTCGGTCGGGCCCGGCGGGCGTCGAGCCCCCACGCCGAGGCAGAGCAGGCGGCGAGCACGTTGGTGAGCTTGCGTCCGTTGGTCAGTGTGAGCCACACCCCGAGCAGGAGCATGGTGATCCCTGCAGAGCCGTTGCGAGCGGCCGCACCGACGATCTGTGCGGCCAGGCTGCCGGTGACGTTGGCCCCGGAGAGGACGTCGCGGATCGCCTCGCTGCCGACGACCAGGAGGACGGTGCCGGAGAGCAGCAGGGCGATCGCCACCACGAACAGGAAGAGCCGCAAGGCGATGGCCGCGCCCAGCACCGAGGCGAAGGACTCGCGGTCACGCTCGTAGAAGGTGGCGGCGAGGTCGTAGGGGACCCGCTCGGCCCGCCGTCCCTCGAACCACTCGGAGACCTGGGCCCCCCGATCCTCGACCCGGTGCCGCAGCGCAGCCAGCCGGCCTTCGTCCGGTTCGCGTTCGGGGTGCTCGCTCGCGTCGTCCATTCGGGTCCCAGGTTCCCACGCCGACGACGGCCGATCCGTCCCCCTCGACGGGTGACCAGACCGTAGCGGCGCGACCGCCCGGGTTCCGACGACCGCTGCCGGCACCTCCCGGGTCGACACCTGCTCCTGCGCGCGGGACTCCACCTGGGCCGCAGGAACCCGGCCGGCACGCCTCGGGGGACGCTGCGGCCCCATTAGCCTCGGTGGCGCATGGCTCGTGACCTGCTCGCCACCTCCGCAGGGCTGCTCGACGGCAGCCTCTCGACCGACGACCACCATCCCTTGTCGATGGACAGCACCGCTGCCCTGGTGGAGCTGGGCGACGGCCTCGCCTTCGTCGAGAGCTTCGCCAACGTGGTCGCGCTGTCGCGGAGCGGACAGCTCGCCCTCGTCGACACCGGCGGCGTGCTGCACGAGCGCACGGTGCACGAGTCGGTGCGGCGCTGGAGCCAGGATCCCCTTCGCTGGGCCGTCTACACCCACGGCCACGTCGACCACTGCTTCGGCGTGCCCCGCTTCGAGGCCGAGCCGGGCGCCGGGGCGACGCGGGTCATCGCCCACGAGGCGGTCCCCCACCGCTTCGACCGCTATCGGCTGACCGCCGGCTACAACGGCGTGATCAACATGCGGCAGTTCCGGTTGGCGGCGCCCCTGTTCCCCGAGGAGTTCCGCTACCCCGACGAGACCTATCGCGACCGCCTCGAGCTGGAGGTCGGTGGGATGGTCGTCGAGCTGTGCCACGACCGTGGGGAGACCGACGACCACACCTGGGCCTGGATCCCCGAGCACGCCGCGCTGTGCACCGGCGACCTGTTTATCTGGGTGTCGCCGAACTGCGGCAACCCCCAGAAGGCCCAGCGCTACCCGATGGAGTGGGCCGCGGCCCTGCGGCGCATGCAGCTCCTCGGCGCCGAGGTCCTGCTGCCCGGCCACGGCCTCCCGATCCGGGGCGCACGGCACATCGACATGGTGCTCGACGACACCGCCACGCTGCTGGAGTCGATCCTGGCGCAGTGCCTCGAGCTGATGAACGCCGGTGCCCGCCTCGACGAGCTCGTGCACGAGGTGGCCGCCCCGGCCGAGCTGCTGGAGCGGCCCTGGCTGCACCCGCTCTACGACGAGCCCGAGTTCATCGTCCACAACGTGTGGCGGCTCTACGGGGGCTGGTACGACGGGAACCCCGCCCACCTGAAGCCGGCACGCGAGGCCGCGCTGGCAGCCGAGCTGGCTGCGCTGGCCGGAGGGGTGGAGGTGCTGTGCGGGCGCGCCGCCGAGCTGGCCTCGGCGGGCGAGCTCCGACTGGCCGGCCACCTCGCCGAGCTGGCGGTCCTCGCGGACCCGGACGACCGCACCGCCCACGGCGTGCGGGCCGACGTGAACCGCGCACGGGTGGCCGCCGAGCACTCCCTGATGGCCAAGGGGATCTTCGCCTGGGCCCAACTCGACTCCGAGCAGGCCCTCGGCACCGCGATCTCGCAGGACCAGCGGTGACCCGTCGGGGCATCGCGAGCCCGGCGAACCGCCGGAGGGGTCCGAGATGCCGATCGTAGGCCAGGCCGCCTATCGGGACGGCCGAGCGCTCGACGTCACCGGCACCTTCGACGAGCTCTCCGGAGCCTGCCGCAACGGCGAGTTCGTGTGGGTGGGGCTGAAGGATCCCAGCGACCCGGAGCTGGCCTCTGCGATGCGCGCCTTCGGCATCCACCCCCTCGCCGTGGAGGACGCCCAGGTCACCCACGAGCGGCCCAAGGTCGACGTGTTCGGCGACACCCTGACCATCGTGCTGCGCCCGGCACGCTACGACGAGCCCACCGAGACCCTCGAGCTCGGCCAGATCACGATCATGTGCTCGCCGCACCACATCCTGGTGGTGCGCCACGGGGAGGCGGTGCCGCTGGACACGCTGCGCGCCCGGATGGAGGCCGAACCGGAGTGGCTGGCCAACGGTCCGGGGGCGGTCCTGCACGCCATCATCGACACCGTCGTGGAGGCCTACCTGCCGGTGCTGGAAGGCATCGACGACGACATCTCCGAGGTGGAGGCCGAGGTGTTCGCCGCCACCCGGGCGAGCCCGACCCAGCGCATCTACGTGCTCAAGCGGGAGGTCCTGGAGTTCCGCAAGGCCGTGTTCCCACTGGAGTCCGTGATGGAGACCCTCACCAGGGTCCACCACCCGGTGATCAACGAGGAGCTGCGCCGCTACTTCCGCGACACCGAGGACGACCTCAAGAAGGTGGTCGACCAGATCCACACCGAGAACGAGCTGCTCACCTCCGCGCTGGAGGCGAACCTCACGCAGGTGGGGATCCGGCAGAACGAGGACATGCGCAAGATGTCTGCCTGGGTAGCCATCCTGGCGGTGCCGACGATGGTCGCCGGGATCTACGGCATGAACTTCGAGCACATGCCGGAGCTGGAGACCCGCTTCGGCTACTTCGTGGTGATGGGCACCATCGCGCTGGTGTGCGGGACCCTGTACTACAAGTTCCGCAAAGCCGGCTGGCTGTAGGTCTCGGACCGGCTCCGGGGCCCTCGGCTGGCGACACGACCACGCCCCGGCGGGCGATCAGCGTCCTCGCCGCATAGGGTCCCAGACATGAGCCTGCCCCGACCGGCCGTCGACCGCATCGCCCTGGTGACCGGGGCGTCCTCCGGCATCGGCATCGAGCTGGCCCGTGAGCTCGCGCGTCGAGGCCACGGCGTGGCGCTGGTCGCCCGGCGAGCCGAACGGCTGGAGGAGCTCGCCGGGGAGCTGCGCGACCTCGGCGTGCGCGCCGAGGTGCTGCCCACCGACCTCGCGGACCCTGACCAGCGCGCCGCGCTCGTCGAGCGCGTCGAGGAGCTGGGGGCGGCGGTCGACGTGCTGGTGAACAACGCCGGACTGTCGACCTTCGGTGCCGTCCACCACGCCGATCCGGCCGCCGAGGTGCACATGGTGGAGATCGACGTCGTGGCGGTGGTCGACCTCTGCACCCGCTTCCTGGAGGGCATGGTCCGACGACGGCGGGGCGCGGTGCTCAACGTCGCCTCCACCGCCGCCTTCCAGCCCCTGCCAGGCCAGGCGGGCTATGCCGCCTCGAAGGCCTTCGTGCTCTCCTACACCCGGTCGCTCGCCGGGGAGCTGCACGGCACCGGCGTGACCGCGACCGCGCTGTGCCCCGGCCCGGTTCGCACCGGGTTCGCCGAGGCCGCCGGGATCGACCCCGAGGTCGCCGACCACTCGATGCCCTCCTTCATGTGGAAGTCCGCCGAAGACGTGGCGACCGCCGGGATCGACGCCCTGACCGCCGGGCACCCGGTCGTGATCCCCGGCACCGCCAACCGATCGGTGGCGATGGCCGCCCACCTCGCCCCCAAGGGGCTGCTCGTGCGGGTGCTGACGAAGCTGCACCCGGCGCTGGGCCGAGGGCGACTCGCGACGACCAGAGGAGCACGCACATGACGGTTCAGCAGCTGTTCGACCTCGACGGCCGGGTAGCCCTGGTGACCGGTGCCGGGAAGGGCATCGGCAGAGCCTGCGCGCTGGGTCTGGCCGAAGCCGGTGCGGACGTCGTCCTGGCCGCCCGCACGGTCGCCGACCTGGAGGCGGTGGCCGCCGAGGTCGAGCAACGGGGCCGGCGGGCGGTGGTGGCACCCTTCGACGTGCTGGAGCTGGAGCGGCTGGGGGAGCTGGTGGAACGGGCCACCTCGGAGCTGGGCCGGCTCGACGTGCTGGTGAACAACGCCGGCGGCTGGCCGCCGCAGCCGCTGTTGGCCACCTCCGTAACCAACTTCGAGCAGGCCTTCCGCTTCAACGTCACCACGGCATTCGAGCTGACCAAGCAGGCGGTGCCCGCCATGCTCGCCGGAGGTGGAGGGTCGGTCGTGAACATCTCCTCGGCCATCGGCCGCCTGGCCGATCGGGGCTACGCCGCCTACGGCACGGCCAAGGCGGCGCTGGCACACCTGAGCCGGCTCCTGGCCATGGACCTGGCCCCCCACATCCGAGTCAACGCCATCGCCGTCGGCTCGGTCTCGACCGACGCACTGGCCCTGGTGCTCACCCCCGAGCTGCGCGCCCAGATGGAAGCCGCAACCCCGGTGCGGCGCATCGGCGAGATCGAGGAGATCGCCGCCGCGGCCGTGTACCTCGCCTCACCTGCGGGGGCCTACCTCACGGGCAAGGTGCTGGAGGTCGACGGCGGCATCGACCACCCCAACCTCGCCCTCGGACTCCCGGACCTGGAACCGCCGACGACGTCGTGAGCGGTCGCCGCCTCGACCCCGACTCCCTCCCCACCGCCATCGACATCGAGGCGGCGGCAGCCCGGGTCGCCGGGCTGGTGCACCACACCCCGGTGCTCACCTGCGAGGCGCTCGACCACTGGAGCGGTGCGAAGGTGTTCCTGAAGTGCGAGCACCTGCAGAAGGCCGGTGCGTTCAAGGCCCGGGGCGCCACCAACGCCGTGTGGTCCCTCACCGACGCGGAGGCCGGCGCCGGGGTGGTGGCGCACTCCTCCGGCAACCACGCCGGGGCGCTCGCCTGGGCGGCGCGCACCCGCGGGGTGTCCTGCACGGTGGTGATGCCCGCCGACGCGCCGGCGGTGAAGCTGGCCGCCACGAGGGGCTACGGCGCCCAGGTCGTGCTCTGCGAGCCGACGACCGCGGCCCGCGAGTCGACCCTGGCCGAGGTGCGGGAGCGCAGCGGAGCGACGGAGGTGCACCCCTACGACGACCCCGTGGTCATCGCCGGCGCGGGCACCGCGGCGCGCGAGCTGCTGGCGCAGGTCGCCGACCTCGACGCCCTGGTGGTGCCCATCGGCGGAGGCGGCCTGTTCAGCGGCAGCGCCATCTGGTCGCGCTCGGCGGCACCGCGTGTGGAGGTGTGGGCGTCGGAGCCTGCCGGCGCGGACGACGCGGCCCGTTCCCTCGCGGCCGGGGTGCTCCTACCCCAGGACCACCCGACCACCATCGCCGACGGGCTGCGCACGTCGCTCAGCCCGCGCACGTTCCGGGCGCTGCGCGAGCTGGGCGACGGCGTCGTGACGGTGGCCGACTCGGTCACCGTCGAGGCCATGGAGCTCCTGTGGACCCGCGCCAAGCAGGTGGTGGAGCCCTCCGGCGCCGTAGCCCTGGCCGCGCTGGCCGGAGGCCGCTTCGCCGGTCGACGCGTCGGCGTGCTGCTCTCGGGGGGCAACAGGGAACCGACCGCGGCGTTGGGCTGACCCAACAAGACGATCGGTTCCCGAGCCCCGCTCGCAACCTCGTTCGGATTGGGGCCTGGCTCCCGCCGCCCGACAGACTGGGCACATGAGCACGACGCCCAGCCCCACGGACGCCACCGTCGCCAAGTGCCTCGACCTGGGCCACGGGTTCCACGAGGACGAACGTGAGACGGTCCTGGAGGTCCTGCACAAGATCGACCACCGCCTCCACGGCACCGCCGCGGATCGGGTCCAGTTGATCCTGATGGTGAAGGACCGCGACCACAACGATCAGAAGATCACCTTCGAAGCCCACGTCGCCGGGGTGCCCACCATCGTGGCCACCGCCGAGGACGAGGACCTGTGGGCGGGCGTGGCCCACGTGCGCGAGGAGTTCCTGCGCCAGTACAACGACTGGGTGAGCGCGCATCGGCGCTGATCGCTGAGCCCGAGGTCGGTCACCCGCCGGGCGGCGGTCGGAGGTCCTCGGCCATCGGCTGACCTCCGGTGCGCAGAGGCGACAGCTCCGCGTCCACCAGCAGCACCCGCCGACGCCGATGCACCTGCCCGCTGAGCCGCTGCCACAGGTGGAAGAACTCGACGTCCCCGCCGTCGGCGGCGGCCTCGAAGACCGCCCAGGCGTCCCAGCTCGGAAGCGACCAGATGGCCACGACCTGGTCGTCGGCCCGCATGGCAGTCCGCCAGGCACCCACCAGCTCGACTCCGAATCGCCGGTGGTCCTCGGCGCCGTCGTGCACGACGGTGTCGCAGACGTCTCCCGCCATCCCGGGAGGGCCGTCGATCACCTCGTGGAGGTAGGCCACCGCGTCGGTGCCACCACGCTGCTGCCAGGCCTCGACGCCCGGTGAGTCCGGGTGGGCCACCAGGATCCGATCCTCGAGACCCGTCCACTGCACCGAGGGGCCGGTGCCCGGAGAGGCGGGGAGCGCGTCGTGCCGTCCCGGGTCGTCGAGGTCGGTGGCGATCCCCTGGGCGAGGTCGGCCCACGAGTCGTGCTCCCAGAGGTCGAACGCCGGGGATTGCCGGCCGGCCGGGGACACGACGGCGAACGACCCGAAGCGCCTCGGCGGCTCCCGGTCATCGGCATGCGACGCGCCGGCGGTGCCGACGAGCTCCTGGACGTACACCCTGGCCATGGTGCGCACGCTAGGTGATGCCGCTGCCGGTCGCGCCAGCCGGGTGTCGCGCAGGGCCACCCGGCCGTCTAGAACGCGTTCTCTTTCTCGCCTAGCGTGCCGTTCGGCGACCAGTCCGCCGTACCGAACCATGCGGCCGTGCTCCACGCCGGCGCGAACGGCCGCACCGATGTGAAGGGGTCCTCCGCATGCCCGCAGTGCTGACCGAACGACGCGGCCACCTGATGATCGTCACGCTCAACCGGCCGGAGCGCCAGAACGCCATCAACGGCGAGATGCTGGTCCGCTTCTACGACGCGTGCCGCGAGGCCGAGGAGGACCCCGAGATCCGGGCTCTGGTGATGACCGGCGCCGGGGGCAACTTCTGCTCGGGTGCCGACCTCAAGGAGATGGCCGGGGGCCACCAGGGCGGCGAGGACGAGGTCGACGTGCAGGGCCGCCTGGCCGAGGACCCCGATCTGCCCTGGAAGTCGCTGCTGCGCACCTGGAAGCCTGCGATCCCCCTGATCGCCGCGGTCGAGGGGACGGCGATCGCCGGGGGCACGGAGCTGCTCGGCGCGACCGAGATCCGGGTGGCGGGCGAGTCGGCGCGCTTCGGGATCTCCGAGGTGCGGTGGTCGCTGTACCCGATGGGTGGATCGGTGGTCCGCATCCCCCGCCAGATCCCCTGGACCATCGCCTGCGAGCTGCTGCTCACCGGGGACCACATCACCGCCACGCGGGCACTCGAGCTGGGCCTCGTCGGTCACGTGGTGCCGGATGGAACGGCGCTCGAGCGCGCCGTCGAGATCGGCCAGCGCATCTGCGAGAACGGACCGCTGGCCGTGCAGGCCGTGCTGCGGACCTTGCGGGAGACCAACGGCATGCGTGAGCAGGAGGCGCTGGAGCACGAGTTCACCTACGGCTGGGACGTGTTCGCCTCCGAGGACGCCAAGGAGGGTCCGAGGGCGTTCAAGGAGAAGCGCACCCCGAACTTCCAGGGCCGCTAGAACCGGGTGCCCGGCCCCACCCCCGGCCCCGACACCACCTACGGCCGCCGTGGGGCAGGGACCCCACGTTGCGGAGGAGGCGGGCGTGTTCCGAAGGAACCGGGTGCCCGCCGGGTAGGCAATACTGCGACATGGCACAAGATCTGAAGCTCGGTCTCATCTGGGGGTACTGGGGACAGCTGCCCCCACCGGACCTGCTGGAGAAGACGAAGCTGGCAGAGGACCTGGGCTTCGACTCGGTGTGGAGTGCCGAGGCATGGGGCAGCGATGCGTTCACCCCGCTCGCCTACCTGGCGGGCCACACCGAGCGGATCAAGCTCGGCACCTCGGTGGTCCAGCTCTCGGCCCGCACCCCCACGGCCACGGCGATGTCGGCCATCACCCTCGACCACCTCAGCAACGGCCGCCTCGTGCTGGGTCTCGGTGTGTCCGGTCCCCAGGTGGTGGAGGGCTGGTACGGCCAGCCGTACCGCAAGCCGCTGGCCCGCACCCGTGAGTACGTGGAGATCATCCGACGGGTCATGGCCCGGGAAGAGCCCCTCGAGTTCGACGGGGAGTTCTACCAGCACCCCTACCACGGGCCGGGCTCGGTCGGGCTCGGCAAGCCGCTGAAGGCCATCACCCATCCGCTTCGACGGGAGATCCCGATCTTCCTGGGGGCCGAGGGCCCGAAGAACGTCGCCATGACCGCCGAGATCGCCGACGGATGGATCCCGCTGTACTACTCGCCGTTCCGCCAGGAGGTGTACGCCGAGCACCTCGCCGGTGCCGGGGAGGGCTTCGAGGTGGTGGCGATGGCGAACCTTGCGGTCACCGACGACATCGAGGCCGCGCTGGCCCCGGTGAAGATGATGCTCGCCTTCTACATCGGTGGCATGGGCGCCAAGGGCCAGAACTTCCACACCCAGTTGATGGCCAGGATGGGCTTCGAGGAGGAGGCGTTCGCCATCCAGGACCTCTTCTTCGAGGGACGTCGCGACGAGGCGATCGCCCTGGTGCCCGACGAGTTCGCGGACGAGATCTCCCTGGTCGGACCGAAGGAGCGGATCCTCGAGCGCCTCGAGGTGTGGCGCAACAGCCCCGTCACCACCGTGACGATGTACCCGAGCTCACCGGCGCAGCTGCGAGCCGCTGCCGACCTCGTCCTCGGCTGACCCCGGTCCCCCACACCCCAGCCCTTCTGTTCACCCCACATCGCGCCCAGCGCGACGGTGGGAGAACAGAACAGGGATCAGGCGTCGGTCAGCACGCTGTCGGTGACCGCGGCGGCGTCGGTCACCGAAGGGGCGACCAGCGGCCACGGCAGCTCCCGCTCGGCGGCCAGGGCCACGTCGAACAGCTCGGCGTCGCGGTGGTGGCGGGCCAGCACCTGCAGGCCGACCGGCAGCCCGTCGACCAGCCCGGCGGGGATCGACACGGCCGGGTTGCCGTAGACGTTGGAGATGATGGTGAGCCCGCCCATGGTGACCACGTCGGGGATCCGCTCGACCAGCTGGTCGAGCGCGGCGTTGGGGGCCTTGGGGGCGAGGGCGGAGATCACCCGCACCGTGGCCAGCGCCCCTCGTATGCCGGCCTTGACCCAGCCCTTCTGGGCCATGGAGTCGAGGAAGCTGGCGTTGGGGTTGCTGGTGGTCTTCTCCGCCGCGAAGGCCGGACCGGGGTTGGTGGCAGCCATGATGAAGTCGACCTTCTCGAAGGCCTCCGCCATGCGCTGGTAGGCGACGACCCTCCGCTCCTCGGCCACGCCGGCCACGTGCAGGTTGTACATCGACTGGGCCATCATCACACCGAAGGCGATCTCGTCGGTGAGCTCGTCCCGGCAGCCCGGCCATCGGGACCCGAGCTCGCTGATGAGCGTCGACAGGTTGCCCATCGCCCACTGGGCGGCCAGGTTGGGGAGCTCCAGGCGGAGGTCCACCTCGACCATCCCGGTGGCGGCGATCAGCTCGGACGCGTGGGCCCGGATGCGCTCCTCGACGCCCGCCTCCAAGCGGACCCCGGCGATCGAGGGCAGCACCGCCACACGCTTGCCCGTCAGGTCGTTGCTGCCGAGGTCGGCCTCCCAGGTGCCGGCGGAGGGCAGCGACGTGGGATCGGTCGGATCCACGCCGCACACGACGTCGTAGTAGCGAGCGGCGTCGCGCACCGAGCGCGACATGTTGCCCAACACCACCGTGCTGGGTCGGGAGTAGGCCACCGGGCCCCGGCTGGTGCGACCGAAGGTGCCCTTGAAGCCGAGCAGGCCCGTGTAGCCCGCCGGTATGCGGATCGAGCCGCCGCCGTCGCCGCCGGAGGCGAGGCTGACCAGACCACCGGCCACCGCCGAGGAGGAGCCGCCCGAGGAGCCGCCGACGGTGCGCCCGTGGCGCCACGGGTTGTGGCAGACGCCGTTGAGCTTCGTGATGCTCACGTTCAGGCCGCCGAACTCGCTGGCGGTGGTGAGCCCCACGGGGACGGCACCGCCGGCGTCGAGCGCGCGGGAGATCACGGTGCTGGTGTGCTGGGCGATCTCGTCCTTGAACACCAGCGACGCCTGCGTGTCGGGCCACCCCTCGACCTGGTCGAGCTCCTTGATCCCGAACGGCACGCCCCCGAAGGGCTTGGCGACGTCGGCCGTCTCCGCTGCGGCCGCGGCACGCTCGGGGTCGAGGAACGAGAAGCAGTTGAGATCGCTGCGCTCGATGGCGGCCAGTGTCGCGTCGAGCTCTTCTCGGGGCGACCTCTCACCGGCGCGAAACGCCTCGACGAGGGAGCATGCATCACCAAGCCATGGAGCATCCGTCATCGGGGCATCCTGCCACCGAGAGTGACGGGCTGTCGAACCGCGTTCAGGGTTGGCCGGCGACGGGCGACGGAATTCGTCCCCGGGGGACGATGCGTTCCGCGATTCGGAGGCGATACTGGCTGTCCAGAGCCCAAGGAGTTCCCATGCCCCGACCTGATGCCTCGGCCCTGCTCCCCTTCGGCGAGAAGGCGGTCGACTCGATCAACCCCATCACCAGCGGCCCGTCGGCCCCGCTGAAGGCCATGGCGGCCGTGGACGCCTTCGGCGCGTCGTTGATGCCCCGAGCGACGATGCACCAAGGCATGGCCGCCGGCCTGGCGGTCATCTTCGCCGGGCTCACGGGTGCCCCCGTGCACTGGCTCTCGCGGCAGCTGGCGCCGGAGAGCTCGCCGCTGGCCTGGAAGCTGACCACCCGGGGCGCTCTGGCCGCCGCCGGTCTGGCGGTGACGCGCATCAACGAGACCGACGACGAGCCGACCCAGGTCTCGACCCTCCGCAGCATCGGCGAGCTCACCGCGGCCGCAGCCGTGGGAGGGATGGTCTACGAGGTCGGCGAGGAGCTGCGACGCCGCTTCCCGGCGCACACACCCCTGCGACCGGTGCTGCTGGGGCTCGCGTCCTTCGGCTACGCGGCCTACCAGTCCGGACGTTCGCTGAAGGTGCGCAACCAGCTCGTGCAGAAGTGGACGGCGAAGGACAAGCCCGCCGGGCTGCCCGGCTCCCTGGCCATCGGCGTGGGCGTGGGGATGGTCGGCCGGGGCATCGGCGCCGGCTTCCGGCGTTCCCAGAAGGCCACCGCCGACTTCTTCGGGCCCGACATCCCCCACCAGGTGATCGGTGCCAGCGTCAACGCCGCGCTGTGGGCGGCAGGGACGGTGGCGCTCTACAACGCGGGCGTCGGCAAGATCGCCCAGTCCAACGAGAAGATCGAGCCCGGCTACGACAAGCCGCCCGAGAGCGAGCACGTCTCCGGCGGACCGGCGTCCGAGTCGCCCTTCGAGGAGCTCGGCCTGCAGGGTCGTCGGTTCGTGACCGACGTGGTCACCCCCGAGCTCATCGAGCAGACCCTCGGGGAGCCGGCCATCGCCCACCCCGTGCGGGCCTACGTCGGCATGAACTCCGAACCGCTCTACCCGGCCGGACGCTCGGAGATGATGCTCGACGAGATGGAGCGCCTGGGCGCCTTCGACCGCTCCCACCTGCTGCTCTTCTCCCCCACCGGGACCGGTTGGGTCGATCTGGCCGTGGCCTCGGCCGCGGAGTTCTTCACCCGGGGCGACATCGCCACGGTGTGCGTGCAGTACGGGCGGTCACCCTCGTTCCTGGCGCTGCAGAAGGTGGCGCTGGGCCGGGCGCAGTTCCGCCTCCTGCTGTGGGGCGTCAAGCAGCACCTGGCCGAGCGACCCCCCGAGCGCCGCCCGAAGGTGCTGGTCTTCGGCGAGAGCCTGGGGGCGTGGTCCAGCTCGGACGTGGTCATGCGTACCGGCATCGACGGCTTCGACCACTACGGCATCGACTACGCGCTGTGGTTCGGCCTGCCGGGGCTGGCCAAGTGGTCCCGCACCGGCATGCGAGAGGGCCAGGGCCACCACATCCCCCCTGGCAGCGTGGGCGCCTTCGACCGCTTCGAGCAGTACGACGCCCTCAGCGACGGGGAGAGGGAGGCCATGCGGGCCGTCATCCTCGACCACGACAACGACCCGATCGCCGCCATCTCCCCGCGCCTCGCGGTCAAGCGCCCTCCGTGGCTCGAAGGGGAGACCCGCGGCCGCGGGGTCCCCGAGGAGATGGGTTGGATCCCGGTGCTCACCCTGATCCAGGTCCTCGCGGACGCCATGAACGCCATGCGGACCGTCCCCGGGGAGTTCAAGTCCTTCGGCCACGACTACCGGGGCGACACCACCGACTTCGTCCGCTGCGCGTTCCACCTGCCGCCCGTCACCCAGGACCAGCGCGACGCGGTGGAGGCCGAGCTCACCCGCCTCGAGGTGGAGCGCGGGGAGCGCCTGAAGGCGGCCAAGGCAGCGGGGGTGGGCGACGCCAGCACCGAGGTGCAGTAGCGGCGACGGCGGAGCGACCCCCACCCCGGGTCGAACCCGGCGCTGCCGGGCACCGTCCCGGGTGGTCCATACTGGTGGATCGGTACGGACGGCAGGGGCTCCGCCGGTGCCAGGAGGGCGACATGGGCGTGCGTTCACGGCGGGACAGGCTGATGGCGGCCGTTCGGGACCTCCGCCCCCGGATCTCCTCGGCCTACGTCACCTACATCCGCCTCGCGGACCAGGCCGACCGGCGCTTCGACATCCCCGAGCGCTACCGGTTCCACCTCGTGAGCGACGCCGGCGATCCGGCGCTCGGCTTCGCTCCCCGTTGGCAGCGGCGCCTGGCCGCCGGGCCCATGCGGAGGGGCGAGTGGTTCTGCCTGCTCGCCTTCGACGACGACCTCGACGGACTCCGGGTGGGCCACGTGTGGGTCACCCTGGCCTCCACACGCGGCCCGTTGACCGGGATGCTCGACGTCCGGCTGCATTGCGACGAGGCCTACGTGTGGGACCTGTACATCCACCCCGAGCACCGCCAGATGTCGCTGGGCAACGCCATGGGCCAGCGCCTGATCGACACGTTCGGCGAGCGCGGGGTCGCGTACGGCTACACCCACGTGCTCGACTCCAACACCGGGTCGGTGATCTGGCACCACCTCTTCGGCTTCAGCACGTACCAGATGGTGAACTGCCTCCACGCGGGGTCGAGGTTCTGGTGGAAGATCCCCCTCAGCGACACGCCCCGCCTCGGGCCGCTGTCCCGCAGGGGTCGCCACAACATCGACCCGCCTCCCGATCCCTTCGGCGGCGGGCTGCTCCCACCGGAGTGGTCCCGCGCCGAGCGTCCGGCGCCTGCGACCCGGGCGGGCTGAGCTCCCCTCCGCGCCTCGGCACGCGGCAGGCAGCGCTGTCGCGGTCGTGTCACCGGCATCGTGAAGAATGGCCTCTGCCAGGCGGCGACGCCCGGGGGCGGTCCGCACCGCGCCGGGTTCCCGCACCCAGAGGTGAGCAAAGGGAGTCCAGGTGCCACGCCAGGAAGCGCTGTTCGAGGAGTTCGCCCGAGAGATCGTGGACGTCCCGGTCACCGAGGAGCTGGGCGACTCCTTCCTCGCCTACTCGCTGTCGGTGATCACGGCGAGAGCCATCCCCGACGTCCGCGACGGGCTCAAGCCGGTGCAACGGCGGATCCTCCACGCCATGGCGAGCATGGGCCTTCGCCCCGATCGACCGCACCGCAAGAGCGCCGGGGTGGTCGGCGAGACGATGGGCAAGTACCACCCCCACGGCGACAGCGCCATCTACGACGCCCTCACCCGGCTCGGCCAGGACTTCGGCCGCAACATCCCCCTCGTCGACCCGCACGGCAACTTCGGCAGCCTGGACGACCCACCCGCCGCCTACCGCTACACCGAGTGCCGCCTCAGCGAGGCCGCCATGGAGATGCTGGCCGAGATCGACGAGGACACCGTCGAGTTCCGCCCGACCTTCGACGGCGAGCGCACCGAGCCGATCCACCTCCCGGGACGTCTCCCCAACCTGCTGGTGAACGGCAGCTCGGGCATCGCGGTGGGGATGGCCACCAACATGGCACCCCACAACCTCGCCGAGGTCTTCGAAGCGGTGAAGCTGGTCATGGCCCGGCGGCGGCCGAAGCCCACCGTCGAGCAGCTCATGGCCGTGCTGCCGGGACCCGACTTCCCCTCCGGGGGGATCGTGGTCGACGACGGGCTCGCGGAGGCCTACGCAACCGGCAAGGGCACCGTCCGCCTGCGAGCCCGAGCCGACGTCGTCAAGCTCACCAGATCCCGCGACGGCATCGTGGTCACCGAGCTGCCGTACCTGATCGGTCCCGAGCGGGTGGTGGCGCGGATCCAGGAGCTCATGCGCGACAACAAGCTGCCGCAGGTCACCGACGTGAAGAACACCTCCGACCGTCGCACCGGCCTTCGCCTGGAGATCGAGCTGCGACCGGGGGCCAACGCCAAGGCGGTGCTCACCGAGCTCTACCGCCACACGCCCATGGAGGACACCTTCGGCATCAACAACGTGGTGCTGGTCGACGGCATCCCCACCACGGTCGGGCTGTGGGAGCTGTGCGAGCACTACATCCAGCACCGCCTGGAGGTCATCCAGCGGCGCACGGCGTTCCGCCTGGAGCGCGCCCAGCGTCGCCTCCACCTGGTCGAAGGGCTCCTCATCGCCCTCGACGCCATCGACCTCGTCGTGTCGATCATCCGCTCCTCCCAGGACGCCACCGAGGCCCGGGACCGCCTGATGAGCGAGCTGCAGCTCAGCGAGGTGCAGGCGGTCCACATCCTCGACATGCAGCTCCGACGGCTCACGGCGCTCGCCAAGCTGGAGCTCGAGCGTGAGGCCGCGGACCTGCGCGGGCGCATCGCGGAGCTGGAACAGCTCCTGTCGTCGGAGCCACGTCGCAAGAAGGTGGTGCTGGCCGAGCTCGAGGAGCTGGTGGTCCGCTTCGGACGTCCCCGTCGCAGCACCCTCGTGTCACCCGGTGAGCTCGACGACGTCACCCTCGCCGACGCGGTGGCCGAGGAGCGGGCCGCCCGCGTGGAGGAGCCCTGCGTGCTGGCGCTGTCGCACAGCGCCATGGTGGGCCGCGAACCGGTCGACGGGCCGAAGCCCGCAACGTTCGGCCGCCACGACACGCTCGTGCAGCGGGTGGTCACCACCACCCACTCCCGCGTGGTCGCGCTGACGGGCAAGGCCCGGGTGCTCCCTCTCGAGGTGGATGCGGTGCTGGAGGTCTCCGGTCGGTCGCGGGGCACACCGATCGCCGAGCTCGTACCCCTCGACAAGGGCGAGCACGTCCTGGCGCTGATCGCTCCGCCGCCCGACACCGACGACCGACCACCCCCGGTGATGATGGTGAGCGCCCAGGGCGTGACCAAGCGCGTCGACGTCGCGGAGCTCGCAGCCACGCCGGCGGGCCGACCGGCCATGAAGCTCCGACCCGGCGATCGTCTCGTGGCCGCCTTCGGCGCTCCGGACGGCACCGAGGTGGTGGTGGTGGCCTCCAACGCCCAGGCGATGCGCTGCGCCGCCGACGCGGTGCCGGTGCAGGGACGCGCTGCGGCCGGCGTCGCGGGGATCCGGCTGGCCGAGGGGGCGACGGTCGTGGGCGCCGGCGTGGCCGACGAGGCAGCGATCCTGCTCACGGTGTCCGACGCCCAGACCGCCAAGGTGACCGACGCGGCGGAGATCCCCCTCAAGGGGCGCAACACCGCAGGGGTTCGCGTCACCCGCTTCCGCAAGGAGAAGCGCCTCGAGTGGGCCTACGTCGGCGGAGAGGAGGGCCTCCTCGTCGTGCCCGGCCAGGCCGGGGCGCCGTCGAGGCCCGACGCCGCCCCCGAACCGGTGACCCTCCCCCACACGGCCCGCGACCTCGTGGCCAAGTCCACTCGCCGCCGGTGGTTGGCCCCCGGCTTCGGTCGCTGGTGAGGCGATGTCGGGCGGACGGTGCGACGGTCTCCCGTCGACCGCAGCCCCAGCCCGCGTTACCTTCTAGCCATGGGAACGGTGGACCACGACCACGGCCCGCTTCCGCCCGCCGCCATGTCCTCGGTGGACTACAGGGAGCTGGTGCAGCGGTCGCCTGCACCCTGCTTCGAGTCCGACGCCGATGGGCACTGCGTGTACGTGAACCTCGCCTGGTGCGAGCTGACCGGCCTGAGCTACGAGGGCTCGCTCGGCCTGGGCTGGATGTCGGTCGTGCTCCCCGAGGACGTCGAGGAGATGCACCGGACCCGTCCGGGCCACATCGCCCGGGGTGAGCGCTACGAGCAGCGCTACCGAGTGCGAACCCCCGGTGGAGAGGTCCGCCACCTCCACGTGGAGACCCATCCTCTCCGCGTCGACGACCACCTCCGGGGATGGCTCGGCTGGATCAACGACGAGACGCCCCGCCTCGCCCTGCTCGACGCGGTCGCCGAGCGCGACGCGATGCTGCGCGCGGTGTTCGACAGCTCCGCCGCCGGGCTGGTCGTGATCGACGCCGACACCCGCATCGTGCGGGCCAACGCCAGGTTCTGCGAGTGGATGGGGGCCAGCGAGGAGGCGCTCATCGGCACGGTCGGGCTCTCGCTGATCCCGCCAGAGCAGGAGGAGGCCTCACGCGACAGGGTCGACGCCGCCCTGGCCGGCGAGAGCGTGACGCCGGTGCACCGAACCCTGGTGACCGGCGACGGACGCGAGATCCCGGTGTGGACCGCGGTCGCCCCCATCGCCGTCGACGACGACGCACCCCGGCTCCTCGTCGCCACGCTCACGGAGTTCGCCGATCGCTTCCGACACGAGCTCCATCTGACGCACCTCGCGCACCACGACCCGTTGACCGGCCTGCCGAACCGCCGGGCGCTCGACCATTGGGCCAGGTCCTCCGGCGCCGAGGCCGCCGTGCTGATCGACCTCGACGGCTTCAAGGGCATCAACGACGCCCACGGTCACCACTTCGGCGACCAGACGCTGGTGCAGGTGGCCGAGCGCCTGCGCCGCTGCGTCCGCCACTCCGACCTGCTCTGCCGATTCGGCGGCGACGAGTTCCTGGTGCTGCTGGCCGACGCTCCCGAAGGTGCCACCGACGCACTGGTGGAGCGCATCACCGTGGCCTTCGAGGCTCCGTTCAGCATCGAGGGCCGCGAGGTCGCGCTGGGCGCCTCGGTGGGCGTGGCCACCGGTTCCGGCGACATCGCCACCCTGGCCATCGAGGCCGACGCCGAGCTCTACCGCACCAAGGCAGGCCACCGGCGGCCACGGTGACCCCAGCGCCCCGTCCGGATCCGATGCCCGCTCCGCGCTGCCCCGTGGTGTCACCGGGGCGTGGTTGACTGGCCCGGATGGCCCGCAGCACCACGACCAACCGCAGCTCCACCTACGACGAGAAGAGCATCCAGCTACTGGAGGGCCTCCAGGCGGTGCGCAAGCGGCCCGGGATGTACATCGGCGGCACGGGCTCCGCCGGGCTGCACCACCTCGTGTGGGAGCTCATCGACAACGCGGTCGACGAGGCCGCTGCCGGATTCGCCAACCTGGTCGAGGTCACCCTGCACCGCGACGGGTCGGTGGAGGTCGCCGACAACGGCCGTGGCATCCCCATCGGCCGTCACTCCGAGGGGGGCACGGCGGGCACGCGCACGGCTCTGGAGATCGTCTTCACCGAGCTCCACGCCGGAGGCAAGTTCGGCGGCGGGGCCTACACGTCCTCCGGCGGCCTGCACGGAGTGGGAGCCTCGGTGGTCAACGCGCTGGCGGCGAAGCTCGTGGCCGAGGTCGATCGTGACGGCACCACCCATCGGCTCTCCTTCGTGGAGCGGGTCCCCGGCAGGATCGACGCCGACGGCCGCTTCCACCCCGGCTCCACCCTGGAGAAGGTCAAGAAGATCCCGCCCAAGCGCACGGGCACGCGCGTGCGCTTCTGGCCCGACCTGGAGATCTTCGATCCCGGCCTGTCGATCGACCCTGTCCTGGTCCGGGAGCACGCGCAGCTCGTCTGCTACCTCGTGCCGGGGCTCAAGGTGCGCATCGTCGACAAGCGACCAGGGGGAGCCACGGAGGAGTTCGTGGCCAAGGGAGGTCTGGCCGACCTGGTGGCCGGCCACGCCGGCGAGCCGATCTGCGAGGTCATCACGCTGCACGGCACCGGGACCTTCGAGGAGAAGGTGCCGGTGGAGGGGAAGATGACGCTGGTCGAGCGCCAGGTCACCGTGGATGCGGCCCTGCGATGGACCTCCACCTTCGACGCACGCGTCGACAGCTTCGTCAACACGATCCCCACCCCCGACGGCGGGACCCACGTCGCCGGCTTCGACCGGGCCCTGACACGCGTGGTCAACGAGCTGGTCGTGCCCGGCAACCGCAAGCTGGCCAAGCTGTCCCGATCCGGCAACGACCGGGCCGAGAAGTCCGACGTGCAGGAGGGCCTGGTGGCGGCGCTGAAGGTCACCTTCGCCGAGCCGCAGTTCAAGGGCCAGACCAAGCAGGAGCTGGGCACCCCGGCGATCGCCTCCATCGTCGCCGAGGTGGTGCGTCAAGGGCTCTCCAACTGGATGGAGGGCGCCGGACGCAAGACCCACATCAACGCGGTGCGCGACAAGCTCACCCAGGCCATCCTCACCCGGGTCTCGACGAGATCCGCGCTCGAGGCCCGCCGGAAGGCGGCCACCCTCACCTCTGCGGGCCGGCCGGACAAGCTCGCCGACTGCCGTCGCCACGGCCCCGACGCCGAGCTGCTGATCGTCGAGGGCGACTCGGCGGCCGGGCCGGCCAAGGCCGGGCGCAACGCAGAGATGATGGCAGTGCTGCCGCTGCGCGGAAAGGTGGTGAACGCCTCCAAGTCGACGATGAAGCAGGTGATCGACAACGCCGAGGCGCAGGCGCTGTTCGCAGCGGTGGGCGCCGGCTCCGGCGCCGACTTCGACCTCGACGCGGCTCGGTACGGTCGGGTGATCATCCTGTGCGACGCGGACGTCGACGGGTCCCACATCCGCTGCCTGCTGCTCACCTTGATCTACCACTACATGCGTCCGCTGCTGGAGGCCGGCCGGGTGTTCGCCGCCCAGCCTCCCCTCTACACGGTCAAGGTGGGCGACGAGACGGTCCACGCCTTCTCCGATGCCGAGAAGGACCAGCTGACCGCAGAGCTCACCAAGGGCAACCGCCGCGCGGAGAACCTCCAGTGGGTGCGGTTCAAGGGCCTCGGGGAGATGGACGTGGAGGAGCTGGCGGTCACCTGTCTCGATCCGGAGACCCGCATCCTCCGACGCATCACCATGGACGACGCCGCCGAGCTCGCCGCCGCCGCCGAGCTGTTCGAGACCCTGATGGGCAACGACGTCGCTCGACGGCGTCAGTACCTGCTGGACAACTCCGAGCTCGTCGACCGCGAGCGCCTCGACGTCTGAACCGCCACCCGCACCCGCGCCACCGGAGGCGGGGCGATCGCGGGATTCACCCAGCCCGAGCACCCTCGACACCCTTCGAGGAGCGTTGCTACCATCGCTGCCGGGGGAGCCCGCCGGCGGTGGCGTGTCGGGGGGTCGATCGGCCGGGATCACGTGTAGGGCGATGCACCAGAGCACCACGAGCGAACCTGTCGTTGCCGGGGCGTCCCGCACGCCGTGGATCCGCGTGGAAGGTGCGCCGCTGGGCCACGTCCCGGGCTTCGACGGCATCCGCGGTCTGTTCGTGCTCCTCGTGGTCACCTCCCATGCCCGCCTCACCGACACGGTGCTGCCAGGCGACCACATCATCATCGACCTGTTCTTCGTGATGAGCGGGTTCCTGATCACCACCCTGCTGCTCGACGAGCTCCGCGAGAACGGCAACCTGAGCCTGCGGATGTTCTACACCCGCCGGGTGCTGCGCCTCTTCCCCGCCATGTACCTGATGATCGCCGCCTACGTGCTGGTGATGACGTTGGTGCAGGTGTTCGCCGCCGACCAGCTCGAGGCAGGCCACTGGTGGGGTCTGGAGGCCGGGGGAGCGAGCCTGTACAGCTACCACATCGCGGCGGCGTTCTTCCCCGACAACATCGGGGGCCTCATCGGCCACACCTGGAGCCTGTCGGTGGAGGAGCAGTTCTACTTCCTCTGGCCGGCGCTGTTCTTCCTCACGATGCGAGCGCTGCTGAAGCCCCGCGCGGCGAAGCCGCGACGGTTCGAGGTGGGTGCGGACCGGGTGCTGGTGATCAGCGCGCTGGCCTTCGTGGCGGCCGGCTTCACGATCCGGTTCCTGTTCCAGGACGTCGCCTACTTCGAGGGTGCGGAGATGAGGTACACCGACGCCGAGGCGATCACCGCCCAGGGGGTGGCCTACCGGCTCGCATCGTTCCGGCCGGACATGATCGTGATCGGATGCCTCCTGGCCATCGGCGCCCGCCACATCCCCCGCCCGGTTCCCGAGGTGTGGCTGCAGCGGCTCCGGGTGGCCGCCGCCGTGTGCTGGGTGCTCTTCTTCACCGCCATGGTCGGCGTCGGGCGGATCCCCGGCTTCGAGCGCTTCGGTGGCCCGCTGTACCAGGTGGCCATGCTGGGCATCGCGGTGATCACCCTCGACCTCTTCCTGCGCACCGAGTCACGCAAGACGCGCCTGCTCAACGCCAAGCCGCTGCGGACGCTCGGGCTGCGGAGCTACGGGATCTACGTGTGGCACGTCCCGGTCCTGTGGTTCTTCCTGCTGATCGGGTTCCAGGAGGCCTACGGCGTCCGGGGTGCGGTGCTGGGACTGGCTGCCGCCGTGCTGGGCGTGCTGGCCGGCTTCGCCTCCTTCAAGTACATCGAGAAGCCGTTCCTTCGGCTCAAGACCCGCAAGTACCAGCGGGTGTCGGGTGGTCGCGACGACCTGGCGGAGAGCGGGTCGGCGCAGGACGCGCCGACGCCGACCCTCGATCTGCGTGCACCGGCGGTAGCGTCCCCCGGGGCCACCCCCGCAGCGAACCCCCTCCCCTGATCGGGGACCAGCTGATCTCAGCGGCGCTCCCCCCACGCCGTGTCCCGCCCGAAAGCCGGAACGAGAGCCCGAAGGCTCTCGTTCCGGGGCTCGCACCCCGCCGGGGGAGGCGTGGGTGCGGTGTCGGCCGGGTGGAGGGGGGATCCACGACCGACCTCAGGGTGCTCCGGGTGCGTGCACCCGGAGCGGGGCGAGGGCTCCTCAGGCAGCGGCGCCCACGGGTTCGGCCTTGGCAGCGGCCTTGGCGGCCGGCTTGCGGGCCGGAGCCTTGCGGTCGAGCAGGGCGTCGGTGAGGGGGGCAGCAGCCTTGGCAGCGCTCAGCGCCACCGACTTGTTGGTGGACACCAGCTTCGAGGCGAACTTCGACTGGTTGTCGATCACCTCACGGGGCGTGGGGATCTGCTCTGCGAACGGGACGGCGGGAACGTCGACCCGCTCCACCACGAAGGTGACGACGGTGTCGATGGCCTGGGCGACAGGCTCCTTGACGCCCTCGATGATCTCGATGACCTGCTCCTGGATCTCGCTGACTCGGTCGAGGATTGCGGTGCTCATGGTCGGTGCTCCTGGTTCGACGGGCGGTCCGGGCGGGGGGTGCGCTCCGGTTGCTTCGCTGCTAACTCTAGCAAGCAACGTGCGCGATCGTCAATGGCCGTGCATGCAGAAGTGAGCAAGGTCACACCCGTCCGGACGGCGTGTGCGGCTCGTCGATCAGGTGCGGTCTGCCCAGGTCTCGCCGATCACCGCCTGGATCAGCGAGCGCCAGCACGTCCCGGACAGGCCGATCCCGGCCAGTGCACGCTCGGCGCCTTCCAGGGTGACCGAGGCGTCGCTGCCACCGGCGGCACCCCGGAGCGCGTCCGCAAGGTCGATCAGCGGCGGCCAGATCCTGTCCTGGGTGGACTCGAGCACCGCGCGCGCCGCGTCGAGCTCGCCGGCGCCCCCGGGGCCGGGATCGACCACCGCCCGCACCAGGTGGGCCAGCACGCGGTCGTTGTAGGTCGCGCCCTCGGCGTCCAGCGTCTGGGATGCCAACGCCACCGCGGGCTCCACCTCTCCCAGCGCGGCACGTACCGCCGCGGCCGCCGCCACCTCCGCCACGGGAGGACCGGTCGGCTCCGCGCCGTGGAAGGCGATCACCGCGGCGTCACGGTCGCCGGCGAGCAGCAGCCACAGCGCCCGGAGCACCGAGTGCTCCTCGGGCAGCACCAGGTGCGGCTGGGACCCGTCGAAGAGCACTCCCGGCAAGCCCAGCTGGACCTCGGTGAGCTCCGCCACCACCTCGGCCAGCCGCGTGGAGGTGCGCCGACCGATCTCCAGCGCGGTGCGGAGGTGGTCGAGGCCCGTGTCGAGGTCACCGACCATCACCACCGTCCGACCGAGGAGCGCGAGGGCCTGCTCCCGGCCGACCACGTCGGACCGCTCGTGGAAGACGTCGAGGGCGTGGGCCGCACTGGAGGCGGCGGCCTCGGGATGGCCGTTCCACAGCTCGGCGCTGCCCAGGACGATGTGCATCATGCCCATGCCGAAGCGGTCGTCGCGGCGCTCGGCTTCTGCGAGCACGTGGCGGGCCAGCTCCACCGCACCCTGGAGGTCGCCGCTCATGAGGCTCACGAACGCCGAGAGGCCCATCGTCCACTCGAGACCGCCGCGGTCACCGACCTCCGCGAAGGCGGCCTTCGACTCCGCCACGTACCCCTCGGCGAGATCGACCCTGCCGTCGCCGAAGGCGATCCAGGCGAGGCTCTGCAGCGCCCACCCCTCGCCCCGACGATCCTGCACCGCTCGGAAGACCTCCAGCGCGCCCATGATCGGTGCCTCCGCGGCACGGTGGTCACCCCGCAGCAGCTCTCCGAGGCCCTCCTGGCGCAGCACCTCGCCGCGACCGGTGACGTCCTCCAGCTCGTCGTAGAGCGCCAAGGCGTGGCCGAACGCCGTCTTGGCGGCGTCCCAGTCGCCCCGCCTGGCCTGTGCGGCACCGACCCGGAGCAGCGCCTCGGCACGTCGGTCCGGCAGGGCGAGGTCGTGAGCCAGGTGCAGGGCCGCCCGCGCGTCCTCGAGCGCGCCGTCGTAGTGCCACTGCTCGGCCTGCACCCGGGAGCGCCCGAGCAGCGCGCCGATCCTGGCATCGCAGGGCTCGTCGCCGACGAGCTCCAGGATCCGACCGTAGAGCCGGTTCGCCAGCGGCCAGGACCCGCCCTGCTCGGCTCGCCGAGCCGCCTCGCTCACCCAGTGCACCGCCCGGTCCCGGAGCTCGGGCTCGCGCTGCGAGCGCTCGAGGTCGACCGCCAGACGGGCCGCCTCCACGTAGTGTCGAGCAACGGTCTCGACCAGGGCGTCGTCGGGCGACCGGTGCTCGAGGGCGTGCTCGAGATACGCGGCGATGCCGGCATGGCCGAGCAGGCGATCGGACTTCGTCAACCTCGCATAGGCGACCTCGCGCACCAGGTCGGAGCGAAACGACCACTTCGGTCCGTGGACCACCAGCACGTCCTTCTCGGCGAGGTCGTGCACCTCGACCGCGACGCTCTCGACCCCCCGGGCCGCCTCGGCGATGCGGTCCAGCACCACGACGCTTCCCGAGTCGCCCCACACCGCGGCATCGCCGAGCACGGCCTGCTCCTCGGCCGAGAGCGCGTCGATGCGGGCGGCCACCAGCCCGCGGAGCGTTTCGGGGAGCTCCGCCACCGCCACCTCCGACAACGACCCGTCGGTGCGCTCCAGCAACGACACCAGCTCCTCGAGGTAGAGCGGGTTCCCTGCGGCCCGGTCGAGCAGCTCCGCCCTGCTCTCGACGTCGACGGGGCTGCGGATGAGGTGATCGAGCAGCTCGCCCAGCGAAGGGCGATCGAGGGGATCCACGTTGAGCAGCAGGCAGTTGAACCGGCCGCTGCGGGGCGTCCAGCGCCCCTGGACCGAACGCCGAGCGGTGGCCACGAACACCAACGGTCGCCGGGCGAGGCGCGTGGAGAGCTCGTCGATCAGCTCGAAGACCGCATCATCGGCCCAGTGGAGATCCGCGATCCGCAGCACCAGCGGAGAGAGGTGCAGCGCGGCGTCGAGGAACGCCAGCAGCGCCCGTGTGGCCTCGGAACGGGCGGCGGCGCCGTCGAGGCCTCGGAGCGGGCCTTCGTGGCCCATCATGTGGAGGAGGCCGTCCACCACGGCATCCACCTCGCCGGGGTCCTCCGGCATCACCGACTCGACCGCGGCGCGCGTGGCCGCCAACGCCTCCTCCAGCGACGCGTCGGCGTCGATCCGGCACACCTCGCGCAGGATCTCGGCGATCGGCCACCAGGGGTTGACCTCGCCGTAGGGCAGGCAGCGACCACCGCAGGTCGGCACTCCGTCCTCGACCTGCAGGATCTCCGCGAGCTCCTCCGCCAGACGGGTCTTGCCCACCCCGGCCTCTCCCACCAGCAGCACCAGCTGGGCCCTGCTGTTGCAGATCGAGCCGCGCGCGGCGTTGAGGAGCCCACCGAGCTCCACCGACCTCCCCACCAACGGGGTCGATGGGCTCCGACGATCCCGGCCCGGTGGCCGCACAGCGCGCAGCGCCGCCCAGACCTGCTCGGACTGCTCGCGGCCCCGCGCGGTGAGTCGACCCCTCGGCTCGTAGGCGATCGCCTCTGCCGTGGCACGGTGGGTGGCCTCGCCGACCACCACCTCCCCGGGCGCGGCCGCGGTCTGCAGGCGCGAAGCCAGGTTCACGACGTCGCCCATCGCCGTGTAGTCGCCGCCGGCCCGCAGCGCTCCGACCAGCACCTCACCGGTGTTCACCCCCACCCGCATGCGGATGTCGATGCCCGACTCGCGCCCGTAGGACCCGAGGGTCTCCTGCATCCGCAGCGCCGCGCGGACCGCTCGCTCGGCGTCGTCCTCATGGGCCACCGGAGCCCCGAACAGCGCCAGGACGGCGTCGCCGACGATCTTGTCCACTCGACCGCCGAAGGCCGCCACATCGGCGACGAGGCGCTCGAAGGCAGCGTCCACCACCCGCTTCACCGCCTCCGGGTCACGTCGCTCCGACAGGGCGGTGAAGCCCACCAGGTCGGCGAAGAGCACCGTGACGACACGCCGCTCCTCCGACCAGCCGGTCAGGGAGTGGCCGCAGTGCGCGCAGAACCGAGCCTGTTCGTCGACGATCGATCCACAGCCCGGACACTCCACTCGGCCAGCATACGGCTGGCGGGCACGAGCCCCGGGGTGGGCCGGGTGCGCCGCCGACGGCAACTTGTGCCGGACGACACACACCGTCGACACTGGACCGGTGGCGCAGCGGGGCACCGACGACCGGAGGATCGATCGCGGAGCTGCGGGCGATCGCCCGTCGGGCGTGCCCGACGGGCCGACGACGCCCGGCCGGCTCGCACGCCCGGCGTGGGTGCCGGTGCTGGCCGCCGCCTCGGCCGCGCTGAGCCTCATCACCAACGCGAACGGCATCGCCGCCGGCGACGACGGGGTGGGCTACACGGCCATCGCCGACTCCCTGCTGGCGGGTGACGGGCTCGGCTACTGGCTCGAGGATCCGGTCACCATCTGGCCCCCGCTGTGGCCGAGCCTCATGGCCGGCGTGGCGCGGGTGACCCCCCTCGACCCCCTCGGTGCCGCCATCGTCCTCAACGCGCTCTGCGTGCTGGTGCTCGTGCTGCTGGGCCACCGCCTCCTGCAGCGCACCGTCGGCGATCCACGGCTCGTCGCCCTCGGCACGGCGGTGATCGGCCTGGGACCGGTCACGCTGGGCTTCGCCCACATGGTCAACACCGATCTCCCCTTCGCCGTGGTCGTGGTCGCCTGGACCCTCGCCATGTTCCACCACCATCGCCATCGCAGACGGCTCGCGCTCGCCGGTGCCGCGGCCCTGGTGTGGGTCGGCTTCGGCCTGCGCTACGTCGCCCTCTACATGGTGGCCGTGGGCTGCCTGTGGCTGCTGCTCGACGGCCGTCGTCGACTCTCCGAACGCCTCGTGGACGCCGTGGTGTACGGCGCGCTCGCCTCGATGGCCCCCCTCGCCTGGATGCTGCGGAACCACGCCGTGGACGGCACCTGGACCGGTGCCCGCACCCCATCCGCCCGCGGGCCGGTCGGCAACGCCTACGACGTGGTGTCGACCATGGGCAAGTGGCTGCTGCCCGGTGTCCTCGACGGCCGCGACCTGCTGTGGGCCGCGGTCGGGATCGTGGTCCTGTTGGGCGCCACCGTGCTGGGATGGTCGGTCCTCGCCGCCCGGCCCGGCGACGAGGACCTCCCGCAGTGGCGTCGCCTGCTCGCCTGGTCGGGGCGGCCCACCGGGCTGCTCGCGTGGTTGGCCTTCGGCTACCTCGGCTACATGTGGTACGTCCGCAGCACCACGGCGCTCAACCTGCTGGGCCTGCGGTTGCTGCACCCCGCCTACCTGCCCCTGATGGCCCTGGCCCTGGTGCTCGTCGACCGCAGCCGATGGCTGCCGTCGGGCCCGGACAACCGGTGGCACCGCGGCGGCGTGCTGGCCGCCGCGGTGTGGGCCGTCGCCAACGTCGTCGTGGGGCTGGTCGCGGCGGCCACCTTCGTGACCGGCGGCGACCTCTTCACCGGCAGCTACAACTCCGACGCCTTCGACCGGGCGCGCGCCAGCACCGCGCTGGAGGCCCTGCCCGAAGGCTGCGTCGTGTACTCCAACCTCCCCAGCGCGCTCTACCCCGTGCTGGAGGCCGGGTGGAGCCCCCGTCGCACCTACTTCGAGTCCACCGCCACGACCGACGACCTCGATCGCCTCCGGGAACGACTTGACGAGCAGCCCTCCTGCCTCGTGTGGATCGACGAGGAGCCGTTCATGGCGAACCTGTGGACCCGGGAGCAGCTCGCCGAGACCGTGGCCCTGGTGCCACTCGCGGAGTCGGGCAGCGTCGCCGTCTACCGGTTCGAGCCGGCAGGCTGACCTTCCTCGAGCGCTCCCCCGCCCCATCCACGACCCGCCCGCTGCGGGAGTTCACAATGGGAGCAGTGCCTCCGCGCTTCAGTGTCGTGCTCCCCCTCCACGAGAGGGCCGACCATGCCGGACGGGCCGCGGTGTCGGTGCTCGCCCAGACCTTCAGCGACGTGGAGCTCCTGGTGATCCACGACGGCCGACTCGGTGAGCAGATCGACGCGGTGCGCCTGGTGGCCGATCGTCGGGTGCGCATCCTGGAGCTCGACCCGGCGGACGGCGTCGCTGCCGGCATCGCCGCCGGACGCGGGGAGCGGGTGGCGGTGATCGACGCCGACACGACCGCACGGCCCCACTGGCTGGCACGTTGCGGCCGCCTCCTCGATCGCACGGGGGCCGATCTCGTGTTCTGCGGCGGCTCGCAGCACCATCTGGACGGCTCCCGCTCCGAGATCCGACCCTCACCCCACTGCCTGCGGCCCGGCGCCGCCCTCGGTCCGCCGTCGGACATCGCGGCCCTGGCGGGAGGAGTGGACACCCCGGGCTCACCGCTGGTCCAGCCCCCCGACGGCTCCGCTGCTCGGGTGGTCCGCACGCCGGAGCCCCTGCTCGACTGGTTCGAGGAGTCCACGTTCCGGGCGCTGCACGGCGACCGACTCCGGCTGCGCTGGGCCCTCGAAGCCATCGAGGTGCTCGGCAACTCGCCGATCCCCGAGGTCGAGCTGCTCTCGCGCTCGGCCACCATCGGCGGCATCGCCGCCGCGAGGCTGGGGGACCACTCCACGGCCCGCCAGCTCTTCGCCATGGCCCGACGCTTGTGCCCGGGAGAGCTGAAGCCCCTCGCCCGCTGGGCCGTGGCCAGCATCCCGGCTCTCTCGGAGCGCGTCTGGGACCCTGAGCAGGACGACTGCGGCGCAGCGGTCCCCTGACGGTCCGCTGTCGGTCGGCAGCGGTCCTGCCGGTAGGGTGGTCGCCCGTGAGCACCACCGACACCTCCCCGGCCGCGCCCGCCACGGCGGCCGCCGGCGCCGTGGACGCGACGAAGGTCTACGGTGAGGGAGAGACCACCGTCCGGGCCCTCGACGGCGTCACCGTCAGCTTCGAGCGGGCCCGCTACACCGCCATCATGGGGCCCTCCGGCTCCGGCAAGTCCACCCTCATGCACTGCCTGGCCGGCCTCGACCGGCTCAGCGAGGGGCGGGTGTTCATCGGCGACACCTACCTCGACACGCTCAGCGACGGTCAGCTCACCGATCTGCGACGCGACATGGTGGGATTCGTCTTCCAGGCCTTCAACCTGATCCCCACCCTGTCGGCAGCGGAGAACATCACCCTTCCCATGGACCTGGCCGGTCGCAAGCCGGACGCCGAGTGGTTCGACCAGGTGGTGCGCACCGTGGGCCTCGCCGACCGCCTCACCCATCGACCGAGCGAGCTCTCGGGAGGCCAGCAGCAGCGGGTGGCGGTGGCCAGGGCGTTGGCCACCCGGCCGGCGATCATCTTCGCCGACGAGCCCACCGGCAACCTCGACTCCCGGTCGGGCTCGGACATCCTCACCTTCATGCGCGCCGCGGTGGACGAGCTGGGCCAGACGATCGTGATGGTCACCCACGACCCCGGCGCGGCGGCATACGCCGACCGCGTGGTGTTCCTCGTGGACGGCCGCATCGTCAGCGAGCTCGCCGACCCCACGGCCGAGACCGTGCTCGACATGATGAAGCGGCTCGGTGGGTAGGCCGTGCTCCGGGTCGCGCTGAAGGACCTGCTGGCGCACAAGCGCCGGCTCGTCACCACCGGGATCGCCGTGATCCTGGGCATCGCCTTCCTCACGGGCACCCAGATCCTGGGCGGGGCCCTCGACGAGTCCATACGCGGCGTCGTGTCCAAGGTGTACGAGGGCTACGACGCCGTCGTGCGCTCCCCGAGCGTCCAGGAGACCGTCTTCGGGGAGATCCGGGGGCCGGTGGACGCCGCGGCGGTCGACCAGGTCCGAGGCGCGGACGGCGTGCGGGCGGCCTTCGGCGTCGTCGAGTCGCCCACCATCCAGCTCATCGGGGCGGACGGCAAGGTCGTGGGAGCCGGCATCGGGCCGCCCACGCTGGTGTTCACCTGGTTCGACGATCCGGTGCGACCGGGCAAGCTCCGCGAAGGACGTGGTCCGGAGGCCGACGACGAGATCGTCCTGGACTTCAAGACCGCGACCGACAACGGCTGGGAGGTCGGCGACGACGTCACCATCGCCACCCAGAGCGGAGAAGCCACCTACGAGCTGGTCGGGGTGGTCGGCCTCGGGGAGAACGCCGAGGACTACTCGGGCGCGCACCCGGTCTTCTTCACCGACGTCGAGGCCCAGCGGCTCGCGCAGCTCAGCGACCAGTACAACTACATCGCCGTGGGTGCCCAGGAGGGGGTGAGCCAGCAGGAGCTGGCGACCAGCCTCGCGAGCGCTGCGCCCGAGCTCCAGGTGGTCACCGGCGAGGTGTTCGTGGAGGAGAACCAGGAGGCGATCGCCCAGTTCGTGGGCTTCCTCACGACGCTGGTGAGCGTGTTCGGTGTGATCTCGCTGGTGGTGGCGGTGTTCATCATCTACAACACCTTCTCGATCATCGTCGCCCAGCGCACGCGCGAGACGGCGCTGCTCCGGGCCATCGGGGCACACCGCCGCCAGGTGGTGGTGGCGACCCTCGTGGAGGCCATGTCGATCGGCGTGGTGGCCTCGGTCGTCGGTCTGGCGCTCGGGGTGCTGCTCGCCACCGGGATCATCCGGGGCATCGGCCAGCTGTTCTCCACCGCCCCTGGCCTCCCGCCGCTGGGTGTGGCGACGGTGGTGCTGGCGCTGGCCGTCGGGCTCGTCGTGACCTCCCTCTCCGCGGTCATCCCCGCGGTGCGGGCCTCGCGCACGCCGCCCATCGCCGCGCTGAGCGAGGTGAGCCTGGACCGCTCCGCCCTGTCACGCGCACGGGTGATCTGGGGGATCGGCCTCATCGTGGTGGGCGTGGCCCTGGTGGCGCTGGGGTTGATGGGCGCCGTGGACAACGAGCTGTACGTGGTGGGTGCCGGCCTGCTGCTGGTGCTGATCTCGGTGGCCGTGGTGATCGGCCCCGTGCTCGCCGCACCGGCCGCCCACGTGCTCTCCTGGCCGTTCCGGGTGGGTGGCCGCACCACCGGCCGCCTCGCCGAGGAGAACGCGGCGCGCAACCCCCGCCGCACCGCCGCCACCGCCGCCGCCCTGACGGTGGGGGTCACCGTGGTGACGGTGATCGCCGTGCTGGCCGCCACGACCAAGAACAGCGTCGATGCCGAGATCACCGGCGCCCTGGAGGAGGTCGACTACATCGTCACCGCCGGAAACTTCTCCTTCCTCGGCGTGCCGAAGACGGTCGCGCCGGCGGCCGCAGAGATCGAGGGCGTCGAGGTGGTCTCACCGCTCGGCTTCAGCTTCCTTCGACTGCTCGACGACAAGGCGGTGGCCGAAGCGGCCACCACGACCACCACCGTGGCCACGGAGGACGACAGCGGCGTCCCCCCGATCCTCGGGATCCCCGACGACGCGCCGCCCGGGGAGGACATCGTGGCCAACGGCCTCGACCCGGCGACCTACTTCGACATCGTCGACATGGGCGAGGTGCGCGGCGACCTGAGCGAGCTCGACGACGCCTCGATCGTCGCCAAGGACAGCATCGCCGAGGAGCGGGGGTGGGAGATCGGCGACGAGATCCCGGTGTTCTTCACGGCCACGGGTCGACAGGACCTGCGCCTCGGCGCCACCTACTCCAACGGGCTCGGGCCGGGCGACAACTTCTACCTCCCCCTCGAGACCCTCCGAGCCAACGCGCTCCCCGGCTTCGACGTCGACTTCGCGGTGTACGTCTCCCTGGCCGACGACGCCGATTCCGAGGCGGTGAAGTCGCAGCTCGAGGCGCTCGTGGAGGACCGTCCCGACGTCGTGGTGCAGGACACGGAGGAGTTCGTCGAGAGCCAGACCGCGGTCATCGACGTGATCGTGAACATCATGTACGGCCTGCTCGCCCTGGCGGTGATCATCGCCCTGATCGGCGTGGCCAACACGCTGTCGCTGTCGGTGCTGGAGCGCACCCGGGAGTTCGGGCTGCTGCGGGCGGTGGGGATGTCCCGCTCCCAGCTGCGCTGGACCGTGCGCTTCGAGGCGGCCATCGTGGCCGTGTTCGGGACGCTGCTGGGCGTGGTCATCGGCATCGCCTTCGCCATCGCCATCACCGCCGCGCTGGCCGCCAGCGAGCCCGACCTGGTGTCCTTCAAGCTCCCGGTGACCCAGCTGGTGCTGATCACCGCCATGGCGGCGCTGGCCGGGATCGTCGCCGCCATCTTCCCCGCCCGCCGCGCCGCCCGCCTCGACGTGCTCGAGGCCATCTCCTCGGAGTGAGCACCGTGCGGACCCCCGACGACCTCGACGGCGAGGCCCTCCGCTTCCTCACCGACCGCCACCTGGCCACCCTCAGCACCATCCGCTCCGACGGCTCGCCCCATGTCGTGGCCGTGGGGTTCACCTGGGACCACGACCGACGGCTGGCGCGCGTCATCACCCGCAGGTCGTCGCAGAAGGCCCGCAACGCCCGTCGCGGGGGCCGGGCGGCGGTCAGCCAGATCGACGGTCCACGGTGGCTCACCCTGGAAGGTCCCGTCCGCGTCACCGACGAGCCCGACGCGGTGCGGGAGGCGGTGGAGCGCTACGCACTCCGCTACCGAGCACCGCAGGAGGATCCGGAGCGGGTCGTGGTCGAGATCGCCGTCGACCGGGTCCTCGGCCGCTGGGCCTGAGGCGCGCCCGCGACGGCGTGCGCCGAGCTGCGCCGGCCACATCGTCACGCCGTCGCCACGTGCCGTCGCCGCGGTGCATGATGGTCGGCGATGCCGGCGCTGCGGACCGAGATCACCGAGATCGTGACCGGGCTGGGCACGCTGGGGGCCGTCGACCTCGACGCGGCGTTGGGCACCGATGCCCCGGCCACGGAGCTGCGCCACGTGGACCCCGTCCTGTGGAGCCGCCTGCGCACGGCATGGACGCGCCGGGAACACGAGGGGGAGTTCCTGGCTGCGTTCCACAACGGCAGGGCCCTGCTGAGGGCGGAGGACGGCCTGCGGGGCCGGGCACCTGCGCTCGTGGAGTGGAAGGGCTCCCACCGGGACCCGGCCGACGATCCCGTGCCCGCGGACCTGCGCATCGACCACGTGTACCTGGTCAGCTGCAAGTACCTGTCGCGCGTGCTGCACAACGCGTCCCCATGGGCGCTGTTCGACCGCTGCCTCCGCGGGGCCCAGGGGCGGCGGGGCCCCGGCGACTGGTACGCCGAGGTGGCACCCGCGCAGCACCAGCACCACTACCAGGAGGTCCGCCGGCTCCTCCCCGACGGCCACCGGCTGCCCGAGCGCGTCGGGGCGCTGGACCGGGAGCAGCAGCGCACGTTGGCGTCCGCTCGCTCGTGCAGCTCACCCGAGAGCGACGAGGCCTACCTGGCGCTGTGCCGGGAGACCGCCGAGGTCTCCGCTCGACGCTGGAACGAGTCGCTGTCCACACGGGTCGAGCGGCGGGCGATGCTCTGGCGCCTGCTGCGCCTGTCGAGCGCCCCCTACTTCGTGCTCGGCACCGGTCCCAGCGAGTCGCTCCGCCTGCGCGTCGCCACGCCCTGGGACTGGCGGCAGCGCTTCGAGCTCCGAGAGCTCGAGGTGCACCCGGAGCACGCGGGTCAGCCACGTGTGGGGTGGGCGGCCGCCGTGCTCGACCGCGAGGGTGGCTGCGAGCAGGAGGTCCGGGGGCACGTGGAGGTGCGCTGGAGCCACGGGCGCCTGGGCGGGAACCCCGAGGCCAAGGTGTACCTGGACACGCCGCACCGCCAGGTGCCGGGCTACTTCCCCCTGCGCTGACGGTGCGGGGCGCGCACCCGCTCCGCAGGGCTGCGTCCGCTGCCCACCGGAGCTGCGGCGTCCGGTGGTCCCCGATCAGCTCTGGCGGGCGAGCTCGTCGAGGACCTCGTCGCCGGTGGCGCCCCCCGGCCAGCGCCGCAGCTCGGCGCCGTCGGCGCCGTAGAGCACCGTGTAGGGCTGGGCGGTCACGCCGAAGGTGGTCCACGCCTCCCCCGTCGGCTCCCACAGCAGGGGGAACTGCTCCACCCCGGTGACCGCCAGGAACTCGTCGGCGAGGTCGGGATCGTCGCGTGTGCCGATCCCGACCAGCTTCACCTCGGCGCCGTGCTCCTCGGCGAAGGCGTCGAGGTCGGGGGCCTCGGAGCGACAGGTGGGGCAGCTCGGCGCCCAGAACCAGGCCACCACCGGCCGACCGTCCGAGGCCAGCTCGGCGTCGAGGGTGGTGGTGCGCCCGGTGGCCACCTCGGTCATCTCCAGCGAGGGCAACGCGGCGAGGTCGGTGACGGCTCCGGAAGCGGCGGCCGACGATTCGGAGGAGTCCCCCTCCGCGGCGGCACCGTCGCCGTCGCCGCAGGACGCTCCGAGCAGCGCGAGCGATGTGACCACCAGGAGGACGAGACGGCGAGAGGTCATGGGGGCTATTTCACCAGAGCGCCTGCGTCGATGGGCAGCGCCACCCCTGTCACGTAGCGGGCCTCGTCGCTGCAGAGCCACAGGATGGCGTTGGTCACGTCCTCCGGCTCGACCCACGGGACGTCCATCGGCTGCTGCTCGCGCAGGCGCTCGACCACGTCCTCGATGCCGGGGTCGGCCATCTCGTGGCACATCAGCCGCGGGAACACGTCGTTGTCGATCATCGGGGTGCGCACGGTGGTGGGATGCACCGAGTTGACCCGGATCTGGTTGGGGGCGAGCTCGAGCGCCAGGGAGCGCATGAGCCCGACCACCCCGTGCTTGGCGGCGTTGTAGGCGGGTGCGCCGTAGAAGCCCTTCAGCCCGGCCGTCGAGGAGGTCATCACGATCGCCCCGCCCTCCTGCTGGTCGACCATCGTGCGCACGCCGGCCCTGACGGTGTGGAACACGCCCGTCAGGTTGACCTCCACGGTCTCCTGCCACGACCCCAGCGGCGCGTGCTGCACCGGCATCGGCGAGTAGCTCCCGGCGTTGGCGAGGATCACGTCGAGCCGGCCGAAGCGCCCCACGCCACGTTGCAGCGCCTCCTTGGTCCGGTGGTAGTCGCGCACGTCGGCGACCTCTGCGTGCATCACCCCGCCCGCAGCCTCCACCTGACGCACCGTCTCGTCCAGGTCCGACCTCGTCGCTCCGGGGTAGGGGACGTGGGGGAGGTCCTCGCAGAGGTCCACGCCGATGACGTGCGCACCCTCCCGGGCGAACCCCACGGCGTGGCTGCGACCCTGACCGCGGGCGGCGCCGGTGATGAACACGACGCGACCATCGAACCGTCGGTTCCGATCCACGCTGGGCTCCATCGACCAGTCCCTCCGGCGGACGCACTCAACTGGACACCTGTCCAGTCGGGCGGACCTTATCCCAGGAGGGGCCGATCCAGCGCCCGCGGTGGTCCACCAGCGCGGCCACCTCGTCGGCACCCGCGGCCCTGGCGAACAGCCATCCCTGGGCCACGTCGCAGCCGAGGTCCCTGACCATCCGCAGCTGGCGCTCGGTCTCGACGCCCTCGGCCGCCACCAGGATCTCGAGGGAGTGGGCCATCGCCACCACAGCCTCCACCAGGTGAGCGATGTGCTCCTCCTCGCCGAGGCGGGAGACGAAGGACCTGTCGATCTTCAGCAGGTCCCAGCGGAACTCTGCCAGCCGCCCGAGAGAGGACCACCCCGTGCCGAAGTCGTCGATGGCCAGGCGGACCCCGGCGTCGTGCAGCTCCTCGATGCTCTGCGCAGCGCGCGGCGTGGCCAGCGCGCTCTCGGTCACCTCCAGCCAGAGCGTCCCCGGAGGGCAGCGACGCTGCTCCAGCTCCGCTCGGACCCGACCGACCAGACCCGAGTCCGACAACAGGGTGGCCGAGACGTTCACCGCCACGTTGGGCACGTGGGCGCTGAGGGCCGCCACCTCCCTCTGAGCGGTGAGGGCTGCGTCCAGCGCCCCGGCGAACAGCCGGCCGGCATACCCGGAGGACTCCAGCACGGGCACGAAGCGATCGGGCCCGATGGCCCCCGTGGGGTGGTCCCAGCGGCACAGCGCCTCGAGGCCGAACAACCCACCGCTGCGCAGGTCCACCTCGGGCTGGTGGAGCCAGTGGATCGTCCCGTCACGCATCGCGGGGTCGACGTCGGTCATGATCAGCAGCCGGTCGCCCACCTCGGCACGCAGCTCGTCGTCGAAGCGGCTGGAGCGGGCCTTGCCCCGCTCCTTCGCCCGGTACAGGGCGGCATCGGCCTCCGCCAGGAGTCCCTCCACCTCGAAGCTGTCCGAGCCGCAGGCGATGCCGATCGACACGGACGGCCGGAGCTCGCCGCGTCCCCCCAGGGGGAGTGGCACCGACACCTGCTGGAGCATCCGGCGGGCGACGCGGTCGGCGACCACGTCGCCCGCCGCCGGCAGGACCACCACGAACTCGTCCCCGGACAGGCGCGCCAGGGTGTCGCCCGGGCGCAGGCACCGACGGAGGCGCTGCGCCACGGCGACCAGCAGCTCGTCGCCACGGGGATGGCCCATGGCGTCGTTCACCACCTTGAAGTCGTCGACGTCCACGATCAGCACCGCGGCGCCTTCACCGAACTCGGCGACGGACTCCAGCACCTCCGCGAGGTGGGCGCGATTGGGCAGGCCCGTGAGGGTGTCGTGGTACGCGAGGTGGCGGAGCTGCTCCTCGACCTCGCGGCGGTCGTGGAGGTCATCGGTCACCGCGGCCAGGAGGTAGGCGGACAGCGCGGTGACGACGATGAACAGCTGGGCGAAGGCCACCGCCGAGGGTCGGTCGCCCACGGCGGCGACGAACGGTCCGCGGGCCAGCGCCGTGGCCCCCGAGGACGCCAGGGCCACCACCAACGTCGAGCGGGACGCGCCCCGCATGCCGAAGCGCAGCGCCGCCCAGGTCACCGGCGGAAGGGCGAGGTAGGGGAGGGTCACCTCCACCACGTCCTGGGAGGTGCCGAAGACCAGGAGCGAGACGAGGACCGTGGAACCTGCGGTGAGGACGACCTCCAGCCGGCGGCGGGGACTCGCTGAGCTCTCCCAGGACAGCACCAGGGGTGCTCCCACGAGCATCCCGACGGCCACCGACTGCCAGGCGACCAGCCATCCGCCCACCGTGCCGATCGGCAGGTAGAGCAGGGCGGGGACGACCGCGCTGAGGGCCACCGAGGCCAGGAACCACAGCAGCGACGACACCGGCACCAGAGCGGGCCGGGCTCGGCTGCGCACGAAGAGCGCCGCGCCGACCAGCGGCGTCACCAGGGTGGCGACCCACAGGACCCACCACGGGCCGCTTCCCAGGCCCACCGACGCAAGGGCGCCCTGCACGGGCACGGCCACCATGAGCACGAGCGGCCATCGGGGACGGGACGATCGCACGAGCACGGCGAACAGGACCCCGGCCTGGGGGGCGAACCCCAGGGACGCTTCGAACAACAGCCGAGACACCCTCACACCATCGGCAGCACCGGGTCCTGCTGAAGGATCCCCGAGCGAGGGTGCTCCGAGCGCGCACCTGCCCGATCGCTCAGCTCTCGAGCGTGAGGCCCTTGTAGCCGTCGACGAACCCGACCGCCCGCAGGGCGTCGGCGTGGGGCGACTCAGCTGCGCGGTGGTCGTCGACCCGTTCGATCTGCAACCGCCGCAGGCGATCCCGGCGGACCAGCGCGGCCAGCGCAGCGGACCACTCGGGGCGATCGCGACAGCTCGGGAAGGTGAGAAGTCGCCGCCCACCCCGCTCGAGGTAGGCGCAGGCCTGCCCCCCGACCACCACCACGAACGCCCCCGCAGACCGGCTCGGCTGCCCGACGCTCGGCGGCCACGCCAGGACCCCACCGTAGGGCTGGGCGGGATCGGTGGCGGCCAGGACCCACCCGTCGGGGACCTCGGAGCGAACCGGGGGAGGCTCCCAGGGCAGACGTTCCACCCCCTCGTCAGCGCCGGGAGCTCCCTGCTCTGCCCGCAAGCAGTCGACGGCGCCCGGCAAGGCGAACTGCGCAGCACCCAGGCCCTCCACGAAGTAGCCGCGGCGCACCTTCCCCCGCTCCTCCATGAGCTTCAGCACGGGATAGACCCCGGCGAAGCCGCCCTCCACGCCCTCGCCCAGGGCCATCTCCCGGGTGAGGATCCCGTAGCGCTCGAGCAGCTGGGACGCCTGCGCCGCAGCGCGGTCGGTCGGTGAGGGCATGGCGGCCAGCAGCGGCGCGGTGAGCGCCCACCGGCCGGCGGCGGCGGGCGGGGCGACGCGGGCGACCCCACGAAGGTTCGGCCGGCGGCGGGATCGGGCACCGGACCCACGCCGACGGAGACCCCCCGACACCCGAGCCCGCAGCGGGGCCAGGGCGTCGTTGGTGACCTCCCCCGCCCACACCAGGTCCCACAGGGCCTCCAGGACCGCCGCGTCCTCGGCGGGGAGCCCGGCCGCGGCCACCGCTGCCACCAGGTCGGCCCAGAAGGAGGCGCCCCGGTCGGTGAGCTGGGCGCGCAGCACGTCGTGGAGGGGGTCGTCGGGCCCCGTGGCCGGGGGCGGGGCCAGCAGGGCGACCTGGTCCCGGAAGAGCAATCGGACCCGCCCGTCATGGGCTCCGAGGGCGCCGGCGCCCAGCCACACCACCTCGCCGGTGGAGCAGAGCTGGTCGAGGTCCGAGGGCCGCAGGTCCGGGACCCTCAGCGCCAGGAGGTCGGCCTCCAGGGTGCTCGCCACCAGCGGTGCACCCTGCAGCACCGCCACCGCCTCGGCGACGGCGTCCGGTCCACGGTGGGTGGCTCCCACCCCCTGCCACCGGAGCAGGAACCGGGCGAGCGCGTCGGACGGCACGGGTTCGACCTCCCGGCGGAGCGCCGCGAGGCTCCGGCGACGCAGGAGCCGGAGCACCTCGGCGTCGCACCACTCCGTCTCTGCCCCGCCCGGCGTGAACTCGCCTCGCAGCACTGCGCCACCGGCCGCCAGGCCGCTTAGCACCTCCGCGACGACCTCCTCGGGGAGCCCGAGGCGACGAGCGACCTGGGCGGTGGTGAAGGGGACGTGGGTGCGTGCGAAGCGCTGCACCAGATCGCGCAGCGGACGGTCGCTCGTCGACGTGAACGGCGCGGGCAGCCCCATGGGGACGTGCACCCCGAGACCGTCGCGCAATCGGCCGGCATCCTCCGCCGCCGCCAGACGGGCCTCCCCCGCCACCACCACCTCTATGGCCCGTCGTCGATCGAGCAGCTCCCGCACCCAGCGTTGCACCCGTGCGGGCGGGACGACGGCGGGCTCGGGCTCCGAAGGGGCGGACCCCTCGGCCTCCGGCGCCGTGCGGGCAGCCAGCTCGGTGAGCGACAGCGGGCCCAGCACCCGCAACAGGTCGTGCAGCTCGTCGGGGTCGCGAGCGGCCCTGTCCCCGGTGAGCCGCTGCAGCTCGAGCTCGACCTCGGCCATCGCAGCGGCGTCGAGCAGCGAACGCAGCTCCTCGGCGCCCAGCAGCTCGCCGAGCAGCTCCCGATCCAGCGCGAGGGCTGCAGCCCGACGCTCCGCCAGCGGAGCGTCGCCCTCGTACATGTACACCGCGATCCACCCGAACAGCAGGGAGCGGGCGAAGGGCGAGGCCACCGCCGTGTCGACGGCCACCGTGCGGATCCGTCGGCTGCGGACCTCCCTCAGGACCTGCCGGAGCGCCGGGAGGTCGTAGACGTCGTTGCACATCTCCCGTGTCGTCTCCAACAGCACCGGGAAGCTCGGGTAGCGCGACGCCACCGAGAGCAGGTCCGCCGAGCGCTGGCGCTGCTGCCACAGCGGGGTGCGGCGGTCGGGGCGGCGCCTCGGCAGCAGCAGCGCTCGCGCCGCGCACTCGCGGAAGCGGGCGGCGAAGGCCGAGGTGGACGGCAACGCCGCCACCAGCTCGGCATCGAGGTCGTCGGGATCGGGCAGGAGCAGGTCGAGGGGGAGCCTGTCCGCGGCGTCGGGCAGACGCATCACGATGCCGTCGTCGCTCCACAGCACCTCCACGCCCAGGGTCTCGCCGCCGAAGTGCTCGGCCAGCCGACCGCGCAGCACCACCGCCCAGGGCGCGTGCACCCGGGAGCCGAAGGGCGTGTGGATGCACACCCGCCAGTCGCCGATCTCGTCGCGGAACCGCTCCACCACGATCGTGCGGTCGTCGGGCACCACCCCTGTCGACTCGGCCTGCTCCTCGAGGTAGGCGAGGAGGTTGTCGGCGGCCAGGTCGTCGAGGTGGTGGTGCTCGAGCAGCTCGAGGCGCGCCTGGTCCACCGGCAGGCCGCGGAGCGTGCGCACGAGCTCGCCCACGGCCCGGCCGAGCTCGGCGGCACGCCCAGGGCCGTCGCCGTGCCAGAACGGCATCTTGCCGGGCCGTCCCGGGGCCGGGGTGACCACGACCCGTTCGAAGGTGATCTCCTGGATCTGCCAGGTGGAGGCGCCGAGGAGGAACGTCTCACCCACCCGCGACTCGTAGACCATCTCCTCGTCGAGCTCCCCGACCCGGGTGCCGTCGGGGAGGAAGACCCCGAAGAGGCCGCGGTCGGGGATGGTCCCGGCGTTGGTCACCGCCAATCGCTGGGCACCCGCCCTCGGCCGCACGGACCCGCTCAGGCGATCCCAGACCACCCGCGGCCTCAGGTCGGCGAACTCCTCGGCGGGGTAGCGGCCGGCGAGCATGTCGAGCACGGCGTCGAACACCCCCGAGGACAGCTCCGCGTAGCTGTCGGCGCCGCGCACCAGCTCGAACAGCTCCTCCGCGGTCCAGGCCGCCGAGGACGACGGGTCGGAGGCCTCGGCGATCGCCGCACCACCCGGGGAGGGATCGGGTCCCATGGCCACGATGGCCACGAGCTGCTGAGCCAGCACGTCGAGGGGGTTGCGGGGGACGCAGGTGCGCTCGATGCGCCCCTCCGACATCCCACGGGCCACCGCAGCGACCTCCAACAGGTCGGCGCGGTGCTTGGGGAAGATGCGACCTCGGCTGGGGACGCCGACCTGGTGGCCGGCCCGACCGATGCGCTGGAGACCCGCGGCGACCGAGCCCGGAGAGGCCACCTGGACGACGAGGTCGACCGCCCCCATGTCGATGCCGAGCTCCAGGCTGCTGGTGGCCACCAGTCCGCGCAGCTCGCCGCGCTTCAGCTCGTCCTCCACCAGCGCCCGGCGCTCCCGTGACAGCGAGCCGTGGTGCGCCTTCACCAGCTCGACCTCCCCGAGCGCCACCGAGCTTCCCAGGGACTCTCCCCCCGTGTGCTGGGGGAGCGCCTCGTGGGCGAGCTCGTTGAGACGGCTGGCGAGGCGCTCGGCCAGGCGCCTGGCGTTGACGAACACGAGGGTGGAGCGATGCGACTCCACCAGCTCCAGCAGGCGGGGGTGGATCGAGGGCCAGATGGACCCGCCCCGGGGCGCGTCCCGGGCGGCCTCCGGGCCGTCGGGCTCGCCGCCCGCAGCGGCCCGGGGATCGTCGCGCAGCGGGGGGCGGGACCGACCGTCGCCCGCGGCCATGTCGGCAACGGGGACCACCACGCGGAGGTCGAGCTCCTTGGATGCTCCGGCGTCGACCACGGTCACCGGCCGGGGGTCACGGGACTCCCCGTGCACCTCCGCGCCGCCGAGGAACGAGGCCACCACCTCCAGGGGCCGCTGGGTGGCGGAGAGCCCGATCCTCTGCACCTCGCCCCCGCTCGAGCGGGACACGAGACGTGCCAGCCGCTCCAGGGACACCGCGAGGTGGGCTCCACGCTTGGTCGGAGCGAGCGCGTGGATCTCGTCGACGATCACGCACCGCACGCCGCCGAGGGTGTCGCGCGCCCGGCTGGTGAGCATCAGGAACAACGATTCCGGCGTCGTGATGAGGATGTCGGGAGGATGGCGAAGCAGGCTCCTGCGTTCGGATGCTGCGGTGTCGCCGGTGCGCACGCCGATCGAGGGCGGGCGGTAGTGCGTCCCCTGCCCGGCCGCAGCCAGCTCGATGCCCCGCAAGGGTGCCCGCAGGTTCTTCTCGACGTCCACCGCCAGCGCCCGCAACGGCGAGAGGTACACCACCGAGGTGGCCGGGGAGCCCTCCCGCCCGGCGCCGGGGACGGCATCCGGGCGCCCGAGCACGTCGATCGCCCAGAGGAAGGCCGCCAGGGTCTTGCCGGAGCCGGTGGGCGCGCACAAAAGGGTGTGCTCCCCACGGGAGATCGGCCCCCACGCGCCGGTCTGGGCGGGGGTGGGCGCGGCGAAGCTGGCGCGGAACCAGGATCTCGCCGGCTCGGAGAAGAGCTCGAGAGGATCTCGAGGGGCAGCCACGGTCCGGAGCGTAGCCAGCACCCCCGACACGCCCTCCGCAGCGTCGGGCCACGAGGGCGAGCGTCGGGCGCGGTGGCATACACTCGGGTCGTGCCCGGCCCCCGACCCAACGAGTACCACCCGGCCTTCGAGGAGTACTGCGAGGCCATCTGGGAGCTCACCGAGGACGACATCGACGTCATCCAGGCCCGCATCGCCGAACGGCTGTCCGTCTCGCGGCCTGCGGTGTCGGAGATGATCCGCAAGATGGAGCAGGAGGGGCTGATCGCCATCGGCGCCACCATCTCGCTCACGGGGAAGGGCCGGACCCTGGCCGAGCAGGTCGTTCGACGTCACCGGCTCGCCGAGCGCTTCCTCACCGACATCCTGGAGCTGTCCTGGGCGGAGGCGCACCAGGAGGCCGGCAAGTGGGAGCACGTCATCTCCGACTCGGTGGAGCGGGCGATGGTGCGGGTCCTCGGCGAGCCCACCACCTGCCCCCACGGCAACCCCATCCCCGGCGCCGCCTACGAGCCGCCCGCCACCCGGCGCCTGGTCGACCTCGACGTGGGGACCAGCTTCACGATCAACCGCATCCCCGAGGAGCTGGAGTTCTCCCCGGGCCTGCTGGAGTTCCTCGAGCAGAACGACCTGCTCCCCGGCCAGCACGGAGTGGTGCGGGCCATGTCACCCGACGGCACCGCCACCGTCGAGGTGGAGGGCCGCACCATCGGCATCGGCGCCTTCGCCACCGAGCGCATCCTGGTCGCCTGAGCACGCCAGCGAACCGGGGACGCCTCCCTCAGCGCAGCAGGTCCGGCAGCTCGCCCGTGTGCAGGATGCTGAGGCGCTTGGTGGACCTGGTGACGGCCACGTAGAGCGCCTGGGGGCCCCGCACCTCCTCCTCGAGGATGGACCGCGGCTCCACCACGATCACGGCGTCGAGCTCGAGGCCCTTGACCAGCGACGGAGTGACGACGGTGACCTGGTGGTCGAGCCCCTGGCGGATCGCGGTGCCGTGCTCGATGCCCGCCAGGTCGAGCACCCGGTCGGCCCGAGCGGCCATCGACGCGGGCACGACCACCGCCAGGTTGCCGTTGCCGACGGCCTTGAGCTCGGAGCGCACGAGGTCCGCCAGCTCCTCTTCCAGGTCCTCCGCCTCCACCCCCACCAGCAGCGGAGGCTCCCCGACGTGTCGGATCGATCGGGGCGGCTCCAGCTGGGGGGCGGCCACCCTCAGGACCTTCGAGGCCAGCTCCATGATGGGGCCCGGCAGCCGGTAGCCGATGGAGAGCTCCTCCATCCGCGGGGGCCTTCGCTCCGGGAGGTGCTCCAGCACCGACGCCCAGTCGTCGTGGGCCCAGGCACCGGTCGACTGCGCGATGTCGCCCACGATCGTCATCGAGCCGTTCAGGGAACGCCGATCCAGGACCCGCAGCTGCATCGGCGAGAGGTCCTGGGCCTCGTCGACCACGATGTGGCCGAAGGTGCGCACCGCGTCCTCCTCCTTGTGGCGGGGACGCGGCCCGAGCAGCTCCAGCGCCTCGTCGAGCAGCGGCACGTCGTGGTGGGTGAACACGACCTCGCCCGGATCGTGCAGGCGGGGCCTCGCCAGGAGCTCGGCCTCCTCCGCTGCCAGACGACCCCTGCAGGCGGAGCGGAGGAGCCCGGGAGAGCCGAGGAGGTCGTTGAGCAGCTCGGTGGGCGTCAGCACGGGCCACATCCGCTCCAGGGCCTCCCGCACCAGGGGGTCGCGGCGGGTCCGCTCGCGCACCACCTCGACAGGGTCCTCCGTGCGACAGGTGGCTGCCAACGCCTCGAACACGAGCTGCTCCACGAGCTTGCGCCCGGCGTTGTGGGTGCGGAACCGACGGCGGGCCTGGGCGACGATCTCCTTGGACCCCTCCACGGTGAGCACCAGGTGCTGCACGCCGTAGGGCACGCGCAACGGCTCCCGCAGCGGTCGCTCGCGATCGCGCACCGCCCGGCGGATCACCTCCACCATGCGGAGGTCGCCCTTCACGCGAGCGGTCGCCTCCCCGTCGAACCCGGTGGCCCGGATGTGGGGCACCATGTCGGCCAGCTGGCCGATCCTCACACCGGCCTCCCCCAGCGAGGGAAGCACCTGCTCGATGTAGTTGAGGAACACGCGGTTCGGCCCCACCACCATCACGCCCTGGCCCTCCAGGGGGAAGCGGTGCGTGTAGAGCAGATAGGCGGCGCGGTGCAGCGCCACCACGGTCTTGCCGGTGCCGGGGCCGCCCTGGACCACCAGCACGCCCGGCAGCTCGGAGCGGATGATCCGGTCCTGCTCGGCCTGGATGGTGCCCACGATGTCGGACAACCTGCCAGAGCGCGACTCCTCGAGCGCGGCGATGAGCGCTCCGTAGCCCTGCACCTGCCCCGCGTCCAGCGCCTCGGTCGCCGAGCCGAACAGCTCGTCGTCGATGCCCAGCAGGACCGGGCCGCGAGTGGCGAAGTACCGACGCCGTCGGAGCCCCATGGGGTCGACGCCGGTGGCGCGGTAGAAGCGCTCCGCGATCGGTGCGCGCCAGTCGACGACCACCGGATCCCGACGCTCGTCGGCGACCGCCAGACGGCCGATGTACCACGTCTCCGCCGACATCCCCCCCACGCCGAGGTCGTCGGGCTCCACCGCCTCGGTGTCGATGCGCCCGAACACCAGGGAGAGGTCGCCCAGATGCAGCTGGGCGAGCCGGGACTCCACCCGGTCCCACATGACGTCGCGCTCGAAGCGGCTCTGGAAGGTGCCGCCCCGGCCACCCTCCACGGCATCCCGCATGGCCTCCACCTCCCGCCGGGAGGCCTCGAGGCACTCGTGCGCGTGGTCGATGTAGGCCTGCTCGGCCTCCATCTCCGGATGGTTGGCCACGTCTCTCCAGTCGGTGCCGGCCGCCCTGAGTCCGGCGCCTCGTGCAGTCGGGGAAAAGGGCAGTCTTCCACTGTACCGCCCCCCTCTCCGGCGGCGCCCGTCGGCCCGCGCGCTGCGAGCACGCCGTGGAGGTGCCCCCCACCGCCCCGCACCGGCTAGAACACGGGCATGTCCCGCACCGCCCAGGTGGCCATCGGACCCGATGCTGCACGGGAGTGGCTCGCACCGGCGGTCGCCGCCGGTGGGGGCGAGGTCGTCGACCTCCCGGACGCCGACGCCCTCCTGTGGGCCGCACCTGACGACCCCGAGGGACTCGCCCGCGCGTTGGAGGAGCACGGCGACCACCTCCCATGGGTGCAGCTGCCGTGGGCTGGCATCGAGCCCTACCTCGACGTGCTGGGAGCCGGCGGGGGCGCGGAGGAGCGGATCTGGACCTGCGGCAAGGGCGTGTACGCCGAGCCCGTGGCCGAGCTCGCGCTCGCGCTCGCCCTGGGCTGCCTGCGTGGCCTCGATCGCTACGCCCGAGCGACGCGATGGCGCCAGGACGGCGAGCTCGGAACGAACCTGCGAGGGGCGAAGGTGGGGGTCCTCGGAGCCGGGGGGATCACCGAGGTGCTGTTGCGCCTGCTGTCGCCCTGGGGCTGCGAGGTGACCGTGGCTCGCCACCGCGTGGCTCCCGTGCCCGGGGCGACGCGGGTTCTGGGCTCCTCGCCGGCGGAGATCGACGAGGCCGTCGCCGGAGCCGATCTCGTGGTGCTGGCACTGGCGCTCACGGCCGAGACCACCGGCATCGTCGACGCCCGACGCCTGGAACTGCTCCACGAGGGCTCCGTGCTGGTCAACGTCGCACGTGGCGCCCACGTCGTGACCGACGACCTCGTGGCGGTCCTGCGGGAGCAGCGCATCCTCGCCGCCGGCCTCGACGTGACCGACCCCGAGCCGCTCCCGGAGGGCCATCCCCTCTGGTCCCTGCCGAACTGCATCGTCACCCCCCACGTGGGCAACACCACGCGCATGGCGATCCCCCTGCTCGCCAGGCGGATCACCGCCAACGTGGCCCGCCGGATCGCCGGCGAGGAGCTGTTGGGGCGTGTCGAGCCGCGACTCGGCTACTGAGGGACCCACTCCGCCCTGCGCGGCCTGCGATGCGAGCCTCGGCTCCTCGACCGCTCAGCGGCCGGCGTCCTCGCCCAGCTCCGCCAGGGCGGACGCCAGCGCCAGGCGCAGTCGGCGGGCGTGGGGGGCGTCGAGGTGGAGGGCGAACCCCTCGCCGGCGCCTCCCAGCTCCTCGACCACGAGGTGCACCCTGGGGTTGCCGTCGTCGTAGTCGTCGACGATGCCCACCGCCCAGCTGACCGGCAGCTCGTCGTCCTCCCTGCCGGGGGGCGCGGGGAGCTGGTCGTCATCGATGCTGCGTCGCACCGCGGCACCGTAGCGGCCCGGGTCGGTGCAGGTCCGCCGGGGCGAGGATGCGAGACTGGGCCGCGATGCCAGACCGCCCCGAGGCCCGCCACGCCCGCTCGCCGTTCATCCGCGCCTGCCGCGGCGAACCCGTCCCCCACACGCCGGTGTGGTTCATGCGCCAGGCGGGGCGGTCCCTTCCCGAGTATCGGGCGATCAGAGGCTCCGGCAGCATCCTGGAGGCCATCGCCCGGCCCGACCTCGCCACGGAGATCACGCTGCAGCCCGTCCGCCGCCACGGCGTCGACGCGGCCATCCTCTACTCCGACATCATGACCCCGGTGCACGCCATCGGCTTCGGCATCGACATCCAACCGGGTGTCGGCCCGGTGGTGGCGGAGCCGTTCCGCAGCGCCGCCGACCTGGCGCGGCTGCGGCCGCTGGACCCCGCGGCCGACACCCCCTACGTGCTGGAGACGGTGCGGAACCTGACAGCCGAGCTGCCCGTGCCGCTGATCGCCTTCGCAGGTGCGCCCTTCACGGTCGCGAGCTACCTGCTGGAAGGTCGCCCCAGCCGCACCTACGTGCGCACCAAGGCGCTGATGCACACCGACGAGGCCCTCTGGCACCAGCTGCTGGACCGCCTCGCCGAGCTGGCCATCGCCAGCCTCCGCTCCCAGGTGGAGGCGGGGGCCTCGGCGCTGCAGCTGTTCGACTCGTGGGCCGGAGCGCTGTCGCCGATGGACTACGAGCGCTTCGTGCTGCCCGCGTCGACCAAGGTGCTCGCGGCGGTGCACGACCTCGGCGTGCCCCGCCTGCACTTCGGCGTCCACACGGGCGAGCTCCTGGGGCTCATGGCGAGCGCCGGCGTCGAGGTGATGGGGGTGGACTGGCGCACGCCGCTGGACGCCGCTCGAGCCCGCGTGCCGGCGGGCGTCGCCCTGCAGGGCAACCTCGACCCCGCCGTCGCGGCCGCCGGTTGGGAGCCGGCGCGCCGAGCGGCGCTGGACGTGCTGGCCCGTGCCGCAGCACCTGACGCGGACGGCCGCCACCACGGCCACGTGTTCAACCTGGGCCACGGCGTGCTGCCGGAGACCGATCCCGAGGTGCTCACCGCGCTGGTGGAGCTGGTGCACTCAACCACGGCCGCCACACCTCCCGAGGCGCGGGAGGCACCGTGACCACCGGGGTGGTGGTGATGGCCTACGGCACCCCCGCCTCACCCGGCGGGGTCGAGGCCTACTACACCCACATCCGACGGGGACGGCCTCCGGAACCCGCCCAGCTGGCAGAGCTGGTGGCGCGCTACGAAGCGATCGGCGGCACCTCCCCGTTGGCCGAGCGCACCCGAGCCCAGCTGCGGGCGATCGAGGCGAACCTGCCCGTCGACGCGGAGGATCCGTTCCTGGTCCGCCTCGGCCAGAAGCACTCCGCGCCGTTCATCGAGGGCGCGGTGCAGGAGCTGCGGGACCTGGGCGCCGACCGGATCGTCGGGCTGGTGCTCGCACCCCACTACTCCTCGGCCAGCGTGGGGCAGTACCACGCCCGGGCCCGAGAGGCCGCCGGCGGTGTCGCGTACACCGGGATCGATTCCTGGCACCTACTCGAGGAGCTGATCGACTTCCAGACGGCCGCCGTCAGATCTGGCCTGGCCGGCCTTCCGGCGCGGACGCAGGTGGTCTTCACCGCCCACTCCCTGCCCGAGCGAGCACTCGAAGGCGATCCCTACCCCGACCAGCTGGCGGCGTCGGCGGAGCGGATCGCCCGGCGAGCGGGCCTGGGCGAGCAGCACCCGTGGCGACTCGGATGGCAGTCGGCCGGGCGGACACCCGAGCCGTGGCGAGGCCCCGACATCCTCGAGCTGATCTCCGAGCTGGGAGCATCCGGGGACACCGACGGCGTGCTGGTGGTCCCCCAGGGGTTCACCTCCGATCACCTGGAGGTGCTCTACGACCTCGACATCGAGGCGGCACGGGCGGCGGAGGCGGCCGGCGTGGACTTCGCCCGCACCGGCGTGGTGAACGACGACGACGCGGTGATGGGTGCGCTGGCCCGGCTCGTCGCGGCCGGTTGACCGGCCGCGCGGGATCGGGCCCCCGCTTCAGCTGCAGCGCAGGGTCGGCAGACCCGTCGGCCCCGTCGTGGTGTCGTCCCCGGTGAGGCCGAGCAGGTACGACCCGGACCACAGCAGCAGCCCGGCGGCCAGGTGCAGCCCGCGCCGGCCGAGCCGCACGTCGCCGACCGCGCCCTCGGCGAGGGCGAGCATGGCCGCCTCGGTCACCTCGAGGAAGCCGTAGGAGAGCTCCACGATCGCCTCGTAGGCGGCCGGATCGAAGCCATCGGTGCTCAGCAGGCGCGACCACACCTCGCGCCCTGCAGGCACCGCCCCGCCGCCGGCGCGCTGCATCGACTCCCCCAGGAGCTGCCAGGTCGGATCGGACGACCCCGTCAGGCGCGTGGCGGTGGGACCCAGCTCCACCAGCGCCTCCAGCGGCAGCGCGGTGGAGCGACAACCGAGCCAGGTCCCGCACTGCAGGGGCGCCGGTGGGGTGACTCCCCCGGGCGGGTGACCCAGCACGACCTCCAGGTAGCCCCGGTTGTAGCCGTGCACGAGGCTCATGAGCAGCACGAGCCCGGCCGCCATGCGTCGGACCGATGCCTCGTCGCCCCGGTCGGCGACACGGACCAGCTCACCCACCGAGCCGTCCAGCCCGGCGAACGTCCCGCCGCGCAGCGCGCCCAGCAGCGCCGACTGCAGCGCCGCGCCCGACAGCGGCAGCAACCCGGTGGGAGCGCCGGCGCTCTCGCTGCCGAGGCCGATGGCCACGGTGGTGGTCAGGTAGCGACCGCCGAACCAGCCGGAGAGGAAGAGGTTGCCGAGCCGGGCCCTCACCTCGGCGCGGTCACCGCCCTGGTGAGCGAAGAGGGCGTCCGCCGAGTCGAGCGCCAGGGTCCCGTAGAAGAACCGGGCGTCCCCGGGACGCTCCGGCACCCCGCACGCCGCGCATGCGAGCTCGTCGAGCAGCGCCCGGTCGACCTCGAAGGCCGTCGCGACGGGGAAGGGCACCGCCGGCACCTCGACGTGCTCGCCCGCCCACGCCGCCTGTCGACCGGCGGGCGGGGTGCAGGCGGACGCGAGGAGCGACACCGCCACCCCCGACGCGAGCAGTCCCGGCACTCGGATGCACCGACGCCACATGACCATCGACCCCCTCCCCGCCTCGGGTGCAACCGCGCCGATCGTAGCGGTCGGGGCGGGTTGCGCTCCCAGAGGCGGGCGTCAGGCCTCCCGCACCTCGATGGTGAAGGCGCCGTCGGGATGCACGTCGCACTCGCCCGTGAGGGTGCCGGGGGTGGTGAACTCCATGGTGACGGTGCGACCGGCGGGCACCCAGAAGATCCCGACGTTCGCTCCCTGCACGTCGTCGTTGACGATCCGGATCCGCTCACCCACCTCCACCTCGAGGGTGCGAGGGACGATCTCGACCTCCTCGCCGGCATCGATGCGCTGACCGGTGCCGAAGGGGATGACGTACTCGTGGTCGAAGCGGTCGTCGCCGGGCCCCACGACCTCCACCTGCGGCGCGCCCGGGTCGCCGACGCCTTCGACCACGACGTCCTCGGACGCACCCGAGCAGGCAGCGGCCCCGAGGGCCACCAGCACGACCGCCCACCGGGTGCGTCCGAGACGGCGCATCAGGGCTCCTTGACCTCGGCCGTCACGGTCACCTCGCCGGCGCCGGAGAAGGTGAGCGTCACCTCGACGGTGTCGCCCGCCACGAGGTCCTTCTGGAGGTCGAGCAGCATCACGTGCAGACCACCTGGCTCGAGCTTCACGGTGGACTCCGCGGGGATCTCGACCTTCTCCACGGGTCGCATCGTCATCATCCCCGAACCGCCGGCCATCGTGGTGGTCGACTCGTCGCCCATGTCCATGTCCATGGTGGTGGTGGTCTCGGTGTCACCGCCCATGTCACCGCTCATGTCGCCGCTGGAGCCACCCCCCTCGTCGCTGACGGTCTCGTGCAGCTCCACGGTGGTCGCCACGTCCGCCGGCACGCTGGCCTCGGTGAGCTCCTCCGCCTGCGCACCCGCGGTGATGTCCATGTAGATGGCCGTGTTGCCTCCCGTGGTCCCGGGTCGCACCCAGGCGTTCTCCACGGTCACGTCGGCGGTCGCCGCCGCGGTGGTCGAGGAAGAGTCCTCGGCGGTGGTGTCGGTGGACTCCTCGTCGTCGCCGCACCCTGCGAGCGGCGCGGCGATCGCCACCGCACCGACGGTGACGGCGACCATGCGACGGATGTTCGGATGAGCTCTCATGCAGCTTCCTTTGTTCGGGAGCGCCTCGTCGCGCTCCGGTGGTACACGCTCACGTGCTGCCGGAGCCGGTACGGCCGCCGGAGGCGAGGAGCGAGCTCAGGTCACGGGCCAGCGACTCGTGGCTGGTCCCGAAGGGCCACTGGAGGATCACCCGGCCCTGGTCGTCCACGGCGTACAGGTCGCCGGTGTGGGACACCTCCACCTCGCCCTCGGTGTCGGTCACCACCTCGTAGTCGGCACCGAAGGCTTCCGCGGCCGCTCGGAGGGCGGCCGGGTCGTCGGTCCGCAGCGCCGCGCCGTCGGCGATGAACCGGCTCACGTAGTCGGTGAAGCCGTCTCCCTGGTCACGGTCCGGGTCGATGGTCACCATCGACACCGAGACCTTGGCCCGATCCTGCTCGTCGAGGGTCCCGAGGGCCCGCCGCACGTCCGACATGGTGGTGGGGCACACGTCGGGACAGGCCGTGTAGCCGAAGTAGACCAGGTGGATCCCACCGGGGCTCGCCGGCATGGACACCGCGGCGGAGCCGTCGGCCCTCGGCACCACCACCGCGGACACGTCGGGTGGCGGCTCGATGGAGTAGCCCGACAGCGCGTCGGTCGCCTCCTCCTCGGTGCCACCGCCCGACGCGGCCCCTGGGTCCTGCACCGCACCGTCGCCCGCCGCATCGTGCTCCGCAGATCCACCGCAGCCGACGATCGGTGCCACCGACAGGGCGGCGACCACCGTCAACCGCAGCCAGACGGCCGCCCTGCGGGCCGGCAGCGGCGGCGAGGGGGCGTTGCCGCCGGCGCTCGAGCGGTGGAGGGTGGGCCCGGCCATCGCCACCACGCTGGCGACGGACCTCCGACGCGGTCAAGGCACCCGGGGAGGACATGTTTCACCGGAACCAGGGCGGCGCTCGTGACGACCAGGCGATGGGGACCCACCGATAGGGGACGCTCCGGTACCGGATGCGACAATCTGGGCCCAGATGACCTCGACCTCGCACCGACCTGCGCCACCGATCGAACGACGGTCGTTCGTGCGACGCGCGGCCATGTCCGCCGGCGCAGGCCTCGCCATCTGCCTCGCCATGCCGCCGTGGGGGTGGTGGCCGCTGGCCATCGCCGGGATCGCCCTGTGGCTGCACGTGCTCGAGGACGAGCCGCGCCGGGGTCGCTTCGCGCTCGGGTGGATCGTCGGCGTGGCCTGGTTCGGACCCTCCACGCTGTGGATGTTCGGGCTCACCGCGGCGGGCTTCCCCCTGGCGGTGCTGCTCGGGTGGGGTCCGCTGGTCGGCGGCGTGTCGTTGCTCTCGCCGCCCGATCGACGACGCCTCGTCGCCCTGCCCGCCGCCATCGTGCTCTTCGAGTGGTTCCACATCCACGCCCCGTTCGGCGGGGTGCCGCTGTCGATGCTGGGGATGACCCAGACCCGCGCACCGCTGCTTCCCCTGGCCCGGCTCGGCGGTGCCCTCCTGGTCGGAGCGGCGGTGGCCGCCGTGGGCGTCGCCCTGTTGCTGGCCATCGAACGGCGCTGGCGTCCGGCGGGCCTCGTGATCGTGGCGGTCGCGCTGCTGGCCCTCGTCGGCGACCTCTGGCCCGTCGGCGATCCCGTGGGGGAGATCACCATCGCCGTGGTGCAGGGCGGGGGCCCGCAGGGAACCCGCTACGAGGCCGGTCAGGAACCCGAGGTGTTCCAGCGCCACCTCGAGGCCACCCGCACGATCGCCGACGACGCAGAGGTCGACCTTGTGGTGTGGCCGGAGAACGCCATCAACGTCCAGGGGAGCTTCGAGTACCACGAGTGGCGCCAGGAGCTCACCGCGGAGGCGGCACGGATCGGCGCGCCGATCCTCGCCGGCGTGGTGGAGGACGCCCCCGGCGATCCGGAGGCGTTCGTGAACTACAGCGTGATGGTGAACCCCGACGGCTCCCTGGGCGACCGCTACGACAAGGAGCGGCGGGTGCCCTTCGGCGAGTACGTCCCCCTCCGTGCGGTGCTGGAGCCGATCGCCGGAGCGGCGCTGCCACCCCGGGACCAGGTGCCCGGCGACGGGGTCGCCGTGATCGACACGCCCGCGGGGCCGGTGGCGGTGGCCATCAGCTGGGAGATCTTCTTCGGGCGACGGGTCCGGGAGGGGGTGAGGGAGGGAGGCGAGGTGGTGCTGAACCCCACCAACGGCTCGAGCTACCAGCTGACCCAGGTCCAGACCCAGCAGATCGCCACCTCGCAGCTCCGCGCCCTGGAGAGCGGGCGGTGGGTGGTGCAGGCGTCCCCGACCGGTTTCAGCGCCTTCGTCTCGCCCGACGGATCGGTGCAGCGACGCACCGAGGTCTCGGAGCGCCGCATCGTGACCCAGCGGATCGAGCGCTACGACTCGACGGTGCCCGCGCAGGCCCTGGGCGACGTCCCGGCGGTGCTGCTGGCGCTGGTGGCGCTCGCCTGGGTGTACCGGCGGCGCCTGGAGGGCGGTCCGCCGACGGAGGTCGTCTTCGTCGAGGAGGTGGCCGGGGCCGCGCCCGAGGCGGCGCCCGGGCCCGACGACGTGCGGTAGCGGTCCCCTCGCGGAGGACTCCGGGCCCGGCCCTCGGCGGGCAGGTGGTCAGCCCGCTCCGACGACGTCGACCGTGGCGTCCTGCTGGTCGTCGGCGATCGGGCCGTCCGCGTCGGGAGCGTCGGTCTCGTAGAGCTGGGCGGTGAGCTCGCCCGTGGCGGCAGCCTTCGCACGGAAGCCGCGGACGCCCTGCCAGCAGAGCCACAGCAGCGGGAGCGTCCCGCCGAGGATGATCAACAGGTCCCCTGGCAGGCGCAACCACTCCAGGGTGTCGATGCCGTGCTCGGCGAGGAACTCCGGCGAGCGCGCCGCCCAGTACCCGTTGGCCACCGACTCGTACAGCTGCAGCACCCCGACAGGGAACAGCGTCACGACGATCATCCAGGCCAACCCGATGTTGGTCGACCAGAAGCAGATCCTGGCGGCCTTGTCCGACCAGGAGCGCTCGGGCACGAGGTACCGCAGGCAGAACAGCGAGAGGCCGATCGCCAGCATCCCGTAGACGCCGAAGAAGGCGGCGTGGCCGTGGTTGGGGGTGAGGGCGGTGCCGATCTCGTAGTACGACACGATCGGCAGGTTGATGAGGAACCCGAACACGCCGGCGCCCACGAAGTTCCAGAAGCCGACCGCCACGAAGAACATGACCGCCCAGTGGTGCAGGAACGGCGTGCCGCCGTTGTCGAAGCGGTCGCGGCTGAGGCGCAGGAACCGCCACGCCTCCACGGTGAGGAAGGTGAGGGGCACGACCTCGAGCGCTGAGAAGACCGCCCCGAAGGCCATGAACTCGGCCGGCTCGCCCGAGAAGTAGGCGTGGTGCATCGTGCCGATCACCCCGCCCACGGAGTAGATGATGACGTCGAGCAGCACGAGCCGCAGCGCCAGGCGCTGTGAGGTGATGCCGAGCAGCACGAAGACGTAGGCGACCATCACGGTGGTGAACAGCTCCAGGAACTGCTCGACCCAGAGGTGCACCACCCAGAACCGCCAGAAGTCGTTCACGGTGTAGGTGGACCCAGCCCGGGCCAGGAGGCCGACGGCGTAGACCGCGGGGATGACCAGCGCGGCGAAGAAGAACAGCCACGGCAGGTTCACCTGGCGCTGGGTCATCAGGCGCCGGCGCAGGCCACGGAAGACGACGGCCGCCCAGATGAACAGCCCGAGGGTGAGCAGCACCTGCCAGAAGCGGCCGAGGTCCAGGTACTCGAAGCCCTGGTTGCCGAACAGTCCGTCGAGACGGCCGTGGATGCCGAGCAGCTCCCCGCCCAGGCTGCCGAACACGACGACGGCCACCGCGCCGAGCAGGACGTAGGTGAGGACGTGCTGGCGCTTCGGCTCCCGTCCGGAGATCATCGGCGCCAGGATCAGACCGGCCGCCAGGAAGGCGGCCGCCACCCAGAAGATGGCCAGCTGCACGTGCCAGGTGCGCGCCAGGTTGAAGGGGATCAGGTCCTGGATCCTCCAGCCGAAGAAGCCGGAGGGATCGGCGCGGAAGTGCTCGGCGAGGCCTCCCGCCAGGGTCTGGAACAGGAACAGCAGCGCCACCACGAACAGGTAGAACACCGTCGAGCGCTGGGAGGGCGACAGCGCCACCCGATCGGGTCGCCGCAGCCGCAGCAGCCCGTCGGAGCTCAGGATCGGAGCCTGCTCGTCGCCGAAGCGAGGATCGGCGATCCTCGGCTCCTCGTCCTCTTCGGTGGAGCGGACCCAACCGAGCTGGCCGCTCCAGCGCCCGAACACCGCCATCAGGGCGCCGATCCCGCCGATGAGACCCACCAGGGAGATGGCCGACCAGACCAACGCCGGCGCGGAGGGCTCGTTGCCGACCAGCTCCTCGGGAGGCCAGTTGTTGGTGTAGGTGTAGTCCTTGTCGGGACGCAACGTGGACCCCGCCCAGGCGGTCCACTGGAAGAACGCCGTCAACCGGCGGATCTCGGCAGGATCGGTGATGGCCTCCGGACGCAGCGCGTTGTCGGGGTCGGGGTTGCCGAAGTAGGCGGCGTAGTAGGTCACCAGCTCGTCGAACGCCGCTGCCTGCGCGGCCGTGATGGTCAAGGTCCCGCTCTGCGCGTCGTAGGTGTTCGCCTTGAACTCCCGCCGGGTGCGCTCCAGGGCGTCGGCCGCGTCGGGCCCGCCGTTCTCGGTGAGCACGAGCTGCGCGGCGCGGTGCAGGTAGTCGGCGGTGAAGTCCTCGCCCAGGTAGGCACCGTGTCCGAGGATGGTGCCGTACTGCATGAGGCCGTTCTCCAGGAACACGCGCTGGCCGTCGTGGATGTCCTCGGCGGTGAACAGGGTCTCCCCCGAGGAGCTCACCACCCGCTCGGGGATGGGTGGTGCTCCCTGGTAGACGCGCACGGCCAGCATCCCGAGGATGGTGAAGCCGAACAGCAGCACCAGGATCGCCGTCTGGGCCCACCAACGTGAGATCAACGGAGGGCGTCGAGCGGTCGGGGACTCGGCGGTCGAGGCGTCGGTGGTCGCGGGCGAGGTGGACGGCATCTGGGCCCCCTCAGGACGGTGCGGAAGGCTGGTGCGGACCGGGTCGATCGCTCGATTCGCCGGTCGTGGAACCGCGGGTTGCTGGGAACCGGGTCAGCCTAACGACGGCGATCGAAATCCCAACCTGGTGCCACCGGCTCTGCGAGCATTCGCGCGTGAGCGCGCACACACGGGCCTCGCGGCCGACGGGACCACCGTGAGCACCGAGGGTGCCTCGACCACCGTGCTCGGAACCGACGCCGCCGCGCTGCGCCATCCCGGCGTCCTGGCGCTCGGCCTCCTGCTCGTCGCCGGCTACGTCGACGCCTTCGTGTTCCTGCGGGTCGCCGAGGTGTTCACCGCCAACCAGTCGGGCAACCTGATCGTGGCGGGCATCGCGCTCGGCTCCGATCCGAGCGCCGGTGCCCTGCTGCCCGTGGTGTCCGTGCTCGCCTACGTGGCGGGAGCGGCGCTCTCGATCGCCCTGTTCGACCGGGAGGACGGCGGGCACCGACGCACGGTCGGGGTGCTGTGCACGCTGATGGTGGTGCTGGCGGCGTTGGTGGTGCTCCTCGAGGCCACCGGCATGGGGAACCACCGCGGAGGGCCGAGGTGGGCGGTCTACCTCACCGTCGCGCTCGCGGCGGCGGCCATGGGCTCCCAGGCCACTGCGATCCGGCGGGTGGGCACGGTCCCCGTGCTCACCACGGCGGGTTCCGGAGCGGCGACGAACCTCGGCATCTCCGTGGCGCGCCTGCGATCTGTCGCCCTGCGGGCACAGGCGTCGAGGACGGCGGCCATGTTGGCGCTGGTGACGCTGGCCTACGTGGGAGGCGCGGCGCTCGGCGCGCTGCTCAGCACCCACACGGACGTGGGCCCGGTCCTCCTGCTCCCACCCGTCCTGCTGCTGTCGGCGATGCTCGTGCTGCCGCTCAGGTCTCCACGATCAGGGTGACCGGTCCGTCGTTCACCAGCGACACCGCCATGTCGGTCCGGAACCGCCCGGTGGCCACCGACGCCCCCAGCGCGTCCAGCGCCTCCACCACCGCTGCCACGAGCGGCTCGGCCACCTCCGGTCGCGCCGCTGCCACGAACGACGGGCGCCGGCCCTTGCGGGCGTCGCCGTAGAGGGTGAACTGGCTGACCACCAACACGCCCGCCTCCTCGCCGGCTGCCGCTCGATCGGCGAGGGACCTGTTCATCTGGCCTGCGGCGTCGGGGAACACCCGCAGATGCCACAGCTTGTCGGCCAGCCTGGTCGCCCTGGCCCCGTCGTCGTCGTGGGTGACGCCGAGCAGGACCGCCAGACCCGCCCCGATGGCACCGACGACCTCCTCGGTCGCCGTGGCGTCCCCGGAGGGCTCCCGCACCGCCACCGAGGCGCGGCTGACCCGCTGCACCACTGCACGCATCCTGAGACGATAACCACCGCGCGTGGCCACGCACTTGACCGGCGTGGTTCCACACGGGAAGGCTAGGACGTCATGCCTCCCGCCCGCTCACCCGTGTCGAACCCCGTCTCCGGCGGTGGCACGTCGCGGCGTCGCCCCGGCCCGGACGACCCGCTGCGCATCGCCTACCTCACCTACCGTGGCAAGCCGCACGTGGGTGGCCAGGGGGTGTACACCCGTCACCTCGCCAAGGCGCTGGTGGACCTGGGCCACCACGTGGAGGTGCTGGCCGGCCAGCCCTACCCGGTGCTCGACCCCCGGGTGCCGCTGGTGGAGCTGCCGAGCCTGGACATCTACAACGACCACTTCCCGATGCGGATGCCGGCGATCTGGGAGCTCAAGGACCGCTGGGACTGGCTGGAGGTGACCACCTTCTCCTCGGGCACGTTCCCGGAGCCGCTGGCCTTCTCGATGCGGGCCTGGGACCACCTCCGGCGGCGCCGCGACGAGTTCGACCTCGTGCAGGACAACCAGTGCCTGGGCTATGGCCTGCTGGCCATGGAGCGCATGGGCCTGCCCGTGCTGGGAACCATCCACCACCCCATCACCGTGGACCGGCGCCTGGAGATGGAGCACGCCGAGAGCCGCCTGCAGCGCTACAACAAGGCCCGCTGGTACGCCTTCACCAAGATGCAGACGCGCGTGGCCCGCCGGCTCCGACGGGTGATCACGGTGTCGCGGAACTCCTACGACGACATCTGCCGTGACCACCTGGTCTCCCCCGAGCGGCTGTTCATCGTGCCCGTCGGCGTCGACCCCGAGCTCTTCACGCCGCTGGCGGGCATCGAGCGTCGGGCGAACCAGATCATCAGCACCGCGTCCTCGGACGTCGCCATGAAGGGCCAGCGGTACCTCCTGGAGGCACTTGCCCTGATCCGCAAGGACCGGCCCGAGCTCGGCCTGCGACTGGTCCTGGTGGGGAAGCTGAAGGACGGCTCCGTCGCCCAGCGCACGATCGAGGAGCTCGGCCTGGCCGACGCCGTGGAGTTCGTCTCGGGCGTGCCCGACGAGCGCATCGTGGAGCTCTACAACGAGTCGGCCTGCGCCGTGGTGCCGTCGCTCTACGAGGGCTTCTCGCTGCCCGCCATCGAGGCGATGAGCACCGGCTGCCCGCTGGTGGCCACGACCGGAGGGGCCATCCCCGAGGTGGCCGGGCCCGACGGCGAGACCTGCTACGCCGTGCGGCCCGGCGACGCCGCCGACCTGGCCAGGGGCATCCTGGCGGTGCTCGACGACCCCGACGCCGCCGAGCGGGTGGGCAAGGCCGGTCGCGAGCGGGTCATCACCCGCTGGAGCTGGCGACACACCGCGGTCAAGACCCTCGACCACTACCGCGCCCTGCTGGAGCTCCCGCCGGCCAGCACGGATCCGATGGGGGTCTGAACGTGCTCACCGTCGACTACGACCTGCTGGGCCTCGGAGCCGGCGACCTGGTGCTCGACATGGGGGCGGGCGCCGGCCGCCACTCCTTCGAGTGCTACCGCCGCGGGGCGCGGGTGGTGGCGCTCGACTACGGCTTCGACGAGCTCCCACCGGTGCGCGAGCTGCTGTGGGCCATGCGCGAAGCGGGCGAGGCGCCCTCCGACGCGCTGGGCGCCTGCGTGAACGGCGATGCGCTGCACCTGCCGTTCCCCGACGGCACCTTCGACCACATCATCTGCTCGGAGGTCTTCGAGCACATCCCCGACGACCTCGACGCCATGAGGGAGCTCCACCGAGTGCTCCGCCCCGGCGGGACGCTGGCGGCCACCGTGCCCGCCTGGCTCCCGGAGAAGATCTGCTGGGCGCTCTCGGCCGAGTACCACGCTCCCCTGGCCAGCGGTGGTCACGTGCGCATCTACACCGAGGACCTCCTGCGCGAGCGGCTGAGCGACGCCGGGTTGGAGCCCACGGCGTCGCATCGGGCGCACGCGTTGCACGCCCCGTACTGGTGGCTGCGCTGCCTGGTCGGTCCGACCAACGACTCCCACCCGCTGGTGAAGGCCTACCACCGCCTGCTCGTGTGGGACATGGTCGACGCACCGCCGATCACCCGTGGCGCAGAAGCGCTGCTGAACCCGCTGATCGGAAAGAGCGTGGTGGTCTACAGCACCAAGCCCGAGGCGAGAGAAGGGCGCACGCGCCCGATGGAGGCAGCTGCCCGTGCCTGACGCCCCGAGCCACCTGCGCGACGTCGGCGAGGTCGTCTCGGCGAGCCAGCTGCAGGCGACGGTCGAGGCCATCGGCGAGTGGCAGCTGGCGTCGGGCATGGTGCCGTGGTTCCCCGGCGGGCACGCGGACCCGTGGAACCACGTCGAGGCGCTCATGGCCCTCATGCTCGGGGGGCACCGCCGCCAGGCGGAGCTGGGCTTCGAGTGGCTCCAGAAGGTGCAGCGCGACGACGGCTCCTGGCACCAGTACTACCTCGTGGACCGCGTGGAGCAGGACAAGCTCGACGCCAACTGCATCGCCTACGTGGCCACCGGAGTGTGGTTCCACTGGCTGCTCTACCGGGACCGTGGCGCCCTGGAGTCGCTCTGGCCCATGGTGCAGGACGCCGTGGAGTTCGTGCGGGGGTTGCAGACGCATCGGGGCGAGGTGCACTGGGCCCGCCGGGTGGACGGCTCGTCGTGGGACTTCGCCCTGCTCACCGGATCGAGCTCCATCAGCCACAGCCTGCGCTGCGCCATCGCCATCGCCGAAGAGCTCGGCCACGATCGTCCGGCGTGGCGACGCTCGGCGGCGCGCCTGGTGCGCACCATCCGCGACGAGCCGGACGCCTTCGCCCCCAAGCACCGCTGGGCGATGGACTGGTACTACCCGATCCTCACCGGTGCTGTGCTGGGCGAGGCCGGCCGCGAGCGCCTGACCCATCGCCGCGATGCCTTCTGCATCGAGGACTGGGGCATCCGCTGCGTGTCGGACCGGCCGTGGATCACCGCGGCGGAGACCTGCGAGTGCGCCATGGCCCACCTGGTGGTCGGCGAGCACGAGTGGGCCCACCGGCTGTTCGGGTGGTCGCAGCGCCTGCGATCCGAGGAGGATCGCTACTGGACCGGGATCGTGGTCCCCGAGGAGGTGCACTTCCCCGGAGGGGAGCAGTCGACCTACACCTCCTCGGCCGTGGTCCTCGCCGCCGACGCGCTCGTCGGCGGGTCCCCCGCCTCGGGGCTGTTCATCCACCACGACCAGCTTCCGGCGGTGCTCGATCCCGATCGCCCCGGCGACGAGCGGGTCGGGGACGACGGATGACCGGTCACCGCCGCATCGCTGCGACGGTGGCTGCCGCCCTGGGGTCCTGCGTCGTCCTGCTCGGCACAGGACCGGCCGGGGCACAGGACGGCGGGACCACCGTCGAGGATCCGGTGGGGATCACCACCACGACCCTGCCGGAGGACGACAGCGAGCTCGGCCGGATCATCCCGCTGCCGAACTCCGGACGTGAACCCACCTCACCGGGCGAGCGGGGCGGCTGGCAGCAGGTCACGCTGTTCTTCGCCATCTGCGCGGTGATCGTCGGCATCGGCGTCTACCTGTGGTGGCGGAGCCGTCGCAGCAGGGCGCAGCTGAGAGCCCGAGGGCTTGACCGCGTCGAGTGGGCCCGGTCCCACGGAGGGGACGTCCGAGACGACCCTTGAGGTTCGAGGCCGTGCCGTCCATCGGATGCTCGGAGCACCGTTGGATTCCTGATAAGTCAGCTTATTAGGCTCCGGCCATGGTGCCGACCATCGCCGCAGAGCCGCAGCACGCGCCGGGACCGCTCCTCGGCGAGCTCTGGCGCTTCGGCGACCGCCCGAGCCTGGTCCAGGGCGACCGCATGCTCACCTACCGCGAGCTGGACGAGCGCGTCCGGCGCGCCGCCGCAGCGCTGGAGGGACCTCGGCAGGTTCGGGTCGTGCACATGGCCGACGACCTCGACTCGGTGGTCGCCTACCTGGCCTGCCGGCACGCCGGGCACCCCGTGCTGCTCCTTCCCCCCGGAGGTGCGGGGCAGCTGGAGGGGACTGGGCACCTCGAGGCCACCTACGGCGGGGTGACCGACCTCCACCCCGATCTGGCCCTCCTCCTCAGCACCTCGGGCACCACCGGCTCGCCCCGGCTGGTCCGGCTCTCCACGCACAACCTGCGCGCCAACACCGAGGCCATCGTCGCCTACCTCGGCCTCGGGCCCGAGGACCGCGGCATCACCTCGCTCCCCCTGCACTACTGCTACGGGCTGTCCGTCCTGCACACCCACCTCCACGTCGGCGCCGCCGTCGTGCTCGAAGGGGCGTCAGTGGTCGACCCCTGCTTCCGCGAGGCCATGGCACGCCACGGGGTGACCAACCTGGCGGGCGTCCCCCACACCTTCGAGCTGCTGGAGCGGGCCGGCTTCGATCGGTGGCAGATCCCACAGCTGCGCTTCGTCACCCAAGCCGGTGGACGGCTCGCACCCCAGCGCGTTCGTGCCCTCGCTGAGCAGGGCCGGCGCAACGGCTGGGAGCTCTTCGTGATGTACGGCCAGACCGAGGCCACGGCCCGGATGGCCTACCTGCCGCCGCACCTGGCCGCCGAGTGCCCCGACGCCATCGGCATCCCCATCCCGGGAGGTGCACTGCACCTCGACCCCGACGGACAGCTCGTCTACCGGGGGCCGAACGTGATGATGGGCTACGCCGAGGCGCCAGAGGACCTGGCGCTGGGTCGGTGCCTGGAGGAGCTGCGCACCGGGGACCTCGCCGTGCAGCGCCCCGACGGGTTGTGGCAGATCACCGGTCGATCCAGCCGCTTCCTGAAGGTCTTCGGCCTGCGCATCGACCTGGACCGCGCCGAGCAGCTGCTCGAGGAGCTCGGCGTGCAGGGTCGCTGCACCGGCACCGACGACGCCGGCCTGGTCGTCGCCTGCACCGGCGATCCCTCTGCCGCCCGCACCCTGCTCGCCGAACGCCTCGGTCTGCCCCTCGCCCACGTCCGGGTCCTCCGGCTCGACGAGATGCCGGTGCTGCCCAACGGCAAGGTCGACTACCGGGGCATCCTCGACGCCGCTGCTGATCCCGCAGCGCCGACGGCGGGCGATGAGCTGGGCGGCACCGGGCACAGGACTCCGCGCCCAGGCGTCCGCGAGCTGTTCGTCGAGCGGTTCGGACGGGACGCCCTCCACCCGTCGGCCACGTTCGTGAGCCTCGGTGGCGATTCGCTCACCTTCGTGGAGACCTCGCTCGACCTGGAGGCGACCCTGGGCCACCTCCCCGCGGACTGGCACCTCATCCCGGTCGGCGAGCTCGAAGCACTGGAGCCCACGGCGCCGACGCGTCGAGCCAGCATGGAGACCGGGGTGCTGCTGCGGGCGCTGGCCATCTCCCTGGTGCTGGTTCGCCACACCGCCCTCCTCGACATCGCAGGAGGCGCGCACATGCTGCTGGCGGTGAGCGGGTACAACTTCTCCCGCTTCGGCCTCGACGCGGTGCTCCGACGCGACCGGGTCGCGCCGCTGCTGGCCGGCATCGCCCGCTTCGCCGTGCCCGGGGCGCTGTGGATGGTGTTCGTGATCGCCGTCTCCGGGGAGGCCGTCTGGGCGAACGCCGCCTTCGTGCAGGTGCTCGACGCTCCGGAGCACTGGGAACCTCGATGGCGCTACTGGTACCTCGAGGCGATCGTGCAGGTCATGGCGATCATGGCGCTGGCCCTGTGGATCCCCGCCACGCGCAGAGTGGTCCGCCGCCATCCGTTCGCCGTTCCCATGGTGCTCGCGCTGCTGGGTCTGGTGACCCGCTACCAGCTCGTGACGATCGGCCCCGAGCTGCGCCAGCTCCACATGGCACCCAGCATCCTCTGGCTCTTCCTGGCCGGATGGGCCGCGCAGCGGGCGGCCACCCGCTCCCAGCGCCTGGCCGTCAGCGCCTTCGCGGTGGTGTGCCTCCACGGGTTCTTCGGCGATCCGCTCCGCGAGGCCTTCGTGGCCGCCACGTTGCTGGCACTGGTGTGGGTCCCGGTGGTGCGGATCCCCCGTAGGCTCGCTCGGCCCATCGGCGCCCTGGCGGGGGCCTCGCTGTACCTGTACCTGACCCACTGGCAGGTGTACGAGCCGTTGGAGGACCACGGCGTGCCCGGGGTGATCGGCCTCGCCGCCAGCGTGGCGGTGGGCATCCTCACCTGGCGAGCGTCGGAGGTGCTGATGGGCTGGTGGTCTCAGCTGCGTCGCAGCACGCGCAGCGAGCCGACGGCAGCGACCTCGGTGAAGTCTCCCGAAGCGAGAGCCGGCACGTAGATGCGATCGTGGGGCGGCCTCCCGCCGTCGGCCGGATCGGGGAACACGTCGTGGATGGCGAGGATGCCACCGGGGGCCACCCACGGTGACCAGCAGCGGTAGTCGGTCGCCGCCGGCTCGTCGCCGTGGCCCCCGTCGATGAAGACCATGGCGCACGGCGTGGACCACCATCGGGCGACCGACGGGCCGTCCCCCACCAGGGCGTGCACGACGTCCTCCACGCCGGCGAGGTGCACGGTGCGACGGAACCACACGAGGGTGTCCATCACGCCCAGCTCGGGATCGACCAGGTCGGGCTCGTGCCACTCCCACCCCGGCTGGTTCTCCTCGGAGCCACGATGGTGGTCGACGGTCACCACCACGGTGCCACCACGGCGGGCCGCTGCCGCCAGGTACAGCGTGGACTTGCCGCAGTAGGTACCGATCTCCAGCAGCGGTGCGCCGGGCACCGCAGCCGTGGCGTCGAGCGCCGCCCCGTAGAGGGCCAGGCCCTCCTCGGCAGGCATGAAGCCGCGCGCCGCCTCCGCGGCCGACCGCTCGGCGGGATCCATCGCCGCTGCCATCAGATGGGTAGGTCGCCGTGGAGCATCTCGAGGTCGTCCTCGCCGGGCTCGTGGTGGGTGACCACCTTGAACAGCCAGCGGTCGAGGATGAAGTAGCGCCCGAGCCACACGATGCCGAACCCGGCGAGCTGGGCCAGGAACACCGCCACCTTCTCGATCCAGCCGTGGCTGCTCACCAGGTAGTCGGCCAGGTAGGTCAGCAGCGTGGCGAAGGTGACCCCCAGCATCGCCGCCACCCAGAACACCGCCACCTGGGCCCGGAGGTTCTCCCGCGAGGTGTTCTGCCACACCCAGTGCTTGTTGGCGAAGAAGTTCGGGATGGTGAGGATCGCCGCGCTGGCGATCGACGCGGCGACCCAGTTCACCTCGTGTCCGACCACCTCGCCGGCGGAGTCGGTGACCGCCGAGCTGAAGACGAAGGCCCCCAGGACCTGGATGAGCACCTGGCCGATCGGCACGAACACCAGCGACACCGCGGCGTAGCGCATCTGCTTGCGACCCTCGTCGGTGCGGGCGTGCTCCAGGAGGGCGGACGGCGAGACCTTCACGACGTAGCAGCGTACCGCAGGCCCCCTCCAGGCCCCCTTCCGGGCCACCCGGGTCGGACCCTGGCGGCGTCGCGCCGTCGGCGCGGGAGCACGGGTCCTCCATACTGTGCCGATGGGTGCACAGCCGGAGCCAGAGGAGATCACGATGCGCCCCACCACGCCACGGGCACGACGGATCGCCGCGGCGCTCGCCGTCGGGCTCACCGCGATCGGCGTGTCCTGCGGCGACGACGGCCCCCTCGGAGGGGACGATCCCGGTTCCCCGGAGACGGTGGCGCCGTCCTCGACCGGCACTGGCGACACGACGCCCTCCACAGCCGAGGTCGCGCTGCGCCTGGAGCCGGTCGACGTCGAGCTCGACGAACCGCTGGACGCCGTGTGGGCGGATGGCAGCCTGTTCGTGGTCGAGCGCGCCGGGACGGTCGTGGAGCTGCGACCCGATGGCGCCGGCGGCTACGAGGCCGACGACCTGCTGGACCTGCGCGAGGAGGTGGGCTCCACCGATGCCGAGAAGGGGCTCCTCGGGGTGGAGGTCACCCAGGACGGCTCGCAGATGTTCCTCAACCACACGCGCGCCGGCGACGGCGCCACCGTCATCGCGGCCTACGACCTGAGCGGGGATGCGGGTTCGCGGGAGGCATCGGGGCGCGACGAGCTCCTGGTCATCGACCAGCCCTACCCGAACCACAACGGCGGCGACCTCGCCCTGGGTCCCGACGGCATGCTGTGGGTGGGCACCGGCGACGGTGGGGCGGCCGGCGACCCCGAAGGACGTGCCCAGCGACTGGACACCCGCCTGGGCAAGCTGCTGCGCCTCGACCCGGGAGCGGACGACCTGGTGCCCGGCGACAACCCCCATGCCGACGGCGCCGAGCCGCTGATCTGGGCCCGGGGCCTTCGCAACCCCTGGAGGATCAGCTTCGACACCGGCACCGGCGACCTGTGGATCGCCGACGTGGGCCAGGGGAACTGGGAGGAGATCGACGTCGCACGAGCGTCGGAGGGCACCGGGCGGGGGGCCGACTTCGGCTGGGACCGCCTCGAAGGCGTGGAGGAGTTCGAGGACGTGGGGCCGACCCGTGGATGGCCCGAGGACGACGCCGAGCTGATCGACCCGGTGCACGTCTACTCCCACGACGACGGAAGGTGCTCCGTGACCGGCGGCTACCTCTACCGGGGTTCGGACCTGCCGAACCTGGAGGGCACGTACCTCTTCTCCGACTACTGCGACGGCGTGGTGCGCTCACTCGACGAGGACGGCGACGACGTGGACCTCGGGGTGCAGGTGGACCAGGTGGCCTCGATCAACCCCGACGAGCGGGGCGAGCCGCTGGTGCTGCGCTCCGGGGGGATCTCCCGACTGGTGCCGGCCCACCCCTGACCCCGGAACTTGGACCGACGGCGGCGCCAGGCGCCGCCACTCGACCAAGTTCCCTCGCGACCCATCGAACTCGGATCTCTGGCCGTCGCGAGTGCCGCCACTCGTCCAAGTTCGCGAAGGGACCGGGAGCGGGCTGGCGGGAAGGGGCAGGGGGCGCTCCCCGGGGCTACGGTGCAGGCGTGCTGAAGCTGCTCTCGCGCCTGTGGTGCTTCCTGTTCCGCTGGAAGGTGGTGCCCCTGCAGGCACCCGTGCCCACGCCGTGCGTGGTGATCGCCGGGCCCCACACCAGCAACTGGGACTTCTTCGCCATGATCGCCACCGCCGAGCTCAACGACGTGACGATGCGCTGGCTGGGCAAGCGTGAGATGTTCGACGGCCCGCTGGGCCCCGTCTTCCGGGCGCTCGGAGGGGTCTCCGTGGACCGCTCAAAGCCAGGAGGGCTGGTGGGCGAGATGGTGCAGCTGCTGCACGACAACCCCGATCTGGTGGTGGTGGTGCCGGCGGAGGGCACCCGCGATGCCGTCGAGTACTGGAAGTCGGGCTTCTACCGCATCGCCACCGAGGCGGGGGTGCCGATCCAGTTCACCTACGTCGACAAGCGGACGCGCTCCAGCGGCTTCGGCCCCTACATCGAGCCCACGGGCGACGTGCGGGCGGACATGGACGAGGTCCGCGCCTTCTACGCCGACAAGGTCGGCTTGAAGCCCGAGCGATTCAAGGTGCCGCGGCTGCGCGAGGAGGACGAGCCCGAGGCGCCTCCCGCGGTCGCCGAGGGCTGAACGAGCTCCCGACGATCATCCCCAGCGGGTGACGACGGCGCCCATCCGCGACACGAGGATGGGCCGGACCTAACGTCGAGCTCATCCGCTGGCGCGAGCCGCGCCGTCTCCCGGGAGGTGCCGGTGACGACCGTATCCGACGAACTGACGGCGGACGAGGTCCGCCAGATGGGCAGCAACTGGTGGTTGTACCTGATCACCGGCATCTGCTGGATCATCATCTCGCTCATCGTGCTGAGCTTCGACCCCACCTCGGCCGCCCTCATCGGCTACCTGACGACCTTCGTGCTGATCTTCGGTGGCATCGGCGAGTTCATCGCCGTCACCCAGGTCGACGGCTGGAAGTGGGTGCGGGTGGTGCTCGGCATCCTCTTCCTGGTCGGCGGGGTGTTCGCCCTGCTGGAGCCGTTCCAGACCTTCGGGATCCTGGCACTGCTCATCGGGTGGTTCCTGATCTTCAAAGGCGTGTTCGACATCGTGTTCTCGATCGCCGGCCACGAGGAGATCCCGCTGTGGGGCCTTCTTCTGGCCACCGGGATCATCGAGGTGCTGCTGGGGGCGTGGGCGCTCGGCTACCCGGGGCGCTCAGCCTGGTTGCTGGTGCTGTGGGTGGGCCTCGGTGCCCTGTTCCGAGGCATCGGCGAGATCTTCGTCGCCTTCCGCGTCCGTTCCGCCGCCAAGAGCCTCTGAGGGGAGACCTCCCATGACCACGCGACACCCCATCCGACTCCTCGGCCTCCTCATGGTCGCCGTGCTCGCCGGCGGCCTGCTGGGCGGGTGCAGCCAGAAGTACAGCGCCGAGCGCGACGGCAAGAAGCTCGGCGAGGCGCTGTGCGACCTCAAGGAGGCCGACAGCGCCGACGCCGCCGAGTCGGCCCTGTCGGAGATCAACGACCAGATCTCCAAGATCGAGAACAACTACAGCGTGTGGACCGCCGAGGACCGCGCCCGCATCGACGAGAACCTCGCGGACCTCGCCGGGCACGTGGCGGACGACAACCAGGCGCTCGAGCAGCAGGATGTGGCGGTCATCACCCGCAACCTGGAGCAGGCCAAGGACGACGCCTCCGAGATCACCAGGGCCACGATCGACGGGATCCAACAGGGCCTCGACGGCTGCCAGACCAGCTGATCCGAGCCGGCGACTCCGCTCGATCACGAGCCCCGGAAGACGTGCCGGGGAGTACCGGCCGCCGCCCGGTGGGGCGTCAGTCGGCGTGCGGGGACCAGCGGTAGACGTTGGTCTCCCTCACCTCGAAGCCGAGGCGGCGGTAGAGGCGGTTCGCCGCCTCCCGACTGGGCCGTGAGGTGAGGTCCACCGTGCGCGCACCGAGCTGGCCGGCGAGCTCCAGCGCGAAGCGGTTGAGCGCCTCCCCCACCCCCTTGCCCCGCGCCTCGCCGTCGACCACCACGTCCTCGATCCAGGCCCGCACGCCGGTGGGGATGGGGAACACGACGAGGGTCAGCGACCCCAGCACGCCGCTGTCGTCTCGGGCCACGAGCAGGTGGCAGGCGTCGCAGTCCACGATGGCCTGCAGCTCGACGTCTCCTGGAGGGGGGGCCGACGAGGAGAGCTGCGGCATCAGCCGGGCCATCGCCGCCACCAGCTCGTCGTCGACCACGGTGCACACCTCGACCTGCATCCCGCTCACGTTAGGGCGCGAAGTGCGCGGTCGTGACCGGCTCCTGTGAGCGATACCGTGGCCGTGGTGGGATACGTCAACTGGACCTCCCGTCCCGGGCCGGCGGTCACGGGCTCCACACGCACGGTGATGGTGGCAGGGTTCACCGGGTGGAACGACGCAGGTGACGCCGCGTCAGGGGCCGTCGAGCACCTGTGGGAGACCTGGGGGGCGCAGCAGCTGGCCGAGATCGACGCCGAGGAGTTCGTGGACTTCTCGGTGAACCGGCCCCGCATCGTGGTCGACGCGGGCATCGTGTCGTCGTTGGGCTGGCCCAGCGCGCGCTTCGGATGGTGCTCCACGGGTCCGACCTCCGTGGTGCTGGTCAGCGCCCCCGAACCCCAGCTCCGTTGGCGCGCCTACTGCGAGGCGGTGCTCGAGGTCGCCGAGGCGGTCGGGTGCTCCAGCGTGATCACGATCGGCTCCATGTTGTCCGACGTGCCCCACACCCGCCCCACCCCGGTCTTCACCAACGCCCACGACCCGGCGTTGATCGACGCCCTGTCGCTGCCCGCCTCCCACTACGACGGCCCCACCGGCATCCCGGGCGTCCTCCAGCACGCCGCGCACGTCGCAGGCTTCGACGCGCTGTCGCTGTGGTCGGCCGTCCCCGCCTACGCCGCCAGCGTGCCGTCTCCCATGGCCACGCTCGCCCTTGTGCAGGAGGTGGCCTCGATCGTCGGCGTGCCGGCGCCGGTCGAGGACCTCGAGGTGGCCACCGAGGAGTACATCGACCACCTCGACGGGTTGTGCGAGGAGGACGAGGACACCGCCGACTACGTCCTGCGCCTCGAGGAGAGCTACGACCACGAGTCGGCCGCCCTCCGCTCCGCCGACGACCTCGTGGAAGAGGTGGAGCAGTTCTTGAGGGACCAGTAGGTCCCGAGAGGACCGAGGGCGGAGCTTGAGGGACCAGTAGGTCCCGAGAGGACCGAGGGCGGAGCTTGAGGGACCAGTA
>CAYQQQ010000002.1:209916-267751 GCA_964420125.1 uncultured Microthrixaceae bacterium
GGTCCCGAGAGGACCGAGGGCGGAGCTTGAGGGACCAGCAGGTCCCGAGCTCAGGCCTCCACCTCGAGGGCGTGCAGGAGCGCCCGGCGGATCTCCTCCTGGAGGTCCTCGTCGAGCACCCGGCCCCCGCTCCCGTCGGTCACGTGGAAGGCATCGACCACGTCATGGCCCATCGTGTGGATCCTGGCCGCGATGACGTTCAGGTTGAACTCGGCCAGGGCACGACCCAAGCGGTAGAGCAGGCCGAAGCTGTCGGGCCCCACCACCTCGATCACGGTGGTGGGCGCGGAGGCGCCGTTGTCGAAGCGTACGCCCGGCGCGAACTGGTGGATGGTGGCCCGCTGCCGTCGACGCTGGCTCCGGGCGCGCTCGGAGACCCTCGACTCCAGCGCGAGCTGTCCCTGGAGGACCTTCACCACGTCCACGCTGACCCGATCCCAGGGCACGACGCCGGCCGCGCCCGGCCGGACGCGGAACTCGTCGAGCGCCATGCCGCCCTCGGACCACACGTTCGCCCCGAGCACGTCCAGGCCGTGCAGGGCGAGGGCGCCGGCCACCCGGAAGAACACCCCGGGACGATCGGGGCAGGCGACGGTGATGGTGTCGCCGTCGGTGCGGGTCTGCACCTCGCCGGCGCGGAGCAGCTCCCGCTGCTCGGCTCGGGGGAACGCCTGCGGGTCGGCGGCGACGGCATCGGAGCCGGACATGAGCCCCGCCGCCCGGCTGCAGAGCCGCTCCACCAGCTCGGACTTCCACGGGGACCAGGCCGCTGGGCCGGTGGCGAGCGAGTCCGCCTCGGTGAGCGCCCACAGCAGGGCGAGGCGGTCCGGCGTGCCGACCTCTCGGGCCACGAACTCGATGGTGGCCGATGCGTCCAGGTCCCGACGGGTCGCCACGTCCGCCAGCAGCAGGTGGTGTCGCACCAGTGCCACGAGGGTGGCGGCGTCGGAGTCGGCGAAGCCCATCCGGCGAGCGATGCCACCGGCCAGCTCGGCTCCCACCTCCGAGTGATCCCCCTGCTCGGGGTACGCCTTGCCGAGGTCGTGCAGCAGCGCGGCCACAACCAGGAGGTCCGGCCGCGGCACCCGGTGGGCGAGTGCCGCCGCCTCGGCCGCCGTCTCCAGGAGATGGCGGTCCACGGTGAAGCGGTGGTAGGCGTTGCGCTGCGGGCGGGACTGCGTCGGCTCCCACTCCGGGAGCAGACCCACCCACAGACCCCGGCGGTCGAGGATCTCGGCCACCTCCACCATCGGGGCCCCGCACAGCAAGAGCTCGCAGAACCGCTGACGAGCCTCCTCGGGCCACGGTTCGGGCAGGGCGGGAGCGGCGGCCATGGCGTCGAGCGTGGCGCGCTCGACGCGTGCGTCCTCCCGGGCGGCGTGCTCGGCGACCCGAAGCACCAGGCACGGGTCGGTCACCGGCTCCGAGGGGCGCACCAGGGCGATGCGGCCGTGCTGGAGCACCAGCTCGTCGTCGAGGCGCCGCTCACGGCGGAAGCGCCCGAAGAACGACCCTCCGAGGGAGGCCCGGATGTCGTGCCAGGCTTCGTCGGAGGAGAGCGAGATCGCCCGACCGGCGGCCGCGACCCTGGCCATCAACGCATCGGCGTCGATGTCGCCGACCCGGGCCGCCACCGCGTCCTGCTCCTGGAGGAGGAGGCGATCACCCGGACGCGCCTGCACCCGGTGCAGCTCCACGCGCACGTCGAAGAGGATGTCGTGATCGAGGGCCAGGGCGTCCAGCTCCGCGACGTCGAGGTCGGCCCCGGCGTGCAGGGCCCAGCGCAGGGCGTGCACGTCGCGCAGACCACCTCGGCCCTCCTTCAGATCCGGCTCGAGGGAGAAGGCCACCTCGCCGGCGGCGGCGTGGCGCGCGTCGACCGCCTCGGCCAGCTCCTCCAGCCAGCGTCGAGCGCGCTTGCGCCACCCGGCCCGTGCTCGCTCCGCCAGCTCGGCGGTCATCTCCGCCTCGCCACGCACGTGCCGCGCCGAGAGCAAGGCCGTTGCGGTCTCCAGGTCCTCAGCGGCCAATGCCAGGGTCTCGCGCATGGTCCGCACCGAGTGGCCCAACTTCAGACCTGCGTCCCACACCGGGTACCAGAGCTTCTCCGCCACGCCGTGGGCCACCGCGGCGTCGTCGCACAGCAGCAGGAGGTCGAGATCCGAGCACGGCGCCATCTCGCGGCGTCCCTCGCCACCGACGGCCACCAGCGCCAGGCCGGATGCGCCGGCGGACGCCTCGTCGAAGACCTCTGCGAGCCAGCGCTCCAGCAGGGCGGTGTAGGCGCGACCGAACTCCCGGCCTCGCAGCGCTCGGTCCTCGATCAGCTCGTTGCGTCGCAGGGGTGGGGCCATCACCAGCTCCGGGTCCGTGGTCGATCCGTCGGGGACACGGCGTGCCCCCGAGTCCCCCGGGCCAGGTCGGGCCAGCCCTGGACCGGGGGAACGCCCCGTGGGTCGGGGAGATGCCGGCTCCGTCGGACGGAACCGGACGATGCGCGCCGTCAGACGGCCTCGGCGCCCCGTTCACCGGTGCGGATGCGGACCACCTCGTCGATGGCGGTCACCCACACCTTTCCGTCGCCGATCTTGTCGGTCTTGGCTGCGGCCACGATGGTGTCGACCACGTCAGGGGCATCGCCGTCGTCGACCACGGCCTCCACCTTCACCTTGGGGATGAAGTCGACCTGGTACTCGGTGCCGCGGTAGGTCTCGGTGTGGCCGCCCTGACGGCCGAAGCCGCGCACCTCGGTCACGGTGAGGCCGACGACGCCGATGGACTTCAGCGCCGCCTTCACGTCGTCGAGCTTGAAGGGCTTGATGATGGCGGTGACCAGCTTCATGGGATGGCTCCTTGGGGATCGCCCGGGGGTGGTGGGATCTGGTGGATGGTTGCGGTGAGATGTGCTCGCGGCGTCATGGTGCGGCCGTCGGCGGCGTCAGTTCCGGCCCATGGTGACCTCGCCCAGGTTGTAGGCGGTCTCCGCGTGCTGGGTGATGTCGAGCCCTGAGAACTCGTCCTCCTCCGAGACCCGGATCCCGAAGGCGGCGTCCAGCACCTTGAGGATCACGAAGGTGAGCACGAACGAGTACACGATCGTCACCGCGTTGGCGATGAACTGCTCCAGCAGCAACGAGGCGTCGCCACCGTAGAACAGGCCCGCGTCGACGGTGAGGCCCAGGGTCTCGGGATCGGCGAAGAAGCCGATCAGCAGCGAGCCGACGAGGCCGCCGACGAAGTGCACGCCGACCACGTCCAGGCTGTCGTCGAAGCCGGCCTTGAACTTGATGTGGACGGCGAAGCTGCACACGATGCCGGCGATCACCCCGATCCAGATCGACGACATGCCCGCCACGAACCCCGCAGCAGGGGTGATGGCCACCAGGCCGGCGACGATGCCCGACGCCACGCCGAGGTTGGTGAAGTGCCCGTCGCGCACCCGCTCCACCACCGCCCACGCCAAGCCGGCCGCGGCGGCAGCCAGGAAGGTGTTGACGAAGGCCTGGATGGCCTGGCCGTTGGCGCCCAGGGCCGAGCCGGCGTTGAAGCCGAACCATCCGAACCACAGGATCCCGGTGCCGAGCATGACCAACGGCATCGAGTGGGGCGGATGGCCTTCCGAGGGCCACCCCTTGCGCTTGCCGAGCACCAGCACGGCGGCGAGGGCGGCGATGCCGGCGTTGACGTGGATGACGGTGCCGCCGGCGAAGTCGAGCGACCCGCGGGAGCCGAGCCACCCGGTGAGCTCCCCGCTGAACACTCCCCCGTAGATCCAGAAGGCGACCGGGCAGTAGACCAGCAGGCTCCACAGCGGGACGAACCAGGCCCACGCCGAGAACTTCATCCGGTCCGCCACCGCGCCGGAGATCAGCGCCGGGGTGATCACCGCGAAGGTGCACAGGAAGATGGCGATGAGGATCACCGGTTGTCCCGAGACCTCCTCGATCTGGGTGAGCGTCCCCTTGAGGCTGAACCAGTCGAGGTCGCCGATCAGGCTGCCGGACCCGCTGAAGGCGAGGCTGAAGCCCACCACCGCCCACAGGATCGGCACCACCAGCAGCGCCCAGAAGTTCATCATCAGCATGTTGAGCACGTTGCGTGAGCGCACCATGCCGCCGTAGAAGAACGCCAGTCCCGGCGTCATGAACAGCACGAGCGCGGACGACACGAGCACCCACGTGACATTGCCTGCATCCAGTTCCATTGCGTGGCCCTTTCCTGCACCCGGCCCCTCCGGAGGGGGCCGCGGCGGTCGGCGGGGATGACCCACATCCCGACCTCGGGGGGACGCTACGAAGGACGTGTTTCGGCAGTGTTTCCTGCTGCGAGCCAGTTGGTTACGGCTCGACGCCGGGGCCGTACGTCCACCGGGAGAGGCTCCTCGGGGGCCCGATCGGTTCGGCCTAGGCTGAGGCGATGGCCGTACGGGAGGACTGCCGCCACTACTCCAGCCGATCCGTCGGGAGCGACGAGCTGGTGCAGCGCTGCCGGGTGGGTGCCGCCGACACCATGCCCTTCGCCTGCCCGGAGAGCTGCCTCTTCTTCGAGCCTCGTTCCATCACCGACGCCGGGTGGTCCCGTCGCCCCGACGACGGCCTCGGTTGAGCCGACGCGCTCAGATCGTGCGCCCGGCGCCCACCCAGTAGGGATCCCGCAGCTCGCGCTTGAGCAGCTTGCCGGTGGCGGTGCGGGGCAGCTGCTCACGGAACTCGATGAGCTTGGGCACCTTGTAGCCAGCCAGGTGCCGGCGCGCATGGTCCTGCAGCTGTGCTCGTCGCGCGTCGCCCGCCGTCTCACCGGCGACGAGCTCGATGGCGGCCGCCACCGACTCGCCCATCTCGTCGTCGGGGACGCCGAACACGGCCACGTCGGCCACCGCCGGGTGCCCGGCCAGCACGGACTCGATCTCGGCGGGGTAGATGTTCACCCCGCCGGAGATGATCATGTCGATCTTGCGATCCGACAGGAAGAAGTAGCCCTCCTCGTCGCAGTGGCCGACGTCGCCCAGGGTGCCCCAGCCACCCTCGCGATGGGCCCTGGCCGTCTTGTCGGGGTCCCCGTGGTACTCGAAGTCGTTCCCGGTGCGGGAGCGGAACCACAGCTGGCCCGACACCCCCCTCGGGCACTCCTCGCCGTCGTCGTCGAGCACGACCAGCTCCGCCATCGAGGTGGCCGTGCCGATGCTGCCGGGCCTGCGCTGCCAGTCCTCGCCGGAGATGAGCGTGAGGAACCCGCCCTCGGTCCCGCCGTAGTACTCCCACACCACCGGGCCCCACCACGCCAGCATCCGCTCCTTGACCGGCCGGGGACACGGCGCGGCGCCGTGGAAGACCACCTGCAGCGACGATCCGTCGAAGCGGTCGCGCACCTCGTCGGGCAGCTGGAGGAGGCGGACGAACTGGGTGGGCACGAGGTGCACGTTGGTGACGCGGTGCTCGTCGATCAGCTCCAGGGTTCGGGAGGGGTCGAACCCGTGCCGCATCACCACCGTGGAGCCACCGAGGAGGGGGAAGACGCTGAAGGCCCACTGCGCCGAGTGGTAGGCGGGGCCGTCGAGGAGGGTGACGCCTCCCGCGGGCAGGCCCAGCATGTCGTTGAAGCCGGCGGCGATGAGCTCCAGCAGCTCGGCCGGCGCACCGGTCCTGGTGAGCCCCGAGCGCACGCCCTTGGGGAACCCGGTGGTGCCCGACGTGTAGAACATCGGTCCGCCCATGACCGGTTCCTCCGGCGGCGTCGAGGGGGCCGCGGCGAGCAGCTCGTCCCAGGACAGGAAGCCCTCTGGCGGGGGCGTTCCGCCCAGCACGATCCATCGGGTGCAGCCACGGGTGCGCTCGTCCGCGCGGGCGGCGACCGCCACCTCCAGGAACCGCTCGTCGACCAGCAGGGCCACCGAGGCCGAGTCCTCGATCACGTGGGCCAGCTCGTCGGCCACCCAGTGCCAGTTGACCGGCACCACCAACCAGCCCCCGTTGGCGGCCGCGGCGAACACCTCGAAGAACTCCCTGCGGTTGCCCGACATCAACGCCACGGTGTCGTGGGTGTCCAGGCCGAGCCGATCCAGGGCATGCACGGCGCGGTTCACCCGATCGTCGAGCTCGGCCCAGGTGGTGGTGCCGTGCTCGTCGATCAGCGCCGGGCGGCCCGGATGCTCGGTCGCGTGGCGCTCGACGAGTGCGGCCACCTCAGGCCCCCACCCGGGCCAGCACCTCGTCGTCCTCGGCGACCATGCCCACGTAGAACGGTCCGAACTCGCCGTAGCGGGCCGATGCCTCGTCGAAGCGCATGGTGTACACCACGTCCTTCACGTCGTCGGGGTGCACGCAGAACAGCGTGACGCCCCACTCGTAGTCGTCGAGGCCGGTCGAGCCGGTCACGACCTGCAGCACCCGGCCGGCGAAGCGCCGACCGGACGCCCCGTGCTCGTACATCATCTCCTTGCGGCGCTCGAAGTCCTCGGTGAACCAGTTCGCCCCCGCCTCGCGGCGCTTCGACATCGGGTAGAAGCAGAAGCACTGCTTCCCCTCCGGGGGGAGCTGCGGGTGCAGGCGCGCCTGGCGCATCTCCTCGGGCACCCCGGCGGCGTACTCGGAGATCTCGGTGAGCGAGACGTAGGAGTCGCGCAGCTCCAACCCGGCAGACACCAGCGCCGTCTGCAGGTCGCGCAGCCGCCACTGGTCCTCGGCCAGCGCCATGATCCCGATGTCGGCCTTGTGGCCCAGGATGGCGGCCGTCACCACCTGGACGCCCGAGCCACGGGCCTCCGCAAGTGCGGCCAGCACGGCCTGGCGTTCGACGAGGGGGCCGACGCCCAGGAACAGGTGGGCCACGCACAGGCCGACCGACGGGGAGGATGGGGAGACCATGGGCGGGAGTGTAGGACCGACCGCAGCCGCCACAACCGTCGGGTCCACCGACAGCCTCGGGGTCGGCCCACGAGTCCGGGAACGGGGAGCGCTCACTCCGAGGGAGGGCGACGGCGCAGCTGCTTGGTCTCGCTGCGTCGGCGCTTCTGCTCCACCCTGCGAGCCACCGAGGAGGCCGACGGCCTCGTGGGTCGGCGAGGGGTCGGCCGGTGCAGCGCACCTCGCAGCACCGCCACCAGGCGGCGCCGGGCGATCTCCCGGTTGCGCCGCTGGGAGCGCTCGTCGTCGACGACGACGCGCACCTCCGGGCCGAGCCGGCTCCGCAGACGGCTCCGCTGGGCATCGCTCAGCGCGGCGCTGGCCACGACGTCGAAGCGGAGCTCCACTCGGGTGGCGGAGCGGTTGGCGTGCTGGCCACCCGGGCCGCCGGAGGCGCTGAACCGCTCCTGCAGCTCGGCCGCGGGGATCACGAGTCCCCGCCGCACCTCCAAGTCCCCGATCACGGTGCCCCCCTTCAGCGCATCCCGGCGCGACCAGGGCGGCGCCGGCGCACCACGATCCTCACGGCAGCCTCACCGCCCGACCGATGACGTGGGGCGAGACGGGGTTCCACCGGGAGCCCCCCAACTCGAAGTCACGTCGATCCTCGACCCTCCAACCGGTCGATTCGATGGCCGCCACCGTGTCGCGGGCCGTGTGGCACCCGCCGGCCAGGTGCGGCCACACGACGTCGACGCGGTCCTGCCACCGCGCCCGATCGGCGACCCCGGCGCGCACGTGCTCGTAGAAGCGGAGCTCCCCACCCGGGCGCACCACGCGCCACATCTCCGTCAGCGCGGCGCGCGGGTCCTCCACGGAGCACAGCACGAGCGACGCCACCGCGGCGTCGACGCTGGCGTCCTCGAGAGGGACCGACTCCGCCACCCCCTCGTGGACCACCACCTCGAGCTCCACGGAGACCGCCGCCTGCGCCGCCTTGTGCCGCAGGTAGGGCTCCGGCTCCACGGCGATCACCCGGGTGACGCCCTCGGGGTAGTGGTGGAAGTTGGTGCCCGTGCCCGCACCCACCTCGACCACCACGCCGCTCAGCCCACGCAGCGCCTCTCGGCGGTGCTCTGCCATGCCCGTGCGCTCGTCCATCCGGGTGAGCAGCGAGAAGGCCCGGGCGAACAGCGGTCGCGACCGCCCGGCGGTCATCGGCCATCCGTCCCGCAGCCGACCTGGTCGTCGCCGGCGTACACCGTGCCGCCGCCCTGTCGGGCGAAGCCCACGAGCACCATCCCCGCTCGCTGGGCAGCGCGCACCGCGAGCGAGGAGGGCGCGCTCACCGACACGAGTGCGCCGAAGCCCGCCGACCACGCCTTCTTCACCATCTCGAAGCTCACCCGACCCGAGGTCCACAGGGCCCATCCGGTCGCGGGGAGCCGGCCGTCGAGCAGCAGCCGGCCCACGACCTTGTCGACGGCGTTGTGGCGACCGACGTCCTCGCGCACGACCACGACGGCACCGTCGGGATCGAAGGCTGCGGCGCCGTGGGCCCCGCCGGTCCTGGTGAACAGCTCCTGGCGGTCGGCCAGCGCATCGTCGAGCCTCGCCAGGTGCTCCGCCCGCCAGGAGCTCGACGGAAGGGACCCGAGCCGAGCGGCCACGGCCTCCAGCCGATCCGCGCCACGGACGCTCGGCCGGTCGTGGCCGCCCGGTGACGAGATGGGATCGGCAGCGGCGAGCCGGCGCGGCGCGGGCACGACGGTCACCACGTTGAAGTGCGTGCTCGACGCCGACCCGGTCCCGCAGTAGCGCACCTCCTCGGGCGGCTCCGCCAGGTCGCCCTCGGCCCAGAGCCAGCCGGCGGCCAGCTCGACGTCGTGGCCCGGGGTGCGCATGGTGGTGGCGACCCGTCGCCCACCGAGGTGGATCTCCAGGGGCTCCTCGACCACGACGTCCTGCGGGCGGCGGCCACCCCCGGCGGGGTCGAACCGGCGGGCCATCACTGCTTCGGTCCGCCCGGGTGCCATGAGGAGAGCCTACGGCACGCTCCGGGCCGGTCCGCCGCCGCTCGACTGCCCGGTCGTCCGCGTCACCACCCGTGGCGGAGGATGCCCCGGACCTCGCTGACGCCGTAGAGCACGGCCAGCACCGCGATCAGCGCCCCGAACCCCAGCCGCACCGCTCGGTCGGTGGCCCCGATGGTGACGTGCGCACCGACCTGGGCGCCGGGAAGCGCCCCCACCATCAGCGGCACGGCCAGCGCCCAGTTCACGTGACCCAGCCACACATGGGTGATCAGCGCCGGCACCTGGAAGATCGCCACCCCCACGAGGCTGGAGGCCACCGCGCGACGCATCGGCAGGTGCAGCGCACCCGTGAGCACGGGGACCAGCACGATGCCCCCGCCGACGCCGAGCAGGCCGGCGACGAAGCCCGCCACGGAGCCTGCGAACGCGAGCAACGGGATCGAGTCGCGCGCCGCCAACGCCTGCGCGCTGGGTCCGGGGTCGGCGCCGTCGGCTTCGGCACGGCGCCCTGTGCGCACCACCGACGCACCCGACCACAGCATCACGGTGGCGGTGAGCACCATGAGGACCCGACCGCTGACCTCGTCGGAGAGACGTGCCCCGACCACGGCGAGCAACGAGCCCGACACCCCCAGGGTGAGCGCCAACCGCCACTGCACCATCCCGGCGCGCGCGTAGCGCCACGCACCGCTGAGCGCACCGGGCAGGATCGCGGGGATCGTCGATCCCACCGCCTCGATCGGGGTGCCCCCCAGCACTCGAACGGCCGGTGTGGTGACCACCGCGCCGCCGATGCCCATCATCGCCGAGAGCACCCCCGACACGAACCCGGCCAGCACGGCGCCCGCCACCGCGAGCCAGGTCGGGAGGGCGGCGAACATGGTCGCCAGTGTGCTCGCGTTGCGCGCGGCGGGGCGAACGATCCCGAAGAGGCAGCGCGCGGTCCACCCGATCCGTCATGGAGTCGGCCCCGAGGGCACCGTTGTGTGAGCAACGACTCCGGATTTCCGTTTCGTGACTTTGCCGATGCGGCACACGATGCGAGGAGTAGTCTCTCGCCACCCAGTTCGGTCCCGCCGACGGGGCATCACCAGCCAACGAAAGGGGTGTGCGGTATGCAGAAGACGCCATGGTGGCTCGCAGTGCTCGCAGTGGTGTTGGGGTTCTCCCTCGTCGCCGCCGGGTGCGGCGACGACGACGAGAGCTCCGACGGCGACGGGTCGACCTCCACGACCGAGGAGGCCGACAGCGACACCGGAACCGGCAGCGGAGCCGAGAAGGCGCTGTCGGGCATGAAGGGCACCACTCCCCTGGTGGACCTCTCCGACGAGTTCAAGGACCGCATGCTCGAGATCGACCCCGACCTCGTGGACTTCAACTACGGCCCCGAGAGCTACGACGCCGTCATCATCTCCGCCCTCGCCGTGGAGAAGGCCGGCACCGACGGCTCCAGCTACGCCGAGGAGATCAACGGCATCACCCGCGAAGGTGAGAAGTGCACCAACTACGCCGACTGCCTCGCCCTGATCAAGGAAGGCAAGGACATCGACTACGACGGCGCCTCCGGACCGCTCGAGTTCTCCGGCAACGGTGAGCCGACCGAGGCCTCCTACGGCATCCTCGAGTTCGGCACCGAGGGCTGCGAGAACCAGAAGGAGTGCATCCAGGACGACCTGACCACCTTCGTCACCGCCAAAGCGCCCTCCGAGGCGGACGTGGCACAGGTGGCGGTGGAGGCCAGCCGTGAAGGCGACGGCGAGTTCGTCATCGGCTCCCTGCTGCCGGAGACCGGCTCCCTCGCCTTCCTCGGCCCGCCCGAGTTCGCCGGGGTCAACCTGGCGGTGGAGGAGATCAACGCCGCCGGCGGCGTGCTGGGCAAGCCCACCAAGCACATCCAGGGCGACTCCGGTGACACCGAGAACAACGTGGCACCGGGCACGGTGGACACGCTGCTCGGTCAGAACGTGGACCTGATCGTGGGCGCGGCGTCCTCGTCGGTGACGCTGTCGGTGATCGACAAGATCACCACCGCCGGGGTCACCATGTTCTCCCCGGCCAACACCTCCAAGAAGCTGTCGGACTACCCGGACAAGGGCCTCTACTTCCGTGACGCCCCCTCCGACATCCTCCAGGGGCAGGTGCTCGCCGACACGATCATCGGCGACGGCAAGTCCAACGTGTACATCCTCGCCCTCAACGACGACTACGGCACCGGCCTCGCCGAGGACCTCACCTCGGGCCTCGAGGGCGGCGGCGCCACCGTCGTGGGGACGAAGATCTACGACCCCAAGGCCGAGAGCTTCACCGCCGAGGTCGAGGCGGCCAAGGCGGCGGACCCCGATGCCATCGCCCTCATCGGCTTCGACGAGAGCTCCCGCATCATCGCCACCATGATCGAGCAGGGCGTCGGGCCTCAGGACGTCGCGGTCTACGGCGTCGACGGCAACATGGGCAACGCCCTGGCCCAGAACTTCGAGGCCGGCACCTGACCGACCTCGAGCACATCGGTGGAAGGGGCCGGGCCTGCGGGTCCGGCCCCTTCCGCGTCCCGCACCCCTGCGCGAGTGGGTGCACGGAGAGCACCCGGCCTCAATCGACCAGGCCGCGTGCCAGCGTGCCCAGGTAGAGCTCGATCACCTTGGGATCGTTGAGCAGCTCCCGGCCGGTCCCGCTGTAGGCGTTGGTGCCCTGATCCAGCACGAACGCCCGGTCGGCGACCTGCAGGCATCGGCGGGCGTTCTGCTCGACCATCACGATCGACACGCCCACGGAGTTGATGCGGCGGCAGTTGATGAACACCTCGTCCTGGAACGCCGGCGACAAGCCCGCCGACGGCTCGTCGAGCAGCAGCACGGAGGGATCCATCATCAGCGCCCGGCCCATGGCCACCATCTGGCGCTCACCCCCCGACAGCGAACCCGCCTGCTGCCCCGCCCGCTCGCCGAGGCGGGGGAACAGCTCGCACACCCGTGCGAAGCGCTCCTCCACCATCTTCGGCTCCAGGAACGCCCCCATCTCCATGTTCTCCTTCACCGTCAGCGAGGCGAACACGTTCTCGGTCTGGGGCACGAACCCCACGCCCTTGCGCACCAGCTGGTGGGCCTTGAGCGAGGTGATGTCCTCGCCTCGCAACGTCACCGATCCGGAACGCACGGGGATGAGGCCGAACAGGGCCTTGAGCAGCGTCGACTTGCCCGCGCCGTTGGGGCCGATGATGCCCACCAGCTCGGCGGGGTACAGCTCCAGGGAGCAGCCGTTGAGGATGTTCACCTCCGGCACGTAGCCGGCCACGATGTCCTCGGCACGCAGCAGGACCTCGCTCATGGTGCTCACCTCACGCCCTCCACGCCCGTCGGTCCCTCGCCCTCGCCGCGCTGCTTGGCGATCTCCGGATGGAGGTCCTGGCCGTGGTGGGTCCCGAGGTAGGCGTCGATGACCGCCTGGTTCCGGCCGATGTCGCGCGGCGTGCCCTCGGCGATCACGCGCCCCTCCGCCATCACCACCACCCAGTCGGAGATGTCGTGCACCACGTCCATGTCGTGCTCCACGAAGATGACCGACATCCCCTCGTCCCGCAGGCCCTTGACGTGCTCGAGCAGGGATTGGGTCAGCGCCGGGTTCACCCCCGCCATGGGCTCGTCCAACATGACCAGCTCCGGGGAGCTCATCAGCGCACGGGCCATCTCCAACAGCTTGCGCTGACCCCCCGAGAGCGACCCGGCGAACTCGTCGCGCATGTGCGACAGCTTGAAGCGCTCCAACAGCACCTCGGCCCGCTGGGTGATCTCGGCCTCCTGCTGCGCCCAGAGCGGCCTCACCAGCGAAGCGAAGAATCGCTCGCCTCTCTGGTGAGGGGCACCCAGGCGCATGTTCTCCAGCACCGTGAGCTTGGTGAGCGACTTGGTGAGCTGGAAGGTGCGCACCATCCCCAGGCGGGCCACGCGGTGAGGCGGCAGGCCGGTGATGCGCCGCCCGTTCATCGACCACTCGCCGGTGTCGGCCTTGTCGAAGCCGGTGAGCAGGTTGAAGTAGGTGGTCTTCCCTGCACCGTTGGGGCCGATCAGCGCGGTGATCCAGCCCCGCTGGAACTCGCAGTGGGCCACGTCCACCGCGGTCACCCCGCCGAAGCGGCGACTCACGTCGTCGGCCACCAGGATCGGGTCGGGCTTGTGCGAACCCGGCTCGGGCAGCAGATCGTGGTCCGGCGCCGGCACGGAGGCGCCGGCGCCGCCCTCAGCGGCCATCGAAGGCCAGCTCCTTGCGGTCGCCGAGGAGGCCCTGCGGACGGAACACCATCAACAACATGAGGGCGATGCCGAGGAACATGAACCGCACGACACCCGCCTGGGTGCTGGACATCACCGAGTCGGGCACGAGGTCGGCCTTCTCCAGCTCCCGCACGATGACGTCGAGCCCGCGGAACACCACGTAGAACACGATGCCCCCCAGGATGGGTCCCCACACCCGAGCGGCACCGCCCAGGATCAGCGCGCCGTAGCAGATGAACGTGGTGCGGGTGGCGAAGGTGTCGGGCAGGACCGACTCGTTGCCCAGCGCCAGCACGATGCCGCCCAGCGCCCCCATCACCCCGCCGAGGATCAGCGCCTGCATCTTGTAGGCGTAGACGTTCTTGCCCAGCGATCGTACGGCGTCCTCGTTCTCCCGGATCGACTTGACCACCCGTCCCCAGGGGCTGCGCATGAGCAGGAAGGTCAGCAGGGCCATGGCCAGCACCACGCTCCAACCGATGGTCTGGATCCAGAGGTCCTTGCCCAGGTAGGAGAACGGCCCGAGCTCGTAGCGGCGGCCGTTGACCCACGGGTTGAGGTCGAAGAACTCCACAGCGAAGCCGTTGATCCCGCTGTTGCCCCCGGAGATGTCCTCCATGGCCTCCGAGCGGAACACGAGCCGGATGATCTCCCCGGCGGCGATGGTGACGATCGCCAGGTAGTCGCCCCTCAGACGGAGCGTCGGCACTCCCAGCAGCAGCGCCAGCAGCACCGCCCAGAGGATCCCCACCAGGATGCCCACCCACACCGACCATCCGAAGGTCTCGTAGCTGATCGCCACTCCGTAGGCGCCGGCCGCCATGAACCCCGCCTGGCCGAAGTTCATCAGTCCTGCGTAGCCGTACTGGATGTTCAGCCCCTGGGCACCGAGCACGTAGAAGACGGTCTCCTTGATGAAGATCGCCGAGAAGAGCGTGGTGAAGACGAGGTCCCAGTTCATCAGCCCACCCGCTCCCGCCGCCCGAACAGGCCCTCCGGCTTGAACAGCAGCACCAGGATCAGCACGGCGAGGGCGCCGACGTTCTTCATGGAGGTGGGCACGACGAGGGTCGAGAGCTCGATGAACAGCCCGAGCACCACGCAGCCGGCGGCCGCCCCGTAGGCCGTACCCAGCCCACCCAGGGTGATCCCCGCGAACATGAGCAGCAGGAGGGTCTGGCCCTGGGCGAAGAAGACCTGCTGGGTCACCGAGTAGAGGATCCCGCCGAAGCCGGCCAGCGCCGATCCGCCGATCCAGACCCACAGCACGACCCTGTCGGTGTCGATCCCCGACGACGAGGCGAGGGGACCGTTGTCGGCCACCGCTCTCATGGCCTTGCCGAAGCGCGCCCGGCTGAGGAACAGCCCGACGCCGCCGAGGACGACCACCGACAAGATGATCACGGCGAACACCTTGGGCTGCACGATGGCGGCACCGATGCGCACGCCGTTGCGCTGCACCGCGTAGTCGGAGTACGGCCGGGTGCGGGATCCGAAGACGTACAGGAAGACGTGCTGAGCCAGGATCGAGAGCCCGAAGCTGACGATCATGAGACCGAACAGGGTCGAGCCGCGCCGCCGCAGCGGGCGCCAGAGCCCTCGCTCCAGGCCTGCGCCGGCGAACCCGCAGATCGCCACCGCGAGAGGGGCCGCCACCAGCAGCGGGAGCCCGAAGCTCTGGTTGAACAACCAGGCGAGCAGGGCGCCGAAGGTGACCATCTCCCCGTGTGCGAAGTTGGTGAAGCGGGTGGTGCCGTACACCAGCGACAGCCCGATCGCCGACATGGCCAGGATGAGCCCCGTGCGCAACCCGGAGATGGTGAGCGGCACGACGCGATCGAGGGTGGAGGCGCTGTCGCGGGTGTCCTCGCCGAAGGGGAACAGCAGCGGCTTCTGCTGGTCGGGCAGCACGGTGAAGGTCAGGGCGGTCTTGTCCGGATCGGTGAGCTTCACCCCCTCGGGCAGCGAGTCCACCCGGAGCTGCGCCACGTAGCGGCCCTCGCCGGGGAGCTCGAGGAGGTACTCGCCCTCCGCATCGGAGGTGATGGTCCCCACCTCCTCCCCCTCCTCGGTGCTCACCACGATCTCCACGCCGGCGACCGGCTCGCCGTCGTCGTCGTTCACCAGCCGACCCGTGATCGCCTCTCCGTCGACGTCGGCCTCCTGGCCGAGCGCCGCGCCGGAGGTGAGCGCCGGTCCGGCCAGCACCAGCACGACCAGCACGGTGACCCAGCCCAGCCGCTGGGCGAAGCTGGTGGCCGGAGGCTTCGAGAGCTCCAGCTCCGGTCGGGGATCGATCAGCGGCGCACGCACAACGGGGGTGAGCTTACGGGACCTGTGACATCCGTCGCCGCTTCCGCGCCGAGGGAGGTCCGCCCGACGCGTTCGGGGCCGGTCCCAGAGGGACCGGCCCCGAACGTCTCAGCGATGCTGGCTCGGGCTCAGAAGCCCATGCCTCCGCCCATCCCGCCCATGTCGGGGGCACCTCCACCCATGGGTGCCGGGGGCTCGGGCTTGTCGGCGACCACGGCCTCGGTGGTGAGGAAGAGCGCAGCGATGGACGCTGCGTTCTGCAGGGCCGAGCGAGTCACCTTGGCGGCATCGATGATGCCGGCGGCCACCAGGTCCTCGTACTCCCCGGTCGCCGCGTTGAGGCCCTCGGCCGCGTTGGCAAGGCCCTTGACGTTCTGCACGACCACGCCGCCCTCGAGGCCGGCGTTCTCGGCGATCTGGGTGATGGGTCCGAGCAGGGCGCTGCCGACGATCTTGGCGCCGGTGGCCTCGTCGCCGTCGAGGGAGGAGATCAGGGCGTCGACCGCGGCCTGGGCCCGCAGCAGGGTGACGCCGCCGCCGGCGACCACACCCTCCTCGATGGCGGCCTTGGTGGTGCTCACCGCATCCTCGATGCGGTGCTTCTTCTCCTTGAGCTCCACCTCGGTGGCCGCGCCGACCTTGAGCACTGCCACGCCGCCGGAGAGCTTGGCGAGGCGCTCCTGGAGCTTCTCGCGGTCGTAGTCGGAGTCGGTGTTGTCGATCTCGGCCTTGATCTGGGCGATGCGGCCGTCGAGGTCCTCCTTGGACCCGCCACCGTTGATGATGGTGGTCTCGTCCTTGGTCACCACGACCTTGTCGGCCTGGCCGAGCAGGTCGAGCGTGACGTTCTCCAACTTGAGGCCGATCTCCTCGGAGATGACCTGGCCGCCGGTGAGGATGGCCATGTCCTGCAGCATCGCCTTGCGGCGCTCGCCGAAGCCGGGGGCCTTGACCGCCACCGAGGAGAAGGTGCCCCGGATCTTGTTGACCACGAGGGTGGCCAGCGCCTCTCCCTCGATGTCCTCGGCGATGATCACCATGGGCTTGCCGGACTGCATCACCTTCTCCAGCGCCGGCACCAGGTCGCGGACGTTGGTGATCTTGGAGCTGACGTAGAGGAGGTAGGGGTTGTCCAGCACAGCCTCCATGCGCTCGGCGTCGGTGACCATGTAGGGCGAGATGTAGCCCTTGTCGAAGCGCATGCCCTCGACGAGGTCCATCTCGAGGCCGAAGGTGTTGGACTCTTCGACGGTGATCACTCCGTCCTTGCCGACCTTGTCGATGGCCTCGGAGATGGCGTCGCCGATCTCACGGTCTGCAGCAGAGATGGCGGCGACCTGCGCCACCTGCTCCTTGGAGTCGACCTCGATGGCGAGCTCGTGGATCTTCGCCACCGCGGTCTCCACGGCCTGCTCGATGCCCCGCTTGATCCCCATGGGGTTGGCACCGGCGGCCAGATTGCGAAGGCCCTCGCGCACCATGCTCCAGGCCAGCACCGTCGCGGTGGTGGTCCCGTCACCGGCGACGTCGTCGGTCTTCTTGGCGACCTCCTTCACCAGGGCGGCACCGATGTTCTCGTAGGGGTCCTCCAGCTCGATCTCCTTGGCGATCGACACACCGTCGTTGGTGATGGTGGGCGCTCCCCACTTCTTGTCGAGCACGACGTTGCGGCCCTTGGGCCCGAGCGTGACGCGCACGGCGTCCGCCAGCTGGTTCATGCCCGACTCGAGCTTGCGACGAGCCTCCTCGTCGAACTGGATCATCTTGGCCATGGTTCCTCCGTTGGAGACGTGGGCGGGGGTCGTGACCCGGCATCCCCGGGTCGTCGGCTGTTGGCACTCCCACACAGAGAGTGCCAACAGTTCTAGCACTCTCTGCTGTGGACTGCTAAGCGGGGGCCCGATCAGCGGGAGCCGGCGGCGGCGTCGGCAGGTAGGCCGTCACCAGGCCCGCGGCTCCGGCGGCGGAGAGGGTGAAGTGGAAGTGGTCGTAGTGGCACTCGGTGCCCTGGCCGACCGGGTCGCCTGAGCATCCGAGACCGTCGTAGGGACGCCACGCCGCAGGGTCGTGGCTGAGGACCGCGGTGTCGGCCGCGGTCGTCCAGATCCGACCGTCCCAGATGATCTCCACCACCCCCAGACGGCGCAGCCGGGCATGGGGCACGCCGTCGACGGACTCGAACAGCCACTGCAGCACGGCGAGGCCGTCAGCACGACCCCGTGGATCACGGCTGTCCACCATGTAGTCGATGGCCCTGCCGGTCTTGTGCTGGCTGTAGGTGATCCCCCAGGACGCGCCGCAGGGCCGCACGTCCTCGTAGACGTAGCGACCGCCACTGGCCCGGTGGAGGAGGTCACCGAAGGCCCGGGTGCCGGGGCGCAGCTCCGGACTGCACTCCCACGGAGCCACCGCGGCGTAGGGCTCGGGAGGCACGGCGAAGGTCTGGAGCGGCAGCTGCATGCCCTGCGGATCAGGAGGTGGGGCCACCGACGTCGTGGGAGGCGGTGTCGTGGGAGGCGGTGTCGCGGCACGGCGCTCCGCTGCGGCGGCGGAGGTGACGGAACGCCCGTTCTGCGCCTCGTCGGCAGAGGACCCGGGTGGTTCCTGAGCACCGGTGACCTCGGATGGAGCCACGACGCCCAGGACGAACACCGCGGTCAGGATCGCAGCCCCCGACGAGCGTGCTCTTCGACGACGGCCGGTGTGGTGCTGCGGTCCCGGGAGCCGCCGGGGCGCGCGAGGACGGATCGGGAGTGGAGTCGACATGACATCGACATTACGAACGTGTTACGACTCCGCAAAGTTGGGGAACGTCCCGAAGAAGACCGTCATCAGTTGAAAGGGTGGGTGATACTTCCCGATCCACCACCGAACGCGAGCCCCCCGCCACGTCAGGCGCGGGAGGTCGGGGAGAGTCTCAGCCGCCGGCGACGGCGGGGATGATCGAGATCGTCGCCCCGTCGGGCACGACGGTGCCCAGGCCGTCGAGGTAGCGCACGTCGTCGTCCGCGAGGAACACGTTGACGAATCGCCGCAGGTTGCCCTCGTCGTCGAGGAGGCGATCGCGGAAGCCCGGATGGGCAGCATCGAGCGCTTCGAGCGCGTCGCCCACGGTGGCGCCTTCCACGACGACATCCGAGGATCCGCCGGTGAGGGTGCGCAGGGTGGTGGGGATGCGGATGCTGACGGACATGGGGTTGCTCCTCGCAGGGTGGCGCCGGGCGCCCCCATCGGCTGCCCGGCAGGGCAGCGCGATGCTAACGGCACGCGCAACCCCGCACCCACCTCCACCATTCCCACTCGCCGCACCCGGAGCACCGCCCGTCGATCGGCACCGAGCCCCGCTCCATCCCGCGCCGTCGCCGATCGACCACGACACCCGAGGCGCAGGTGAGGGGGACCGCGGAATGCCGCCGGCCCGCGGTACGTTTCACCGGCAGACGAGGAGCCAGCAGGTGGTTCCGCCGAGGAGGCACTCCATGGTTGCCGCTGCCGCGGACCCCATGCGCGCCGGTGCGATCCGCACCTACCACCACCACGACTTCCCCCTGGACCGTCTCCGTGAGGCCAAGGGCACCACGAGCGTGTCGGTGTGCCTCCCCGCCCGCAACGAGGCGGCGACCCTCGGCCCCATCGTCGCCGAGGTGCACCGCCACCTGGTCCGCGGCGGCATCGTCGACGAGCTCATCGTGATCGACGACCACTCCCACGACGCCACCGCGTCGATCGCGACGCAGCACGGCGCCCGCGTCGTCGCCAGCGCGGACGTCCTGCCCGAGTACGGTGCGGGACACGGCAAGGGCGAGGTGCTGTGGAAGTCGCTGCTGGTGTCCCAGGGCGATGTCGTGGTGTGGTGCGACACCGACCTGCGCGAGTTCCACCACCGGTTCGTCTCGGGGATACTCGGCCCGCTCCTGTGCGAACCCGGCGTCGAGTTCGTCAAGGCCTTCTACGACCGGCCGGTGGCCGACGGCCAGGGCGGCGGTCGGGTCACCGAGCTCGTCGCCCGTCCGCTGATCGCCCTGCTGTTCCCCGCTCTGGCGGAGCTGCGCCAGCCGCTGTCGGGAGAGTACGGCGGCCGCAGGGCCGTGCTCGAGCAGCTCCCGTTCGTGGAGGGCTACGGCGTCGAGATGGGCTTGCTGATCGACCTGCTGCGCCTGCGCGGCGTCGACGGCATCGCACAGGTCGACCTCGAGGTCCGCCACCACCGCAACCGACCCCTGGCCGAGCTCGGTCCGCAGGCGTCGGCGATCATGCAGACCGTCCTGCGCCGGGTCGACCGCGACCTGGCACCCGTGATCGCGGAGCTCACCGCACCCGGGCGGCCCCCGGTGGAGATCGAAGTCGCCGAGCGCCCGCCGATGATCGAGGTGGCCGAGTACCTGCAGGAGCACACCCCGGCGATGGTCGTAGGGGCCTAGCACCTCGGGGTGGTGGTGCTCGGGTGCCCGCCACCGCTGTCGCTCAGCCGGCGGCCCCCTGCTCGCCCAGGCGCTCGAGCAGCTCCGCCCCCACCTCTCGCAGGCACTCGGCGGTCCGGGCGAGCGCCCGCTCCCGGCCGAAGCGCTGCACGAGCGACACCGTCGGAACCCGCGTGGACGCGCCGTCGAAGCACTCGCCCACCACCGCCACCGCCGGAACACCGCACGACGACGCCAGCTCCACGACCCCGCCCACGACCTTGCCGTCGAAGGACTCCTCGTCCAGGAAACCCTCCCCGGTGACGACCGCGTCCGCCGACTCCAGCGCCTCGTCGAGCCCCGTCCGCTCCGCCACCAGCTCGACACCCGAGACGAGGCTGGCACCGACGCAGGCCAGTCCCCCCGCCAGACCGCCGGCCGCCCCACCGCCGTCGAGGGTTCGCACGTCGGTGTCGTACTCCTCCTCGAAGAGCTCGGCCAACCGCTCCAGGCGGCGTTCCAGCAGCTCCACCTGAGCGGGTGTGGCGCCCTTCTGGGGAGCGAACACCCTGGCTGCGTCGAGGAACCGCAACCGCACGTCGCACGCGACGACCAGCTCCACCCCACGCAGCCGGTGCAACGGGAACAGGGCCCGCAGCGCGCCGAGACCGCCGTCGGTGGTGGCCGAGCCACCGACGCCGACCACGATGTCGCGGGCACCCGAGTCGAGCGCCGCGGCGATCAGCTCTCCCGTTCCGTAGGTGGAGGCGGCGACGGCGTCGTTGCCATCCGCACCGCCGACCAGCGCGATGCCCGAGGCACGGGCCATCTCGATCACGGCGTGACGACCGCTCAGCCGCCAGGCCGCGTCGACGGGGTCGCCCAGCGGACCCGACACGATCGAGGTCCGGTTCGGACCGCCGAGGACATCCAGCGTTCCCTCTCCGCCGTCCGCCATCGGCCGCAGCACCACCTCGTGCCCCTCGGCCTCCAGCCCGCGGGCCAGCGCGTCAGCGGCATCGCTCGCGGTGATGGTGCCGCGGAACTTGTCGGGCGCGACGACGATGCGCACCGGGCCAGCCTAGGGACCTCGGGCGGCGTCCTCGGCCCAGGTGATCACGTCCTAGGGTGAACCCATGCAGCACCGCGCCGAGACCTCGGGGACCGGCTCGCCGGATCACGACCGCCCCGTGGTGATCGCCTCGAACCGCGGACCGATCAGCTTCCGGCGCGACGGCGATGCACTGGTCGGCCGACGGGGCAGCGGTGGGCTGGTGTCCGGCCTGGCACCTCTGGTGGAGTCCGGCCGGGCGACGTGGATCGCCGCGGCGCTCTCGGGGGCCGATCGGGAGGCGTCTCCCGGAGGCATCGCCGCCGTCGACGGCCTCCAAGCCCGATTGCTGCACCTCGACCCCCTGGACCAGGAGCGCTACTACGACGTGGTGTCGAACTCGACGCTGTGGTTCCTCCACCACGGGCTGTTCGACCGCACCCGCGAACCCACCTACGACCTCGCGTGGTGGGAGGCCTGGGACGCCTACCGCCGGGTGAACCACCGCTTCGCCGAGGCGGTGGTGGAGCACGCCCCGGAGGGCGCCGCGGTGCTGGTCCAGGACTACCACCTCACCTTGCTGGCACCCGAGGTGCGCGCCGAACGACCTGACCTGCACCTCGTGCACTTCCACCACACCCCCTTCACCGGCCCGGGCGGCGCCACCGTGCTGCCGCCCGAGCCGCGGGGCGAGATGCTCGACGGGCTCGCCGCCCACCACGCCTGCGGGTTCCACACGCCGATGTGGGCAGGGAACTACGCCGCCACCCAGGAGCTGCTCGCCGGCCGAGCGACGACGCCCTTCCACGCCACCCTCAACAGCGACCGCGCCGAGCTGGAGGCGGTCGCCTCCGGCTCCGCCTGCGAGGTGGCGATGGCCGAGCTGGAGGAGGTGGTGGGTGATCGCCTGCTCGTGGCGCGTGTGGATCGCATGGAGCTCTCCAAGAACATCGTGCGTGGGTTCACCGCATGGGACCTGCTCCTCGAGCGCGACCCCGACCTCCGCGGGCGGGCGACCTTCGTCGCCTGCTGCTACCCGTCGCGCCTCGGCGTGCCGGCGTACGCCCGCTACCGCGACGAGGTGGTCGCGGAGGTGGAGCGGGTCAACGAGCGGTGGTCGAGCGGGGAGTGGCAGCCGATCGTGCTGCTCACCGACGACGACTACCCCCGGTCGGTCGCTGTGCTGCGTCGCTACGACGTGCTCGTGGTGAACCCCATCCGCGACGGGCTCAACCTCGTGGCGAAGGAGGGTCCGATGGTCAACCAGCGAGACGGCCAGCTGGTGCTGTCGACCGAAGCCGGCGCCACCTGGGAGCTGGGGTCTGCCGCCGACGGCGTGAACCCCTTCGACCTCGAGCACACCGCCACCGCGATCAGCGACGCCCTCCAACGGCCGGAACCCGAGCGGGCGGCGCGGGCCCGGGTGCTGCGCGAACTCGTCGGCGCGCGCACGCCGGCGGACTGGTTGGCGGACCAGCTCGCCGCCGCCGACTGATCCGCGCCGACCAGCGGCGAGCGGATCACTCCGCTGCGGTCGTCGTCGTCGTCGCCTTCGACCCGGAGCCGGCAGCCGACGAGGTCGTGGTGGAGGAACCTGAGTCGGCAGCGTCCAGCGGAGCCTGCGCGTCGGGGCCGAGCACGATGATCAGGCCGGCATCCGCCGGCTGGTCACCGGCGAGCGCCGCTCCGGGAGGCAGGGACTGCACCGAGGTCGCCGGGAGGCCGAGCACTGCGGCGAGGGCGTTGGCGTTGGCCTCGAAGCCTGCGGCGAAGTAGATCGTCGTGGCGCTGGCGCTCGCAGTGGCATCGGTGGCGACGGAGTTGGTGTAGCCCTGGGTGGCGAGGTACTCGGTGGCCCGCCGGGCGAGCCCGGAGATCCCCGCGCCGTTGGCGACGACCACCTTCACGGTCGCCGGGGCAGCGGTGGTGGTGGGCGCGGCGGTGGTGGTCGTGGTCTCGTCGGTCTCCCCGCCGCCGTCACCGGACCCCGCGCCGATCTCCACTCCCTCGCCGTCGGGGTCGAAGCCGACGACGCCGCCCTTGAACAGCAGGAGGGCGCCGAGCGCCAGGGCGACGAGGACCAGGATCAAGCCGCGGGACGCAGGATCGGGCCCAGACGGAGCGGAACGACGCGGCGTGCGCGGCCGCTGTGTGGTGGCCATCCAAGAACTGTAGCCAGCACGGGCGCTCCAGGCAGGCTTGGGGGCGGTCTCACGGCCTCCAGCACCCTCCCGAACTGGCCGGTGTCAGCCACGCCGGTGTGGCACCACACCTGCCACCTGCCCGGGATGGGGTGGGTTCCCGGAGCGGGGATCCGGAACCGGCGATCGGGTCAGGCCGCTCGGACCGGCGGGTGGAGCTGGTCCCAGGGGCGGGCCCGCTCGAAGTTCGCCGCCGCCCGCAGCGCGCCGACGTCGTCCCACGGTCGTCCCACGATGGAGAGCCCGATGGGAAGGCCCTCGCCGTCGAAGCCGCAGGGCACCGAGACCACCGGGCACGCCGAGGCCAGGTTGAAGGTGCAGGTCATCAGCCACCGCAGGATGCGCTCCCGCAGCGGCTGGCCCGACAGGGCCGCCGGGTGATCGAGCTCGTCGGGGAAGGCGGTGCACGGCATGGTCGGCACGACGAGCAGGTCGTGGTCCTCGAAGAGCTCGACCACCTGCTCCCACATGACCATCCGCAGCGCACTCGCCTGGTGGAGCTCGGCGGCACCCAGCGCCGCCCCCGTGTGGATCAGCTCGAGGAGCTCCGCATCGACCTGGTCGTCCAGGCCCTCCTCGGGCAGCAGCGGGGCGAACTGGCCGTAGAAGGCCTGCCAGTGCACCCACATGGCGGGCACGGGGTCATCCCAGGCGGGCTCCAGCTGGTGGACCCGGCACCCGAGCTCGCTGGAGAACGCCTGCACCGACTCCGCCACGGATCCGACCACCTCCTCGTCGGTCTCGAAGCCCGGCAGCGTCGGCGCCCAGCCCACCCGCAGACCGTCGATCCCCGCCCGGAGGTCGGCCACGGGGTCGAGACCGCTCGCCCCGATCGATCGCGGGTCCCGGGGATCGAAGCCCTCCGTGACCGAGAACATGAGCGCCGCATCCGCCACCGACCGGGCCAGCGGGCCGTGGTGCACGATCGTCTGGTCGAAGCCGTACTCCACGGGCACCCGCCCGAAGGACGGCTTGAACCCGACCACCCCGCAGAAGGACGCGGGGATCCGGATCGAGCCCGCCCCGTCGGAGCCGTCGGCCAGGGGCACCATCCCCGCAGCCACCGCCGCCGCGGAGCCGCCGCTGGAGCCTCCGGCGGTGCGCCCCTCCCGCCAGGGGTTCACGGTCTTGCCGTAGGCGTGGCAGCGGGTGACCCCCTGGTAGCCCATCTCCGGGGCGTTGGCCTTCCCGACGAACAGCCCACCCGCACCAGCCATCCGCGTCGCCACGACGGAGGACCTCGTGGCGACCTCGTCGCGCAGCATGGGGATGCCGTAGCTGGTGGGGACCCCCTCGACGTCATCGAGGTCCTTGATCACGTACGGCACCCCGTGCAGCGGGCCGCGTGGGCCGTCACGGCGCAGCTCGGCCTCGAGCTCGACGGCCTGTCGGCGGACCTGGTCGGGGTCGTGCCACACGACCGCACCGATTCCCGGGTCGGTCGCGGCGATGCGGGCGATGGCCGCCTCCGCCACCTCGACCGCTGAGAGCTCGCCGGCGGCGATCGCCGGGGCCAGCTCCGTGGCCGTCATCCACTCCAGGTCGCTCACGAACCCTCCGCTCCCGCTCTGGGCCGCCAGATGGCTCGGTGGTCGGCCAACGCCACCGGCGCACCCTCGCGCAGGTAGCACACCTGCAGATCGACGAACTCGTGGCCCTTGCGCTCGTAGCAGTCGGTGACGACGCCTCGCACCTCGATCTCCTCGCCGTCGCGCACGGGCTCCAGCATCCACAGGTCGCTGCCCACGTGGATCCACGGGCCCAGCCGCACGGTGGCGGCCAGCGCGAAGTTCGCCAAGGTCAGGAGCCACGCCGGCTGCGCCAGACCCTCCTCGCAGAAGAGGGGATGGGTCTCGGAGATCTGCGCGAGGTAGTGACGTGCATGCTCGGCGTGGAACCCCGAGCGCATGGTGGCGGTCGGTGTGCCGACGGCCAGCGAGCTCCGCGAGGCCGGAGGCCGCTCGTCTCGATCAGGCAAGGGTGCGACCGGAGCACTGGACGGATCGGCCCGGCGGAGCACGGCCGAGCGGCCGGGTTCCTTCGTCTCCTCACCAGAGCCGTCCATGTCCAGCAGCGACATCGTCGCCTCGGCCCTCACGGCATCGTCGTGGTCGAGCACCCGTGCTGCCAGCCGGTCGGCGTCGACGTCGTCGGTCACGATGCGCACCGTCTCGCCGTCGTACACCGGCGCGATCAGCCGACCGGTGAAGCGTCCGCCCGCCAACCACGGCGCTCCCCAGCGATCCACGCCCTCGTGGGCCAGGTAGCCGAGGACGTCGACCCCCGGCACCAGGCCCCCGGTGAAGCCGAACCGTCGGGCTGCCTCGCCGTGCATCTGGTTCTCGGAGTGCGGTGCCGTGTTGACCGCCACGAGCGTGCGCGCCATGGCCGGCATCCTGGCACAGCCGTCGCCCGGCGGGCCGGGTGCGTGACCGTGGCCCATGGCACCACGGTCACGCGGGCAGGTCGAGGGCGAAGCGGCGCCCGCAAGCCCCATGGTGCTGCATGGAGCAGAGCAGCTCGTCGGGTTCGACCTCGTAGCCGACACCCAGGGCATCGAGCCAGCCCTTCACCCGTTCGTAGATGCCGCACTCGTAGGTGTCGGCCACGCCGAGCGCTGTCACACCCTCGAAGGCGAAGCAGCGGGTGATCCCGAAGCACACGGCTCGCTCATCCGGCTCCCAACCCACGGTGAACTCGATGGCCGAGGGGATGACCAGGGCGATGGCGACGTCGAAGAACCGACGGAGCTCCGCTCCGGTTCGGACCTCCTCGAGCTGCATGATCCGCAGGATCCTCGCCGCCTCCACGGCCGACATCCCCGCCACCGCCCGACGGTTGAGCCGGTTGGCGGTCTCGATGCCCAGCTCGTCGACCGCGCCGGCGAACCACATGGCGTCATGGGTCAGCCAGTTGCGCACGAGGAGGGCCTTCAGGTGCCGCGGGGTGATCTCGACGGGTTCGCCGTCGGTGGGCAGGTGAAGGGTGTCGGTGGTCATGTCGGGGGCTCCTTCGTTCGGGGTGCTGGGGAACGGGTCGAGGTGACCTCGGTGACCTCGCTCGACGGTGTCGCCAGCCAGGCGAGGATGAGCTCGACGGTCGTGGAGTTGTCGGCGGTGTCGCGAGCCGCCGTCTCGTCGGCGAAGAGCAGGTCGCGCACGGTGAAGGCCACTCCCATGCCGTCGAGGATCCAGGCGATCGTGCGGGTGTCGGCATCGGCACGGAGCACGCCCTCGGCCCGACCCCGTTCGAGGAGGTCCTCGAAGAAGGCGACATAGCGTTCGTGGTTGGCACGCAGCACCGCGGCGATCTCGGGATCAGAGGACTCGGCCAGCGCCTGGAACTGCAGCCTCGCCTCTGCGGGATGCTCGGCCAGGTTGGCCACGTACACCTGGCCCGCCCTGCGCAACGCGTCGAGCGCGTCGGAAGCGTCCACCACCGCGTCGGCCCAGACCTCCAGGATGCGCCGGCCGATGCGGTCGAGCAGCTCGCAGAACAGCGCCTTCTTGGAGGGGAAGTGGCGGTAGAGCATCGGCTCGCTCACCCCTGCCTCGGCGGCGATGTCGCTGACACGGGCCGCCCGGTAGTTGGTGCGGGCGAACACCGTCGTGCCGGCTCGCAAGAGCTCCCGGCGGCGCTCTGGTGCGGTGAGACGGATCGACATCTCGAGGGTCCTGCACTGTCCGGTGGTCTCGGTGGTGGTGGCGTCGGTGGAGCGTGATCGCTGTCAGGCCGGGTTCTCACCATGGTTAGTTAGTACTTACTAACTCTATCCGGGTTCATCGACGCCGTCCAGCGCCGAACTGCCCCGTCCGGATCCCCCCGACACCGGCGACACCGGCCACCTGAGCTGGTGGAATGGACCGGTGCACACCGCCCACGCCGCCGTGATCGACGCCCTGGGCGCGCGACTCCCACCGGACACGCTCGTGACCGATCCCGACGTGATGGTGGCCTACTCGGTCGACCGGGCCACCACCGTGCGGCCGGGTCGGCCGATGGCGCTCGTGCGCGCACGGGAGCCCCGGCACGTCGCCGAGGCGATCCGGGTGGCCGCCGCGCACACGGTGGCGGTGGTCCCGCGGGGCCTGGGCACCGGGCTCTCCGGAGGATCCACTGCCATCGACGGGTGCATCGTGGTCTCGACCGAGGAGCTCCGTCACCTCTCGATCGACCCGGCCGCCATGGTGGCCACGGTCGGACCGGGCGTGCGCAACGCCGAGCTCAAGGCGGCCGCAGCCGACGCCGGCCTCTGGTACCCACCCGACCCGTCGTCGTTCGAGATCTGCTCCATCGGGGGGAACCTGGCCACCAACGCGGGCGGCCTGTGCTGCGTGCGCGACGGGGTCACGACCGACTACGTGCTCGGCCTCGAGGTGTGTCTGGCCGATGGTCGCCTCGTGCGCCTCGGCGGACGCACGATCAAGGACGTCGCCGGCTACGACCTCAAGCGCCTCTTCGTGGGTTCGGAGGGCACCCTCGGCATCGTCACGGAAGCCACCCTCCGGCTTCGGCCCCCACCTCCGCCCGTCGCCACCAGCGTGGCGACCTTCCCGACGCTGGTGGCGGCCGGTCGCGCCGTCACCACGATCGTCTCGCGGTTGCGCCCCGCCGCCCTCGAGCTCATGGACCGTGCAGCCGTCGCCGCCGTGGAGCAGGTGCAGCCGATGGACCTCGACCTCGGCGCCGCCGCCCTCCTGCTGGCGCGCAGCGACGTCGGCAGCAGCGACCACGAGCGCATCGCCGAAGCCTGCAGATCAGCGGGGGCGACCTACGTGGCCACCACCGACGACCCCGACGAGGGCGAGATGCTGATGGCGGCGCGTCGGATGGCCATCCCCTGCGTCGAGCGCCTGGGCCGGGTCATGATCGAGGACGTCTCGGTGCCCGTCCCCCGCATCCCCGACCTCCTCGGCGCCGTGGAGGACGTGGCCGCCCGACACCGCAGCAGGATCCCGGTGATCGGCCACGCCGGCGATGGCAACTTCCATCCCCTGGTCACCTTCGACCCCACCGACGCCGAAGCCACCGAGCGGGCCTCGGCGGCGTTCGAGGAGATCATGCGGATCGCCATCGATCTCGGGGGGACGATCACCGGCGAGCACGGCGTGGGCCTGCTGAAGGCCGACCTGCTGGCGATGCAGCTGGGAGACGACGTGATGGAGCTGAACCGGCGCATCAAGCAGGTGCTGGATCCGCAGGGCATCCTCAACCCCGGCAAGTGGGTGTGAGTCACCCGCTCCCCGGCCCCAACGGCCCCACCCCTCCAACTGGCAGGTGTGGGCCCACACCGGTGCGGCTGACGCCTGCCAGTTGGTGGGAACGACCTGCCCGACCGTCCGATCGGCCGTGCAGGAACGTCAGTTCTGCAGGAAGGCGGTGAGGTCGAAGGCTTCGCCGTACTTCTGCTGGAAGTAGGCGAACACGGGCGCCACCTCGTGCAGCAGGTGCATGTCGGGAGCGACCGCGGCGGCGAAGCCGTTGATGTAGAGCAGGTTCTTGCAGAAGAGGACCAGCTCCTTCGGCAGACGGATCCCGTGGCGCGACACCACCTGCAGCAGCTGGGTCAGGGCTTCGGCCAGCTCGGTGCGGTCGGCTGCGGCGTCCAGCTCGTGGGGGTTGGCCTCACGACGGATCTCCTCCTCCAGCTCCGTCAGGTCGTAGTGCCGCGGTATCGCACCGAACTCGACCATGGCCTCGAGCTCCCGGCGCACGTCCCCGTGGGCGAAGGCCACCATCAGCTGGCCCAACGCCATGCGCTGCGGCGCGCTCAGGCGGCCCAGGATCCCGAAGTCGACCAGCGACAGGGTGGCGGTCTCCTCGTCGAGGAGGATGTTGCCGGCGTGCAGGTCGCCGTGGAACACCCCGAACATCAGGGCCAGCTCCAGGGCGCTCTGCACTGCGAAGCGGAAGAGCCTCTCCCCCACCTCGCGCTCGACCTCGACCGTGTCGTAGGAACGACCGGGCAGTCGCTCCATCACCAGCACCCGCGAGGTCACCAACCCGGGCACGGGACGGGGGATGCGGACCAGCTCGGAGCCGGCGTGCTCGGCCACCACCCCCAGCTCCACCATGTTGAGCGCCTCGATGCGGAAGTCGAGCTCCTCGAGCACCAGCTGGGCGAACAGCTCGAGGAAGCCGGTCGGGTTGCCGGTGCGCACCACCGGGTGGAGTCGCTCGGCAGCCCATGCGGCCCCCGCCATCGCCCGGATGTCGGTGGCGAAGCGCTCCGGCAACCCGGGTCGGCGCAGCTTCACCACGACCTCGCGACCGTCGTGGAGCACGCCACGATGCACCTGGGCGATGGATGCCGCCCCGATGGGTTCGTCGTCGAACTCGGCGAAGACCTCGCGCACCCGCGACTGGAAGGCCCGGCGGACGATCTGGCGAGGCACCTCCGGCGCCAGGGGAGCCACGTCGTCGCGACACCATGCGAAGGCCTCCACCCACTCCTCGGGCAGCAGGCCACCGGCGGTGGCCACGAACTGGCCCAGCTTCACCCAGGCGGGCCCACCGGCACGCACCACGCGGTCCACCTGGTCCACCGCGCGGCGCGAGCGCAGCGACGCGAGGGAGCTCGGGTGACGCAGCGTGTGCAGGGCATCGCCCACGGCGACCTGCCCGACGGCGGCAGTCATCCTGGCGACCCCCTCGGCCATGCCGCGATCGGGGACGGCGCGTGCCAGACGCCGAGCCCGACGAGCCAGATCGTCCCTGCGGTCGGCGACCTCCCACCGCCAATCGCCGACCTTCTCGACCAGTCCCGGCACCTCGGCGACCCACGGTGAGGAGGCGATGAGCACGTCGAGCTCCGGCAGCTCCAATCGCGACGGATCGAACAGCACTCGCCTCTCGTCGTTCACCCCTGCCCCCTCGGTCGGCGTGCGGACCCTCCGCGGCGATTCCGCCGCAGGTTGCCACTGACAACCCACGCTAGGCGCCACCAGGGTTGCCGAGAGCGGATCGTGGATCCTCGTACGCGCCCTGCCGGCCGCGACGGTCCGCCCGACCGATCGTCCGGTGCGGATGGTGGGCGTCGTGGAAGCGCGGGAGCGATCAGGCCTGGGGGCGCTGCTCCGCCTCGAGGAACGCCATCAGGTCGATGGCGTCGCCGTACTTCTGCTGGAAGTAGCCGAACACCGGGGCGATCTCGCCCAGCAGGTTGGCCTCGGGGGCGACGGATGCGGCGAACCCGTTGAGGTAGAGCAGGTTCTTGAAGAACAGCACCAGCTCCTTGGGGAGCCGCACCCCGTGGCGGGCGACGACCTGCACGAGCTTGCCGATCCGGTCGGCCAGCTCAGCGACGTCGGCATCCTCGGGGAGCTCATCGGGGCGGACCTCGCGCTCGATGTCCGCCACCAGCACGTCGAGGTCCATCTCCGCGGGGATGGCTCCGAAGTCCACCATGGCCTCGAGCTGAGCTCGCACGTCCATGTGGGCGAAGGCCACGAGGAACTGCCCGAGGGCCATGCGCTGCTCGGGGCCGAGGCGACCGACGATGCCGAAGTCGACCAACGAGAGCCGGCCGGTGTCGCTGTCGAGCAGGACGTTGCCGGCGTGGAGGTCGCCGTGGAACACGCCGTAGATGAGCGTGTGCTCCAGGACGCCCTGGATGGCGAAGCGCAGCAGGTTCTCCCCGATCTCCTTGTCGACCTCCACCGAGGTGTACGCAGCACCGGGGAGCTTCTCCATCACCAGCACCCGTGAGGTGACCAATCCCGGTACGGGTCGGGGGAACCGCACGTAGTCGGCGCCAGCGTGCTCCGCTGCCACGCCGAGCTCGACCATGTTGAGCGCCTCGATGCGGAAGTCGAGCTCCTCGAGCACCAGCTGGGCGAACAGCTCCACGAACCCGCTGGGGTTGCCTGCCCTGGCCACGTGGTGCAGCTTCTCCGCAGCCCACGCTGCTGCCGCCATGGCCCGGATGTCAGAGGCGAAGCGCTGACGGAGGCCGGGCCGGCGGATCTTCACCACCACCTCGCGTCCGTCGTGGAGCACGCCACGATGCACCTGGGCGATCGAGGCTGCACCGATCGGCTCGGGGTCGAACTCGGCGAAGATGTCGCGCACCCGGCACCCGAAGGCGCGGCGGATGACTCGGCGTGGCACGCGCGGGGGCAGATGGGGCACCTCGTCACGGCACCAGGCGAAGGCCTCCACCCACTCCTCGGGCAGCAGGCCACCGGCGGTGGCGATGAACTGGCCCAGCTTCACCCAGGCGGGCCCGCCGGCACGCACCAGCTGCTCGATGCGATCGACGGTGCGGGTGGGAGACGGGCCCCGTGCGGTCTCCGGTCGCAGCAGCGCGACGGTGAGGTCGCTGAGCGCCATCAGGACCACGTTGCCCGCCACCCGACCGACCCCGAGCGCCATCGAGGCGTCGAGCGAGGGCTGCGAGAGGCGGCGAGCCTGGGCGACCAGGTGTGGGTGCTGGGCCGGGATCTCGACGAGCCAACCCCGGGACTGGTCGGCGAGTCCGGGCATCCCGGCCACCCAGGGCGACTCGGCGATCAGCTCCGATCGCTCTGGCAACGCCAGACGACTCGGATCGAACAGCGACCTGGCTTCGACGTCACTCATCTGTGCCCCCCGGTACCCCGGAAATTGTCACCGGTAACTTCTGATGTCCGAACACTATCGACCAGCACCACCCGTGTGTCAATCACGCGCGCCCGCGTCTCTCGCACCCCGGCCATCGGGACGGTGTCGGGGCAGGAACGGCCCGAGACGGCGTGGGTTTACGATGGATCCGATGTCGAGCAGGCGCCCCGGCCTGCGGCGCCCCCGACGGGGCCGACCGCGCAACGCCCCCAGCCGCGACGCCCGTCGCGACGAGCTGCTCGCTGCGGCGATCACCGCCATCCGCCGCGACGGCCCGACGACGTCCATGGCCGCCATCGCCGCCGAGGCGGGGCTGTCCAAGCCCGTCGTGTACGCCCACTTCGGCGATCGGGCGGGGCTCGCCGCGGCCATCGCCCGCCACACCGCCGAGGAGCTCACCGAGCGCATCGCGGGGAGCGTGGCCACCGGCAACGGACTCGAGCCGGCCATCCGGGCCACCCTCGCGACCTTCGTCGACTTCTCCGAACGCGAGCCCGAGCTGTTCTCCTTCCTCCTCCACCCGGGGGGCTCGCACACCCCTGATGCGGAGCTCCACTCCCTCATCGAGACCTTCGCCGCCTACCTCGAGCCCCCGGCGGCAACCGGTCTCGAACCGCTCGGCGTCCCTGCCGCCGAGGTGAGCCTGAGGGTGCGTGCTGTGCTGGGACTCGCCTACACCACCGTGGACTGGTGGCGTCGGGAGGGGCGCGACGAGTTCACCGCCCACGGGATCGTGGAGCGGCTCACGTCGCTGGTGATGGCCGTCCTCGAGGCCCCCTGAAGCTGCGATACCGGTGAAGCATGGGCACCGCCCGTCACCCTCGACGGGGCGCGACTCAACCCCTGTGACGCTCGCCGTAGTCGCCGAAGGGCCGGTCGCGCTCGCGCACCGCGTCGCGCCAACCGACCTCCACCGCTCGATCGACGAAGTCGAGCCCCTCCTGGGTGTGGCGGGCCACGCCGTCGAAGACGAACCCCAGGAGCCGGCTCGTGTCGGGCTGGTACATGTGACGGGCGACGTCGTTGAGCATCCACTTCATCATCTGCAGCTGGTTGAGCGGCAGGAGCGCCATGCGAGCGGCCAACGCCGTGGCGTGGTCCTGCAGGTCATCGTCGGGCACGCACTCGAGGATCATCCCCATCTCCGCCGCCACCGGCGCGGGGATCTCGTCACCGGTGAACAGGTACCGCTTGGCGCGCTCCAGGCCGAGACGGGCCACCCACACCCACGGCGCCTCCGGCACGCCCCACACCCGCGCCGGTGGGTAGCCGAAGCGGGCCGACTCTCCGGCGACGATCACATCCGCGTTGAGGATCATGTCGGTGCCCCCGGCGATGCACCATCCCTGCACGGCAGCCACCGTCGGCTTGGAGATCGAGTGGAGCTTGGCGAAGGTGTTGCCGAACAGCCCGATCATGCGGACGTCGGCGACCGTGTCCCACACGCGCTGCGGCGGCCGGCTGGGTGGCACGCCGCCGGCACCCGTGCCCTCGTGCTCGGCCTGGGCGACCGTGGACCAGTCCAGGCCGAAGCCGGCGCAGAAGGCCGGCCCCTCGGCGCGCACCAGCACCACCCGAACCGAGTTGTCGGCGTCGGCCGAGTCGAGCGCAGCATCCAGCTCGTCGCGCAGCGCCAGGGTGATGGTGTTGTACTCCGTCGGACGGCACAGCACGAGGTGGCGCACCCCGCCGTGGTCCTCGACCCGCAGGGCCGTTCCCGAGGACACCGCCTCGCCCGAGGAACCTGCCTGGCCTGAACCCGCCGACCGCTCGGGCGGTACCGACTCGACCATCAGCGGACCTCGAACATCTCGTAGCAGAGCTGGCCCTTGTCGTTGAAGGTGCCCTTGGCGATGGCCTGGATGCGGTTGATCCACAGGTAGCGCTCGTCGCCGGTGTGGAACTGGGGCGCGGCGTACACCGTCATGGAGTCGAGGTGCATGCGGCCGTAGTAGGCGGCGTGGATGATGGCCCCGTCGTCGGTCTCCAGGGTGACCTTCACGTCGAGGGTGCCGTAGCCCTCGGGCGAGATCTTCAGCCAGTCGGCGGCGGCGTTGCCGTGGAGGGTGGCACGGAGCCGCTCGCCGACGGCGTCCACCGCCGTCACCTCGGCGATCACCAGCGAGGCGGACACCTGCTCCGGTGGGGTGAGGGTCACGGTTGCGTCACACAGGGGTACGAGCTCGATCGTCATGGTGGGGCACGCTACCGGTTGACCCCGCGTCCGGGGAGGGGTTCGGACCGGCGTCACAGCACAGGCGGTCGGCTGACAGCTGCTGCGCCCCGATCGCCTCCGCCACGGACGTCCTCACGACGTCCTCACCCCCTCCTGGCGGCCGGCTCCGGTAGGTCGATGAGGGCTCGGATGTCATCGGCGCCGAGCGCGCCGGAGAGCACCTCGTCGCCGTCCATGACGCTCGAGAACAAGGCGCGCTTGCGCTCCTTGAGCTCCATGACCTTCTCCTCGATGGTCCCGGTGGACACGTAGCGGTAGACGAGCACGGGGTTGCGCTGACCGATGCGGTGCGCTCGGTCGACGGCCTGGGTCTCCGCGGCCGGGTTCCACCAGGGGTCGAGCACGAAGCAGTAGTCGGCCTCGGTGAGGTTGAGCCCGAACCCGCCGGCCTTGAGGCTGATGAGGAACACCGGCACGTCGCCGTCCTTGAACGCGGCGATGGCGTCGTCACGCTTGCGGGTGCGGCCGTCGAGGTAGCTGTAGGCGAGGCCGACGTCGTCGAGGCGGGCCCTCGCCCTGGTGAGGAACCGGGTGAAGGTGGAGAACACCAGCGCCCGGTGGCCTTCGGCGACCACCTGGGTGAGGTCCTCGACCAGGCGGTCCAGCTTGGCGGAGCCCACCGCGTCGTGATCGTCGTCGATCAACGCGGGGTCGAGGCTGAGCTGACGCAGGATGGTGAGGGACTTCAGGATCTCGAAGCGGTTCCGCTCGACGTCGTCGACGAGGCCGAGCACCTTCGTGCGCTGCCGCTGGAGCTGGGCCTGGTACAGCCGCATGTGCCGGGGGCTCAGCTCCACGTCGACGGTCTGCTCGGTCTTGGGGGGCAGCTCGGTGAGGACCTCGTCCTTGGTGCGGCGCCGCATGAGGGGCGCGACCCGGCGGCGGAGCGTGGCGAGCGTCTCCGGTGCGCGGCCGCTCTCGATGGGCTTGCGGTAGACCTCGGAGAAGCGCTTGGGGTCGGGGTACAGGCCGGGAGCGACGATCGACAGCATCGACCACAGGTCCATCAGGCTGTTCTCGATGGGGGTGCCGGTGATGGCCAGCTTGATCGAGGCGTCCAGGCGCCGAACGCACTGGTAGGTCTTGGCGCGGTGGTTCTTGACGAACTGCGCTTCGTCGAGCACCAGCATCTCCCAGTCGAGGTCCTGGTACTGGTCGTGCTCCAGCCGGAAGAGCGCGTATGACGTGACCACGACGGTGGCATCGCCGACGGCGACGGCCAGATCAGAGCCGCGCCGAGAGGCGGTCTCCGTGACGGTGCGGACCTCCAGGCCCGGGGCGAACTGCGCCGCCTCCCGATGCCAGTTGCTCACGACGCTCGTGGGGGCGACGACCAGGAACCGGGCGTCGGGGCGCTGCTCCAGCACGTGGAGGAACAGCGCCAGGGTCTGCACGGTCTTTCCGAGGCCCATGTCGTCCGCGAGGATCCCGCCGAGCTCGTTGCGGTGCAGGAAGGCGAGCCAGTCGAAGCCGTGCTGCTGGTAGGGCCGCAGCGACGCCTTCAGGCCGGCGGGAACCTCGACGTGCTCCGGGGCGCTGAGGGCGCCCAGCCTCGCCACGCTGCGGGCCCAGCGCTCCGACTGGGAGCGCAGCACGCCGAGGCCGGCCAGCTCGTCCCACCAGCTCGTCTGGAAGCGGTTGACCCGGACTGCACCGCTGCGGTCGGGCTCGCTCAGGCCTCGTGCCTCCTCGATCAGCTCGCGCAGCCGCTCGAGCTCGGGGCGCTCGAGGTGGAGCCACGTGCCGCTCGGCAGCACCAGGACCGGGTCGTCGAGGGCGAGGGCGCTGAAGAGGTGGGCGAACTCGATGGGCTCGCCGTCGATGCTGACCTCGACGGACAGGTCGAACCAGTCGTTGCGCTCGTCGGCGTCGGTGGGGTCGCGCACGTCGAGCTCGATCAGTGGATCTCCGGTGGCACGACGCAGCTCCGGTGCGTCGCCGGTGACCTCCACGACCACCTGCCCGCGCTCCTCCAGCCAGGGCACGACCTCGGTGAGCAGGGTGACGGCCTGCGCGCCGTGGACCGACAGGTCGGCGGCGTGCCCCGAGGGTCCGACCAGGCGATCCAACAGGTCGGTGGGGAGCTCCAGCTCGCGCACCAGCGCCGTCTCGGCGACCCGGTCGCGGGCGGCCCCGGCCGGATCCCAGAGGAGGTAGGTGGTGGTCCGATCCCCGCGGCGGTAGCGAGCGGCCCAGCGGAGGCGGGCTGCGTCGACGGCGTGGTGCTCGACGAGGGTGACGAGGCCTTCCAGCTCGAGTCCCTCGTCGGTGACCGAGCCGTCGGAGGAGGTGACGGTGGCGACACGGGCCAGCTGGGGCCGGTACTCCTCGAGGAACTCGTCGACGTCGGCGGCGGGGACGAGCAGCGGGGCCGAGCCGAGCAGCGGAACGAGGCCCTCGTGCACCGGCTCCGCGAGCGCGACGAGCTCGATCGAGGTGTCCTCGGCGATGTACACGCCATGGGGCGGCGATCCGACGGTGCCGACCCCGCCCGGCGAGAGCTCGAGGGGTGCTCCGTGGTGGACGAACCCGGCGCGCACCACGATGCCGCCGTCGGTGGGGGAGGTGAGGTCGACGACGATGCGGGCCGCTTCCGGGGAGAGGGTGACCGCACACCCGCTTCGGTCGTCGCCGATCAGCTGCACGCCGGCATCGACAGCATGTCGCAGCGCGGTCCACACCCCCGGACCGAAGCGCTCCAGAGCGATCGCATCGGATCCCGACGAGTACAGCCCACCGGCCACGGCCCCGCCCATCGCTCGGACGGCGACCGTGTGGGCGGGGTCGACGTCGCGGAGGTCGTAACCGAGGTAAGGAGCGTCGAGATCGCGCCAGGAGGCACCGGACTTCACCCAGCGTCCCCTCGCCCCCATGCGCATCGGGCGCACCATGATCCTCGCGGCAGGCGGGGCATACCCGGGATAGCGCGAGGTGCTCGGCGCGAGGAGCGTGAACTGCAGCGCCAACGGCGTGGCGCCCGAGGAGGTGGCCACAGCGACCCTGGCGAGCGACTCCCGCCAGCCTGACGTGGGTGCGGGCGTGCGCGCCGGAGAGCCGCCGGCGCGGGGGACGTCCCGATAGGCGCTCAGCGGGATCACCTCCGCCCCGCCTCGGGAGGAGCCCGACTCCTGGCGGAGCTTGGCCACGGAGCTCGCACGGGCGATGGCGACGACGAGCGCCACGGCGTGCTTGCAGTCACCCCCGAGGGGGCAGGTGCAGTCGTCCGCGATCACCACGCCACCCGCCCACTGGACCTCGACCTCGTAGGGGAAGTGGGCGGTGCCCTGCACCTCTCCGCTGGCGTAGCCGGGGCCGATCTCCTCGACCTGGACCCGGCCTTCCGCGGCGTAGGCGATGCCCCGTTCGACCGAGCGCGAGTCGTAGCCCCGGAACACGCGCGGGTCGTTGAGATCGAGAGGTTCGGGTGGAGCTGCCATGCCCCAGCGACCCTAACCGGGGTGTGCGACACCGACCGGGCGGCGGCGCTGCGGCGAACTCCTCGTCGTTGCAGGCGCCCATCTCACCTGTGCCATGGTTCCTCACCTGTGCCGTGGTTCGCCTCGACCGGTGTGCCTGCGGATCACCTCTGCAGGCGGAGCGGGTCGGATGGGGTGCGCTGTGCCTCCAGAGGTCATCCGAAGGCAGAGCGAGCGCTACACCGAGACGGGATCGGAGCGATCCTCCTGCGCTCCCGCCTCGACATCCGCGTCGCCGGACTCCGCCCCCTCGAGATCGAGGTGCGGCAGGATCCGATCCAGCCAGCGGGGCAGGCGCCAGTTCCGGTCGCCCAGGAGGACCATGGTCGAGGGCACCAGGATCACCCGCACGATGGTGGCGTCGACGGCCACCGCCACGGCGAGGCCGAGGCCGATCTGCTGGATGATCAACGTGTCGCCCATGGCGAACCCGAGGAACACCACGATCATGATCAGCGCCGCCGAGGTGATCACACGGGCGGTGGTGGCCACCCCCGAGATCACGCTCTCGGTGTTGTCGCCGGTGCGCAGGTACTCCTCCCTCGCCCTCGACAGCAGGAAGACCTCGTAGTCCATCGACAGGCCGAACAGCACGGCGAACATGATCATCGGCACCATCGACACGACCGGCACCGGCTGCTCCAGGCCGAACAGGCCCCCCAGCCAGCCCCACTGGAACACCGCCACCACCGCGCCGTAGCCGGCGCCCACCGACAGCAGGTTCATGGCCGCCGCCTTCACCGGCACCCACACGGAGCGGAACACCAGCATCAGCAGCCCCACCGACAACCCGATGATGGTGAGCATGAACCACAGGAGCCGGTCGGAGGCACGGGTGGTGAGGTCGATGTGCTGAGCGGTCACGCCGCCGACGTAGGCGGTGCCGTCGGTGCCCTCGAGAGCCCCGGGGATCACCTCGGTGCGCAGCCGGTGGACCAGCTCCTCGGTGACCTCCTCCTGGGGGGCGGCGGTCGGGGTGACCTGGAGGATCACGGTGTCGCCGGCCTCGTTGGGCACGGCAGGGCCGACCGCCGCCACCGCCGGGTCGGCGGCGATCGTCTCGCGCAACGTGCCGGCGGCGGCCATCCCCTCGGTGGAGGGGAGGTCGACGACCACCACGAGCGGGCCCGAGAAGCCGGGGCCGAAGCCGTCGACCAGCAGCTCGTGAGCGATCCGGCGGGGCGAGCCCTCCGGGGTGGTGCTGGCATCGGGCATGGCGAGGCGCATGCTGAACAGCGGCACCGCCATCAGCAGCAGCACCACCGTGCCCAGCACGAGGTGGCGCCACGGCTGGTCGGCCACGTGGCGGGCGAAGCGACCCCAGCGGTTGTCGGTGCCGGCCTCGGTGCGGGCCTTCATGCCCGGCAGCCGCCAGCGGTCGATGCTCTCCCCGGCGAAGCCCAACAGGGCGGGCAGCAGGGTGATGGCCGCGACGACCATCACCGTCACCACGATCGCTGCGCTCAGGCCCATGACGGCCGCCGCGGGGATGCCCGCCACCACCAGCCCGCCGATGGCGATCACCACGGTGCCCCCGGCGAAGATCACCGCCTGGCCGGCGGTGGCGATGGCGCGGCCGACAGAGCGGCGCACGTCCATCCCCTCGGCCAGGTGCTGGCGGTGGCGGGTGACGATGAAGAGGGCGTAGTCGATGCCGACGCCGAGGCCGATCATCACCCCCAGCAGGAGGCTGGAGGAGGGGACGTCGACCACCGCCGAGAGCAGGCGGATGAGCGCGGCACCGCCGGCGAGGCCGAACAGGGCGAGACCGAGGGGCAGGCCGGTGGCCAGGATCGAGCCGAAGGAGATGAGCATGATGATCAGCGCCGCGCCGATCTTGACGGCCAGCTCCGGGCCGCCCAGCTCCGGGGACTGGTAGTAGGCGGGGAGCTCTCCGCTGAGGCCCACCTCGAGGCCGGCGTCGCGGGCGGGCTCCACCGCGGCGTCGAGCTCGTCGAGCGTCTCACGACCGAGCTCGCCGATCGGTTCGGACCACCGCACGTCCACGAAGCCGATGGTGCCGGCCTCGGAGATGGCTCCGCCGAAGCCCTGGTAGGGGTCGCCCACGATGGTGACGCCCTCCAGGTCCCCCAGCGACGCCCTCAGGTCCTGCACCGCTGCGGTGTTGGCCTCGTCGACGAGTCGGCCCTCGGTGGTCTCGAAGACGACCCGGGCGGAGCCGCCCGACTGCTGGGGGAACCGCTCCTTGAGCAGGTCCTGAGCCTGGTCGCTGCCCGTGCCCGGGATGGCGAACTCCTCGCGGAACTGACCGCCGACGTTGGCGGCCAGCACCAGCAGCAGGGCGACCGCCAGCAGCCAACCCACGACGATCCGTCGTCGGTGGCCCACCGCCCACACGCCCCAGCGCTCCAGGAATCCCGTCATGGCGATCCTCCTCTCGTCACGGCGCCGACGGCCGTTGTGAGACTCAACGTCTCAAAGCTACTATGAGACGCCGTGTCTCGCAACTACCCCTCTAGAGTTCGAGCGATGCCGGCAGCGGACGATCTCCACGGTGGGCCGGGAAGATCCCCGGAGGCGGCGGTGGACCCGCGGGTGCAGCGCACCCGGGAGGCGGTGCTCGACGCCGTGCGGGAGATCGTCGCCTCCTCGGGGATCGAGGCCGTCACCCACGCCCGTGTGGCCGAGGTGGCAGGAGTGGGGCGCGCCAGCGTCTACCGCCACTGGCCGGACCGCACCCACCTCCTGCTCGACGCGCTGGCCGGCATGTCGGACACCTCCGAGCGGGTCGGCAGCGGCGACCTCGCCGAGGATCTCGCCGTAGAGCTCGGACGCCTCCGGGAGGTGCTGGGGTCCTCACCGTTCGTCCCCCGGTTCATCGCGCTGCTCGGACGGGCCGAGTGGGAGCCGGAGCTGGCCGAGCTCCGAGCGGAGATGCTCGCCAACGGCACACGCCGCTTGCGCGGCGCGCTGCGCGACGCCATCGATCGAGAGGAGCTGCCCGACGACCTCGACCTCGACGACGCCGTGGCCGAGCTGGCGGGCCCGCTGTTCTTCCAGCGGGTCCTCGCCGGCCGGGCGGTCACCGACGGGTTCGTGGCCGGCGTGATCTCGAGGTTCGTGCGGGTCGCGGGACGACCGGTGAACGGACCTCGGTCAGGGCTGACGGGCGGCGATCCACTGAGCTCCTGAGGAGAACTCGGAGCCGCCAGGACTTCGATGGGGCCCTTGCCTCAGCCGGATCGACGAAGCGCGACGACGTGAGAACTGGCGAGCGAGAACTCGCCCCACTCCGGAGTGGCGCCCACGAGGACCGGCGACTCACGATGGGCGTCTTGCGGGTCCAACCACCCGATCCCCAGCACGCCGTACGTTCCGCTTCCCCAGCTCCAGAGCGAGCCGTCGAGCTTCGTTGCGATGACACTGCCGCCGACTTCGAGGCTCCGCCAGTCCGCGTCGGCGCCGATGCGGATGGGTGACGTCTCGGGATCCAGGATGTTCGTCACGACGCCGTTCCCGAGCCGGCCCCCTCCCCAAGCCCAGAGGGTCCCGTCGGTCGCGACCGCTGCGGCCATCGTGCCCCCGCGCGAAACCTCCCGCCAGTTGGTCGCGGTGCCGACCCTCGTCGGCACGGCGCGATCCGTCGAGTCGCCGACACCGAGCTGTCCGTACTGGTTGTCACCCCAGGCCCACAGGGTCCCATCGGCCTTGATGGCGTGACTCGTCCAAGGCCCCGCGTCGACGAACGCCCAGTCCGCGTCGGTGCCGACCTGCGTGGGGGTGAACCGGTCGAGCGCATCGCCCAGGCCGAGCTCGCCAGCAGAGTTGTCACCCCAGGCCCAGAGGGTTCCATCCGCCCTGACGGCCAGGGTGTGCCCGGTGCCGGCGGAGACGACCTCGACGTCGTCGAGCGAAGCGGCGAGCGCGGGCGACCGCCGGTCGGTGTTGTCACCGAGGCCGAGCTGACCTTGGAAGTTTGCACCCCAACCCCACAGGTCACCGCCGGCCCCGATGGCCATGGTGAAGTCCTTGCCACATGCCAGCTCCGACCACTCGGTGCTGGTGGGGACGGGGAACAGACCGGGGTACCGCTCTCCGCTGAGCCCGATCCCCAGCTGACCATGGACGTTGTAGCCGGCGCCGAAGAGGGCGCCATCGTCGCGGAGCGCCATCGTGTGGTCTCCCCCCGCGCAGACCTCCGTCCAGAGCTGGCCGCCGCCGATCTGGACCGGCAGATGCCGGTCGCCGCCGTACATCGCCAGCTGGTACCAGTTGTTCGAGCCCCAGACGTACAGGTCGCCCCCGGGCTCAGCAGCCGGTGGGCCGGTGCCGATCATCCCGATCGGGCTGGGCGACGGCGTCGTCGAGCCGTTGCCGAGCTGTCCGTACTGGTTGTCCCCCCAGCAGCTCACTGACCCGTCCGTCAGGAGTGCGCACGCGTGATTCCGACCGGCGTCCATGGCAACGACCCCGGCGAGGCCGGCGACCTCGGTGGGCTCAAGCCGGTCGTTGTAGGTGCCGTCGCCGAGAGCTCCTCTCCCGTTCCCTCCCCAGCATCGAACGGTGGCGGTCGCCGACAGGGCGCAGGTGAAGTCGATTCCTGCGGCCAGCGCGCTCGCGCTGTCGATGTTGGCGACCACGACGGTCGAGCGGTCCACCAGCGTCCCGTTCCCGAGCTCCCCACTGGCTCCATGGCCCCAGCACCGCACGGTGTGGTCGACCAACTCCGCACAGGCATGATACGGGCCGACCTCCACTCCACTCGCGGAGGCCACGCCGGGAACCTCCAACGGGACCGGGGAGCTCTCGATGTCGTCCCGACCCAGCTCCCAGTACCGGTTCCACCCCCAGCAGTGGACGGATCCACTCGCCACGGTCGCGCACGAGGTCTGATGATTGGCCCCCAGCGACACGACATCGGCCAACCCGACCACCTCGACCGGTGCATGGTGATCCTCGGTCGTCCCGTCCCCGAGTTGGCCACGATGGTTGAGTCCCCAGCACCGTACGGTTCCGCCGACGATCAGCGCGCACGTGTAGCTGTGGCCGGCGGCGATCGACTCCACGTTCGAGAGCCCGTCCACGTCGACCGGGCCCCGGCGGTCCTCCGTCGATCCGTCCCCGAGCTCACCGCGGGTGTTGTGCCCCCAGCATCGCACCGTCCCACCGGAGAGCAGCGCACAGGTGTGGTAGGGGCCAGCAGCGACCTGAACGACACCGGACAACCCGGGCACCTCGACCGGTTCGGCACGGTTGGTGGTGGTGCCGTCGCCGAGCTCACCGAAGCGGTTGAGCCCCGCACAACGAACTGTGCCGTCCTCCATGACCATGCACGTGCTGTACCAGCCAGCCGCGACCTGCACGGCCCGCAGTCGCGGCAGTGCCGGGGGTGGTGGCGGAGGTGGGGGTGGCGGGTCGGCGGAGACCGCCACCGGCACCGCCGAGGTCGTCATCGTGACATCACCCAGCTGACCGGAGCCGTTGTCACCCCAGCACGACGCCGATCCGTCGGCGCCGACGGCGCACGAGTGGTTCCCCGACGCCGAGGCCGACAGCGACTCGACACCGCTCAGCCCGCTCACCGCCACGGGCACCGGTGAAGCTGTGGTGGTGCCGTCCCCCAGCTGACCGGAACCGTTGGCCCCCCAGCACCGCACCGACCCGTCGGCGAGCCGGGCGCAGGAGTGCCCGGACTCGGCGCTCACCTCGACCACGCCCGACAGACCCTGGACCGCCACCGGCGACGACGAGTCGGCGGCCGTGCCGTCCCCCAGCTGGCCGGAGCCGTTGTCACCCCAGCACCAGGCCGCTCCGGATGCCACCGCGCACGTGTGCAGCCATCCGGCCGACACGGAGCTGGCACCGGACAGTCCGGCGACCACCACCGGCGCCGGGGCGACCGCGCCTGTGGTGGTGCCGTCACCGAGCTGGCCGCGACCGTTGTCGCCCCAGCACGCGACCGTGCCGCCAGCGAGCACCGCGCAGGCGTAGTCGTCGCCCGTGCTGATCGAGGTGGCGCCGGAGAGACCGGCCACCTGCACGGGTGTCGAAGAGTCGGCGAGGGTGCCGTCGCCGAGCTGGCCGGCGGCGTTCGAGCCCCAGCACCACACCGTGGCGTTGCTGCGACGGGCGCACGTGTGCTCCGCCCCGGCGGACACCTGCGTCACGCCGCTCAGACCCGCCACCACCAGCGGAGCAACCGACTCGGCGGTGGTGCCGTCACCCAGACGGCCCTGGCCGTTGGACCCCCAGCACGACACGGTGCCGGCGCGCAGCAGCGCACAGGAGTGGGTGCTGCCGGCCGTGACGGTCCGGGCCGGCCCCGCCAGTCCGACGACCTCGACCGGAGCGGTCCAGCTCGTGGTGGTGCCATCGCCCAGCTGGCCGGAGCCGTTGAAGCCCCAGCAGCGCACCGCGCCGTCGCCGTACACGGCACAGGAGTGCTGGGAACCTGCGGAGACCACCTCGATGGCTGTCGGATCCCCGGGGTTCGGCGGGGGCGTCGTCGCCGTGCAGGCGGCGGCGACCAGCACCACCGCCAACACCGTGGTCGTCCACCGCCGCCGGCTCATCGGTTCGACTCGACGATGTGGACGAGTGTGCAGGCGACATCTTCCCCGACCAACGGGGCGGGCCTCGGGCCTGGGCAATCCGTTCGCAGTCATGGGAGCCCGGTCACCTCCACCGGTGCGCTGCTGGAGTCCGTGCTGCCGTCGCCCAGCTGGCCGAACTGGTTCACTCCCCAACAACGAACACCGCCATCCGACAAGAGCGCGCATGAGTGCGCCAGACCAGCAGTGACCGCAGTCGCATCCACGATGCCATCGACGTCGACGGGGACTGCGGCGTTCGTGGTGTTCCCGTCACCAAGCTGGCCGTAGAGGTTCCAGCCCCAGCACTCGACGGTCCCTGCGGCCAGCGCCGCACACGAGTGGTAGAAGCCGGACGCGAGACCGATCGCTGGGGTGAGTCCGGTCACCGTCACCGCTGACGCGGAGTGCGCTTCACTGCCGTTGCCGAGCTGTCCGAAGTCGCCCTTTCCCCAACACCGGACCTCCCCCGACGACAATGCACAGGTGTGCTGGCCGCCCGCCGCAACCGACGCCGGGATGGAGATCCCCGCCACCGCGACCGGGGTCTCGGAGTTCGTCGCCGCGCCATCGCCGAGCTGGCCGAATGCACCCAACCCCCAGCACATGATGCCGACGGTGTCAGCAGCGCATGTGTGACCGCCTCCCGCGCTGGCGTACACGACGCCACTGACACCCGGCTGCATCTCCGGCGTCGAGTAGATGGGTACCAGCAGGTCAGGAGAGGTGTCATTTCCGGGCTGACCCCACGTCGCCCGACCCCAACACGTCAACCCACCACTTGCGGTCACAGCGCACGTGTGATCTTCGCCGCTCGTGATGCCGACAGCGCCCGAGAGACCGGCGACATCGACCGGAATGCCGGAACTCGTCTTGGTTCCGTCCCCCAGCTGTCCAAGGAAGTTGTTGCCCCAGCACTTGACGCCACCGCCGGTGATCAACGCGCACGAGTGCGCGTTCCCGACATCAATAGCGATCGCATCGGTCACTGCGACCACATCGACAGGTGTGGAGCTATCGGTCGATGACCCGTCACCGAGTTCCCCGTTGGTGTTCTTTCCCCAGCACTTCACCGTGCCGGTCGCGAGGAGAGCACATGTGTGGAAGTCACCGGCGGCAACCTGAGCAACACCCGAACCGGATGGCAGCACGACTGCTGGAGCGACCGGGTCGCTGATGACTCCGTCGGCCACCCCGTCGTTGTCCCCCCGTCCTCCGTCCCGAACCAGGAGGGTGATCGTCGATCCGTCCGGCGCGACCGTTGCCCCGGTGATGCCATCCATGTCAAAAGGATCCCAACTACCGCTGATGAGCTTTCGCACCGAGTCGACCGCACGCTCGAGGGCGATGGTCAGTTCGACCACAGCCCCGGGGCTGACACCAGCGACGATGATGTCCAGCGCGCCGACCGGGAAGTCCAGGCCCGCAGGCACCGGGGGCAGGGACGCGAGCGAAGCAGCGGTCACGGTGACATCTGAGCCTGTAGGCCCGCGTACCGTCACGACCTCCCCACCGACGTTGATGGTGGCGACGGAACCCGGCGGACTCTTCGCTGGCGGCGGGCAACACGCCACAGCAATGAGCATCACGATCGCCGCCGCTACGAGATGCTTCGGCCGCCCCGAACCACAGGGCCTTGGCGAGCGAGTGCTACCCGCCAGCAAGCCATTCGCCCCCGGGTGCGCCCGGCTTCGACTGCACTGCTGTCGCCCGGGTCGCAGCAGATCACCTGGACGTCGAACGTCGGCTGACGGCATCAGGAACCCCCTGCTCTCACCGGGCTCGCGAACCCCTCGGCTCGACCAACCTGGCGCACTCACGCGCGCCGCGCCGTCCCCGGTCACCCCGAACCTAGGCACACCGACCCGACCCGACCTCCCGGATGTGTGCCAACATTCCCCGGGGAGATGCCATGGGCACCATCGAGATCCTCACGACTCGAGCCGCGCTCCGTCACCGGGGGCGAGCCCTGCGGGCGCAGGGCAGTCCCGTCGTGGACGGGTTCTCGCTCAACGGATCGACCGCAGGGCTGCCCGGCGGCATCACCTGCGTGGGAGTCGTCGACTCGGCCGACACCGCCCGGGACGCGGTCCTCGCTGCCATGGCCGGTGCGTCGCTGGTGGCCCTGATCGATGCGGACGCGCCGACCACGATCGCCTTCCTGGACGAGATCGAACGGCTCAACCCGGACCTGCGGATCACCGAGGATGGAGCTCCGCCGCAGCCCAACGAGCTCACCCCGGAAGATCGAACGCTGATGGACCTGCTGGCCGCAGGCTTGGGCATGCGAGATGCGTCCTCCGGCGCAGGGATGTCGTTGCGCACCGCCCACCGACACCTGGCGAACCTCCGCGCTCGGTTCGATGCGGGCAGCACGGCGGAGCTCCTGGGAAGCGTGGCATCGGCGTCGGAGGTGACCGAGTCCTGTGGATCGCGTGCCGAGCGAGTCGTCGGGCGCGATTCGGAGATCCGGTCCTGTGCCGCACTGCTCGCCGCCGGACGACCCGTCCTGGTGACCGGGCCCGCCGGGATCGGCAAGACGGCGATCCTGCGTGCCATCGCCCTCGATGACGGTCGGCGCGTCCTCAGTGGAAGAGCCCTCCGGACGTTCAGGTGGAGCCCGTTCTTCCCCTTGACCCAGGCGGTAGGTCCGTTCCCCTCCGACGCGGACACGACCGCCGTGGTCGACCTGGTGGCTCGGGGGGCCGCCGGTTCGCTCCTGGTGCTGGACGACCTGCACTGGAGCGACACCGCGACTCTCGCCGTCCTCGACGCCATCGCCCTGTGTCAGCCCCTTCTGGTCGCGTGCCGCGACGCCGGCGACCGATCGGTCGAGGTGGCTGCGCGACTCACCCGCAGCGGTGCGTCACGGGTGGAGCTCGCCCCGTTGGATGACTCGGCGGCCGATCTCCTCCTGCGGCGACATCGTCCGGAGCTCACCCCCGACGTCCGGCACCGCCTCGTGGATCGGTCCGGGGGCAATCCCCTGCACCTGCTGGAGTCGACCGCGGGGCCTGACCCGACGCTGAGGGCCCGGGTGTCGACCGCCATGGCCCAGCTGAGCTCGGCGTCCCGCGACGCGCTGGTCCGCCTCGCGCTCCTGGGCCGGCCGGCCGGCGCGGATCTGCTGGGGGACGGGGTGGCCCCGTTGATCGAATGGGACCTCGTGCGCACCGATGGCGACGCCGTCGAGCTCCGCCACGACCTCATCGGCCAGGAGGTGCTGCGGACCTCGCCGCCCGAGGACCAGCAGCGACATCGGGTCGACCTCGCCACACGCCTCCCGGCCGCCGAGGCGGCTCGTCACCATGCGGCGGTGGGCGACGTGGCCGCCGCGCGCGGTGCGGCCCTCCGCGCCGCCGACGACGCAGCGAGTCCGTTCGAGCGGGCACGACACCTCGGCTTCGCGGCGCAGTGCGTGGCGCCCGACGTCGACGTCGACGACTCGGCCGAACAGGTCCTGATCCTGCTCCACGCCGTCGACGCCTTCCTCGAGTCGGGAGAGTTCGACGAAGCACGCTCCACGATGGAACTGGTGCCGGCCGGTTCGGCGACACCCGAGGTCCAGCTGCGTCGTGCCCGCCTCGAGTGGCGACAGGGCCACCCCGAGACGGCCCGGGCCGCGGTCGAGGCCGGCCTCGCAGGAGCGTCGGGGACAAGCACCCCGGTCGAGGTCGCGCTGAGGGTCGAACAGCTCCGGTTCCCGATCCGCGTCGACTTCGATGCCCGCCGGGCGGTCGCATTGGCGAACGATGCAGTGGACCTCGCCACACGGCACGGCTGCGACGAGGCCCAGGCCTTCACCTTGCTCGGCAGCGCCCTGCTCATCGACGGCTCCCCGGAGTGGTCGGCTGCCATCGAGCGCGGCCGGGCGATCGCCCAGCGGACCGGGGACGTCGACGCCGAGCTGGAGGCTGCCAACGCGCTGACCGCGGCTCATCTCCTGAGCGGTGACCGGCAGATCGCCCGGATGGTGGCGACGGAGTCCTTGCGTTCGGCACGGTCAGCGCACCGCAGGCACTGGGAGCAGCAGTTCGGCGTGCTGGCGAACCTCCTCGGGATGATCGACGGGGACCTCCTCGAGGTCGCCGACTGGGGTCGGACGGAGGTCGGACCGCACCTGAGCGCCGGCGCCCAGACGGCCTACGGCGCGTACGCCGTCGCCCTCGCCGACCTCGGGCGGCAGCATGCGGCGCTGGCCACGGTGCGCGAGGGCATGTCACTCGCCAAGGGGGACGAGACCGGCACCAGCTTCCTGTGCTGGGCGGAGGCGGAGGCGCGGTGGCTGCTCGGCCAGCCCGGCAGGGCGCTCGCAGCGGCAGAGCGGAGCCTCTCGTGCGCCGTGGCGGGCTTCCCGGTGCGACCGCTGGCGGGGGCCGCGCGGGCGTGGTGCCAGTACGACGCCGGCCTCCCCGTCACCGAGGCCGAGGAGGCCGGGTGGGACTTCGCCCGAGCCGCGAGGGTCGAGAGCCGCGGGGTGGCCCTGCTGGCTGCGGGCGACCACGCGGGCGCGGCCGAACGCCTGACGGAGGCAGCGCAGCTCGCGGAGGACGCCCCGAGGTTCTCCCTGCGCGCTCGCTGGGGTGTCGGCGAGGTCTGGCGTCACGCCGGGGAACCCGAGCGTGCCATGGCGGTGCTCCTCGACGTCCACGACACGGCGGAGCGGCGCGGATTCATGGCACTGCACGGTCGGTGCCATCGCTCGCTTCGTCAGCTGGGCTGGTCCCATGAGCCGCCTGCGCTCGGTTCCGACTGCCCGCTGACCCCGCGCCAGTGCGAGGTGCTGGATCTCGTCGGCCGGGGGCACACCACCCAGGAGACCGCCTCGATCCTCGGCGTGGGACCCAGCACCGTCGAAACCCATGTCTGCGACGCGATGGCTCGGCTGGGCGCCACCACCCGCGCCCAGGCCGCGCTGCTGGCAGCACCATGGCTCACCCCGCACGACCGGCGGGATCGAGCCCACACCTGACCGGGGACAGCCCGCAGCGACCGCGCGACGACTGGGGAAGACCCGGACACCTCTTGACATCCGGCCCCCAATCGTCGATAGTTCGATATATGTCGAATACTCGACGGATCATCGTGCCCGACCCGACCACCCAGCGGGCCGCTCGCCGACATCCAGCTGTGGCCGAGCCGGGACGTCTCCTCGACGGCGAGCCCGACGCCGAGCATCTGGCGGAGGTGCTGAAGGCGCTGGCCCACCCCCACCGCATCCGGGTCTTCGCCCGGCTCGCTTCGTGCTGCTCGGAGGGCCCGCCGGAGCGGCTCCGAGTGGGCGAGCTCGGCGAGGGCCTCGGCATCTCGCCCTCCACGTTGTCGCACCACCTGCGCGAGCTGCGACGCGCCGGGCTGGTGCAGATGGAGCGCAACGGCCAGAGCACGGAGTGCTGGGTGGAGCCCGGCACCCTCGAAGACCTCTCGTCGTTCTTCACCACGGCGGTGTGCCGCCTGCTCTGCGACTGACACCCAGGGTCTGTGCGGCGGCACACCGCGACGACCCCGCAACGACCCTGACCGACACGACCGAACCCCAACACGACCGAACCCACCGCACCACGGAGGACACCCATGGACACCACCACCCCCACCTCGGACCCCGACGCCCTTCGCGACGCCGTGCAGGACCGCTACGCCCGCGCCGCGCTCAGCGTGAAGGAGTCGAGCAGCGCCTCCTGCTGCGGCGGCGGCGAACCGGCGTCCGCGAGCACCGTACCCGACCTGATCGGCCGGGGTCTGTACGACGCCGACTCGGCCGGAGACCTCCCTGACGACGCGCTGGCCGCGTCGTTGGGATGTGGCAACCCCACCGCCCTGGCCGAGCTGCACCCGGGTGAGGTGGTGCTCGACCTGGGATCGGGTGGCGGCATCGACGTGCTGCTGTCGGCGCGACGAGTGGGCCCGACCGGCAAGGCCTACGGCCTGGACATGACACCGGAGATGTTGGAGCTGGCCCGTGAGAACGCCCGAGTCGCCGGGGCCGACAACGTCGAGTTCCTGGAGGGGACCATCGAGTCGATCCCGCTGCCCGACGAGTCCGTCGACGTGATCATCTCCAACTGCGTCATCAACCTCTCGGGCGACAAGGACGCCGTGCTGGCCGAGGCGTTCCGCGTGCTGCGCCCCGGCGGGCGGTTCGCCGTGTCCGACATCGTGCTCACCCGGGCGCTGCCGCCGGTGGTGCAGCCGCTGATTGCCGCATGGACGGGCTGCGTGGCCGGCGCGCTGGTCGACAGCGACTACGTCGCCCGGCTCGAGGCAGCCGGGTTCGAGGAGGCCGGCGTGCAGGTGACCCAGGTGTTCGGCACGGATGCCCTGGAGCGCATGGGCGGCGACATCGTCGCCCAGCTCCCCGAGGGCACCGATCTGGAGGAGCTACGAGCGCAGCTCGACGGAGCAGCCACCAGCGCGTTCATCCGAGCGACCAAGCCCGCCGGCCGCTGAGCTCGATGGGGTCTCCTCCGCCGCCGGCGTCGAGCTCACCGGGACTCGCTCGCGTGGTCGAGCTGGGCGACGGCCGGCGGCTGCGGGTGTTCGACGTCGGAGACTCCGACGGCGTGCCCGTCGTCCACCAGCACGGGGGACTCAGCTCCGGCTCCGAGGCGGCCACCGCTCACGAGGCGGCGCTGGCCGTCGGGGTACGGCTGCTCTCCCCCGACCGTCCAGGTATCGGTGGATCGGATCCGCTCCCCAGACGAACCCTCGGGAGCTGGGGGCTCGACGTCGAGGAGATGGCCGACGTGCTCGGCCTCGGTCGCTTCGGGGTGTCGGGCTGGTCGCTCGGTGGGTGCTTCGCCCTCGCGACAGCTGATCGGCTCGGGGACCGGGTCACCGGCTTGGCGTTGATCGCCAGCACCATCCCCGTCGACTGGCCGGGCATGGTCCGCGAGATCAACTGGATGGACCGTTGGTTCATGACGATGTCGCGCCACGGCGCGGGGCGCCTGGCCGAGCGCGCCCTGTTCCCGTCGATGGGTCTGCTGGCCCGCAGAGCACCCCGAGCGTTCGCCCGCTCGGCCGGCTTCCCGCCGGAGGCCGCCGAGGTCCTCGCCGCCGCGGTGGGCGAGGGGATGCAACGGCCGACCTCGGTGATCGACGAGTACCGCATCCTCGACGCACCGTGGGGGTTCGACGTCGGGGGGATCGACGTTCGCACCCGCATCTGGCAGGGGGATCACGACGACCTCGTCCCGACCGACTGGGCACGGCGGTTGCACGAGGCCATCTACGGGTCGATCCTCACGCCAGTGCCAGGGGGAACGCACTACCTCGCCACCGACCGCTGGGACGAGATCCTGGGCTGGCTGCGTGACGGGGGCTGACCCGCACACAGACGACAGGCCGGCGATCCGCCCCTGGAGGTTCCAGGATGAGGCGAACTGAGCAATTCTCCTCCCTGTGAGTGGCTTCACGACCACTGCTACATTCAGAGGGTCTGACCATGTCCCCCGACCGGTCTTCTGCGATGGACCAGAGGATCTCAACCTGCATGCGGGGCGGCATCAACCGGTCATACGGCGGAACAGGGAGCATCCATGAAGGTAGGCATTCTGGCGGGCGGCCTCGGGAGTCGGCTAGCCGAAGAGACCGATGTGAAACCCAAGCCCATGGTGGAGATCGGTGGACTGCCGGTCCTCTGGCACATCATGCGCTACTACCGACATTTCGAATTTCGCGACTTCGTGATCGCCCTTGGCTACAAGGGTGAGGTCATCAAGCGATGGTTCGTCGACTACTGCGACTTGACCGGCGACCTGAAGGTCGACCTGGCAACCGGTGACGTGCAGCGCGTCTCAGTGGATCGCACCGATTGGACTGTCGACCTGGTGGACACCGGGCAGCCGACAGCGACCGGAGGACGGATCAAGCGCCTACAGCCCTACCTGGGCGAGGAGACCTGCATGGTCACCTGGGGCGACGGGCTGTCGACCGTCGACCTTCGGGATCTCCTCGAGTTCCACCGCCGTCATGGAAAGTTGGCCACCCTCACAGCCGTTCGGCCTCCGGCCCGCTTCGGCCATCTCGAGATCGACGACGGCAAGATCACCGCATTCACCGAGAAGCCGCAGACGGGTGAGGGATGGATCAACGGGGCGTTCTTCGTGCTGGAACCCGGCGCCTTCGACTACATCGAGGGGGACGACACGCAGTTCGAGCACGCACCGTTGGAGAACCTCGCCAAGGACGGTGAGCTGATGGCGTATCGACACGAGGGCTTCTGGCAGTGCATGGACACGATTCGAGACCGCAAGTTGCTCGAGTCCCTCTGGGAGGATGGAGCGCCCTGGAAGGTGTGGGAATGAGCGAGCGCGTGCTCATCTCCGGCCACGACGGCTACATCGGCACCGTATTGGTGCCGATGCTCGTCGAGTCCGGGTACGACGTGGTCGGCCTCGACTCCTTCCTCTATGCCGGTTGCTCACTGGGCCCTGAGACCGAGGGACCCCCCGCCCTCGCACTCGACGTCCGGGAAGTGCAGCCCGAGCATCTCGAGGGCGTCGATGCGGTGATCCATCTGGCTGCGATCTCGAACGACCCGCTCGGAGACCTGCACCCCGAGACCACGTACGACATCAACCACGGTGGCACCGTCGCGCTCGCATCCGCAGCGAAGCGCGCCGGTGTGAGCCGTTTCCTGTTCTCCTCCTCGTGCAGCCTGTACGGCGCCCACGGCGACGATCTCCTCGATGAGTCTGCGGAGTTCCTCCCAGTCACCCCGTATGGCGAATCGAAGGTCCTCTCCGAGACGACGCTCCGCTCTCTCGCCGATGACGACTTCAGTCCGACGTTCCTGCGCAACGCCACGGTCTACGGAGCCTCTCCCCGCTTGCGCGGCGATCTCGTGGTCAACAACCTGACAGGGTTCGCCGTCACCACCGGTGAGGTCTTCCTCAAGTCCGATGGCACCCCGTGGCGACCGCTCGTCCATGTGCAGGACGTCGCCCTCGCTTTCGTCGAGATCCTCAAGGCACCACGAGATCTCGTGCATGACGAGGCCTTCAACGTCTGTTCTTCGAGCGAGAACTACCGCATTCGTGACGTCGCTGAGATCGTCGAGCGATCTGTGCCGGACAGTCGGATCGTGCTCGCAGACACCGCCGGTCCCGACTTGCGCAACTACCGCGTCAGCGGGGACAAGCTGTGTGAAACGATCCCCACCGCGGCACCCCGCTGGACGGTGGAAGAGGGAGTGAACGAGTTGGTTCGTAGCTTCACCAAGTACGAGCTCACCCTGGACCAGCTCGAAGGAGACCGATTCATGCGCCTGCGCCAGGTGAACCGCCTCATCGAGTCAGGGCGTCTGAACAGCGATCTGCGATGGAAGGAGAGCGGCGATGGCCAGAGCCAATGAGCTCCCACCGTGTCGTTCGTGTGACACGAGGTCGCTGATTCCTTTCCTCGACTTGGGTGCCACGCCCCTCGCCGATGCCTTGGTGCCGGCCGAACGGGCCGGTGAGACCGACGAGACGTTCCCCCTCGAGGTGGCCTTCTGCCCGGAGTGCTCCTTGGTGCAGATCCTGGAGGAGGTGCCGGCTGAACGCCTCTTCGTCGACAACTACCTCTACTTCTCCTCCTTCTCACCCCACCTGCTCGAACACGCGCGTCGCCATGCGCTCGGCCTCATCGAACAACGAGAGCTCGACGGTTCCAGTCTCGTGGTCGAGCTGGCCAGCAACGACGGCTACCTTCTGCGCAACTTCGTCGAAAAGGGAGTTCCGGTCATCGGGATCGACCCCGCGCCGGACCAAGCGGCGGCTGCGAACGAAGCAGGAGTGCCGACACTTGCGGAGTTCTTCGGCACCGCCCTGGCCGAACGGCTGGTGGAGCAAGGACACCGAGCCGACGTCATCATCGCCAACAACGTGATGGCGCACGTCCCAGAGCTCAACGACTTCGTGGCTGGCATGGCGACACTCCTCGCAGAAGACGGATTGATCACCGTCGAGAACCCATATGTTCGCGATCTGATCGAACATTGCGAGTTCGACACGATCTACCACGAGCACTTCTGCTACTACTCCTGCACCTCCATCAACCATCTCGTCCGCCGTCACGGGCTCTTCCTCAATGACGTCGAGTACTTCCCGGACCTGCACGGGGGCACGTTGCGGTGGCACATCCAGCACTTCGAGCAGCCTACCGATCGGCTGAAGCAGCAGTTGGAGGAGGAGTCGTCGGCGGGCATCTCGTCGCCCGAGTACTACCGGGACTTCGGCGCACGGGTGGTCGGCGTGCGTACCGATCTTCTGGCGCTCGTGCGCTCGCTCCAGGCGAACGGGGCCTCGGTGGCCGCATACGGCGCCGCCGCAAAGGGCGCAACCCTGCTCAACTACGTGGGCCTGGGAACCGACATGATCGAGTTCGTGGTCGACCGGAACACCCACAAACAGGGTCTGCTCATGCCGGGGACGCACCAACCCATCTACGATCCGACCCAGCTCCTCGAGGCCCAGCCGGACTACACGCTGCTGCTTGCGTGGAACTTCGAGCGGGAGATCCTCGAACAACAGGAAGAATACCTGAGACGAGGAGGTCGATTCATCCGACCGGTGCCCACGCCGCAGGTCGTCGCATGAACGGCACGCCCACCGCAATGAGCTGCCCCGCCTGCGCTGATGCGCATCTCGTCGAGTTCTATCGGGAGACCTCGATACCGACGAACAGCTGTCTCCTCCTGCCGACGCGTGATGCGGCTCAGGAGTATCCCCGAGGGGATCTGCGGTTGGCGCTCTGCACAGGATGCGGCTTCATCACCAACACCGCATTCGACAAGGCGCTGTCCGAGTACTCCTCTCGATACGAGGAGACCCAGGCGTTCTCCCCGACGTTCGTCGCATTCGGGCGCGCCCTGGCCGAACGCTGGGTGAAGGACCACGATCTCGCCGGGCGAACGGTTCTCGAGATCGGATGCGGCAAAGGCGAGTTCCTCACGTGGATGGTGGAGGCGGGTGCAGGGCAGGGCATCGGTGTCGATCCTGGTACGCACCCCAGCCGAATCGACAGCCCGATGGCGGAGCGTCTCACGTGGATCACGGACTTCTACGGCGAGTCCTACGCTCATCTCCAAGCTGACGCCATCGTGTGCCGGCACACACTGGAGCACATTCAGAACGTTCGCGAGTTCATGCTGACGATCCGACGGGCTATCGGCGACCGCACGGAGATCCCGGTGCTCTTCGAGTTGCCCGATACTCGGCGAGTGCTCGACGAAGTGGCCTTCTGGGATGTCTACTACGAGCACTGCTCCTACTTCACCGCCGGTTCGCTGGCACGCCTCTTCCGAAGCGTGGGCTTCGAGGTCACGGGACTCGAGCTCGACTTCGACGACCAGTACCTGCTCCTCGAAGCCCGACCGTCCACCGCTCCAGCGCCGGGTGCCGCCTTCGGGATCGAGGAGGAGGTATCCCAACTCCGCCAGGCGACGGACGACTTCGCGGCGGCCCAGGCGGAGCTGCTGGACAGCTGGGAGGAGATCCTGCGCCACGCTGCGCACGACGGACGCTCTGGAGTGATCTGGGGATCCGGCTCCAAGGGCGTGTCGTTCCTCACGAACCTGGCAGCCCGAGGCGTCGACGTCGCCAGGCTCATTTCAGCCGCTGTCGACATCAACCCCTTCAAGCACGGCATGTTCATGGCGGGCACCGGGACAGCGATCGTCTCTCCGGAGCAGTTGCGAGAGATCGATCCCTCTCTCGTGGTGGTGATGAACCCGATCTACCTCGACGAGATCCGGAATCAGATCAACGATCTTGGGCTCGATGCCGACGTTCGCGCCGTCTGAGGCGGCATCAGCCTGACCGGATCATCCCCAGGCTCACGGCCGGCAACAGGACGTCGGCTGGCGGTGACGAGCTCGGCGACGTGTGCCGGCACCCCCCACATCGTCGAGTAGACCTGGCCTCGGCACCTTGTCCACCCATCGGTGCCCACTCACAGTTCCCGATGGCTCGCCAACCTTGCACCATGCGCGGACGTGCCGGCAGCCAGCGCGTCAGATCCGGACCGGGCTGGACGCGTGGACCGCCTCCGATCCTCGCGCTGTCGTGGCGACCCTTGATCCTCGACCCCCGACCTGGGCGGCTCTCCTTCGAGAGGTGTCGTGCGTCCTCGGAGCATTCTGAATCCCCGACCGATGACGGATTGCACCGTCATCACCAGGATCACGACGTCCAACATCGACGACCAGTTGTCGACGTAGAACAGGTCGAGCCGCTTGTAGGCAGAGAAGGAGGGTTTGTCCCTCGCTTCGACCTGCCAGAGCCCGGTGATGCCGGGCTTCGCTCGGGTCCGGGTTCGGAGATCTTCGTCGAACTCCTCGACTTCATGGGGTAGAGCAGGTCGAGGGCCGACAAGGCTCATACTGCCCCACAGCACGTTCCACAACTGTGGGAGCTCGTCGATGCTGAGGGCTCGGATCACCCGGCCGACCTTCGTGATTCGCGGATCGGTGCGCTCGTTCTTGTAGAGAGGACCCTGGCGGTCGTTGTCACCGCGCAGGTCGACCACAATGGACTCTGCATCACGAACCATGCTGCGGAACTTGAGCATGTCGAAGACCGTGCCGCCCTGCCCGACCCTGCGCTGTCTGAAGAGGATCGGCCGCCCGTCCTCGATGAGAATCGCGATCGCCGTGATCAAGAGCACGGGTGAGAAGACCAAGAGCAGCAACACCGCACCGATCAGGTCGATTGCCCGCTTGGCTCCACGGTGCACTCGTCGGGTGTCAGCGGGCTCGATGTACAGCAACGGCTCATGGGCGACCGGAACGGCACGAACGCGTCGGTAGTCGACCCCCCACAACCCGCTCGAAAGGTGAACATGAATGCCGTGTTGTGCGAGATCGGAGATCAATCGCCGCTTGTCGTCGATCGAGATCCCTTGAGCTGTGAGCAGCACGCCGCTGCTGCTCGTACGTTTCAGCGACGTCAGCACCCGTCGGCTCAGGTCCGAGTCGGATCGGTCAGCGGTGTGGACGACCTCCCTGACCCGCAGCCCGAAATCCGGGTGGTCGTTCACGAGCTCGAGCAGGTGTTCGATCTCGACTCCGCTGCCGACCAGAACAATCGAGCGTTGATAGCAGCCGATGCTCCGCTTCGCACGGAGCCACTCGTCGAAGAAGGATCGACCGATCGTGAGGGTGATGAAGGCCAGACACCCGGTGACTGCCAAGTGCCAAGCCGAAGGGGAGGCATCCGCCACGAGTGAAATCCCCAACTGGGCGACGAGGGCGAAACCCAATGCGACGAACCCCAGACGCCGGATCTCCGTTTGGCGCACTGTGGCGACCCGGGAACGATAGAGCTTCGCTGAGGCGAGCATGAGCATGCCGGCGACCGTGCTGGCCGTGCCGACCAGGACCGAGATGACGATGTCGATCTCGATCGGCGACAGGCTCGTCGACAGCCACCAACCGACCTGAAACGCGATCACGTCGATCGCCAACAGCCGCTGTAGAAGTCCGACACGGGCGCGGGGCGCCTCGTCGGGCCCGTCCGGAACTGGCGACGTCGGCCTCGATAGATCCACGTAGCGGCGCAACGGCACCACTGCCCCAACGCTGCCGTCCGGACGCAGTTCATGCTCACCACGGCGGTGAGCCTTTCCTCGAGGTACGCCCTGACCCGTGTCGACGTCGACCGACGACCAAGCTTCAATGCTTTTCGACACTTTTTACTCCCACCGCCGATTCCCCAGTGCACTTGAGGTTACGCGACCACACTGCGTGGCTTCAAGGCGGGTAGCGATCAATTCACCTCCTGGTTACGCAACCCGTAATCGCAACCCTGTCAGCACCCTGTCAACCCCGAGTTCCGCAGTTGATGGGCACATGAGGGGGTTGGAGGGGCCGCGATCCCT
>CAYQQQ010000003.1:0-228056 GCA_964420125.1 uncultured Microthrixaceae bacterium
AGACCTCGTCCTGGCTGTCGAGGACCTTCACGGAGTTGCCCTTGAAGCTCCAGTTGATGGCTCCGAAGCCACCTCCGGGCGAAGGGACGACGCAGGAGGCGGCGATCACGCCGATGCTGAGCACCAGCCCGACGACGGCGACCCTCGTGGAACGACGCGTGTGCATGTGGATTCCCCCTCCGGGGCTCGGAATGGCCACGCCTCTGGCCGCATCGCCCCGTCGTGACTGTGACGTCCGGCTCACCCTAACCCGATCTGCACGCTGCGTGAAGGCCTTTCACGCGATCTCGTCCTCCGTCCGGCTCACCGTTGCGACGACGGGCCTCGGGCAGGGATCTGGGAGTCGGACGGGTCAGGGCCGGCGTCGTCGTCGTGGGAGAGACTGGAGCCAGGAGGGTCGCCGTGGAGCTGTCGCAGTGGTTGTCGGAGTCGGAGGCGGTCGAGGAGCCGCCCGGGGAGGACGTCGAACGGCTGTCGGCGCAGCTGGAGACGACCGCTGCTCGGCTGGCTGGTGCCTGTGCCGATCGGGCGTGGCCCGCGTGGTGGTCGCCCCTGGTGCTCACCAAGCGCGTGCTCCTGCTGCACGGTCGATGCGAAGGGGCGGCGCTGGCGTCGCTGGGACACCGCGACGAGGCCGACGGGGGCTGGCCGGTCCTGCGGGGGCGGGCGCTCGACCTCCTCGTCGCCCACCGGATCTTCCGGGGTCCGTGTGGGGATCCGGCTGCGGACCTCCTCGAGATGCTGCGCGGTGCCGGCGACGCGGCCGAGGCCGAGCTCCTGGGTGCAGCGCTCGACCGCTCGCGACGCGAGGAGCTGGTGGCGCTGGCCGACGCGGTCGCGGCCTTCGAGTCGTGCCGCGGGCGGGTCCCCCGGGTCGAGGTGAGCGTCGGTGCGGACCTGGCGGGCGGGGCGGTGCGCCTGCCCGGGCGGCTCGACGTGCTGGTCGGCGGTCCCGGCACGCCGTGGCCGGCGGTGGTGATCGAGGTGAAGTCCACCGGGTCCGGGCACACGTACGCCCACGCCGAGGAGCTGCGTCACTACGCGCTGCTGTGCGCGCTGCGCCACGGCCGTCCTCCGGCGGGGCTGGCCATCTGGTACCCGGACCGCACCACCGTGCCGCTGCTCGTGGAGGGTGCGGCCACCTCGGCACAGCGTCGGGTGCTCGACGTGATGGAGGCGCTGGCAGAGGTCGTCGAGGGGCGGACCGTGGAGCTCCGCCCCGGTGGACACTGCCGTTGGTGCGCGCACGCGCCTCGCTGCCCGGCCGCCGACATGGGGGATCCCGGCGACGACCGCGTCGACGTCGCGGGTGACGAGGAGCTGTGGTGGCCCGAGGGCGCGCCCCGATGACCGCTCGCCCCACGGAGGTGGTCCGGCAGTGGGAGCACGAGGTGCGCGCTGCGCTGTCCGCGGCCAGGTCCGAAGATCCTCCAGCGGACGGGGGCGACGCGGCGGTGCTGTCGGCACATCGGGTGGGGACGCCCTGCCCTCTGCGGGCTCGCGCGCAGTCGGGCGAGGAGTTCCCGGGCGAGTCGCCCAGGCTGGCGGCCAGGCGGGTGGCCCTGGCGGCGCTCGCCGACCACCGGGGTTCCCCGCCGGAGCGGGTGACGGCGGCGCTGGAGGTGCCGGAGCGGCTGGACGACTCGCTTCGGCGCTGGCTGTGCGACCTCGGTCCTGCGGCGCGGGTCGCGCTCGAGAGCGCGGCCGTCGCCTGGGTCACCGATGCGCTGGCCCTCGGTGCCGACCGCAGCGAACCGGTGTGGTCCACGCGGGCACTTCGCTGGCGCGACGACGGGCTGCGCGTGGACCTTCGAGCGACCTTCGACGCCCGCCGGGGCCCGTCCACCGATCGTCGCCTCCTGCTGGTGCGCTCCCGCCCCGGCCCATGCGACGGGGACGCGGCCCGGTTCGTGGCACTGGTCTACGCCCTGGCCTGCGGGGTGGTGCCGACCCGGGTGAGCCTCGGCTACCGGGGCTCGTTGCAGCGGCGGCACCTCGCTGTCGGTGAACCCGGGCTGGCCACGGCCGTGGAGGAGGTCGTCCGCCACGACCGTTGGCAGCGCCGCGGAGACGCTCCGGCGGTGGGCGGGGAGTGGTGCGTCCACTGCCCCTACCGGGTGGACTGCCCGGATGGCGAGTCGGCGACCTCCGGGCGACGGGCGGTGTGGGCGGGCCTGCTGCCGGCGATCCCCGGCGACCCCTCGACCGCGCCGGTGGGACCGGGATCGCCCTGATCCCACCGCAGATCAACCGGAACCCGGCTGGTCGCCCTGGCGCTCGTCCCCGCCCTCGCCCTGGATCTCGGGCTCCGGCGATGGCGCGGAGCCCACGATGTAGATGAGCTGGCCGGTGGCCACGAGCACCGCGGCGGAGGTGCGGACCTCGACGTCGCAGAACACCACCCGCTTGCCCCGCCGGCTCACCCAGCCCTCCGCCACCAGGTCCTCCTGGCGGACGGGGCCCGTGTAGCGAACCGACATCTGGATGGTCGAGAACAGGCGAGGGTCCTCGTAGGCCGTGCCGATCGCCGGTACCACCGCGGTGTCGATGAGGGTGGCGATCGCGCCGCCGTGCATGAGGCCCTGGGGTTGGTTCAGCTCCTGCCGCCAGGGGAGCCGGACGCGGGCGTAGTCACGTCGGAGCTCCTCCACCTGGATCCCCACCAGCTGGGGGAAGTAGGTCTGCTCCGGCCAGTTGAGGAAGTTGGACCAGCGCTGCAGCACCGACCGGGGGAGGAGGTCGAACTGCTCTGCTCGCCACGACATGGCCCCAGTCTGGCCCATGGGCGCTGCATCGTGCGCTGCGCTACGGTCGACGAGAACCTGTTCTCGTTCCTCGACGACCGTTCGACGCGGCCGGCCGGGGTGTCCCGGAGGTGTCACATCATGGCGGAGGCCTACATCGTCGAGGCGGTGCGCAGCCCGGTGGGCAAGCGCGGTGGCGGCCTGTCGCAGGTGCACCCTGCGGATCTCGGGGCCCACTCCCTGACCGCCCTGGTGGATCGCACCGGGGTGGATCCCTCCGCCGTGGAGGACGTGGTGTTCGGCTGCGTCGACACGATCGGCCCCCAGGCGGGCGACATCGCCCGCACCTGCTGGCTGGCGGCCGGCCTCCCCGAGGAGGTGCCGGGCACCACGATCGACCGCCAGTGCGGGTCGTCGCAGCAGGCGGTGCACTTCGCCGCCCAGGCGGTGATGTCGGGGACGGCGGACGTCGTGGTGGCGGGCGGGGTGCAGCAGATGTCGGCGCTGCCGATCTCCTCGGCGATGCTGGCGGGGCAGGCGTACGGCTTCGACGACCCCTTCTCGGGCTCGAAGGGGTGGCAGCGGCGCTACGGCGACCAGGAGGTCAGCCAGTTCCGGGGAGCGGAGATGATCGCGGAGCACTGGGACCTCTCCCGCGAGGAGATGGAGGCGTTCGCCGTCGAGTCCCACGAGCGTGCGCTGCGGGCACGGGCCGAAGGGCGCTTCGAGGCCGAGATCGCCCCGATGGAGGGCGTGGACGCCGACGAAGGGCCCCGCGAGCCGAACCTCGAGAAGATCCGGAGCCTCCCGACGCTGGTCGAAGGGGGGCGGCTCACCGCTGCGCTGGCGTCGCAGATCTCCGATGCCTCCGCCGCCATGCTCGTCGTGTCCGAGCAGGGCCTGCGCACCCACGGCCTCACGCCACGTGCCCGCATCCACCACCTGTCCGTGCGGGGCGAGGACCCGATCCGGATGCTGTCGGCGCCGATCCCGGCCACCCGTTGGGCGCTGGACAAGGCCGGCATGTCGATGGACGACATCGACCTGGTGGAGATCAACGAGGCGTTCGCCCCGGTCGTCATGGCCTGGGAGCGGGAGCTCGGGGTGGATCACGACAAGGTGAACGTGAACGGCGGGGCGATCGCCCTCGGGCACCCGCTCGGTGCCACCGGCGTGCGGCTGATGACCACCCTGCTCCACGAGCTCGAGCGCACCGGCGGCCGTTACGGCCTGCAGACCATGTGCGAGGGCGGGGGCCAGGCGAACGTCACGATCATCGAGCGGTTGTAGTGCTGGAGTTCGCCCTCGCCCGGTGGGCGAGCGGTGTGGGAGCGAACGTCACGATCATCGAGCGGTTGTAGTGCCGGGAGCGGACGAAGGCGTGCGATCGAAAGCTTGAGTCCACGTCCGGATCGGTCGATAGGAGCCTCCAGGTGACCTCATCGGTGTCACCCGACGCGACCGACCATGGAACCCTTCGCCCAGCCTCCTCGACCCGATCCCGGCCTCGCTGGCGGCGTCGCCGTGTCGACGTCGGTGGGCCTGCTGCTCGCCGGCTGCGGTTCTGCCGACGCCGCCGCCATGGTCGGCCGCCTCCGGGACGCCCTGCCGTCCGGGTGCCGGGCGGAGCTGATCGTGCTGGACGACCACGGCGACCCCGACCGTCGGGACCTCGTCGACACCGTGCGAGCGCTGCCGGAGCGCGCCCACCTCGTGCCCCGTCCCCCGGGGGGTCGGGTCAGCGAGCTCGATGCCATGACCGCCATGGCGACCTGCGAGCTGCTGCTGTTCCCCACCGGCCCGGCGGTGAGCTTCGTGGGGCTGGGAGAGGTGCTGCGCCGGATGTGGGTGGATGGCGCGGATGCCGCGGTGCTCGACGATCCGGTCACGCCGATCGTCACCGCCGGCTTGGCGGCCGGAGATGCCGCCGCCCGCCTGGCCGAGCTGATCGGGGTCGGCGGAGGGCGGCCTCCCGGACGGCTGGTGGTGGTGCGCCGTTGGGTGGCGCGCTGGATGCTCAGCGAGATCGACCGGGCGCTCGACCCGGTGGAGGAGTTCTGCGACCGGGGCCGGCTGCTCGGGCTCGGTCTGGCCGTGATCCCCGCAGGTCCCTCGCGCTGAGCGTCGGCGGCACGAGCCCGCCATCGGTCGGTGCGGGACCGCGGCGCGTGACGAGAACCTGTTTCAATTCCGTCTACCATGCCGCCGGTGCACATCGCGGTTGCACCGCCGCGACTCGTGGTGGCTGACCCGGAGGTCATGAGATGGACGTGGAACGAACCGAAGCCGGCACCTGGGGCCCGCCGGAGCCCCGCCCGCCGGTGCCGGGGGCGATGCTGGAGGGCCGCACGGCGCTGGTCACCGGGATCGGCCCGGGGATGGGACGGGACATCACCTTGGGCCTGGCGGCCCAAGGGGCAGACGTGGCGCTGCTCGCCCGCACCGACCGGGTGATGCCCCAGCTGGTGGAGGAGGTCGAGGCGCTCGGCCGTCGGGCGGTGGTCCTGCAGGGCAGCGTGTCGGAGCCGGCGGACTGCCGCCGCGTGGCCGACGAGGTGGCAGAGGCCTTCGGCGGGCGGCTCGACATCCTGGTGAACTCGGCCTACCACGCCGGGGAGCTGACCCGCTTCGAGGACGCGGACGTCGATCGGTGGCAGGACCCGCTGGACGTCAACTACCTGGGGACGATGCGGCTGACCCAGGCGGTGCTGCCGCTGCTGAAGTCGGCGGCGGCCGAGACCGGCGACGCCCGGATCGTGTTCGTCAACACGATGGCGCTGCACCTGATCGCCGAGCTGCACGGCTCCTACGCCGGCTCGAAGGCGGCGCAGTCGGCGGCGGCCAAGACCCTGGCGGTGGAGCTCGGCCCGTATGGGATACGGGTCAACTCCGTGCACCCCGGCTACATCTGGGGCGAGGGTGTGTGGATCTACTGCCAGTGGCAGGCCGAGGAGCAGACCGCGGCGACCGGCGAGGAGGTCACCTGGGAGGACATCTACCACCAGCGGGCTTCCGAGACCTGCCTGAAGTACCTGCCGCACTCCTCGGAGATCGCCGGGGCGGTGGTGTTCCTGGCCTCGCCGCTGGCGAGCTGCGTCACCGGCATCTCCATGCCGGTCAACGCCGGGTACTGGCTGCCGCCGTCGGCCTGAGCCCGAGGGGTGGCCGCGGTCGGGCGCCGACGGTACCCTTGCCGGTTCTCACGGCGGTACCGACGGCGCCGGCCTCGCCGGCCGCCGCGGTGGGGTGGATCCCGAGGAGGTCAACATGTCGACGGCGCTGTGGGTCGTGGGCACCACGCGGAGCGGCACGAGCTGGGCGTTCGACCTCGTCGCATCCCATCCCGACGTGTCGATGGGCTACGAGTCGAAGATCCCCATCGAGGGCATCACGCTCTACGAGCGCTGGCGGGATCGCCTCGTCGACCCGCTGGCGATGGCCGGGTTCCTCGAGGACCTCCGCCACACGATCGACGACCCGGCCAACGCCGGCAACGACGAGGTGGTGTTCGCCCAGCCCGACATCCACGTCCGCCTGTTCGAGGCCCACGAGGCCTCGCCGAGCTGGGCGACGATCTGCGAGCACTTCTTCCGCAGCATCGAGGGGACCAGCCACTGGGGCAACAAGCTGCTGCGCGTCGAGCTCTGCGACGTGGTGGAGCAGCACTGGCCCGACAGCCGCTTCTTGGTGCTCACCCGCGACCCGCGTGGGGTGGTGGCGTCGCAGAAGAAGATGTTCGACCACAGCCTCGAGTACTCCGCCATGTACTGGCTCACCCACGCCGACTGGGTCGCGGACCGCATCGCGGACGACCCCCGCTACCGGGTGGTCGACGTGGTCGAGATGGCCCGCGACCCGCGACCGCACCTGGAGTGGCTCTTCAAGGAGGCGGGCCTGTCGATCGAGCCGGTGGGCGAGCTCCTCGAGCGGTTCCCCGGCGACCCCGAGCGCCTCGAGATGTGGCGGGGCTCGCTGGAGCCGGAGCGCCAGCGCCGCATGGAGGAGTACTGCTTCGAGCGGATGCCGGCGCTCGGCTACACCCCGGAGCTCGCCGATGGGCCGCGTCGGCTCACCTCGGTGCAGCGGCTCTGGGCCCAGGTGTCCACCTACGGCCGTGACCTGCTGGCCGACCCCGGGGCCATCGCCCGCAAGCAGGTGGTCCGGCGGTTGCTCGCCGGGTTGCGCGCCGGGCGTTGAGCCCGAACGGGGGAGCGGCTCAGCGCGTGCCCCTGAAGTCCTCGAGGAGCCCGGCCTGGGCGTCGAGCACGGCCAGCACCTCCGCCTCCGAGGTGCTGGGGAGCCGGAGCACGCACTCGGTCACCCCGATGGCGGCGAAGTGCTCCAGCTTCTCGGGGGTGGGCAGCGAGCCGAAGGGCACGACCCGAGCGGTGTCGGGGTCGCGGCCGGCATCCTCGAGCGCAGCGCGGTAGCGGGGGATCACCTCGGCGAGCCCGGAACCCCCGATGGGGATCCACCCGTCGGCGTACTCGCCCAGGTGGGCGAGCATCCTGGGCCCGATGCCGCCGCCGATCAGGACGGGCACGGCCACCTCGGGCTTCGGCCACGACCAGCACGGCGGGAGCTCCACGTGCTCGCCGTGGAACTCGGCCACCTCGTCGCGCCACAGGGCCTGCATGGCGAGCACGTGCTCCCGGGCGACCGCTCGGCGACGGTCGTAGGCCACGCCGTGGTCCTCCATCTCCTCGGCGTTCCACCCGAACCCGACGCCCAGCTCCAGGCGGCCGCCGGAGAGGTTCTGCAGCGTGGCGACCGCCTTTGCGGTCACGATGGGGTCGCGCTGGGCGGGCAGGAGGATGCCGGTGCCGAGGTGGATCCGCTCGGTGCGCGCCGCGGCGGCGGCCAGCACGATCAGGGGATCGAGGGTGCGCGCGTAGTCCTCGTGGAGCTCGTCCTCACCGGTGGGCGGCGGGCTGCGACGGGAGGTGGGGATGTGGGTGTGCTCCGGCACCCACAGCGAGTCGAAGCCCCGTTCCTCGGCGGCCACCGCCAGCTCGGCGACGTCCATCGAGCGGTCGGTGGCGAAGAGGGTGATGCCGATGCGCACGCCGCGACACTACCCGGCTTGCACCTGTATCTGACGAGGTGTCAGATTCTGTCGATGGGCATCTGCGAAGGTCGTACCGTCATCGTCACCGGCGCCGGGCGAGGCCTCGGCCGGGCGCACGCGCTGGAGTTCGCCCGCCAGGGGGCGAACGTCGTGGTGAACGACCTCGGCGTCGCCCCCGACGGCTCCGATCCCTCCAACACCCCCGCCCAGCAGGTGGTGTCCGAGATCGAGGCGGCGGGGGGCGCGGCGGTGGCCTCCGCCCACGACGTCGCCGACTGGGACGCCGCCGGGGAGATGGTCGCCCTGGCCGTGGACACCTTCGGCGGGCTCGACGTGGTGGTCAACAACGCCGGCATCGTGCGCGACCGGATGTTCGTCAACTCCGAGGCAGGGGAGTGGGAGGCGGTGCTGCGGGTGCACGTCCTGGGCCACGCCGCACCGGCCCGCCACGCCGCCGCCTACTGGCGGGGCCGGTCCAAGGCCGGGGAGGCCAACGACGCCCGCATCATCAACACCTCCTCCGGTGCGGGGCTCATGGGCTCGATCGCCCAGGCCGCCTACAGCGCCGCCAAGGGGGCGATCGCCAGCCTCACCCTGGTGCAGGCCGCCGAGCTGGGCCGCATCGGCGTGACCGCCAACGCCCTGGCGCCCGCCGCGCGCACCCGCATGACCGAGGAGGCGTTCTCCGAGATGATGGCCGCACCCGGCGAGGGCGAGTTCGACGCCATGGACCCGGCCAACGTGTCGCCGCTGGTGGTGTGGCTGGGCTCGGCGGAGTCCGCCGGGGTGACCGGTCGGGTCTTCGAGGTGGAGGGCGGCATCATCGGCCTGGCCGAGGGCTACCGCCACGGCCCCCGTGTCGACAAGGGGGCCCGCTGGGACCCCGCCGAGGTCGCCCCGGTGGTGGAGGGCCTCCTGGCCGAGGCGGCCGAGCCGACCCCCGTCTACGGCACCTGAGGCGGGGCTGGTCCGGGGTGGCGCGGGTGGTCTACGGTGACCGCAGCGCGCACCCACCGGGGCGCGACCGACGAAAGGGCTCCGCATGCGACGTCGCATGTTCCTGGGCAAGATCCACCGCGCCACGGTCACCCAGGCCGACCTCGACTACGAGGGCTCCGTCACCATCGACGCGGAGCTCATGGAGGCCGCCGGGATCGTGGAGCACGAAGAGGTCCACATCTGGGACGTCACCAACGGCAACCGCCTCGCCACCTACGCGCTGGTCGGGCCGGCGGGTTCCGGGGTGGTGTGCATCAACGGTGCCGCCGCGCACCTCGTCCACCCCGGCGACGTGGTCATCCTGGCCACCTTCGGCGAGCTGGAGGCCGACGAGGTGGCGGTGCACTCGCCGAAGGTGGTGTTCGTCGACGGGCAGAACCGCATCACCGGCCTCGGCGCGGAGCGGCCCGGACCGATGCTGCCCCGCCACGTCGACGCCCTCGGCGCTGCAGCCGCCAGCTGAGCGGTGCTGTGCGCCTTCGGACCACCTCTGGAGGCGCACAGAGGGTGATGTGGTGCTCTGTGCCTCCAGAGTTCATCTGAAGGCACAGAGACCACGCGCCGGGCAGTCAGCTCTGCTCAGCTCAGCCGTTCGATGATCATGGCCATGCCCTGGCCGCCGCCCACGCACATGGTCTCGAGGCCGAAGGTCGTGTCGGACTCCCGCAGGTTGTGGATGAGGGTGGTCATGATGCGGGCGCCGGTCATGCCGAAGGGGTGACCGAGGGCGATGGCGCCGCCGCGCACGTTGAGCTTGTCCCACTCGATGCCGAGCTGCGCGGCGGAGGGGACGACCTGGGCGGCGAACGCCTCGTTGATCTCCACCAGGTCGATGTCGTCGATGGTCATCCCGGCCCGGCCGAGCGCCTGGCGCGACGCCTCGACCGGCCCCATGCCCATGATCTCGGGGTTCAGGCCGCTGACGCCGCTCGACACGACCCGCGCCAGCGGGGTGAGGCCGAGGGCCTTGGCCTTCTCGTCGCTCATCACCACCACGGCCGCCGCGCCGTCGTTGAGGGGGCAGGCGTTGCCGGCGGTGACGGTGCCGTCGGGGCGGAAGGCCGGGCCGAGGCCGGACAGCTTCTCCAGGGTGGTGCCGGGACGGATCCCGTCGTCGGTGCTCACCACGGTGCCGTCGGGCGTGGTGACGGGGGTGATCTCCTGTGCCCAGTAGCCGGAGTCGAGCGACGCCTCGGCGCGGTTCTGGCTGAGCACCGCGAACTCGTCCTGCACCTGGCGGGACACCTTCTCGGCCTGGGCGACGTTCTCGGCGGTCTGGCCCATGGCGATGTAGATGTCCGGCAGGCCCTCAGGTGGGGTCCAGGAGGCGGCGCCCCCCTCGGAGCGGGCGGCGGTGCGGGCGCCGGCGTCGTCGAACAGCGGGTTCTTGGGGCCGTCGGCCATGCCGTTGAAGTAGCGGCTGACGGTCTCCACGCCGCCCGCCACGAACGTGTCGCCCTCTCCGGCGGCGATGGTGTGCGCGGCCATGCGGATGGTCATGAGCGACGACGAGCAGTAGCGGTTGACGGTGACGCCGGGGACCTCGGCCAGGCCTGCCAGCACGGCGGCCACGCGGGCGATGTTGTGGCCCGACTCGCCGGCGGGCTGCCCGCAGCCCCAGAGGACGTCGTCGATGGTGCTGCGGTCGAGGGCGGGGACCTGGTCGAGCACGGCGCCGATGATGTGGGCGCTGAGGTCGTCGGGTCGGCAGTCCTTCAGCGACCCCTTCATGGCGCGCCCGATCGGCGTGCGGGCGGTGGCGACGATCACGGCCTCTGGCATTGGATTCCCCTTGGGTCACGGGTCCGACCGGGGTGTCGGCCCTGTTGGGCGGCGTGTGGTGCCGCGTGGGCGACATGTTACCGATCGGTAAGTAGGGCGACCACACGGTGTCGGGAAGCGCCCGTCGGTGGTGGCGGCTCATGCCGAGGGCGGTTGCCCCTGTGGAGCCCAACCCCGATAGTGGGGTGATGACCCCATCGGTCGACCGCGAGCGCCTCGGCGGGCTCTTCGCCCGTGAGACCGACGTCTTCGTCGCCGCCCACCCCCGCTCCCGCGAGCTGCACCTCGAGGCGGGCCACGCCCTGCTCGGCGGCGTGCCCATGAACTGGATGTCCCGCTGGCCGGGCCCGTTCCCGCTGTTCGCCGCCGAGGCCCACGGCGCGGAGGTGGTCGACGTCGACGGCAACCGCTACGACGACTTCTGCCTGGGCGACACCGGCGCCATGTGCGGCCACTCCCCGGCGCCGACGGTGGCCGCGGTGCGGGCCCAGGTGGCCGAGGGCATCACCACGATGATGCCCTCGCCGGAGTCGGTGTGGGTGGGCCGGGAGCTGGCGGAGCGCTTCGGCCTGCCGCTGTGGCAGCTGGCCATGTCGGCCACCGACGCCAACCGCTTCGCCCTGCGGGTGGCTCGCCGCATCACGGGCCGTCCCAAGGTGCTGGTCTTCTCCTGGTGCTACCACGGCACCGTGGACGAGACCTTCGCCGTGCGCGACCACGACGGCCGCACCGTCCAGCGCCCGGGCAGCGTCGGGCCGGCCGTGGCGGTCGGCGACACCACGGTGGCGGTGGAGTTCAACGACCCCGACGCGCTGGCCGCCGAGCTGGCCGGCGGCGAGATCGCGTGCGTGCTGGCCGAGCCGGCGCTCACCAACATCGGCATCGTGCTGCCCGAACCCGGCTTCCACGACACCCTGCGCCGACTCACCCGCGAGGCGGGCACCTCGTTGATCATCGACGAGACCCACACGTGGTGTGCGGGCCCGGGCGGCTACACGGCGCTGCACGGCCTGGAGCCCGACCTGCTGACCATCGGCAAGCCGATCGCCGGCGGCGTGCCGGCGGCGGCCTGGGGGATGACCCTGGAGGTGGCCGAGGCTGCCGCCGGTTCGGTGATCGACACGGCCGACGCGGACGTTGCGGGCATCGGCGGCACGCTCACCGCCAACGCGCTGGCTGTGGCGGCCATCCGGGCGACGCTGGGCGAGGTGCTCACGCCCTCCGCGTGGGACCCGATGATCGCGCGGGCCGCCCGGTGGGCCGACGGCGTGGCCGGGGTGATCGAGGCGGCCGGGCTCCCCTGGACGGTGCAGCGCCTCGGGTGCCGGGCGGAGTACTGGTTCTGCCCTCCGCCGCGCGACGGCGGCGAGGCGGCGGCCGCCATCGACCACGACCTGGACGCCTACTTCCACCTGTACTGCTTGAACCGGGGCATCCTGCTGACCCCGTTCCACAACATGGCGCTGATGTCGCCGGTGACCACCGATGCGCAGGTGGACCGTCACACGGAGGTGTTCGCCGCCGCGGTCGAGGAGCTGTTCACCCGGTGAAGGTGATCGGCGCGGCCGAGCCCTGAGCGGAAGCGCTCCCCGATTCGGCGGTGGCGCTCAGCACCCCGCTGGAGACCTTCGGGCGCACCTGCACCACCCCCTGTGCGCAGTGCGCTGCGGGGTCGGCGACAGGGGCCGTGGTGGTGGTCTCGTTTGCATCGGCGGGGGGCTCGGTGGGTGGTTCCGTGGTGGAGGTGGTGTCGTCGCCCGCAGTGGCGGCGAGCGCTGCGGGGGAGGCGGTGGTCGTAGTGGAGCTGGTCGGTGCCGTGGTCGACGAGGTGGTGGTCGTGGCGGTGGAGGGGACCGCACAGGTCTCCCACACCGCGTCGAGGCCGGTTGACCCGTCCGCCAGGGACCACGACAGCAGCCCATCGTCGTCCACCTCGGCGGTGCCCTCGCCGAACGTGCGCACCACCCGCCAGCCCCCCAGGGCACTGCTGGCGGGGGCCTGCACGCCGGTAGCCACGTCGACGGTGCCCGACCGGTCATCGGAGGTCACCGACGCTTCGTGTGCACCCACCTTCGGCGCCGCGGGATCCACCACGAACAGGTAGCCGAGGGGTGGGAGGGCCGGCGCCGTGCACGACGCCGAGAAGGACAGGTCCTTCGGTGCGGCGCGCACCGAGACGGTGGCGTCGCCGAGCACGACGGCCGCGGCGCCCGGGGCCGCGGTGGGCACGTCGAAGGTGGCGCCGCCGAGGTCGATCGCTCCGGCCGCTCGGGCATCCACCACGGCCTTCGGCGGGACGACGGTGGAGGAGGTCTCGCCGGAGGGGCCGACGAGCCGCAGCGGCATGGCCGTGCCGGAGAGGTCCACGGTCTCGATGCCGACCCCCTTGGCGCCGTCGGCCAGGTGGTCGCTGAGCTCGAACGCGAAGGACACCTCGATCCGGGCCGGCTCGCCGACGGCGACGGTGGCCGGGGCCCGCTGGGTCATGGTGACGGGCATCGTGGAGAGCCCGAGGGACCGCATCGTCGACTCCGCCTCCGGCGTGGCCCCTGTGCAGCGCAGCGGGATCTCCGCGGTGGCCGTCAGCGGTTCGCTCGCTGCCCCGCTGGGCGCCGTGACGACCCCCAGCAGACAGGCAGCGACGGCGAACGCTCCGCACGCGATCCGGAGGCCGCGACGGCGGCCGCCCCGGCGAGATGCACCCAGCTCATCAGCCATGGCCGCAACCTAGTGGCTGGGTGCGGCACAGGTCGCCGATTCGCTCCGCCCGGAGATGTGTCGAGGCCGCAGCCCAAGGGCCACGGCCTTGACATCCTGTCCCATGTCGACGCTTCGGGTGCGGGCTGGCTATCTACTCACTCCGCTATGCATGCCCAGACGTCCGCGAAGGCCGGGTGCGCATGGGTGTAGTAGACGCCCAGCGGCCACATACGCGAGTACCCCCGCGGCTCGCACACTTCGGCCTTTCGCTCGCCGGAGTGGCGAGTCCTGAGGCCATCCGAGTCGAAGTGATGGAGCTTGGCAATGGGGACGTATCCCCTGCGGGGACCTTCAGGGCAGGAAGCGGCTGACGGTGTCGGCGACGCAGACGGGCTCGGGGGTGCTCTGGGACTCCAGCCTCACCCGGACCGTCACCTGCACACCGCCCTTGACCTCCTCGGCTGCCAGCACCTCGCCCCGGGCCCGGATCGGCGTGCCGAGCGGCGCCTGGGCGGGGTACCCGACACCGTCGAGGCCCACGTTGAGCCCGGCGGAGAACGTCGCCACGGTGAGCAGGTCGGGCAGGAACAGGTTCACCAGCGACAGCAGCATGAGCGGCGGCACGGCGTCGCCCGGTGCGGTGTCCCCCGGTGCGGTGTCGGCTCCTCGGGCACCCGTGGCGGTGGCGGTGCGGAAGAGCTCGACGCGCGTCGCGGGGATCTCCTGCCACTCCGTGGGACCGAGCTCGGCGCCCACGAGCTCCAACAGCTCGGCGGGGGTGGCCACGGTGGTCGTCATGTGCGCTCCCTGTCGGCGGATCCGGTCATGGGTGCTGGCTGGACACCGGCACGATCTCGCCGGTCATGTAGCTGGAGAGGTCGCTGGCCAGGAACACCATCACGTTGGCCACCTCCCACGGCTCCGCGGGGCGCCCGAACGCCTCTCGGCCGACCAGCTCGGCCAGCAGGCCGGCCGGCATCACCTTCTCGAGGTTGGGGTGCATGGCCAGGCTGGGCGACACGGCGTTCACCCGCACCCCGTGGGAAGCGGCCTCCACCGCCGCGGTGCGGGTGAGGGCCATCACCCCGGCCTTGGCCGCGGCGTAGTGGGCCTGGTCCTCCTGGGCCCGCCAGGCCAGCACCGAGGCGTTGTTGACCACCGCCCCCGATCCCTGGGCGTAGAGGTGGGGCAGCGCGGCGCGCAGGCAGCGGAACGTGCCCGTGAGCGTCACGTCGATCACCTTGGCCCACTGCTCGTCGGTCATCTCGGTGATCGGGGCGTTGCCGCCGAGGCCGGCGTTGTTCATCCACACGTCGAAGCCGCCCATGGCCTCGAGCGCGCCGCTCACCAGTCCCTGCACGGAGGCGTCGTCGGTGACGTCGCAGACGACCGCCGAGGGCCGGGTGCCGAGCTCCGCCTCCAGTGCCTCCGCGGTCTCGCCGAGACGACGGGCATGGGCGTCGGAGATCGTGACGGTGGCGCCCTCGATCAGGCAGCGGCGGGCCAGCGCGCCCCCGATGCCCGATCCGGCCGCGGCGGTGATCACCACTCGCCGCCCGTCCAGCAGGCCGCGCCCCGGTGGTTCCGGCGGGGGGGTGGTGGGGTCGATGGCGGTCATGGCAGGCACCTCGGCGGGGTGGTCGGGAACTGCGATCGTCGCGGCATCAGCGGGGCTCGCGGGGAAGGCCCAGGGCGCGCTCGCCGATGAGGTTGCGCTGGATCTGGTTGGAGCCGCCGTAGATGGTGTCGGATCGGCTGAAGAAGAACAGCTTGTGCTCCGGGGACATCTCCAGCTCCCCGGCGTCGCCCTCCTCGGCGGCGGAGTAGCGGGTGAGCATGGCCTCGGCACCCAGGGCGTCCATGGCGGTCTCGCCCATGTCGCGGTGCAGGTTCGCCCAGTAGAGCTTGTTGACCATCGCCTCACGGGGCAGCTGGGCGGCGTCGTCCACCCGCAGCGCCCGGGTGGCGTTCCAGCGCATGATCCGCACCCGGATCACCAGGGCGACGAGCCGGTCCCGCAGCACGGGGTCGTCGAGGCGACCGTTGGCTCGGGCGGTGGCGAGGAGGTGGTCGAGCTCCCGCTGGAAGGCCATCTGCTGGCCGAGGGTGAGCACGCCGCGCTCGAAGGCCAGCGTGCCCATGGCGACCTTCCAGCCGTCCCCGGGTTCGCCGACCACCATCGCGGCGTCGGTCCGGGCACCGGCGAAGAAGACCTCGTTGAACTCGGCGGTGCCGGTGATCTGGCGGATGGGGCGCACCTCGATGCCGGGCTGGTCCATGGGCACCAGCAGGTAGGACAGCCCGTGGTGGCGCTGGGAGCCCTCCTCGGTGCGGGCCACCACGAAGCACCAGTCGGACCACTGCGCCAGCGACGTCCACACCTTCTGGCCGTCGATCACCCACTCGCCGCCCTCCAGGCGGGCGCGGGTGGACACGTTGGCGAGGTCGGAGCCGGCGTCGGGCTCGGAGTAGCCCTGGCACCAGAACTCGGTGCCGGCCACGATCCCCGGCAGGAAGCGTCGCTGGAGCTCGGGAGCGGCGAAGTGGATCAGGGTCGGCCCGAGCAGGCCCTCGCCGATGAGTCCGGCCCGGCCGGGCCCGCCGGCGCGGGCGTACTCCTCGTGGAAGGCGACCTCGAGGTGCAGCGGCAGGCCGCGCCCGCCGTGCTCGGCGGGCCAGCCCACACAGGTCCAGCCGTCGTCGGCCAGCTCGCGCTCCCAGGCCATGCGCTCGGCCACGAAGGCGTGCTCGTCGCCGGGGCCGCCGCGGAACCGCAGCGGTGCGAACTCGCCGCGCAGGTGCTCGGCCATCCAGTCGCGCACCGCGGTGCGGAAGTCGACCTCGGTGGTCGGCAGGGGACTCGGGGCGGCGGTCATCGCCCGGACGCTACCAAGAGCTGACAGGTCGTCAGAAACCGCGCCGACCTGGGCGGCCGATGATGGCGGCGTGGCCCGGACGCGACGGAGGGCCGGCGATGGCCGGCCCTCCGATGAGACTCGTCGCGGCGATGCCGTCAGCTCACCCGGCGAAGGAGATGCCCTCGGCGTCGGTGCCACCGCCTCCGCCCCCACCACCGGCCACGGACGTGGTGGTGGCGGCTTCCACGCTGGCCGAGCGGACGGTGACCACGCCCTGCGAGCACAGCTCCTGCATCTCGGCGGGCTTGGGGCCCTCGCCCTGGGTGAGCCAGCTGATCTCCGGCTTCTTGGGGAACAGGCTGGTCATGAAGGCCAGGGCGGCGTTGACGTCGATCAGGGACATGATGTTCTCCCCGAACACGCCGAGCCACAGCTGCAACTTCTGGAAGTAGGTCTGGACGTCAGGCAAAGGCTGTTGACCCCAGGCCTGGCCGGCATCCGCCCAGATCTGGTCCAGGTACTCCTTGGCGGTCATGCCGGCGGGGATGGGGTACTTCGGGGGCTTGGGCTCGCCGCCGTCGCCCTCGCCGAGCGCCTTCACCTGCTCGAGCAGGTTGGTGAGCAGCTCCTGGGGGAGGAACGACGCAACATGGGTGGTCTTCAGGTCGGGAAGGTCCTGCTTTCCCTTGGCGCCGGTGAAGTGCACCTCGTAGTCGCGGTACTGGTAGGCCTTCTGGCCGTTCCCTCCAGGCTGTACCTGGATGTCGCCCCTCGTCACCTCGACGTTGCCGGCGCCGACCTCGGGGATCGACTGGAGGGCCACCAGCATCTCGGCATCGGTAGGCCACACGTACGGCGAGGCCCCGGACGCCCCTGCCAGGGCATAGGGCAGCACCTTGTCGCCCCACGGTTGCGGGCCGCCCAACACCATGACCGTGTTGGGGCCGACCATCCACGCCGGGCTCCCCGCTTCGCCACCCAGGTTGAAGGTGGCGGCGAAGTTGCGCTTGAAGCTGTTGCCCGGCTCGTGGAAGAGGCGGATGCGCTGCACCTCGTCGATGCCCTCGGTGGCCGGGGCCACCTCCACCGTGCCGGCGCACACCTCGAAGGTGACGTCGGCGGTGGCGCCTGCGGCCGGGGAGGGGACCACCAGCTTGCCGCCCTGCACGGTGCCCGGGCCCTCGACCACCTTGAGGGTGCTGGGGTCGACCTGGCGCTCCACACCCGACTTGTCCTTGCCGTTGGTGACGTACTTGCCCAGCACGTCCACGGTGGTGTCCTGCCCGGCGACGCCGGGCTCCTCGATGGGCTGCACGATGTCGGGGGAGCCGGCCACCTTCACGGGGATGGTGGCGATGGTGGCCCCGATGGGGCAGGTCATCTTGATCTCCGTGGGAGTGCCGCTGATGGCCGCAACCATCGTGAAGTTCACCGCCTCGGAGCGCAGCTTGATGACCCCGGAGTTGCCGATGTCGTCGAGCTGGCCGGAGAAGGGACCGAAGGTGGAGGTGAGGCCGGCGCCCTTGACGATCGAGATGGTCTGCCCTGGAGGACGACCCTCGATGAGGGTGGTGCTGGTCGGGCCGCTCACCTGGGTGTCGACGTTGGCGTCCTTCACCTCGGCACTGGCGACGCCGATGTTGACGAGCATGTCCGTCAGCGAAGCGGGAACTGTCAACGCCCACGAGACCGACACCGGCACATCGGTCTGGCCCGGCTCCACGAAGGCCGGTGCCTCCACGCTCGAAGTCACGGGGAGAGGCGGGATCCCGAAGCTGTCCAGCAGGCCCTTCGACGCGGGATCTGCTCCCTGGCAGGTGACGTCGATGGTCTTGGTGATGGTGGCGCTCGACGGCTGGGAGCCGAAGACCAGCATCCCCGACACCATCAGAACCGCCGACAGCACGGCGACCTGAGTGCGACGCGTCCGTCGCGACCTGTTCAACCCAGTGCGCATGTGCGCTCTCCTCCCGTGTTGGACCCTGTGACATTCGTCAACGAGCTCCGCCCCGACCGAAGCACGGTAGCCTACGCAGCTGCCGCGTGCCCGATTCGGCGCCCTCCGGCGCCAGCTGAGGAGTTGTTAGGCTGCGCCGGTGGCATCGTGGCCGGCACCCCCCACCGACCCCTCCCACGTGCCGTTCCCGGCCGTCGACCCGCCCCGGCCGGCCACGTCTCCGCTGACGCCGGCGATCGGTCGGGTGCCCGCCACGCCGTTCGGCCCGCCGGCCGACGGTCACGACGGCAACGGTGCCGGGCCGGGCGCGGCGCCTGCGATCACGCCGAGCGCCGGGCGGATGGTCCCGGTGCCGGACGTCGCGTTCGAGCCGCACCCTCCCGGCGGTGACGGCGCCGCCCCCGCCTCCTCGTGCGCGTCAGCGATGGTGTTGCACCAGGAGGCAGGAGCAGCGCTCGTCACGGAGCTGGCGGGGACGAGCGCGCCCTCACGAGCAGGTGAGGCTCCGACGGTGCTGCGCGCCCTGTCCCAACCCCTGGCCCTGGCGGTGATCGCGCCCATCGCGGGAGCGCTGCTCGGCATCTGCCTCGCCGTCGCCGACGCCGACCTGTCGGTCGTCGGGGTGGCGTGCGCCGTCCTCGGACTCGGCCTCGGCGGGCTGGGCGCTGCGCTGGTGCTGCGCCGAGTCCACCACCAGGTCGACCAGCCGCTTCTGGGCATGCAGCGAACCCTGCTGCGCATCCAGCAGGGAGAGATCGATGCGCGGGTGGGCGTCGAGTCGACCACCCCGCTGCAGCCGCTGATCGAGCACTTCAACGGCGTGGCCGAGCTCACCGCCACCCAGCTCAACGTGCTGCGACGCAAGGCGGAGTGGGGCGACCAGAGCCGCATGATCTTCGAGGCGCTCGAGCTCGCCGAGGACGAGGCCGACGCCTACCTCGTGATGGAAGACGCGCTCGCGCTGTTGGAGCTGGGCCGGCGGGTGGAGCTGCTGATGGCGTCACGGGGCCAGTCACGGCTCCGGCCGGCGGCGCACAACCCGACGGTGCCGGCACCGGGCTGCCCGGTGGAGTCGACCGTCGGGTGCGTGGCGATCCGACGTGGGCAGGTGGTGACCGCCGACAGCTCGGAGTCGATCAACTCGTGCCCCCGACTGCGCGACCGTCCCGACGGCCCGTGCTCGGCCGGCTGCGTGCCGGTGACCGTCGCCGGGCAACCCATCGGGGTCCTGCACGCGGTGGGTCCTGATCGCGAGGCGCTCGACACGATGTTCGTGGACCGCCTGGTCACGGTGGCCGCGCAGCTGGGCAACCGAGTGGCGGCGCTGCGGGCCCTGGAGACCTCACGTGAGGAGGCGGCCACCGACGGGCTCACCGGGCTCTCCAACCGGCGGGTGCTCGAGGGGCAGCTGGTGCAGCTGCTCGACTCGGCCGTGCCCTTCGTGATGGTGCTGGCGGACCTCGACTCGTTCAAGGTGCTCAACGACACCTTCGGCCACGAGGCCGGCGACCGTGCCCTCCAGCTGTTCGCCAAGGTCCTCCAGGACAACATCCGCGACCACGACCTCGTGGCACGCGTCGGCGGTGAGGAGTTCGTGGTCGTCTACCCCGAGATGTCGGTGCTGCGCTCCATCGAGGCGATCGAGCGCATCCGCCAAGCCCTGGAGACCTCGATCGCCAAGAGCTCGGTGCAGCCCTTCACCTGCTCCTTCGGGGTCACCCACTCCTCGGTCGGCTCCACCGTCAACGAGGTGCTGCGGGTGGCCGACGCGGGGCTGCTGCGGGCCAAGGCCCTCGGCGGCGACCAGGTCGTGTACGCCGACGAGGCGATCGCCGCCGAGGTCTTCGGCAGCACCGCACCCAACCAGCTCGGCATCCGGCTCTACTGATCGTTGCCGGCACCGAGCGTTGCCGGCCGGGGTCACTGGCCGGTGGTGCTCCAGTGCCAGGGCTCGGAGGGGAGGTTGTGGAGTCCGTAGGACGCGCCGTGGGCCTTCAGCCAGTGGTAGCCGGAGCTGCCCCGGGTGAGGGTGCTGCCCCCCTGGGTGAAGTCGATGGCGAGCCCGCGTTCGTGCATCGAGGTGCCGGGCTTGGCCGTCGGCGGCCGGCACGACGACGCCGGCGCGTGGTAGATCGCGTAGTTGCTGCCGCCGCAGTTGCTGCGACGCACCGCGATCTGGCCGGCGGGGCTGCGGAACCCGCCGCCTCCGAAGTTGATCCCGTCCGCAGCCGCCGCGCTGAGCAGCGCCTGCACGTTGCCGGCGATCGACTGGTGCACCTGGATGCCTCCGACGGTCACGATCTCGCCGCTGCCGGTGATGGTGGGGGGGACGCTGTTGTCCTGGCCGCCGCCACCGCCGCCTCCACCGCCTCCACCGCTTCCGCTGAGCGAGGCCTTGGACGCCGCGGCACGCTGTGCAGCCCGCGCCGCCTCGGCGGCGCGCTGCGCGGCGATGGCCCGGGCGATCTCGGCCTGCTTGGCCTCGATCTGCTGGGAGAGGCCCTGGTCGAGGCTCTGCAGCGAAGCCGCCTCTGCCAGGGCCCGGTTGAGCCGCTCCTCCACCGCGTCGGACAGGGCCTGCTGCTTCTCGAGGCTGGCGTCGAGCTCGGCCTTGCGGGCGGTGACCTCGTCGCGGTGCACCGAGGCGCGCTGCTCGGCGTCGGCAGCTGCCGCCCTCTGGAGCTCGAGGTCCTCCTGCACCGATCGGAACCGCTCGACCAGATCGAGCGACTCGGTGGCCCGCACGTCGAGCAGCATCCGCTTGTTGACCGTCTCGTTGATGTCGTCGGTGCCGACGGTGCTGATCGGATCGGTGCTGCCGATGTTGACGAAGGCCTCGACCGCCGAGCGCTTGATGTCGCCCGAGAGGGAGTCGAGCTGGGCCTGGGCCTCGGCCTGAGCCTGCTCGGCGGCCGCGCGGTCGGCCTCGGCCTGGGCGAGGGCGCGCTCGGCTTCCTCCACCCGGTCCTGCTGCGCGCTGACCTCGGCGTTGAGGGCGTTCAGCGCCTCGGAGACCTCGGCGTCGGTCGCCTCGAGCGCGTCGACCTGGGATGCCTGGGCCGCCTTCTTGGAGCGCAGCTCGTCACGGGCGCGCTGCAGCTCCTGGAGGCTGGAGCCGTTGTCTCGTGGCGCGGAGGACGCCGGCGAGGGCATGTGGGCCACCACGAGCGCTGCGAGGGTGGCGAAGGCGATGCGGGAGCGATGGTTCATGTGTGGGCGATGGCGTTCGTGTGTGTCGATGGGGTGACGCGAACTCGTAACGCGTTCGCAATCTAAACCGTTCGCCCCCGCCGGTGCAAGCGTTTCGGTCGAGGAGGACGCGACCCGAGGACCGGCCCAGCGGAGTCGTCAACGCTGGCAGGACGGGCACCAGGTGGTGCGTCTGGCGTCCAGCAGGGTCGAGCGCATCGTGGTGCCGCAGACGGAGCAGGGGCTGCCGGCGCGTCCGTAGCAGCGGAGCGCGTGCTGGTGGGAGCCCTCCGAGCCGGCCGCGTCGCGGTAGTCGCGCAGGGTCGTGCCCCCGTGGGCGATGCCCTCGGCGAGCACCTCGCGCACCGCGTCGCGCAGGCGCGCTGCTCGGGCCGCACCGAGGCGACGGGCCCTCGGGTCGATCCCCGCCAGCCACAGCGCCTCGTCCGCGTAGATGTTGCCGACACCGGCCACCGCGCGCTGGGCCAGCAGGACCGTCTTGACGGCGCGCCGCCCCCGAAGGGAGGAGCGCAGGGCGTCGGCGCTGAACGCGTCGTCGAAGGGCTCCGGTCCGAGGTGGTGCAGCGTGGTCAGGCTCCGGTGGTCCCCCGCCGGCACCACCGCCACGCGACCGAAGCGCCGCGTGTCGTGGAAGGTGAGGGTCGCGCCGTCGTCGAGCTCCCACCACGCCCGGAGGTGGTCGGCGGAGCGGCCGGGCTCCGCGCTGCGACGGAGCTCGGCGGCGGTCACCACGCCCAGGCGTCCGGTCATGCCGAGGTGCACCACGAGCTCGAGGTCGGTCGCCGGGACCTCCGCGTCCGGCATCGACGCGAGGCCGATCTCGGCCTGCCCGCCGAGTCGGACGAGGAGGTACTTGCCACGTCGTCGCAGCGAGGTCACCGTCGCACCCACCGCCAGCGGCGCGTCCTCGAACTTCGGGGACGCGAAGCATCCGGCGTCGATGATGCGCCGGCCGGCCAGGCGCGGTTCGAGCTGGCGACGGATCGTCTCCACCTCCGGCAGCTCGGGCACCACCGGATTGTCGCGCCGGCCCGGCCGCGTTCGCCCGGCGCGGCCACCGAGGGCGCGGAGCTGGTCACGGATCGCCACTCGGCACGCAGGTGCGGGGTACTGTGTTGCCCGCCGCTCACCGGCGGCGACGCCACGGGGGACCCGTCCCGGGATGGGGCGCAGGTCGGGCCACCACTCGACACCAACGCGAGGTGCGGTCATGCCACGCGACCAGGAACCATCCCATCCAGCGCCGCGGGCGGCGATGCGCCCTCCCGCAGCCATCGACCTCCGCGCCGAGCGCCCGGCGGGGGGCGCGCGCACCGACGGCGCCGGCCCCGACGACCGGGAGTCGGCGAGCCGGACGCGGATCCTCAACGCCGCCGCCGAGGTGTTCCGCGAGAAGGGCTTCACCGGCACCCGGGTGATCGACATCGCCCGCCGGGCGGGGTTCACCTCGGGGGCCCTGTACGGCTACTTCGACAGCCGGGCCGACCTCCTCGCCGAGGCGATCGCCGAGTTCAGCACCGAGATGCTCGACGAGCTGCTCGAGTCGATGGCCGGTGCGCCCGCGCCGGAGGCGATGGTGCGAGCGGTGCTGGGCCTGCTGGCGGAGCCCCTGGGGGAGAACGCCCAGATGCTGCTCGACGGCGTGGCCCTGGCGTCGCGCGAGCCGGTGGCCGGCCGGCGCCTGGCCGGGGCGGTCACCCGGTTCCGCGAGCAGCTCGGCTGCGACGGCCTCGGGATGCATCCCGGCCAGGCCGACCTCTTCGTGGTGCTGCTGCTCGGCGTCACCGCCGCCCGCGCACTCGGGCTGCACGACGACCTGGGCGTGGAGGTGCGAGAGCGCCTGGCCGCCTGCTTCGGGCCGGGCGAGCCCACCCGTCGCACCGCGGAAACATGAGCTGCGGGGGGGCGAGGGGAGTAGCGTTCACGCCATGAGCGTGACCGCAGTGGTCAACCAGAAGGGCGGCGTGGGCAAGACCACCGTGGCGTTGGGGCTGGCATCCGCGCTCTCGGCCCGCGGCGCCCGGGTGCTGGTCGTCGACCTCGACCCCCAGGCCAACGCCACCACCGGCATGGGCGTGTGGGAGCCCGCCGCGACCATCGACGTGGCGCTGCTGGCGGATCGAGCGGGTGCGGCCGCGGCGGCGCTGCAGCGCTCGGGTTGGCCGGCGGAGGAGCTCGACGCCGTTCCCTCCGTGGTGGCGAGCTCCCCTGCGCTGGCGCAGGTCGAGCACCAGCTGGTGAGCGACGTGATCGGTGCCCAGGACCGGCTGTCGGTGGCCCTCGAGGGAGTGGTGGCCGACTTCGACGAGGTGCTGATCGACTGTCCGCCGTCGCTGGGCCTGCTCACGGTGAACGCCCTGTTCTGCGCCGAGTCGGTGGTCGTCGTCACCGAGCCCGCCGCCTGGAGCTCCGACGGTGTGGAGCAGATCCTCCGCAACGTGCACCGCATCGCCCAGCGCCGGGGCGGGTCGCCCGCCCTGGCGGGGATCGTGGTCAACCGCCTGGGGCGCACTCGCGATGCCGCCTACTGGGCCGAGGAGCTCCGGCGAGCGCATCCCGGTCAGGTGCTCGACAGCGTGGTGCGGCTGCGCGCCGCGGTCACCGAGGCCGCCGCGCAGTCGCTGCCCGTGCACGCCATGGCCCGTTCCGGGGCGGCCGAGGCGGTGGCGGAGTTCGACGCCCTCGCTTCGGAGCTCTTCGGAGTGCCGGTGCCCATCGACCTGGCCGCAGCGTCGCTGGCGATGCCGGATCCCGGGTTCGCGCTGCGGCGGGAGGTCGTCGAGGTGGGTGTCGGCGACGACGAGAGGAGCGGCGATGGCCACCTATGACCCGAAGCGACCGAAGCGGACGGTCCCCGACGAGGAGCCCGCACCGGTCGACGCGCTGATCGATCTGGCATCCCAGGACCGCGCCGCGGAGGCGCCGGCTCCCGCCCGGGTGGTCACCGCGGCACCCCAACGCGTCCAGGCCTCCGCGCCGGCCGTCGAGGTGACCGTCACCCCCGACACCCCGACGGTGGAGGGCCCCCACGGCGATGACGCCACCGCACGGGTGGTGCTGGCCGCCATCGCCGCGGGCGTGCTCGCTGCGGTGGGTGCGGCCGTCGTGCTGCGTCGCCGTCGCCGTCGCCGCTGAGCAGCTCCGCCATCGCGCACCTGTCGGAGGTGCTCCGCGACGTGTCCGGGTCTGGGCCAAGTTCCTCACGCAACGCGCGATCGTCGTCACCATCCGTCCACCGGAGCGAACAATCCGGCCGGAACCTGGCGCCTCGCGCTGGGCGCTGTGACGAACAGGTGACAGACTGCCGCCACCTCGTCACACCGGTGTCATCCGCTCGTCAGGTGACGACCCACCGACCCTCCCCTCTCCTGCCGTCATGCCGATCGAACCACCTCCCCCGCCGTCCCTGTCCCCACCGCGCCGTGGTCGACCGGCACGCTTCGGCACGCTGGTAGTCGCGGTGGCGTGTTCACCGATCCTGCTGGGGGCTGGCGCCGCCGGTGCCCCCTCACCGGACGGCGCGGTCGACCTGGCGGATGCACGAGCGGAGCTCCAGCAGGCCAGCGACACCCGCGTCGACGCGGAGCGTCGACTCGCGGCGATCGACGCCGAGCACGCCGCCCTCCTCGAAGAGGTCCGTCGACTCGACGAAGGTGCCGCCGTCATCACCGACGAGCTGGCGGCCGCGCGTCGCGAGGTGCGCGAGTTCGCCGTCGCCGCCTACATCGACGGCGGCCAGAGCCGGCTCATCGCCGCCAGCCTCGACCCCACCGACAGCGCCGCGCTCGCCTGGCGCAGCCAGCTGATGGGTGGCCAGGTGGTCGACGCGGCCGATGCGGCCGACCGCTACAGGGCGCTGAAGGAGGTCAACGACCCCGAGCGCATCGCCGCTGCGGCCCGGTTGGACCAGCTCTCCGACACCCTCGACCAGGCCAGGAGCGACGCGCTCCAGGCGGCGGCCCTCGAGCGGGACGCCGAGCACCGCCTCGCCGAGGCCGAAGCGGCCCAGCGTGCTGCCGAAGCGGCGCTGCAGGCCGAAGCCGCCCGCCAGGCCGAGGCCGCCCGCCAGGCGGACGCGGTCCGCCAGGCCGAAGCTGCTCGTCGGGCGGAGGCCGCCCGAGCGCGAGCCGCCCGCGCCGACCCCGTCCCCACGGCGCCGGCGACGACCACCACCGCTGTCCCGGTCCCGGCCCCCGGGCCGACGCCGGCGACGCCGCCCACGCCGGCCGGTGCCGTCGGGGCCACGGCCGCGGAGCAGGCGCACCTGGCGAAGATCCGCTGGTGCGAGAGCCGCAACAACTACCAGGCCGTCAGCGCCAGCGGCCGCTACCGCGGGGCCTACCAGTTCGACCAGCGAACCTGGGAGTCCGTCGGCGGCCGCGGGGATCCGGCCGCCGCTGCGCCTGCGGAGCAGGACGCCCGGGCGCTGCAGCTGCTGCGCACCAGGGGCCCGCGCGCCTGGCCCAACTGCGCCTGAGGGCGATCGCCCCGCGGAGCCGGCGCCGACGGCGGGCTCGCACCTGCGAGCTCCACCCGTGGGGTTGTCGCCCCTCCATCTGGCACGTGTGGCGAACACCTGTGGTGACTGACACCGCCCAGATGGCCGGGAAGCGGGTCCGCCGGTGCGGGGCGCGGGATGGCCGGGAGGTGAACCCACGGGTTTTCCTGCCACGGGGCGGCCACGGCTAGGGTCGCAGCGAACGGCTCGGCACTGCCGGCGCCGTCCGCATCCCAGGGCCGCTGCGGCGGCCACCAGCACGCGTGGTTGAACCAAGGACTGATGTGATCGCTCGACTCCGCATCCCCGCCCTCCTCACCGTCGTGGCCCTCATGGCGGCGGCCTGCGCCGAGGCCGAGCCACCTCCGGTGGCCTTCAGCGGCGAGCTCGCCAAGGGCAACCCCACCACCGAGGAGGAGGTCGCCGAGGCCGACGGCACCGCCCCGGAGCCCGCCGAGCTCGGCGACATCCAGACCGCCGACCTCCAGGCGGCGGTCGAGGCCACGCCGGAGGGCTGCGAGATCCTGGTGGCCGAGTCCTGCCTGCTGCCCTTCCCCAGCGACGCCTACACCGTCGCCGATCCGAGCTCGCCCACCGGTCGACGGGTGAACCTCCCCGAAGGCCAGCTGCCCAACACCGACGGCGTGACGCTCGACCCCGAGGCGTGGAACACCAGCGACGGGTTCAGCCCCAGCACCCCGATCGTGGTGTACGTGCCCGGTCTGGGCGACGAGGCCACCAACCTGCCCTCGGTGACCGAGATCGGGATGTCGGTGACCGAGGAGTCGGCGACCGTGCTGGTCGACCTCGACACCGGCCAGCTCGTGCCCCACTGGGCAGAGCTGGACGAGCGGGCCACGTCGGCCGAGAACCGCTCGCTGATCATCCATCCGGCGGCATCGCTGATCGAGACCCATCGCATCGCCGTCGCCCTGCGCGACATGCGCCGCGCCGACGGCGCCCCCATCCCCACCCCGGTGCAGTTCCAGGTGCTGCGGGACAACTACACCTCCGAGGTCCCGGCCCTCGAGGAGCGCAAGGAGGACTACGACGTCGTCTTCGCCGAGCTGGCTTCTGCCGGCATCAACCGCAAGGACCTGTACCTCGCCTGGTGGTTCACCGTGGCGTCGGCCGACTCGCTGGCCGGCCGGGTGCTGCAGATGCGCGACGACGCCTTCGGCAAGCTGAAGGGCAGCTCGCCGGGCTTCGAGATCACCGAGGTGGTGGAGGAGGGCGACGACCTCCAACCGGGGATCGCCCGGATCGTGAAGGGCACCTACGAGGTCCCCCTCTACCTCGACGAGGGCGGCGAACCCGGCAGCCGCATGGTGTTCAACGACGCAGGCCAGCCCGTCTCGGACGGCGTGTACACCGCGCCCTTCGTGTGCACCATCCCCGACGTCGCCGTGCAGTCCGGCGAGGCACGGCCGGTGGTCTACGGCCACGGCCTGCTGGGCAGCTCGAGCGAGGCGTCCTCCAGCCACGTCCAGGCCACTGCGGCCAACGGCAACTTCGTCTACTGCGGCACCGACGCCATCGGGCTCTCCAAGGGCGACACGGCGTACGTGGCGGAGGTCCTCGGTGACCTCAGCCTTTTCCCCTCGGTGTCGGACCGCCTGCAGCAGGGCATCCTCAACTACCTCTACCTCGGCCGCCTGATGCTCAACATGAACGGCCTCGGCTCCAGCGAGCCGTTCCAGACCGCGGGTGGCGCCAACCTCCTCAACACCGAGGAGGCCTACTACGACGGCAACAGCCAGGGCGCGATCTTCGGCGGCGCCGTCACCGCCGTCGCCCAGGACTGGACCAAGGCATCCCTCGGCGTGGGCGGCATGAACTACTCGATCCTGCTCAACCGCAGCGTCGACTTCGACAAGTACTTCGCCATCATGCGCACCGCCTACCCGGATCCGATGGACCAGCAGATCCTCTTCGCCGTCATCCAGATGCTGTGGGATCGCGGAGAGACCGCCGGCTACGTCCAGCACCTCACCAACCGCACCTACGACCTGACCCCTCCCAAGCAGGTGCTGATGACGGTGGCCTTCGGCGACCACCAGGTCGCCAACGTCACCGCCGACAACATCGCCCGCACCCTCGACATCCCGATCTACCAGCCGGTGCTGCCCGAAGGCGCCGACGACGTGGCGAGCGCCGACCGCTTCTGGGACCTGTCGCCGATCCGCAAGTGGCCCCACACCGGTTCGGCCCTGTTCTACTGGTACAGCGGGACGCTGCCTCCGCCCGACGGCAACATCACCCCGATCATGGGACCGCTGTACGAGGCCGAGTGCTCGGGCACCGCCGCCACCACGAACGTGGCCTGCTGGGACCCCCACGAGGATCCTCGCCGCCAGCCGCAGGTGATGGAGCTGAAGGACGAGTTCTTCCAGCCAGACGGCACCGTCAAGGACGTGTGCCGTGAGGAGCCCTGCCTGGCCAAGCCACGGCGGGAGTTCGACTACTGACGTCGGCCTGACGCCCGGGGTCCTCGGGCGCTCAACTCCCGGTGATGTCGTCCAGGGTGAGCCCGAGCCCTCGCCGCAGCTCGTCCGCCAACGCCGCCCGCATGGTCACCCTCGTGGCGGCGAAGGCACGTGCGTCGAGGCGGTCGCCCATCTCCGCAGCCCGCTGCACGGAGCGCTCGGCGACCTGGTCGGCGGGCACGACCTCGTCGAGGTAGCCCATTCCCACCGCTTCGCTCGGGGAGTAGATGCGGGCCAGGGCCGTGGCCTCGTGGAAGGCGGCGGTGGCGATGCGTGTCCGGGACAGCTCGAGGGCGAACACCGGCATGGCCAACCCGATGGCCACCTCGTTGAGTCCCAGCTTGAAGTCGCCCTCTGCGCCCACCCGCACGTCGCCGCAGCTCAGGAGCACCGCACCCATCGCCAAGGCATGGCCGGTCACCCCCAGCACGCTGGGGCGGGGGAGCTGGAAGAGCTGCAGCGCCACCTCCGCGCCCTTGGCCATCAGGGCGATCGCCTCCTGGGGGCCGGACTGCATCACCTTCAGGTCGAACCCGGCGCAGAACTTCCCGGGCCGACCCACCAGGGCGACCGCCTTGGCTTGGGCGGCGGCGTCGAGGGCCGACTCGAGCTGGACGAGCACGTCGTGGCTGAGGGCGTTCGCCTTGCCGTCGTCGAGGGAGATCACGGCGACACCGTCGTGTTCGCGAAGGTTCACCGCCGGGGATGGAGCATCTGTGGTCACGGTGGTCGAAACTAGAGCATCCATGCACGCCCAGGATGACGACACCAGAGCATTCGTGGACCTCCACGTGCCCGGCCGCTCGCGCCTGGGGCACCTCCGGGGGCTCGACGGGCTGCGCGGGTTGGCCGTGGCGGGCGTCGTGGCCTTCCACGCCGGCTTCGACCACATGGTCGGTGGCTACCTCGGCGTGTCCACGTTCTTCACCCTGTCGGGGTTCCTGATCACGAGCCTGCTGCTGAGCCCGGCGGCCCCGGGAGCCTCGCTGCCGTTGCGGGGGTTCTGGGGTCGACGCATCCGGCGTCTGTTCCCGGCCTCCGTGGTGACCCTGGGGTTGGTCGTGGCGCTGTTCGCCCCCTTCGTCGCCACCGCCGACCAGCTCGCACAGCTCCGACCCGACGTCCTGGCGTCGCTGGGCAACGTCGCCAACTGGTGGTTCATCCACGAGGGCGACAGCTACGCCGAGCTGTTCATGGCGCCGTCGCCGGTGCTGCACTTCTGGAGCCTGGCCATCGAGGAGCAGTTCTACCTGGTGTTCCCCGTGCTCCTGTGGGGTCTGTGGAGGGCCTGTCGGGGACGCGCCCCGTGGCTGGGTGCGGCCATGGCGGCGCTCAGCGCCGCCCTGGTCGCCTGGACGGTGCTGGGCGGCCTGTCGGTGGACCGGATCTACTTCGGCACCGACACCAGGGCGCCCGAGCTGCTGTTGGGGGGGGTGCTGGCGGTGCTGCTCTCGCGGCGACCGCTGCGCCAGCGCCTGGCGCTGCGGTACCGCTGGCGCACGGTGGTGCTCAGCGTCGGAGCGGTCGCCCTGGCGGTGCAGCTGTGGTGGTGGTGGAGCCTGCCCCAGGACTCGGCCTGGCTCTACAAGGGCGGCTTCGCCGGCTACGCCCTGCTCACCTGCGCGGTCGTGACCGCCGCGGCGATCCCCTCGGGACCGGTGTACCGGGTGTGCACCTGGGGGCCGCTGCGCTGGCTGGGGGCACGCTCCTACGCGGTGTACCTGGCGCACTGGCCGCTCATGCTCGCCGCCCGTCAGCTCTGGCCGGAGTGGTCGCGCTGGCTCACCACCGCGGTCGCGGTCGCCATGGCGCTGCTGCTGGCCGAGCTGTCCTACCGGTTCCTGGAGCGACCGATCCGCACCGGTCGATGGCCGTCGCCACGGCGGAGCCCCGCCTGGGTCGCCGCCTCCGTCGTGGTGGTCGTGGCACTGAGCTTCGCGCTGGTGCCCAGCGAGCCTCCGGGGCAGACCCCCGACTTCGCCTCCGACCTGGAGGACTTCGAGAGCTTCGTGGAGCACAACTCCTCGGCGGGCTCCGACACGACCGTCGAGGTGGACGGTCCTGCTCCCGCCGTCCCCGTCCCGCCGGTGCCCGGTGTGGCCGTCTACGGCGACTCCACCGCCCTCGGGTTCGGGATGGGGCTCGGCTTGTGGAGCGTGGAGACCGGGCGCATGGGGGTCGTTCCCGGTGACCTGCGCTTCGGCTGCGGCGTGCCCCGCTACGAGGAGTTCGTGGCCGACGAGCGAACGTCGCCGACCCCGGAGTGCCTCGAGTGGCCGAGCCGGTGGGGTGAGATGGTGGCCGCCACGCTGCCGCAGGTGGCGGTGCTGATCAGCGCGCCGTGGACCGTGCCCGACGCCCGCCTGCCGGGGGCGAGCGAGCTCTCCAACATCGGGGATCCCGCCGTGGACCAGTTCATCGTCTCGGAGTTCGTCCAGGCGGTCGACGTGCTCGCCTCCTCGGGTGCGCTGGTGGTGCTGGCCACGTGGCCCGAGTACGGGTCGTGGGCCGACGACGGTCGCTCCGACGCCGTGAGCCGGCAGACGGACCCGGTTCGCATGGCCCGCTACAACGAGCTGATGCGCGAGGTCGCCGCCCAGCGGCCCGACACGACCGCCGTGCTGGAGTTCGCCGACTGGCTGGGGCCGCGCTCCCAGGACCCCACCCTGAGAGCCGACGGTGCCCACTTCTACCCCGAGGAGTTCCGCCAGCTCAGCGCCGAGTGGGTCGGTCCCGAGCTCGAGCGACTCTGGCAGGAGCACTGGCGTGCGCACACCCCGCAGTGAAGGGGGAGGCGGTAAGGTCGGGCCGCGACACGAAGGGGGTGCACCCATGGGGTTCCTCGACAAGGCCAAAGCCGCGGCGAACGACATGATGACCAAGGCGGACGCTGCTCTGGGCTCCGCGGAGAGCTCGTTCAGCGGCGGTGCCAACGCCAAGCAGGCCGAACCGTACCTGCGCGACCTCGGGGTGCTGAGCCTCCTCGAGGCCACCGGCCGGGCTCCTGCCGACCTGCAGGTCCAGCGGGACCGCTGCCTGCAGGCGCTGGCGCAGCTCGAGTCGCAGGTGGCGCTCAACCTGAACCTCGGCTCCGCCGCGCCTCCCGCGCCCGGGGCCGCCCAGGGGACCCCGCCTCCTCCCGGGGGTGCGCCGACCCCGCCTCCTCCCGGGGGCGCGACGGCACCGCCTCCTCCCGGGGGCGCGACGGCACCGCCTCCTCCTCCCGGGGGCGCCCCCGCCCCACCGCCGCCGGCTGCGCCGGCTCCTCCCCAGCCTCCGGCGGGAGCGCCCGCGCCCCCACCCCCACCGGGTTCGGTGGCGCCACCTCCACCCCCCAGCGGCGCCTGAGGCCGGCTCCTCCGCCCGCCACCTGCGACACCGGGAACGATCCTCGACGTTGCTCGGTCGGGGCGGGGCTGTGCCAGACTGCCCGCATCCGACAGGGGCGGTCGAACGGGGGAGGTCGCGACGGTGCGACAGGTGAGAGGCGACGCCGAAAGGCGGAATCGGTGCCGGAGCGCGGTGCTGGCGATGGCGTCGGTCGCGGCGCTGGTGGGGTCGTGTGCGATCCGTCCGCTGCCCCCGCCGCCTGACCGCGACCCCGGGCCCAGCATCCCCGACGAGGGCTCTCCGGATGGTTCAACCACCACGGGCGCCGCCGACGTCCCGGGCTGCGCCGCCCTGGCGGTGCGCTCCTGTGCCCTGCCCTACCCGAGCGACGAGTTCAGCGTCGCCGATCCGGCCACGGCCACCGGCCGGCGTCTGGCCGTGCCGGTGCAGGGTCTGGTTCCGGACGCCGCCCTCCGCCAGCTCGGCCCCGGTGCCGGTCTGGCCGATGCCTTCGGCGGAGCGCAGGAGGGGGTCAAGGACGGCTACTCGGCCCTGTCCCCGGTGATCTTCGAGGTGGACCAGTCCATCCGCTCCACGGCGATCCCAGAGGACGGCGGTGACGTCGTCGAGGTCTTCGACACCGTCACCGGCGACCCGGTGCCGATCCGGGTGGAGATGCCCTTCGACGCCGCCATGCGCGGCGCTCCCCGCACGGTGGTCATGGCGTGGCCACGCCTCAAGTGGGAGCACGGGCGCACCTACGTGGCCAGGATCGCCCGGGTGCCCGGCGAGGTGGTCACTCCGTCACCGGCGCAGGGCATGGAGTGGTCCACGCCGTGGGTGGACGGGCTCCGCCGAGCCCTCGCCCAGGTCGACGACCGCGACTGGTCCGAGCTCCTCTCCGCCACGCAGTTCACCGTGGGCAGCCGGGACAACGCCATCGGCGGGCTCGAGCACATGGCGGAGGTGGCGGCCGCCGAGGACCATCCGGTGCGTCACCTCGTGTCGCACCCGCCGGTGCTGGTGGCCGGAACCTCCGCCATGATCTCCGGAGAGGTGGCGATCAGCGACTTCCGCGACGAGCACGGCGTGGTGTGGCCGTGGCGCACCCCTCAGCGCCGGTGGGTGCCCTTCCTGCTCACGGTGCCGGAGCGTCCCGCCGCCGACACCGGCGCCCCGGTGGCCATCTACGGCCACGGCCTCGTCATCAACAAGGAGTCGATGCTGCTGGTGGCGGCCATGAACGCCCGCAAGGGCGTCGCGACGCTGGGCATCGACGTGCCCAACCACGGTTGGCGCTCCCGGGAGGGCGGCTACCTCCTGGAGCTCGCCACCCCGCGCCGGCTGGGTCGACTGGCCGACATGCCGCTGCAGGGCATCGTCGACCACGTCTCGTTGGTGGGTGCGCTGCAGCACCACCTGACGTCGCTAGACATGGCGCCCTGGAACCCGCTGGGCCCGCCCGGTGACGGTGCGGCGGACCTCGACCCGTCGGTGCTGCTCTACGAGGGCACCTCGATGGGTGCGGTGCTGGGTGCCGCAGAGGTCGCCCTGATCCCCGAGATCGACGCCGCCTACCTGCAGGTGCCGGGCGCCGGAGTGGCCGACATCATCATGCACTCGTTGCTGTGGGTGGTGTTCTCCTCGGTGGTGCCCCGGGGTGCCGCCGCCGGCGACGCCGCCGCTCTCATGGGTGCGGCGACCATGCTGCTCGACCCCACGGACTCCACCTACCTGCTCGAGGGCCTCGCGGCGTCGAAGCGGCCCGTCTTCGTGCAGCTGGGGGTCGGCGACGCCATCGTGCCGACGCCCACCAGCGAGCGGTTCGTCCGCCTGCTCGGCATCCCACGGGTCGGCCCGGCGCTGAGCGACATCGCCGCGCCCCAGGCGGGCGACGCGATCCCCGCCGATGGACGCGGCTTCGTCGAGGTCTGGTCGACCAACTCCAACCCGACCACGCAGGGGTTCATGGCCCACGTCTCGTTCATCGAGGCCCGCTCCGAGCGCTTCCTGTCCGCCTGGCTCGACCAGCGCCTCGCCGTGGAGCTCGGCTCGCCCTGAGCCCCCGCCGGCGGCGACCATGGGCGGGATGATCCTGCTCGACGTCACCCAGCTCGCAGCCCGACGCCCGGGGCGCGTGCTCTTCGAAGGGCTCGACCTCACGGTGCGCACCGGGGACCGTCTGGGCGTGGTGGGCCTCAACGGGTGCGGCAAGTCGACGCTGCTCGGGGTGCTCTCGGGGTCGGTGAGCCCAGATGCCGGGACGTTGCGACGTGGCAGGGGCGTGGAGGTGGCGGCGCTGCTGCAGGTGCCCCGTCTCCACGGCCGCAGCGTGACGGAGGCGCTCCACCATGAGAGCCCCGTGCCGACCTGGGAGGTGGACGCCGTCGCCGACCGGCTGGGTCTGGGCGAGCTGCGCGATGCCGAGGTGGCGACGCTCTCCGGCGGGCAGGCCAAGCGGGTGGCGCTGGCTCGGGCGCTCGTGTCGGGAGCCGAGCTGCTGATCCTCGACGAGCCCACCAACCACCTCGACATCGACGCCATCGCCTGGCTGGAGGAGCACCTGGCGACGCGGTCGGGAGCGTTGGTGCTGGTCACCCACGACCGCCACTTCCTCGATGCCGTCACCACGGAGGTGCTGGAGATCGATCGGGGCACCGCGCACCTGCACCACGGGGGCTACGACGCGTACCTCGAGGGCCGGGCCCGACGTGAGGAGCTCGCGGCGCGGGCCGAGTCCACACGCCGCAACCTGGCTCGCCGGGAGCTGGCCTGGCTGCGTCGGGGCGCGCCGGCGCGCACGTCCAAGCCCCGAGCGCGCATCGAGGCGGCCGAGCGGATCGTGGAGGGTGGTCCCGAAGCTCCCGCCCGCTCCGGCGAGCTCCCGCTGCACGCCGTCACGCCCAGGCTGGGTGACCGCGTCATCGAGCTGCACGGGGTCGGTCATCGCTACGGGGAGCGCGTGCTCTTCGAGGGGGTGGAGCTGCGTCTCGACCCTCGCGAGCGCTTGGGCATCGTGGGATCCAACGGCAGCGGGAAGTCGACCCTGCTCGACATCATGGCCGGTCGCCTCCCGCCCGCGGAGGGACGCGTGGAGCACGGCAGCACCGCCCGGGTCAGCGTGTTCGACCAGCAGGGCCGTGAGCTGGATCCCGAGCTGCGCGTACGAGAGGTCGTGGTCGGTCCCCACCGAGCGCCGGACTGGGCCGACGAGGCGTTGATGGCATCGTTCTGGTTCGACGACGACGCGCAGCACGCCCCGGTGCGGCTGCTCTCGGGCGGGGAGCGGCGCCGTCTGCAGCTCCTGATGGCGCTCAACGAACGTCCGAACGTGCTGCTGCTCGACGAGCCGACCAACGACCTCGACCTCGACACCCTTCGCCAGATGGAGGAGCTCCTCGAGCAGTGGCCCGGTGCGGTGGTGGTGGTGAGCCACGACCGCGCCTTCCTGGAGCGCGTCGTCGCCGACGTGGTCGTGCTCGGCGACGGCAGGGCGGAGCGTCGTGCGGGCGGTTACGCCCGCTACGAGTCCGACCGTCGGCTGCGTCGTGTGCGGGGCAGGGTGGCGTCGGCGGCACCCCCGACCGTCGTTGCCGCGGACGCCACCCCTGCGATGCGGGCGACGCCGACGGGAGCTCCGGCGCCGCCACGGGAGGCCGCGATGAGCCCCTCGACGCTGCGTCACCGGCTGCGTGCGGCGGAGCGGGACCTGGAAGGAGCCAGGACGCGCGCCGACGACCTGGCAGCCGCCCTGGAGGAGGCCGCGGGAGGCGGGCGCCACGAGGACCTGGCGGATCTGGGCGAGCAGCTGGCCTCCGCCGTGGCCGAGGTGTCCGCGGCGGAGGAGCGCTGGTTGGAGCTCGCCGGTGAGGCGGAGGAGCGCGGCCTCGCCCTCTGACCCGCGGCCGGCGGCGCTGTGACCTTCGGCGGAGCCCGTCCCTGGGGATGACCTACGGGGTTTGCACTATTACCATGGTGGAAAAGCGTGGGTGGCTGGGCCACCCGACGAGCACCCAGGGGAGCACATGACCCTCGAGACGACCGAAGAGAGCACCGGCGACGTCGACATCCCGCTGGTGGTGACCGACGCCGCGCTGGACACCGTGCTCGGCATCCGAGCGGAGGAACCCGACGGGGACCAGCTCCTGCTCCGCATCGAGATCGTGGGCTCACGCGGCAGCGAGTACGTGTACGACCTCTCCTTCGCCTCGCCCGAGGAGGTGGCGGAAGGGTTCCACGTCTACCCGGTGGGCGGGCTGGGGATCGCGTTGGCGGAGACATCGGTGGAGCAGCTGCGCGGTGCCGAGCTCGACCTTCCCCGCGCCGCGGGCCAGGGGGGACTGGTCATCCGCAACCCCAACCGTCCCAACCCTCTCGAGGGGCTCGACATCGAGCTCACCGGCGACCTGGCCGAGAAGGTGAAGACGCTGCTCGACCTTCAGGTCAACCCGATGCTGGGCAGCCATGGAGGCTTCGCCGAGTTCGCCGGCGTCGACGACGACAACAACGTGTTCGTCACCATGGGTGGTGGGTGCCAGGGCTGCGCCGCCTCGGCTGCCACGCTGCGGGACGGGATCCGCACCACCATCATGACGGCCATCCCCGAGGTGAACGACGTGATCGACACCACCGATCACAACGCCGGGGAGAACCCCTTCTACCACTGAGCTCCGGCGAGCTCAGCTGGGCTGGTCGCTGGTCATCCCCACCCAGGCCTGGACCTCGTCGACGATGCCGTCGGCGTCCAGGCCGAGGCGGTGCAGGATGACATCTGGCTTGCCCTGGGGCACGTAGACCGACGGCACCCCCAGCACCCGCACCGCGGGACCGCCCACCGGCGCGAGCTTGGACAGGGCGTCGGTGATGGCGAAGCCGATGCCGCCGTCGCGCAGGCCGTCCTCGATCGTCACCACGAGCCGGTGCCCGGCGGCGTCGTTGAGCATCTCTGCGTCCAGCGGCTTCACCACGCGCGGATCCCACACGGTCACCTCGAGCCCCGACTCGGAGAGGCGGTCGGCGGCCTCGCGCGCGGCGGCCAGCATCTTGCCCACCCCGATGATGCAGACCTCGCGGCCGTCACGGACCTTGCGGGCGGAGAGGCCTTCGCCGGTCTCGTCGTCGTCGGCGGGTGGCATGGTCTTGGGGAAGCGCATGGCTGCGGGGCCGTCGGTGCAGAGCTCCAGCGCGTCGTCGAGCATCCGGGCCACCTCGGCGTGGTTGGAGGGGGCGAACAGCGTCATGTTCGGCACCTTCGACAGCAGCACCAGGTCGAGCACGCCGTGGTGCGACGGGCCGTCGTCGCCGGTGATGCCGGCCCGGTCGAGCACGAACACCACCGGCTGGCCGTGCAGGCCGACGTCGAGGTTCACCTGGTCGAACGCCCGGGTGAGGAACGTGGAGTAGACCGCGACCACCGGACGGAGGCCCGCCATGGCCATCCCCGCCGCAGAGGTGACCGCGTGCTGCTCGGCGATCCCGACGTCGAAGCAGCGCTGCGGGTAGGCCTCGGCGAAGGGGAGCAGGCCGGTGGAGTCGGGCATGGCCGCGGTGATCGCCACCAGCTCGGGGCGACGCCCTCCCTGCTCCACCAGCGCGGTGCTGAAGGCGTCGGTGAACGACCCCACCTTGAGCTCGGAGAGGTCGTGCATGTTCTTCACGTCGTCCTGCTCGGCCGGACCGTAGCCACGGCCCTTCTGGGTGAGCACGTGCACCACGACGGGACCCTCCAGGGCCGCGGCGGCGGCGAAGGCGTCCTCCAGGGTGGTGATGTCGTGACCGTCGTAGGGTCCCAGGTAGTTCACCCCGAGCTGCTCGAAGAAGGCGACCGGCTCGAACATCTCCCGCAGCGCTGCTGCGGCGCCGTCCATGCCCCGCTCCAGGTAGGGACCCAGCACCGGCACCTCGTTGAGCAGCCGCTCCATCCGCTGGCGGTTCCGCTTGTAGGCCGAGGACGCCCGGAACCGCGAGAGGGATTCGCCGAGGCGGGAGGCGGTCGGCGCGTACGAGCGGCCGTTGTCGTTGAGCACGATGATGGCCTTGCGACCGCTGTGGCCCAGGTTGTTGAGGCCCTCGTAGGCCATGCCACCGGTGAGGGCGCCGTCGCCGATGACGGCGACCACCTGCCGGTCGTGCTCGCCCTCGAGGGCGAGGGCGGTGGCGATGCCGTGGGCGTAGCTCACGATGGTGGAGGCGTGGCTGTTCTCCACCCAGTCGTGTTCGCTCTCGGACCGGCTGGGGTAGCCGGACAGCCCGCCTTCCTGACGCAGACTGGAGAAGTCGTCTCGACGGCCGGTGAGCAGCTTGTGCACGTAGGCCTGGTGGCCGGTGTCCCACAGCAGCACGTCGCGGGGTGAGTCGAACACGCGGTGCAGCGCCAGGGTGATCTCCACGGCGCCGAGGTTGGAGCCCAGGTGGCCTCCGTGGGTGGTCACCGAGTCGACGACGAACTCCCGGATCTCCCCGGCCAGGGTGGCGAGCTGCTCCCCGTCGAGGCGCTGGAGGTCGGTGGGGCTGGTGAGGGTCTCCAGGATCATGGGCAGCAGGGCATCGCGAGGGTGAGGCGTGTGGGAGAGCGGGTCGGGCGTGCGCCCGGCCCCCTCCACGCTACCGGAGGTGGGCCCCGTGGTCAGGTTGCCCTCGGCGTGGCGTCGCCCGGGCGTCGTCCGCTGAAGCCGCCGCTGAAGAAGCTGGGAGCACCGGCGAGGCTGGCCAGCACGAACACGACGTACACGAGCAGCCCCAGGGCGATGGCGTCGCTGTTGGACACCCCGATGGCACGGAAGAAGAACACGAACACCCCTTCTCGGATGCCCAGGCCGCCGAGCGCCAGCGGGAAGTTCTGCAGCACCGCGGTCGGGGGGAAGAAGGTCAGGGCGGCGAGGATCCCGATCTGGGGGATCTCGAGGGCTCGAGCGCAGGCCCACACGCTCACGCACTGCAGGAACTGGAAGCCCACCCCCGCCACCAGCACCCGCAGCACCCGATCGGGGTGGTGGCGGAAGGCGACGATGCCGAGGTGCACGGCGCCGAGGTAGCGACGCCAGCCGCTGCGGCCGAGGTACCTCCCCGCGCCTCGCTCGTGGCCGGCGGCCCAGAGGATGCTGAGCAGCGCCACGACGGTCACCACGTCGACGACCACCACGGTCGCGGTCACCGAGCCGAGCCGGCGGTACGAGGGCTCCAGCAGCAGCCCGATCCCCGACAGCAGCGGGAGGACCAGCCACCCTGTGAGGCGTTCGAGGCTGGTGGCGGCGAAGGCGTCGGCGTAGTCCCCGGCGTCGTTGCCCTGCCGCACGACCCGCACGATGTCGCCCCCGAAGGACGTGGGCAGGGCGTTGGACACGAACTCCCCGGTGAGCAGGTGGGAGAACAGGCGCCGGAAGCGGAGGTGGATCCCCAGGGTGTCCGACACCGCGGCCCATCGCATGGTCTGCAGCACGTAGGCCACCACGTGCACGACGATGGCGACGCCGATCCAGGCGAAGGTGGTCGCCGTCGGTCGGGGGAAGAGCTCGCCCAGCTTGACGTCGGGCAGGCGCCAGATGAGCAGGGCGAGGAAGCCGATGCTGAAGGCGAGGCGCAGCAGCTGTCGGGCAGCGTTGTTGCGCGGGACCTCGTGGGGGAGCGTCGCCTCGTCGATCTCGGCGAGTGCCTCTCGACGCTCCTCCTCGTCGGGTCGGTCTCCCTTCGGTTCCACCGGGCGACCTTAGAGGGCGGCGTGGTGCCGGGTCATCCTGCGAGCCGGCCGAGGTGATCGTGCCCCGGGCGCGACGAAGGACCTGGCCCCCGACGCGACGCCGACGGTCGCAGGGACGCGCAGGTCCTCGGTCGCAGACTTCCTAGATGGTCAGTTGCAGACGACGCCGAACTGGGCGCCCGGCTCCATGAGGAGCAGCTGGCAGCCGCTGCCCACGTCGATCTTGCAGGCCGATGCCGCGAACGGCAGCACCGCCAGCACGCCGACCATGAAGATTCGTGCACGTCGAGTCATTTCCGACCCCCCCTGTGTTGAAGGTGTGACAGATGTCCGGGCACGTTCTATCCCCCCCGCCCGGCAGCGTCAACCACCACCGGGCGCCGGTTTCGACGGTGTGGTCATCGAGCCTTGTCGAGGAACCGCTCGCGGTCGACGACCACGCGGGTGACGCGCCCGGCCGCGACGAGCCCGCGGTCGTCGCGCGCCGACACGCTGAAGCTCAGCCGCCGACCCTCGACCCGCTCGAGGGTCACCTCTGCGCGGACGGTGCTCCCCACCGGGGCGGGAGAGATGTGCTCCACCTGCACGCGCATGCACACCGACGTGCTGCCGGGGTCGAGCTCGCCGAGCAGGGCCGCGACCGTCGCCTCCTCGACCAGCGCGATGATCCTCGGCGTGGCCAACACGGGGACGTCCCCGGTGCACATGGCGAGCGCGGTGTCGCCATCGGCGACGGTCAGCTCGATGCTCGAGGTGAGTCCGGGGCGGGCAGGCATCCTCGTTACCATAAGCACTCCACCGGCGCCGCACCCACTCCCCGTGGACGCGGCCCTCGACCCCGGGAGCCAGCGTGCTCGATGAGTCCGTGATCCAAGAGGTGCTGAGCGGTGCGCTCGAAGGAGGCGCGGAGTTCGCCGAGGTCTTCGTGGAGGACCGGCGCTCGACCAGCGCCCTGCTCGACGACGGTCGTGTGGAGGAGCTGACCTCGGGGCGCGACCGGGGTGCGGGCATCCGCGTGGTGGTGGGCGACACCACGGGGTTCGCCCACACCGCCGACCTCCGGGTGGAGAGCCTGCTGGTGGCCGCTCGCACCGCCGCCGCCGGGGCCCGGGGTGCCACCGGAGCGGCGCAGACGGTGGATCTGGGGCGGGTGGACGTGGAGAACCCCTCCGTCGTGGAGGTGCTGCCGGAGGACGTGGACAAGGCGACCAAGGTCGAGCTGCTGACCGTTGCGGAGGCGGCCGCCCGTGGCGAGGGCTCTGCGATCACCCAGGTCACCGCCCGCTACTCCGATTCCCGGCGTCGGATCCTGGTGGCGAACACCGACGGCCTGATCTCCGGCGACGACCAGGTGCGCACGCTGCTCTCGGTCTCCACCGTCGCCAGCGGCGACACCGGCATGCAGACCGGCCGCGAGACCGTGGGACACACGATCGGCTTCGAGCTCTTCGACCAGGTGGACGTCGCCGAGCTCGCCCGGCGTGCCGCGCGGCGGGCGATCACCAAGCTCGCCGCCCGACCAGCTCCCTCGGGAGAGATGACCGTGGTGATCGGTCCCGGCGGTGGCGGGGTGATGTTCCACGAGGCCTGCGGTCACGGGCTGGAGGCCGACCTGGTCGCCAAGGGCGCGTCCGTGTTCGCCGGCCGCCTCGGGGAGCAGGTCGCCTCGCCGCTGGTGACCCTGGTGGACGACGGGACCATGGCGGGGGAGTGGGGCGCGGCCGCCATCGACGACGAGGGCCGCCCGCGCCAGCGCAACGTGCTCATCGAGCGCGGGGTGCTCGTGGACTACATGTGGGACGGCCAGCGCGCCCGCAAGGAGGGCCGGGCGTCCTCGGGCAACGGGCGGCGCCAGTCCTACGCCCACCTCCCGATGGTCCGGATGACCAACACCTACCTGCTCGCGGGCGACGCGGACCCCGCCGACATCGTGGCGGACACGGACAGCGGCGTGTACGTGGCCCACCTCGGCGGCGGCCAGGTCAACACCGCCACGGGCGACTTCGTGTTCGGGATGACCGAGGCCTACCTGATCGAGGGCGGCCGCATCACCGAACCCATCCGCGAAGGCAACCTGATCGGCAACGGCCCGGCGGTTCTGGGTGCCATCGATGCGGTGGGCAACGACTTCGCCATGGGTGCACCGGGCACCTGCGGCAAGGACGGCCAGGGCGTGCCCGTGGGCGACGGCGTGCCGACGCTGCGAGCCCACGGGCTGACCGTGGGCGGCACCGCCGCGTAGGCAGGGCATCCGGCCGCCCGGGGCACCTCAGGCCAGGGAGGGCATCGGGGTGGGGTTCGTGCCGTCCAGCATCCCCTGGACGCGTGCGGTGAGGGCCGGCTTCACCTCGTCGTGGGTGAGCACCCAGAGCCGGTCCTCCAGCACCGCCCGGGCCACCGCGTCGGCCACGTCGTCGGGCGGCGTGCCCACCGCCTCGACCACCGACCGGTACCGGTCCTTGTGCGCGCTCCACTCCTCGGGCCCACCCCAGCGGTCGTGGCGTGCCCGCTCGGAGTCGAAGATCTGCGTGCGCACGATCGACGGGCAGACCACGCTCACCCCCACGCCGGATCCCACCAGCTCGTGCCACAGGGACTCCGAGAGGCCCACCACGGCGTGCTTGGTGGCGCTGTAGGCGCCCAGGCCGGGAGTGGCGATCAGCCCGGCGACCGAGGCCGTGTTGACGACGTGGCCGACGCCCTGGTCGACGAGCATCGGGGTGAACACGGCCACGCCGTGGACGACACCCATCACGTTGACCTCGAAGAGCCACCTCCAGGTGTCGAGGTCGAGCTCCACCATCGGGTGCAGGGGCGCGACTCCGGCGTTGTTGCACACCAGGTGCACGGCGCCGTAGGCCTCGACCGCAGCACCGGCCAGCGCCTGCACGGCGGCGGCATCGGTGACGTCGGTGAGGACGCCGATCGCCTCGGCGCCTCCGCTGCGCAGCTCCTCCACCGCCTGATCCAGCGCCTCGCCGTCGATGTCGGCCAGCACCAGCCGCATGCGCTCCACGGCGAAGCGCTCGGCCATCGCTCGTCCGATCCCGCTGGCTCCGCCGGTGATCACCGCGGTCTTCCCGCCCAGTTCGTCCATGGGCAGGCACGGTAGTTCGATGCCGTGGGCCTGGGTCCGACCAGTGCCTCACGCCACAGCGGCACGCACGGCCCGGAGGCCCGGGCGTGCCGCTCGGATCCTCACGGTCAGCCCAGGAGCTTGGCCTTCTGGGCGGCGAACTCGTCGTCGGTGAGCACGCCCTGAGCGTGCAGCTGGCCCAACCGCTCCAGCTGGTCGAGCATGTCGTCGCCACCTGCCGCTGCGGGGGCCGCCGCCGGGGCCGCGGCGGGCGCCGGGGCGGCCTGCTGCTGGTAGGCCTGCTCGCGGTCGGCGTAGATCTGTGCGTCGCGCTGCGCGAACTTCTCCGCCTGGCGCCGCTGGACGCGCCCGCTCACGGCGGTGGCGGTTCCGGCGACGACGGCGGTGCGGGCGACACCTCGTAGCAGTCCTGGCATCGTGTTCTCCTGGTGTGTTCGTGAGAGGCGGACGGTTCGGTGCGGGCGGCTCAGCCGCCCGCGACCTCCAGCGCATCGAGCGCGTCGATGAGCAGGTCAGCGGGGATGCGGCCGCTGGCGACGACCTCCGCGCCGACGCGACGGGCTGCGGCGACGAAGGGAGCTGCCCAGGCGTTCTCGAACACCAGCACCACGGCGATCCTCCCGGGCTCGAGCACCGCGGCGGCCTCGGCGAGGTCGTCATCGCCGAGCAGCCCCGAGGACGCGCCGGCGAACACGGTCAACCCGCCGAGATCGTCCTGGGAGAGGTCGGTGAGGTCGATCCCGGAGAACGTGCCGTCGTCGTGCTTCTGGATGACGGTGAGGTCGTACACCCTGATCAGGCCCCGGTCGACGAGGTCCAGCAGCGCAGCGGCGATGCTGCCGTCGGCGCGGTCGGTGTCCAACTCCAGCACCAGGTAGTCGACCGGACCCTGGACGTCGTTCTCGGTCATGGGGATCCCCTCGTTCGATCGGCACCACGGTGCCGGGCTCTGGCGGACGTTCGTGATGCAGCCGCTCGGTCGTCATCGTAGGTCCTCGGCACGAAGGGAGCGCGTCGGGTCGTGGCCTTCCGACCGGCCACCGCTGCGATGGTGCCGGGGGACCGGATGAGGCCCGCGGCTGTGGGATGCTGATCGGCGATGACACCGGAGGAGGCCCTCGCCGTCGCCGAGCGGGTCCTGGAGCGAGCCGTTCCCGGCGAGCAGCTCGAAGCCGTCGTGACCTGGGCGCGCAGCACCGAGGTGCGCGCGCATGAGGGCGAGGTGGAGCACTTCGTGGCTGCCGAGGAGGTGGGCGTCGGTGTACGGGTCCTCCTGGAGGGACGCACCGGCATCTCCTGGGCAGGGGTGCTCGACGACGCCGACCTGGGGCGGTGCGTGTCGGAGGCCCGGGACAACGCCCGCTTCGGACACTCCGATCCCCAGGCGGGGCTGGCCGAGCCCGACGGCGTCGCGGTGTGCGAGCTCGATCTGGTCGATCCGTCGCTGGCGGAGGTGAGCGCAGCCGACAAGACGGCGCTGGCCCTGGAGCTGGACCGGCGGGTGCGAGCCTCGGATCCTCGGATCGTCGGTCACGAGGGAGCCGACTACAGCGACGTGCACGCCCTGGCCGCCATCGCCTCCACCACCGGCATCCGGGTGGCCGACGAGGAGACCTCGACCTACCTCGGGATCTGGGCGCTGGCCTCCGACGGTGACGACACCACCACGGGGTTCGGGATGGGCACCGGCAGGGGCGTCGCCGAGCTCGACCTCGACGCCGTGGTCGAGGAGGCCGCTCTGCGCAGCACGGCCATGTTGGGTGCGCGCAAGGCGCCGACGTCCCGTCTGACGGTGATGCTCGACCCCTACGTCACCTCCCAGCTGCTGGCCGTCGTGGCGGAGCTGCTCAACGGGGAGGAGGTCCTGCGGGGCCGGTCGCCCTTCGCCGAACGGCTCGGGACGCAGGTCGCCGCTGCCCAGCTCACCCTCTACGACGATCCGCTCGACCGGGCGGCTCCGACCGCAACCGCCATCGACGGGGAGGGCATCGCCTGCCGCCGCGTGCCGCTCATCGAGGCGGGCGAGCTCGTCGGGTACCTCCACAACGCCTACACCGCACGCTGCCTCGGCACCCTCACCACCGGGTCGGCGTCGCGCTCCAGCCATCGCAGCGCTCCCTCCGTCGGACCCAAGGTCGTGACACCGGCACCGGGTTCGCTCACGCCGGAGGCGATGCGCGTCGAGCTGGGCGAGGGCTTCCTGGTCACCGAGCTGTCGGGGCTGCACTCGGGGGTGAACCCGACCTCGGGCGACCTGTCGGTGGGTGCCGAGGGTCGGATGGTGCGTGGCGGCGAGCTCGCCGAGGCGGTGCGGGAGGTCATCATCGGCTCGACGCTGCAGCGCATGCTCTCCGAGGTGGTGGCCGTCGGCGACGATCTCCGCCACTTCCCCTGGGAGGCGGCGGGTGTCAGCCTCGCCGTCGCCGAGGTCACGCTGTCGGGGACCTGACGCCAGGAGGACCTGTGATGCCAGCCGCAAGAGAGATCGACCCACGTGCGGCCGCTGCGGTCGGGGAGCACGAGGAGCTCAAGTGCATGGGAGACCGCCTCGTCGCCGAGGCTCGACCGGGTGAGCGGATCGAGGTGACCCTGAGCCGCGGCGCGTCCACGATCGTGCGCGTGCACGACGCCGAGGTGGAGAGCCTGACCTCGGCAGGTTCGGCGGGTGCGGGGATCCGCGTGATCCGCGAGGGGCGGTTGGGGTTCGCCCACTGCGGCAGCCTCGATCCCGACGTGTTGGCCGACACCCTGGCCGAGGCACGCGACAACACCCGCTTCGCCGAGCCGGACGAGCACCAGGCGATCGCCGATCCCGACGGGGTCGAGATCGTCCCGCAGCAGATGTGGCACGACGAGGTGATCGCCCTCCCGGTCGACGACAAGGTCGCCCTGGCTCTCGAGCTGGAACGCCTGGTGACCGGTCGTGATCCCCGTGTGGGCAGCGCCCGGGTGACCACCTACGGGGACGGATGGGGGCAGAACGCCCTCGTGTCGACCGCCGGCATCCGGGTGGGCTCGGAGGCGACGAGCTGCTCGGTCGGGACCCAGCCGTTGGCCCGCGACGGAGACGAGACCCAGATCGGCTGGGGTTCCGACGCGGCGCGGGTCCCCGGGGGCCTGGACCTCGAGCGGGTGGCGGGCGAAGCGGTGGAGCGGGCCACGAAGCTGCTCGGTGCCCGGAAGCCGGTCTCGGCTCGGATGCCGATCGTGCTGGAGCCCCGGCTCGCCCTCACCCTGATGGGCATCGTGGCGGGCATGCTGTCCGCCGAATCCGTCCAGAAGGGCCGCTCGCCCTTCGCGGACCGACTCGGGGACCAGATCGCCTCGCCGCTGGTCAACCTGGTCGACGATCCCACCAGGTCGGCCTCGCTGGCCGCGGAGGAGCACGACGGAGAGGGCCTGGCCTGTCGAGCGAACCCGCTGCTGACCGCCGGCGTGCTGCAGCGGTTCCTCTTCGACGCCACCACCGCCCGCCGTGGGGCCACGACGTCGAGCGCCTCGGCGGTGCGCTCGGCACGGGGTCTACCGACCCCGGGGCCGCAGCTGCTGGTGCTGGAGCCCGGCACGACCTCGACCGAGCAGCTGCGCCGCGACCTGCCGCTGGCGCTGGCTGTGGAGTCGTTCTCGGGGTTGCACTCGGGGGTGAACCCGGTCTCCGGCGACTTCTCCGTGGGCGCCGAGGGCGTCATGATCCGCGGCGGCGAGCTCGCGGAGCCCGTTCGTGAGCTGACCCTCGCCTCCACGTTGCAGCGACTCCTGCTGGGAGTGGTGGCGATCGGCGACGACTTCGAGTGGCTGCCGTCGGGCAACGGTGCGGCGACGACGTGCGTCGAGGACGTCTCGGTGTCGGGCGCCTGAGCGCCGGGAGCCTCCGGAGCGCCTGGAGCCCCTCAGCCGTCGGCGGCGGACACCACGACGGCCAGCGGCCCCCCCAGCGCGGCACCCGCCACCGCCGCGACATCTCTGCGGGGGACCGCCACGCCCATCGCAGCCAGCCCGCTCTCCTGGGGCTCGGGAGCCGAGAGCACCACCGCGTCGTGGCTGACCGTGCGCGCCGGCTCCGCGCTGCCGTCCCGTCCGACGGGGGCCAGCGCGGCGGCGAGCAGCTGGACGTGGTCGCCCGGCTCGATCCGGGGAGCGGGGGTCTGCACGGCGACCGCCACCGCGGAGTGGCCGTCCGGAACAGCTGCTGCGACGTTCGACCGACCGCTCACCCTCGCCCCGGTGACGACCTCGCCCCGCTCCAGCGGGGTGGTCGCCCGGCGTCGCGACGGGCGTGCGCTCAGCGCACCGTCCGGGAGGTGGGTGAGCGGACGGTCCTGCAACTCGGTGTTGTGCTCGTCGATCGCTGCGCCGAGGGGCACGTCGCGTGTGGTCACGAGCACCTGGTGGGTCGGTTCCCAGCGGCGGCGCAACGCCGCTGCGGCCGCGAGCTGCTGGTGTGCCGACCCGACCACGGCGACGACGACGGCGAGGGCGGCGACGCGAGCGAGCAGAGCCCGGCGCACGGTCGCGGAGCGGCGCAGGCCCCACCAGGTGCGCCGCATCGACGCGGAGAGGACGGCCGCGAACCGGCTGATGGTGCTTCGGTCGGCGTGCACGGCGTCTCCTCCGAGGCCCTCGGGTGGGGTCGCTCGACAGGGGGAGGCTGTGGGCTCGGTGGTACCAGGTGGCGGCTCAGCCAGGAGGAGGCGGATCGGTGCTCGCCGCACCCACTGCGAGCACGGTGGCCTCCGCAGGAGGACCCTCTCCGGGAAGTGTGAGGACCTCGTGGCCGTCGGCGGTGACGAGGATCGTGTGCTCGAACTGCGCGGATCGCTGACCGTCGCGGGAGGTGACGGTCCAGCCGTCGTCCCAGGTGCCGGCGAGCTGGTGGGAGCCCACGTTGATCATCGGCTCGATGGTGAAGGTCATGCCCTCGACGAGCACGGTGTCGTTGCGGGGGTCGAAGTAGTGGGGGATCTGCAGGCTCGTGTGGAACTGGTCCCCGATGCCGTGGCCGATGAACTCTCGCACGACGCTGAAGCCCTCCGGATGGGCGACGCCTTCGATGGCACGGCCGATGTCGTAGATGCGCGCGCCGGGGTGCACGACCGAGATGCCGGCGTGCATGGCGTCCCGGGCGGCGCCGATGAGGCGGATCGACGTCTCGTCGACGGCGCCGACGGGGAAGGTGGCGGAGGTGTCGCCGTGGACGCCCTCGATGAAGGCGGTGACGTCGATGTTGACGATGTCGCCGTCCTGCAGCGCTCGGGAGTCCGGGATGCCGTGGCAGATGACCTCGTTGACCGAGCTGCACAGGGACTTCGGGTAGCCCCGGTAGTTGAGGGTGGATGGATAGGCGCCGGCGGCCACCATGGCCTCGTGGCCGATGCGGTCGAGCTCGTCGGTGGTGATCCCCGGCGCGATGTGCCGGCCGACGGTGACGAGCGCCTCTGCGGCGACACGGCACGCCACCCGCATGGCGTGGATCTCGGCGTCGGTGCGAACGGCCCTGCTCGCCCGCTGCGCCGGCTGGCCGGTGGCGGCGTAGTCGGGCCGGGGGATCCCGGCGGGCACCGTGCGCCAGGGGCTCAGCAGCCCAGCACGCACCGGCGGGGACGGCGGCGGCGGGAGCTTGGGGCGACGTCTGCGCTTGGCCATGACCGTCTCAGCGTAGGTCAGCGCCCGCCGGTATCGGCCGTCGCGGACCGGGTGGCGCGACCCGCCCGTCGGACCTGGCGGTCCTCAACCCTCGCCGGTGCTGCTCGAGGTGGAGCCCTTGGAGCCGGAGCCGCCCGAGGAGTTGCTGGCGGACGAGCTGCTCGCGGAGGACGTCGAGTCCGAGGAGCTCCCGCCGTCGGCGGTCGAGGTGCCACCGCTCTCGGCGCCCTTCGAGGACGAGGTATCCGCGCTGCGCTTGGCGCCACCGTTGGACGAGGAACGGGCGTCGTTCTTGTAGAAGCCCGAGCCCTTGAAGGAGATGCCCACGGGGGAGAACACCTTGCGCAGCTCGCCCCCGCAGCTCGGGCAGGTGGTCAGCGCGTCATCGGTGATCGACTGCTGGACCTCGAGCTCGTGGTCGCACGAGCGGCACCGGTAGTCGTAGAGGGGCATCAGGGTCTCCGTGGGTGTGGGTCAGCGGGGATCGACCGGCATCCCGGCCTGCGGTCGGGTTCTGGCACTCTCGGGTGTTGAGTGCTAATCGTACCGCCTCCCGCATCGGCACCACCAAGCGGTGGGCGGGTCCGATCGAGACCATCTCCGGGGTGCTGCACAGGGATCCGATGGGTACGCTCGTCGAGGCGGCCACCGGCGGAGGCCGCACCGGCGCTGCTGCGCCCCCATCATCGAGGAGGACCCGGAACATGCGACGTGTCAGCAAGGCGGTGATCCCCGCAGCGGGGCTCGGCACGCGGTTCCTGCCGGCCACGAAGGCGCAGCCGAAGGAGATGCTGCCCGTCGTCGACCGACCGGCGATCCAGTACGTGGTCGAGGAGGCGGTGCAGGCGGGTCTCGACGACATCCTGATCATCACCGGCCGGAGCAAGCGCAGCCTCGAGGACCACTTCGACCGCAACTTCGAGCTCGAGTACCACCTGCGCTCCAAGGGCAAGGACGAGGAGCTCCAGTCGGTGCTGGAGCTGGCCGCTCTGGCGGACATCCACTACGTCCGCCAGGGCGAGCCCATGGGTCTGGGCCACGCCGTCTCCGTCGCCCGCAAGCACGTCGGCGAGGACCCGTTCGTCGTGATGCTGGGTGACGACATCATGGTCGACGAGGCCAAGGTCCTGCGCGGGATGGTGGACGCCTACATGGAGACCGGGTGCTCCGTGGTGGCGTTGATGGAGGTTCCACCCGAGGACATCTCCGCCTACGGGTGCGCCGCCACCTCCACCGACGAGGGAGTGCTCCGCCCGATCACGGCGATCGTGGAGAAGCCCCCGGCGGAGACCGCCCCGTCGAACCTGGCGGTCATGGGCAGGTACCTGTTCACCCCGACGATCTTCGAGATGCTGGAGGACGTCCAGCCTGGGGTGGGCGGGGAGATACAGCTCACCGACGCCATCGCCTTGCTCCTGGAGCACGAGCAGGTGCTCGGCTACGTGTTCCACGAAGGCCGCTTCGACATCGGCAAGAAGATCGACTACCTCCGAGCGACCGTGGAGCTGGCCCTCACGCGCGACGACCTGCGCGACGACTTCGTCGAGGTGCTGCGCGAGGTGTTCGAGCGCGAAGCTCTGGGCTGACCCACCGCCCTCCACCACCTCCGAGGAGCCATGCCGCTGATCCCGCTCTCCGACGCGCAGGCCCACGTCATGGCCGCGCTGCCCCGTCTCGACGTCGTCACCCTGCCGTTGGCGGAGGCGCTGGGTCTGGTGCTGGCCGCACCGGTGGTCTCCGCCGAGGACGTCCCCTCGTTCGCCAACACGGCGGTGGACGGGTTCGCCGTGCGATCGCCCGATGTGGCCGACCCCCCCGTCGAGCTGCGGGTGATCGAGACGATCCCGGCCGGTTCCGCACCCGTGGCCACCGTCGCCTCCGGCGAGGCGTCCCGTATCATGACCGGAGCGCCGATGCCCGCCGGAGCAGACGCCGTGGTCATGGTCGAACGCACCGAACCCGTCGGCGACGGGGAGGACCGGGTCCGCGTGCTGGAGGCCGTGGTCGCGGGTGCGGGCGTGCGCGGCATCGGTGAGGACGTGCGGGCCGGCGAGCTGGCGGTGGAGGTCGGGACGGTGGTCGGTCCCGGCCACGTGGGCGTGCTGGCCATGCTCGGCTGCACCGAGGTGGCGGTGGTGAGGCGTCCACGGGTGGGGGTGATCTCCACCGGCGACGAGCTGGTGGCCGACGGCTCCCCGTTGGCACCCGGGCAGATCCGCGACTCGAACCGTCCGATGCTGCTCGCGTCGTGTCGCGCGGCGGGGTTCGAAGCCGTCGACCTGGGCCTCGTCCCCGACGACGAGGCTGCCATCGAGCGGGCGTTGCGGAGCGCTGCGGCGGACTGCGACGCGGTCCTGACCTCCGGCGGGGTGTCGATGGGGGACTTCGACTTCGTCAAGGCCGTGCTCGACCGGATCGCGGAGATGCGCTGGATGCAGCTCGCCATCAAGCCGGCGAAGCCGTTCGCGTTCGGGATGCTGGACGACGTGCCGGTGTTCGGCCTCCCCGGCAACCCGGTGTCCTCGCTGGTGAGCTTCGAGCTCCTCGCCCGCCCAGGCCTGCGGGCGATGGCCGGCCATGGCGAGCCCTTCCGTCGCCGCCTGGCCGCCGTGGCCGGGGAGGACATGCTGCGCCGCTCGGACGGCAAGGTCCACTTCGTGCGCGTCCGTCTGGAGTCCGGTGACCGCGCCGCCCTGGTGGCCCGTCCCGTCTCGGGTCAGGGCTCCCACCAGCTGACCGCCTCGGCGGGCGCCGACGCCCTGGCCGTGCTGCCCGACGGCGACGGCGTCCGCGCCGGGGACCCGGTGGAGCTGGTCCCGCTGAGTTGAGTCCGGTCGTCGCTCGACCCGGCGTCGGGCGCGATGGGGCGAGAGGGTGGTCGCGCCTCTACCATCGGGGGCGTGGGCGACCTGCGTGACACGTTCGGGCGGGTGCACCGGGACCTCCGGATCTCGGTGACCGATCGGTGCAACTTCCGCTGCACCTACTGCATGCCGGCCGAGGGCGTCCCTTGGCTGCCCCGCAGCGAGATGCTGACCTTCGAGGAGATCGAGCGGATCGCGACGGTCATGGTCGAGCGGTTCGGCATCGCCTCGATCCGCCTCACCGGCGGGGAGCCGACCCTACGAGCGAACGTCGAGGTGCTGATCGCCAAGCTCGCCACACTGGGCGTCGAGCTGTCGATCACCACGAACGGCACGATGCTGACCCAACAGGCCGACAAGCTGCGCCGGGCGGGCCTGCACCGCGTCAACGTCTCGCTCGACTCGCTGCGCCCCGACCGGTTCGCCCAGCTGACCCGGCGTGACGACCTGGATCGCGTGCTGGCCGGCATCGACGCCGCAGTGGCCGCAGGGTTCGATCCGGTGAAGCTCAACGTGGTCGCCATGCGAGGGGTCAACGGCGACGAGGTCGTCGACTTCGCCCGGTTCGGGCGCGAGCGCGGCGTGGTGGTGCGGTTCATCGAGTTCATGCCGCTCGACGCAGAGGAGCGCTGGTCGCCGGAGTCGGTGCTCTCCCAGGCGGAGATCCTCGAGCGCATCGCCGAGGTGTTCCCCGTGGAGCCCGTCCAGAGAGGACACGAGCCGGCTGAGCGCTTCCGCTACGTCGACGGAGGTGGTGAGGTGGGGGTGATCCCCAGCGTCACCCGACCGTTCTGCGAGGCCTGCGACCGCGTGAGGCTCACCTCCGAGGGGGCCCTGCGCAACTGCCTCTTCGCGGTGAAGGAGGTCGACCTGCGCGAGATCCTGCGCGGCGGCGGCACCGACGACGACCTCGCGGAGGCCATCGCGGGGGAGGTCCGGCGGAAGTGGGCCGGCCATGCCATCGGCCAGAGCACCTTCGTGCGTCCGCGGAAGTCCATGAGCCAGATCGGCGGTTGACCGCCCGACGGCCACGTCGAACCGGTACCGCTGGGGCCTGGGTCGGCCGCCCGGGTCCGGTGCCGAGGAGCGCCGTGGAGGTCTAGCATGGTCATCCATGACCGAACGCGGCCTGACACACCTCGATCCGCTCGGGCGCGCCCGGATGGTCGACGTCACCCCCAAGGAGCAGACCCACCGGCGGGCCATCGCCCGGGGTCGGGTGCACATGAGCACCGAGACCACCTCGCTGGTCGCCAGAGGGGCCATCAACAAGGGCGATGTGCTCTCGGTCGCGAGGATCGCGGGCATCCAGGCGGCCAAACGGGCCTCGGAGCTCATCCCCCTGTGCCACCCGGTGATGGTGGGTGCGGTGCTGGTGAACTTCCGCATCGAGGACACCTTCATCGAGGTCGAGGCCCAGGTGGAGACGGTCGACCGCACCGGCGTGGAGATGGAGGCGCTGACCGCGGTGGGAGTGGCATGTCTGACCATCTACGACATGTGCAAGTCGGTCGACCGGGCGATGGTCATCGGCGAGGTCGCCCTCTGGGAGAAGACCGGCGGCCGCTCCGGGGTGTTCCGTCGTGACGATCTCGACGGCTACGACGACCGCGTCGGCGGGGCGGGTGACTTCTGACCGTCGGGGTCGAATCCCGGGTGGTCGTTGGCTTCCAGCGGACCGCAGCCTAGAATTGCACGCGTGTAGTTCCGTCAGCCGCTTGTAACGGTCGTTGCAGATTCGTTAGCGTTCGGCCCGGATCCGCAATCCACCTGCAACAGCCGACCGTGCGAACCACCGCCGGTCCGCTGCTACCGCCCGGGAGGGCGCATGTCGAAGTTGATCATCGTCGGACTGATCATCGTGTGGGCCATCGTGCTGCTGCCCGATGTGCTGCAGCGTGTGTCCCGTACCCGCCGATCCGATTCGATCGGCTCGTTCAGCTCGCAGCTGAGCTCGCTCGGTCGGGCCAACGGCAACCGGCGCTCCCACGACAACGTCATCGATCTGCGCACCCGCTCCGCGCTGCAGCAGCCCGCGCCTCGGTCGCTGGTGTCCGCGCCGGCGTCGGGTGGTGGTGGCCGTCCCACTCCACCTGCGGACCGCTTCCCTTCGGATCTCGCTCCGCGCCCTGACGGGGAGTCCCCTCGTGGGGTGTCGCCGGCGGTGCGCAAGCGCCGCCAAGAGGTCCTGATGACCCTGGGTTCGCTGTCGGTCCTCACCCTGTTGGCCACGGTCGCCATCGGCGGAGCGTTCCTGGTGCTGCACCTGCTCGTGGACGTGCTGCTGATCACCTACCTGGTGCTGCTGGCGCAGGTGATGGCCGTCGTGCCGCCGGCGGTGGCTCGGCCCCGGACGCAGTCGCTGGCACCGTTGAGCCCGCTCGACAACCTGCGCTCGCCGGTGATCGACCTGCGCACGGGCTCGGTCGGCCAGGCCGTGCCGGTCGCTGCCCGACGGATCGCCAACTGACCCGGAGGGGGGTGAGGTGCCCACCCCGTTCCGCGACGAGCTCCACGCCCTGATCGAGGAGGCCGACGCGGTCCTGGGCGAAGCGAACCGCGCCCGCGAGACCGCGTTGCCGGGGTGCCGCGCCGTGATCCGGTCGTGCGGCTCCAGCATCAAGGCCGTCCACCGGCTCGATCCCGCATCGGCCGAGCGCCTCTGCGACGAGGCCGAAGCCACGCTGCGCGGCGTCCAGCGAGCTGTCGCGGCGCACCCCGCGATCGAGCACGCCGGCTTCGTGCACGACGCCGAGAAGGAGTTCGTGGAGGCCCGGTGCGTCCTCGCGCTCGTCGGGGGCGGGTCGCTGCCGTCCGCCGAGTCGCTGGGCGTGGGCACGCCGGCCTGGTTGCGGGGGTTGGCAGAGGCGGCCAGCGAACTGCGGCGACACCTGCTCGACCGCCTCCGAGACGGCGAGCTGGAACGGGCGGAGCAGTTGCTGGAGCTGATGGAGGACGTCTACGACGCCCTCATGACCATCGACTACCCCGACGCGGTCACCTCCGGGCTCCGTCGAACGCTCGACGCGCTGCGAGCGGTGCTGGAGCGCAGTCGCGGCGACCTGACCACCACGGTGCTCCAGACCCGTCTGCAGCGCGCCATCGAGGCAGCGCAGCAGCCGTAGAACGGACCCACGAGGTGGGGGCTCCACCGGATTCCAGCATCAGGCCCGGCGACGCTAGGATGACAGCTCCGTTGGGGGCGTAGCTCAGCTGGCTAGAGCGCTTCGGTCGCATCGAAGAGGTCGTGGGTTCGACTCCCATCGCCTCCACCAACATCCCCGGTCGGCCGCGCCCGACCCTCGGCGGGAGGGGTCCGCGATCGCCGCCGGGGTGCATCGGGTGGATCAGGAGGCGTTGTGCGCTCCCACCGGGTCCACCACGCCGTGGCCGTACTCGGTGTCGAACCCGGCGAGACCCCGGTCCTGGGCGGTGGAGGTGAGGGCGGTGAGGATCTCCTGATGGGTCGCCGGGCCCCGTGAGGACAACGTGGCGGCAACGATGCCGGCCACGTAGGGGCTCGCCATCGAGGTTCCGGACTTCGTGCCCCAGCCGCCCGGGATGGAGGAGATGATCGACTGACCCGGTGCGGCCACGTCCACCCACCAGCCGCGGCTGGAGAACGAGGCGACGGTGCCGGTGCTGGCGATGGCGGCCACGGCGATCGTGTTGTCGTCGGCCGCGGGGTAGCGGGTCGAGCCGCTGGTGCCCCCGTTGCCTGCCGCCACGACCACGACCGCACCGTGGGCCACGGCGTAGTCGATGGCCTCGGTCATGGCCACCGAGGACGAGGAGCTCGACAGGGACAGGTTGAGCACGTCCGCGCCGTCGTCCACCGCCCAGCGGATCCCTCGGGCCACGTCGTCGCTGGATCCGGAGCCGTTGGGGTGCAGCACCTTGACCGGCACGATGGTGGCGGTCGGCGCCACGCCGGCGATGCCGACCCCATCGGAGGCCCCCGCGGCCGCGATGCCCGCCACGTGCGTGCCGTGTCCGTGGGAGTCGGTGGCGCCCGCCCCCGGCACCGTGGCGCCGTCCAGCGTCGACACCCCGGTGGTGAGCCGTCCGGCGACGTCGGGGTGGCTGCCGTCGACCCCGGTGTCGATGACGGCGACCTCCACCCCGGTGCCCGTGCCGCAGGTCCACAGGGGCTCGACCGGGACCGCGTTGAACGCCCACTGGCTTCCCCGGAGCGGGTCGGTGGCGGTGGCGTCCGCCCCGAGCGTCGGGGCCGGCGCCGGTTGGTCGTCCTCGATGCCCACCTCGACCACCGGTCCGGCACCCCGCAGCGTCCCGGCGGCGTCGAGGAGCACAGCGGCCCCCATCACCTGCGATCGGTCGACGGTGACGATCTCCAGTCGGCCGCCGACCTCGGCCACCACCTCGTAGTCGTCGCTCGTCACCGCGTCGCCGGCGGCGGCCGTGTCGGCTGTGGTGCCACCCGCTGGTTCCGACACGTCGGCCGCCGACGCTCCGCTCTGCTGCGAGGAGCCCACCGGTCCGCACTGGGGCGCCTGGGGAGCCACCGGTGGGGGCGCAGGCACCACAAGCGGGGGCGAGGGGCTCGATACCACACAGGCGGCGCTGAGTCCGCAGACCCCGGCGACCAGGGCGGCCAGGTAGCGGCTGCGGCGGGACGCGGAGGGCGGGAGGACGACCACCTTCGCGTGGTCGGCGCGAATCCGTGTCGCCTTGAGCCCCGTTCTGTTCCTCCCTCGTCGCGCTGAGCGCGACCTGGGGTGAGCAGAAGGAGTCTCAGGCGACCGTGGCGCCGGAGCGGTTGATGGCCGCGGCGTCGGTGCCCAGGTAGGAGGCGATGACGGCAGGGTGCTCCAGCACCTCGGCCGGCGGTCCGCCGACCAGCACCTCGCCCAGCTCCATTGCCACCAGCCGGTCGCACAGCCCCGCCAGCAGCGGCATGTCGTGCTCGATGACCAACATGGCGGCGCCGGTGTGCTCGCAGATCTTGCGCAGCAGCGGCCCGAGCGCCTCGGTCTCACGCTGGGCCACCCCGGCGGACGGCTCGTCCAGGCACATGAGCACCGGCTCCTCGGCCAGCAGGCAAGCCAGCTCCACGATGCGCCGCGTGCCGGTGGACAGGGCGGCGACCGGCGTGTTGGCGTAGCCGCCCAGGCCCAGCAGGTCGACCAGCTCGGTGACCTTGGCCGCGGTCAGGTCTTCGGAGAGGTAGGACGCCGGCTGGCGGGTGGCGTCGGCGATGAGCGAGCGGGAGGCCACCGTGCGCTCGCAGGCCACGGAGATCACCTCGGTGACGGTGAGGCTGGGGAACAGGCGCGCCTCCTGGAAGGTGCGCCCGAGCCGGCCGCGGGCCCGCTCGTTGGGCGACCAGGCCGTCATGTCCACGCCCCGGAAGGTGACCGTGCCGCCGTCGACGGCGTGGAAGCCCGAGACGCAGTCCATCAGCGTGGTCTTGCCCGCGCCGTTCTGGCCGATGAGCCCCACGATCTCCCCGGGGCGGACCTCCAGGTCCACGTGGCTGAGGGCCTGCACCCCGCCGAAGCGCTTGGTGATGTCCCGGCAGACCAGGATCGGCTCGCGCTGCTCCATCGGCAGCAGCTGCACCTCGTGGGACTGCTCGAGCCGCGACAGGTCGATGGAGGTGATGGTGCGGGTGCCCTCGTCGTCGTCCTCGGCGGAGCCACCGCCTCCCGCCCCCTCGATGAACACCGAGCGCAGCAGGTCCGGCCGGTCGATCAGCTCGCGGGTGGGCCCTTCGAAGCGCACCGTGCCCTTCTCCAGGAACACCGCCCGCTCGGCGAGGGTGAGCGCCACGTTGATCGACTGCTCGACGACGATGATGGTGATCCCCTCGGCGTTGAGCCGGCGCACCACGTCGCACAGGGCGGCCACGATCATGGGTGACAGGCCGAGGGAGAGCTCGTCGATGAGGAGCACCCGGGGCCGCAGCAGCAGCGTCATCGCCATGGCGAGCTGCTGCTGCTCACCGCCGGAGAGGTCGCCGGCGAGCTGGCTTCGGCGGTCCACCAGCACCGGGAACAGCGCGTCGACGTCCTCGAGGGAGTCGGTGATGCGCTCGTGGTCCTTGCGGAAGGTCCAGCAGGCGAGCCGGAGGTGGTCCGCGACCGACAGCGTGGGGAAGATGGCCTTGCCGCCGGGCATGAGCGCCACGCCGCTGCGCACGATCTGCTCCGCCGATCGCCCGGAGAGGTCGGTGTCGCCGATGCGGACCTTGCCGTCGTGGGGGGCCAGGCCGCAGATGGCCTTGAGGATGGTGGACTTGCCGGCGCCGTTGGTGCCGAGCAGCGCCACGATCTCCCCGTCGGCCACCGAGAGGTCGACGTCGAAGAGGATCTGCAGCTGTCCGTAGGAGACGTTCACCCCGGAGGCGTCGAGGAGGGCGGTGGCCCCGCCCAGGCCGGCCTCGCTCGGTCGGAGGATGGGGTCCGGTACCAGGACGACCGGGGAGGGGTGATCGCCGTTGAGGCGGAGTCCGGGGCCCTGTTCGGGGATGGCCGCCGGTGGAGGCGGTGGGACCAGCGCCGCAGGAGCGACGGTCGGCGGCGGCGGCGGTGGTGGCGGTGGTGGTGGCAGCGACGGGGCGGGAACGGCGCCGCTGGGAGGCGGCGGTGGAGGCAGCAGGAGCGTCGGCGTGGAGCTGCGGAGGTCGATGACCGGCGGCGCACCGGGCGGGGGCGTCGGCGGTGCGGTGGGCGCCGGCCCGAGCGGTCGCCCGTCGAGGTCCATGCCGTGGCGGGCGGCCAGGCGGGCCAGCACCGCGTCGCGCACCTTGGCGGCCAGTCCGGCCACGCCGGAGGGGATCAGCCACAGCACCAGCAGCACGCCCACGCCGGAGGCCACCAGACGCAAGGTGTCGCTGGCGTCCTGGAGGCCCCGGCCGGTGCCGGCGCCCACGATGGCGCCGGGGATGGAGCCGAGGCCGCCGATGGTGGTGAGGGAGAACACGTCGACGGACATGTAGGGCGCATAGGAGCCGCCCCGGGCGCCGTGGTTCACCAGCATGTGCAGCCCGCCCGCGAGGCCGGCGATGGTGCCGGAGAACACGAAGGCGGTGAGCCGGATCCAGGTGGAGGGCACCGACGCCGCCTCGGCGGCCTTCAGGTTGTCGCGCGACGCGAGGATCAGCCGACCGGATCGTGAGCGCCGCACGCCGACGGTGAGCGCCACCGCCAGCGCCAGCATGGCGATGCAGAAGTAGAGCATCGTGCGCTCGTCCTCGAGGTTGAAACGGCCCCACAGGTAGGGGCGGTCGATGGTCTCGGGGATCATGCCGCCGGCGATGTTGGGGTTGAGCACCAGGGTGTCGAGTACCACCGCGAAGCTGAGGGTGACCACCGCCAGGAACGGCCCTTGGATGCGCAGCGCCGGCAGCCCGATCAGCAGCGCCACCAGGGCGCCGGCAAGGGAGGCCAGCAGGAGTGTGGCGAACAGGTCGAGGTTCCAGTGGATCACCACGTTGCCGGCGACCACAGCGGCCATCCCGGCGATGGCGAACTGGCCGAGGCTGATCTGGCCGCCCCATCCGGTGAGCACCACCAGGCTCACCCCGATGATGGCCCAGGTCACCATGATGGAGCCGGTGAAGGACGCGCCGGGGGCGAGCTGGAGCGGCACGAGGACGGCGGCGGCGGCGACCGCCACCCAACCCACGATCCGGCTGACCTGCACAGAGCGCAGCTTGGCGATGGCGGGATGGATGGGCCGGATCAGCTCGGCGTCCTTCCAACCGCCGTCCGCATCGTGGGCCCGGGACTTGCCGCGACGCTGGATGAGAAGACCGACCAGGATGGCGAGGAACGTGATCAGGTGGGTCAGCTCCGGCGTGGTCGTGTTCCAGCCCACGAGGCTGTCGAGCACCCCTATGCCCACTGCGCTGGCGAAGGCGACCGGCATCGACTCCATGCGCCCGAGGATGGCGGCGGCCAGGGCGGGCAGGAGCAGCGACGGCCCGGTCGCCGCCGACGGCGTGACCCCCACCAGCGGAGCCCGCAGGGCGACCGTCATGGCGCCCATCCCGCCGGCGATCGCCCACACCGCGGTCGACAGCGAGCGCACGGGGATGCCCAGCAGTCGGGCCCTCTCCGTGTTCTCCGCTGCGGCACGGATGGCCTTGCCCGCCAGCGACTGCTGCAGGAACCAGGCCAGCACGAGGACCATCACCGGCACGACCACCGCGATCAACAGGTAGTTGCCGTCGAGGGCGATCTTGCCGATCGACACCATCCAACTGGTGAGCGGGGTGGCGAAGGAGGAGAGGAGGGTGCTCTTGGCACCCAGGGCATGCGGGAGCAGGAGCTCGAGTCCGCCGAGCAGCTGGGCGAGCCCGATCGTGGCCACGGTGAGCACGAGGCGGGCGGCATTGGCGAAGCGTCGGATGACGGCGAACTCCACGAGGGCTCCGACCATCAGGCCGAGCAGCGGTGCCGCCAGCAGCGACACCCAGTAGGGCCACTCGAGGGTGACGTAGAGGTGCACGGCGACACCGCCGGCGACCCCGGCGATGGCTGCGGCGGCGAAGTTGATGATCCGGTTGGACCGCCAGATCAGGATCAACCCCACCGCCATCATGCCGGTGAGCCCCCCGAGGGTGGCACCGATCGCCACGATGCCGAGCGGCGCCCCCTGGGGCAGGAGCAGGTTCGCCACCAGCCACGTCAGCGCGAGCGCGGCGAGGATGCCCGACAGGCGCACCGGGGCGGGCAGCTCTCTCCACCGGGCGCGCGCGCCCCTGCCTGCAGGTGGCTTGTCGGGAGGAGGTCCTTCCGCTGGGGTCCGCTCTTCGAGCGGGGCGACGGCTGTCATCCGGCCCACTTGGGGCTGCCACCCGGCCACTTGCCGATGGGGAACCGGGCACCGTTGTTGGAGTCCACGTAGGCGCCGGCGCGACGTGACTCGACCGAGACCGTGGACGGGTTCCAGTGGATCTCGCGGGCGTCGTCGGAGGTGCTGTAGTCGCCGGCAGCGAACCCCCAGGTCCCGTATGGCCCCGACCGGCGTGGGTAGTCGAACATGCCCTTCTCGAAGCTGGCCACCGTGAGGTTCGGTCCGGCCATCTGGACGCCGATCGCCAGCAGGTAGAGCTGGTTGTAGATGAGCTCGACTCCGATCGACGGCTCCTCGGGCCGCACCGTCTTGTAGGCCTTGTAGCCGATGCCCTGGCCCTGCGGCTGGGTCGGGCCGGCGAAGCTCACCCCGAAGGCGTGGCGCCACACCTCCTGGTTGAACAGTGCCCCCACGGTGTCGCTGTCTGCCAGGGCCAGACCTGTGACCACGAACTCCGGGTAGTACTGGAGGCTGGAGCCGCCCAACTCGGCGGTGAGGTACTTGAGGAAGATCGGGTCGCAGCCGCAGATCACCGTGGTGATGTTGCCAAGCTTGAGCTTGTTGGCGATCTCCTTGGCCTTCGGCTGACTGGTGGCGACCAACTCGTACTTCTCGTTCATGGCCAGCTCGCCCGCCTTGCCCGAGCGTTCCAGCAAGGCGATGCCGGCGTTCACGCACTCCTGGTAGATCTGGTTGGACGGCGCGACCACCGCGGTTCGGCGGGGCTTGTCGCTGAGGCCAGCGCCTGCGTTCGCCGCGGGTTGGCCGAACATCTTGGTGGCGTAGTACGAGGCGACGGACTCCACCACGGTGGAGCAGTCGGTGAACTGGGTCCACGAGTACGGCTTGTGGGCGTTCAGCCAGTCGCGCGACACGTAGGGCACGCCCACGTTGATCACGCCCTTCTTCGACAGCGCATCGGCGTAGGGGGCGGACACGGCCGACACGTCGGCGAAGGCCTTGTACTCCTGGGCCACCTTCAGGGCGTCGGCCTGGGCACCCTCCTGGCCCTTGCCGAGGGTCTCCTGGAGGATGTCGCCCTTGCCGTCGTACACGACCAGCTTGATCTTGCGGCCGTAGAACTGGAAGCGCCGGTTGAAGTACTCGACCAGTCCCTCAACCGTGCGCTGGATGCGCTCCGGCGTCTCGCCCGCCAGGTTCTGGACGGCCCCCGCCTCCTTCGAGACCGCGTCGAGGATGCCGTTGGCGAAGCCGTCGATGCGCACCGTCACGACGATCTCGGTGGGGGTGACGCCCTGGGCGGTGGCGCCGCCGTTGCCGCCGCTCCACTGGATGCAGGGAGGGGAGTAGGGGTCGTTGGGGATCTGTGCCGCGCCGCAGCCGGCGATCTTGGCCGGTGCCTTGGGATCGGTCGCCGAACCACCGGCGGTGGAGCCCCCTCCCTTCTTGGAGGTGCTCGAGGACGCGTCCTTGCCGGCGGAACCGCCGCCCGCCCCGGAGGAGCCGACCGGGAGCCCGGTCTCGGGATCGATGGCGACGGTGGTGTCGGTCGAGTCGGTGGAGTCGGTGGCCGCGTCCTCGCCCTCCAGGTCCTCGTCGCCCTCGCCGAGCAGGCCGGCGACGGACTCCGCCTCGCCGAGGTCGGCGTCCACTCCCTCGGGCGCCTTGCTGGGCACCAGCAGCACCACCGCCAGGAACACGGCGGTGAAGCCGATGAGGGGGCCGTAGCCCCGGAACAGTCGATCCTGGAACGGCGAGCTCACGCGATCCTCCTCTTGGCTCTGCGACCCACCAGCCGGTCGCCCAGCGAGAGCCCCACCGCCCCCAGCAGCGCCACCACCCCCACGGCGACCGCGGCGGCGCTGTTGTCCTGCTGGGGCTTCTTCTTCGACGGAGCGGCGATCTCGTCCAGCTCGGTGGCCTTCTCCTTCGACGCCGGCTCCGTGGTCTCCTCGGCCGGCAGGGCGAGGTCCTCGATCGGTGTGGTGTCGGTGGTGAGCTCGGAGGACTCGAAGGACGAGTCGTAGGAGCTGTCGTAGGTGCTCGGGTAGCCGGGGTCGTAGGTGGTCTCCTCGACGATGGGCTCGGTGGTGGGCACCGCTGTGGTGGTGGTGGTCTCCTCCACGACCGTGGTGGGGGACTCGGGCGCGGGATGGAAGGCGTAGTCGGTGGCGTCGGTCATGGCCGTCGCCCCACCGACCAGCAGTTGGATGTGGCCTTCACCGCCGAGTGCCTGCTTCAGCACGCCGATCAGGGTCCAGTCCGTCTCCTTGCGGCAGTCCTCGGCGATCTGCGTCTGCTCGATCTGCGTGATGGCGTCGGAGTCGAGGAAGGGGACGATCAGTTGGCGGCCGATCGGCGGGTCCTTGATCAGGAAGCCCATCGGGGTGATCTCGATCCCACCGTCGGGTGTCGGTCGCGCTTCGGGGATCTGGAACACGACGCCGAGCGCTCCGAGCAGCTTCTCGATCACGTACTTGAAGTTGGTGAGGTCGGCCATGATCTGTGCCGCGCTGCGGGGAACTCCGAAGACCGTCGCTCGATCGAAGGTGAAGGTCGCGTTCGAGACCCCTTCGTTGCCAGACTTGGCAGTCGCCTCCCACCGCGGCTTGAAGAAGGTGATCATGCCACCCATGATCCGGACCTGGTTCGCTGCCGAGATGGCGTGGGCGACCCGGGTGCCGTCCACGAACTCGACGGTCGACTCGGTGTGTCCGCCGAAGACGCCGACCAGGCTGGCATCGGTGGCGACCGTCGTGGTCAGCGCCTGGGACCAGGGCTTCTCGTCAGCCCTGGCGTCCTGGGTGCCGACCAGAGCGCCAGCCGGGGCCTTCCCCGTGCCGGGCATGCGGACCTCCAGCACGTGGGGGTCCTCGGAGCCCTCCGTGAACGAGTCGACGACCGTCTTGGGCGGCAGCGTCTCGGTGTTCAGCAACGGCGGGAACTCTCCGTTGCACTGGGGCAGGCCGAGGATGGGTTCGAGGAGGCCCATGTCGAGCGCCAGACCCTGTGCACCGGCCGAGATGTCGCGGTAGTCGGCCTTGGACTTCCCGAGGGTGAAGCCGAGGCCGGTGCTGCCCGCGGTGATCTGCAGGGAGATGGTGGTGGCGGTGGCGTTGGCCGCACCCTTGACGACGGCGTCGCCGTCGGCGTCCGCGAGGTCGTTGGCTGCGAAGCTGGTCACGCCCAACGCGGCAAGCAGCACAGCACCCACCCGCCGGGCGTGACGTGCACGTCCAAGCATCCTGACTTCCCCCTTCACCCGGGAGCACGGCCCCGCAGCCCTGCGCAGCCCCCGGTCGCTCTGGTCCCCTGAAGTCCCCTTGGGAATGCGAGATCCTACCGCGCAACGGGGGCGGAGGGAAATCTCTTGAACCGCGTTCGGTTTCAGCCGAGCAGCACGTCGTTGAGCCAGACCGCCACCAGGGCACCTGCTCCGAGGGAGGGTCCGAAGGCGAACCGGTTGCCCGCATGGGTCGCCAGGCTGACCAGCCCCACCACCACGCCCACGACGCTGCCGATCAAGAGGCCGTAGATCGGCAGCAGGGGATGCAGCCAACCCAGCAGGAGGCCGAGCATGGCCGCCAGCCGCACGTCGCCGAAGCCCAGCTTGCCCGGGGCGAGGAACCACATGGCGAAGAACAGCGCGAACGCCCCGGCACCGCCCAGCAGCGCGTCGAGGATGGCGCGGGGCTGGCCGAGGGCGAGCGACGCCACGGTGACGAGCGCCAGCCCGACGGCGGCTCCCACCCAGGGCATCCACCACGGGATCAGCCAGATGCGGGCATCCACCACGCCGACCGCCACGACCACCACGCACAGCCACACGTAGGGAACTGCGATCCAGAGGCCGTCGACCGACAGCACCGTGATCGCCGAGGCCGCGCCCAGGACCACCTGTGCCACCCAGACGGTGGCCGGCATCCGGAGCCTGCACGCAGGGCAGCCCCGGACCCACGACAGCACCGGCACCACGTCCGAGGCCGTGTGATCCCGCAGGCAGCGGGGGCAGCGCGCGTGGCGCAGCACGGCGCGGATGTCGAGGCCCGCCTCGTCGGACACGTCGCGGGGGGTCTTGGGTCGCAGCTCCTTGAAGCGGTGGAGGGGCACCGTGAGCACCCAGCCGACCGCGGTTCCCAGCAACCCGACGGCGACGGCGAGCGCCCACCGCGGCTCGGCGGGCATCGCTGCAGCGTACCGGCGGGCTCGCAGGCTGCGGCCCGTCCGGGAGTGCTCAAGGTGGGCGGCGCTCCGTCCGATCCCCGGGTGGTCCACGCCGCCAGGTCGGCGACGTGCGAGAGCTGGGGAAGCACATTGCGGTCATGGTTCGCGCGCACGCAAGGGCGAGGGGCACTCCGAGCGCTCGCTGCCGTCGTGGCGGTGTCGGTCGCCGGCGGTTGCTCGGCCAACATCGGGACCCGGGTGCCCACCACCCCCGGGGACGAGGACTCCCTCGAGATCTACCGCCGCCCGTTGCAGGACCGTGGCGCCATCGGGGCACCTCCCAGCTCGGAAGCTCCTCGCATCACCGCGCCACCGTCCACGACCACGACCTCGACCACGACGAGCACCACGACGTCCACGACCACGCCGGTGGTGACGTCCTGGCGCCTGGTGGAGCAGCCGGCCTCCATCGGCGGCTGCCAGATCTTCGACCGCACCTCGGTGTTCCACTCCCTGGCGACGGGCCTTCCCGTCCACAGCTCGTCCTCCGAGTGGATCGGGGCCATCGGCGCCGAGGAGCAGTTCCGCTACAGCATCTCCACCAACGTCTGGCAGGGATCGCGCCCGGGTGTCCCGTTCAACGTGGTCGACTCGGACGTCATCGGCTTCGATCCCGTGAGCTACGACCCCACCTACGGCTCCTCCGAGACGCACATCACGCCGATGCCCATACCGGCCAACCCCCGCATCCAGGGCGATCCGACGCCTGCGTGGGACCGCCACGTGCTCATCGTCGACTCGGCGACCTGCACCTACTACGAGCTCTTCTTCTACGACCCCGTCCGCTACCAGGTCCTCGGCATCCACTGGGCGCTCACCGGAGCCCGGTGGCCGATGGGTGACGGAGGGGCGCTGGTGCCTCAGCGGGGCACGACCGTCTCGGCCGCTCCGATGCTCGCCACCACGGTGCGCCTGGCCGAGGTGCAGGCGGGCCGGATCGACCACGTCATCGGAGCGTGCTCCCAGGCCAACGGGCCCGAGCACGTGTGGCCCGCCCGTCGATCGGACGGGACCAACCCGTCGCCGTCGGCACCGCCGGTCGGCGCCCGTCTGCGGTTGAAGGCGTCGGTCGACCCGAACGCGTTCACCGGCCAGGCGCGTGTGATCGCGCAGGCCATGGCCACCCATGGGGTCATGATCACCGACACCTGCAACAGCCCGCTGCAGATCGTGGGAGAGAACGTCGTGAGCGGGTGGGACGATGCGAACCTGACGCAGCTGAAGGGCCTGCGCATCGGAGACTTCGAGGTGGTGGACACGACTCCGATGATGCTGTCGACCGATTCGTGGCAGGTCCGCTGAGCGTCGACCCCAGCCGCATCTGAGTCCGCACCGGTCCGCTACCGTCGCTCGGGTGGGCGATGGCCGGGTTCTCCGCAGCGCACCTCCGGAAGCGGACGACCCGGAGCGCTGGGTGGTGCGCTGAGGTGACGGCGGGCTCGCAGAGCTGCCCACCGGTGGTGGCAGCCGGCCACCTCGCCACCGCCAGGGCCATGGCCACGGTGCTGGAGCTCGGCGGGAACGCCTTCGATGCTGCCGTGGCCGGGGGCGCCGCCGCCGCTGTGGTGGAGCCCTGCCTCACGTCGCTCGCCGGTGGGGGGTTCCTGACGGCGCGCCGGCGCGACGGCGATGTGGTGGTCGCCGACTTCTTCGTCGCCTCCCCCGGTCTCGGCTCACCGCTGGGCCACGATCCCTCGGAGCTCGTGCGCGCTCCCGTCGACTTCGGGTCCGCGGTGCAGGACTTCCACGTGGGGCCGTCCTCGGTGGCCGTTCCCGGAGTGCTGGCGGGCTACCGCCACGTCCTGGCGCGCTGGGGCCGGCTCGCGCCGAGCCAGGTGCTCGCGCCGGCCGTCGAGCTGGCCCGTCAGGGGATCCGTGTGGACGCCCCGCTGGCGCGGCTGCTGTCGCTGTTGGCACCGATCCTGGGACGCACCTCCGCAGGCCGTGAGCTCTTCTTCCGTGACGAGCGGCCGCTGCAGCTGGGAGACCGGTTCGCCAACCCCGCGCTCGGGCAGTTCCTCGAGGACGTCGGCACCGGTGCCCGTGACGGGTTCCGCGCCGAGGAGCTGGGCGGTGGGGTCACCGCGGTCGACCTCGATCGCTACCGGGTCGAGGAGCGTGACCCGCTGGTCGCCCGACACGGCGCCGCCGAGCTGATCGAGAACCCTGCACCCAGCTTCGGAGGTCGGCTGGTGGCTGCCGGGCTGGAGCACCTGGAGGGCTGCGGACCCTTCGACCCCACCGATCCCCGCCGGGTCGCCGAGCTCGTCGACGCCCTGGTGCACATGGCCGAGCGGCGCGCCGCCCTCGCCGGCACCTCGCGCGGGACCACGCACCTCGGGGTCATCGACGGCGAGGGCACCGCGGTGGCCATGACCACCTCCAACGGGAGCGGCTCGGGCGAGCTCGCTGCCGGGCTCGGCGTGCAGCTCAACAACATGATGGGCGAGGAGGACCTGCAGCCGGGAGGCTTCGGCTCCGTGCCTGCCGGCGCCAGGGTGAGCTCCATGATGGCGCCCGGCCTGCTGGTCACCCCCCGGCGCGTGGTGGCCGTCGGCTCCGGAGGCTCGGAGCGGATCCGCTCGGTGCTGCTGCAGCTGGTGCTCCGTCTCGCGGACGACGGCGAACCGCTGGTGCGGGCCGTCGAGGCGCCGCGCCTGCACTGGGACGGATCGGTGCTGCAGGCCGAACCGGGCTGGCCCGAGCACGTGCTGGCGACGTTGGAGCGGAGCCGACCCGTTCGCCGTTGGGAGTCCCGAGACCTCTACTTCGGTGGGGCCCACCTGGTCTCCTCCCAGGCCGAGGCCGCCGGCGATCCCCGTCGTGGCGGCGCCGGGCTGGTGCTCTGACGCCGCGCCGCCCGGCAGCGGCGCGGCGGGGAGGCGGGGCTTGCTGGCGGGGTGCGCGCGGGGCAGGCTGCGCAGGACCGCAACGAAGGGGGCATCGATGGACGCGGACCGGGCGGAACCAGGCGCGGCGCACCCGTCGCGCCGCTACGACGCCGAGATCGCCGTCACCACCCATGGGGTGGTGCACGTCACGGCCTCCGACTGGGGTTCTCTGGGCTACGGCCAGGGATGGGCCTGCGCCCGGGACCACCTCCCGGTGATCCTCGACCAGGTGGTGAAGGCCACCGGCCGGCGTGCCCGGTTCCACGGCGCCGGCCCCCAGGGCGCCCACGTCGCCGGCGACCTCGGCTACCAGATGCTCGGCCTCCGGGACCGGGCCGTCGCCCTGCGCGACGCCCAGCCGGAGGACATCCGCCAGCTGGTGGGCGGCTACGTCGCCGGCGTCAACCGAGCCGTCGAGGAGACCGATCCCGCGTCGCTGCCGGCCTGGTGCCGGGACGCGGAGTGGATCGCCCCCGTCGACGAGCTCGACTTCTACGCCCACCTGTGGGACGTGACCCTGATGGCCAGCGGGCGCAACCTCGTGCAGCTCATCGGCCGAGCCGAGGCACCCGGGCCCGACGGCCCCGTGCCACCCTCGCCCATGGAGGCGTTGGGTCCCCCCAGAGCCGCCAGCAACGGCTGGGCGGTCGGCGGCGACGTCACCGCCTCCGGTCACGGCATGGTGCTCAGCAACCCGCACTTCCCCTGGTACGGCGAAGCCCGGTTCTGGGAGTGCCACCTCCGCATCCCCGGCGAGTACGACGTGTACGGCGTGAGCCTCCTGGGCGCGCCCGGCATCCAGATGGGCTTCAACCGCACCCTGGCGTGGACCCACACGTTCTCCCGGGGGCACCGCTTCACCCTCGCCCGGCTGGACCTGGCGCCCGGGGACCCCACCGCCTACCGCCACGGCGACGGGGTGCGGTCGATGGAGCCGGAGACCCACTCGATCGAGGTCCGCGCCGAGGACGGCTCCGTCGACGAGGTGAGCCGCACCCTGTGGCGCTCCCATCACGGTCCGATGCTCAACCTGCCGCTGCTCGGCTGGGGCACCGAGGTCGCCTTCAGCTACCGCGACGCCAACATCGACAACCACGCGGTGCTGGAGCAGTTCGTGCGCATGGGCCAGGCCCACTCGGTCGGTGACCTGCGCCGGGTGTTCCACCAGGTGAAGGGCATGCCCTGGGTGAACACGATGGCGGCCGACGTCCACGGCGATGCCTGGTACACCGACGCCTCCGCCACCCCCCGGCTCTCCGCCGGCGCCCAGTCGCGGTTCGTCGCCCGCGTGGAGGAGGACTTCGTGGCATCCCTCCTCTACCAGAACCGCATCGCCATGCTCGACGGCTCCGATCCCGACGACGACTGGCTCGACCATCCCGACGCCCGCAGCCCCGGCCTGGAACCCCCCGAGGCGCTGCCCGAGCTGTCCACCCGCCGCGTGGTGATCAACGCCAACGACTCGCACTGGCTCAACGCCCCCGACCACGCCCTCACCGGGTACTCGGTGATGGGGGGGCTCGAGGCCACGCCGCGCTCGCTGCGGACCCGGCAGAACCTCCGCCTCGCCGCCGCGCTCGCCGCGCGGGGTGGCGTCACCTGCGACGACCTGCTCGCCGCCGTGTTCGACAACGCGTCCCTCAGCGCCGAGCTGCTCGTCGACGAGGTGGTCGCCCGCTGCCGGGGCCGTGGCGAGCTCACCGTCGAGGGGCACGTCGCCGATCTCGACCACGCCGCCGAGGTGCTCTCGGCGTGGGATCGATGCTTCGACCTCGACTCGCGCGGCGCGACGCTGTGGCGCGAGTTCATGAGCGGCTTCGGCGACGCGGCGTGGCTCGACGCGGGGCCCCTCTTCGCCCAGCCCTTCGACCCCGCAGATGCCCTGCTCACACCACGTGGCCTCGCCGACGCCCCGACCGATGGGGACGACCCGGTCCTGCACGCCATGGGCCACGCGCTGCGGGTGCTGGCCGCGGCGGGGATCGAACCCGACGCGCCGCTCGCGTCGGTGCAGTGGGCGGACCGCGGCGAGGTGCGGGTGCCGGTGCACGGCGGCGGTGAGGGGGAGGGCATGCTCAACGTGCTCGCCCCCACCGGTGCGCTGCCTCCGGCCAGCCTGGAGCCGCTGCCGGAGCCGCCGATGGCCGTCCCGGGCCGGGAGCGCACCGGCCTCTCCGAAGGCGGCTACCGGGTCACCTACGGCACCAGCTTCCTGATGGCGGTCGAGCTGACCTCGAGCGGCCCCGTGGCCGTCGGCCTGCTGGCCTACGGCCAGTCCAGCGATCCCGCCTCGCCCCGCTACCGCGACGGGACCGAGGCCTACGCCGCCAAGGCCGTGCGCCCGCTGCGGTTCACCGACGAGGAGATCGCCGAAGACCCCGAGCTCGTGCGCTCGACCCTCCGGACGGAGTAGGTCCGACTACCGGCGCCCGGAGCGGCGCCGCCACGCCGGTGCAGCTGTGGCCGTCACCTCGCGAGCGCCCTCGAGGTCGAAGGTGAAGCGGCCGTCCCGATGGCCGAGGCGCACCACAGGGACCCCACCGACGGCACGGTCGGTCACGACCAGCGCCTGCTCGCCGCGGTCGCGGACCTTGGCGACCACGGCGGCGACCCAGGCGTCGAGGCCACCGACGGTGCCGGCAGGGGCGCAGACCACCGAGCGTTCGACGATGTCGCTCTCGAATCGCTCCTGCTCCGCGTCGGCCAGCGCCCACTTCAGGGAGGGGTCGGCGACGACCGACACCGCGACCTGGGGATGTGCCTGCTGCAGGTCGGCCACCGCCTGGTGCAGCTGCGCCAGCGACGGCGTGGCCCGGCGCCAGCCGGCGACCGTGTCGGCATCGAGCAGCACCACGGTGCGCACCATGGCCCCACGGTAGTCGCCGCCCGCCGGCACCCCCCGGGACGCTCCGAGCCCGCAGGTGCGGCGCGCGAGCTCAGCCGGCCGCGACCGGCACCCGGTCCTCGGTGGGGGCCGCCCCGGAACCGGCGCGACGGGCGTACGCCCAGCCCGGTCCGCGCAGCACGAAGCCCAGCCGATCGGCCCAGGTCGTGGCCCCGGCCACGTCCTCGGCGATGTCCACGTACTCGTGGGTGGCGACCCGCAGCGGGTTGGAGGTGTGGATGTTCCGGGTGAGCCCGTAGCGCACCGGCTCGTCCTCGGCCTCGAAGGTGCCGAACAGCTTGTCCCACACGATCAGGATGCTCCCGTGGTTCCTGTCCAGGTACTGCCGGTTCGCGCCGTGGTGCACGCGATGGTGCGAGGGCGTGTTCAGCACCTGCTCCAGGGGACCGACGGACCGGATGACCTCGGTGTGGATCCAGAACTGGTAGATCAGGTTGATCCCCCTGGCCTGCTCGATCAGCTCCGGGCGGATCCCGAGCCACGCCAGCAGTCCGTAGGGCACGAAGGTGCCGAGGACGTCGGCCACCGGCTGACGCAGGGCGGTGGAGAGGTTGTAGTGCTCGCTGGAGTGGTGCACGACGTGGATGGCCCACAGGTACCGGGCCTCGTGCATGATGCGGTGGTTCCAGTAGTAGATGAAGTCCCAGCCGAGCACGGCCGCGGCTGCGGCGACCGGGCCGGATCCCCAATCGGGCAGGACCCTGCGGCCGAACAGCCGGGAGGCCATCGTGCGGTTCGCCCACGTGCCGCACACCACCGCGCCGCCGGCGGCGATCGCGGTGAGCGCGGCGGAGCCGGCGACCCGTTGCGCCGTCCGCCGCCGCCGCAACCGCTGCAGCCACCGCGCCGAGGGCGCGCCCTGCGGCGCTGCGAGGTCGATGACCTCCCCGTCATCGACGAGGTCGGCTTCGGCTGCCTCCCGCTCCTGCGAGGCCCGGTCCCTGGCGGGGAGCCTGCCTGCCCGCAGCCCGTTGGCGCGGGCCACGGCGTCCGCCGCGCCGGCCACGAGGGCCGCTCCTCCGGCCACGCCCAGCAGAGCCCGCCCCCAACGCCCCTCCTCGGCGTCGAAGTCACGGAACAGCGGTCGGGTCACCAGGGGGACCAGGAGGCTGCCGACCCCCATCGACAGGCTGGTGATCGTGTCGCGCCGCTCGTAGTCGCCGCCCGTCGGTGGGCGAGCATCCCGGTCGCGCCGCAGCCACCACGCCTCCGCACCCATGGAGGCGAAGTAGAAGGGCACCGCCGCCACTGTCAGGTCCATCGTGGTCTCCCTCGGCGATCCCGCTCCCCCCGTGGAGGCGGCCTCCGGCCCCACCAGAGTGCACGCGGCGCCGGCGGCTCGCCATTCACCCGGGTCGCCGACCTCGGTGGCGGGTCGCGCTGCTCTAGGTTGCTCGGGCAGGAACCCGTCACCGGGTCAGAGCCGAGGGGGCACGATCGTGGAGGGAACCGTCACCGAGCTGCACGTCTACCCGGTCAAGTCCTGCGCCGGTGTGCCGCTGCAGGAGGCGATCGCCGGACCGTACGGGCTCGAGGGCGACCGTGAGTGGCAGGTGGTCGACGAGCACGGGGTGCCCATGACCCAGCGGGACCACCCCCGGCTCGCGACCGTGAGGCCGAGCCTGATCGAAGGCGGACTGCGGTTGGAAGCGCCGGGACTGCCGGCGATCGAGGTGCGGCGGCCCGAGGTCGCGGAGGTGACCTGTCAGTCCTACCTCGGCATCGAGGTGCGACTCGGGGATGCCGGGGACGGCGCAGCGGAGCTCTTCTCCGAGGTGACCGGTCGACCCAGCAGGCTGCTCGGGGTGGCCGAGGGCTACCGGCGGCGGCTCCCCGAGGGACTCGACGTGATCGGCCAGGACCTCTCGCTGGCGGACGTGGCGCCGGTGCACGTCATCAACCGCGACTCCGTGGAGGTCCTGCTGGCCGGGGCCGATGAGCCCTTCGACACCGGGCGCTTCCGGGCCAACGTGGTGGTGGACACCGGGGAACCCTGGGCGGAGGACCGGTGGCGGTCGGTGCGCGTCGGCGACGTCGAGCTCGGCTCGTTGCTGCCCTGGCCCCGTTGCGCCATCCCCCAGGTCGACCAGCGCAGCGGGGAGCGCCAGAAGGAGCCTGCCCGGGTGCTGCGCCGGGCCCGGTGGTGTGCCGACGCCTCCAGCCTGGTGGACGTGCCCGAGTTGGCCACCATGATCCTCGCCGGCAACGCCCTGTTCGGCCTCGGCTGCGCCGCCGGTCCGCTCGGGGCGACGGTGCGCATCGGGGATCCCCTCGAGGTCGTGGCCACCGGGCCGGCGATGCTCCGCACCTGAGCTCCACCCTGCGGGGTTGCCCGGGGCAGCCGACGCGCCCATCCTGGGCGCCATGAGCCCCACCAACGCGGAGGCCACGGCGGCCGACCGCGCCCACGTGTTCCACTCCTGGTCCGCGCAGGCCCTCATCGCGCCGGTCCCCATCGCCGGGGGCGACGGGGCGGAGTTCTGGGACGACGAGGGCAACCGCTACCTCGACTTCTGCTCGCAGCTGGTGAACCTCAACCTCGGCCACCAGCACCCACGCATGGTGGAGGCGATCAAGGCCCAGGCGGAGCGCCTGTGCACCGTGGCGCCGATCTTCGCCAACGACATGCGCAGCGAGGCGGCGCGGCTGATCTGCTCCCATGCCCCGGCGGGGTTGGAGAAGGTCTTCTTCACCAACGGGGGCGCCGAGGCCAACGAGAACGCCATCCGCATGGCCAAGCTCCACACCGGTCGCCACAAGGTGCTCTCCACCTACCGCAGCTACCACGGAGCCACCGCAGCGGCGATCGCCGCCACCGGCGATCCGCGACGCTGGGCCAACGAGCCGACCGTGAGCGGCTCGGTGCACTTCTTCGGCCCCTACCTCTACCGATCCGCCTTCGCGGCGTCGAGCGAGGCCGAGGAGGGCGCGCGGGCCCTGGCCCACCTGGAGGCGGTCATCGCCCTCGAGGGGCCCGACACCGTCGCCGCCGTGCTGTTGGAGACCGTCGTGGGCACCAACGGCGTGCTCGTCCCCCCGGACGGCTACCTCGCCGGCGTTCGCGAGCTGTGCGACCGCCACGGCATCGTCCTGATCGCCGACGAGGTGATGGTGGGCTTCGGCCGCGTGGGCGAGTGGTTCGCCGTGGACCGGTGGGAGGTGGTCCCCGACCTCCTCACCTTCGCCAAGGGCGTGAACTCGGGGTACCTGCCCCTCGGCGGGGTGGTGATCAGCGACGAGATCGCCGACACCTTCGCCGAGCGGGCGTTCCCGGGGGGGCTGACCTACAGCGGGCACCCGCTCGCCTGCGCCTCGGCGGTGGCCTCGATCCGCATCTTCGAGGACGACGACCTCGTGGGAAGGTCGGCGCGGTTGGGCGAAGAGGTCATCCGTCCCGCCCTGGAGGAGCTGGCCGACCGCCACCGCAGCGTGGGAGAGGTGCGAGGACTGGGCTGCTTCTTCGCCATCGAGCTGGTGCGCGACCGCACGACGCGTGAGCCGCTGGTCCCCTTCAACGCCGCCGGCGATGCGGCTGCACCGATGAACGAGCTCATGACCGCCTGCAAGCAGCGGGGGGTGTGGCCGTTCGCCCACTTCAACCGGCTGCACGTGGCGCCGCCGCTGGTGATCGAGCCCGCGCAGCTGCGACGGGGGATCGCCGCCATCGACGACGCCTTGGCGGTTGCCGACGCCCTCGTGGGCGGCTGAGCGACGACGGCCAGGAGCTAGCGTGGGACCCCGCATGACCGTCTCGGAGCTGTTCGATCCCACCGTGTGGCACCAGGTCGACGGCTTCGACCTGGAGGACATCACCTACCACCGGGCCCACGACGTCGGCGTGGTGCGCATCGCCTTCGACCGCCCCGAGGTGCGCAACGCGTTCCGCCCGGCCACCGTGGACGAGCTCTACCGGGTGCTCGACCACGCTCGCCAGAGCCCCGACGTCGGCTGCGTGCTGCTGACCGGCAACGGCCCGTCGCCCCGCGACGGGGGCTGGGCGTTCTGCTCGGGTGGCGACCAGCGGATCCGCGGACGTGACGGCTACCGCTACGCAGAGGGGGACACCGCCGAGACCATCGACCCTGCCCGCACCGGACGGCTCCACATCCTCGAGGTCCAGCGGCTCATCCGGACGATGCCGAAGGTGGTGATCGCCGTGGTGCCCGGATGGGCGGCCGGCGGCGGCCACAGCCTCCACGTGGTGGCCGACCTCACCCTCGCCAGCGCGGAGCACGCCCGCTTCAAGCAGACCGACGCGGACGTCGCCAGCTTCGACGGCGGCTTCGGCTCGGCCTACCTGGCCCGACAGGTCGGCCAGAAGTTCGCCCGGGAGATCTTCTTCCTGGGCGAGGAGTACTCCGCCGAGGACGCGCACCGCATGGGGATGGTCAACGCCGTCGTGCCCCACGCCGAGTTGGAGGCGGTGGCGCTGCAGTGGGGACGCAAGATCTTGGGGAAGAGCCCCACCGCGCAGCGCATGTTGAAGTTCGCCTTCAACCTGATCGACGACGGTCTCGTCGGCCAGCAGGTGTTCGCCGGCGAAGCCACCCGGCTGGCCTACATGACCGACGAGGCCGCCGAGGGCCGGGACGCCTTCCTGGACAAGCGCGCACCCGACTGGGCGGCCTACCCCTGGCAGTACTGACCTCCCGGCGGGCACCCGGTTCCTTCGCCGGGGAGCTGCAGTTGCTGGCTGCCTTCGGATCGCCTCTGCAGGCGGAGCGCGCGACACGGGCTGCTGTGTGCCTTCGGAGGTGACCTGAAGGCGCAGAGGTTCCGGGGGGGTACGGCCGTGCGTCAGTCGTGCGTCGGCTGTGCCCTCAGCCGTGCGTCGGCTGTGCCCTCAGCCGTGCGTCGGCCTCAGGCCTCTGCGAGCTGTCGACGGGCCTGGTGGAGGCGCAGCAGCACGGGGAAGCCCCACAGGAGGGTGGTGAAGGCCCACCGTGCCGGATGCTCCACGCCGGCGCGCCGTGCCGCGCGCCAGGCGGACATCGACTCGGCGAGGTGCAGCGAGAGCGCCCCGGCCAAGGTGACCCTGCAGGCGGTCCGGGTGGTGACGCCCCCGGTGATCTCGTCGAAGGTGTCCCAGGCGTCGTCGTCGACGCTGACGGCAGCCAGGGTGCCGAGGCCGCCCAGCACGAAGAGCCGCCACACGAGGGGAGCGGAGGGTCGGATCTCGCTCATGGCTCCGCAACGTAGCCGATGGCCGTCCGGGTCGCGATGCGCCGATGCGCCGGTCGCGCAGCAGGACGGCCCCATGTGCGCGGCCGCTCCAGAATCCGAGACACGCGTCGCGTCCGGGGTGGCAGGCTGTCGCCATGGACACCGACGTGCCGACCGAGTCGGCCCCGGCGCCCCCGGGAGAGGGGGACCGGGCGTCGGGCGACGTCGCGCCACCGCACGCATCGCGCGGTCGTCGTCGGCTCGCATGGGTGCTCCTCGGGGTGGCCGTCGTGGCGGTCGCCGTCGGGAGCGTCTGGTTCGCACTGCGCTGGTCGGAGCGGGGAGCGGACGAGGCCTCGATGTCCGAGGCGCGGGCACGAGCCCAGGGCCCCGAGGTCGCCGAGGGGCTCCTGCAGCCGGCCAGCGGTGTGTACACCTACACCTCCACCGGGACGGAGTCGTTGTCGCTGCTCGGCACCACCCAGAGCTGGGGTGCGACCATCCCCGCCACGGTCACCGCGGCGGAGGGCAGCTGCTGGGTGCTGCGACTCGACTTCTCCACCCACCACTGGAACGCCCAGACCTACTGTCCCTCGGGCGCGGTCCTCGAGGAGACCACCTCGATCGGCTACCAGGCGTTCGACTTCGTGGCCACCACCATCGGGGAGGAGACGAACTGGGTGTGCGATCCTCCCGGAGAGGCGATCCGGCTGGATGCGCGGCCGGGGGACAGCTGGGAGCAGTCCTGCACCGGCACCAGCGCGACGCGGGGCACCGAGGTCACCAGCGCCGGCACCGACGAGCTCGTCGGGGAGGAGACCTTGCGCATCGAGGGCGAGGAGGTGCCGGTGCTGCACTACCGCACCGTGCGCGACCTGACCGGTGACCAGCGGGGCCACGAGGAGAACGAGCTCTGGTACCACGCCCGCACCGGGTTGATGGTGAAGACGGTGCGCGACGTCGAGGTGGCGTCGCCGTCACCGATCGGCGACGTCGTGTACCGGGAGTCGGGCGAGCTGGTGCTCCGCTCCCTCACGCCAGCGTCCTGAGCCCCACGCTCCCGAGCTGAGGGCGCGGCAGCTCACCCGGGTGGGCTCGGGAACGCCGCCGTCTCGAGGCCGTCGAAGCTGTCGACCTTCCGCAAGGCCGGGAACGCGAACGCCCAGATCACCACCACGGCGAGCGTGGCCACGCCCCCGAGCACCACGGAGCCGGCCGCTCCCAGGAACTGGCCGGCGACGCCGCTCTCGAACGCGCCGAGCTCGTTGGAGGCGCCGATGAAGACGTTCTCCACCGCGAGCACCCGACCCCGATAGCGGTCGGGGGTGATGAGCGGAACGAGGGTGGCGCGCACGTACACGCTGACCGCATCGGCACCGCTGGCCACCAGCAGCGCGCCGAGGGCCACCGCGAAGCTGCGAGCGGCTCCCAGCGCGATCGTGGCGGCTCCGAAGAGCGCGACGGCGCTCAGCAGCGTCGCACCCACCCGACGGCGCACGGGACGGATCGCCAACGCGGCCGTGGTGATCGCCGCACCGAGGCCGACCGAGGCCCGCAGGACCCCCAGGCCCACGGCGTCGACGCCCAGGCGATCCTCCGCCAGCGCCGGGAGCAGCGCCACGGCGCCTCCGAAGAGCACGGCGAAGAGGTCCAGGGAGATGGCGGCGAGGAGCAGCGGCGTGCGCCACACCAGGCGGAGTCCTCCGAGCGCGTCCCTCAGCCGGGCCGGAGGATCTTCCGGGTCGCGCACGACGGCCCCGGGATGGACCCGGATGACGGGCACCAGCCCCGCGCCGACGGCGAGCAGCAGGGCGGAGGCGATGAAGGGCGCGGCAGGCGACACCAGGAACAGCACACCGGCGAGGACCGGCCCGGCGATGGCACCGATCTGCCACGCGCCCGAGAACAGGGCCACCATCGGTGGGAGCCCGCCCGGGGCCACGAGGGTCACCGGAAGGGCGCGGGCGGCGGGGGCGGCGATGGCGCGGAAGGCCCCGAAGCACACCACCAGCCCGAGCAGGGGTGCGACGGTGTCGACCCCCCGGTGGGCGACCCAGGCCAGCGCGGCGGCACACGCCGTCTCCCCGAGCAGGCCGACGCCCATGACGACCCGCCGGTCGAACCGGTCGGCGAGGGTTCCTGACACCAGCACGAGGGCCGCGGCCGGGAGGAACTCGGCGAGCCCGAGCAGACCGAGGTCGAGCTCGCTGCCCGTGAGGTCGAACACCAGCTTGCCCAGGGCCGTGATCTGGGCGACGGCGGCCATCGTGGAGCAGGTCACGATGACGAGGAACGCCGCCGGTGATCGCTGGCGCAGCAGCGCGCCGGCCGGCGGGGCGATCACGCCGGCGTCGTCGGGCATCGGGCCACCGTACCGGCACCGCCCTCGGCGGCTGCAGGCGCCGGGGCTCAGCGGGGCTGCGCGCTGAGGCCCAGCTCGAGAGCTCGGAGGAACTCCTCCACCTGGTGCCGGGCGGTCGTCTCCACCGAGGCGAGGAGCCGACCACCGAGCATCGGCACCTGTGAGCTGAGCTCGAGCTCCAACGTGCTGCGGCATCCGTCGTCGGTCGACTCGATGACGTGGAGCGCTCCGGCCCGCACCGGCGCACCGGCGACCCGCGTCGCGATCCTCCCCACCGCGCGTCCGGGCTCCACGGTCCAGTCCGCCGCCACCTCCACCTGCACGCGGTGCGACAGCAACCGGTTCGGGGACTCACCCGGGCCCAGGTCGAAGCGCTGGAGCCAGCGCACGCGGACTCCACCGCCAGGATCGCGGTCCTCGACCACCGGTGCGTCGACGAGGCCGGGGGGCATGCGGGCCAGGCCTTCGGTGGTCGTCAGCAACTCGACGAGGTCGTCGACCTTGGCGTCGTGTTCGCAGCTGAAGGTGATCCGCATGGCTGCTCCGGGCGGTTCGCTGGGTGTCGCCACAAGATAGTGCGCGCGCAACGATGCATGTCGGGGAACCGGTCCGGTTGATGTGACACTTGACGCAGCCTGCGAGCGGCCAACAGAATGATCGGGACTGCGCCTTGGCCCGCAGCGGTCATCGGCGTTTGGAGGGACATCGTGGAACGAGCCAGAGCGGGGCGTCGCGCCCGAGTCGTCGTCGTGCTGTCGTGCGCTGCCGTGCTGGGCGCGTTGGCGGTGCCGGGGGCGCAGGCGCAGAAGGTGGTGTCCCCTGGGGTGATCAGCATCCTGCCGAACCTTGGCGAGATCCAGATCCACAACCTCCTGTTCGACCTCACCCAGCGACCGACGCCGCAGTGCAGCGACGGGATGGACAACGACCTCGACGGCAAGACCGACGCCGTCGATCCCGGTTGCCAGCCGGGGTTGGACACCAACGGCGACCCGTTGCCCGACCAGCCGCTCGCCGCCGACGACAGCGAGCTGGCAGGCAAGTTCCAGGCCAAGGAGACGGTGAGCCTCACCGGCACCATCGACGCCGACGGCAACGTGGTGGTGCCGAAGGCACAGGTCCTGCTGCCGACCGCCTACGTGGGCCTCAAGCACCCCTGGAACGGCTCGACGGAGGTCGTGACCGTCAAGATCAAGCCCACCCACGACGCCACCGGTGTGCTCGACCCCCTCACCGGGGAGACCAACCTGCGGGTCCGGTTCAAGGTCCAGGTCTTGGGCACTCCCTTCGGCGCTCCCCTGGGGCTCTTCTGCGGGATCGGCACGGACACGGCGCCCATCGACATCAACGTGCTGACCTCGGGGCGCGGTTCGGGCAGCGGTGCCGTGCTCGAAGGGTTCCCGTACAACCCCACCTCCGGAGTGGTCACCGTGGTGAACAACTCCTTCTCGGTGCCCGGCGCCACCGGATGTCCGTCCGTGCCCGTCAACATCAACGGGCTGATCAACCAGCAGATGGGCCTTCCGTCTGCGTCGGGTCTCAACTACGCGACGCTGACCGGCCTGGTCTCGCCGAAGGTCGGTCGTGCCATCTCTCCGAGCATCGTGATCACCCCTTCCCTGAGCAACCTCAGCGTCGGGCAGGCGCCGGCGGACCTCACCTTCGACGCGTCCGGGTCGTTCGCGCTGAAGACCCCGGCCTCCTACGCCTGGGAGTTCTCCATGGACGGTGCGCCCATCGGCACCGCGACGGGAGCGGTCGTGGTGAAGAACCTCGCTGCCGGCGGGCGGTACATCGCACGTCTGACCGTGACCGATGCCGACGGCGACGAGGCCGTCCTGGAGAAGGTCTTCTGGATGCTGCCGCCCGGCAACGGCGGTTCGACGACGACCACCCAGCCCACGACCACGACGACGACGCAGCCGACGACCACGACGACGACGCAGCCGACGACCACGACCATCTCCATCCCGGTGGCCGGTGCGGACCTGGTTTCGGTGCACCTCAGCGGCGCCAAGACCTACGACCTCGACGGTGAGCTCGCCAGCGGTGACTTCCGCGTGGTGGAACGGGGTGACGACCTCGTCCGGTTGACCGGGAACGGCACCGTGGAGAGCTCTGCGGTCGTGGCTGCGGCGACGGCCTCGCCGACCTCACCAGCGGCTGCTCCGAGGGTCGCCGTCCACGTCGAGCGGCTGTGGGGGATGTCGCTCTACTACGGCCGAGTGACCGTGTCCGATCGGAGCGCCGGGGTCAGCCTGACGGTGCCCTACGTCGGTCGTCCCAAGGTGGACGGCGACACCGTCAGCGGCCGCACCGACTGGTACCTCCTCGGCAAGTACCCGAACTGGATTCGTCCGATGCGGCTGGAGTGGTCCATCACCGATCGCTGATTCCGGGGCTGCGGCCGCTGCCACAGGAGTCTCGACGGGACCTGGTGGGCCGCGCGGGACACTCAGGTGGTGTAGTCGGCGTTGATCCTCACGTAGCCGTCGCTCAGATCGCAGCCGTACACCGTCCAGTGGCTGTGGCCGATGCCGAGGTCGACCCCGATGTGCACCTCGTCGCCCCGCAGGTAGTCCTCCAGCGCGCCCAGCGCGCCCTCGGAGGGGGTCGCCGGGTACACCTCGACATCGCCGAAGGTGATGCGGACCCGCTCCTGGTCGATGTCGGTGTCGTCGCTGCACTTGCCGACCGCCATCGCCACGCGGCCCCAGTTCGGATCCGCGCCGTGCACCGCCGTCTTCACCAGCGGGGAGTTCACCACGGACTTGGCCACCCTCCGCGCCTGGTCGTCGTCGCGGGCGCCGTGCACCTCCACCTCGACGAGCGTCGTCGCGCCCTCTCCGTCGCAGGCCAGCTGGCGCGCCAGGTCGATGCAGACCGCCTGCAGCTCCAACGCGAACCTCTGGGGGTCCACCTCCCCGGCCAGGCCGCTGGCGAGGAGCGCGGCGGTGTCGGAGGTGGAGGTGTCGGTGTCGATAGACAGGCTGTTGAACGAGCGGGCGACCGCGCTGCGGAACGCGTCCTCCATCTCCATCGCCGGCACGTCGGCGTCGGTGAACACGAAGGCGAGCATCGTCGCCATGTCGGGCTCGATCATCCCCACGCCCTTGGCGATCCCCACGATCGATGCGGTGCCGCCCGAGGTGGTGGGTACGGAGGCCGTCACCGTCTTGGGTCTGGTGTCGGTGGTCATGATGCCGACGGCCGCCGCCTCGGCGTCGAAGCCCGGGAACGGGCCTTCCAGGTCTGCGAGGTGGGCTCGGACCCGCTCCATGGGGTAGGGCCGTCCGATCACGCCGGTCGAGGCGACGAGGACGTCGCTCGTCTCGCAGCCGACGACGCCGGCGATCTTGTCGGCGAGCTCCCGTGCATCGGAGCGGCCCTGGGCTCCGGTGGCCACGTTGGCGTTCTTCGACACCACCACCACCGCCTGCAGCACGCCGTCGGCGGCGTGCTGTCGCGAGAGCTCGACGCTCGGTCCGGCGAAGCGGGAACGGGTGAAGACCGCCGCAGCGACGCAGGGTCGCTCGGCGGCCACCACCACGAAGTCGTCGGTGTCGTCCTTGATGCCCACGTTGGCCACGTGAGCGCTGAATCCCCGAGGAAGCGGAACCGGCATCTGCCCAGTCTCCCAGCTCGGGGCCCCCGGGGGCGCCGTTGCGAGCCCTCTGCGACAATGCTCCGATGGCAACCCGCGCACCCACCGTCGTGCTCGTCGTGCTCGTCGTGGCTCTGGTGGGCTCTGCGTGCGTCGGAGGCGATCAGGCCGAGGACCCGACCCCCGACGACGGTGCCGCCACCGGCATCGAGGTGGGCCCTGAGGGCTACGGGGCGGTGATCACCCGAACCGCCGACGGAGTTCCCCACATCCGGGCGCGCGACCTCGACGGCGTGCTGTTCGGTCAGGGTTGGGCGTCCGCGGAGGACCATCCCTGCGACCTCGCCGACCAGATCCTCAAGGTCCACTCCAGGCGAGCCGAGACGTTCGGTCCCGGCGAGGCCGATGCCAACGTCAACTCCGACTTCGGCTGGAAGGTTCTGGGGGTGGCGGATCGCGCTGCGCTCGACTGGGAGGACGAGAGCGACACGACCCACCGCGTGGTTCGGTCCTTCGTCGCCGGTTGGAACGCCCGACTGGAGGAGGTCGGCTCCGACGGGATCGAGGACTGGTGCGCCGGCGCCGACTGGATGCGCCCGATCACCCCGGAGGAGCTGTACGCCTACGCCCGGTCGGTGCCGTTGCTGGCCTCGGGTGCGCGCCTCGCAGGGCTCATCGCCGTCGCCCACCCACCGGGGGCGACCTTCACCCCGACCGCGACCGAAGGTGCGCTGGCGGCGGTCGAAGCTCCCGGCGCTGGTCCGCCCCTCGCGTCGAACGGGTGGGCCATCGGCTCCGAGCGCTCCGCCGGCGGAGGCGGGATGGTGCTCGCCAACCCGCACTTCCCGTGGATCGGCGAGCTGAGGTTCTGGGAGGTGCACCTCACCACCGACGACGGGTTGGACGTCTACGGCGCCCAGCTCCTCGGCCTGCCGCTGGTGGGGATCGGCTTCACCGAGGGCGTGGCCTGGACCCACACCGTGTCCGCCGGTCGTCGCTTCACCCTCTACGAGATGCAGCTCGACCCGACCGACCCGACCCGATACCTGTTCGACGGCCAGAGCGTGCCGATGACATCGCACGAGCTCACCGTCGAGGTGCGGGGGGAGGACGGCTCGACCAACCCGGTCACCCGGGCCTACTGGTCCACGCAGTTCGGGCCCGTCCTCGAGTTCCCCGGCGTCGGCTGGAGCACGACCTCCACCATCTCGTACCGGGACGCCAACTTCGACAACGCGGACTTCATCGAGATGTACCTCGACATCGACCGCTCCGGTTCCCTCGACGAGCTGGTCGCGGCCCACGAGAAGTACCAGGCGGTGCCCCTCTTCAACACCATCGCCGCCGACGTCGACGGGCGCACCTGGTACGCGGACACCGCCGCCACCCCCAACCTCTCGAACGAGGCGCTCGACGCCTACCAGCAGCGCCTGGATGCCGGAGGCCTCACCAAGCTGGCGCAGGGCTCCAACGCGGTGCTCCTGGAGGGCGACACCTCCCGCGACGTGTGGGTGGACGATCCCGAAGCACCCTGGCCCGGGGTGCTGCCGTGGTCGAAGCTGCCCATGATCGAGCGCACCGACTACGTGATGAACGCCAACGACAGCTACTGGGTGCCCAACGCGACGGCGCTCATCGACGGCGACTTCTCGCCGTTGCAGGGACTGGCCGACACCGCCCGCAGCGTGCGGACCCGCCAGAACCTCGCCGTGCTCGAGGACCGCGGTCCGCAGGGTCCCTCGGGAGCGGACGGCAGGTTCACCCTCGAGGAGCTGAGCGATGCCGCACTCGCCGACGGCGCCTACACGGAGGTGCAGTGGAGACCGGGCGTGCTCGAGCGCTGCCGCGCCGCCGCCGCCCCGGTCACCAGCCTCGAGCTGCTGGGGGCGGATGGGTCGACGGTGGTCGCGGCCACCCCGGTGGACCTCGCCGGCAGCGGCGCCTGCGATGTCCTGGCGAGCTGGGACGGCCGCTACGACGTCGACAGCCGAGGCGCGGTGCTCTGGAGGGAGACGGTCGGACGCATCGACGGCGCGCAGGCATGGGGGGTGCCCTTCGACGCGGCCGATCCGGCGACCACGCCCCGGGGGCTGGTCGCCCCCGGTGCTGCGCCCGGCGGGGCGGACCAGATCCTCACCGCACTGGCCACGGCGGTCGCCCTGCTCGGCCACGCCGGCCTGCCGCTCGACGCCGCCCTCGGCGAGGTGCAGTTCGACGGCCGCCTGCCCGAGGCGCGTCGACCCGTCCCCGGTGGCCTCGGCCAGGAGGGGATCACCAACGTCGTGTCCGATGCCCGCACCTCCGCGAGCACCCTGCAACAGCTGCCGGAGCTGCCCGACCCCTTGGTGAAGGGCTCGACGCTCACCGCGACGGGGTACCCGATCACCTACGGCACCAGCTTCCTCATGGCGGTGGAGCTCACCGACGACGGTCCGCGAGCGCGCTCCATCCTCACCTACGGGGAGACCGGGGATCCGGAGCTGCCTTCGTACACGTCGCAGATGGACGACTTCGCGCAGAAGCGGTGGAAGACGGTCCGCTTCACCGAGGCCGACATCGCGAAGGATCCCGACGCCACCGTCACCGAGGTCGCCGCCTGAGCCCAGGGCTCACGCTCACCTCGCCGGGCATGGCACCCTGAGGCCATGCCGGCAGCTCGCGCGTTGCGGATCGGACCCATCCAGGTGGATCCCCCGGTGGTGCTCGCGCCGATGGCCGGGGTGACGGACTCTCCGTTCAGGAGGGTCTGCGCCTCCTTCGGCGGCGCGCTGTACGTCAGCGAGATGGTCTCGGCGCGAGGGCTGGTGGAGGGCCATCGCGGGTCGTGGGAGATGACCCGCTTCCACCCGGAGGAAGCGGTCCGGTCGTTGCAGCTCTACGGCACCGATCCCGCAGTCGTCACCGAGGCGGTGGCGCGTCTGGTGGGGGAGGGGTCGGTCGACCACCTCGACCTCAACTTCGGTTGCCCCGCTCCGAAGGTGACCCGAAACGGAGGCGGGGCGGCGCTCCCGGTGAAGCGTCGCCTCCTTCGAGCGGTGATCCGGGCGGCGGTGCGTACCGCAGAGCACGGTTCAGGAGGCCGGGTGCCGGTGACGGTGAAGTTCCGACTGGGCGTCGACGACGATCACCTGACCTTCCTCGACGCCGGACGCATCGCCGAGGAGGAAGGGGCGGCGGCGGTGGCGCTGCACGCCCGCACCGCGCTGGACCACTACGGTCCGCCGGCCAGATGGGAGCGGATCGCCGAGCTGCGCGCCGAGCTGGGCTCCGTCCCGGTGCTCGGCAACGGCGACGTGTTCTGCGCCGACGATGCCGTGGAGATGCTGCGGGGCACGGGCTGCGACGGGGTGGTGGTCGGTCGGGGGTGCCTGGGTCGACCGTGGCTGTTCGCGGAGCTCGATGCCGCGCTGCACGGGCGCACCCCACCCGCGCCTCCGCGGCTGGGCGGGGTGGTGGACGTCATCCGCCGGCACGCCGAGCTGGTCGTGGGGTGGGAAGCGACCCGCCGCGGCGGCGGGGCGCCCCTGGCGGGGTTCCGCAAGCACCTGGCGTGGTACCTGAAGGGCTTCCCCGTAGGCTCCGAGCTGCGGCGCGCAGCCGGCCAGGTGAGGGACCTCACCGACCTCGCCGCAGTGGTGGACCGCCTCGATCCCGACGCATCGGCGGCGGAGGGCTCGGCAGGGTTCCACCGCAGCCACTCGGGCCGTCTCCGCCGGGTCGCGTTGCCCTCCGGGTGGCTGGACGACCCCGACGAGGACCTGCACGGCCTCGTGGACCCCGAGCCCGCGGTCTCGGGCGGGTGAACGATCCCCGCGCTGAACCCGGGCGCGGCCCGCTCGTCGTGCTGGCCTCGTCGTCGCCGCGTCGACGGGAGCTGTTGGAGCGGTTGGGGCTGCGACCCCTGGTGCAGCCCAGCGACGTGGAGGAGCGTTGGCACCCCTGTGAGCCGGTCGAGCGCTACGTCGCACGGGTGGCGCGGGAGAAGGCCGTCGCGGTGCGTGCATCGCAGCGGGGTGTCGCAGGCGCAGCGGAGGAGGCGGGCGTGGTGGTGCTCGGCGCCGACACGGAGGTGGTGCTCGACGGCGAACCGCTGGGGAAGCCGGTGGACCTCGAGCACGCCCGTTGGATGCTGCACAGCCTCTCGGGGCGCTCCCACCGCGTGCTCAGCGCGGTCGAGCTGCTCACTCCGTCGGGCGACGACCTCCACCTCCTCGACGTCGCAGAGGTGACCTTCGCCCACCTGGGCGATGAGCGCATCGAGTGGTATCTGAGGACCGGGGAGCCGCTCGGCAAGGCGGGCGGCTATGCCCTGCAGGGTCGGGGAGCAGCCCTGGTGGAGCGTCTCGATGGGGACCCGAGCACCGTCATCGGGCTGCCGCTGAGGGCGACTGCCGAGCTGCTGGTCCGTGCCGGGGTGCGGTTGTGGGTCGTTGGAGCGCCCTCCAGGTGACCACCAGGCGGCGGAGCTGCGGATGAGAACCTCCGGGCCCGGTGCTCACGCGATCGTCGGTGGCGGCCGCTCGTGCCAGGCGGCCGCCACCTCGAGCTGTGCCGCCACCCTGATGAGGGTGGCCTCGTCGAAGATCGGCGCCGCCAGCTGCACCCCGACGGGGAGCCCCGAGCTCGCCACGTGGACCGGCAGCGAGATGGCCGGCTGACCGGTGACGTTGAACACCACGGTGAACGCCGCCATCGGCGTGGCGTTGGCCAGAGGTGCGTTGGGGTCGTCCTCGATGCCGGACCAGATCGAGCCCACCTCGGGAGGCTCGATGGCCATGGTGGGCGTCAGGAGCAGGTCGAACTCCCGACCGAAGGGTTCCACGAAGCGGCGGGAGGCCTGCTGCAGCGACATCACCGACTCCGCGTAGGCGATCGAGTCGGTGGCTCGGGCCTGGGCTCGGTTGGCGGCGTTGTGGGGCTCGAGCAGCGACTCGTCGGTGAGGTCGTAGCCGGCGGAGATCGTGGACCACACGGTGAGGAACCCGAACAGGAACTCCGCTGGTTCGGGCCACGCGACGTCGCCCACGGTGACCTCGTGGCCCAGCTCCTCCAACAGCTCACCGGCTCGCTCGGCAGCGGCCCGGCACTCGGGCGCGGCGTCGATCCCGACGGCGTTGTTGAGGCAGAGCCGGACTCTGAGCCTTCCGGGGTCGGCGCCGACCTCCTGCGCCAGGGGTCGCGCCAGGGGTGGTGCGACCTCCCAGGCACCCGGGTCGGGGGCGGCCATCACGTCGAGGATGGCGGCCTGGTCGGCCACGGTTCGGGTGAGCACCCCCTGGGTGGAGGCGGCCACCATCTTCGTGGTGCCGCTCGTGACCCGGTGGCGTGACGCCTTGAGGCCCACCAGGCCGTTGCACGATGCCGGGATCCGTATGGACCCACCGCCGTCGGAGGCATGGGCGGCGGGCAGCATCCCGCTGGCCACCGCGGCGCCTGCACCGCCCGAGGAGCCCCCGGGCGTGTGCCCGGCGTCCCAGGGGTTGCGGGTGGCGCCCAAGCGGTCGGACTCCGTGCAGGGGATGGTGCCGAACTCGGGAGTCGTCGACTTGCCGCTGAACACGAACCCCGCGGCGCGGAGACGGGCGACCGGCAGGCTGTCGGCGGCTCGCGGTCCCTCGGGCGCGGCCCGTGAACCCAACGTGGTGGGCCATCCGGCGACGTCGTTGAGGTCCTTGACGAGCATCGGCACGCCGGCGAACGGGCCGAGCTCGTCGACCCGACCGGCGGCCACCGCATCGTCGATCGCCCGTGCGCACGCCATGGCCGTCTCGTCGTCGCGGAAGCACACCGCGTTGAGGGAGGGGTCGAGCCGGTCGATGGCGTCGAGGTGCTCCGCGAGGACCTCGGAGGCAGCACGTTCACCTTCCCGGATCGCCCGGGCCATCTCCAGAGCCGTCGTCGTGGTGGTGGTCATGCTGGCGGAGGGTAGCCGCCGTCGACGTTCCCCGTTCAGACCGGCCCGATCGTGGCGCTCTCCTGTCCCGACCCTGGAGCGAGGTGATCTCCACGCCACCGGAACCCGCTCGCTTGGCGGCGTACATGGCGGCATCGGCCTTCGCCATGAGCTCTTCGGCCCCCACCGGCGGCTGATCGGCGGGAAGCACGGCGACGCCGATGCTGGCGGAGATCCGAAGGGGGGTGCTCCCCCAGGCCACGGGCTGCTCGATGGAGTCGACCAGCCGACGGGCGAGTGCCTCGACCTCCGAGGCGGCGACGTTGGGGAGCACCGCCAGGAACTCGTCGCCGCCCATGCGCACGACGCGGTCGCCGTGGCGCACCGCGTGGCGCATGCGTTCGGCGGCCACCTCGAGCACCTGGTCGCCGGCGGCGTGCCCGAAGCGGTCGTTGACCTCCTTGAAGCGGTCCAGGTCGATCGACAGGAGGGCCGCTGGGCGGGCAAGTGGATCCCCGAGGAGCCCGAGCACCTCGTCGAGCACGGCTCGGTTCCACAGGCCGGTGAGGGGATCGTGGGTTGCCTGGCGCTCGAGCTCTCGGCGGGCCTGCGCGAGCTGATCGGTGACGTCCTGCAGCGTCCGCGCCAACCCCACCATCCGCTGCACGATGAGCGTCATCGACACGACAGCGGCCAGGGCCACCCAGCCCACCGGCAGCTGGTTGGGGCCGAGCGCGGCGACGGCGACCACCAGCGGTCCCATGAGCGCTCCCAGCGCCAGCAGCCACACCCGACCCCAGTGGACCACGGGGGGGCGCTGGGCAGGGTCGAGCCGCGTCGTCGCTCCCAGCGCGACCCCGATCGCCAGCAGCGTGTACGTCAGCGGGTAGAGGTCCTCCAGCACGCGACGGGGCACCGAGGTGGGATCCAGCACGTCAGCGGCCAGGAGGAGATCGATCAGCAGCATCAGGGTGGCACCCGACAGCAGCCCCCCGAGGTGCCGTGGCGAGAACGCCGGCGACGCCATCAGCCACACGACGGCGGCCACGAGCACCACGTCGAGCAGCGGGTACAGGCCGACCACGAGACGCTGGAACCAGGGGTCCGCCGCGTCCGAGCCCGGCAGCACCACGTACTCGACGAGCAGGACGACCGCGGGGATGAGCACGATCAACCCGTCGGCGACGCCGGCGCGGATGGCTCGTCGCCCGTGCTCGGACACCAGCATCGCCACCCCACCGAGCAGCAGGACGTAGCCGATCAGGAAGAGCGGGTCCGAGGGGCTCAGGTCCTCGGGCACCGTGAGCGCCTTGTAGCGCACGAAGGACTCCAGCACCGACGCCATCAGGAAGCACACCACCGCGTAGGCCATGAGCCGCCAGGGCAGTCGCGGCCGACGCCGCACCAGCGGAAGGAGCGCCACGAGCACCGGGGGCCACGCGGCGAGGTTGAACACCAGGGCCCGGCGCGTGTCGACGCCCGCCCCTGCGGCCAGGCCGACGACCAGGGCCCAGGCGGCGCACAGCAGGCCGAGCGGCCAGCCGGGCCACGGCGCGTCGCTCTCCGGGACGGCGGCCGGCGACGGCACGCCGGGGCCTGTGGGCGGGCTCGGCGCACGGGACGGTGATGTGGGCATGGCGGTCGCGCCGCTGGGCGGTGGGAGAGCGGCCGCGCGGCCGGCGGCGGCTTCCCCACACCCTAGCGAGGCCCGTAGTGTTCGCTCCGCCGGGTGCTCGGCGCCGGTGGGCGACCGACGTGGACGCGAGGGGGATCTCACATGACCGAGGCTCATCTGCAGGCACCGGAGGGGCTGGCTGACCGCGCGTCCTGCGGCGCGATCCCCGCCCGCGGCGTGCCGCGCGACGAGCTGTTCGCCCGGATGGAGACGTTCCGCGACGGCGACCTGGACACCAAGGGCGGGCGCACCTGGGCCTACGTGTACGACCCCGGTCGTCCCGACATCGACGAGGTGGCCAAGAAGGCGCTCGTCGACTGGTACGACGAGAACTCCCTCGATCCCACGGTCTACCCCAGCCTGCTGAGGTTCGAGAACGAGGTGGTGGGCATGGCGCGTGCGCACCTGGGGGGCGACGAGCAGGTGGTGGGGAACTTCACCTCCGGGGGCACCGAGAGCTGCATGATGGCGGTGAAGTCGGCCCGGGACCACCACAGGTACCTCCACGGCGACGAGCGCGCCCGCGGCGGACGGCGACTCAACCTGGTGGTGCCGGTCACCGCCCATCCGGCGTTCCACAAGGGGGCGCGCTACTTCGACCTGGAGCTGCGCACGGTGCCGGTCGACACCACGACCTGGAAGGCCGACGCCTCGGCCATGGCCGAGGCCGTCGACGACCACACGGTGATGATCGTCGGCTCGGCGGTGAGCTACGCCCACGGCGTGGTCGACCCGATCCCGGAGCTGGCACAGGTGGCCCTCGAGCGCGACGTGCTGTTCCACGTGGACGGCTGCATCGGGGGGTTCGTGCTGCCGTACTTCCGTCGGTTGGGGGAGCCGGTGACCGACTTCGACTTCGCCGTGCCCGGGGTGACGTCGATGTCGATGGACTTCCACAAGTACGGCTACTGCCCCAAGGGGGCCTCGGTGGTGCTCTACCGCGACGCATCGATCCGTCGACACCAGCTCTTCGCCGCCAGCGCCTGGACGGGCTACACGGTCATCAACACGACCTTCCAGTCCACGAAGTCGGGAGGCCCGCTGGCGGCGACCTGGGCGGTGTTGAACTACGTGGGCGACGACGGGTTCACGGAGATATTCCGGCGCACCCGGGACGCCCGCGACGCCATCATCGACGGCATCGCCGGGATCGAGGAGCTGGAGGTCATGGGCGATCCGGAGGCGAGCCTGGTGGCCGTCACCGCCACCACCACCGGGGACAGCCCCTCTGGGCCCGAGGATCGCGTGAACGTCTTCGACGTGTGCGATCGGATGCGGGAGCGTCGCTGGTTCGTCCAGCCGCAGCTGGGCTTCGCCGGATCGAAGGCCAACATCCACTTCTCGGTGGGTGGCTCCAGCCTCCCCCTGGTACCGGAGCTGGTCGCGGACCTCGGCGACGCCGTGGCCGAGGCGAAGGCCTCACCCACTCCGCCACCGGAGGTCGGCATCGTGGAGCTGCTGCACTCGATCGATCCCGCCGACCTCGACGACGACACCTTCGACCTGCTGCTCGCGGGCGGTGGCCTGGACGCCGGTGGGGCCGGAGGGGGACCCGAGGTCCCCAGCGAGACCGCGGCCATCAACGGCTTGCTCCAGGCCTGCCCCACCCCGCTGGCCGAGAAGGTGCTGGTGGAGTACTTCAACCGACTGTACGTGCCCTAGGACCAGCGCCACATCGACAGCGCTTGACTCCCGACCTCCGCCGACCCAGACTCTGGGTCGCCGAGATGGCACAAGGAGTCCGAAAGTGTGACATTGCGCCGTCGTCGGGCTCCTCTCTGGAAGGAGATCCACGTGGCCAAGAACCACACGACGACGAAGCTCCGCCGTCTCGCACCGGCGGAGGCCTCGGAGCGGCTGACCGACCTCCTCCGCACCCCGTACGCGTATCGGGAGTGGGAGGACGTCTACCGCGAGGCGTGGAGCTGGGACGAGGTGGTGAAGGTCTCCCACGCCCGCACCAACTGCATCTCTGCCTGCAGCCTCGACGCGTTCGTGAAGGACGGGATCGTGTGGAGGGAGGAGCAGAACTCCAACTACGGCCAGACGGCGCCCTACGTGCCCGACTTCAACCCTCGGGGTTGTCCCTCCGGGTGCGCCTACAGCATGCAGATGTACGACCCGACGCGCATCAAGTACCCGATGAAGCGGGTCGGCGAGCGCGGCTCGGGCCAGTGGCAGCGGCTGTCATGGGACGAGGCCCTCACCGAGATCGCCGACAAGCTCATCGACGTGATCGTCGAGGACGGTCCCGAGTGCATCGTGTTCGACCACGGCACCACCAACGGCGACAACGGCATCGCCGTACCCGCGGAGGTGCACCTGTTCACCAACGGCCTCGGGGCCAGCTCGATCGACTCCTGGGCGGGAGTGGGCGACCTGCCGCTCGGGCTCATCCAGTCGTGGGGCACCTACATGTCCGAGGGAACTGCGGACGACTGGTTCCTGTCCGACTACATCCTGATCTGGATCGGCAACCCGAACTACACGCGCCCCGCCGACGCGCACTTCCTGTGGGAGGCCCGCTACCGGGGGGCGAAGGTGGTGTCCATCGCTCCGGACTTCTCGCCGTCGACCCCGCACGCCGATCGCTGGCTGAACGTCCGGGTGGGCACCGACGCCGCCCTCGCGCTGGGCATGGTCCACGTCATCCTCGACGAGGACCTCCACGACCCCGAGTTCATCAAGGAGCAGACCGACCTGCCCTTCCTGGTGCGCGACGACGACCAGCGCTTCCTGCGCGAGAGCGACATGGTGGAGGGCGGATCGGAGAACGGCTTCTACTACTGGAACGCCCACTCGAACCGGCTCCGGCAGGCCGAGGCCACCTGGGACTCCGACGTCGACTCCATCGCGCTCGCACCCGACGACGACCCTGCGCTGAGCGGTGCGCACACCGTCAAGCTGGCGGATGGCTCCAAGGTGAAGGTCCGCACGGTGTTCGACCTGCTGCGCGAGCACGTCAAGGCGTACTCGCCCGAGGCGGTCTCGGAGATCACCGGCGTGCACGCCGACAACATCCGCACCGTCGCCCGCGAGTTCGCTGCGGCCGACTCGGCGATGATCTTCGCCTCCTGGGGTGCGTGCAAGCACTACCACTCGGACCTGTTCCAGCGGGGCATGGTGTACCTCACCGCCCTCACCGGGAACACCGGTGGCAAGCCGGGAGCGGGGATCAAGGTGTCCACCTGGTGGCCCTTCCCCACGATGGGCAACGAGGGCGCACGGCTCCCGGTCGACCCCCCGGAACCCCCTCCGCTGGAGCGGGTGCCGATCAAGCTCGTCACCAAGGCGCTGTTCGACATGACCGAGGGGATGCGCCTCAGCCCGATGATCCCCTGGCTGTACGCGCACGACAAGAAGTTCGCAGAGGTCGCCAGCCGGTCGGAGTACGCAGACCCCGCGTTCGAGCGGCCCATCTCGGAGTACATGGACGAGATCATCGAGAAGCGCTGGCAGCCGGTGTGGCCCAAGGCGCCCAAGCGGCCCCGCTTCTACTACTTCACGGGGCTGAACCCGCTGCGGCGCTGGCCGAACTCCGAGACCATCCGCGAGAGCCTCTGGAAGGAGATCGACACCCTCGTCACCTGCGACTTCCGGCTCTCCACCTCCGGCATGGCCGCCGACTACATCCTCCCGGCAAGCGGCTACTACGAGAAGCCCGGCATCAAGTACACGCAGTCGTACCTGCCGTACGTGATCGTGGGGGACCGTGCGGTGCCCGGCCTCTACGAGTCGAAGCACGAGTGGGACATCGCCTTCCTGCTGGCCAAGGCCATCCAGGAGCGGGCGCAGGCCCGCGGCGTGGACAAGTACACCGACGAGAACGGGGTGGAGTACTCCATCGCCCGCATCTACGACGACCTGAGCGCGGACGGCCACTACTCCGAGGGCCCCGAGGGCGAGGTCAAGGCCCTCGACTTCATCATCCGCAACTCGATCCCCACCAAGGCCACCGACATGGGCGAGCAGCCCTGGAAGAAGGCCGCGGAGCAGGGCATGGTCAAGATCAAGGAGATCGAGCCCTTCCACATGGCGGCGGGCATCAACTCCGTGATGACGGACTACGACGAGTCGAAGCCCACCAACCAGTTCGGCTGGTACGTCAACGACAAGCAGGCCTGGCCGACGCTGACCGGACGCCAGCAGTTCTACCTGGACCACCCCTGGTTCCTGGAGATCGGCGAGCAGCTCTGCGTCCACAAGGAGCCGGTGGCGGCGGGCGGGCCCTACCCGCTGCGCCTCAACGGCGGGCACACCCGCTGGAGCCAGCACTCGATCTTCCGAACCAACGCCCCGCTGCTGCGCCTGCAGCGCGGGGGCCCGGTGGCCTACGTGTCCCAGGAGGACGCCCGTGCCAAGGGGATCGTGGACCACGACCTCATCCGGGTGTTCAACGACATCAACGAGATCCTGGTGCACGCCAAGGTGTCACCGGCGGTGCAGCCCGGAGAGGTGATCTGCTACCACGCGTGGGAGGGCTACCAGTTCCCCGGCGGAGGTGGCCAGAACTCGCTGGGCTCGAGCCCGCTCAAGCCCACGAACATGATCTCCGGCTACGGGCACCTGGGCTACAAGATCTTCTACCAGACGGCCAGCCACGTCCCCAAGGAGGTGGCGTGCGACATCGAGAAGGTCCGTGAGTAGGCGCGCTCGTTCTCAGGCGTCGTAGGTGGCGAGGCCGGCGTCGATCACCACGCGGTCGCCCGAGGCGAGGGTGCGGTACACCGCCGTCGCGTCCTCGGTCCGCCAGATCTCCACGGTGAGCGTCTCGCCCGGCATCACCGGGGAGGAGAAGCGGCCGGCCATCGAGCGGAACCGGGCGGGGTCGTTGTCGCAGAGCTCCCCCAGCAGCGCCCGACCGGTGAAGCCGTAGGTGCACAGGCCGTGCAGGATCGGCCGGTCGAAGCCGGCGAGGGCGGCGAAGCCCGGGTCGGAGTGCAGCGGGTTGCGGTCGCCCGAGAGCCGGTAGATCAGGGCCTGCTCCGGGCGGGTCGTGAGCTCCACCCGGTGATCCGGCTCGCGCTCCGGTGGGACGTTCTGGGGTCCGGAGGGCCCGCGCTCGCCGCCCCAGCCACCCTCGCCCCGGATGTAGGCCGACATCACGACGTCGAAGAGCGGGTCGCCCACGGCGCCGTCGGCACCGACCAGACAGGAGCGGGTGGTGAACTCGACCACGGCGCCCTTGCCCTTGTCCCAGATGGCGGTGACCTCGGCGACGGTGGAGACCGTGCCGGAGGTCGGCACCTCGCCGTGCAGCACGATCTTCTCCTCGCCGTGCACCAGCATGGCGGGGTTGAAGGTGCCGATGGCCCCGAACGCGTCGCTGAAGGTGGGCAGCGTGACCACCATCGTCGGCAGGATGCGCTGGGTCATGTCCATCGAGTTCTCGGTGACGAAGGGCAGCTGGGCGGTGTCGAGTGGGTCCTGGCCGGCGCCCACGCCCACGGCGTAGAGCAGCCCGTCCTTCGAGGTCCACGAGCTCTCGGCGGGCTCGCTCTTGGTGCCAACGGCATCGGGGTTGATCGGCATGGCCGGCTCTCCTGGTCGTGCTGGTGGTGCTCCCGGTGGGCGGGATCGAGCGAGCAGCCTAGCGGGGGTGCGCCGCTCTCCCGGAACTCGCCTCCGGCGCGTTGCGGAACCGCCGCACCGGGCGTAGCATCGAAGCCGATGACCGCTCGAGCCCTCGCCCTCCTGCTGCTGACCTAGGCGAGCTCGCTGCTGCGTGCTCGCCGAACCTCCTGCACACGCAGGAGGTTCTTCAGTTTTCGGCCCGGAGCGCGACGACGGGACCCTGCGATCCGACAACGACCATCCCTACCCAGCGGAAGTGAAACACCATGGCCACCAGCACCACGCCCACGCAGATGCCGTTCGAGAAGTACCGGCCGTTCCTGCCCCTGGGCGAGGAGGAGGAGGGTGGTCCCAACGGAGGTCTCACCACCCGCTCCTGGCCGGACAAGGTCCTCCGCAGCGCACCGACGTGGTGCTCGGTCGACCTGCGCGACGGCAACCAGGCCCTCATCGATCCGATGGACCCCGCCCGCAAGCGACGGATGTTCCAGCTCCTCGTCGAGATGGGGTTCAAGGAGATCGAGGTGGGGTTCCCGTCGGCCTCCCAGCCCGACTACGACTTCCTCCGGGAGCTCATCGACGGCGACCTCATCCCCGACGACGTCACGATCCAGGTGCTGGTCCAGTGCCGCAGGGAGCTGATCGAGCGCACCTACGAGGCCCTGCGGGGTGCACCGGCGGCGATCGTGCACTTCTACAACTCGACCTCGGTGCTCCAGCGCCGGGTGGTGTTCGGCCAGGACCGCGACGGCATCACCAAGCTGGCCACCGACGCCGCCCGGCTCTGTCGGGAGTTGGAGGGCCACGCCGGCGACACCCGCATCCGCTACGAGTACTCACCGGAGTCCTTCACCGGCACCGAGCCCGACTACGCCATCGAGATCTCCGCCGCGGTGATGGACGCCCTCGAGCTGGGCTCCGACCGCGACGGCAACCCCGAGCGGGTCATCATCAACGTGCCGGCCACGGTGGAGATGTACATGCCCAACATCTACGCGGACGTCGTCGAGTACGTGCACCGCAACATGCCGGACCGCAGTCGGGCCATCCTCTCGCTGCACCCCCACAACGACCGGGGCACGGCGGTGGCAGCCGCCGAGATGGCGCTGCTCGCCGGCGCCGAGCGGGTCGAAGGCACGCTCTTCGGCAACGGGGAGCGGACCGGCAACGTCGATGTGGTCACGATGGCCCTGAACCTCTTCACCCAGGGCGTCGACCCCCGACTCGACTGCTCCGACATCGACCGGATCCGTCGCACCGTGGAGTACTGCAATCGGCTGCCCGTCCACGAGCGGCATCCCTATGTCGGCGATCTGGTCTACACGGCCTTCTCCGGCTCCCACCAGGACGCCATCAAGAAGGGGATGGAGGCGATCGGATCGCCGGAGGCCGCGCGAGCTGCCGACCGCGCCGGTGACTACGAGACCTGGGAGGTCCCGTACCTGCCGATCGATCCTGCCCACCTCGGCCGCACCTACGAGGCGGTGATCAGGGTGAACAGCCAGTCGGGCAAGGGCGGTGTGGCGTACATCATGAAGGCCGAGCACGGCCTCGACCTGCCCCGCCGGCTGCAGATCGAGTTCTCCAAGACCATCCAGCACATCACCGAGGACACGGGAACCGAGATCAGCCCCGCCGCCATGTGGGACGCCTTCTCGGCGGAGTACCTCGAGGACGCTGCCGAGGGTGCCAAGGGGATCGTGTTCCGCTCGGCGGAGGCGACCACCCGTGACGACGGCGCGGAGGTGACGGTGCAGCTGGTGGTGGACGGTGAGCCCACCACGGTGCACGGCGTGGGCGGCGGACCGATCTCGGCGTTCATGCACGCCCTGCGCGACGAGCTGGACGTCGAGCTGGAGGTCGTCGACTACGCGGAGCACGCCGTGTCCGCGGGCACCGATGCCGTGGCTGCGGCCTACGTCGAGGTCCGGGCGCCCGACGGCACCATCCGCTGGGGCGTGGGTCGGCACGAGTCGATCCTCATCGCGTCGCTGCGGGCCGTGGTGTCCGCGGTGAACCGCCACATGTGACTGACACCCCCGGCGGGCACCCGGCCGTTCAGGCTCAGCGGCCGGTGGTGATGTAGTCGTGCAGCGTCCGGGCTTCCTGCTCGAGCTCGTCGAGTCGGGCCTTGACGATGTCGCCGATGGACACGATGCCCGAGAGCGCGCCGTCGACCACCACCGGGAGGTGTCGGGTGCGGTGCTCGGTGATCACCCGCATCAGGTCCTCGCTGGTGTCGGTCGGATCACAGGTGCGGACCTCGGCGGTCATCACCGCGCCGACGAGCTCCCCCAGGGCGAGCTCACCCCGCTCCGCCAACCGGCGCACGAGGTCTCGCTCGGAGATGATGCCCTCGATCGTGCGACCATCCCGCGACACGACCAGCGCTCCCACCCCTCGAAGCCGCAGCTCAGCGGCGGCCTCGGCCAGGGTGGCGGTGCTGTCGATCGTCGCGACGGTCGAGCCCTTCTCGCTGAGGATCGTTGCCACACGCATGGTGGCCCCCCTCTCGTCACGTCCAGCCCGTGCGGGAACGCCAGGACTGGATCCTGCTGGTTCGGTCCGCCGTTGGACGTCCCTCAAGTATGGCGGAGCGCGGCGCGAATGTCACTGGGGGTGGTAGGCGCAACCCCGGGATCACGGTCGCCCCGCCTGACCACTGGGCCCGTGCACCGTGACGGGGCTGCACCCCAGGGCGGCCGAGCCCGACTACGGTCGGCACTTCCCCCTTCTCCGACCGACCCCCTGGAGGCCCGACATGGCACGGTTCAAGGTCGGGGTGCAGCTGCACCCCCAGGCGACCACCGTCGGCAACCTGCTCGACGCCACCGAAGCCGCCGACGCCATGGGCGTCGACAGCATCTGGACCTGGGACCACTTCTTCCCCCTCTACGGTGACCCGGAGGAGGCGCATCTCGAGTGCTACACGCTCCTGGCCGCCATGAGCCAGCGAAGCAGGCACGCTCGCCTGGGAGCGCTGGTCACCTGCGTGACCTACCGCAACCCGAACCTCCTGGCCGACATGGCCCGCACCATCGACCACCTCAGCGGTGGACGGTTCGTCCTCGGGGTCGGTGCCGGGTGGTTCGAGCGCGACTACGACGAGTACGGCTACACCTTCGAACCCGACGGCGTGCGCCTGGCCCACTTCGAAGCCGCGCTCGAGGTGATGCAGGAACGCCTCCGCAGGCTCAACCCGCCCCCCCTGGAGCTCCCGCTGCTCATCGGTGGATCCGGCCGCAACGTCACGCTGCGCATCGTCGCCGAGCGTGCGGACATCTGGAACTCCTTCGGACCGCCCGACAAGTTCGGCGAGCTCAACGGCGTGCTCGACCGGTGGTGCGAGCGCGTGGGGCGAGATCCCGCCGACATCGAGCGCAGCGTCTCCATCAACCCCGACGAGGTCGAGCGCTGGCCCGAGTACCTGGATGCCGGTGCAGAGCACCTGATCGTGATGACGGGCGACCCGTTCGCCCTCGACGAGGTCGCCGCGCTGGTGGAGGCGGCGAAGGGCTGAGGACGGCCGCCCCGGCCGGCGCGTCCTGCGGCGTGCTCGAGGGGCCTACGCGGCGTCGGGCACTCAGTTGCGGGCCTCGTCGGCGGAGGTGCGCGCCGTCGAGGAGGTCGCTCGAGCGGTGGTCGACGTCGAGCGTGACGCGACGGTCGTGGCCGTGCCCCCGCCCCCGGTTCCGGCCTCGACGTCAGCTTCTGCTTCTGCTTCCGCGGTGAGCGCTTCGTTCTCCAGGCGGGCCGCCTCGGCGTAGGCGGACACCGCATCGAAGCACTCGCCGTCCACCCCCTTCAGCTCGAGCACCCGACGAACGGCGGCCTCGACCTTCGGGGCGGCCAGGGTCTCGTCCTCGATGGCGGCGGTGAGGCGGGCGTGCGCCTCGACGGCGGCGGCGCTCCCGGAGACCAGCGCGATGTCAGCACCCGCAGTGACGGCCTGGAGCGCAGCTTCTGCCTGGGGCAGCTCGATGGCGTCCATGCCGAGGTCGTCGGTGATCACCACCCCGTCGAACCCCTCGCGCTGGCGAAGCTCCATCCCGATGGCGTTGGCGGACAGGCTGGCGGGCTCGTCCGGCGCCGTCAGCCCCGGGATCTCGGCATGGGTGACCATCACCGCAGGGACGCCCGCCTCGATCGCCCGTTCGAAGGGGAGCAGGTCGGCGGCTCGGAGCTCGTCGATGGGCGCGACCACCGAGATGGACTCGTGTGGGTCGTCGTCGCCGCTGCCCAGGCCGGGCCAGTGCTTGACGACCGGCACGATGCCGGCCCCCCGCTGCGCGTCGATCACCTGGGTGACGAACTGGCCGACCGTCGCGGGGTCGTCCCCGTAGACGCGGCCCTCGAGGCCGGGTGCGTCCCCCACGTCCGCGACCGGGGCGAAGTTCATCGTCACGCCCAAGGCGGCCATGGCTGCGGCGTGCTCGGAGAACACCTGTGCTGCCTCCTCCGGCGTGGCCTCCCCCATGGTCTCCGCCGAGGGGATGCGGCCGAGCGCGTTCTTCAGGCGCTGCACCGAGCCGCCCTCCTCGTCGACCGCCACCGTGGTCGGCAGCGGTGCATCCGCGACCGCGGTGGCGATGCGGCTCCCCACGTCGGTGCGCTGGCCCTCCACCAGCGCGAAGCCGCCCACCGTGCCGTTCGCCACCACCTCTGCGGCGTTGAGGGGGTCGTTGGTGGTCATCATCAGCAGCTGGGCCGCCTGACCCGCCGGGGGGAGCATCTGGGCGCAGTCGGGAGGATCGGTCGTGGCGGTCGTGCTGACCGACGACGAGGACGGGTCGGCCTCGGTGGAGGCGGATGCACCCAGGCCGTCGAGCTGCTCCCCGGTGGTGCCGGCGCATCCCGCCACCAGGGCGACGGCGCTCATGGCGCTCACGAAGGTGCCGAGCGGACGACGCATCGGCAGGGGAACCTACCCGCTCGCTGCGACGTGTGCCCCGCCGGAGCTGGCATGCTGTTCGACGTGTCCGACGCCCCTACGGTCCTCGACCGCTTCCGAGACCCCCTGGCCGACCCGGGCCGCGAGCGCGCTCGGCTGCGCCTCGCGGTGGTCATGACCGTCGCCGGCCTGGGCCACTTCCTGGCCCCGAAGTTCTTCCGGGCCATCGTCCCCCGGTGGTTCCCGTGGCGGCGGGAGGCCGTGCTCTGGTCGGGAGTCGCCGAGGTCGCCTCCGGAGCCCTGCTGGCCGTCCCTCGCACCAGCCGGGCCGGCGCCGCGCTCGCCACCGCCACCCTCGTGGCGGTGTACCCGGCCAACGTGCAGATGGCCATCGATGCGACGCGCGGTCGATCCCAGGTCGCCGCACCTACGTGGATCACCTGGATCCGCGTGCCGATGCAGCTCCCGCTCATCCGCTCGGCCTGGCAGCTGACCCGCTGAGCCGCCCCCAACGGCACGACCGGGTGCGCCGCGGTGTCCCTCCCGCCGGTGAACCCTTACAGTAAGGGAACGCACCGACGTGGGGGAGAACACGTGGTGGCCGACATCGACCTCCAACCGCATGCAGCTGACAGGGTGGCGGGCCCGGCACCTGACCGGCTCGATCGCCCAGGCCTCGACGCGTCGCAAATGCTCGACGTCTCGGATACGGCGCTCAGCGCCTCGGACCGCGACGGCGTGCTGGTGTCGATGTCGGGCGCGATCACGCACATCACCGGCTTCTCACCGCAGGACTACGTCGGCACGCGGCTGATCGACCACATCCATCCCGACGACGTCGAGTCCACCGTGGAGCAGTACCGTCACCTGCGCTTCGGCACCGACGGCACCCGGGTCGGGTTCCGCGTGAGGGCGAAGACCTCCACCGGCGACTGGCGCTGGGTCGAGATCGTGGTCACGCGGCAGCTCGACCGCCGGGACGTGCACGCGCTCGTCGCCAGCGTGCGTGACGCCGAGGACGAGCAGCTCGAAGCGCAGCGCCGCCAGGAGGCCGAGGAGGTCTCCCGGCGCCAGCTCGTGAGCATGGAGCAGCACGAGGCCTTCCTGCAGGCGGTGATCGCCGTCAGCGCGGACGCCGTGGTGATCGCGGACGGCGACCTCACCATGCGGTGGGCGAGCCCCTCGACCGAGAGCTTCTCGGGCTGGACCTCCGAGGCACTCGTCGGTCGCAACGCCTTGGAGCTCGTCCACCCCGAGGAGCAGCCGCTGGCCGTGGCGGAGATCGCTCCCCTGCTGGGCCCCGAGCGCGGTGTGGCGCAGCCGCTCAACTGCCGCATCCTGATGTCCGGGGGCGACTACCGGTGGATGCGGGTGACCGGCAAGGACATGCGCGACGTCCCGTGGGTGCGGGGCGTGGTGCTGTGCCTGTCCGACACCCACGAGGCCACGCTGGCCCGCCTGGCCCTCGACGCGTCCCAACGTCGGTTCGGCTCGCTCGTGCGGAACTCGCACGACGGCATCGCCGTCACCGACGCCGAGGGCAGCTGCGTGTACGTGAGCCCGGCAGCGACCCGGATGCTGGGCTGGGCACCCGAAGAGGTCTGCGGCACTCCCTTCGCCACCGGCATCGGTGAGCCCGACCACTCCCGGGCGGCCGAGGCCTTCGCCCGCGCGGTGGCCGATCCGTCGCAACCACAGCTGCTGCACCTCCAGGTCCCGCATCGCGACGGCGATCTGCGCTGGATCGAGGTGGCGCTGTGGAGCCGTCTCGACGATCCCGACGTGCAGGGGGTGGTGGCCAACTTCCGTGACGTCACCGAGCACCGGCGTCTGGTGGCCGAGCTCGAGGAGCGCTCCGAGGTGCTTCGCTCGCTGGCCTTCAGCTCCAGCACCGGCCTCTTCGAGCAGGACAGCCTGAACGGCCTCACCTACGTCAACGAGCGCTTCGTGGAGATCGTCGGCCTCTCCGCTGCAGAGTGCCTCGGCGGCGGCTGGCGGCGGCTCCTGGACGGCCCGGAGCTGGAAGGCGTCACGGCGCTCGCCGACGCCCGTGCCGGCAACGAGTCGACGGTCAGGGTCCAGTTCACCCGCCCCGACGGCCAGCGTCGGTGGCTCGACCTCCGCTCCACCGTCACCCCGCCTGACGCCGAGGGCGTGCGTCGCCGCTTCGGGGGCATCGAGGACGTGACGGCCATCGTCGAGGCCGAGGAGTCGTTGCGCCGGCTGGCCGAGGTGTTCGACATCACCGACGATCTCGTGCTGCTGCTCGACGCCGCCGGTCAGCCGATCTACCTGAACCAGGCGGCGAAGGACTTCGTCGGCGACGATCCCAGCTACCTCGCCGACCACCCCGACCTCCACGAGGTCAGCCGGGCGGTCCGGGCGAGCTTCCGGGCGCCGGGGGTGAACCTGTGGTCCGGCGAGGCGACCCTCGAGAGCTGTGCCGGGACGACCGTGCCGATGTCGCTCAAGGCCATGGCGCATCGCCATGCGGACGGCTCCGTGCAGTACGTCTCGGTGGTGGCGCGCGACATCTCCGAGCGCATCGAGCTCGAGGCGATCCTCGAACGGGAGGCCACCCACGACCCGCTCACCGGTCTGCCCAACAGGGCACTGCTGCTCGACCGGATCCGCAAGGCGCTGGAGCACCGCCGCGAAGCGGACCGCGCGGCGCTGCTGTTCGTGGACCTCGACCACTTCAAGGTGATCAACGACAGCCTGGGACACGCCCTCGGGGACCAGCTGCTGCGGGCCATCGCCGCCCGGATCCTCGTGGTCATCAGGCCAGGTGACACCGTCGCCCGATTCGGGGGCGACGAGTTCGTGGTGCTCTGCGAGGAGCTCGACGACGACGACGACGCGCTCCGCGTCGCCCACCGCATCGAGACCTCCCTGCAGACGCCCTTCGACGTCGACGGCCACGAGATCCACGTGGGGGTGTCGATCGGCATCGCCTTCGCCGACCACACGGAGCCCGACCCGGTGGCCATCCTGCGCGACGCCGACACCGCCATGTACGAGGCGAAGTCGGCCGGCCGCGGACGATGGGTGGTGTTCGACGACAACCTGCGCACCCGGGCGGTCGACCGGCAGCGCACGGAGGCGGAGCTGCGCCAGTCGCGCAACGGTGACAACCTCCGGATCCACTACCAGCCGGTGATGGACCTGCGGACCGGCACCATCCGGGGCGTCGAAGCGCTGCTGCGCTGGTGGCGCAACGGCGAGCTGGTCGGCCCGGAGCACTTCGTCTCGGTGGCCGAGGAGACCGGGTTGATCGTCCCGCTCGGCACCTGGGCGCTCGAGCAGGCGTGCGAGCAGGCCGCGCGTTGGCAGCGTGAGCTGCCGGGGTGGGCGGATCTGGGGATGGCGGTGAACGTCTCCGCCCGACAGCTGCAGCGCCCCGGGTTCCTGTCGATGGTGTCCGAGGTGATCTCGTCGTCGGGGATCCGGGAGGGCACGCTCACCATCGAGATCACCGAGTCCGTCCTCCTCGACGACACGGCGGCCACGGCTGCGCTCCTGTCCGCCCTGCGGGACATGGGCGTGCACGTTGCGGTCGACGACTTCGGCACGGGGTACTCGTCGCTCACCTACCTCCACCGCCTCCCCGTCGACGCGGTCAAGCTGGACCGCTCCTTCGTGGCCGGAGTGGCGGACGACATGCAGAAGCGGGCGATCGTGACCGCGGTGCTCCACCTCACCAAGGCCCTCGGTCTGCAGTCCATCGCCGAGGGGATCGAGACCGAGCGGCAGCTCGCCGAGCTCCGGCTGCTCGGGTGCATCGCCGGCCAGGGCTACCTGATCTCACCGGCCGTCGACGACGAGACCATCACCTCGATGCTGCGCGACGGCTTCGCCATGTAGCACTGTCCCCGGCGATGCACCCTCGGGGCCTCAGGCGAAGGGCACGCCGGGATGGCCCAGCACCCCGAGCGGGTCGACCTGCTGCTTGAACGCCGCCAGCAATCGCTGCTGTGCCGGAGGGGTGTGGCGTCGCCACCAGTCGCCGTTGAGCGGTCCGATGCCGTGCTCGGCGCTGTAGGAGCCGCCGAGGCGATCCACCAGCTCGTAGATCGCGCTGCGCATCGAGCCGGCGAGGTCCGCGTCGAGGGCCACCGGAGCCCCGACGACGAGGTTGCAGTGCACTCCGCCGTCGCCCCAGTGTCCGAAGTCGGCCACCTGCCACCCGGGCGCGCGCTCCTGCACCACGGCGCGGACCGCTCTGCGCAGCGTCGGCAGCACCGACGGAGGCACGGAGAGGTCGAACCCCAGCACGGTGCCCTCCGCTGCCAGCGCCGCGGTGACGGCGTGGCGCAGGGCCCAGGCGCGCTCCGGTGGGACGAGCACCGCGGTCCCGGCCCGGGGTGAGGCGGACACGGCGTCGACGAGCCGGTCCTCCACCCCGGCGCATCCGGACGCCTCCACCAGCACGTCGACCTGCGGGTCGACGCCGACGCCCACCGGCGGTGGGTTCGCCATGTGCTCGAGCGCGGCCGAGACGGCCTGCGGGCACAGCACCTCGTAGGCGGTGAGCTCCTCGCCGAGGGACCGTCGGAGCTCGCCGAGCAGCTCCACAGCCTCGCCGTCGCCGATCGGCCCGACCCACGCCGTGGCCCGTGTTGCCGGACGAGGTGAGAGCGCCACGCATGCGGCGGTGATGATGCCCAGGGCGCCGGCGGACCCCAACAGCATCCTGGTGGGATCGGGGCCGGTGCTGTCCTTGCGCAGGCCGCGCAGCGAACCGATGACCGAGGCGTCGGCATCGGCGACCACGGCCTCGACCCCCAGCAGGTGCGCCGACATGTCGCCGTGGCGCAGGACCCTCGAGCCACCGGTGTTGGTGGCCACCATCGCTCCGACGGCGGGGTCGGCCGACAGGTCGATGGGCAGCTCCAGCCCGTGCGCCGCAGCCGCCGCATCGAGCGACGAGAGCCGGACCCCGGCCGCGACGACTGCGGTGGCGGAGAGGGGGTCGATCTCCAGACGACCGGTGAGCGCGTCCGTCGACAGCACCAACGGCGCCGGTCCCTCGGGGGGCGGGGTCGAGGCCCCCACCAGTCCCGTCACCGCGCCCTGGGGGAGGATGCGCACGCCGTGGCGGCGAGCCCAACGCACCGCGTGGCGGACCTCGTCGACGTCGACCGGCAGCGCCACGGCCAGGGCCGGCCCCGGCCGGCCCCTCCACGGCCGCTCGTGGGCCGCCGCGTCGGCACCGAGCCGCAACGGCCGTCGCAGGCCGCGCTCCAGCTCCACCAGGGATCGGGAGGTGTGCTCGGGCATCTCCCCATCCTGCCCGGAGGAGCACCGGCCCGGACAGGAGTTCCCGAACGGCGCGCTCAGCGCTGCTCGATCGTCGTCGGAGCGTCACGCACCGAGCGGGTGAAGATCCGCAGGCTGGACAGGGGCCCCAGCGGTCGCCAGGGTCCGCCGTCGACCCGGTAGCGGCCGCGCCAGTCGAGCCGTGCGTAGCCGATCCACGAACCACGGCGCCCGTCGACGCCGGTGAGCTTCGAGTAGCGCAGCACGCAGGCGTCGGAGGCGGTGGCCTGCACCTCCACCGTCTGCTCGCCGGCGGGTCGCCACGGGACGCCGGGCCCGTCGCATCGCCGAACACGGCCACCGCTGTCGGCCTCGCCGGTCACGAGCTCCAGCGCCACGGCCACGGCCTCGACCTCGACGGTGGCCCCCCCGGCGCTGATCGTCCCGGTGACCGGAGTCGACCACTGGAGGGGATCGATCCAGGCGAACACCGGATGGTTGACCAGCGCCGGGCGAGCGAGCGGGGGCGACATCCCCAGAGCCGGCGGTGGCAGGCGGGTGACGAGTTGGTGCCGCGCCGCGGTGGCCACCTCCGTCGCGCCGATCTCGGCAGGGCGCACGCGGACCTGGTCGGTGCGGGCCTCCCCTCCGCAGAGCATCACCTGGAGCTCCAACCCGGGTGCGAGACCGCTCTCCACCCACGGCTGCAGCGCCCGGAACAGCGCCGCGTCCTGCAGCTCCGGCACGGAGGTGGCCACGTGGAGGACGAAGGCCAGCTCCACGTCGCTCAACGTGTGCCACCGACACAGCGACGCAGTGCCGGTCCCGGAGCGCCTCCCCGTGGGTCCTCCACCCCACAGGATCGTCGAGATGATGGTGGACCCCCGGCCGGTGGCGCCTGCCGAACCGCTTCCACCGCCGGTGGCACCCGCGGGCGGCGAGCACCACACCAGGCTGAGCGCGACGAGCACCACCGGGACGACCCCTGCCGCTCGGCTCCGACGGGTCGCAGCGCCGGGCGCGCTCACGATCCACCGCCGACGTGGTCGATCGTCGCAGTCGCGGTGCACGGGTCCGTCTCCCCGGGCTCGAGCAGGCGGACCTGCTCGTCGTGGAGCGCGACCAGCACAAGGGCGCCGCTCGGATCCCGCTCGGCGCGGCCGGTGCCCGAGGAGGTGGCCCGCTGGTCGTCGAGCACCTCTCCGGTGGCCACGTGCACGCCCACACCAGGGGAGTAGCCGCAGTGCTCGAAGTCGATGCCGCCGTCGTCGTCCACCCGTGCTCGCAGCGCGCGGGTGGAGAAGCTCTCCCCGTCGGGACCCGGGCGCACGACCATCGACCGTTCCACGACGTCGTCGCGGATCCGGGCTCGCATCGCCTGGTCGAGCTCGGATCCGACGGCCACGAGCTGATGCCATCGCACGACCAGCGGGTGGTCGACCTCCACGGCGGCTGCCGGGCTCGCTGCGAGCTCACCGAGCGCAGCGTCGTAGGCGGCGAGCAGCTGATCCAGCTCCGCGACGGCACCGGTGCGCGCCTGCGCCGGAGGGTGGGTCGGCTCGGGCCGGTCGACGTCGGGCTCGGAGGCCACCGACGGTGGCGTACGCCCTCCCTCCTGTCCGGCCGGGGACGGAGGGGTTCGGGAGTCGCCCGATCCGGACGGCCCGAGGCGTTGCACCGCGGGGCTGTCGTCCGCTCTGTGTCGGGGGAGCGTCGCCGCCAGCACCAGCACGACGCCCAGGAGGACGCCCCCGGCGATCAGGGCCGACGAGATGCGCCGGCGTCGGCGCCGTCGCGCCCGGCGGGCGGCGATCGTCGCCGCGTCGCCTCCCGAGGTCGTCTCCCGCGCGCTGCGGCGCGCCGGGTCCCGCCGTCGATCCACGATGTCCCCTCCCAGAGGCTCGGTGCCTGGTGTCGCCGCCCGAGGAAGTCTTGCGCGACTGGTGTCCGCTGCGCAACGGGCCTACGGCCCGCCAGCGGGGGGACCCGGCGACGGGGTGCCGACCTCCCCGGCGGGCCGCAGGCGTTCGGGCCCGGGGATGATCCGGCTGGCCCGATCGTAGGTGAAGTAGCTCCACGCCCAGTTCACGAGCACGTTCGCCCGGTTGCGGAACCCGATCAGCATGACCAGGTGCAGCACGAGCCACGCCAGCCAACCGACGAGCCCGCTGCACCGCAGCCCCCCGGGCAGCTCCGCCACGGCGTGGTTCCGACCGATGGTGGCCATCGTGCCCCGGTCGACGTAGTGGAAGTCGGTGGTCGGCTCGTCGTGCAACCGCCGCCTGATGTTCGCCGCGACGTGCTCGGCGCCCTGCATGGCCACCGGCGCCAGCTGGGGCAGCGGCGATCCGTCGTGACCGGTGGTCGCAGCGAGGTCGCCCGCCACGAACACCTCGGGGTGGCCAGGGACCGAGAGGTCTGCACCCACGACCACCCGTCCGCCTTTGGTGAGCTCGACCCCCAGCGACTCCGCCAGTGGGTTGGCCCGGATGCCGGCGGTCCACGCCACGGTGTGGGTGGCGATGCGGGACCCGTCGCCGAAGCGCACCGACCGAGGAGTCACCTCCGCCACCTGCGTGCCGAGCAGCACCTCGACCCCCAGCCGCTCGAGGGTCGATCGGGCCTTGTCGGACAGCGAGGGGTGGAGCGTGCCGAGCAACCGGTCCGTCGCCTCCACCAGCACCACCCGTGCGCGGTGCACGTCCATCCGGGGGAAGTCGCGTCGCAGCACGCGGCTGAACAGCTCGGCGAGCCCACCTGCCAGCTCGACGCCGGTCGGGCCGCCCCCCACCACCACCACGCTCAGCACACCGTCGTCGACCCGTTCCGGTTCGGCGTCGGCCTCCTCGAAGCGCATGAGCACGTGGCTGCGGAGCTCGAGGGCGTCGGCGAGGGACTTGAGCCCGAACGCGTGCTCGTCGACCCCGGGGATGCCGAAGGTGTTGGTCACCGCGCCCGCGGCGAGCACGAGGTGGTCGTAGCGAAGCGCGGAACCGTCGTGGAGCCCGACGCGGCGGTGCTCCAGATCGACGGACTCGACGGTGCCCAACCGGACCCGTGCGTTGCGCTGGCGGGCGAAGAGGCCTCGTACCGGGAAGCAGATCTCGTCGCCGTCAAGGCCGGCGGTGGCCACCTGGTAGAGCAGGGGCTGGAAGGTGTGGTGGTTGCGGGCGTCGACGACGGTGACGTCGATCGGCAGCTCCGCCAGCCCACGCGCCGCAGCGAGGCCGGCGAAGCCGGCCCCCACGACGACCACGTGGTGGCGCTGCTGGGGCATGGTGCGGACCTCCGCGGCGGCGGTCGGTGCTCGGGTCGGCCCTCGGAGGGGCGCGCTCCCGGCAACGCTAACCGGGGTCCGCGTCGTGGACACCACTGCGGTTCCCTACACTCCGCTGGTGCTCCTCCGCCCGCCTCGCCGCCGCAGGGCGCCGAGCCTGCGGGCCGTCCTGGTCCTGGTGGCGTCGGCGTTCGGGGTCGGAGTGCTGCTCGGCGCCCCGGCGGCGACCGCCCACGCGACCCTCGTGTCCAGCTCCCCGGCCGAGGACGAGACCCTGGAGGCACCACCTGCCGAGGCGGTGCTGCGCTTCGACGAGCCGGTCGTCGCGGCGGAGCGAGGCGCTCTCACGGTGCTGGATCCCGAGGGCCGTCACGTCGAGCGCGGACCCGGTCGTTCCCGCAGCGGCGGTCGCACGCTGGAGGTGGGTCTGCGGGAGGGGGGAACGGGGACCTACACGGTGAGCTACCGGGTGCTCAGCACCGACGGCCACGTGATCACCGGGTCCTTCGTGTTCCACGTGGGAACGGCGAGCGGCTCGGGCCCCGTCGGCGACGCCGGGCCGAGCCCGCTGCTCGAGGTGCTCGGGGTGGTCGGTCGATCCCTGGGCTTCGGTGGTTCGTTGCTGGCGGCGGGGGCGCTGTTGCTGGCGCTGCTCGTGGACCGCCGCGTCGTGGCCAGCGGCGGAGTCGCCGTTGGGGAGGGGGTCGCGACTGCCGACGTGGTCGCGATGGCCGCCGGGTCCGGCGGCGTGGGTTGGCCGAGCCGTCGCATCTGGGGCTGGGCGGCGCTGCTGGCGCTGGTCGGTGCCGCGCTGTCGGTCGTGGTGCTCTCGGCGGAGCTCGCCGGCGGGTCGCTGCTCGACGGCTTCGGCGAGCTGCTCGCGTCGCTCGAGCTGCTCGGATGGAGCGACGTCGCGGTGCTCCGGCTGCTGGTCGCCCTCCTGTTCGCTCTGCTCGTGGCGCTGCCCCGGCGGTGGGGGTGGACCCTGTGGGCCTCCGCATCGGTGGCGGTGGTCCTGGTGTGCCTGCCGGCCTTCGGCGGTCACGCGTCGAGCACGGCGGCGCTGGCCGAGTGGGTCACCGCCCTCCACCTGGTCGCGGCTGCCGCCTGGGTGGGCGCACTGGTCGCGCTCGTGCTCACGTGGCGCGTCGATCGGACCCGTCTGGTGCGCTTCGGTCGGCTCGCGCTGGTCGCGGCCGCCGTGGTGATCGTCAGCGGCGTCGTCTCGGCGGTGTGGTTGAGCGGGGGTTCGGACACGGATCTGGAGATCGCGGTGACCACCGGGTGGTGGCGGGCGCTCGCGGTGAAGGTGGCGTTCGTCGCTGCGGTGCTCTTCTTCGGGTGGATCCATCGGCGGTGGATCGCCGATGTCGACCAACCCGTGGCACCCATGCGCTCCAGCCTGCGCGTCGAGGCGGTGCTGGCGGCGGCGGTGGTGGTGGCCAGCGCGGTGCTGGTCGACCTGCCGCCACCGCGGGACGCGGCGATCGAGCCGTTCCAGGCGGTCCGTCAGGCGGGGGAGGTGACCGTGCGGCTCCAGGTCGTGCCGGCGCGCTCCGGTGCCAACGCGCTGCACCTGTACTTCCTGACCCTCGATGGAGAACCGACGGCCGTGGACGCCACGGAGGTGATGGTGCGCTCCGGGGAGGTCGCACAGCGTCGTGTCCCTGTGGAGCTGCTCACCCCGAGCCACGCGACGGGTAGCGTCGAGCTCACCCCGGGCACGTGGACCGTCGAGGTCGCCGTCGTGCAGCGGGCGACCCGCAGCTCCGCCGAACTCGAGGTGCCGATCCGATGACCGCTCCTGCTCCTCCGTGCAGCGCGACCGCACCCGTGCGACGCTCGGCCGCCCTCGCCCTGCTCGTGATCGCGGCGTCGTGGTGGGCCGCGACACCGGTCTCGGCTCACGGGGGGGAGGGCGTGCTGGCACTGGAGTCCTTCGTCCCCGCAGGAGGTGCTGACGGCCCGGGGCGGTGGGACGTCGCCGTCCGGCTCACCTTCGCCGAGGACGGCCATGCGGTCGACGAGGCCACCGTCACCGTGGCTGGAGAGGACGGCGCCGGCACCCCGCTCACCCCGGTCGCGCTCGCACCTCGAGGCGACGGTCGCTTCTCGGGTGTCGTCGAGCTGGTGCCGGGGGTCTGGAACCTGCGCGTCGTGTCGGTGGAACCCCCCGCCCAGCTCGCTCTCGAGCCGGTGACCGTGAGCGCTCCCGGGCCGACCTCGACGGCACCGAGCACCGACGCGTCCACGTCGGCCGCGCCGTCTACGTCGGTCCCGCCGTCCACGTCGGCCGCGCCGGCCGAGGTGGCCGCCGAGAGGACGACGGCGCGGCGGGCTCGGACCTGCCGTGGCCGCTCCTGGTCGCCGTCGTCGCCGTCGGAGGCGTGCTGCTGGCTGTGGCGGTGCGCGCCTGGATGCGCCATCGCGCCGGTGCGGACCGCCTACCGCCCGGATGAGCCCAGCCGGGCGACGATGGCCGCGGCCGCCCGCTCCGCAGCGCCGGGCGCGGTGCCCAGGAACCACGACGGCTCGGTGAGCTCCAGCTCGAGCACGCACGGTCGGCCCTCGTCGTCACGCAGCAGGTCGACGCGGGCGTAGAGCAACGTGCCGAACCGGCGCTGCACCTCGGCGACCACGGCGTCGGCCAGCTCCCGCTCCTGCGACGACGCGACGCGGGGCGCGATGTGCTCCAGAGCGAACAGGCCGTGATCGGTGTCGCTGCCACGGGTCAGCAGGGGCCCCTTCTCGAAGGCGTGCGACAGCACGCCGTCGAAGTACACGAGGCCGGTCTCGCCCACCCGGTCCACCGCCTCCAGGTAGGGCTGGACCATCGTCGTGCGCCCGGAGCCGGCGATCCGCTCGCAGAGCGCCGCTGCCCGGTCGAGCTCCCCGAACCCGAAGCGGCTCGTGTCCTTCGCCCCTGCCGACACCGAGGGCTTCACCACCACCTCCGTCGCCCCGCGCCCAGCGAACCGATGGGCGTGGTGCGCCAGCAGCTCCCTGCGCTCGGCGGCGGGCAGCCCGGCTTCCACCAAGGCGGTGGGCACGACGGGGATACCGGCCGCCCCGAGGTCGTGCAGGTAGGCCTTGTCGGTGTTCCACCGCAGCACCGGCGGCGGGTTGCACAGCGTGCAGTGCGCGGCGACCCGTTCCGACCAGGCCAGGAACGCCTCGCGTCGCAGGGCGTAGTTCCAGGTGGATCGCACCACGACCAGTTCGGCGTCGTCCCAGCGCGTCGCCGGGTCGTCCCACATCCGGGGCGCCACGACGACGCCCAGCCCGTCGAGCGCCTCGCACAAGGGCGCGGCGTCGTCGTCGAGGGGCCATGCTTCGGCGGTGGTCGCGAGCACCACCCCTCCGAGGTGGGAGTCCGAGCGGGACATGGGTCCCCACGCTAGGAGGTCGGTCGGCCGTCGCCGACGCGCCGCACGGGAGCTGGGCCCGTGCTCGACGCCGGTACGATCGAGTGGTGACGCCCGCCGCGCTCTCCCAGGCGTCGACCGATCCTCTCGCCGAGCTGGTCGAACAGGCCGTGTCCCTTGCCGCGACGCTGGCCGCCCACGCGGCGACCGCACGACGCGAGGGCAGTCGACTGGCGGTCCTGGCCTCCGACGATCGGTCCCGACGGTTCGTGCTGCGCTTCGCCGACGAGGTGCTGCGGGTGAGGGACCCGCGGGTCGCGCTCGGGAGCCTCCGGTCGCTCCTGGCCGACACCGGCGTTCCGCTGTTCGCCGGGAGGATGGACGCGCTCGCCATGCGGGTGGCGACCTCGCTCGGGTCGCTGGCGCCCTCCGCGACCATGGCCGTGGTGCGCCGGAGGCTGCGCGCCGAGGTGGCCGCGGTGGTGGCCAGCGCCGACGAACCGGAGCTGAGTCGCCTGCTCGCCCGGCGACCGTCCTCCGCGACCGCCGGCGACGGGGGTGTGTGCACCAACCTCCACCTGTTGGGGGAGGTGGTGCTGGGAGAGGGCGAGGCGCAGCGGCGCACCGCGGCGGTGGCCGAGCTGATCCGTCGCGGCGACGTCGACCACGTCTCGGTGAAGCTCTCGGGCCTGAGCCCCAAGGTGCACCCCTACGCCGCCGAGCACGCCCAGGCCCAGCTCAGCGAGCGCCTCGCCATGTTGCTGGGAGTGGCCGTGGCCAGCGATCCGCCCACGGTCGTCACCCTCGACATGGAGCGCTACGACGAGCTCCGCCCCACCGTCGGGGCCTTCATGGAGGTGCTCGGTCGTCCGGACCTGCTCCACGCACGGGCCGGCATCGCCCTGCAGGCCTACCTTCCCGACAGCCTCTCGGTGGCATCGGAGCTCTGCACCTGGGCCACGCGACGTCGGGCGGCCGGCGGCGCACCGGTCCACCTGCGACTCGTGAAGGGGGCGAACCTGGCGACAGAGCGCACGGAGGCGGAGCTGCGGGGGTGGCAGGCCGCGCCGTACCCGTCGAAGGCGGAGGTGGACGCGGCCTACAAGCGGGTGCTGGCGTTGCTGCTGGATCCGGCGTGGGGTGACGCCCTGGAGGTCGGCCTGGCGTCCCACAACCTGTTCGAGATGGCCTGGGGGATGGTGTTGGCGGAGCACCTGGGGGTGAGCGGCCGACTGCAGCTGGAGGTGCTGGCCGGCATGGCCGACCCCGAGGCGGCTGCGGTGGCCCGGCGTGTGGGCTCGGTGCTCTGCTACACCCCGATCGTGCAGGGCGCGGACTTCGAGGCGGCGGTGGCCTACCTGTCGCGCCGCTTCGACGAGGCGGCCCAGCTGGGGAACTTCCTGCACGACCTGGCCACCGGCGAGGATGCCGGGACGGCCTGGGCCCGACACGAGATGGCCTTCCGGGCGTCGGTCGCCTCGCTGGCCACGGTCTCCACCGAACCCCGTCGCCGCCAGGACCGCACGCTCGGCCCCACGCCCGTCGGCGCCACGCCCGTCGGTGCCGTGGGCTCGTTCGACAACGCGCCCGACACCGACTTCTCGTCGGCTGCCAACCGAACCTGGATCCGCCGTCACCTCCTCGAGCCGCTGCCCGACCCACCTCCGACGGTGGAGGACCTCGCTGCGGTCGACCGGGCGGTGGCGCTCGCACGGAGCGGAAACCTCTCGTGGGCGGCGGAGACCGTCGCGACGCGTGCTGCGCTGCTCTGCCGTGCAGCGGACCGCCTCGAGGCACGCCGCGGCGAGCTCGTCGCCACCATGGTGAGGGAGACCTCCAAGGTGGTGCCGGAGGCGGATGCCGAGGTGTCCGAGGCGGTCGACCTCGCCCGCTGGTACGCCGAGTGCACGACCGAGCTGGCGGCGCTGCAGTCCGACGGGATGGACTTCGCCGCCTACTCCTGCGTGGTGGTGGCCGGACCCTGGAACTTCCCGGTCTCCATCCCTGCCGGCGGGGCCCTGGCGGCCCTGGCCGCCGGCAGCTCGGTGGTGCTGAAGCCGGCACCCCAGGCGCCTCGGTGCGCGGCGCTGGTGGCGGAGTGCCTCTGGGAGGCCGGCTTCGACCGGGACGTGCTCCAGCTGCTGCACGTCCCCGACGGTGCGGTGGGCCGACATCTGGTCACCCACCCAGGGGTGGAGGCCGTCGTGCTCACCGGGTCGATCGCCACGGCTCGGATGTTCCTCGACTGGGAGCCGACGCTGGCCCTGCACGCGGAGACCAGCGGGAAGAACGCGCTGGTCCTCAGCGAGCACGCCGACCTCGACCAGGCCGTCCAGGACCTCGTGCAGAGCGCGTTCGGCCATGCCGGGCAGAAGTGCTCGGCCGCCAGCCTCGCCATCTGCCTCGGCGGCGTGTACGACGACCATCGGTTCCGGGCACAGCTGGCCGACGCCGTCAGCAGCCTCCGCGTCGGCGACGCCGCCGATCCCGCCACCCAGGTGCCGGACCTCCTGGAGGTTCCCGGGGCGGAGCTGCGCCGGGCCCTGACCGTCCTGGAGCCCGGTGAGGAGTGGCTCGTCCGACCGCGGTGCTCCGACGACAGCGGACGGCGCTGGAGCCCCGGTGTGCGCCTCGGGGTGGCCCCCGGGAGCTTCTTCCACCTCACCGAGTGCTTCGGTCCGGTGCTGGGGTTGATGCGGGCGCCCGACCTCGACACCGCCATCTCCTGGCAGAACGCCACGGACCACGGGCTCACCGGCGGCATCCACAGCCTCGACCTCGCAGAGCTGCGCCAGTGGTGCGAGCAGGTGGAGGTGGGCAACGCCTACGTGAACCGTCCGACCACCGGTGCCGTCGTGCGACGCCAGCCCTTCGGGGGCTGGAAGGCCTCCTCGGTCGGGCCGACGACCAAGGCGGGGGGCCCCAACGCGGTGCTGGCCATGGGCACCTGGCGACGAACCGATGGCGACCCGGAGGTGGGCAGAGCCGCCCGTTCCTTCGACCGCTGGTGGGATCGGGAGTTCGGGGTCCACCACGACCCCAGCGCCCTGAGGGCGGAGGCCAACGTCCTGCGCTACTGCCCGCTGGTCTCCGTGGTGCTGCGGGTCGGGCCCGAGGTGCCCTCCGCGACGATCGAGGTGGCGGTGGGCGCGGCCACGGTGGTGGGCACCACCGTGGAGGTCTCGCTCGACGCGCCGCGCCCGGAGCTGCCCCGGGCGCTGTCGGGCGAGGCGCAGGTGCGGGTGGAGGACGACGGGCAGCTCGTGGCACGGCTCTGCGCGCTCCGCCAGGGTGGTGAGGTGCGCCTCCGCCTGCTGGGTGCGCTGGGCCCCGGCCATCGGAGGTCGTTGCACGCCGCGGGGGTCGTCCTCGACGAGCACCCGGTGACCGACCACGGTCGGGTGGAGCTGCTCCACTGGGTTCGGGAGCAGGCCGTCAGCATCACGTTGCACCGCTACGGCATCGTGCAGGAGCGCCTCCGCGCCGCGCTGGAGTGAGCCGTCCCCTTGATGGGTTCGCTCACCGGCGCCCGGGAGGGTCCCCCTGGCTGCCGTCGATGCCCTCGAAGATGTCCAGACCACCTCGGCGGCCCTGCGGGTCGGGAACCTCGACGACCGGATCGTCCATGTCGTCGTACTCGGTGCGCAGCGCCTTGGACATCGTGGCGTGCATCTCGTAGGTCATGGTGATGTAGGTGAGCTCGAGGATCTGCTCGTCGTCGAGGTGCTCGGACAGGGCGTGGAAGATGCCGTCGGGGACGCGTCCACCCATCAGCACCAGCGCGTCGGTGTAGGCCAGCACCGCGCGCTCGATCGGAGAGAAGCAGTCCGCCACCTGCCAGTGGGGGATGGCGTCCACCTGCTCGTCGGACAGACCGACGTCGCGACACGCCTTGCAGTGCTGGGAGAACACGAACTTCGAGCCCCGCGCCCAACCCGCCCGCACCTGACCGAGCTCGCGCAGGCGCGGGTCGAGCTTGCGGTCGGGGCTGCGGTAGTACTGGAACCCGCCGCAGCAGTGGTCGAAGCAGTCCGAGGAGTTGGCGAACACCGGCCACCAGTCGCCGGGGGTCCCCGACGGCGTGCCGGGCTCCTGGATCGGGTCCCGGTCGCCGAAGAGGATGCCGAACATCACCTCTCCGAACGGGTGCAGGTCGCGGCGTGGGACCATCTTGAGCCGTGGCATGGCGGTGCGCTCCTTCCCGATGGCCGGGCTGGCGATCGGACCGGCAACCTACCGCCCCGCTCCGCGACCCTGCCCGCGGTCCGTCACGGTCGTCCTGGCGGGAGGTCCCCGGCGGTGGCACAGTGACGGCGGGCGAGCAACGGAGCACCGTCCGCATGAGCCGAGCTGCATGACCCGAGCCAACGTGAACGTCGACCCACCGCGCCCACCGCAGTTCCCCGACCACCCGCCGGTGCCGGTGGTCGACGAGGGATCGCCGACCCCCGGTGGGTCCGGGACCGCCGGGGGCACCCCGCCACAGGCGGAGGTCGGCTCGCCGAGGGCGCCGGTGTGGCTGGTGGCCACCGTCCTCGTGGTCGTGGCGATGGCCCTGGTGCTGGGGGCCTCGGCGCAGTGGATGCGGGGTGACGGGGGACCGACCACCACGACGGCGGGGTTCCTCCCCCTGGAGGAGCTCCCCTCCGCCGAGGGCGGGCTGGTCGCCGCCCCCCGGGATCCCCCGGAGGACGCAGACTGGTCGGAGGAGCGGATCCGGGAGGCGTTCGACGTGGCCTTCGACGAGTCGGTGGACCCTGCCGTCTGGTACGAGGTGGTCGACGCCCCTCGGATCACCGTCGAGCAGCTGCTGGCGCTCTCGGCGAGCTGCGGCCCGGTGTCGCCCCTGGTCGAGTCGGTGGACTTCACCTCTCCCGACGACGCCTTCGTGAGGTTCCGCCTGGTGGGCTCCCAGGTGTCGGGTGCGGACGCCGTCGAGTTCACCGGCGGTGCGGTACGGCGCGACGGGACATGGAAGGTCACCGGGTACACCTTCGACGCGGTCACCGGCCTGGCCGACCCGGCCTGCGGGTGAGCGCGTCGGTGGTCCGGGGCGGTCGCCTCGTGGTGCGGCGCCACGGCCGACACGTTTCGCTCCGCTCGCGCCGCGGATGTCAGGCTGTCGACCGTGACCGACGTGATCGAACCGTCCGTGGCCGCTGCGCCGCCGGCATCGCTGCCGGGCGCCACCCCCGTCGAGCCGGTGGCCGACCTGCTGGAGCGCTGCGAGTCGGCGGCCCGTGAGGGCAGGTGTCCGGAGCGATCGGACGCCCTGGCGGTGCTGCGCCTCTCCGATGCCGACACGCTGGCGGCGGTGGCGGCCGCCGGCAGGCTGCGACGCGCGGCGTTCGGCAACCTCGTGAAGCTCAACTTCCTGGTCAACGTCCGCTCCGGGCTGTGCGCCGAGGACTGCGGGTACTGCTCGCAGCGGCGCGGCAGCGAGACCGGGATCCTCACCTACAACTCGGTGGGCGCGGACGTGGTCGCCGACGCCGCCGAGCGCGCGGCTCGGGCCGGAGCGGCGAGGGTCTGCCTGGTGTCCTCCGGGCGCGGACCGAGCGACCGCGACGTCGAGCACATCGCCGAGTCGGTGATGGCCGTACGGGACGCCCACCCGGCACTGGAGGTGTGCGCCTGCCTGGGGATCCTCGCCGACGGGCAGGCCGAGCGGCTGGCCGAGGCCGGGGTGGACGCCTACAACCACAACCTCAACACCTCCGAGGCCCGCTACGGCGAGATCTGCTCCACCCACGACTTCTCGGACCGCGTGGCCACCGTCGAGTCGGCCAAGGCCGCCGGGCTCATGTCGTGCTCGGGCGTGCTGTTCGGCATGGGAGAGCAGGACGGGGACGTCGTGGAGGTGGCCACCGCGCTGCGGGCACTCGATCCCGACTCGGTGCCGATCAACTTCCTGATCCCGGTGGACGGAACCCCGATGCAGGGCACCTGGGAGCTGACGCCGCAGCGGTGCCTCCGGATCCTGGCGCTGTTCCGGTTCTTCTTCCCCACCACCGAGATCCGCATCGCCGGGGGACGGGAGGTGCACCTGCGCACGGTGCAGGGCCTGGGCCTGGAGGTCGCCAACTCCATCTTCCTGGGCGACTACCTGACCACCGAGGGACAAGCGGCGCAGGCCGACCTCCAGATGCTGGCCGACTGGGGCTTCGAACCCGTGGAGCTGCCCGAGCACCCCCACGCACCCGCCCCGACGGCTGCGGAGGACGGGGAGCCGCCGCTGGACGCCGCGGCCCGACCGGAGGTCGTCCTGCGACGTCGCGGCGTGGGAACGGAGCTCCCGCCGAACGTCTGATCCGTCCCGCCGGGGAGCCGCTCGGGCGCCCGTCGCGGCACGTCCAGCGAAGTGCGCTGCATCAGAGGGCGCGTCCCGTAGGCTCGCTGGAGTGCTGAACGCTGCCGTGCCGGGACCAGGGTCGTGAGGGGTCGGGTCGGGCGCACCTTCGGCGCCATCGTGTTCGCGCTCACTGCGGCGGGTCTGGCGGCATACACGCTGCTCGGCCCCTCGGTCCCCACGACCGAGGACGTGGAGGTCTCCACCATCGAGGCCTACGACGTGGACATGGTGCTCAACGAGGACGGCACGCTCTACCTCGACGAGTCGATCACCGTGAACTTCCCCATCTCGCGCCACGGCATCTTCCGCATCTTCGACACGGCCGATCCCCGTCGGAACCTCGAGCACCCGGTGGAGGCGCTGTCGGTGACCCGCGACGGGGCCAGCGAGCCCTGGATGTGGAACGACTCGGCGGAGGGCACCCAGACGGCGCGGATCGGCAGCCCTGCGGTGCTCGTCATGCCGGGCGACTACACCTACCGCCTGATCTCCACCACCCGGGACGTGCTGGAGCCCAAGGTCGTGAACGGCAAGGAGGACCCCGACGTCACCTGGTTCTGGTGGGACGTCATCGGCGACGGCTGGCGCATGCCCATGGAGAACGTGCAGGTCGACCTCTCCCTGCCGGCGGCGCCGCTGGAGGTGGAGTGCGTGATGGGGGAGAGCACCCCGTGCGAGGCCTCGGTGGACGGCACCTTCGTGCGGGTGCAGGTGGCCTCCCTGCAGCCGAAGGAGCCCGTGACGCTGCGCGTCGCCCTGCCCTCCGGCGAGGTGCCACCCAACGAGGCCGATGCCTCCCCTGTGCCGCTGGGGGTGGGTGCCGGTGTGATGGCCGCCGGCCTTGGAGCGCTGGGCCTGGTGGCGACCCGCGAGCGCAAGCCGGGCTTCCCGGTGCTCTACGAGCCGCCGGCGGGAGTTCGACCTGCCGTCGGCGTGCGGGTGCTGGAGGAGCGACGCTCGTCCGAGGAGCTCCAGGCCACCCTGTTCGACCTGGGCGAGCGCGGGGTGATCCGCCTCGAGCGCAGTGCCGACGACACGTGGAACGTCGACCTCGTCGCACCGCCCTCCCGGGAGAACTGCGAGACCTGGGAGTCGGACATGCTCTACAAGCTGGGGCTCCAGGCCGAGGGGAACCGCTTCGAGGTGCGGCGCACGATCGGCTCCGGGAAGATGGTGAGCGCGGCCACCCTCACCCTGGCATCCGGCCTCGAGGGGGCGGTCGCCCCGTACCTCCAGCGCTCCACCGTCGGCGGGCTGTACCGAGCAGCGGCATGGCTGTGCTGGCTCGGTCTGGCGGTGATGGGAGGGTTCCACCTCTTCGGGGGATGGGACGCACCGGTGCTGCTCGTCGCCGTGGTGGGCGGGTTCGCCCTCGGAGCCTCGGTGCTGGCGGTGGACTCCGGACGCAGCACCACCCGCACCGCCACGGGCCGCGACGTCTGGTCGCGCACCGGGGGGTTCGCCCGCTTCTTGAGCACCGACTCCAGCGAATCCCGATTCGATGCCGCCGCCCACCTGGACTGGTACCCGAAGTACCTGCCGTGGGCGATCGCGCTCGGCGTGGGCGAGGAGTGGGCCCGCCGCTACCAGGTGCAGGGGATCACCGAACCCGAGGTGCCCTACGTCGTCGGGTGGGGGTACGGCCACGGCACGCACCACGACGGGTTCTCCGGCTTCCACGACTCCTTCAACGGCGCCATCTCGGCCGCCAGCGCCACCTACGCCGCCTCCCAGTCCTCCAGCAGCAGCGGCGGTGGCGGCTTCTCCGGTGGCTCCGGAGGCGGCGGTGGGGGAGGCGGCTCGTGGTGAGCGCTCACAGCCCGCGACCGCGGGCCGCTCGACGACCTTGGAGGTCACCGTGTTCATCGTCGTGATCATCGTGGTGGTGCTGGTGGTGGCCCTCGGCCTCCTCGTCGTCACCGCCCTCAACCGGCTGCGCAGCCAGTCGGTGCTGGTGGAGGAGGCGGCGGCGGGGATCGACGTGCAGCTCACCCGCCGAGCCGAGCTCATCCCGAACCTCGTGGAGACGGTGAAGGGGTACATGGGCCACGAGCGCCAGACCCTGGAGGCGGTCACCGCCGCGCGCGCTGCGGCCGGCTCGGCCTCCAGCATGCAGGAGAAGGCGGCTGCGGACGCGCAGATGCGCACCGCGCTGGCGAACCTCTTCGCAGTGGCGGAGGCCTATCCCGACCTGAAGGCCTCGACCAACTTCCAGCAGCTCCAGGGCGAGCTCACCCGCACCGAGGACCAGCTGGCCTTCGCCCGCCAGTACTACAACGACGCCGCGTCCACCCTGAACCGCTCGATGGTGACCATCCCCTGGTCGCTGTTCGTGGGGATGGCGGGGGTGTCGAAGGCCCCCTTCTACGACGCCCCTTCCGGCAACGAGGCGCCACCGCAGGTCGACTTCGGCTCCGGTGGCCCCACGTCTGGCGCCGGACCGTCACCCGGCTGACCCGCGGCTGGCCCGGCGCGATCGCGCTCGCGGCGGGGCCCCGCCCGTCCCCGACCGACCGGTGTGGGACCACACCGGCGAGGCGGACACCTGCCAGTTGGCGCGGAGGGGGGGGCGGACACCCATGCCGGTGGCGACGCGTCGATGAACGACGTTAAGGTGAGCGCCGCTCGGCGGAACCTCGGGGGGAGCAGATGGAACGCAGGGACTTCTTCCGTGCCGGGGGCGTGGCGGCCGCAGCGGCGCTGGCTCTCCCCGGTGCGGGTTGCGCGCCACCGGTGCCCGGCGGCCCTGCACCGGCCGATCCGCTCGACCTGCTCTGGCCCCCGGACGCCCGCCGCCGGATCGTCCTGCGCCACCCTCGCAACCCGGACATGCCGCCCGTGCTCGAGCCCCGGCGGTCTCGCAGCGCGCTGGTCGTGGGCGGTGGCATCGCCGGGCTGTCGGCCGCGCTGGAGCTGGCCGAGCGCGGCTACCGGGTGACGCTCCGGGAGGCATCGGAGGGCTTCGGCGGTCGTCTCGCCACCAGAGACCTCGACCCCGGCCTGGGTCAGAGCTTCCGGGTGGAGCACGGGCTTCACATGTGGTTCGACAACTACCGGACCTTCGCCGACATCCTCCACCGGCTCGACACCCACCGTCTGTTCCGGCCCTACGAGGTGGTCAACTTCCACTTCCGGCACTACCGCCCCGAAGCCCTCCAGTCGACGCCGAAGGTCTTCCCCCTGAACCTCGCGGGGATCGTGGACCGCTCTCCCAACCTCGACTGGGGGGACATCGCAGGCAGCATGGGGATCCTGCCCGACGTGATGGGGTTCCGCTTCGGAGGGCTGCACGACCGGCTCGACCACCTCACCTTCTTCGAGTGGATGGACCGGGTGCGGGTCAGCACCCGGTTCCGGGACGTGATCTTCCAGCCCGCCGCTCACGTCACCCTGAACCGCGAGGACGAGCTCTCCGCCGCGGAGATGCTCCTCTACATGCACATGTACTTCACCTCACAGCCCTACGCCTTCGACCGGATCATCCCGACGGTCGACCACGGGACCGCGGTGATCGACCCGTGGGTCGCCCGACTGCGGAGCCTCGGCGCCACCGTGTCCTCTGCTGCGCCTGTGGCCGGGCTCCGGGTCGAGGGCGACCGCGTGGTGGGACTCGTTGGTGAGTCCGACACCTACGACTGGGTCGTGCTGGGAGTGGACGTCCCCGGGGCGAAGGCCGTGCTCGGCGGCTCCACCACCGACGCGGCGGGGGCACCGGCGCTCTCCGCGCTGCAGGACCGGATCGCCCACATGGAGGTGGCCCCGACCTACCGGATCCTTCGGATGTGGTTCGACCGCCAGCTGGATCCCTCCCGGCCCGACGTGATCGAGACCCCTCAGCACGCCCCGGTGGCGCTGGTCTGCCAGTACCACCAGCTGGAGGAGGAGTCGAGGCTCTGGGCACAGGCCACCGGTGGGTCGGTCGTCGAGCTCCACCTGTACTCCCTCGAGGGGCCGGTGGCCTCGGCTCCCGACGACGAGGTGTGGTCGCTGATCGCGCCCACCGTGCACGAGATCGTGCCCGAGCTGGCGGGGGCGGCGGTGTTGGGGTGGACGATCGGCAGCTACGACAACTTCTCGTCCTTCGCCGCCGGGCTCGCCGCCCATCGGCCGTTCCCGGACACGGCCATCCGTGAGGGCCTCTCCAACCTGCTCCTGGCCGGCGACTGGATCAGCGCTCCGGTGCCGAGCGCCCTCATGGAGCGCTCGGTGCTGACGGGTCGCCTCGCCGCCAACGAGTGCCTCGTGGTCGACGGCGTGCGCGAGGCCGGCTACAGCCACATCAGCCCGACGGGCCCCGCCACCTGAAGGGGGCGCGCTCCGGGCGCGCGCCGACGACCACGGTCGACTCCGATGTCGTCGGCCACCCCGCTGCCGTACTACGGTCGGGGGTGGAGGTGGATGTCATGATCCCGGTCGTCGTCGTCTGGGCGGGTGCAGCGGTCCTGTCCGCCGCGCTCGTGGCGGTGCGGGTCCTGGCCCGGGCGCGCGCCGGACTCGGTGGCTGCCTGCCCGAGCCCGCCGCTACCCTTTCGCAGGGGCAGCCGACGCCCCGAGCGGGGGAGCGAACCGGCGATGACCATCCTGGCCATGTCCGAGGTGCAGCTGTTCGCCGCGGTGTCTGCCGCGCTGGCCGTCGCCCTCGGTCTGGCGCTGGGACTGCTCCTGCGCCATGACCTCCGCGCCGGGCGCCCGCTCGGCTCGGCGCTGCTCCGGGCGGGCCTGGTCGGGGCCCCCCTCGCCTGCCTGGTGGCGGTCGGCGCCCACCTGAACGGCGCAGGCTTCTTCGGGGCGATCCACTGGCTCTACCTGGCGGTGGTGGTGGCGCTTCCCATCGTCGGAGTGCTCCTCGTCCTGCCGCTGCGGGGTCGTCGCGGCCAGGAAGCAGGGCCGGCGCCGCGTCCACGTGGCCGGGTCGTGCTGGGTGCGGTGCTGATGGTGCCCGCGCTGCTCGGGTGGTGGGCGACCCACGTCGAGCCGGGCCGGCTGCGGGTGGATCGGGCCGAGCTCGCGCTCCCCTCCGCACGCACGGGGAGCGAGCCGTTGCGCATCGGTGTCCTCTCGGATCTGCAGACCACCCACGCTGGCTCCCACGAGACCGAGGTGGTCGACCGGCTGGTGGCCGAGCGCCTCGACGTGATCCTGGTGCCCGGGGATGTGCTGCAGGCCCCGGCCGAGGACGGGCTGCGCGCCGTGCCCGGCTTGCGCGCGCTGTTCGCCAGGCTGGCCGCTTCGGCTCCGGTGCTGGTCGTGCGGGGCCACGTGGACTCCGACGAGGAGCTCCAGGCCATCACCGAGGGCACCGGCGCTCGACTGGTGACCGATGACGTGATCGAGCTCGACGTCGGGGACCGGAGGCTCGTGGTCGGCGGCGTGTCCGTGGAGCACGAGAGCGCGCGTGGCCGGGCGACGATCGCCGAGCTGGCGGCGGCCGGCGCCGCGGATCCACGGGTCACGACCATCCTGGTCTCCCACGTGCCAGATGTCGCCATGTCGCTGCCCTCCGGGTCGCCGATCGACCTCGTGGTCGCCGGTCACACCCACGGTGGCCAGGTGTCGCTGCCGTTCGTCGGTCCGCTGCTGACCGCCAGCCACGTACCTCAGGAGGTGGCCGCCGGCGGGTTGCACGAGCTGGGCGGAGTTCCGCTCTACGTCTCCGGCGGCGCAGGTCTGGAGCGCGGGTTCGCGCCCCAGGTCCGCTTCGGCGTCCGGCCATCGGTGGGGGTGGTCACGCTGACGGGGTGACCACCCCGGGCACGCTCTGCGCCCTGCTCGCCGCGAGGAGCTCAGTGCGAGAAGCTCACACGGGGCAGGATCCGGTCCAGCCAGCCGGGCAGCCACCAGTTGCGCTCGCCGAGCAACCCCATCACCGAGGGGACCAGCATCATTCGCACCACGGTGGCGTCCAGCGCCACGGCGACCGCGAGGGTGACGCCCAGCTCGGTGGGCGGGATGGGTCCGGTCACGCCGAAGGCGATGAACACCACGATCATGATGAGCGCGGCGTTGGTGATCGGCCGCCCGGTGCGGGCGATGCCCTCACGGATGGCCGTGGCCGTGTCGCCGGTCGCCTCGTAGCGCTCCCGGATGGCGGCCAGCAGGAACAGCTGGTAGTCCATCGACAGCCCGAACAGCAGGGCGAAGAAGAACAGGGGGGCCCAGGCGTCGACGAACCCCTGGTGCTCGATGCCGATCAGCCCGGCCCCGAAGCCGTGCTGGAACACCAGGGTGGCGAACCCGAAGCTGGCCGCCACCGAGACCAGGTTCAACAGGATGGACGACAGGGCGATCGTCAGGCTGCGGAACACCACCAGCAGCAGCACGAAGGCGACGACCATGATCAGCCCGATCGCCAGCGGGGCACGAGAGGTGAGCAGGTGCGTCAGGTCGGCGTTGGTCGCCGCCGGCCCGCCCACGAGGGCGCTGGGTGCCGCCTCGGCGACCGCGGGGCGCAGGCGGTCGACCAGCTCGGCGGTGGCCTCGTCGTCGACTGCCGTGGTCGGCGTGATGCGCACCACCGTGCGCCCGGAGTCTGCCGGGGGAGCGACGATGCTCGCCTGGGCGACGCCGCTGTCGCCGGAGGCCGCGGCGACCACCGCCTCGGCCTCCTCGGCGGCGACGGTGACGAACAGCGGGCCGGCAGCGCCCGGACCGAAGGCCTCCACGAGCATCTCGTAGCCGTCGCGACTCGAGCGCCCCTCGTCGACCACCCTCGCGCCGGGCATGCCCAGGCGCATGCCGATCGCCGGCGCCGCCAAGAGCCCGAGCAGGGCCAGGCCGGCCACCAGGGTCCGACCGGGATGTGCCAGCGCGGCGCCGGTCCAGCGCAGCCACCGGCCCTCGGCCGCACGGTCGGCGTCGTCCTCGGGTCGGCTGACCAGCACGCGATCGCCCAGGGAGGCCAGCACGGCCGGCAGGAGCGTGAGCGAGGCGAGGGCCACGGCGATCACCGAGAGGATCATGCCGAACGCCATCGAGCGGAAGACCATGACCGGCACGACGAACACCGCCGCCAGCGACAGCACCACGGTGAGGGCGGAGAGGAACACCGCCTTGCCGGAGGTGGTGAGCGCGTTGGCCATGGCGTCGGCGACGTCGTGGCCGTCCTCTCGCTCCTCCCGGTACCTCGAGACGATGAACAGGCTGTAGTCGATGCCCACGGCGAGGCCGATCATCATGGAGAAGTTCATCGACCACACGGACAGAGGGATGGCCATCCCGGTGAGGCGCAGGGTGGCGAAGCCCACGGCGATGCCGGCCACGGCCAGCAGCAGGGGGACGCCGGCGGCGACCGCGGTGCCGAAGGCCACGAACAGCAGCACCAGGGTGGGCAGGCCCGAGAGCAGCTCGGCGCGGTGCAGCGCCTCCTCGTTGGTGTCGTTGAAGTCGGCCCACACCGGCCACTCACCGGTCACCTCCACCTCGGCGCCCTCCGGCAGCTCGATCTGGGACACGGTGTCGATGAGCGCCCCGGCGGACTCCGGGAGCTCGGCGTCCTCCGAGGCCTCGAGGGCGACGGGGATGAGGATCGTGCGGTCGTCGGGGGCGCGCAGGCCGGCCTCGGCGGGCATCTGGAGGGGGTCGGTCACCGAGGCGACGCCGTCGGTGCCCTGGATCCGCTCGACCACGGCGGTGACGCCGTCGGGCGCCTCACCCAGTGGCTCCGCCTGACGGTAGACCACCATCGCCGACTCGGCGCCGAGCTCCGTGAAGTCGGCCCGGAGCTCGTCGCGCACGCGGGTGGACTCCGTGCCCTGGGGCTCCCAACCGGCTCCGGAGAGCCCTCCGGTCAGGGTGAGGGCGAGGGGTGCGGCCGCCAGGGTGACCACCAGCCACACCATCATGACGATCCGACGGTGTCGGACCGAGGTGCGCGCCAGGCGATCGAACAGCGAGCGGCGACGCGGGGTCGGTGGGGCCGATGGCAGGGAGGCGGCGAGACGTTCCGTGACGGTCATGGCGCCGAAGATATACCCCAAGGGGTACTATGTCCAGTACCCCTAGGGGTACATGCCGACGCCGGAGGCGAGGTCAGACGACACCCTCGTGGCGCAGCCTCGTCACCTCCTCCGGCGAGCGGCCGAGGAGATCCACCAGCACGTGATCCGTGTGCTCGCCCAGCTCCGGGCCCACCCAGCGGAGCTCGCCCGGGGTCTCCGAGAGCCGGGGGACGACGTTCTGCATGGGGAGCTCGCCGAAGAGGGGATGGGCGAGCCGCACGATCGCCTCACGGGCGGCGTAGTGGGGATCCGCCAGCATGTCGGCGGCGGTGTAGGCCCGACCGTTGGGCACGGCGTGCTCGTTCAACCGCCGTTCGAGATCCTCGGCGGCGAGCCCTGCGGTCCAGTCGGCGATCAGGGCGTCCAGCTCCCCCTGGTGCTGCCCGCGTGCCACGTGGGAGGCGTATCGGGGATCCTCCACGAGCTCTGGGCGGTCCATGGCCTCGGCGAGTCGCCGCCACACGCTGTCCTGGTTCGCCGAGATCAGGTGCTCCCGGCCGTCTGCGGTGGGGTAGGCGTTCGCCGGGGCCACGTTGGGCAGCACCGAGCCGGTGCGGGGGCGGATGTGACCGGCGACGGCGTACTCGGGGACCAGGCTCTCCATCACCGCCAGCACGGCCTCGTAGAGCGCCGAGTCGACCACCTGCCCCCGCCCGGTGCGCTCCCGGGCGTGCAGCGCCACGAGGGCGCCCACGCAGGCGAAGGTGGCGGCGAGGGTGTCGCCGATGGAGATCCCCGCCCGCGCGGGCGGGCGGTCCGGCTCGCCGATCACCGCCCGCAGGCCGCCCATGGCCTCCCCGATGGCCCCGAAGCCCGGTCGATCCGCGTAGGGGCCGTCCTGGCCGTAGCCCGACACCCGCACGACGACCAGGCCGGGGTTGCGCTCCAGCAGGTCCGAGGGCGCCAGCCCCCAGCGCTCGAGCGTGCCGGGGCGGAAGTTCTCGATCAGCACGTCGGCACCGGCCGCCAGCTCCCTCGCCAGCGCCTGGCCCTGCTCCGTGCGGAGGTCGAGGGTCATCGACTTCTTGTTGCGGGCCACGACCGGCCACCACAGGGATCGGCCTTCGGCGTGCTCCCGGCCCCACTCGCGCATCGGGTCGCCGGCACCGGGTGGCTCCACCTTGATGACCTCGGCGCCGAAGTCGGCGAGCAGCTGCCCGCAGAACGGTCCGGCGAGCAGCTGGCCCATCTCCACGACCCGCAGGTCCGACAGCGGTGTCATGGGTGTCGACCTCCAAGGGGCGGACTCAGCGCGAGCCGCCCGGCTGGAGTCCGAGCGGCGCGGTTGGGAAGCTTGGGGCGTGACGCTATTCGCCGATCCGCTCCCGCCGAAAGCCACCCCTGCGCGCTGCGAGGCCCGTCGATGAGCACCGACGGCGCCGGTGCGGTCACCGTGGTCGAGGTCGCGCCACGCGACGGGCTCCAGTCCGACCCCACGATCCTGTCCACCGAGGCCAAGGTGGAGCTCATCTCACGAGCGCTCGACGCCGGCGTGCAGCGCATCGAGGCGGTGAGCTTCGTGAACCCCGCCCGCGTCCCCCAGATGGCCGACGCCGAGGCGGTGATGTCCGCCGTGCCCCGGGATCGGGGCGCGTCCTACATCGGCCTGGTGCTGAACCGGCGAGGCTTCGATCGGGCCGTCGAGGCCGGTGTGGACGAGATCAACGTCGTGGTCGTGTGCACCGACACATTCGCCGAGCGGAACCAGGGTTCGACCACGCAGGGCCTGGTCGACGTGTGGGCCGAGATCGCCCCCGAGGCCCGACGCGCGGGCGTGCCCGCCTCGGTCACCCTGACGGCCGCCTTCGGATGCCCCTACGAGGGGGAGGTGTCGATCGAGCGCGTCGTGGAGGTGGCGGCCGCGGTGGCCGAGCACGGGCCGGCCGAGATCGCCCTGGCCGACTCGATCGGCGTGGCCGTGCCCACCGATGTCCGGGCGCGGGTGGCCGCGGTGCGCGACGTCGCCGGAGGCGCCCGGCTCCGCGGCCACTTCCACAACACGCGCAACACCGGACTGGCCAACGCCGCGGCGGCGGTGGAGGCGGGCGTTCGCGTGGTGGACGCCTCGCTGGGGGGCATCGGCGGCTGCCCGTTCGCCCCGGAGGCCACCGGCAACATCCCCACCGAGGACGTGGCCTACCTGCTGGAGCGGATGGGTTGGCGAACGGGGCTCGACCTCGCGGCGCTGATCGACGCCGTGGGTTGGCTGGAGTCGGCGCTCGGTCACTCCACGCCGGGTCTGCTGGCCCGCGCCGGCGCCTTCCCGCCCGGCTGATCCCGAAGCTCAGACGCGAGACCGGGACCGCAGCACGAACCCGATGCCGGCGGTGATGATCCCGACCACGCCCAGCCCCCCTCCGATCAGGCCTGCCTTCAGGGACTGGGACTCGATCAGCTGGCGGCAGGGCCCGACCCGGTCGGTCTCCAGGCCGTCCAGCACGGAGCCGCAGAGGCCGGCGGGACCCATGGCCGTGGAGAGCAGGAGGTACGTCAGGATCACGCCCGCAACCACCAGGACGGCCCCGAGTGCCACCACCAGCAGCCAGGAACGGCTCGCGCTGCGCTCGGGGACGCCGGGTGCCGTCGTCGGTGGTGTCGCGGTCATCGTGGCGGTCCCTCCCCCGGTGGGTGCCCCGGAGCCCGGAGGTGCCGGATGGGGAGGTGGGTACCAGCGGCCGTCGGAGGCCTGCCACCAGTCGGCTGCGGTCGGTGTGTCGCTCATGTCGGACCCCTTGTCTCGATCGACGGCGTCACCCCCACCGGTGCGTTGGTCGTCGCTCGCGCAGAGGACGGTGCCGTCCGCAACGCTGTCGTCCAGGGTAGGCCCGGTGCGGTCGATTCGGACCCGGCACGCTCGCCCGGCCGGCATCGATCACAGAGAGGATGCGGTCGAGCCACCCGAGCGGGGAAGCGGGAAGGCGATGAGGAAGCCGTCGAGACCACCGGCGTTGGGTTGCCCGCCGAGCGTGCCGGCGGTTGCGCCGGCGACGACGACGAGGCCGTCCTCGGTGACCGTCAGCGCGTGCACCTCGTCGTCGGCCTGGGAGCCGAACTGCGTGATCCAGCGCACCTGCCCGGTCTCGACGTCGAGCGCCGCCAGGTACCCGTCGCGACCCCCGGCGGAGGGCCGCCCCGTCGTGTCGAGCGCGCCGCTCGTGCTGCCGGCCACCAGGACGGTGCTGCCGTCGAGGGCGGTCGCCTCGGCGGTGTCGTCGCCCACCGTGCCCAGCTGGGCGGCCCATCGCTGGTCGCCCGCTGGATCGAAGGCGACGGCCATGGCGTCCACGCCGCCGGCGTTGGAGGGGGCCGGCTCCTGCCCGTCGAGGCGCGGGGCGTCCTCCAGGTCGGAGGCGCCACCGCCGACCGCCGGGGCGAGCTCCCCTTCCGTCGTGCCGACCGCCACGTAGGTCTCGGTTCCCCGGGTGGGCTCCCCACCGGTGGCGACGGCCAGTGGACGGTCGAGGGCGGCAGTGCCGAACTGGCGGGTCCAACGTGGCAGGCCCGACTGCTCGTAGCGGGCGATGAAGCCGTCCTGGGCACCGTTCGACAGGCCGTCCAGGTCGCCGTCGGTGGTGCCGACCACCACGGCGTCGAGCTCGATGCTGGCGGCGACGGCCTCGGCCCGGTCGAGCTGGCCGGTGCCGAACTGGCGGATCCACACCGGGGCCCCGCTGGGGTCGACCTGCCACAGCAGGGCGTCGCCCGATCCGAGGACCCCGGTGCTGGTGTCCGACGCCGAGGGGAACAGCCCGAGCGTGGAGCCGGCCGCGTAGCCGAGCGCGCCCTCGGGCTCCACGGCGGCGCCGTCGAGGCGATCCTGGTCGGGGCCGCCCCGCACCTCGAGGGTTCCCAGCGAGCCGTCGGTGGCGACGGGGGCGCACCACGCGTCCTCGCCCCCGCCGCCGGGTGCGGTCGAGCCCTCGACCGTGCCGCAGGTGATCGTGGTCGCTCCGCCCGATCCGACCCCGTCGGCGGTCTCGGGGGCGGCGCCGCCGTCCTGGCCGAGGTGTCGGACCTCGGCGTCGGTGCCGACCACCGCCACCAGCGCATCCCTGTCACCTGTGGACGGGCTCGTGGAGCTCGTGGACTCGTCCTGGCCGGTGGGACTCCGGGCGTCCACCTCCCCATCGGTGTAGCCCGCAGCGACCACCTCGTCCTGGCGGGAGGCCACGCCGAGGAAGGCGTCGTCGAGCGGCGTACCCACCTGCACGATCCACTCCGGCTCGGGTGGCTGGTCGTCGGGGTCGGTCGTGCTGGGTGGCGCGGCGGTGAGCGGGGGCCGCTCGGTGGTCGTGGAGCTGGGAGCCGCCGGAGCCTCCCCGCCGTCCCGGCTGCAGGCGGCACCGAGCACGGCGCTGGCCACCACGGCGGCGGTCACGGTGAGGCGTCGGCGGGTTGCTGCTGGCATGGCGTGCGCTCCTGCGGCCGCCCGGAGGGCGCAGCGGCCGCCTGGACGCAGCGTAGAGGGGCTCGGGAGATGTCGGTCACCGTGGTGAGGTGGCGCTCAGCTCCGACGGGGTGGGTTCTCGTGACATGGGAGCGGTTCTCTACGCTCGGGCCGTGGCGCGCCTCCTCCGTCTCCCCCGAGCCCTCGTCCCGTCGCTGGTCGTGGTGTCCCTGGCGTGCGGTGCCTGTGGGTGGTTCGGTCCGGACCTGGGCGTCGAGGGAGTCGACGCGAGGTGGATGCCGCTCGACAACCAGCCGGGCCGCGAGGTCCTCGTGGTGACCCCGGAGGGGTTCGACCCCGAGTCCGGCGACGCGCAGCTGCCCGCCGTCATCGTGCTGCACGGGCTGGGCGGCAGCGCCGAGGAGATGGCCACGATGGCGGAGTGGCCCGCCGCAGCGCGCGATCGCGGCTTCGTGGCGGTGTTCCCGGAAGGAGAGGAGAGCTCCTGGAACGCCGGAGGCTGCTGTGGTCTGGCTGTCGAGCAGGGCGTCGACGACGTCGCCCTGCTCGACTCGTCGATCGACCAGCTCGTCGCGGAGGAGGGCGTCGACCCCGAGCGCGTCTACCTCACCGGCTACTCCAACGGCGGGATGATGACCTACCGGTACACCTGTCGTCGCTCCGATCGCCTCGCCGGCGCGGCGTCGGTGGCTGGCACCGACTTCGACGAGGAGTGCGACCCCAGCGGCGCGCTGCCCTTCCTGCAGATCTCGGGTTCGGACGATCCCGTCGTGCCGGTGCTCGGCGGCGACTCCAGCTTCCCCGAGCTGCCCGACACCCCCTCGGTGGAGCAGTCGGTGCTGGAGGTGGCTCGCGGGGCGGACTGCGCCCCACCCACCGCGACCGAGCCCGACGGCCTCCGGCGGTTCGAGGCGACGGACTGCCGGGACGGCGTGACGGTGCGCTACGACGTGATCGAGGGGCTCGACCACAGCTACCCGAGCGCGGCGAGGACGCCGCAGTACGTCGCGGTCGACCAGATCCTCGACTTCTGGGGCTTCGGAGCGGCTCGACCCGCCGAGCCCGGCTGAGAGCGCGAGCGAGCGGGGACACGCCGTGAGCCGGTCGCCTCACTCGAGGAGGCCGTCGCGGCGGAGCCCCTTGGCGATCACCGTGCGGAGGATGTCGTTGGTCCCCTCGCCGATGGCCATGAGCGGGGCGTCGCGGTAGAGCCGCTCCACCTCCAGCTCCGTCGAGTAGCCGTAGCCCCCGTGGATGCGCATGCTCTCCAGGCTGGCCTCCAGGGCGACCTCCGAGGCGAAGAGCTTCGCCATCGCCGACTCGGTGGCGGCGTCGTCACCACGATCGAGCCTTGCGGCGGCCCACCAGGTGAGCTGTCGGGCGGCCTGGACCTTGGTGGCCATGTCGGCCAGCTTCAGCTGGACGGCCTGGAAGTCGCCGATCACGCGACCGAAGGCGCGGCGCTGCCCCGAGTAGCTCAGTGCCTCCTCGAGGGCGCGGTGGGCCACCCCGACCGCCCGGGCGGCGATGTTCACCCGCCCGGTCTGCAGCCCCGAGATCGCCTGGGACATCCCCTGGCCCTCCACCCCGCCCAAGAGGTCCTCCCGGGGCACCCGAGCCTCCTCGAAGACCACCTCGCAGGTCTCCGGGCCCTTGTAGCCGAGCTTGCCGAGGTCGCGGGTGACGGTGACGCCCGGCGTGCCGGCAGCGACCAGCAGCATCGACATGCCCTGATGGGCGGGGCTGGCATCCGGGTCGGTCTTGACCAGCACCGGGAGGGGATCCGCATGGCGGGCGTTGGTGATCCACGTCTTCGTGCCCGTGACGACGTAGTCGTCGCCGGCGCGCACCGCCCGCATCCGGATCCCCTGAAGGTCCGAGCCGGCGTCCGGCTCGGTGAGCGCCAGGCCGGAGCGACGGGCGCCGGTCGCCAGCTCGGGCAGGTAGCGCGCCTTCTGGCCCTCGGTCCCGTGCTGTGCGATCAGCCGGCAGGCCATGCCGTGGCTGCCGATCATGCCGGCGATGCCCATCCAGCCCCTGGAGAGCTCCTCGAAGACCACGGCGAGGGTGACGCTGTCGGCACCCAGGCCACCTCGGTCCGGAGGCACCGTGAGCCCGAACAGGCCCATCTGCTTCATCTTCTCGACGATCTCGGTGGGATAGGTGCCGGACTGCTCCATCTCCCGTGCCACCGGGCGGATCTCCCGGTCGGTGAAGGCGCGGATCGTTCGTCGCACCTCCTGTTGGGCTGCATCGAGCTCGACGTCCACGACGCCTCCTCCACTTCGGCCGCGCTCCGGGTGCGAACCCTACACATCGCCGCGTCCACGCGATCGGTGCTCCGACGCCCGACGGGCGCAACGATTCGAGGATTCGGTCGGAAACCGGGCCAAGCTGTGGCAGGCTCAAGGGATGAGCGATCTCCCGTCTCTCGATCAGCCGCAGGCCTACGTGGTGGTCGGCCCCGACGACCAGCGCGGTCCCTACACACTGGATCTCCTCATCGGCGAGGTGGTGGCCGGCCGCCTGCACGACGCAACACCGGTGTGGTGGCCCGGACTCGCCGACTGGACCACCATGACCGGCCACCCCGGCCTGGCGTCTGAGATCCAGCGTCGCCGCAGCCCCGCACCTGCCGCCAGCGCGTTCACGCCCCCGGCCGCCCCGCCGCCTCCCCAGCAGCCGCAGGCCCCTGTGCCGAGCGCGCCGGCGGAGCCGGTCGCTCCACCGCCCGGCCAGCAGCAGGCCGAGGGGTACGACTACGGCCAGTCCCCCGGGGGCTACCCTGCGGCGGCCAGCCCCGGTCAGGACTACTCCACCGACATGTACGCGGGCTACGGTGCCCCCGTCCAACCCGCGGTGGAGCCCTCGCCGCCCGAGGAGCCCATGGCCGCGGTGTCACCGGTCGCCGAGCCGGTCCAGCCGATGGGCGGTCCGGCCGAGGCCCAGGATGCGACGCAGCTGCACGGCGAGACCGTGGCGGCCGACGTGACCGGTGGCGACGTCCCTGAGATGCACCCCGCGCCCGAGCCGTCGGCAGGTGGCATGTTCTCCACCGGCGCCCCTGCCGCAGCCGATGCCCAGTGGTCCACCGGCAACTGGGCCGACCAGGCATCGCCGACGCCCACGAGCGACTCGTCCGCGTTCGCGCCGTCCGCTGCACCGGATCCGGCGGCGTATCCGGCCCAGTACGCTCCGCCGGCCGAAGAGGTGGTGTCCGACACCGGTGTGGTGATGGAGGTCGAACCCATCCAGCTCACCGCCCAGGACTTCCAGGCGGTGGATCAGCCGGTGGGTGACACGGAGGAGGGCTACCGGGCTGCCGGCGACGCCATGGGTCTCGACCCCGCCCACGGGGCCGCCTTCGCCGACCTCATCGCCCGGAGCCGGGCACGTTCGGAGGCTGCCGCGGTCGTTGCGGCCATCGACGACGCCTTCGTGGAGTCGGTGGCCACCGCAGCCACCGCCCAGGGCCTCACCGAGATCGGGCGCGACGACGATGCCGACGGGCACCACCTCTCGTTCCGCACGGTGGCCGGGGACACCTGGAAGGTCGATCTGGGCAAGGTGACCGGCAGCGAGGTGGCCGTGAGGGAGGGCGACCTGTCCCTGCAGGCCAGCTGCACCTCCACCACCTACGGCGGCGGTGCCGTCGGCTCCACCGGTGAGCACGGCGAGATCGTGATCACCACCCAGGAGTTCGGCGGCGCGTCCACCGCTCGGCTGTCGCTGTTGCTGGCCCTGTCCGACTACGTGCGCGACGACCGCACCGTCGATCGCCAGAGCCTCGAGCGCGACCTGCAGGCCGTGATCGTCGCGGTCCGCCAACGCCTGAGCTGACACGCCGCGCCACCCGGCCCGGGGCGCGGTCGCGCCTCGTCGCCGGCCGGGCACCCTACGCTGGCGGCCGTGAGTCCTTCTCGGCGGCTGACCCTCGCGCTGTCGTCGGTGGTGGCCGTGCTGGTCGTCGGCACCGTCGGGTACCTGCTGTTGGGCTTCGAGCCCCTCAACGCCCTCTACCAGACCGTGACGACCATCTCGACGGTGGGCTTCCGCGAGGTGGAGGAGTTCGGGCCGGCCGAGAAGGCGTTCACGATGCTGATCATCGTCCTGGGCTTCGGCTCGGTGGTGTTCGCCATCGGCCAGGTCGTGGAGTTCGTGGTCGAGGGCCACCTGCAACGAGCGTTCGGGAGGCGGAGGATGGACAAGACGATCGCCGGGATGGACCACCACGTCGTGGTGTGCGGCTGGGGCAGGGTCGGGCGCTCGTTCTGCGAGCACCTGCCGGCGAGCACCTCGGTGGTCGTGGTGGACAACGATCCTGTGAGCCTCGCCACGTGTACGCATCCCCACGTGCTGGGTGACGCCTCCGACGACGGCGCCCTCGCTGCCGCCGGGATCGAGCGCGCCGCCACCATGGTCGCGGCGCTGGCCACCGATGCCGACAACCTCTTCGTGGTGCTCTCGGCGCGCAGCTCCAACCCCGGGGCGTTCATCGTGGCCCGCGCCCGTGCGGAGGCCTCCGCCGACAAGCTCCTGCGCGCCGGCGCGGACCGGGTCGTCAACCCCCACGAGATCGGCGGGGCCCGCATGGCGGCACTGGTGTCGCAGCCGCACGTGTCGGAGTTCGTGGACGTCGTGATGCACGAGGCCGGGATGGAGTTCCAGCTGGCCGAGGTGGAGCTGGCGGAGGGCTCCCCGCTGGTGGGTCGGACCCTCGGGGAGACCCACCTGCGGGCCCGCACAGGTGCACTGGTCCTGGCCATGCGGAACCCTGACGGCACCTTCACCACCAACCCCTCGAGCGACACCGGTCTCGACCGCGCTCAGATCCTCATCGCCATCGGCACCGAGGACCAGCTGCGTCGGCTCCGCGACGAGGCGGGTGTGGGATGAACCGGTGGGTCGGGGTCAGCCGGCTTGGGACCGGCCGCGCTCGGTGACCGCCCGCCGTCGTGACTCCAGGTCGCCGCGCATGCCGGTTCGGAGCCACTCGATGCTGCGCCTGGTCTCCACCTCCAGCGCCTCGGCCCGGGTGCACGCCATGCCCTCGTCGTAGGTGCCGAAGATGTGGGCGACGCCGGCGCGGTCGTTGCCCGCCACGTCCTCGGCGAGCGCCAGGGCGCTCGACAGGAGCTCCTCGTGCGCCACGACGTGGTTCACGAGGCCCCAGTCGTAGGCGGTGGCAGCGTCGAGGAAGTTGCCCGTGGCCGACAGCTCCTTCGCCCTGCGCACGCCCACGGCCTCCGCCAGCAGCACGGTGAGGCCCCAGCCCGGCATGATCCCCACCCGCGCGTGGGTGTCGGCGAAGCGGGCACGTTCGGAGGCCACGAGGAAGTCGCAGGCCAGGGCGAGCTCGAACCCACCGGTGACGGCGACGCCGTTGACGGCGCCGATCACCGGGATGGACATCGACGGGATGGGTCGGCGGAGGTCGGCTCCCTCGGCGAACCCGCCGCCGAGCGAGGACGGGTCCGACGACAGCTCCTTGAGGTCGAGGCCGGCGCAGAAGGCGGGGTCGGCCCCGGTGAGCACCACGGCCCGGATGTCCTCGTCCTCGTCCAGGACGCGCATCGCCTCGTAGAGCTCGAGGCGCAGGCGGGCGTTGAGGGCGTTGCGCGCGCCGGGCCGATCGAGGGTCACGGTGGCGATCGCGTCGCTGCGCTCCACCCTCAGCACCCGATCCTCGGTCGTGTCGGTCGTCATCTCGTGGCCTCTCGTGGGAGCTCGTCGCGGGTCACCCCCTGTGGTGCGGGGGAGCACCGGCGACGGTAGCCGAGGCCGTCCCCGAGGTGGGGAAGATCGCCCATCGCCGGGACCGCTCTGGGCTTCCACTCGTCCGGGGAGTTGCCTAGCCTTGAGGGGCGTGACGGAGCCCGACGGCACCGGTCGATCCGGAGGATCCGGAGCGGTCCTGGACGAACCCACTCCCCGGTCCGCCCGGGCCGAGCGGAGAGCCGAGCTCCGTCGAACCTACCGTCGCCGCCGCGTCGGGGTCGCGGTCGTCGCGCTGGTCGCGCTCGTCGGCGTGCTGCTGCTGGTGCCGGAGGTGGCCCGACCGCCGGCGCTGTCGGCCAGCCGAGCGGTGACGGCGTTGCTGGAGGAGGGAACCGGCACTGCGGACCCCGTGGCCACCACGACCACCACGGCCGCGCCGACCACGACGGTGGCGCCGACCACGACGGTGGCGCCGACCACGACGGTGGCGCCGACCACCGCCGTCCCCACCACGGTGCCGGCGCCGTCGACCCCACCCGCGGGGATGACCATCGGGGCGCTCACCGGTGGACCCGGTCCCATCCCGGTGGTCCACCGGATCCCCACCTTCGACCCCGTCGTGTTCCTGACCATCGACGACGGCGTGGTCAAGGACCCCGCCGTGATCGAGATCCTCCGCAGCCGGGGCGTCCCCGTGACCCAGTTCCTCACCCAGCAGTACGTGGGGAGCGACCCGTCCTACTTCGCCCAGCTCCAGCAGGTGGGCGGGGTGATCGGAACCCACACCCGCAGCCACCCGAAGGTCCCCAGGCTCGACGAGGGATCCCAGCGCGACCAGATCTGCGGGACGGCGGCCGACTACGCGGCGACCTTCGGGGTCGCCCCGGAGCTCTACCGACCGCCCTACGGAGAGTACGACGCCCTGAGCGTCCAGATCGCGGCGTCCTGCGGGCATCGCGCGGTGATGCACTGGAGCGCCACCTTCGAGGCCGGCCGACTGGCGCTGCAGAGCGGCACCGCGCTGCGTCCTGGGGAGGTGATCCTGCTGCACTTCAAGGACAACCTCGCCTCCGACCTGCAGATCCTGCTCGACATGATCGCGGCAGCGGGGCTGCGCCCGGCCTCGCTGATCGACTACGTCCGTGCGGCCCCACCGGCTCCGCCGGTGTGATCCCCCGGGGGAGGGCTACTCCTCGGGGGACTCCGGTGGGAGGAACTCGAGGTTCAGGTCGCCGAGCTTCACCAGCGTGGAGGAGATCCACCCGCCGATGGCGCTGAAGTGGTCGTCGAGGATCGATCCGTCGGCGAGGGCGGTCTCGTCGAGCTCGTAGCTCCCCTCGTAGCTCACCTCGAAGGCGTGCTCGCACTCGGCGAGGTCCTCGGAGTGCACGGCTTCGATGGTGGGTCCCGAGCGGTGGAGCCGCTCACCGCTGACCTCGGGGCTGTCGAGGGGGAGCGCGGCGAGCACCTCGGCCGGCTCCGGCGGCTTCACCAGGCGCTGGATGCGCAGGACCACCTCGATGTCGATGCGTGGGAGCTCGGTGAGCTCCTCCTCGATGTACCAGGAGCGGTAGGCCGCCTGCGACCAGGTGGGCCACTCGAGGGTGAGGTCGGCGCGGACCCGGGGCGGGGTGCCCTCTCCGGGAAGGCCGTAGCTCGTCTCCCACGTCAGGTCGCCGAGCAGCACGTCGGCCTGGAGCCGCTCCTCGAAGGCCTGGCGCTCCAGCAGGGCGCGCTCCAGCGCGTCCCGGAGCGCACCGATGGCGTCGGTGAAGACGTGGTCGAGCACGCAGGGAACCTACCGTGTCCCGGAGGAGGTCAGGTCGCGTCCGGGCTCGCCGGTCCCGCTGCGGTCCTCACGCCGACGCCAGCCCTTCGGTGCTCACGTCGTAGAGCACCGCCTGGCCGGCGGTCACGGCTCCCAGCAGCCCGCGCACCTGGGGGAGGTGCTGCTCGCAGTAGTAGCGGGCCGTGGTGAGCTTGGCCCGCAGGTACTCCTGGTCCGCCTCCGATGTGGCGGCGCCGAGCTCCCCCCCGGCGCAGATCGCCTGGCGCGCCATTGCCCAGCCACCCGTCGCCACCCCGAACATCCGGAGGTAGGGCGTGGCGCCGGCAAGTGCGTCGCGGGGGTCCTCGAGGCCGTGGGCCATCACCCAGCCCGTCGCCTCTTCGAGGGCGGCGACGGCGTCCTCGAGGGCGTCGGCGGACGCGTCCATCCCGTCGACCGATCGCAGCTCCGCGCAGGCCTCCCGGAGCCGTGCCAGGTGCTCGTCCACCGTCGCCCCCATGCGCACCCCGAGCTTGCGGCCCACGAGGTCCATCGCCTGGATCCCGTTGGTGCCCTCGTAGATGGGGGAGATGCGGCAGTCCCGGAAGTGCTGGGAGACGCCGGACTCCTCGATGTAGCCCATGCCGCCGAACACCTGGACCGCGGTGGAGGTGACCTCGACCCCGATGTCGGTGCACCAGGCCTTGGACACGGGGGTGAGCAGGTCGGCGGTCTCCTGCCACCGTTGGGCGTCCTCGCCCTCGCTGATGCGGGCCATGTCGAGGCAGGCGGCGTTGAACACGAGCAGGTTGCGCATGGCCTCGACGTGGCTCCGCATGAACAGCAGCATCCGGCGCACGTCGGGGTGCACCACGATCGGGACCGGCCCGGCGCCCTCGCCGCCGACCTCCTTGCCCTGGAGCCGCTCGAGGGAGTAGTCGTAGGCCTTCTGGTAGGCGGCCTCGGAGATGGCGAGGCCCTGCACGCCGACCTCGAGGCGAGCGGCGTTCATCATGGTGAACATCGCCCGCATCCCCTGGTTCTCCTCGCCGACGAGCTCGCCGACGGCGCCGCCCTCGTCGCCGTAGCTCATGACGCAGGTGGGGCTGGCGTGGATGCCCATCTTGTGCTCGATGGAGACGCAGCGGACGTCGTTGCGCTCCCCGAGGGAGCCGTCGTCGTCGACGAGGAACTTCGGCACGAGGAACAGCGAGATGCCCTTGGTCCCCGGCGGGGCGTCGGGGAGGCGGGCGAGCACCAGGTGGACGATGTTCTCGGTGAGGTCCTGCTCGCCGAAGGAGATGAAGATCTTGGTGCCGGAGATCCGGTAGGTGCCGTCGTCCTGGGGCACGGCCCGGGTGGTGGACAGCCCGACGTCCGAGCCTGCCTGCGGCTCGGTGAGGTTCATGGTGCCCGACCACTCCCCGGTGGTCATCCTGGGCAGGTAGGTCTCCTTCTGCGCCTCGGTCCCCCAGTGCTCCAGCAGCTCGACCGCACCCGAGGTGAGCCCGGGCAGCATGCTGAGCGCGGCGTTGGAGGCGATCATGAACTCGCTGACGGCGCCGTAGACGGCGTTGGGGAAGTTCGCGCCCCCGTAGGCGGGATCGAAGTTGATGCCCTGCCATCCGGCCTCCACGTACTTGCGATAGGCGCCCTTGAAGGACTCCGGGGTGGTGACCCCCTCTGGCGACCACTGGAGGCCCTCGCGGTCGCCGACGGCGTTGGTCGGGCCGAACACCTCGGCGAAGAACCGTCCGCTCTCCTCCAGGATGGAGTGCACGGTGTCGGCATCCGCGTGGCCGTACAGCTCGGAGGCCGCGAGCCGATCGAGCATCCCGAAGTGCCGCAGGGCGAAGGTCGAGTCCTTGACGGGGGGTCGGTAGTCAGCCATGCCCCAACGTTACCGACGGGTAACCGTCGCTCGGCAACCATCGGCGCGCGTGCCCTGCCGTCAACCCGAGCCCGGTCATCCCCGATGGGGCGACATCACCGCCAGGGAGAGCGACACCCCGAGCTCGCCCGTCCGAAATCCGGCGATCCGCCGCCCCTGCTGCACGGCGTCCCTCGGGGCGCCCATTCGCGGCCCCAGCACCGCGACGGTCGCATCCAGGTCCGGACTCACGAGGGCCAGCCCGAGCAGTCGCGCCGGTTCGGCGGTGGCCGCCGCGTCGTCGGGGCCGACCACCTCGAGGATCACGTCGCCCGCCCACAGGAAGCACTGCCGCATCGGAGCACCGTGGCCCTCGGCGGTCCGCACCCGGCGAAGCTCGAGGCCGACGTCCTCGAACGCCGCAACCGTGCGTCGGGTGTCGCCGGTGTGGACGACCACGTGGTCGATCGACACGATGCCGTTGGGGTGCTCGGGAGCGCCGTCCGGGGCCTGGGTCGGCACCGGAGGAGCGCACGCGAGGCCGTCGAGAGGGACGTCCACCCCCTCGATCCACCATCCGGAGACGCCGCCGCCCCTGCCGGTGAGGCTGATCACGGTCCGGGCGAGCACCACGCGCCCCCGGTCGTCGGGTGCGAACCCCAGCGCCCGCCACGCGTCGGGGTGATCTCCCAACTCGAGGTGTCGCAGCTGCATCATCGCCTCCTCGGAGGTCCGTCGTCTCCGGTGGCTGCGACCTCCCTGGAAGCCTGGAAGCTCGCCAGTGCCCGGTCGCGAGCCGCCGCGTGGTCGATGATCGGCGCAGGGTACTCGGCTCCCAGCGTCACTCCGGCGGCGGCGAGCTCCAGCGGGCCCAGCTCCCACGGCGCATGGATCCCCGGCGCCGCGAGACCTGCCAGCTCGGGCACCCAGCGCCGGACGTAGGTGCCGTCGGGATCGAAGCGCCGAGCCTGGGTCACGGGGTTGAACACCCGGAAGAAGGGTGCGGCGTCAGGCCCGGTGCCGGCCACCCACTGCCAGTTCCCCGCGTTCTGGCTGACCTCCGCGTCCACCAGCAGCCGGCGGAAGTGTGCCTCTCCCCGGTGCCAGTGGACGAGCAGGTCCTTGGTCAGGAAGCTCGCCACGATCATCCGCACGCGGTTGTGCATCCAGCCGGTCGCCGCGAGCTCGCGCATCCCGGCGTCCACGATCGGGTAGCCCGTCCGGCCCTCGCACCACGCCGCCAGCTCCTCGGGGTCGTCCCGCCAGTCCAGCCGGGCCATGTTGGCGCGCATCGGTTCCCGAGCCAGTTCCGGCCGGTCGGCGAAGAGGTGGGCGTACCAGTCCCGCCAGGCCAGCTGACGGACGAACGCGGCCCGAGACGGCGTGGAGGTGCCCACCACCTCCACGACGCGGCGCGGGTCGATGGTCCCCCAGCGGAGATCGGCGGACAGCTTCGAGGTGCCGGTGGGATCGTCGGGGCGGTCGCGCCGCTCGTCGTAGCGGTCGACCTCGGCGGTCCAGGCCACCAGTCGCTCCGCCGCCGCGTCCGCGCCGGGCGCCATCACGGGGGTGGCCTCAGGGGCCGGTGGGGGCCCGGCGTCGACGGCGCCCGCCGCGTCCAGCACCTCGGCATCCTGGGGCGCGGGCCACGGTTCCACCGGCCGGCTGCTCCATGCCCGGTGGAACGGGGTGAACACCTGGTGCACCCGCGCCGAGCCGCGCGGGTGGATGCTGCCGGGGGGGTGCACGAAGTTGCCCCAGTGGGTGTCGAGCCGGACGTTGCCGAGCGCGGCACGTACTGCGTCGTCGCGCCGGCGGGCATAGGCGGTGACATCGGCGTTGGCGACCACACGGCCGGCCCCCAACCGCCGGGCCACCCCCGGCACCACCCGCTGCGGCGGCCCGTGGAGCACCAGCAGCGAGCCGCCGAGCGCCCTCAGGGCGAGGTCGAGCTGGGCGAGGTGCCCGAGGAGCAGGTCGCGACGATGGGTGCCGGCGGTCGCCCAGGGCACGGGGTCGATCACGTACAGGGCGACCACGCAGCCGTCACGGGTGGCGTCCGACCACGCCGGGTTGTCCTCGAGGCGGAGGTCGCGCCGGAACCACACCAGCGATGGTCGTGGATCCGGGGTTGGTTCGGCGACCACGGAGGACGATCGAGGAGGCGGGGCCACGGGGCCCCGCTGCTCAGGAGTTGCGGCCCATGTTGGGCTTGCGGCCGTGGTTGGCCTTCTTGCGGCGCGCGTTGGCCTTCTTCTTCTGGGTGCGCTGCGACATAGGTCCGACACGGTAGCGCGCCCAGCTCGGCGCGTCGACCGGCCACACTGGTCCTGGCCGGAGGGGACCCGACCGGAGGTCCCACCGACAGGGGGTAGCTGCAGTGGACGACAGCGACGCAGGTGACATCGGGTCGGGCACGCACGAGGCGCCCCCGAGCGGTCCGCCCTCCGGGGCGGTGGGCAGCGCTGAGGCCTCGGAGGGCACCGCCCGTCCGGTCGGCGGTCTGGAGGTGCTGTTCGCGGCGACCATGGGCGCAGCGGGGCTCGTCCACCTGGTGATGGCCCCGGTGCACGCCGGCTCCTCCACCGCCGAGGCCCTGGGGTTCGCTGCCGTCGGATGGCTTCAGGTGGCGCTGGCCCTGATGGCGCTGCTGGGACGCGGCCGGGCCGCCCTGTGGGCGACCGCCGTGGCGGTGAACGTCGTGGCCGTCGGTCTGTGGGTGTGGAGCCGCACCGCGGGACTGCCGTTCGGCTCCCATGCCGGCTCACCCGAGCCGGTGGCGCTCGTCGACGGGGTGACGGTGGCCCTCGAGGTCGGGGCGGTGCTGCTGGCGGTGGCCGTGCTCGTGGCGCCGGCGCGCCTGAAGGTGGGTTGGGTGGTGCCCTCCCTGGCGGCAGTGGCCGTGCTGGGTGCCACGACGCTGGTGGTGGTCTCGCCCGACACCGCCGAGCACGCCGACCACGACCACTCCGAAGGCGACGCCGCCGACGAGGCCGTCGCGGAGATGACGGCCATCGACGAACGCCGTTGCGACCTGGAGATGAACCCCGTCAGCTACTGGAGCGAGTCGAGGCGCATGGGGGTCGACACCTACTACGGCGGTGCCATGAGCCAGCCGCTGCGCACCGACGAGGTCGCAGCCATCGACGGGCTGCGCTCGGCGCCGGGAACTCCGCAGCTGGACGAGCTCATCTCCGCCACCTCCAGGGCCGAGGGGGGCGAGGCTGCAGCGGGAGCCCTGGTCGCCGAGCTGGCCGAGGCCGACGACGCCACCTACGAGCAGTGGGTGACCTACCTGCGCGCCCTCGGCGCCGAGAGCAGCGCTGCGGGGGGCAACGGATCGGGACACGACCACGGCGGCGATGCCGCCTCGAAGAGCACCGCGGCCGCTGCCCCCGACGACAACGGGGGCCACGGAGGCCACATCGGCCCCCAGCCCTGGGTGGCGATGGTGGACCAGCCCGACTGCGACGCGCTGGCCGCCGAGCTCGAGCGCGCCGAGGCCGTCGCCATGGCGATGCCGACGGCGGCTGACGCGATGACCGCCGGCTACGTGAAGACCACCACCTACGTCCCGGGCATCGCCGCGCACTACATGAAGTTCGCCTACGTGGACGGCACGTTCTCCATCGACGAACCCGAGATGCTCCTCTACGACGGCGAGGGGCCGGACGCCCACGTGGTCGGCCTGAGCTACTACGTCCTGCACCCCGGGGATGCGGAGCCCACCCAGGGCTTCACCGGACCCAACGACCACTTCCACCGCCACGTGGGGTTGTGCGTGCGTGGCGCGCTGGTGGTCGGCGACTCCACCACCAGCGAGGAGGACTGCGCGGCCAGAGGCGGTCGCATCTCCGGTGGCGATGCGGGATGGATGAACCACGTATGGGTGGTGGAGGGCTGCGAGAGCCCCTGGGGCGTCTTCTCAGGGGCCAGTCCGACCATGGACGAGGCGCTCGCGCGCGGCTCGGGCACCTCCGGCGGGTGCGCCGCCAGCGGCGCGTCCAGCCGCTACGACCTCGCCCCGGGCTCGGCCGAGTCGGTGCGTCCGGTGGGCGAGCTGGCTGCCGGTAGCTGAGCTCCGCGCAGCCCGCCGGCCGCCCCGGTCAGCCGTGAGGGTGCCGGGCGGTCCACGCGAGCAGGTCGTCGGGCGCCCAGCAGTTCACGATCCGCTCCGGGGCGATCCCGTGTCGGACCGCCTGATCGCACCCCCAGTTGACCCACTCCATCTGCCCGGGGGCGTGGGCGTCGGTGTCGATCGCCACGAGGCATCCCCATTCCAGGGCCAGGTCCAACAGGTCGTCGGGGGGGTCGCGTCGCTCCGGTCTGCAGTTGATCTCCACCGCCGTGTCGAACCTCGCGCACGCGGCGAACACCAGATCCGCATCGAAGAGCGAAGGAGGTCGGCCGGTGCCGACGACCTTGCGGCCGGTGCAGTGGCCGAGGACGTCGACGTGGGGGTTCGCCACGGCCAGCACCATCCGGCGGGTCATCGCGGAGGGCTCCATGCGCAGCTTGGAGTGCACCGACGCCACCACGACGTCCAGGGTCGCCAGCACCTCGTCGCCCAGATCGAGGCTGCCGTCCTCGAGGATGTCGACCTCCACCCCGGTGAGGATCCGGAACGGCGAGAGCTCCGCGTTCAGCTCTGCGATCTCCGCGAGCTGCTCTCCCAGGCGCTGCTCCGACAGGCCGTGGGCGACCGTCAGGCGGGGGGAGTGGTCGGTGACGGCCAGGTAGCGGTGGCCCAGGGAGATCGCCGTCTCGGCCATCCGGCGCACCTCGGCACCCCCGTCGCTCCACAGGGTGTGGGAGTGGAGATCGCCCTGCAGGAGCCGGCGGAGCTCGGCGCCCTCGCCCGGAGCGCACCGGGTCTGCTCGTCGAGGCGTTCCAGGTAGGTGCTGGGGATCCCTCGAACCGCCGCCTCGATCACCGAGGCGGTGGAGGCACCGATGGCCGGGAGCTCGCGCAGCGTGCCGGCGGCGGCGCGCGCCTCCAGCTCGGTGTCGTCGATGCCCTCGACCGTGGCCGCCGCCCTCTGGAAGGCCCGCACCTTCTGGGACGGGGCCAGCCCGCGGTCGAGGAGGTACACGGCCTCGCTCAGCGCGTCCAGCGCTCGGGTGCGGGCGCTCACGTCACCTCAGCGTGTAGCGCACCGGGAGGTGCTTGACGCCACCCACGAAGTTGGCCTCGGCCCACTCGGGCTCACCGGCCAGCTCGATGGTGTCGCACACCTCGAGGATCTTGGGCAGCATCGTGCGGATCTCCCGACGGGCGAACTGGGATCCGAGGCAGTAGTGCGCCCCCACGCCGAAGGAGATGAGCTTGTCGGCGTCGGTGCGGGCGATGTCGAAGCGGTCCGCGTGCTCGAACACGGCCTCGTCGCGGTTGGCCGACGGGTAGGACAGCAGCACGCGCTCGCCCTGGGCGATGGGAACGCCGCGGATCTCGGTGTCCTGCTGCGCGTAGCGAAGGAACTGCCGCACCGGTGAGGTCCAGCGGATCATCTCCTCGGCGGCGTTGGTCGCAAGGGAGGGGTCGTCCCTCAGCAGCGCCAGCTGCTCGGGGTGGCGCAGCAGCGCCTCCATCCCCCCGGAGAGGCCGTAGCTGGTGGTGTCGTGCCCCGCGGTGGCCACGATGATGTAGTACCAGAGCTCGGCGGCATCCCCGAGCGGGCAGCCGTCGACCTGGCCGTTGGCGATGACCGTGGCCAGGTCGTCGGTCGGGTGGGCACGGCGATCCTCCGACAGGGCGTTGAAGTACGCCTGGAAGTCGTTGATCGTGTTGACGAGCATCTGGAAGGGGTCGGCCATGTCGCCCATGAACTCCGGATCCGCAGCGCCGAACATCCCCTGGGTGAGCTCGAGCATCCGGCGCTCGTCCTCCGGGGGGATCCCGAAGATGCCCATGATCACGTGCAGCGTGAAGGGCACGGCGATGTCCTGGGCGAAGTCGCACTCGCCGCCGAGGTCGGCGAAGCGCTGCACGTACTCCTCGGCGATGGCCTCGATGGCGTCCTGGCGTCCCTTCACCGCTGCGGGCTTGAACCAGTCGTTGGTGACCTTGCGGTGCTCGATGTGCTCGTGGCCGTCCATGTGGACCAGCGTGTGGGGGGTGAACCCCATGCCGTCCAGCAGCTGCTGCTGGATGTCGGGCACCAGCACGGAGTTGCGGGTGTTGTGCCAGAGGTCGTTGCGGCGCGACACCTCGAAGACGTCCTCGTGGCGGGTGAGGGCGTAGAACGGCGAGACGAAGTCGTGCTCGACCCGCAGCACGGGCTCGTCCCTGCGCAGCTCTGCGGCGATCTCGTGCCAGTGCACCGGGTCGGTGCTGGCCTGGGGCAGCAGGAAGATGGCAGCGCGAGGGTCGGCGACTTCGTAGCTCAGCATGGCGCGTCAGTGTGTCGGACGCCCGGCCTGCTCACAAGGCACCCCTGCCGGGTGCCCGCCGGGGCTCAGACCTCGACGGCCGCGTTGGGGCAGGGGCCCCACCTTGCGGAGGAGGCGGGCACCGCTTGCGGCGACGACGCTGCGACCGAAGGAACCGGGTGCCCGCCGGGGCTCAGATCAGACGTTGAAGAGGAACTCGACGACGTCGCCGTCGACGACCTCGTAGTCCTTGCCCTCCACGCGGACCTTGCCGACGTCGCGGGCCTTGGCCCAGGAGCCGCACTCCAGCAGCTCGTCCCAGCGGATCACCTGGGCCCGGATGAACCCGCGCTCGAAGTCGGTGTGGATGACCCCGGCGGCCTGCGGCGCCTTCGATCCCGCTCGGAAGGTCCAGGCCCTCGTCTCCTTCTCCCCCGTGGTCAGGAAGGTGCGCAGCCCCAACATCCGGTAGGCGGTGGTGAGGAAGGTGCCGAGAGCCCCCTCGCCCAGGCCGAGCGCCTCGAGCATCTCGACGCGGGACTCCGCGTCGAGCATGGCGGCCTCGGCCTCGAGTTGGATGCACAGGCCCATCACCGCCACCTCGCCGCGAGCGCCGAAGGCCTCCCGCACGGGGGCGAGGATCGGCTCGGGATCCTCGAGGCCGTCCTCGTCGAGGTTGACCAGCGCCAGCGCTGGCTTGGCGGTCAGCAGGAAGTAGCCGCGCAGGTGGCCCAGCTGCTCGTCGTCGAGCGAGCTGCGATAGAGGGGGGTCCCGGCCTGGAGGGCGTCGATCGCGGCGTCGAGCGCGCCGACCTCGTCGGCCAGCGACCGGTCGGCCTTGGCCGCCTTCCGACGCTTCTCCACCTGCTTCTCCACCGACTCGAGGTCGGCGTACACGAGCTCGACCTCCAGGGTCTCGAGCTGCTCCAGCGGATCGTGGGACCCCGGCACGTCGTCGTCGCGGAACGCCCGCAGCACGAAGACGATGGCGTCGACCTCCCTGATGTGGGAGAGGAACCGGTTGCCGAGCCCCTCACCCTGCGCGGCGCCCTTCACCAGTCCCGCGATGTCCACGAACTGCACCGCCGCGTGGATCAGCTCGCGTGATCCGCTCATCCCGCCGAGCAGCTCCACCCGGGGATCGGGGACCTTCGCGACGCCGATGTTCGGGTCGACGGTGGCGAAGGCGTACGGGGCGGCCAGGGCGCCGCCGCCGGCCAGCGCGTTGTACAGCGACGACTTGCCGGCGTTGGGCAGGCCCACGAATCCGAAGCGTTCCATCGCCGCCGAGGATAGGGGTCGCCGCTGGTCCCGCCGCATCCGGTGGACCCGGCAGCACCCGTCGGGGATCCGGGGCGGTAGCGTGACGCGCGTGCCGTGGTTGGTGCGCGACGGTGAGGTGCTCGCCAGCGTGGAGCTCGCAGACGGTCGCTCGGCGCGCCGCAAGGGCCTGCTCGGTCGCGACGACTTCGACGGCGTGCTGCGACTCAAGGCACGTTCGATCCACACCGTCGGGATGCGCTTCGCCGTCGACGCCGCCTTCTGCGACACCGACGGCACGGTGCGCCGTGTCCTGACCGTCAGGCCCTGGAGGGTCACGATGCCCCACCGGCGTGCGACCATCGTGTTCGAGGCGAGAGCGGGCACGTTCCGCGAGTGGGAGCTGCGTGCCGGCGACATCCTCGAGGTCCGCTGATGCGCGGTCCGGGACACCCTGACGACGAGCCGGGCGGTGTCCACCCCGCCGGTCGGCTCCTGCTGGTGGGCACTCCCATCGGGAACCTGGGGGACATGACGCCCAGGGCGGCCGAGGCCTTGCGCGACGCGGACCTGATCGCCTGTGAGGACACCCGTCGCACGGGTCGCCTCCTCGAGCTCCTGGGGCTCCCTGCCCCTACGTTGTTGCGCATGGACGCCCACACGGAGGCCGACGTCACCGATCGACTGCTCGACGCCGTCCGCCGCGGCCGCAGGGTTGCGGTGACGACCGATGCCGGCCTGCCGGGGCTGTCGGATCCGGGCGCCCGTCTGGTGAGCGCTGCGTCGGCCGCCGGGGTGCCGGTCGTGGTGATCCCGGGGCCGTTCGCGGGCGCGGTGGCCGCCGTGGCCAGCGGACTGCTCGACCCGTCCGGGCGCTTCGTGTTCGAGGGCTTCCTGCCTCGCAAGGGCCCCGAGCGGCGGGCACGCCTGAGCGCCGCCGCCGGGGAGGCTCGGCCCGTGGTGCTCTACGAGTCCCCCCATCGGGTGGCGGCCACGGTGGCCGACCTTGCGGCGAGCTGCGGCCCTGCGCGTCGGGTGGCGCTCTGCCGCGAGCTCACCAAGCTGCACGAGGAGGTCTGGCTCGGCACCCTCGACGCGGCCGCCGACCACTTGCGCAGGCACCCGCCGAGAGGTGAGTTCGTGGTGGTGCTCGACGGGGCGCCCCCGCCGGATCCTCCTTCGGACGACGAGCTGCGAGTCGCACTGGACGACGAGCTCGCCGCCGGCGCGACGCGCCGAGACGCGGCTGCGGCCGTCGCCGAGCGCTTCGGCGTTCCGGCGAACCGCGTGAAGCGCCTCGGGTTGGGATGACACCGGGGGTAGGGATGACACCGGGGTTTGGGACGGCGGCCGCCTCGTTCTCTAGCCTCGGGCGCCGTGCGCTCTCCCGTGGATCCCGCCAGGGCCGAGACCGACGTGGTCGGCATCGGCAACGCCCTCGTCGACGTGCTCAGCCACGAGTCCGACGACCTCGTCGAGCGACTGGGGGTCCCCAAGGGCGGCATGACCCTGATCGACGGCGAACGGGCGGAGGAGATCTACGACCTCATGGGCCCGGCGGTGGAGATCTCGGGCGGGTCCGCCGCCAACACGATCGTGGGCGTCGCCGCCCTCGGAGGACGGGCCGAGTACGTCGGCAAGGTGCGCGACGACCAGCTGGGCAACGTGTTCGCCCACGACATCCGGGCCACGGGGGTGACCTACGAGGTGCCGCTGGCCACCGAGGGCCCGGCGACCGGGTGCTGCTTGATCCTGGTCACCCCCGACGCCCAGCGCACCATGAACACCTACCTGGGAGCCTCGGTGCACCTGGGTCCCCGTGACGTGGATCCCGAGCGCATCGCCCGGGCGTCGGTGCTCTACCTGGAGGGGTACCTCTTCGATCCCCCGGAGGCCCAGGAGGCGTTCCGGGTGGCGGCCCGCCACGCCCATGGCGCCGGCAGGGCGGTCTCGCTCACCCTGAGCGACAGCTTCTGCGTGGAACGGCACCACGGCGCCTTCCTCGACCTGGTGGAGCACCACGTCGACCTGCTCTTCGCCAACGAGGCGGAGATCCTCGCCCTCTACCGCACGGACGACTGGGCCGACGCCGTCGCCGCCGTGCGAGGCCACGTGGAGGTGGCTGCGCTGACCCGCTCGGAGAAGGGCTCGGTGGTGGTGACCACCGACGAGGTGATCGAGGTCCCCGTGGAGCCCGTGGCCGAGCTGGTCGACACCACCGGTGCCGGCGACCTCTACGCCGCCGGCTTCCTCCACGGCTACGCCCTCGGTGCCGAGCTGGCGACCTGCGGGCGGCTGGGTTCGGTGGCTGCGGCGGAGGTGATCTCGCACCTCGGCGCCCGCCCGCAGGCCGATCTGCGGGCGCTGGCCGCGCCGTTGACGGGGTGATCGACGCGATGGCCGACCTCCACGTCGTCGAGCACCCCCTGGTGCAGCACAAGCTCGCCATGTTGCGCGACCGCGACACCCCCCACGGCGACTTCCGCCGACTGGCCCGGGAGATCACCCTCCTGGCGGCCTACGAGGCCACCGCGGACCTGCCGCTGGAGGAGGTGGTCATCCGCACGCCGCTGGCGGCGATGACCGCCCACCGGCTGCGGCGCCCCGAGCCGGCGATCATCGGGATCCTGCGGGCCGGGCTGATCATGGTCGACGGCGTGCTGGAGCTGATCCCCCACGCGGCGGTCGGGCATCTCGGGATGTACCGGGATCCCTGCACCCACGAGCCGGTCGACTACTACGCCAAGCTCCCCGACAAGCTCGGCGAGCGGGCGGTGCTGGTGGTGGATCCCATGTTGGCCACCGGGGGCAGTGCCAGCCACGCCCTGAGCCTGCTGAAGGAGGCAGGTGCCCGCGACGTTCGGCTGCTGTGCATCGTCGGATGCCCCGAAGGGGTGACTGCGGTGCGCACCGCCCATCCCGACGTGCCGGTCTTCCTGGCCGCGCTCGACGAGCGGCTGGACGACTCCGCCTACATCCTCCCCGGCCTCGGCGACGCCGGGGACCGCATCTTCGGCACGCTGTAGTCGGAGCCGTCCACCACGCCGGCGACTACCGTCGGGGCGTGCGCCTGACGCCCGAGCTCGCCCGTGCGGCGCCCAAGGTCCTCCTCCACGACCACCTCGACGGCGGCCTCCGACCTTCCACGATCCTGGAGCTGGCCGAGGAGCACGGCTACCGGGGGCTGCCCACCAGCGATCCCGAAGAGCTGGCTGCGGTGGTGCGGCGAGGCGCGAACCGACGCGACCTCACCCTCTACCTGCAGACCTTCGCCCACACCGTCGCCGTGCTCCAACGGCCCGACGCGCTGCGTCGGGTGGCCCGGGAGTGCGTGGAGGACCTGGCGGCGGACGGGATCGTGTACGCGGAGGTGCGGATGGCGCCCGAGCTGTGCGTCGAGGGCGGGCTCGGTCTCGACGAGGTGGTGGAGTCGATCCTCGCGGGCCTCGCCGACGGCGAGGTCGCGGCCGCATCGGCCGGCCGCCCGATCGTTGCCCGCCTGCTGCTCACGGCGATGCGCACCGCGTTCCGATCCGCGGAGATCGCCGAGCTGGCCCTGCGCTGGCGGGACCGCGGCGTCGTCGGCTTCGACATCGCCGGCGCCGAGGCCGGCTACCCACCCAGCCGCCACATGGACGCCTTCGAGCGGATCCGGCTGGCGCACTTCCACCTCACCATCCACGCCGGCGAGGCCTTCGGCCTTCCGTCCATCGCCGAGGCGCTGGCCTACTGCGGCGCCGAGCGGCTGGGGCACGGCGTGCGGATCGTCGACGACATCGAGCTGACCCCCGAGGGCCCGGTGCTGGGCAGGCTCGCCAGCTACGTGCGCGATCGGCGGGTGCCGTTGGAGATGTGCCCGACCTCCAACGTGCACACCGGGGCGGCGCCGTCCTTCGCGGAGCACCCGATCGGCCTGCTGATGGGTCTGCGCTTCCGGGTCACGGTCAACACGGACAACCGCCTGATGAGCGGCGTCACCCTGAGCCAGGAGTTCGCCCGCCTCGGCGAGCACTTCGCCGTCGACCTGGCAGGGATGCAGTGGCTCACCGTCAACGCCATGAAGTCGGCGTTCGTCCACTTCGACCAGCGCCTGGAGCTCATCGAGGGGGTCATCAAGCCCGGGTTCGCCCGCCTGGCCCCCGGGGGATCGGCCACGTGATCGTCGAGTCCACCAGGGCGGGGCTCGCCGCCGTCATCGACCACACGATCCTGGCTCCCGAGGCGACCCGAGCCGAGGTGGTCGCTGCAGCGAGCGAGGCGGTCGGGTTCGGTTGCGCCTCGGTGTGCGTGCAGCCGTCGATGACCTCGGTCGCCCGCGAGGTCGTGGGGGACCGGCTCCCGGTGTGCACCGTGGTCGGCTTCCCCCACGGGGCGGGCCGATCGGAGGCGAAGGCGGTCGAGGCGGCCCTGGCGGTGTCCCAGGGCGCCCGGGAGCTCGACGTGGTCGCCGAGCTGGGGGCGATCGCCGAGGGCGACCTCGCCGCGGTCGCTGCGGATGTGGCCATGGTGCGGGCGGCGGCGCCCGAGGTCGTGCTGAAGGTGATCCTCGAGTCCGCCCTGTGGACCCCGTCTCAGCTGTCGGATGGGTGTGCGGCGGCGCTCGACGGGGGCGCCGACTTCGTCAAGACGTCCACCGGCTTCCATCGCGCCGGCGGGGCGACCCGCGAGGCTGTCGTCACGATGCGCTCGGCGGTCGGTCGACGAGCGGGCGTGAAGGCGAGCGGGGGCATCCGCTCCGCGACCGCCGCCCTCGCGCTGCTCGACGCCGGCGCCGACCGTCTGGGCCTGTCGGCCACCGCGACCGTGCTGGCCGAGCTGCCCGGTTGACGGGCCCCGCACAGCGCCTCAACCCCCGGCGAGGAGGCGGCGCAGCTCCGCCTCCACCCGCACCAGCCGCACTCGCGCCCGGCCACGGGCGACGCCGGGTGGCTCCCCAGGGTGCACCTCCTCGATCGCCTCGAGGTAGTACTTGAGCTTCGCCTCGGTGCCCGACGGTCGCACCAGCACCCGGGTGCGGTCCTGGAGGAACCACCTGGCGGTGCCGGTGGAGGGCTGGTCGCCGGTGACGACGGCGATGCCTCCGAGCCGCGTCGGGGGAGCGGCGACGAGCTCCGAGGCGGCACGCAGGAGCTCGTCCGCCTCCCGGGGGCTCGCCGGGCGCATCGCCCCGTTGCGGGTGACGTGGGCGCCGTGGGCGCGATCGAGCTCGTCGAGCACGTCCCACACCGTGCGGCCCTCGTCGTCGAGCCGGCAGACCATGTCGGCGGCCACCAGCGCCGCGGTGATGCCGTCCTTGTCCCGGGTTCGTTCGCCGATGGCGTAGCCGAGCGCCTCCTCGTAGGCGAGGAGCTGGTGTCGAGCGGGCTGTTCCAGCGCGGGTCGGCACAGCCACTTGAACCCGGTGAGGGTCTCGGCGTAGTGAACCCCTGCGCTGGCGGCCATGGCCGCCAGCATCCGGGAGCTCACCACCGTGGTGACCAGCAGGCGATCGGGGGCGAGCCCGGCGTCGCGCAGCAGGTGGTGCGCGAGGAGCACTCCCACCTGGTCGCCGGTGAGCCGGCGCCAGGAGCCCTCCGTCGTGGGGGCGGCCAGCGCCAGCCGATCGGCGTCGGGGTCGTTGGCGATGGCCAGCGAGGCGCCGACGGTCGTCGCGAGTTCGACGACCGCGTCCATGGCTCCCGGCTCCTCCGGGTTGGGGAAGGCCAGGGTGGGGAAGGCGGCGTCCGGCTGTCGCTGGGAGGCGACGTGGTGGATCGGGCCGTGCCCCGCCGTGTCCAGCACGAGCTCGACCAGCGCGCCCCCGACGCCGTGGAGGGAGGTCATCGCCAGCGGGCGGGGTCGCCGTGGACTCCGGCGCCCTTCGAGCATGAGCGCGTCCGCCAGATAGGCGGCGACCACCGGCGATCCCGCCTCGGTACCGCCCAGGGGGTGGAGCGCTGCCGGCCGGTGCGCCGTCCGCCTGGGCCCGGTCGCAGGTGTCGCGGACCGCATGGCCTCGGCGATCTGTCCGTCGATCGTCGGGATGATCTGGGCGCCGTCGGCCCAGTACACCTTCAGGCCGTTGTCGGAGGCGGGGTTGTGGCTGGCGGTCACCATCACCGCTGCGGCCGCACCCAGGTGGCGGAGCGCGAACGCGACCAGCGGTGTGGGCACCGGGGCGTCGAAGCGGTGCACCTGGAACCCTGCGGAGCGCAGCACCGCGGTCGCCTCTCCGGCGAAGGACTCCGAGCCGTGGCGGGCGTCGTGGCCGACCACCACCCCGGCGTGCTCGGCGCCGGGCACGGCGTCGTGCAGCACCGCCGCCACGGCCGCGATGCAGCGCCGCACCACGAGGCGGTTCATGCGCCGCGGTCCGGGACCGAGCGGTGCACGCAGTCCGGCGGTTCCGAACCGGAGGGCGTCGCCGAACAGCTCGCCCAGCTCGTCCTCGTCCGCCCTTCGGATCACGTCCTCGATCTGGGCGCGGGTCGAGGGGTCCGGGTCGGCAGTCCTCCAGGCGCGCGCCTCGGCGAGCAACCGGTCGACCGGCTGACGACCCTGCGCCGAGGTCATGGCCGGATCCCGTGGTCCACGGACCGAGTCTCCCAGGCCCGTCCGGCCGCCGATGGGACATCGTCCCGACCACGCCGCCTGTTCCCCGGTGGTGCCGCACCGGTACGCTCCTGGGGCACCTCTCGGGGCGATGTGGGAGCACCGTGCAGACACTCGAGCCAGCAACACAGCACAGGCGGCGTCCGCCGCGCCGGCCGAGGCGATCGCCCGCGCGCGCCGGCCTGCTCATCGCCGCTGCGCTCGCGGTCGTCCCCTTCTCGGTGTTGCTCGTCCGCTCCAAGTGGGGCGTCCTCATCGGCCTCGGGATCGCGCTGTCCGCCGGCCTCGTGCTCTGGGTGATCAACAAGGGCTTCGAGTTCATCCAGCTGGTGGCCTTCCTCATCCACTTCGACGGCATCGGCTTCGGCCCGGTCCGGATGGGGCGGGTCGTGGCGGCGACCGCCCTCCTGCTGCTCGTGTACAAGCTGGTGGTGGAGAAGTGGCGACCCCCCGCGGTACCCCCACGGAGCTGGATCCCGGTGCTGTTGATGACCGTGTGGGCCATCGCCGGAGGCTCCTGGGCCGGCAACCCGTCGCTGTGGCTCTGGTCGATGGGGCTGATGTTCCTGGGCTTCGGGTACTTCGTGATCACCGCCTTCCTGGTGGACTCCCACGACAAGGTGCACCGCTACCTTCGGGCCTACTGGTACGGCGGCCTGCTCAGCGCCGCGTCGGGGATCTTCGCGCTCATCGTGGGCATCCGCGGGGTGGGGTTCACCACGGATCCCAACTTCTTCGGCGTGATGATCGCGTCGATGATCCCCTTGACCGTCTACTACCGCCGTACGACCACCGACCAGCGGATGAAGAACCTCTACGCGGTCCTGCTGGTCTTCATCTTCGTCGGTGCGGCGGGTGCGGGCAGCCGCTCGGGCGTGATCGGCGCATCGCTCGCGGTGTTCGGCACGCTCATCACCCGTCCCGGCCTCTCGGGCCGAGGCCGCGCCCGCGTGGGCATGTGGGCCGTGCTGGCGACGCTGCTGACCTTCGCCGTCCTGTTCGTCGCCAACCCGTTCAACACGATGCGCGGCTTCAACGACCGTGGTGCCGGCCGCCTGGACTTCTGGAACGTCACGCTGCAGATGATCCCGGAGCGACCGCTGCTCGGCTACGGCGGTGGGCAGCTCGGCGCCGAGATCCCCACACGCCTGCCGACCACCCCGGGCGTGGAGAAGATCACCGACACCCGTGACGAGGTGAGCTCCCACAACACCTGGCTCGATGTCACGGGCGACTACGGCGTGGTCGGCCTCGCGATCTTCGTGAGCGTGTACGTCGTGGCGATCATGAACCTGTTGCGTCCCCGCTGGAGGAAGGAGCGCCAGGTCTCGACGTCCATGCTGATCATGATGCTCCCCGTGCTGTCGGGCTCCACGCTCCTCCCGCTGCTCAACAACAAGCTGGCGTGGAGCATCATCGGGCTCTCCGCCGCGCTGAACGTGCCGTCGTGGGGCACGAGGTACGCGGGCTACTTCGACCCCCGGCACGGCGGCCGCCAGAGCCCTGCGCTCACGGCGTCCGGTGGAGCTCTTGCACGCCGGGGTCGAGCGGTCGATCCCGCCGGGCGCCAGCGGACACCCGCGGCGATCGGCAACGGCCGCGTCAACGGCGAGGGCTCCGCGGACTGGACCGAGGTGACGTTGGCCCGTTGGGACCTCAGGGTGTCACGGAGGTTCCGCTACTACCTCGTGGTCGGTGGGTTGGCCGGCATGGTCCTCTTCGGAGGGGTGGCGTCGCGGGTCCCCACCAACCACCAGGCCGAGGTCGACGTGCTGGCGCCCGTGCTCGATGCTCCGGCCAACATCCCGTGGATCGCCGTGTCCAGGGCCCGGCTGCAGATGCTGCACACCTTGGTGACCTCCAACGCCTACGCCGCGCAGCTCAAGGAGCTCGCCGGTCTCGACCTGCCGATCCAGAGCATCCGTGCCCACATGTTCGTGGAGCGTCCGCACTTCGGGCCCTATCTCCGCATCTTCTACAACGACACGGATCCCGATCGGGTGCAGCAGGCCGGTCCCCACCTCGTCGAGGCGCTGCAGTCGCTGCTCGCAGAGGGTCGGACCACGGCCACCGACACGCTGGTGGACGAGGTCCGCCCGGTCTACCCCGGCGAGCAGCGGTACTACACGGGGGATCTCTTCCTGATCATCTCCGACACGCCGTCCTACGGGCTCCAGCCCGCACCGGTGGCCTGGGCCATGTTCGTCGGCCTGCTCACCGGGATCGGCGTGGCGGTGGGCTTCCAGCTCATCCAACAGGTGCGCCCCCGCGTGAACTCCGACGACGACTTCACGTCCGCGGTCGGCATGCCGCTGCTGACCCATGTCGGGCGGACGGGCTGGCGCTACGGGGCCACGAAGCACCAGTACATCCACGTGGCGATGAGCGCGCTCGAGGTGACCGGTCGGGACACGATGCCCCGTCGCATCGTGATCGGTGGGCCCACCAGCGACCCGGCGAGCCGGGGCCTGGCGATGGGGGTGGCTGCCGCCCTCGCGGCCTACGGCCAGAAGGTCGTGCTGGTCGATGCCCAGCCGGAGCGGCCGTGGCTGTCGGTCCGGCTCGGGGCATGGCGGCGACCCGGGCTCGCCGACCTCACCCGGGGCGAGGTGGAGCTCTCCTCGACCCTTCGCCGGGTGCGCCGCTGGTTCCTGCCGATCTCGGTTCGCCGCACGCTCGGCCGGTCGGCGGACAACCTCCGCTTCATCCCTGCGGGCCGTTGGCGCCGCAACGGCGACATCCGGGTCGACCCCTCGGTGCTGGACCAGCTCGACGAGAACGTCGTCACGGTCCTGTTGGCACCGCCGCTGCTCAGCAACGTGCCCGCAGCACAGACGCTGCGCTGGGCCGACTCGGTGCTGTACTGCCTGGTGGAGGGCCGCACGGTGACCTTCGAGGCGGAGGACGCGGCCATCCGCATCCGCACGTTCAGCACGGCTCCCTCGGGCGTGGTGCTCTCCGACGTCTGACCGTGACGGCGGGGGGTGGGCTCAGCGGTACCGTTGGCGCGTGGTTCCCGTGAGCGCACCGGAGTGGATCGACCAGCACTGCCACCTCGACGGAGCGTCCGATCCCGCCGGGGAGGTGCGTCGTGCCCACGCCGCCGGCGTCGTGGGGATCGTCAACGTCGGCACCACGTCGGAGCGGTCCCGCGAGGCGCTGGAGCTCGCACGAGCGCTTCCCGGGGTGTGGTCCACGGTGGGCGTGCACCCCCATGACGCCGTGCAGGGGATGGCCGGCATCGAGGACCTCCTGGCCGAAGGGCTCCGCGACGGAACCGTCGTGGCGGTCGGGGAGTGCGGGCTCGACTACCACTACGAGCACTCTCCCGTCGCGGTGCAGCGGGACGTGTTCGCCCGCCACATCGAGCTGGCCCACGAGCTCGACCTGCCGCTGGTGATCCACACCCGGGAGGCGTGGGACGACACCTTCGAGCTCCTGGACCGCCACGGCGTGCCGGAGCGCACGGTGTTCCACTGCTTCACCGGCGGCGTCGGCGAGGCGAGGGAGGCGCTGGGGCGCGGCGCCATGCTGTCGATCAGCGGGATCGTGACCTTCCCCTCGGCCACCTCGCTGCAGGAGGCCGTCGCCGAGACCCCGCTCGATCGCCTCATGGTGGAGACCGATTCGCCCTACCTCGCACCCGTGCCCCACCGGGGCACGCGCAACGCCCCGGAGCGCGTGGTGCACGTGGGAGCGGCGGTCGCCGAGCTCCAGGGCCTCGCGCTCGCCGAGGTGGCGACCCGCACCTTGTCCACCACCGTCGGCTTCTACCGCCTCGATCCGGCAGAGCTGGTGAGCCGGGGCGCCGGGGGATGACGCTGTCCCGCCAGGCGCTCACCGCCGTGCTGCAGCGACACGGGGTCCTCGCCCGTCGTTCGCTCGGGCAGAACTTCGTGGTCGATCCCGACGTCGTGCGTCGCATCGTGGCGCTTGCCGGCATCGGACCGGGCGACGCGGTGGTGGAGGTGGGACCGGGCGCGGGATCGCTCACGCTCGCCCTGGCGGAGTCAGGGGCCGAGGTCGTGGCGGTGGAGACCGATCCCGCCATGGTCGCCGTCCTGGCGGAGGTCCTCGACGGCGTGGTCCCGCGGCCGATCGTGGTGCAGGGCGACGCGACCACGATCGACTGGGCCGAGCTGCTGTCCGCGCTGCCCCGGTCGGCTCCTGGCGATCGGTCGTGGGCGATGGTGGCGAACCTTCCCTACAACGTGGCCGTGCCGATCGTCCTCCACGCCCTGAGGACGGCGCCCGTGATCGATCCGCTGGTGGTGATGGTGCAGAAGGAGGTCGCGGACCGCCTGGCCGCCGATCCGGGCGGGAAGGCGATCGGCGTGCCCACGGTCAAGCTCCGGTGGTACGCGGACGTGGAGGTGGTCCTGCACGTGCCTCCCGACGCCTTCCTGCCCCGGCCGAGGGTCGACAGCAGCGTGGTGCGCATCACGCGGCACCCGCCGCTGTCGGACGAGGCCACCGCGTCGGTGGCGTTCGGGCTCGTCGAGCAGGCCTACCACCAGCGGCGCAAGATGCTGCGGTCGTCGCTGGGCCCCGAGGTCGCGGCGGTGCTCGACGCGGTGGGGATCCCGCCGACGAGCCGACCCGAGCAGCTCACGGCTTCCCAGTGGGCGGCTGTGGCGGTCGGCGTGGGGGGTTCCCCGCGGTGAGCGTCGGTGAGCCGGTGGAGGTGTCGGCGCCGGCGAAGCTCACGCTGTCGCTGCGGGTCACCGGGCGCCGTCCCGACGGCTACCACCTGATCGACGCGGAGATGGTCGCTCTGGAGCTGGCCGACCGGCTCGAGATCGATCCGAGCGGTGCGGAGACCGTCGTGCGACGGGCCGGCCTCCCCGATCAGCCCGCGCACCCCGACGACCTGGTCCGCAGGGCGCTGGAGCTGGTCGGACGGCGGGCGGGGGTGGTGCTGCACAAGCGGATCCCGACGGGTGCGGGCCTCGGGGGCGGCAGCGCCGACGCCGCGGCGGTGCTGCGCTGGGCGGGGTGGACGGACATCGGAGCCGCTGCGACGCTCGGCGCGGACGTGCCCTTCTGCCTGGTCGGTGGGAGGGCGCGGGTGCGCGGCATCGGCGAGGTCGTCGAGGCGATGCCCTTCCGAGACATGGTCCTGACCCTGTCGACCCCACCGGTGTTCTGCTCCACGCCGGAGGTCTACCGGTGCTGGGACGAGCTGGGTGGTCCTCGGGGGGAGCACGGCAACGACCTGGAGCCGGCGGCGCTCGCGGTCGCGCCGGAGCTGCGTCGCTACCGAGACGAGCTGGCCGAGGCCACCGGGCAGCGGCCACGGCTGGCGGGCAGCGGCTCCACGTGGTTCGTGGAGGGAGCACATCCCGGAGCGGGCCGCGTCGTCACCAGGACCCGGCCGGCGTGATGCACCAGGGTGCAGCTCAGGTCACTTGCCGCGGGCTCGTCGCTGATGCCGCGTGCGGCGCAGCAGCTTCTTGTGCTTCTTCTTGCGCATGCGCTTGCGGCGCTTCTTGATCAGCGAACCCATGAGGTGCCGACGTTAGATGTTCCGGTCGCACCGGGACAAGCCCGGCCTCCGCGCGGCCTGGGCAGATCCTGTGGTTGGGTAGCTCCGCTCAACGCGAACGATTACTTCTGTCACACCTCAGGTCGTACACTCCGGGCTGTGACGGGCGATGTGGTCGGGTACTCGAACGGCGCGGACGCGCCTGCTCCTCTCGAGGAGCGACGGTCGCTGCGACTGAGCCGCACCCAGCTGCTCGTCGTGCTCGCGTCGATGCTGGTCACCGGCACGATCGCCGTGGTGTTCGTGCAGCTCAGCCCTCCGGTGTACGAGACGAGCCGCTCGATCATCGTGTACTCCGGTGCCAACCCCAACGACAACGACACGCTGTCGCGGGCCATCGAGGACATCGTCCGCTCCAAGGGTCTCGCCGCCGAGGTTCGCCGTCGGGGTGAGTTCGACCAGTCGATCGACCAGATCGCCGGAACCATCACCACGAAGCGCTCTCCGGTCTCCCCGGTGATCGACATCGTGGTGTCCAGCCCGGACAAGGCCGAGTCCGAGGCGACCTCGGCCGAGGTCATCCCCGCGCTGCGAGCGGTCTTCGACGCCAACCAGCGGAACATCCCGGCGGCGCAGCGCATCCCCGGCCCGGTGTTCCAGGAGGTCTTCACCCTTCCGCTGCAGTCCACGTCGAGGTTCCCCACCTGGTTCGCCGCGGTGTTCGGGATGCTCATCGGCGGCCTCGTGCCCTACCTGTTCTTCCTGTTCCGCAACCTGCGCAAGCCGGTCGTCTCCTCCGCCCAGGACGTCACCGAGGCGATCGACCTCCCGGTGCTGTTGAAGATCCCCGCCATGACGGGTCGGGGTGGCAACCCGCAGGACGGGGTCGCGTCCGTGATCGCCGCGGTCGAACGGCTGAGCCTCGACGAACCGATCCACCGACTGGTGCTGGTCGGGCCCGACGAGGGTCGGGACCGGGCGGTCCTGGCGCTCGCCCTGGCCAACGTGATCGCCAGGAGCTTCGGTCAGCCGGTCGCGCTCCTGGATGCCGACCTGGAGCACGGCGCGCTCACCGAGATGATGGACCTGGGCGACGTCGCGGGTCTGTCGGAGTGCCTCTCGGGCCAGCTCAACGCCGACGCGGCGTTGGTGAACCTCCCCGACGCAGGCATACCGGCAGATCTCCGCGAGCTCGCCGCTCCCGACGGGATGGTGCGCTTCCTGGGCGTCGGCATCGATCGCAGCCGCAACATCCTCCGCATGCGTTCGGCGTTCCACCGCGTGCTGGAGAGCATGGCCGGCCGCTACGTGGTGATCATCAACGGGCCGCAGATCCCCGGCCCCGTGCCGACCTCGCAGCTGCTGTCGCTGGCGGACGCCACGCTCATGGTTATCACCGAAGGCCAGACCAGGATGACGGACGCCCGCCTGGCCGGGGACGCGCTGCGATCCTTCGCCTCGGGTCCCGCCGGGGTCGTGGTCCTTCGCCGATGACCGAGGTCCCCCGGGGGGAGTCGGACGAGGTCGCGACCGATGCCGCGACCACCTTCGTGGACGACAACCTCCATGCCGAGGAGGCGGTGGAGGCCGAAGGCGTGCTCGGTGCGGACGGCCTCGTGGTCGTGCCGGCCACGCAGGCCGAAGGCGGCGGACCGCAGGGCGCCGACGGCCAGTCGCTCGGCACCACGGCCACCAGGGGCTTCCTGTGGGCCAACGTCGGCATCCTGACCCGCTACGTCGCGGCGCTGGTGCTGGCCGCCGTGCTGGCTCGCTCGTTGAGCAGCGACGAGTACCGGGTCATGGTGGCGCTGACGACGATGCTGCTGTACCTCGACACGGCGCTCGATCTGGGGATGGGCGCAGCGCTGGTCTTCGAGCAGGAGCGGGGCATCACCCGGCGGGTGCAGGTCGCGTTCACCGCCAACGTCGTCCTGTCGTTGGTGCTGGCGGTCGTGGCGGTGCTGCTCGCACCGGTCATCGCCTGGGTGTACCACCTCGAGGACTTCGTGAACGTCTTCCGCGCCCTCGGGGTGGTGGTCCTGATCTCGGGGCTGACGACCGTGCCCTGGGCGCTGTTCACACGTGAGATGGCCTTCCGGCCCCGCGCGTACACCGAGGTCTCCCGCGACCTGTCGCGCTTCGGCGTCACCGTCGCGCTGGTCGCCGCCGGGTGGGGCGCCTGGGGAGTCCTCGTGGGCTTCCTGGTCGCCAAGGTCGTGTGGTGGCTGCTGACCTGGTGGAGGGTGAAGTTCCACCCCCGCCTCGCATGGGACCGGACGGTGTTCGGCGAGCTGTTCTCCTACGCGTGGAAGCACGCGGGCAACAGCTTCCTGGGCCTGCTGGCGCTGAACGGCGACTACTTCGTGGTCGGCCGCCGGGCGTCGTCGGAGCTGGGGACCTACTACCAGGCCTTCCGACTGCCGGAGTTCTTCCTGGCCGGGCAGCTCAACGCCATGTCGGCGGTGCTGTTCCCGATGTACTCCAGGATCCGCTCCGACGGTCAGGCCGCCCTGCGTGAGGCCATGTACAAGGCGCTCTCGATCGTGTCGATGTTCTCGATCCCCGCCGGCATCGGACTGGCGCTGGTGGCCCGGGACGCGTTCGGGCTGATGTTCGGCACCTACGATCCCGCCGGCATCACCACCATGGAGATCATCTCCATCACCGGCTGCATCGTGGGCCTGGGCTTCGCCACGGGCGACCTCCTGTTCGCCACCGGTCGCCCGGGGGTGATGATGCGGCTCAACCTGGTCATGGTCCCCCTCATGCTCACCGCGATGTGGGTGGTCGGGCCGCGGGGGATCGTGTGGATCGCGGGAGTCCACCTGGTCACGGCGGCGGTCTTCACCACCATCCGGCAGCTGATCGTCAACCACGTCGCGGGCGCATCGATGGCCGGGGTCCTGCGGGCCATCCTCCCGGGGTTGACCGTGGGCGCCTGCGTCGCTGCGGCCGCGCTCCCGGTCCGCTTGGCCACCTCGGAGGGCTTCGCGTCGATGGTGCTGATCGTGCTCGCCGGCGTGGGGGGCGGTGCGGTCGGGTTGGCGCTGTCCTCGAAGGCCCGTCAGGTGATCCGCGAGCTGGTGGCCAAGCTGCGGGGCGGGTGAGGGTCGGAGGCCCGCACCTCAGCGAGGGCCTGTCGCCTCGATGACGGCCATCCAGGCCATCCGCCGCGCGAACGGCAGCTTCGAGAAGACCCAGTGGTCGGCGCGATCGAGCCCTGCGATGGCCCGGGGGAAGGCGCTCGTTCGGGAGAGCGCGAGCGCGCCGAGCGACAGGAAGTGGTAGAAGTCGACGTGCAGCTCGGCGAAGTTGCGCTCCATGGCGTCGAAGTCGGCCATGAGCAGGGGATGCTCGTCGTCGGTCCGCTGGTCCGGTGTGTACCGGCGGTAGAGGTTGACCGCGGGGTTGTGGCCCATCGGCTCGATGGCGATCAGGCGACCGCCGGGCTTGAGGACGCGGGCGCACTCGGCGACGCCTCGGCGCAGGTCCAGGTGGTGCAGGATGCCGCTGCCCGTGACGGCGTCGAAGGTGTCGTCGGGGAACTCCAGGGCCTCGGCGTTCATCACGCGGAGCTCTCCACCCGAGAGCTCCCTTCGGCGGTACTCCTCGATGGCGGCGTCGATCGCCACCTGGGAGATGTCGATGGCGGTCACCTGGACGCCTCGCTCCAGCAGGCCCCACATCTTCGAGTGGAGACCGCAGCCCAGCTCCAGGACGTGGGCGGGTGCCTCGATCTCGTCGACCAGCTGCTGGTAGCGGTCGTCGCTGGCGCCGGTGATGGCGTAGAAGCGGCCCGCCGGTCGAGAGCCCTCCGCGAAGCGGTGGTCGTGGAAGTCGGCCTCGCGCTGGATCCGGTCGTCGACGCCGTCGGTGTTCTCTGGTGCCATCATCGCCTCGTGTTCCAGGGGACGGAGGTCCCCGGTGCTTCCTCGGGCCCGGTGCTCATCCCTTGTGTCGAACGGTAGCCACGATGCGTCGGGTGAGCGCGTCGGCCCGCTCCTCTCCCACGACGCGCTCGATCGCGCCGAGCACGGCCGGCGCCGACAGGAGCGTGGCGTTGGCGACCGCGGCCGCGCTGCGCCCGGTCGGGCCGCAGCCTCCGCGGGCGCGACGGATCCGTCGCACGCCGGTCGCCCAGTCGTCCTTGTAGCCCTCCCCGCCGCGCAGCAGGTCGAACTCCTCGTGACCCGAGCTGACCGCCCAGTCGATGATGGCGGCGCGCAGCACCGAGCCGCTTCCCCGCAGCTCGTGCTCGGTCAGCCGACCGGCCTGGTAGAAGCTGACCCGGGATCCGACCACCAGGTCGATCTCCGAGGCGATCACGCGATCGTCCGAGGCCAGCTCGTGCACCACCACCCCGCCGCACGGCGCGCCCGCTGCGGCGACGCGCTCGAGGCGGCTCCATCCGGCCCCGAAGGCCGAGTCCTCCTGCCACCGGGCCTCGTGCAGGGACCGCAGCGTGGCCATGGCCCGAGCCATCTCCTCCGCCGGCACCCGGCGCACGGCGAACCCCTCGCGCTCGAGGCGCTTGCGCGAGCGGGTGATGGTGCTGCGGAGCCGTCCGGGAAGCCTGCCCGCCCATCCGGCGTCCTCGAGCTCGAGGTACGGGGCGTCGATCTCGACCAGGACTCGGGCGTCGATCGCCTGCGGGAGCCCGGAGCCCGCGGTCAACCCGTGCAGGTCGATCAGGCGGGCGCCGTCGAGGAGCCACCGGCCGATGGCCTCGGTGACCTCGTGGTGCCGGCCGGGCACGGCGACGACGTCGAGGTGATCCGGTGCCAACGGCCCCTGGCCGACGAAGCGGACGCGCTCCACCTTGAGCCGTGGCGGCCCGAAGCGGTCGATCTCGAAGGCGGCCCCACCGACCAGCTCTTCGCCCTCGGTGCAGCAGACCAGAGCAGTGCGGCCTTCGGCCGCGTTCTCCACCCACCAGGAGGTCAGGAACGGCGACGCCAGAGGTTGGGCCGCGACGAGCGCATCCCACGCTCCTCGGAGCTCCTCCAGGCGTTCCCGCACTTCGACGCGCACCGGGCGATTGTGCCGTAGGCCACAGGGCGGGCGCCAACGGCTGCGCGTGGCGGCCGTCGGAGTACCCGCTGTGGCAGATCAGCGGCAATCGGGCCTTGACGGTGCCCTCGGTCACATGTGAATCTCTTAGCGGCAGAGACCGGCGAGGCTGGCTGGTCAGGGTGCTGATTGGGGCGAAATGTTGAAGATCACCGAGGCGGATGGCTTGGTCGCTGGGGGGCGGGCAACCACGGAACTCCACGTCGTCGACCTGCGCGAGGAGCGTCGTCAACGACGCAACGGCGGGGTCGTGATGGCGGCGCCGGTGCGGACGATCCCGCAGCGCGACCGACGGGCGGTCGGCCGATTCGTCGGCCTCGTCGGCCACGGTCTGGACGCGGCGGCGGTCGGTGGACCGCTGCTGCTGTCGTCCTACTACCGCGACGGCACCGTCGGGCTCGGCGTGGTCGTGCTGTTCTCCCTGGTCGTCACCCTGCTGCTGTGGCCGACGCACCGCCGTGGCCGCCACATCCTCGGCCCGAGCGAGGGGATGCTGTCGATCGTCACCCGGATCGGCCTGGCGCCCGTGGTCACCTGGTTCCTGCTCATGCTCCGCCGGTTGGGCGACGGCGGGGACGTGAGCCGCTACATCGACGTCGCGGCGATCATCCAGATCGTCGTGTTCACCGTCCCCCTCGTCATGCTGGGACGCCTGATCAGCTACCGGATGGCGATGATCGCCCGCAGCCGCGGCTTCGACCTGGAGGACACGCTGATCGTCGGATCCGGTCCCACCGGTCGTGAGATCGCCGCCGCGCTGGCAGACAACCCCCACGTAGGACTCGTGCCCTGCGGGTTCGTCGACCGCTTCGAGGACGAGGCGGAGCTCCCGCTCGTGGGCCGACCCGAGCACCTGTCGGAGATCCTGGCGGCCACGGGCGTGCGCAACGTCATCGTGGCGTTCGGCTCCGCTTCCGAGCAGGAGCTCGTGGGCATCGTCCGTCGCTGCCACGACCATCGGGTCCAGTTCTACGTCGTGCCGAGGCTCTTCGAGCTCGGCGTCTCCGCCGGCGAGGTGGGCCTCGAGGTGGACGGGCTGCCGCTGGTCAAGGTGCAGCGACCCGGCACGAGCGCCGACCTGTGGCCCGCCAAGCGAGCCTTCGACATCGCCGCGGCCAGCCTGCTCGTGCTGCTCACCTCACCGATCCTCATCGCCTGTGCCATCGCGGTGAAGCTCTCCTCGGCCGGGCCGGTGTTCTTCCGGCAGGTCCGCTGCGGCATCGGCGGCGCGCCGTTCGACATCCTCAAGTTCCGCACGATGCGCGTCAACGACGACTCCAACACCCAGTGGACCGTCGACAACGACGACCGCGTGACGTGGGTCGGCAAGCTCCTGCGTCCGTCGCACCTCGACGAGCTGCCCCAGCTCTTCAACGTGATCAAGGGCGACATGTCCCTGGTGGGTCCCCGGCCCGAGCGGCCGCACTTCGTGGAGCAGTTCGCGGCCGAGATCGACGAGTACCACTACCGTCACCGGGTACCGGTCGGCATCACGGGTTGGGCGCAGGTGAACGGCTACTGGGGCGACACCAGCATCGAGACCCGCGTCCGGCTCGACAACCGCTACATCGAGAACTGGTCGATGTGGCGTGACCTGGTGATCGCGCTGCGGACGTTCCCCACGCTGTTCGGCAAGCGTCGGTGAGCGTACCGTTGCCGCGGTGAACCGGCACGAGCTCGTCACCGTCGTCATCCCGGCCCGCAACGAGGCCGCCACGATCGGTCCGCTGCTGGACAGCGTGCTGGGCCAGACGTGGCGTGAGCTCCAGGTGCTGGTGGTCGACGGCCAGTCCGACGACGGCACCGACGAGGTCGTGCAGCGCTACGCCGACCGTGACGATCGGGTGGAGCTCGTGCGGAACCCCGATCGGGTCATCCCGATGGCGCTGAACCTGGCAGCCGACCGGGCCCGCAGCCGCTTCCTCGTGCGCGTCGATGCACACTGCCGGATCCCCCCGGACTACGTCGAGAAGGTCGTCGCCCACCTCCGAACCGGGAAGTGGGGTGGCGTGGGTGGCCGCAAGACCGGACGTGGCCACACCCCCGCCGGTCGCGCCATCGCCGCAGCCATGGGATCCCGGTTCGGCCAGGGCAACTCCGTCTACCACTACGGCACCGAAGCGCAGACCGTGGATCACATCCCCTTCGGGGCCTATCCGCTCGACGTCATCCACGACCTGGGGGGCTGGTCGGAGACGCAGCTGGTGAACGAGGACTTCGAGTTCGACTACCGGGTTCGCCGCAGCGGACGGGAGCTCCTCTTCGACCCGGCGATCGAGATCGACTGGGACTGCCGCCAGTCGGTGTCCGCGCTGTACCGCCAGTACCGCCGGTACGGCTCGGGCAAGGTGCAGACCCTGGTGTCGCACCCGGAGTCCGCCGCGGTGCGCCACCTCGCAGCCCCCGCCATGGTGGGGATGCTGGCGTTCGCCGCGACGCTGCTGCCCTTCCGGCGGCTCCGCGCCCTGGCGCTGCTGGCGGCGGCCCCCTACGCCGCAGTGGTCGTCGCCGGCACGCTGAGCACCCTCGGCTCGGTGCGGGGGACCGAGGAGAAGCTGTGGGTCGCCCCGGCCTTCGTCGCCATGCACGTGGGGTGGGGGGTCGGGTTCTGGACCGAGGCCCTGGCCACCCTCCGACGTGGCGGAGGTGCCCGGCCCGGCCTGGCTGCCAGCCCGGGCAGCTGAGCTACGTCGTCGGTCGCTCGGCGGTCCCGGGCGACGGAGGGGGATACCGTGGGCCACGCGGTCTCGGGTAGTTCAATTGGCAGAACGCCTGACTTTGGATCAGGAGGTTGCAGGTTCGATCCCTGCCCCGAGAGCACGATCGAGGACGCCATGCAGAGCACTATGGAGCCCATGAACGAACCCGCGCTCTCCGCCATCGTGCTGGCCGCCGGCCAGGGCAGCCGGATGCTGTCCGAGCGTCCGAAGCCCCTGCACCGGTTGTGCGGCCGACCGATGCTGCTCTACGTGCTCGACGCCCTGACGGGTCTGAACCTGGACCGGGCGGTGGTGGTCGTGGGCCACAAGGCCGATTGGGTCACCAAGAAGCTGCAGGAGCACGTGCACGACGCGGAGCTGGAGTTCGTGGAGCAACGGGTGCAGCGCGGCACCGGCGACGCGGCGATGGTCGGACTGGTGGGTCTCCCCGACGACGTGCTCCACGACGACAGCGACGTGGTGGTGGTGCCGGGCGACACCCCGCTGCTTCGGCCCTCGACGGTGGAGGACCTGGTCGTCCACCACCGGTCGAGCGGTGCGGCGGCCACGATCCTCACCGCGGTGATGGACGATCCTGGGGCCAACGGCCGGGTGGTGCGTGGTGGGGACGGGCGTGTCGAGCGCATCGTGGAGCACGGTGATGCCACGCCCGAGGAGCGCGAGCTCACCGAGGTGAACACCTCGGTGTACTGCTTCCGGCGCAGCCTCCTCGCACCGGCGTTGCGCCGGATCCAACCCGACAACGCGCAGGGTGAGTACTACCTCACGGACGTGATCGAGGTGCTCGCGGGTGCCGGGCACCGCGTCGAGGCGGTCACCGCCGCCGATGCCATGGAGACCCAGGGGGTGAACGACCGGTTGCAGCTCGCCCAGGCCGAGGCGGAGCTGCGTCGACGGACCAACGAGCACCTGCTCCGAACGGGTGTGACGCTGGTCGATCCCGGTGCCACCTACGTCGACACCACCGTGGTGGTGGGAACCGACGTGACGCTGTTCCCGGGCGTCATCCTGCAGGGTGACTCGGTGATCGGGGACGGCACCGAGGTCGGCCCCGGTTGTCGGTTGGTGGACACGGTGGTGGGTGACGACTGCGTCCTCGAGGCGACGGTGTGCAGCGGCGCCCGCATCGGTGCCCGGTGCCAGATCGGCCCCTTCGCCCACCTCGGACCTGGCACCGAAGTGGCATCTGACACGACCACCGGTGCGTTCTACACTCCCGTGGACCCTTGACAGGAGACGACCGTGGAGCTGGTCACCAAGAAGAAGCTGGTGCTCGTCGCCGGGCGGGCGAACCACGGGTTGGCCGAGGAGGTCGCCGAGCGACTGGGGACCGTGCTCGACCCCGTCTCGATCGCGGAGTTCGCCAACGGCGAGCTCCACTGCCGCTTCGGGGAGTCCATCCGGGGGGCGGACGTCTTCATCTTCCAGAGCCACTGCTCCAGCGCAGGGCTGTCGGTCAACGACGCCATCATGGAGCAGCTCATCATGGTGGACGCCGCGAAGAGGGCGAGCGCCAAGCGGATCAGCGTGGTCGCCCCCTTCTACGGCTACGGCCGGCAGGACCGCAAGGCCGAAGGGCGGGAGCCGATCACCGCGAAGCTCCTCGCGGACATGTTCGACGTCGCCGGAGCCAAGCGGATGATCTCGGTGGACCTGCACTCCGGCCAGATCCAGGGCTTCTTCAACGGACCGGTCGACCACCTCACGGCCATGCCGGTGCTGGTCGACTGGGTGGCCACCAACCTCGGCAGCGACGTGGTGGTCGTGTCGCCCGACGCCGGCCGGGTGAAGGTCGCCGAGCGCTACGCCAACCAGCTCGGTGCCGACCTGGCGATCGTCCACAAGCGACGTCTCCGGGGCGAGAAGAACGCGGTGGAGGCCAAGGACGTGGTGGGTGAGGTGGAGGGTCGTCGCTGCGTGCTCATCGACGACATGATCGACACCGCCGGCACGATCGTGGCCGGCGCGGAGCAGCTCCAGGAGCGGGGGGCGGAGGCGGTCTACTGCGCTGCCACCCACGGCGTGTTCTCCGGCCCGGCCATCGACCGCCTCAAGAACTCGGTGCTGGAGAAGGTGGTGGTCACCAACACCCTGCCCCTGCCGGAGGAGAAGCGGATCGACAAGATCGAGGTGCTCTCCGCCGCAGGGATCATCGCCGATGCCGTCGGCGCGGTGTTCGAGGACACCTCGGTCTCTCGGATCTTCGACGGGCAGAACCAGAGCTGACCGTCGCCTCGGCGGCGGGCACGGGGCCGCGTTGGCGGCTCCGAGCCGGGCCTCGGTACACTCGCAGGTCGGCCGTGAACCCTGCGGGGTTCCGTCGCCCCCGAAGCCGCCAGGAGTCCTGCCATGTCCGAGGTCAAGCTGAACGCCAACACCGGTCGCGAGCTGGGTACCCGCCCGTCGCGACGACTCCGTGCGGAGAACCGCATCCCCGGCGTGGTGTACGGACTCGGCCGCCCGTCGGTGACGGTGTCGGTCGATCGCCGCGACCTTCGCCTCGCGCTCACCACCGACGCCGGGCTCAACGCCCTGCTCGACCTCGACATCGACGGCCAGACCGAGTTGGCGGTGGTGAAGGAGGTCCAGCGCCATCCGGTGCGCCGTGAGGTGATCCACATCGACTTCCTCCGCGTGGACCGCGACGCCGCCATCGAGGTGGACGTCCCCATCCACGTGGAGGGGGAAGCCTCCCGGGTCACCCAGGAGAACGGCATCGCGGAGCAGCGCCTGATGGCGGTGACCGTGCGGATGAAGCCGACGGAGATCCCCGACGCCATCACCGTGGACATCTCGGAGATGACCCTCGACCGGACGATCACCGTGGGCGAGCTCGACCTGCCGGCCGGGGTGGAGCTGGTCACGCCGGAGGACCAGGTGGTGGTCAGCGCCGAGCTCACCCGGGCGGCGATGGTCGAGTCCTCCGAGGAGGGCGAGGAGGCTTCAGGCGCGGAGGCCGAAGCCGGCGGCGACGGGGCCTCCTCCGACGCGGGCGGCGAGGCCGGATCCGGCGCCGAGGACTGACCGGGCGGGCGGTGACCACCCAGGGCGCACTGCTGGTGGTGGGTCTCGGCAACCCCGGATCCCGCTACGAGGGAACTCGACACAACGTCGGTGCCGAAGCAGTCGAGCTGCTCGCCGATCGCCTCGGCGAGCGCCTGCGTGAAGACCGCAAGGTCTCCGCACGGGTGGCCGGCGCGCGCGTCGACGGCGCACGCCTGCACCTCGCGGTCCCTCACACCTACATGAACGAGTCGGGCCGCGCCGTGGCGCAGCTCGTGCGCCGACATCCGCTCGATGACTGGTCGAGGTTGGTGGTGGTGCACGACGAGCTCGACATCGATCCTGGGGAGCTCAAGGTGAAGCTGGGGGGCGGGCTGGCCGGCAACAACGGCCTGCGCAGCATCGCCGAGCACCTGGGGACCCGGGACTTCGCCCGGGTGCGCATCGGCATCGGCAAGCCGCGGGGTGGACCCGGGCGGGGAGCGGACTGGGTGCTGTCGAGACCCCACGGGGCGGAGCGCGACGCGCTGGCGGTGGCCGTGCAGCTGGCGGCCGACGCCGTCGAGGCGATCGCCGTGTCCGACGTGTCCGCTGCCATGCAGCGGTTCAACGCCCGCCGGCCGTAGCGCGCTCGCCGTCGGGCAGCGGTTCGCGGAGGTCGGGCTCCTCACGGCTGTGACGGCGCAGCGCGACGGTCGTGACAGCGGCCACCACGCATCCGGCCGAGACCACCACCAGCGTGGGCGGCAAACCGAGTCCGGCCTGGAGCACGGGGAACAGGACGAGCCCGGTCGCCGCGCCGGCTTTGCCGGCCGCAGCGGCGAAGCCGGCGCCCGTGCTGCGCACCGCGGCCGGGTAGACCGTCGCGGGGAGCGCGAAGGTCGTGGTGTTGGGCCCCATGTTCATGAAGAGGTTGAACACGGCGAAGAGCACGAACACCGCCGGCAGGTGCTGGCCGCCTCCTCCCGGCAGAGAGGACACGAGGGCGAGCAGCGACAGGGACGCGGCCATCGCGGTGAAGCCGATCACCTGCATGCGGATGCGACCGATCCTGGGCACGAGCAGGATGGCGAGCGCGAAGCCGATGACGAGGAAGACGTCGACCACGGCCGCTCCTTCTGTGGAGGCGAGATCGGCGGCGACCGGGCTGTCCGCCGAGCCGCCGACGGCCAGCGCCGCGAGGATCGTCGGTGTGAACACCCCGATGCCGTAGGTGGCGATGTCCATGAGGAACCACGGCACGCTCACCAGCACGCTGCGACCCCGCAGCGCAGGGGTGAACAGCTCGCGCCAGCGCGGCGTCGGGACCACGTCTCTGCAGGTGGTGACCGGTGGGGTGCGCAGCTCGTGCTGCTGCACGGCGCGCCCGGCGAACAGCGACAGCACCTCGGCGGCTTCCCGGGTCCGACCTGCCTGGAGCATCCACTTGGGGCTCTCCGGCACGCGGCGGCGGAGTCGGATGATCGCCAGCGCCGGCACCACGCCGAAGGCGAGCATCCATCGCCAGGCGTTCGTCGCCGGATGCAGCTCCAGCACCACCAGCCCCACCACCACCCCCAGCAGCTGGCCGATCGCCTGGAAGCTGAAGCTGGACACCAGCAGCCGCGTCCGGAGCCGACCGGGGGCGATCTCGGCGACGTAGCTGGCGCTGATGGGGTAGTCGGCGCCGATCCCCACCCCGAGGAGGAAGCGGAAGGCGATGAGCCACCAGATGCCCGGCGCCGATGCCGACGCGAGAGCGAACACCACGAACAGCACGAGGTCGATGCGAAAGGCGAGCTGGCGACCGATGCGGTCGGTCAGCGCACCCAGGGTCGCCGCACCGACCATGGCGCCCAGCACCGCGGATGCGGTGATCAGGCCCACCTCGAGGTCGTTGGGGGACCACTGCTCGCGGATCAGCGGTATGGCCACCCCCATGATGAAGAAGTCGAACCCGTCGAGGAGGATGCCCATCGAGGCGAGGAGCCAGACGCGCCGGTGCAGCGGCGTGAACGGCGCCCCGTCGAGGATCGCGTCGATGGGATGGGCCACCTCGTCGTGATACCGGGCGGGTCGGCGCTCGCGTCGACCGGCACCGGATGTTCAGCAGGAGTTCACCTGGCGATCAGCACGACGGCCAGCACCGCCAGGGCCAGGCCGCCCAGCTGATGGCGCTGCAGGCGCTCGCCCAGGACCACCCGGGCCAGCACGATGGTGGAAGCGGGGTACATGGCGCCGATCACGCCGACGAGCACCAGCATCCCCCGCCGGCCCGCCTCCAGGATGAGGACGTTGGACGACGCATCCAGCACACCAGCCACCACGGCGAGCTGCAGGCCGGTCCGCCGGAGGCCGGCCGAGGCGGCGAGCGAGCCGAGGCGGATGGTCCCGCCCAGTGCCAGGACCACACCCAGCGCCACGGCAGACGCGGAGCGCGATGCCACCAACGGCCAGATCCCCGAGGCGGCCGAGGTGCGGGTGATCAGCACCACGAACAACCCGAACCCGACGCCGGCGCCGAGGCCGGCGAGCAGGGCGGTGCGGTTCTCCTCCGGCGTCGCGCGCTCCACCACGGGCTCGTCGGCCTGGGACTCCGGGTCGGCGGTCCCCTCCCGGGAGATGAGCAGTATGGCGGGCAGGGCCAGCGCCACCCCGGCCCACTGCAGCGCGCCCGGGGACTCCCCCAGCACCAGGCCCGCCACGACCGGCACGACGGCCGAGGTCACCGCCGACACCGGTGCGACCACGCTCATCGAACCCTGGGAGAGCGCGAAGTAGAAGGCGCCGATCGCCAGCCCGCCCACCACGCCGGCGGCCGAGCCCAGAGCGAGGTCCTCGCCGATCGGCCTCCCGGTGAGCAGCGTGAGGGCGGCGACGCCGAGGACGACCAGGCCCGCCAGCTGGGCGACCGCGGCGGTGACGGTGGGGACGATGCGCCGGGCGGACAGCCCGCCGAAGAAGTCGGCCACGCCGAACATCACCGATGCGCAGATCGCCAGCAGCGCCGCCATGGCCACAGTCTGGCCCGGACCCCCCTGGGTGTCCGGCCTTCCGGGCCCGCGGTACGGTCAGGCCCCGTGCCTGCCCCGCCCCCCGAGCCCGCTGCTGGAGATCCGACCCCGGACGCGCCCGCGTTGGCCCCGCTGCTGGCGTCGCTGAAGGAGGAGCCGGCGCTGCAGGCGTCGCTCGGCCGCTCCGGCGCCGTGCTCGCCGTGCCCGAGGTGGCGCGAGCCCCGGTCGTCGCCGGGTTGGTGGAGCTCTCCCGCCGCCGACCGGTGGTGGTGGCCGTTCCCCTGGCCTCGGAGGCGGAGCGGCTCGCCGCGGACCTCACGGCCTTCCTCCCCGCCGAGTCCGTGGCGCTGTTCCCGGCGTGGGAGACCCTCCCCTTCGAGCGCGTCAGCCCCGGCGTGGAGACCATGGGCCGTCGTGTGCACACGCTGTGGAGGCTTCGCAGCGGCGACCCGACCCTGTCGGTGGTGGTCGCTCCGGCGCGCGCCCTGGTGCAACGACTCGGACCGCACGTGGAGGACCTGGAGCCGCTGGTCGTGCGCCGAGGTGACGTGCTCGACGTCGAGGACCTGGTCCGCCACCTGGTCGACACCGGCTATCGCCGCGAGTACCAGGTCGAAGCCCGGGGCGAGCTGGCGGTGCGAGGCTCGATCATCGACGTGTTCCCCGCCACCGCGGACCACCCGGTGCGCATCGACCTGTGGGGTGACGAGGTCGACCGGCTCACGGAGTTCTCCGTGGCCGACCAGCGCGCCACCGAGGCGATCGGTGCCGTCGAGATCTGTCCTGCCCGTGAACTGCTGCCCACCGAGGAGGTCCGCCGGCGCGCCGAGGCGTTGGTGGCCTCGGACCCCTGGGGACGGGAGCAGTGGGAGCGCTTCGCCGCCGGGGAGACCTTCGACGGCATGGAGGCCTGGCTGGCCTGGCTGGCCGACCAGGAGCACGTGCTGTTCGACGTGGTGGGCGACGACGCGCTGATCCTGCTCTGCGATCCCCGTCGGCTTCGGGAGCGCGCCAACGACATCGTGGAGGAGGAGGCGAGCCTGGCGGGCTCGCTGTCACGCACCTGGGACCTGGCCGCGGACGGGGAGCTGCCCCGCCTGCACGTCGAGTTCGACCGCCTGCTCCGCCACACCGAGGCCCCGCACTGGTCCGTCACCGCCCTCGCCGCCGGCCCGGACACCCCGGTCGTCGGTGCGGCGGGCTGGCCCGCTGCGGTGGGGGACGCCGATGCCGTGCTCCGCCAGCTCCGCCAGCTGCTGGCCGACGGCTTCCGGGTGGTGGTGTGCGCCGACGACGCCGGCGCCGCGGAGCGGATCGAGCGCGTGCTGGGAGCCGAGGGACTGGCACCCACCCGCCGTCGCCCAGGGGACCGCCTCCTGCGCGAACCCGGGATCTCGCTGGTCGTCACGGCCCTCCAGCGGGGGTGCATCCTGCCCGAGGTGCGCCTGGCGCTGCTCGCCGAAGCCGATCTCACCGGTCGGCGTCGGACCCACCGGGCCGCCCGGATCCCGCGCCGTGACGCCCAGCGGTTCTTCGAGGACCTCGCCGTCGGCGACCACGTCGTGCACCAGCACCACGGCGTCGCCCGCTTCGGCGGGATGGTCCGCCGGGCGATGGGTGGGGTGGAGCGCGACTACCTGCTGCTGGAGTACCGCGGCGACGACCGCCTCTACGTGCCCTCCGACCAGATCGACTCGATCCGGCTCTACTCCGGTGGGGAGACCCCGGCGCTGAACCGGATGGGTGGCGCCGACTTCGCCCGCACGAAGGCGAAGGTGCGAGCGGCGGTGGCGGAGATCGCACAGGAGCTGGTGGTGCTGTACCAGACCCGGGTGCACTCCACGGGCCATGCCGTCGCCGACGACACGCCCTGGCAGCGCGAGCTCGAGGCTGCCTTCCCCTTCCAGGAGACCCCCGACCAGCTCCGCGCCATCGCCGAGGTGAAGGCGGACATGGAGTCGGCGGTGCCGATGGACCGCCTGGTGTGCGGCGACGTCGGCTTCGGCAAGACGGAGGTGGCGGTCAGGGCGGCGTTCAAGGCGGTGCAGGACGGCTACCAGGTGGCGGTGCTGGTGCCCACGACCCTGCTGGCCCAGCAGCACCTCCAGACCTTCACCGATCGCTTCGCCGGCTTCCCGGTGCGGGTGGAGGTCCTGAGCCGGTTCCTGACCCCCGGCCAGGCCCGTGCCGTCATCGACGGTCTCGCGAGCGGGGAGGTGGACGTGGTGATCGGCACCCATCGCCTGCTCTCGGAGGGCGTGTCCTTCCGACGGCTGGGCCTCCTCGTGGTCGACGAGGAGCAGCGCTTCGGTGTGGGCCACAAGGAGTCGATCAAGCAGCTGCGCTCCGACGTCGACGTGCTGACCCTGACCGCCACCCCGATCCCCCGGACGCTCGAGATGAGCCTCACCGGCATCCGAGACCTGTCGCTGCTGAACACGCCCCCCGCGGCTCGCCAGCCCATCCTCACCTACGTGGGGGAGTACGACGAGCGGGCGGTGGCCGAGGCGATTCGTCGGGAGCTCCTGCGGGAGGGCCAGGTGTTCTACGTGCACAACCGGGTGCGCGACATCGAGCACCGGGCCGAGCGCCTGAGAGAGCTCGTTCCCGAGGCCCGGGTGGCGGTCGCCCACGGCCAGATGGACGAGGGCACCCTCGAGCGGGTGGTGGTGGACTTCTGGGAGGGTGCCTACGACGTGCTGGTGTGCACCACCATCATCGAGTCCGGCATCGACATGCCCACCGTCAACACGCTCGTGGTGGAGCGCGCCGACCTGCTGGGGCTCGGCCAGCTCCACCAGCTGCGGGGCCGGGTGGGCCGCGCGGGGCAACGGGCGTACGCCTATCTGTTCTACCCGCCGGACCGCCAGCTGTCCGAGGAGGCCTACGAGCGGCTCAAGACCATCGGCGAGACCACCGAGCTCGGCTCGGGGTTCCGCATCGCCATGCGCGACCTGGAGATCCGCGGTGCGGGGAACCTCCTCGGCACCGGTCAATCGGGGCACGTGGCCTCGGTGGGCTACGACCTCTACGTGCAGATGGTCAACGAGGCGATCTCCGAGCTCAACGGAGAGGCCCCGCCCCCCGAACCGGAGGAGATCACCATCGAGCTGCCGGTGCCGGCGTTCCTCCCTGCCGACTACGTGGCGCGCGACGACCTCCGCATGGAGGCCTACCGTCGGCTCGCCGCGGTGCGCACCGCCGATGAGGTGGTGGGCATCGAGGACGAGTGGAGGGATCGGTTCGGGCCGGTGCCGGAGCCGGCAGCGAGCCTGCTGGCCGTGGCCCGGCTGCGAGCGGAGTGCGTGCGCACGGGGGTCCGGGAGGTGAGTGCGACCAAGGCCCAGGCGCTGGCAGGCGGTGGATGGGTGGCCCGCCTGGCGCCGGTGGCCCTGCCGGCGTCGAAGCAGCTGCGCCTGGAGCGGAGCTACAAGGGCGCGGTCTACAAGGAGGCGGGTGTGGATCCCGGGGCGGGGCCGGGTGGCCAGCTCCAGCTCCCGCTGCCCGCCCGCAGCGATCTACCCGGTGCCCTGGTCGCCGCCCTCAGCGAGCTGCTGCCCCCGCCCGAAGGAGCCCCGCCCGATCCGGATGCGTCCGGCGCTCGTGGGTCGACCTAGCATCGGCCCATGCGTCGAGTACTCGCAACGGTGTGCCTCGCGGCATCGGTCGGCACCTCCTGCGGCGCCCTGGCGGACGACACGGCGGGCTCCGTGGGCGACCGCTCGGTCTCCGTGGACGATGTGAGCGCCCTCACCCTGGACGCCGTGCAGGTCGACGGCGGCGCGGCGGCGGACTCCGAGGACGACATGGAGAGCGTGCTGCCCGGCACCGATGCCCGGCAGGCCCTGGTCCAGCTGATGCTCTCCGAGGCGGTGGCCGAGGTGGTGGAGGCGGCCGGCCTGGAGATCGACCGTGCGGCCGCCGAGGAGCAGGTGCAGGCCTCGGGGGGCTCCCTGGAGGAGTACTCCGAGCGCACGCGGGACGTGGTGCTCACCCAGCTCGGCGGCCTGAGCGCCCTCAACGAGTGGTACCTGCAGCTGGACCTCGCCGACGAGGCCGACGCCCGAGAGCTCTACGAGCTCGCTCCCGGGCTGTGGGAGCGTCGCTGCGTGGTGGTGGCCTCGGCCACCGATCTCGAGGTGGCCGAGGTGCAGCGTCGAGCCGACGACGGGATCGCGCTGGAGCAGATCGCCGGCCAGGTGGCCGAGCTGGAGCTCACCGAGGAGTCCGGCCGGTGCACCTCGCTCACCGGCCTGCTGGCGGGCTACACCGCCGGTGCGGACACCGCGCTGATCGAGGAGCTGGTGGTGGCCGAGGTGGGAGAGGTGAGCGACCCCGTGCCCGTCGGCGAGTCGACCGTGTGGTTCGAGGTGGTGGAGGTCCAACCCGGAGACCCGGCGTCGATGGTCGAGGAGCTGACCTCCCAGGGCACCCAGTTCGATCCGACCCTCGTGCCGGTGTGGTGGCTGCTCGAGGACAGCACGGTGAACCCCCGCTACGGCACCGAGGTGCAGCTGCGCGAGGGGCTCACCATCGGTCGGCCGCAGGCGCCGGAGGTCGAGCCCGTCACCGACCTCGGGGGCGCACCCACCCCGTGAGCGGTGCGCACGTCGTGAACCCCCGCGATCCCGCTCGGTGAGCTTCCGAGTGGCGCGCGTCGACGTCATCGGCCTCGGCCCGGCCGGCCGCGAGCTGCTCACCGTGCAGGCCGGCCGGCTGATCTCCGAGGTGGCGTGGCGCTACCTCCGAACCCGGGTCCACCCGGCCGCGGAGGCGGTGCCCGACGCGTCGAGCTTCGACCACCTCTACGAGTCGCTCGACCGCATCGACGAGGTGTACCCGTCCATCGTGGGGGAGCTCATCGACGCCGCCCGACGCCACGGCCGGGTCCTCTACGCCGTGCCGGGGTCGCCGTCGGTGGGGGAGCGCACGGTCGAGCTCCTGCTCGAGGCGGCAAGCGACGACCGGTCGCTCGAGGTGGTGGTCCACCCGGCGATGTCCTTCCTCGAGCCGGCCTGGACCTGCCTCGGCGTCGACCCCCTCGCCCACGCGGTGACCCTGGTCGACGCCCACCGCTTCGAGGCCACCCGGCCCCCGGGGGGCGGCGCGGTGCTGGTCGTGCAGTGCGACTCACGCTTCGCCCTCTCCGACGTGAAGCTCGCGGTCGATCCCCCCCCTGACGGTCCGGTGATCGTGCTGCAGCGGCTCGGCCTGCCCGAGGAGCAGGTGTGGGAGCTCGACTGGGCGGACCTGGACAGGGCGGTCGAACCAGATCACCTCACCTCGGTGTGGATCCCCGATCTGCCGCCCAGCGCAGGAGGTCGCCTGGAGCGCTTCGCTGCGCTGATGGAACGCCTCCGATCCGAGGATCCCTGGAAGGCGGCCCAGAGCCACGACTCCCTCAGGCGCTACCTGCTCGAGGAGGCCTACGAGGTGCTGGAGGCCCTCGATGCCTACGACCCGGACACCGGAGAGGGCGCGGAGGAGCTGGCATCCGAGTTGGGTGATCTCCTCTACCAGGTGGTGTTCCACGCCTCGTTGGCTCGTCAGGCCGGCTGGTTCGACCTCGCGGAGGTGATCGGCGCCATCCACGACAAGCTCGACCAGCGGCACCCCCACCTCGGCTCCGGGCGCACCCCTGCCCTCGACGAGTTGGCCGCCGGCTGGGAGGCGGCCAAGCTGGCCGAGCACGGACGCACCTCGGCCTTCGACGGCGTGCCGGTCGACCTTCCTGCGCTGCTGCGGGAGGCGAAGCTGCTGCGCAAGGGGGAGGCGCTGGGCCTCGAGGTCGGCGATCCCCCGGTGGGCGAACCTGCCGCCGCCCTGTTCGTGGCCGCTCGTCGGCTGGTCCAGCACGGCGAGGACCCCGAGGACCTGCTGCGGCGGCTGCTCGGCTCGATCGAGGCCGATCTGCGGCGGAGCGAGGCGGCTCGGCGCCCGGGCCCGTCCGGGCCCCCGGCGTCGGGCTGACCCAGGTCGCGGGACGCGTTGCGGAGCGCCGAGGTCCCGGGTCATAGAGTTCATCGCATGCTCCAACCGCTGCAGATCGCCCCCGCCTCCGGCCGCCTCGGCATCCTCACCCCCGGCATGGGTGCGGTGGCCTCCACCGCCTACGCCGGGGTCCTCGCCGCCCGACGCGGGCTCGCCGCCCCCATCGGGTCGCTCACCCAGATGGCGCACATCCGCCTCGGTCGGCGGGAGGAGGGCCGCAACCCGCTGATCCGCGACCTCGTCCCCCTCGCCTCGCTCGACGACCTGGTCTTCGGCGGCTGGGATCCCATCTCTCCCAACGCACTGGAAGCGGCGCGCACCGCGGGGGTGCTCGACGAGAAGGACCTCGCACCCATCTCCGGGGAGCTCGAGGGCGTCGTCGCCATGCCGGCGGTGTTCGACCAGCGCTGGGTGAAGCGCCTGGAGGGGGTGCGGGTGAAGTCCGGGGAGAACAAGTTCGAGCTCGCCCAGCAGCTGGTGGCCGACATCGAGCGGTTCCGCGCGGACAACGACTGCGATCGCCTGGTGATGGTGTGGTGCGGTTCCACGGAGGCCTACCAGGAGGCCTCGGCGGTGCACGAGTCGGTCGCAGCCTTCGAACAGGGCATGCGCGACTCCGACGAGAACATCTCCCCCAGCCAGCTCTACGCCTACGCCGCGCTGGTGAGCGGGGTGCCCTTCGCCAACGGCGCACCCAACCTGTCGGTCGACCTGCCCTGCATGGTCGAGTTGGCGGAGCGCAACGGCGTCCCCTTCACCGGCAAGGACTTCAAGACCGGCCAGACCCTGATGAAGACCATCCTCGCACCGGGGTTCAAGTCCCGGATGCTCGGCATGCGGGGTTGGTACTCCACCAACATCCTCGGCAACCGCGACGGCGAGGTCCTCGACGACCCGGAGAACTTCAAGACCAAGGAGGTCTCCAAGCTCGGTGTGCTGGACACGATCCTCCAGCCCGAGGTCTACCCGGAGCTGTACGGCAACATCGACCACGTCGTGCGGATCAACTACTACCCGCCCAGAGGCGACAACAAGGAGGGGTGGGACAACATCGACATCTTCGGGTGGATGGGCTACCCGATGCAGATCAAGGTCGACTTCCTGTGTCGGGACTCGATCCTCGCCGCCCCCATCGTGTTGGACCTGGCCCTCTTCCTCGACCTCGCCCAGCGAGCGGGTCATGCCGGCAACCAGGAGTGGCTCAGCTTCTACTGGAAGTCGCCCCAGGCCGGCGCAGAGGGCCCGGAGCACGACATCTTCATCCAGCAGACCAAGCTCAAGAACACGCTGCGGGAGTGGATGGGCGAGGAGCCCGTCACGCACTCAGAGGCCGGCTGATCCCGTCTCCGGAGCCGTCCTGGCGCTGGCGCTTGGCGTCGTACATCGCCGCGTCCGCTGCTTGCTGAGCGGCGGTGAAGCCCAGGCGGGGGTCGCGCCGCGACCACCCCATGGAGGCCCGGACCCCCACCTTCGCCAGCGCGGCCTCTATGCGCTGGGCGAGGCGCACCAGCTCCTCGCTCGACGCGCCGGTGGCCAGCACGGCGAACTCGTCGCCGCCGAGGCGGGCGACCACGTCCAGGCTCCGCACCGTGGCGACGAGCGTCTGGGCGGTCAGCTTGAGCAGTTCGTCGCCGGCGGCATGGCCATGGGTGTCGTTGGCCGCCTTGAGGTCGTCGAGGTCGATCACGATCACCCCGGCCGGGTCGCCGTAGCGGGCGCAGCGGTGCTCCTCCCGTGCGAGGAGATCGTCCCAGCCGCGTCGGTTGGGCACGGCCGTGAGCTGGTCGATGCGCGCCTCGGAGCGGGCCTGCTCGGTGCGCGCCTGCTCGACCCGGAGCCGGCGCTCCATCGACAGGACGGTCATCAGCAGGCGCCCGAGCAGCTCTGCCTCTGCGACCAGGGGCTCGAGCGCTCGATCCTGGGGGAGCGGATCGACGGCGCAGAGTGTGCCGAAGAGGCGGCCCTGGTCGTCCAGCAGCGGCACCCCCACGTAGGCCCCGATGTCCATCTGCCGGGCGATCGGTGCGTCGGCGTACGCGGCCACCTCCCCAGCGCGTGGTGCGGCCTGCGGGCCCTCGCCGGCGACCATCCGGATGCAGAACGAGTCGCTCCAGCGGAAGACGCGTCCCCGTTCCACGCCGTAGCCGTGGTCCTCGGCGTCGAGGACCACCCAGTCGTCGTCGACGATCCGCGTCAGCAACCACAGCGCCATCCCGTGGCGCTCCGCCAACGCGGTCAGCGCGGCCCGCGTCGCGGAGGCGAAGTCATCGAAGGGGGGGAGCATCGACGTGCCCATGGGGCCAGGATGGCCTCCGCGTCGGCTGCCCGCACCTCGCGACGCGAGGTAGTTGGGCAGCTGCTCAGCGTGAGGGGGTGGCACCGGGCACAGGCAGGCCCTCCTCGATGGGGACGTCGAAGGCGGTTGCCATGTAGCCCATGAGGGCGTAGAGACCGCAGATCGCCACGAGCTCCACGATGCCGGCCTCGCCGTGGGCGGACACCAGGCGGCGCTGCGTGCTCGAGGGGATGGAGCGCCGGTCGACCACCGCGTCGGTGGCCTCCAGCGCGGCACGTTGGTCGTCGCGCAGCGCGCCGAACTCCTCCGCCTCCACGGGTCGGCCGGCGGTGATCGCGTCCACGACCGCCTCGTGCACCCCCTCCTCCAGTGCGATGTGGCGGTGGTGGGCCCACTCGTAGCCGAAGCCCTGCTCGACGGAGTAGCGCAGGACGACGAGCTCCCGGACATCCCCGGGGAGGCATCCGTCGAAGCGCACGTGCTCTCCGAGGGCGCTCACCCTGGCGGTCACCCCTGGGTTGTTGAGCATGGCCAGGTACACGTTCGATTGCCGATCGGTCCCCTCTGCCCCGGCACGGGCTGAGGCGATGTGCTCTGCCAGGGCGCGCGCATCGGGATCGAGGCGGTCGGTCGGATCGGGCAGCTTCGCCATGAGGTGCTCCTGTGGGTGATTCCGGTGGCCACGACGGCGTGAAGGCGACGTCCTCGACGTCAGTGGTCGTCCTCCCATTCCCGAAGCGACGCCCGCCACGGTGCGATCGGCGTGGGGCAGCGCTTGTCGATGCGGAGGTCGAGGAGGTACGGACCGGAGGCCTCCAGCGCCCGTTCGGTCGCCCTGGCGATCTGCTCCGGGCGGTCCACCTCCTCGCCGTCGCCGCCCATGGCCCGACAGAGGCCGACCCAGTCGGCCCCGGGGATGTCGGTGAGGCGCTCCGGACCCGGTCCCATGGTGTGGGCCCGGTACCAGATGTTGCCGTAGGAGCGGTTGTCCATCAGCGCCACCACGAGGGGCACCCCTTCACGGGCGGCGGTGTGCAGCTCCATGCCGTGCATCAGCATGCAGCCGTCCCCGGTGGCCACCACCATGGGGTGCTCGGGTCGGGCCAGCTTGGCCCCGATGGCCAGCGGGACGGCTCCGCCCATGGGCCCGAGCGTGGTGAGCGACAGGTGCGCACCCGCCCGTCGCACGCTCCAGTGCTCCGCGAACCACGCCCGGTGGGCGCCGGAGTCGACGGCGAGCACCGTGTCGTCGGGCAGGGCATCGCGCAGCTCCCTCACCACGCGTGCCGGGTGCATGGGCACGCTGTCGCTGCTGCGGTCCTCCTCGCCGTAGCGGCGCGGGGTGCGTCGTCGCAGGTCCCCGAGCAGATCCCGCCGATGGCGACGACCGGCGTCGAGCGCGTGGGCCGCGTCGCCGTCGAGCGCCGACAGCGCCGTCAGGGCCGCAGCGGGGTCCGCCACGACCGACACCTCGCTCGGCCAGGTCCGCCCCAGCAGGAGCGGGTCACCGGCGATGTGCACCAGTGCCTGCGACGGCAGCATCCCTCGGTTCCAGCAGAGGGTGTCGCGCTGGGTGAGCGAGCTGCCGATGACCACCAGGACCTCGACCTCCTCCGAGAGGAGCAGCTCGGTCGCCCAGCGCGAACCGCCGTAGCCGAAGACCCCGAGTGCCAGGGGATGCTCCTCGGAGATGGCTCCCTTGCCGGCCAGCGTCGTCGCCACCGGCAGGTCGAAGCGCTCCGCCAGCGCCTCCAACTCCCTGGTCGCACCGCTGGACAGCACCCCCTCTCCCGCGAGGAGCACGACGTTGCGCGGTGCATCGGCGCCGGCCAGCACCCCGACGGCGCGGTCGAACGCCTCGGTGTCGAGGTGGCGGCACCTGGTCAGCGAGTCGGGCAGCGGGACCCACCTCTCCCGGATGGGGGACGTCTGCACGTCGACCGGCACCGAGAGGTGCACCGGTCGGTGCTCGACCAACGCGTGGGTCATGGCGTCGCGCAGGTGGTGGGCCAGGACGTCGGGAGCGCTGACCGAGACCGACATCCCCGTGAGGGGGCGGATGGCGTCGAGGTCGTCGAGGGCAGCGCCGGAGGCGTCCTGGAACCCGCCGAGGCCCTCCACGGTGGTGGGCACCTCACCGCTCACCGCCAGGACGCTGGAGCGGTCGGCGCTGGCCGCGCACAGCGCCGTCGCCATGTTGAGGATCCCTGGTCCGCCGATGCCGAAGCACAGGCCGAGGCCGCCGGACGCCCGCGACGCGCCGTCGGCCATGTAGGCCGCCCCGCCCTCGAAGGCGGCGACCACGGTGCGGAGCCCGGGTGTGGCGGTCATCGGCGACATGAAGGCGTCGTTCAGGCCACCGGGGACCATGAAGCAGTGGCGGACGCCCTGGGCGGCGGCAGCAGCGAGGAGGAACTCGGCGCCGTTGGGAGCAGGCCCGGACGGGGTCACCCTTCGGAAGGCTAGAGGTGGCCGGGTCGGTTCCGGCTGCGGCGACTGGGGAATCTCCCCCGTAATGCAGCCCGTGACGGTGCTCCGTGACCACAATGGTCAGGACCATGTCGGTGCCGAACACGCCACGCACCCACGACAAGCTGGGCTACCAACCGTCGATCGACGGTCTGCGCGCCGTGTCCGTGCTGGCGGTCATCCTCTACCACGCCGAGCTCAGCTGGATCCCCGGGGGCTTCCTCGGCGTCGAGGTCTTCTTCGTGGTGTCCGGCTTCCTCATCACAGCGCTGCTGGTGGAGGAGCGCCACCACACCGGTTCGGTGTCGCTGCGCGGGTTCTGGACGCGGCGGGCCCGGAGGCTGCTGCCCGCCCTCTACGCCTTGGTCCTGGTGGTGCCTGCGGTGATGCTCGTGTTCTACCGCGACGCGGCTGGGCGGCTGGGCGGCGACGTCGTGGCCGCCCTCTTCTACGTCAGCAACTGGTGGCAGATCCTCCTGCAGGAGTCCTACTTCGCCCAGGCGGGCCGCCCGCCGGTTCTGCGCCACCTGTGGTCGTTGGCCGTCGAGGAGCAGTTCTACATCCTCTTCCCGGCGCTGTTCGTGTGGTTGCTCAGCCGCCACGGCCGCGACCGCACCCGCAACGTCCTCATCGGCGTGGCGGTGGCGTCCGCCATCTGGATGGCCGTGCTCTACGAGCCCTACACCGATCCGTCCCGGGTCTACTTCGGAACCGACACCCGCCTGTCGGGGCTGCTGCTGGGAGCGGCGCTGGCGGTGGTGTGGACCCCCTGGCGCACCAAGGCGACGGCGTCTCGGGCCGCGGGGCCGGTGCTGAACGTCGTCGGGGCCTGCGCCCTCGTGGTGCTGATGTGGTTCTTCTGGCGCGTCAACGAGTTCGATCCCTTCGTCTACCGCGGGGGCTTCCTGCTGCTCGACCTCTGCTGCGTGGTGCTCATCGCCGTGCTCGTGCACCCCTCGGCCCGCCTGGACCGCCTGCTCGCCCTGCCGCCGCTGGTGTGGATCGGCGTGCGGTCCTACTCGATCTACCTGTGGCACTGGCCGATCTTCATGGTCACCCGGCCCGAGCTCGACCTGCCCTTCGGGGGCCTGCCGGTGATGGCGGTCCGCGTCGGCCTCACCCTGGTCGCGGCCGAGCTCTCCTACCGGTACGTGGAGCAGCCGATCCGCAACGGCGACGTCGGGCGCTTCGTTCGCCGCCTGCGCGAGAGCACCGGCGCGGAACGTGCACGGCTGCAGCAGCGCATGTTCCTCAACGTCGGCGGGCTGGCTGCAGTGGTGCTGCTCGTCACCGCCGGGCTGGTGGACGCGGCCACCAGCGACGAGCGGGCGCGCCTGGAGGCCGAGATCGCCGGTGCGGAGGTGCTGGGGGCGTCGCAGGAGGCACCGTCCGACGGCGGCGAGGGCGAGGAGCCCTCCGGCCCTTCGACGAGCGTGGTGTCCGCGGCGACCCCCCCGGGCTCGCCGACGGTCCCCGCGGAGGGCGACACGACCACCACCGCGCCGCTCCGCACGGTGGCCACGAACGCCGTCGCGGTGGGCGACTCCGTGATGCTGGGGGCGTCGGGCGCCATGAAGGCCAAGATGCCCGGCATCCGGGTGGACGCCAAGGTGAGCCGCCAGTTCGACACCATCGTGGACGCCGCGCTCTGGTTCGAGTCCTCCGGGAACCTCCCTGGTCCGCTCGTCGTCCAGCTCGGCAACAACGGGATCTTCGAAGAGGAACGCCTCGACCGGATGATCGACGAGATGGCCGACCGTCAGGTCCTGCTGGTCAACACGAGGGTCCCCCGCCCCTGGGAGCAGCTGGCCAACCAGCGCACCGCCGCGGTGGCCGATCGCCACGACAACGCCGTGCTGGTCGACTGGTACTCCCTGGCCGTCGACCATCCCGAGTGGTTCGTGTCCGACGGCACCCATCTGCGCCCCGCCGGCCAGCAGGCCTTCGCCGAGTTGATCAGCGCCGAGCTCAACCCTTGATGGCCGGCGTCGGTGGCGGACATCCTCCCCGGCGCCCATTAGCGTGGCCGTGCGGGACCGACCGGACAGACCGGTGGGCGCACGACGCACCGACCGGGGCGCGACCTGGCACGAAGAGGGGAACGAGACCACGTGAGCATCATCTGCGGCATCATCGGGCGGGAGATCCTGGACTCCCGGGGCAACCCCACCGTGGAGGTCGAGGTCGAGCTCGACAGCGGTGCGGTCGGCCGGGCAGCGGTGCCCTCGGGCGCCTCCACCGGTGCGTTCGAGGCGGTGGAGCTGCGCGACGGGGACAAGGGCCGCTACCTGGGCAAGGGCGTGCTGGACGCGACGGCCAACGTCAACGGCGAGCTCGCCGACGCGCTGGTCGGCTTCGACGCCACCGACCAGCGGGACATCGACCAGGTCATGATCGACCTGGACGGCACCGACAACAAGGCCCGTCTGGGGGCCAACGCCGTGCTCGGCGTGTCGCTGGCGACGGCCAAGGCGGCGGCGGCAGAGCTGGAGCTGCCCGTCTACCGCTACGTCGGCGGTGCGAACGCCTGCACCCTCCCCGTACCCATGATGAACGTCATCAACGGCGGTGAGCACGCCGACAACAACGTCGACCTCCAGGAGTTCATGCTCATGCCGGTGGGTGCCGCATCGTTCTCCGAGGCGCTGCGGTGGGGAGCCGAGTGCTACCACGTGCTGAGGGGCGTGCTCCACGACCGGGGCCTGTCCACCTCCATCGGCGACGAGGGCGGCTTCGCTCCGAACCTCGGCTCCAACGAGGAGGCGTTGGCCCTGCTGGTGGAGGCCATCGAGAAGGCGGGGAGGGTTCCCGGCGAGGAGATCGCGCTGGCCATGGACGCCGCCAGCACGGAGTTCTTCTCCGAGGCCGGCTACGGGTTGGCCGGGGAGGGCCGCACGCTCAGCTCCGCGGAGTTCGCCGACTACCTGGTCGATCTGTGCGATCGCTACCCGATCGTGTCGATCGAGGACGGCATGTCGGAGGAGGACTGGGACGGTTGGGCGCTGCTCACCGAGCGGCTCGGTGCGCGCGTGCAGCTCGTCGGCGACGACCTCTTCGTGACCAACTCGGAACGGCTGGCCCGCGGCCTCGACTCGGGTGTGGCCAACTCGATCCTGGTGAAGGTGAACCAGATCGGCTCGCTCACCGAGACCCTCGACGCCGTACATCTGGCGACCACCCACGCCTTCACCGCGGTGATGTCGCACCGCTCGGGGGAGACCGAGGACGTGACGATCTCGGATCTGGCCGTGGCCACGAACTGCGGACAGATCAAGACGGGCGCACCCGCCCGATCCGACCGTGTGGCGAAGTACAACCAGCTGCTGCGGATCGAGGAGCAGCTCGGCGACGCCGCGGTGTACCCGGGTTCGGCGGCGCTCGCTCCTCGGGGAAGGGCCAGCTGAGGGATGCCCGGGGACGGGGGAGTCGACCGCCTCCCAACGGTGCCGCGCCGCGTGCAGCGCCTGGTCTGGGTGGTGGCCGCCGTGGCTGCGGCGGTGGTGATCGCCGGTGCCCCGGCGCGCCAGTGGTGGAGCCAGCGAGGCGAGATCGATCAGGCCGAGGAAGAGCTCCGGCAGCTGTCCGAGGACAACGAGGCGCTCGAAGCCCGACTGGATCGCATGCAGGATCCACAGGAGGTCGAGCGCGTCGCCCGGGACGAGCTGGGCATGGTGCGCGAGGGCGAGGAGTCCTACTCGATCCTCCCGCCGGCGACCGCAGGCGTGGCGCTGCCGGACGCCTGGCCCTTCAACCGGCTGGCACCCGCCCTCGTCGACGCGTCGCCGGAGGGGTCTGACGGGGTGGAGGAGCCATGAGCATCCTGGGCAACCGGGTCCGCCGCATCGAGGATCCGCGACTGCTGCGCGGCGAGGGGCGCTACCTCGACGACCTGGACGACCCGCTGCTCGCCGGAGCGCTCCACGTCGCCTTCGTGCGCTCCTACATGGCCCACGGCACGATCGAGTCGATCGACGTCGCCGAGGCGGTGGAGCAGCCGGGCGTCCGCGGCGTGTTCACCGCAGCCGACCTGGACCTCCACCTCCCGCGTCCGGGGGGGGCCGGGGCGCATCCGTCGATGGCCCGACCCTGGCTGGCGACCGATCGCGTGCGCTTCGTGGGCGAGCCCGTGGCCGTGGTGGTGGCCGACACGCTGGCCCAGGCGGTCGACGCCGCAGAGGCGGTGGTGGTGGAGCTCGACGCGCTGCCCGCGGTGATCGGCATCGAGGCCGGGTTCTCCGACGACGTGCTGCTCCATCCCGGGGCGGGCACCAATCGCAACAGCCTGATGGACGGCGGGTGGGCTGAGGCCGGTGGGGCGGCGGAGTGGGCGGTCGCCGACGACGACCAGGCGTTCTGGGAGGGCTGCGAGGTCGTGGTGCGCGCCGAGGTCGTGAACCAGCGCCTGGCCGGCGTGCCCCTGGAGGTTCGTGGCAGCGCTGCGGCGTGGCACGGCGAGCGGCTCACCCAGTGGATCTCCTCCCAGAACGTGCACGGGGCGCGAGGGGCCATCGCCCGAGCCCACGGCCTGGACGCCGCGCAGGTGCGGGTGATCGCTCCCGACGTCGGTGGGGGTTTCGGGCCGAAGATCAACCCGGGCCCCGAGGACGTGGTGGTCGGCTGGTTGGCCCGCCACCTGGGCCGGCCCGTCACCTGGACCGAGACCCGCAGCGAGAACCTCCTCGCGCAGTCGCAGGGGCGGGGCCACCTCCACCACATCGCCATCGGCGGGCGCCGGGACGGCACCGTGCTGGCCTACGAGCTGGACGTACGTGCCGACAGCGGCGCCTATCCGCTCCTGGGGTCGTTCCTGCCGCACTTCACCCGACTGATGGCCAGCGGCGTCTACCTCATCCCCCGCGTGCGCACCCGCGCCGAGTCGGTGGTCACCAACACCACGCCGGTCGAGGCCTACCGGGGTGCCGGGCGGCCCGAGGCGGCCGCCACCATCGAACGAGCCATGGACCTCTTCGCCGCCGAGGTCGGCTTCGACCCCGTGGAGGTGCGACGACGGAACCTCATCCCCCCGTTCGTGGAACCGCACGAGACGGCGGCGGGCGCCGTGTACGACTGCGGCGACTACGCCGCCGCCCTCGACGCCGCGCTGGCGGCGGCCGACTACGACGGGCTCCGCCGCGAGCAGGCACGTCGCCGTGAGGCCGGCGATCGCACGGTGCTCGGGATCGGCGTCTCGATGTACGTGGAGATCACCGGCGCCGGCATGACCACCGAGTACGCCAGCGTGTCCGTGGGCCGAGACCCGCTCGGCGAGGTGGCGGTGGAGGTGCTCACCGGCTCGTCGCCGCACGGTCAAGGTCTCCACACCGCGCTGGCGATGATCACCTCCGACCGCCTCGGCGTGCCCATGGAGCGCATCTCCGTCCGCCACGGCGACACGGACCTCGTGCCCACGGGGATGGGCACCATGGGGAGTCGTTCGCTGCAGATGGGCGGCTCCGCCGTGTCGAGCGCCGCCTTCGTCGTCGCCGCGGCTGCGGCGGAGCTGGTGGCATCGGAGCTGGAGGCCGCGGTCGAGGACGTGGTGGTCGACGGCGACCGCGGCGTGCTCCACGTGGCCGGCACACCGGCGCGAGCGGTGCCCTGGGCCCGGGTCGTGGAGCTGGCCGAGCAGACCTCGCCGGCGGAGCCGTCACCCCTGTCGGTGGCGGGGGAGTTCTCCACCGACGGCCTCACCTTCCCCGACGGCTGCCACGTGGCGGTGGTCGAGGTCGACCTCGACACCGGCATGGTCGAGCTCGTGCGCATGGTGGCCTGCGACGACGCCGGCCGGATCCTCAACCCGATGCTGGCCGAAGGCCAACGCCACGGCGGCATCGCCCAAGGGGTGGCCCAGGTGCTCTTCGAGGCGGTCCGCCACGACGACGACGGCAACCCGCTCACCGCCACCCTGGCCGACTACGGGATCCCCTCGGCGGTCGACCTGCCGCCGTGGGAGCTGGTCGCCCTCGAGACGCCGACGCCGATGAACCCGCTCGGAGCGAAGGGCATCGGCGAGTCGGGAACGATCGGTGCCACCCCTGCGGTGCAGTCGGCGGTGATCGACGCCCTCGCACCGCTGGGGGTCCGCCACCTCGACCTGCCTCTCACGCCCGAGCGGGTGTGGCGAGCCGTGCTCGACGCCGAGGGAAGCGCGTCGGCCGCCTCGGCGGGCGGGCGCTGAGGGGCCCGAGGATGGACGAGCGCCGAGCTCCCGTCGACCCCGACCCCCGGACGCATCCGATCGTCGCCAGGGACCTGGTGCGCTGCTTCGGGGAGAACAGGGCGGTCGACGGCATCGACCTGGCCGTCTCGGACGGCGAGGTCTTCGGGTTCCTCGGTCCCAACGGCGCCGGGAAGTCCACCACCGTCCGGGTGCTCGTGACGCTGCTGCGGCCGACCTCGGGCGAGGCCTTCGTGGCAGGCCACGACGTGGTGGGCCACGCCGACCTGGTGCGGCGCGACATCGGCGTCGCTCTGCAGGACGCCGCCATCGATCCCCTCATGACCGGTCGGGAGCTGCTGCGTCTCCAGGCCGTGCTCCACGGCATCGGCAGGCGGCAGGGCAACGAGCGCTCCGAGCGCCTCCTCGAGCGCGTCGGCCTCACCGACGCGGCCGATCGCCTCGTCGGAGGCTACTCGGGTGGGATGCGTCGTCGACTCGACCTGGCGCTGGCGCTGATGCACGAACCGAAGGTGCTGTTCCTCGACGAGCCCACCACGGGCCTCGACCCGATGAGTCGCATCAACCTGTGGGACGAGGTTCGGCGGCTCAACCGCGAGCTGGGCACGACCGTGTTCCTGACCACCCAGTACCTCGAGGAGGCCGACGAGCTCGCCCACAGGGTGGCGATCATCGACCGCGGCCGCATCGTGCGGGAGGGGTCGCCGGCTGCCCTCAAGGACGAGGTGGGCTGTCCCACCCTCATGCTCGACATCGACGACGGGGACGTGGCGAGGGTGACCGAGCTGCTGGCACCCTTCGGCGAGCTGCGCCCGGCCCGCTCGGGCCGGGTGGCGGTCGGTCTGGAGGACGGTGCGGCGGCCATGACGGCGGTGGCCCGAGCCCTCGACGACGCCGGGATCGTGATCCACCACCTCGAGCTCGACGAGCCCAGCCTCGACGACGTGTTCGCCGACGCCACCGGCCGCCGCCTCGAGGGCGCCGGCGTCGAGCCCGACGGGATGTCGGGATGACGGCGCCGGCAGCGGCGCCCGATCGCCCCCGGGACCGCGGCCGCGGCACCCGCTTCGTGGTGCAGTCGGGGGCGTTGTCTCGTCGGGCGATCGTCCGACTGGTCCGCCAGCCCTCCACCTGGATCCCGGGCATCCTGTTCCCCCTCCTGCTGCTGGCGGTGAACTCCTCGGCCATGGCCCGGGTGGCGAACCTCCCCGGCGTGCTGCCGCCCGGCACCACGCTGCTGATGTTCCTGCTTCCCGCCGCCATCGTGCAGGGGGTGATGTTCGGCGGGATCAACGGCGGCTCAGAGCTGGCCACCGACATCCAGACGGGCTTCTTCGACCGCCTCATCTCCGCGCCGGTGGCACGTCCCGCCATCCTCGTCGGTCGACTCGGCGGAGCGGTGGCCTTCGGAGTGTTCCAGGCGGTGCTGTTCCAGGTCCTGGTGCTGCCCTTCGGCGGCGACGTCGAGGGCGGGCTGGGTGGTCGCCTGGTGCTGGTGGCGGTCGCCGCCGTGCTGTCGCTCGGCTTCGGGGCCTTCGCCGCCGGGGTGGCTGCTCGCACGGGTCAGCCAGAGGCCGTCCAGGGGTTCTTCCCACTCGTGTTCATCTCGCTGTTCCTCTCGAGCTGCTTCTTCCCGGTCGAGCTGATGAGCGGCTGGTACAAGTCCATCGCCGAGCACAACCCGATCACCTGGATGGTCGACGGCATGCGCTACCAGGTGCTCGTGAGCTTCAGCTGGTCCGAGGCGGCCACATCGATCGCCGTGTCCACGGCGATCGCTGCGGTGTCGTTGTGGTTCGCCACCGCCCAGGTCCGCTACCGGGTCCGGGAGGCGGCGTGACGCTCGCCGCCCGACCCGACGGGGAACGTCGGGCCCGTGTTCCCTCCGGGCCGCTGATCGGGGTGCTGAACGCCCGCAGCGCACGGAACCTGCGACGGATCCCGGCCGCGCTGATACCGACGATCGTGATGCCCGTGTTCTTCACGGTGGCCTTCACCGGGACGTTCCGCGGCCTCACCCTGCTGCCCGGCTACCCGACCGACAACATCTGGAACTGGATGGTGCCCTACGCCTGCGTGCAGACCTCCAGCTTCGCAGCGATGGGTGCGGCCTTCAGCTTGGGGCGCGACCTGGAGACCGGGTTCTACGACCGTCTGCTGGTCGCTCCGGTGGCCCCCTGGGCGGTCCCGGCGTCGGGGGTGCTGTGGTCGGTGGTGCGCACCGCCATGCCGGTCACGATCTGCCTCGTGCTCGGGGTGGTCGGCGGGCTGACCTTCCCCTCGGGGGCGTTCTCGGTGCTGTGGCTGGTGGTGGCGGCGGCGGGGGTGTCCACCATGGCCGCCCTGTGGGGCCAGGGGGTCATGTACCGCTCCAGGAAGCAGTCCGCCGGCGGCCTGGTGCAGATCGGGCTGTTCGTGGTGATGTTCCTCTCGGTGGGCATGGTCCCCCTGGACCTGCAGGAGGGCTGGCTGCCGAAGGTCGCCCGCTACAACCCGCTGACCCCCATCCTCACCCTGGCGCGCGCCGGGTTCGTCTACGGGGGCGACTGGTCGCACGTGTGGCCCGGGCTGGTGTCGATCCTCGGGTGCAGCCTCCTGCTGGCCTGGTGGGCGATGCGGGGCCTGCGCACGCTGGTGCCCTGAACGCGGTCTCGGGCCGGCGGAGGTTCACTGGAGGGCCTTGGTGGCGCCGCCGTCGACGGGCATGCCGACCCCGGTGACGAAGGCGGCCTGTCGGCTGCAGAGGTAGGCGACGGTGGCCCCGAAGCCGTCGGGGTCGCCGAGGTGGCCCACGGGCACGTCGGCCAGCAGCCGGTGCGTCTGGTCACCGGAGAGCTCGGTGATGCGGGCGGTGCGGTGCACGCCGGGCTGCAGGCTGTTGACGGTCACCCCGTGGGGGCCGACCTCCTGGGACAGGACCTTCAAGAAGCTGGTCACCGCTGCCCGGGCCACGCTGGAGGCGGCGAGCAGGCCGATCGGCTGGCGGGCGCCGATGGAGGTGATGGCCACGACCCGGCCCCACCCCTGGTCCACCATCGTGGGCACCGCTGTCTGGCACATGGCGATCGTCGACAGGCAGTTCAGCTCCAGGGCCGATCGGTAGGTCTCGATGTCGGTGGCCAGCGGCGTGCCCGGAGGCGGACCCCCGGCGTTGCACACGAGGATGTCGACCGGTCCGCCGAGGCGCCCCGCGGCGGCCTCGACGAACTCGTGGGCCCCTTCGGCGGTGGACAGGTCGGCTTCCAGACCCACAGGTGCAGGTCCACCGGCGGTGCCGAGCGAGTCGAGGGCGGTGGCCAGGCGGTCCGGGTCGCGGCCGCAGACGGCCACCTGCACTCCTTCCGCGGCCAGCGCCCGCGCCGTGGCCAAGCCGAGCCCTGCCGATCCGGCGGCCACCGCCGCCCGTCGTCCTGCGATGCCGAGGTCCATGCCCGGGGATCGTAGGGGAGCGCTGCCCGGGCATGTCACAGTCGGCTGGCATCGTCTCGCCCATGTCGACCCACACCACCGCCACGTGCGGCGCCGGCGCCGCCGAGCACGCGGACGGCTCCGTCGCGGCCGGTCCGGCCCCGGCCTCTAGGCTGCGGTCCGTGGCCCGTCGCACCCCGCACGATCCCGCCTCCAGCGGTGCCGGTCGGCCCCGGCGTGCCACGACCACCTCCAACTTCGGCGTCTCGCGCCGGGAGAGCCACGACTCCAGCGACTTCTACGCTCGCTTCAGCCCACCGGTCATCGACCTCGACTCGCATCCGGCCGGAGCCGAGGTGGATCGTGCGATCGACGCACTCGTGGCGGGCGACGCCCGCGACATGTCGGAGGTGGCCACCGGCAGCGTGGCCCTCGTGGTCACCTCGCCGCCGTACTTCGCCGGCAAGGAGTACGAGGAGGCGCTGGGGGAGGGCCACGTGCCGGGCTCGTACCTCGACTTCCTGGACATGCTCACCGAGGTGTTCGCCGAGTGCGTCCGTTGCCTGGAGCCGGGGGGTCGCATCGCCGTCAACGTGGCCAACCTCGGCCGTCGCCCCTACCGCTCCCTCTCCGGCGACGTCACGGCCATCCTCCAGGACCGCCTCGGCCTGCTGCTGCGGGGCGAGGTGATCTGGCAGAAGCAGCGCGCCGCCGGGGGCAACTGCGCCTGGGGCTCCTTCCAACGGCCGGCCAATCCGGTGCTGCGCGACACCACCGAGCGGGTCGTGGTGGCCAGCAAGGGGCGCTTCGACCGGGCGTGGTCGCCGTCGCGGCGCGCCGAGGCCGGTCTGCCCCACGTCGCCACCATCACCCGCGACGAGTTCATCGACGCCACGCTCGACGTGTGGGAGCTCCCGGCGGAGTCGGCGACCCGTGTCGGCCATCCGGCGCCGTTCCCCGTCGCGCTGCCCGAACGGCTGATCCAGCTCCACACCTACGCCGGCGACCTCGTGCTCGACCCGTTCATGGGCTCGGGTTCCACCGCCCTGGCGGCGGTGCGGACCGGGCGCCACTTCGTGGGCTACGACACCGACGAAGGCTACGTCGCGCTGGCCCGCCAACGGATCTCGGAGTTGCAGCCCGCGCTGGGCGACGCCGCCCACCGGCCCGACGGGGGCGCGGCGTTCGCTCCGGTGCTCGAGGCGCTGGAGGAGGGTCGCTCGGCGCGCGACGTGGCAGAGGTGCTCCTGCAGACCGCCGGGATGGAAGGTCTGCGCCGCGACGTGCGCCTGCCCGGCGGCGTGCAGGTCAGCTTCGCTGCGCCGCGCGACGATGGCACCCGCGTGCTGTTCGAGGTCTGCGGGTCCTTCTCCACCAGTCGGGGTGGGCTCAACCGCGGCGACGTGCTCTGGCGGGCGCTGGGAAAGGTCGCGGTGGTGTCCGTCGTCGCGCCTGACGACGCGCTCGTGCTCCTCTCCGGCGAGCTGCCGGTGCGCGGCAGCGCCGGGGCGCGCCCGCTGGAGACCCTCCTGGAGGCGGGTCAGGTGACCGACGTGATCGACCTGCGCGACCCCGACGCACTCGAGCGGGTGCGAGCGTTGCGGTGAGCTCGCGGGGGCGCGTGCCGGCGTCGGCGGTGAGCAGCCGAGCCACCGAGCGGGTCGACATCGCCGAGGGCGGTCGCGTCGCAGATGCGACCCCGGGGGTGGCCGCCACGATCGGGCTGGTGGTGCTGCACCGACGCAGCGGGGTCCGTGGACGGGTGCAGCGCTTCGCCGGTGGGTTCGTGGAGCTGCTCGACGCGCGTGGCCGTCGCCACCAGTTCCGCAACCTGCCCGGGGCCTTCGCCGTGCACGGGGAGACGATCACACTGGTCCCGGCGGCACCCGCGGCGGCCGCGCCCGCGCTCCGCCGAAGTGCCTCGGGGGCGATGACCGAGGGGTGTGCACCTGCCAGGGTGGCCCGGGCGAGCCGCCTGTGGGTGGAAGGGGTCCACGACGCGGAGCTGCTGGAGCGGGTGTGGGGCGACGAGCTGCGGGAGCTGGCGATCGTGGTCGAGCCGCTCGGGGGCGTCGATCGGCTGCCGGAGGCCCTCGAGGCCTTCCGGCCTGGTCCGGGTCGCTGCGTGGTGGTGCTGGTCGACCACCTGGTCGAGGGCTCGCGGGAGCAGCGCCTGACCGCACCCGTCACCAGCGCCCACGTGCGTGTGGTGGGCCATCCGTTCGTGGACGTGTGGCAGTGCGTCCGAGCTGATCGCCTGGGCATCGGGGCCTGGCCGTCGGTGCCCCGCGGGGAGGACTGGAAGGAAGGGGTGTGTCGACGCCTGGGATGGGGCCGACCTGCAGAGGGCTGGAGGCGGGTGCTCGGCGTCGTCGACTCCTACGCCGACCTCGACCCTTCGTTGGTCCACGCCGTGGAGACCGCCCTCGACCTCCTCACCGCCGAGGTCCCGGACACGTGAGGGTCGCCGACCTCCTGGCGGAGCGTCTGGTGGGGCTGGGCGTGCGCCGGCTCTTCGGTGACCCGCTTCCTCTCCGCGACGATCGATCCCCGGTGCTGCACCAGGTGCCGCTCGACGAGCCGGAGCTCGCCACGCTGCTCGCCGATGCCGATGGCCGCATCGGCGAGGTGGACGGACGCGGCCGCCTCGGTGCCGCCCTGATCCCCGGAGGCGTGCTGCACCTGTCGAGCCAGCCGTCCGGCCGGGCCCCGGTGCACACGGTCGGCTCGGTGGAGGAGCTGGTCGACGTGCTGGTCGACCTCGGTGGGGTGCGCATCCCGGACACGTCGGCTCTCCACCTCGACCTCGACCTCGGTGCCCCTGTGCCCGACGGCCTGCAGCCATCCGTGTCGCCCGAACGCCGCCCCGTGCTCACGCTGTCGCCGTCGATGGATGGGCTGTCGATGGTCCTGGTGGTCGGTTCGGGGGTGGTGCGGGCCGGCTCGGTGCGCCAGATGCAGGAGGTCGCCCGTCGGGCCGGGGTCGGTGTGCTCAACACCTGGGGAGCGAAGGGGGTGGAGCGTTGGGACAGCGCCTGGCACCTCGGCACCGCCGGCCTCCAGGTGGACGACCTGCAGCTCGCCGGCCTGGGCCGCGTCGATGTGGTGCTCACCAGCGGCGTCGACCCTGCGGAGCTGCCGCCCGAGGCGCTGGGGAGCGCCCTCGTGCAGGACGTGCCTCCCACCCAGCTCGGCGCCCTCTGCGCCGACTGGCCGGTCCGGGTCGAGCCGCCACCCGGTCCACCGACCCTCTTCGACGCGATCGCCGGTGTGGTTCGCCCCCTCTACGAGCGCGGCACTGCGCCCATCAACCCGGCCCGGGCGTCACTGCACCTCTCGGGTTCGCTGCCCGACGGTGCGGTGGCGCTGGCCGACGCCGGCCCCGCCGGGTTCTGGGTCGCACGCACCTTCCCCACCTCCATCCCCTCCTCGGTGTGCGTGCCCGCGAACCGTGCCGACGGGTTCGCGGTGGCCGGCGCCCTCTGCGCCGGACTCGACGGTCGAGCGGCCCTGGCGGTCACCGACGAGGCCGCGGCATCCCAGGAGATCACCGGTGCCGCTCTGGAGCTCGCCGACAGCCTCGGTGTCGGCATCGGGCTGCAGGTGTGGGGCGCCGACGGCGACCGGAGGTGGTCGACCGCGGAGGGCCACGTGGAGCTGCTGCGCCTGCACCTCGATGCCGCAGCGACCGCTTCGGTGCGCGTCGACCGCGTCGGGATCGACCTCGAGGCCACCGACGCCCTGGTGGCGCTCGCCGGCGCCCCCGTGTCGCAGATGCGGCACGACTAGAACGTGTTCTCCTAACCTGTGGCGGTGCGCAACGGAACCCTGACGCCCTCGCAGGCCGCCCGTCGGGAGCGGATGCTGGCCGCCGCCCTCGAGCTGGCGCTCGAGGGCGGATGGGACGCGGTGCAGATGCGGGAGGTCGCCGCCCGGGCCGATGTGGCGCTGGGCACCCTCTACCGCTACTTCCAGTCCAAGGAGTACCTGCTGGTGTCGGTCATGCTCGACCTCGTCGAGGACATGGCGGAGCTCCTGTCGGTCGATCCGGCCGAGGGAGACGACCCCGTGGAGCGGGTGGCCGACGTGCTGGCCCGCTGCAACCAGGTCCTGGAGAACGAACCGGCGCTCACCACCGCCGTGATCCGCGCGCTGGTGTCGGGGAACACCGAGATCGCCCCCGTGGTGCTGCAGGTGCGCGAGGAGATGCGCCGCATGATCGGCGACGCCATGGGGGATCCCCCTCGGGGCGAGGACGACGTGCTGGCCATGGACCTCCTCTCGGACGTGTGGCTGGCGGTCCTGGTGAGCTGGATCTCCGGCACCGAGCCGCAGAGCGCGGTGGTGCCCCGGTTGAGGTCGGCCACCCGGGTGCTGCTGGGTTGATCCGGGTCCTCCCCCACGGTGCTCTGTCCGCTTTCGGACGGCTCGCCGCAATACTTGGTCCATGAGAACCCGAAGCCTGGCCGCCGTCGCTGCGGCCGCACTGCTGCCCGCCCTACCCGCCGTGCAGGGCTGCTCGGACGCCGAGGACGACGCCCAGGGGATCGCCACCGACGACGAGGACGCCGATGCCACGACCACCGAGGCGCCCGATGCCGAGACGGATCCCGGTGCCGGCGGCGATGGCGCCGGGGTGGAGGCACCCATCATGATCGACGGCCCCGACGCGGTCTCGGCCACCGTGGGGAGCGCGCTGGACGTCATCACCGACGACGTGACCGAGGTGCGCACCGACGACCCCGAGGTGCTGGAGGTGTCCCAGCCCTCCGACGACGGCTCCGCCCAGTTCAACGCCGGTGCGACGGTGGTCGGCGCCGGGGAGGCCACCCTCTCGGTGTACGGCGAGGGCGGGGAGAAGCTCTACGAGGTGAGCGTGACCGCCGAGGGGTGACCGCGCGGGACCCTGCCGATGTGAACGTCGCGAGGGAGCACGCCGCAGGGCAGGCTATCGCCGCCAGTCGATGCGACGATGGGTGAGCTCCGCACCCCCTTCGGCACGTGGGCCGTCCCCGGCGGTGACGGTGGCGCCATGCGCGGTGCTGCTCACCTCGCCGTCCTCGGAGACGAGCTGGACCGAGCGAACGGCATCGTCGAGGTGGCGCAGACGGTCTGCGGCGTCGTCCACGTCGCCTCGGGCGAGGTCGTCCCACGCCGCCTCGAGCGCCGACCCGGCGGCTGCATCGTCGAGCTGGATCGTGGTCAGCAGCCGAACTGCCTCGTCGCCGTGCAGCGAGGTGCTGGTGATCACCACCGTTCGGGTGCCGCCGCGTGCGGGGAAGACCTCGACGTCGGACTCCACGGCCGCGGCGTCGCGGCGGGCCGCGGGCTCGCCGAAGAGCAGGCCGGGCAGCGTGGCGGCGCCGGCTCCTTCGAGGTGGAGCACCAGGGAGGTGTCCTCGCCGCGACGACGGACCCCGATCTGGGCGGTGGTGGTCCCCCGTGCCCGACCCGAGAGGGGTCCGGCGGCACCGGCGGCGGTCACCGTGAGGGCGACGCCGACCATCGCGGTGCGGCTCTCCGGGGACGGCGGCGAGTGGCCCAGCAGCGACTGGAGGCCGCTGCGGGCGGTGGCCATCCCGGGGACGAGGTCGATGGCCGCCTCGACCGCGCGTGCTCTGCCGAACCCGACGGCCTCGTCGTCGGCGACGACCCAGGTGGCGCTGCCCGAGCTGACCACCGCCGCCCCGGCGTCGGCCCTCGCCTCGCCCCCCAGGGCATCGGCGCCGTGCAGCTCGACGCCTCCGCCGAGCCCTGCGCCACCACCGATCGCGCCGTCGAGCTCCAGGGTCACGCGACTGGTCGGACCGGGGAGGTCGTCGACCGTGAGCGAACCCTGCGCTCCGAGGTCGATCCCCGCGCCGGCGCCGAGGTCGAGCTGCCAGCGCTCCGAGCTCAGCGGCATCGAGGGGGCGACGCTCCCCGGGCTCGTGGCCTCGGAGGCCGCCCGCTGCTCTCCGGCCTCAGCTCGGAGCCGTCGCGCGGTGGACGCCAGGGTGTCGGCGGCGGCGCGCAGCGAGCCACGCTGGCCTTGCCACCCGACCCGGAACCGGCGGGCATCCGGCCCCCACCAGGAAGCTCCCTGGAGGCGCCGGTCGAGGCTGCCTCCGCTCGCGCTCAGCGCTGCTGCTGCCCTCTGCAGCTCGTCGGCGAGCGAGTCGAGCTGCTCGGGGTCGGCGCCGATCTCGGCCATGCGCGCACGGTAGCCAACCGCGGACCGGGGAGCCCGTGCCACGACCGGGTGGCGCGACCCGGTCGAGGGCTCACGGCGCAGACTCGACGCGCAGCACGGCGCCCTGCGGGGTGGCACGGGGGGTGCAGGTGCGCTGGAACCACCCCTCCTCCGACGCCCAGGCCGTGGTGTTGTCGCATCCTCCCTCCGCGTGTGACTGGTAGTTCACCGACATGGTCGAGACGCGCACCGGCGCCCCGGAGGCCGACACGGCGAAGGGGTGCGACCAGCCCACCGTCACCGGCGGGTCGTCGCAGTCGGCGAAGACCTCGGACCACATCACCGCTGCGGAGATGCGCTCACCCGGCACGTACAGGTCGCGCACCTCCACCTTGACCCCGGTGGAGGTGTCGGTGATCGAGGCGCGCCAGGGGGTGAGCCCCTCCGGTGCGGGCGTTCCCCGGGGAGCCGGGGCGATGTGCAGCCGGTAGCCGACTCCCGGGCTCCACGGGAAGTCGCGGGTGTTGGCGTTGCGCAGCGCAGAGGGCAGTGGGGAGGTGGAGCCCTGGAGCTCTCGACCGTCCGGCCCGTAGCCGCCCCAGTTCACCGCGGTGGAACCGGGGTGGCGTGGATGCCACTGCAGCCCGAGGTGGGCACCGCCCGCCGGCCGCCCCTGCTGGCCGAGGCCTCCGCCGAGGGAGGAGAAATCGGCCTGCAGCGCCCAGAAGTGGAGCTTCGCCACCCGCGGGGCCTCGACCACGGTGAGGGTGACGGCCAGCTCGTTCAGCTCGCCGGCGGTCTCCCAGCGGAGGTGGAGGGAGGATGCCCCGTTGGCCGACGGCGGCCGGCCGCTCACCCGGGCCGAGGCGGATCGGCGTCGCAAGATCATGGGTCGAGCGTACGGCTCGGCCGGTCGGCTCGGGCCGATCCGGCTCCAACAGCTGACGACCCGTCAGGTCCGGGTCCGAGGCGTTGGCTAGGGTGGTGCGCTGTGGGGACCTCTGACGCGCCGCGACCGAAGGGCCTGACCTGGAACTTCGCCGACCTGTGGGAGGCGGTGAGCGATCGGGTGGCCGCCCGGGAGGCCGTCGTGTGCGGCGACCGGCGGGCCACCTACGCCGAGCTCGAGGAGGGCGCCAACCGGCTGGCACACCACCTCCACTCCCTCGGTGTCGGCCCCGGCGACTTCGTGGGCTGCCACCTCACCAACCGCATCGAGCACCTCGAGGCGCTGCTCGCCTGCTGGAAGCTCCGGGCCGTGCCCGTCAACGTCAACTTCCGCTACGTGGCCGGCGAGCTGCGACACCTCTTCGTGGACGCAGGCCTGGTGGTGGTGATCACCGAGGCGGACCTGGCCGACCGGGTGGAGGAGATCCGCGCCGAGGCCCCGGCCCTGCGCCACGTGCTGGTGGTCGGCGGCGGCTACGAGGAGGCGCTGGCCGCCTCCTCGCCCGTTCGCCCCGAGGTGGAGGGCCGCGGCGACGACGACCTCTACGTCATCTACACGGGGGGCACCACCGGCATGCCCAAGGGGGTGGTCTGGCGGATGGGCGACGCCTTCTTCGGCTGCCTCGGCGGCGGTGATCCCCTGCGGATGAGCGGGCCGGTCGAGGAGCCCGAGGAGCTGCTCGAGCGCATCATCGACTTCGACTTCGTGTACCTCACCCTCGCCCCCTTGATGCACGCCGCCGCCCAGTGGGTGTCGATGATGTGGCTGCTCTGCGGCGCCGAGGTGGTGCTGGCGCCGGGAGCGTTCGACCCCGTCGAGGTCTGGCGCACCGTGGAGCGCGAGCGCGTCAGCACGACCACCGTGGTCGGCGATGCGATGGCTCGCCCGCTGTGCGACGCCTGGGACCGTGACGGCCCCTTCGACGTGTCGAGCCTGTTCGCGTTCAGCAACGGCGGTGCCCCGCTCACCACCACCACCAAGGCCCGCCTGCTGGAGATGCTGCCAGGGGTGATCCTCACCGACGGCTTCGGCTCCTCCGAGACCGGCATCCAGGGAAGCGCCCGTGTCGAGGTCGGTCAGGACACCGGCGGCACCGCCCGCTTCGACAGCCTCGCCGGCGGCACGATCGTGCTCGACGAGGCCGGCCGACGGGTCGAGCCTGGCTCTGCTCAGGTGGGCTGGCTGGCCCACCACGGGCACATCCCGCTGCGCTACCACAACGCCCCCGAGAAGACCGCGGAGACCTTCCGGGAGCTCGACGGCGTCCGCTACGTGCTCTCCGGCGACATGGCCACCCTCGATGCCGACGGCACGCTGCACCTGCTGGGCCGAGGCTCGGTGAGCATCAACACCGGCGGCGAGAAGGTCTTCCCCGAGGAGGTGGAGGCGGCGCTCAAGGCTCACCCTGCCGTCTACGACGCGGTGGTGGTGGGGGTGCCCGACGAGCGGTGGGGAGAGCAGGTGGCGGCGGTCGTGCGGGTGACCGAGGGCCACGAGGTGCCCTCCCTCGAGGAGCTCGCCGAGCACTGCCGGGCCCAGGTCGCCGGCTACAAGGTGCCCCGGCGGCTGTGCGTGGTGGAGGAGGTCGAGCGATCACCTGCGGGCAAGGCCGACTACCGCTGGGCCAGGCAGGTCGCCGAGGCGAGTCGGTCGTGACTCCCCGGCGCGGGCCTTGAGCGCCGAGCGCGTCGCCCGGTGAGCTCGCCCGTGTCCGAGTCCCACCCTCGCACCGGTGCGGCGCTGGTCGCCGGCGCGGCCGCCCTGTGGGCCTTCATCGGGGTGTGCACCCGTCAGCTCGACGAGCTGGGCCTTCCGGCAGCGCAGGTGGGAGCGTGGCGGGCCCTCATCGGCGGCGCCTGCTTCGCGCTGCAGGCCGTGTTCTCCGGGGTTCGCCGCGGCGATCGGTCCGCCGCGCGCCCGGTGTCGTCGGGTGCCGGGGGTGCGGTGCTGCGCCGACGATGGGCCGCGGTGATCGGCTTCTGCCTGATCGGGGTCGTGGTCTTCTACTCGGCGCTGCCCATGGCGGTGGACACCGGTGGGATCGCCCTGGCCTACGTGCTGCTGTACACGGCGCCGGTCTGGGTGAGCCTGGGTGCGGTGCTGTGGCTGGGGGAGGAGCTGGGCCGTTCGCAGTTGCTGGCGGTGGCGGCCAGCGTGGTGGGGGTGGCGGCCATCGCCCTGTCCGCAGGAGGCACGTTGGAGGTGAGCGCCGTGTCGGTGGGCTGGGGCCTGCTGGCGGGTATCGGCTACTCGAGCTACTACCTGTTGGGTCGTCGACTGTTCGGCCTCGTGGATCCGGCGGTGCTGTACGCCGTGGTGCTGCCGGTGGGCGGTGCCGTGCTGGCGCTGATCGTGGGTCTGCAGGCACCCGAGCGGGGGATGCTGGGATGGTTGCTGTTGCTGGGGGTGGGCTGCACCTGGGCGCCGTACCTGCTGTTCTCGATGGGAGTCACCCGCATGGCGGCCTCCCGTGCGGTGGTGGTGGCGCTGGTCGAGCCGGTGCTCGCCGCCATCATCGGGGTGACCTTCTACGGCGAGCGGTTGGGGCCGTGGGGCGTGGTCGGTGTGGTCGTCGTGCTGACCGTGTCGACGCGGATTGCGGCTGCCCGCTGATCGTCGGCGGCGCGCAGCAGCGTGGCGCGCCACACGAGGGGCAGTCCGAGGATTGCGAGCGGCAGCATCGTGACCATCGGCGCCACGGGTCCCACCGCCGCCACCAGCGCGCCGACCAGCGCGGCAAGAGCCGCCTCGGCCAGGGCGGCGGTGAGCAGCTGCCACCCCCCGACCCGCCCAGCTGCGGCCCGCCCGACCCGCTCGGCGGTGGTGGAGGTCAGCGTCGGGAACATGACCGCCACACCGAACCCCAGCGCGACGAACGCCACCGAGGCCGCGCCGGTGGGCAGCACCGCCATGGCGGCCAGGACGCCCAGGGTGACCACCCCCCCGCCCCGCAGGATCCGGGAGGGACGCACCGGGAGGCGCCCCAGGAACAGCCGTCCGAAGGTCATGCCGGCCCAGAAGCCGCTGATGGCGAGCCCCGCCGTGCGTGCGGGCGCGCCACGGTGCTCGTCCAGCCAGGTGGACCCCCAGCTCGAGGCGACCACCTCGATCCCGCAGTAGAGCGCGAACAGCGACAGCGACAGCACGAGGGGTCCGACCTTCGCCGTGGCGTCGCGCCCTGCCCGGGCCTCTGTGACCGCGAGGTCGGCGGGCCACGTCAACCCCGGGATGCCGGCGGCGGCCGCAGCGACGAGCGCCAGCGCGGCGGCGAGGGAGAACCCGGCGGTCCACGACGTGGTGGCCACCACCGCCGGGCCGAGCGCGGCGCCGATGCCGTAGGAGCCGAACATCAACCCCGCGCTGGCCACGTCGCGCACCGCCGTCTGGTAGCGGATGCCGAGGGAGTCGAGCGCGCCGGTCGCGAGGCCGGCGACGACCAGGGCGGCGAGGAGCACGCTGAAGTCCCGGTTGAAGGCTGCGGCCAGGTCGGCCGCGGCGAGCACGAGGCACAGGCCGGCGGTGGCGGTGCGCGGGCCGATCCTGCTCAGCACCACCAGCGCGCTCGCCGAGGTCGAGAGGCGGGCGACGCCGTAGGCGCCCGCCAGCACGCCGAGGGCGCTGGCCGGTCGGCCGAAGTCCCCTCGCACCTCCGGCCAGGCGGCGCCGAACATCGCCACCGGCATGGCGAAGGCGACGTAGACCAGGCACTGCGCAGGCAGCGGTGATCGGGTGGTGCGCGGCACGGGTCCGACGCTACGACACCGCCCCCGGGTGGTCCCCACCGCCACCCGCCTGGGGCTCCGGCCCCGCACCCTCGGCGAACTGTCCGGTGTGGGACCACGCCGGCGGGGGTGACAGCTCCCAGTTCGGTGGTCGGGGTGGCGTGGGAGGTCCGGTTGCGATGCGGCGGGCGTCGAGGCCCACAGGGGGCGGTACCCTCGGGCGCCGTGATCACGGTCTCCGGACTCGCCAAGTCCCACGGCGGGCGCACCCTCTTCACCGACGTGACCTTCCGGCTGCTCCCGGGTCGTCGCGTGGCGCTGGTGGGGGGCAACGGCGTCGGCAAGACCACCATCCTCGAGATCATCGTGGGCGAGCAGGAGGCCGACGGCGGGGAGGTCCACTGCGCCAAGGGCACCAGGATCGGCTACCTGCCCCAGGAGCTCACCGAACAGGTCGACGGCTCCGTGCTGGAGGAGGTGATGCGGGCCGTCGCCCACGTCACCGACCTGGAGGCCCAGCTCGTGCGACTGGCCGAGGACGTGGCCGCCACCGGGCCCGGCGGTGCGGAGGCCGACGAGGAGGCCCATGATCGGGCGCTGCACGCCTACGGCGAGGCCCAGCACCGCTTCGAGACCCTCGGCGGGTACGGCATCGAGGCGGAGGCGCGCCGGGTGCTGGCCGGCCTCGGGTTCACCGAGTCCGACATGGACCGCCCGGTTCTGGAGCTCTCCGGCGGCTGGCGCATGCGGGTGGCGTTGGCCCGGCTCATGCTCTCCGCGCCGGACCTGCTGGTGCTGGACGAGCCCACCAACCACCTCGACGTCGAGTCCGTGGCGTGGCTGGAGCGCTACCTGGCGGACTGGCCGGGGGCGATCCTGTTCGTCTCCCACGACCGTGACTTCATCGACGCGGTGGCCGAGCGGGTGATCGAGGTGTCGGGGGGTCGCGCGCTGGAGTACGTGGGGGGCTTCGCCGAGTTCGTGGTCCAGCGCGAGGAGCGTCTGGCCGGCCTGCGAGCGGCGCAGTCCCAGCAGCAGCGCCAGATCGAGCACCTCGAGCAGTTCATCGACCGGTTCCGCTACAAGGCGACCAAGGCCCGCCAGGTGCAGAGCCGCATCAAGATGCTCCAGCGCCTCGAGGAGATCGACGCCGTGGATCGCCCTGCGCAAGCGGCCCGCTTCGCCTTCCCGAAGCCCCAGCGGTCGTCACGGGTGGTGATCGAGGCGGAGCACGCCACGGTGGGCTTCGACGGGGTGCCGGTGCTGCGCGACGTGGACCTCGTGGTGGAGCGGGGCCGCAAGCTGGCCCTGATCGGGCCGAACGGTGCGGGCAAGACGACCCTGCTGCGGATGATCCTGGGGGAGCTCGTCCCCGATTCGGGCACCGCGAGCCTCGGGGCGAACGTGGACGTCGCCCACTTCACCCAGCACCAGGTGGACACGCTGCGCTTCGATCGGACCGTGATCGAGGAGCTGCGCGCCAGGGTGGGGGAGCAGCACGGACGCAACCTGCGCACCGTCCTCGGGGGCTTCGGGTTCCCCGGCGACGCGGTCGAGCGCAAGGTGGGCGACCTCTCCGGCGGGGAGCGCACACGTCTGGCGCTGGCCTGCATGATGGTGAACCCCGTGAACCTGCTCGTGCTGGACGAGCCCACCAACCACCTCGACCTCCCGAGCTGCGACGTCCTGGAGGACGCGCTCATCGCCTATCCGGGCACGGTGCTGCTGGTCACCCACGACCGCTACCTGATCCGGGAGGTGGCCGACGGACTGGTCGTGGTGCGTGGTGGGCGCGCCGTGCTGCACGACGACGTGGACGAGGAGCTCCTCGCCCCCAGCGGGGTGACCGCGGCGGCAGGGTCGGCATCGGCATCGGTGCCGGCTGCCGATGCCCCACTCAGTGCGGGGCACTCGACGAGCGGCCGTCGGGAGAACCGCACCGACGTGCGTCGACGGGAGGCAGAGGCCCGTCAGCGCTCGGCGGCGGAGACCCGCGAGGTCCGCAAACGGGTGCAGCGCCTCGAGCGACAGGTGGCCAAGGCCGAGGCGGAGGTGGAGCGCCTCGGTGCCGAGCTGGCCGACCCCGAGATCTACGACGACCACCAGCGGGTGAGGGCCCTGGCCGACGAGCACGAGGCGGCCCAGGGGAAGGCGGAGGCGCTCGTGGCCGAGTGGATGGAGGCGCAGGAGGAGTTGGAGGGCGTCCAGGGCTGAGGGACGACTCACCTGGTCGTGAGCTCGACCTCCCGCAGGATGATCCGGGTCGCGGACTCCTCCACCAGGCCCTCGGCGCGCCATCGCGAGAGGAGCCGGTCGAGGGTGGGGACGTCGGCGCAGGCGAGCAGCAGCACGTAGTCGAGCGCGCCGGTGACGTGCATCGCCTGCTGCACCTCGGGGGTGGCCGCCAGGTCCTCTTCGAAGCGGTCGGGCTCTGCGGTGCGAACGAGGCGGATCTCGGTGATGGCTCGGAGGCCCATCCCCAGCGCGGACAGATCGACCTCGGCGTGGTAGCCCTTCAGCACCCCCAACGCCTGCAGTCGCCGGACCCGATCGGCGGTGGCCGTCGGCCCGAGGCCGACCCGTAGACCCAGCTCGCGCCACGTGAGGCGAGCGTCCGATCGGAGCTCATCGAGGATCTCGCGGTCGAGAGGGTCGAGGACCGGTGCATCCACGGTATCGGTGCTCATCTACCGGAGCCTACCCACGAACGATCGCCTTGGACCGCGACATACTCGGATCCATGAACATGTCGAACGTGCTGGCGGGCTTCCTCACCGGGTTCCCGGTGATGGCGGTGGTCGGTCCGATCGCGCTGCTGCTGATCGAGGCCGGCCTCGAGCGGGGTGTGCGTGGCGCCTACCCCGCCGCGCTCGGCGTCACGGCCGCGGACTCGACCTTCGCCGCCGTCGCCGCCCTGGTGGGCGTGGCCGCGGTCGAGGCGCTGGAGCCGTGGCAACCCGTCCTCTCGGTCGCTGCCGTGGCGGTGCTGGTTGCCCTCGGGTTCCGTCTCGCGCTCGGCGCGCTGCGCGACCTCCGCCGCCGATCGGGCCTGGTCGACGCCCGCGTCCCGGCTCCCGTCGCGCGGACCGGCGCCCTGGGGGGCGACGATCACCGGGCGCGCGCTGCCACGCCGACGGCGGAGGCGCGGTTGCCGGGGATGCGGGCCACCCGCAGCCGGGTGGCGGTGGCCGGTGGGTTCTTCGGGCTCACCGCGCTCAACCCGGTCACCATCGCCGTGTTCGCCGCCATCGTGCTGAGCGGTTCCGGCGGGGTCGGCACCGTCGGCTGGGTGCTGGGCATGGCGGGGGCATCGTTGGTGGTGAACCTCGGCTTCGTGCTCGTGGGCCACGGCCTCGGCGCGGTGCTGGAGCCCCCGGCGGTGGCCTGGGTCCGCCTGGGAGCGGCCGCGCTGATCCTCGCCATGGCCCTGCACTTCGCGCTCGACGCCTCCTGAAACCCCCCCGAACTTGGACCGTCCGCCGCCGCTGGCGTTGCGAACGGTCCCTGAACGTGACCGCCACCTCGAACTCGGACGGTTGGCCCTGCGGAGCGTCGCCGTCGGTCCAAGTTGCGGGGGGGGTGGTGGGTGGGGGTGGGGGAGGTGGCGGGGGTGTCAGCCGGCCTGGGGGGCCTCGACCAGGTGCTCACCCGTCTCGGCGAGCGTCGTGGCCCACCGGTAGTCGGGCTTCCCCGACGGCGAGCGCACGATCGACTCGACCGTGTGGAGCTCGCGGGGGACCTTGTAGCCGGCCACGTGGGTGCGGGCGTGGCTGTCGAGGTCCTGCAGGCTGGCGGCTGCGCCGTCGCGGAACTGGACCACCGCCGCCACCCGCTGGCCCCACCGCTCGTCGGGAACGCCCACGACCAGGCAGTCGAACACCGCCGGGTGGGACTTCAGAGCCTGCTCGACCTCCTCGGGGAAGATCTTCTCGCCTCCTGAGTTGATCGACACCGTGCCCCTCCCCAGCATCACGATCCTGCCGTCGTCGGTCCATCGGGCCATGTCGCCGGCCACCGCGTAGCGGCGTCCGTCGGCGGCGACGACGAAGCTCTCGGCGGTCTTGGCCGGATCGTTGTAGTAGCCGAGGGGGATGTTGCCGCCGCGTCCGAGCCGACCGATGCGCGGGTCCCCGGGCTCGATCGACCTCAGCTCCTCGTCGAGCACCACCACGTCGGTTCCGGGCGAGATGGTGGGGCCGCCCCCTTCCGCCTTGGCGCCCTTGGAGGCGAAGTTGAGGCCGTTGAACCCCGACTCGGTGGAGCCGACAGAGTCGGTGAGGATCAGGTTGGGGAAGTGCTCCAGGAACCGGTCCTTGACGGACTGGGAGAACAGTGCTGCCGACGACGACAGGGAGAGGAGGCTGTCGGTGTTCCAGCGGCCGGGGTTGGCATCGAAGGCGTCGATCATGGGCCGGGCGATGGCATCGCCGGTGATGATCATCGAGTTGAGGCCGTAGCGGTCGATGGCGTCCCACACCGCCTCGGCGTCGAAGCGGCGCAGGAGCACGATGGTGCTACCGATGAACCACTGGCTCATGGTGGCGATCTGCGCCGCCCCGTGCATGAGGGGCGGGATCACGCAGAACACCAGACCGGTCGGTGACGCGGCGGCCTGCTCTGCTCGGGTGCGCTCGTCGGCCACGCGCTCCCCCGTGAGGGAGTCGATGCCCTGACCGAGCGCGAAGTAGATGTCCTCGCTGCGCCACACCACGCCCTTGGGCATCCCGGTGCTGCCGCCGGTGTAGATGATGAAGTGGTCGTCGCCGGAGCGCTCGGGGAAGTCGCGCTCGGGTGCACCTGCCGCGCAGGCGGTGTCGATGTCGAGCGACTCCAGCTGCGCCAGCGCGGCCGCGGTGCCGTCGGGCGTGGGGGTGTCGTCGTGGTGGGGGATGTGCACGAAGGTGTGCATCGCCGGAGCTTCCTCCCGCACCGCGGCGACCCGCCCGGCGAGCTCTTCGTCGAGCACCAGGGCCACCAGGTCCGCGTTGTCGATCAGGTAGGCCAGCTCTGCTTCCACGTAGCGGTAGTTGATGTTGACCGGCACGGCGCGGATCTTGAGGCAGCCGAGCATGGCGGTGACCCACCCCTCGGAGTTCATGGCGTAGATCCCGACGTGGTCGCCGGGCTCCCCGTCGTGCTCCGCCAACCAGTGGCCGAAGCGGTTCGCCCGCTGGTCGAGCTCGGCGAAGGTCCACTGCTGGCCCTGGTAGATCAGCGCCGTCCGGTCGGGCACGGCGTCGACGGTGTGCTCGAAGAGGTCTGCGATGTTGTACGCCACGGCACCAAACTAGAACACGTTGCAGCCGCGTTTCAGATCGCCGTCGCCGGTGAGCTGCTCGGTGCTGGAGGCGGCGCCTCCGAGGTGCTGGTGCTCGTGCGCCCCGCGGCGGTCGTGGCCTTGTTCCCGCCGCGAGCACCGGTGCTCGACCGGGTGCGTGCCGCGCGCTTGGCGCTCTTGGAGGTGGCGGTGACCGGCGCGGACGCCTTCACCAGCGTGGGATCCGACTTCCCGGCGAGGGCCTTGAGCTCGTCGAACGCGGGCTGCACCCACGCCGCCAGGTCCCACACGTCGGGCACCAGCTCGCGGTCCGCCATGAAGCCGACGTCGATGTGGTTGCGGTAGCTGAGCACGGTGATGTTCAGCCCGGCACCGTCCATGATCGGTCCCATCGGGTAGGCGGCGATCAGCTCGGCACCGGCCATGTAGAGGGGGAACGGGGGGCCGGGCACGTTGGAGATCACCACGTTGTGGATCGGGCCGAAGGAGTCCGCGAGGTGCATCGAGCCGTACAGGCGCGAGGCGAGCCCGAAGGTGCGGGGAGCGGCCCACTCCGCCCAATCGGTCAACGTGCGCGCCCCGATGAGGTCGTGGTCGGACTTGGCGCCCGCAGTGCTGGCAGCGATGGCCTCCAGCCGCGCTGCGGGATCCTCCACGTCGGTGGCCAGCGAGGCGAACATGGCCGAGACCTTGTTGCCCAGGGTGCCCTTCTCGTCGTCGACGCGCACCGACACCGGGCAGGTGGCGATCAGGGGTTGGTCGGGCAGCTCGCCCCGTGCCGCCAGGTAGTGCCGCAGCGTCCCGGCGCACACGGCCAGGATGACGTCGTTGAGCTTCACGCCGAGCGCGTCCTTCACCGCCTTGGCCTCCTCCAGGGGGATGCGGGCGAAGCTGACGGCCCGGTGCGGGGAGATCGAGCGGTTCCAGGGGGTGCGGGGCGCGGTGAGGGGCACGGCGCCGTGGCGGTGGGTCGGGTCGCGGATCGCCTGCACCAGGTTCGACACCCCCGAGACCGTGCGACGTGCCAGGTTGAAGGCGTCCATGGTCCGGCGGAGCTTGGAGATGGCGGCGTAGGTGAGCAGCTCCTGGTCGGAGGGGACGCGCTCAGGAGCGACCTCCACCGGCTCCAGCTCCCGCCCCGCAGGGTCGAGGTCGTAGAGCTCGGTCATGATCTCCGCACCGGAGGCCCCGTCGATGGCGGAGTGGTGCACCTTCACCACCAGGCCGATGCGGTCGTGCTTGAGCCCCTCGACCACCCAGGCCTCCCACAGGGGCCGCGTGCGATCGAGGGGTATGGAGGAGATCTGCGCCGCCACCTCGGCGAGCTCACGGCGGCCCCCCGGTGCGGGGCACCCGATGCGACGGACGTGGTAGTCGAGGTTGAAGTCCGGGTCCTCGATCCACACCGGGTGGTGGAACCGGAAGGGGACCTGCACCAGCCGCCGCCGGAACGGCGCCACCAGGTGCAGCCGGCTGCGGATGACCTCCTTGATGGTGTCGAAGGAGTACCCCCCCGGCATGGTGGACACGTCGTAGATGCCCGTCATCGCCACGTGCATGTGGGATGTGTGGGTCTCCACGTAGAGGAAGGTCGCATCGAGACCCGAGAGTCGTTCCATCTCCGCCCCTTTCCCGGCCGCGGCAGCAGCCCCATTCTGGCCGACCCACGGGTGGTGCGCTGGTCGGATGTCACAGAGCCCTCCACAGGTCGACCGAGGGAGGTCGCCCCGTGAGCGGCCGGCGGTGGGATTGTCCCCCGTGAGCGGGCAACGACGAGACTGTCGCCCATGAGGATGCGACCGCGCCGAGGGCGACGCCGCACCACCCCGCCGGCCCCGGCACCCCGCTCCCGTCTGCTGCGCCACGGCCTCCTGCGGGCCCTCGTGGCGGCGACGGTGCACCGCCCGGTGCACCACGATCCGGTGCTCACGTTGCCGTCCTTCGTGGTCTCGCTGGTGGCCGGCGAGCAGGCACCGTCGCTGTTGGGCATCTGGGCGTTGCGCACGGCGGCGGAGCTGCGGCGGGCGCGACGGGCGGGTGGCGCCGGCCTGGCCGACCGGGCGGGCCTCGGCCTCACCGTGGCGGCGTCGGGCGCGCTGGTGGCGGCCATGGGCACGGCGCTTCGCAGCGAGGAGGAGCTGCACGCCGCGCTGTCGACCGTCCTCGACGAGGACGAGCTGCGAGCACGGCCGCGCTGCCACCGCGGGGGCGCCTGGATGCCGTGGGTGGACGGGCGCGGCGACCGACGCAAGACCCGCGGCGTCGTGTACGCGGACGTCGGCACCCACAGGCTCAAGCTGGACGTGTACGAGCCGAAGGAGCAGCTGCGGACGGGGGAGCGGCGGCCGGCCATCATGCAGATCCACGGCGGTGCGTGGGTGGTGGGCTCCAAGGAGGAGCAGGGCGTGCCCTTGCTCAACCACCTGGCCCGCAACGGGTGGGTCGGGTTCAACGTGGAGTACCGGCTGAGCCCGAACGCCAAGTTCCCCACGCACCTGCAGGACTGCAAGCGGGCGCTGGCATGGATCCGGGAGCACGCCGACGACTACGGCATCGACCCGGGCTTCGTGGCGGTCACCGGAGGCTCGGCCGGGGGCCACCTCTGCGCCCTGATGGCCCTCACCGCGGATGATCCCTTCTTCCAGCCCGGGTTCGAGGACGCCGACACCTCGGTGCAGGCGGCCGTTCCCTTCTACGGCGTGTACGACCTCACCGACCGCGACCGGGACCAGATCGACCGCTTCGTGCGGTTCCTCGAGGTGGTGGTGATGGGGAGCCATCCCGAGCAGGATCCAGAGGGCTGGGCCGCCTACTCGCCCATCGACCGGGTGCACCCCGACGCCCCCCCGACGATGCTGCTCCACGGCAGCAACGACGTGCTGGTGCCGGTGGCCGGTGCTCGCCGCTTCGCCGCCCTCCTGGGCGAGGTGTCGCGGAACCCCGTCGTGTACGCCGAGCTCACCGGCGCGCAGCACGCCTTCGACATCCTGCCCGGCATCCGCACGGTGCACACCGTGGAGCACGTCGAGCGGTTCCTCCACCACTTCTGGGTTCGTCACCTCGGGGGTCGCGGTCCGGCGGCCCCCGTGCGGGACGGGCTCCCGGCCGTCGGTGGATCCCGGGAGGGCTGAAGGACCGGCCCGCGGAGCGGGTCGGCGTGCCCGCCTGTGGTAGACGTCGCCGCATGAACGAGGTCGACGCACCCCTGTGGACACCCCCCGTCGAGCGGGTGGCAGCCTCCGCCATGGAGCGCTTCCGGCGGCGCGTGGCCGGCCGGGAACCGGCGGTGCTCGACACCGTGGCCCTGCACCGGTGGTCCGTCTCGCAGCCGCGAGCGTTCTGGTCGCTGCTGGCCGACCACCTGCTCCCGGGCCTCGACGACGACCGTCGGCGGGATCTCTCGGCGGTGGAGCCGTTCGTGGCCGCCGAGGAGATGGCCGGGGCCCGATGGTTCCCGGGCTTCCGGCTGAACGTGGCGGAGGTGATCCTCGCAGGTCTCGGATCCGACCCCCGTCCCGGGCCCGAGGACGTGATGCTGGTGGCGCTCGACGAGCGGGGCCGCCGGCGGGAGACCACGCGGGCGGCTGCACGGGCGCAGGTGGCCGCCGTCGCCGCAGCGCTGCGAGCCGAGGGCGTGGGTCGAGGCGATCGGGTGGCGGTGTGGCTGCCGAACAGCGACCACGCGGTGGTGGTGATGCTGGCGGCCGCATCGATCGGAGCGGTGTTCAGCTCGGCCTCTCCGGACTTCGGTGCCGACGGCGTGCTCGATCGCTTCGGCCAGATCGAGCCCACCGTGCTGGTGGCCGCGGACGGGTACACCTACGGCGGCGTGGAGCACGACCGGCGCTCCCCGCTCGCCGAGATCGTCTCCGGGTTGGGGAGCCTGGCGCGCTGCGTGGTGGTCCCGTACCTGCGCGATGCCCCAGAGCTGGCTGCGGTGGGGCCAGCGCCCGCCAGCGGTCGGCCCCCGACGCTGTGGGAGGACTGGGTGGCACCCCACGCCGGTGCGCCGGAGCACTTCGAGCAGCTCGAGTTCGACCATCCCTGGTACGTGCTGTTCAGCTCGGGCACCACCGGCGTGCCCAAGTGCATCGTCCACCGCGCCGGCGGGGTGCTGCTCCAGCACCTCAAGGAGCACCAGCTCCACTGCGACGTACGTCCCGGCGATCGGGTCTGCTACTTCACGACGTGTGGGTGGATGATGTGGAACTGGCTGGCCTCCGTGCCGGCGTCCGGCGCGACCGCCGTGCTCTACGAGGGCAACCCCTTCCATCCCGGCCCGGAGCGGCTGTGGGACCTCGTCGCCGAGGAGGCGCTCCAGTTCCTGGGCGTGTCCGCCAAGTACCTCGACGCCGTCCGCTCCTCGGGGCTGCAACCAGCCGCCGCCACCGACCTCTCCACCCTGCGGACCATGGCCTCCACCGGTTCGCCGTTGTCGGCGGAGGCCTTCGAGTGGGTCGACGAGGCGGTGGCGCCGGGCTGCGACCCCGAAGGCCTCCACCTCGCCTCGATCTCGGGGGGCACCGACCTGTGCGGCTGCTTCGTGTGCGGTGACCCCACCCGTGCGGTGTGGCCGGGGGAGATCCAGGGTCCGGCGTTGGGCATGGCGACCGACGTGTGGACCGACGGCGGGGTGCCCGCCCCGCCTGGCGAGCGGGGCGAGTTGGTGTGCACGCAGGGCTTCCCCTCGATGCCGCTGGGGTTCTGGGGCGACGGGCCGCTGGGCACCGTGGGTCCCCGCTACCGGGCCGCCTACTTCGAGCGCTTCCCGGGGGTGTGGGCCCACGGGGACTTCGCCACCTGGACCGACCACGGCGGCATGGTCATCCACGGGCGCTCCGACACCACCCTCAACCCGGGCGGTGTGCGCATCGGCACGGCGGAGATCTACCGCCAGGTCGAGCAGCTGTCGGAGGTGCTGGAGTCGCTGGTGTTCGGCCGGGAGGTTGGCGACGACGTGGAGATCGTTCTGCTCGTCCGCCTGGTGGAGGGCATCGAGCTCGACGAGGTGCTGGTGCGGCGGATCCGCGATCGCATCCGGACCGGGTGCACCCCCCGCCACGTCCCCAAGCAGGTGCTGGTCGTGGCAGACCTCCCCCGGACGAGGTCCAACAAGCTGGCGGAGCTGGCGGTCGCCGACAAGGTGAACGGCCGGGAGGTCCGCAACACCACCGCGCTGGCCAACCCCGAGGCCCTCGACGACATCGCCGAGCTGTTCCGGAACCGGTGAGGGCGTCACCCCCAGCGAGAGGTGGCCGCCGACCAGTCGAGGCGGCGGGTCACGACGTCGTCGTCGGGTGGCCAGGCGTCCTGGGGCAGCTGCCAGGTCACCTCGAGCTCGATGCCGTCGGGATCCTGCGCGTAGAGCGACAGGGTGGCCCCGTGGTCCGACTCCCCGACCAACGCCCCGAGCCGGCTCAGCCGGTCGCGGATCGCTGCCAGGTCCTCGAAGTGCTCCACCTCCCAGGCGAGGTGGTAGAGCCCGATCCCACCCGGTCGCGGCGGGTCGCCGCTGCCCTGGAACAGCCCGAGGTCGTGGTGGTTGCCCGAGCCCGCCAGGCGGAGGAACACCGCGCCGCCGAGGTCGGCCACGGTCTCCATCCCCAGGGCCTCACGCCAGAAGGCGGCGGCGCGCCCGACATCGCTGACCCGCAGCACGGCGTGGTTGAGTCGTCGCACGGCCATCGTGCTGGCCAACCCTGCGGAGCCAGCGGGCATTCCGTCCGCTGTGGGTGCGCCGCTGCGGGGCGTCTGGGCACGCCGGGTGACGAGGGTCGCACCGACGGTCGTGACCGCGTGCGGCGCCGCGCTCCTAGCATGGGGGGTGTGACGTCGGATGACCAATACGTCCCCGCGCTTCCCGACGACACGCGACGGGCGTTCGAGGACCCGCTCATCCGCACCTTCGGGTTGCTGCTCGAGGCGCACGCCCGTCTCACACGTGACCTCGACCGTCGGCTGCGCCGTGACGCGGGGGTGACCCTCCAGACGCTCGAGGTGCTGCTGCGCGTCAGCCGATCACCCGACGGGTGGATCCCGCTGTCGCACCTGGCCGACACGGTGGCGCTCACCTCGGGCGGGTTGACCCGACTGGTGGATCGCCTCGAGCGCGACGGCCTGGTGGTCCGCCAGCGGTGCGAGGACGACGGCCGGGTGGTGCGCCTGGTCCTCACCGACGAGGGCGTGCTGGTCCTCGGCAAGAGCCTCGAGGTGCATCGGCGCCACCTGTCCGACGAGCTCGGCTCCCGGCTCGACCCCGACGACCTCGCCCCGTTGGAGCGGGGGCTCGACCGCCTCCGCGACGGTCACAGCCGGTGGGCGGCCCCGCAGCGGTGAACGGCGCCCGTCAGGCCACCTCGGCGTCGTAGCGACCGCCGGAGGACAGCACCACTGCGGCAGCGACGACCACGATCGCCGCCCCGGCGGCGAAGGGCGCCCCGGGGCCGATGGCGGTGTACAGCAGCCCGGCCACCAGCGGTCCCACGATGCGCACCAGCCCCTGGGCGCTGGTCTGGGTGCCGATCGCCAGACCACGGTGCTGGGGAGGAGCGGAGCTCGACACCGCCGAGGTGCAGGTGGGCCTCAGCACCCCCTGGCCCAGGGCGTTGAGGCTGACCGCCACCACCAGCATCCAGACGCGGCCGGCCAGCGCCACCAGGGTGAAGCCGATCGCGTTCACCACGAGCGCCGCCACGACGGCGCCGCGCACCCCTGCCCTGGCGTTGAGCGGTCCCACCGCGAGGACCTGGACGAGCGCCAGCACGATCCCCACCCAGGCGAACACCGCGGCGATCGAGGCCGCGGTGAAGCCGAAGCGATCGTCGGCCAGCAGGGTGAAGGTACCGCCCTCGACCGCGGAGAAGGCGAGCAGCCCGGCGGCCAGCACGCCGATGTAGAACCAGGTGGCTGCCGGCAGGGCGCCCGCTCGACGGAAGGCCGCGAGCGGACTGCGGTCCTCCGAGCCGAGCGCCCGGGTCTCCGCCAGCACCCGACGGTCCTCCTCGGGGCGGGTCTCGGGAAGGCGCACGATGGCCACCGCTGCGTTGATCGCGCCGAGGCCGGCCGCGATGAAGAACGGCAGGCGCTCGTCCCAGCGGCTGGCCAGCGCCGACAGCCCGGGGCCGACGATGAACCCCACGGCGAACGCGCTGCCCAGCAGCCCGAGGAACCGGGCGCGCTGCTTGGCGGGCACCATGTCGGTGATGGCGGTCTGGGCGGAGACGAGCGCGGTGCCCGACAAGCCGTCGACGGCACGACCGAGGAACAGCAGGGGCAGGCTCCCCGCCAGACCCAGCACCAGGCTCCCCACAGCCGAACCGAACAGCGAGACCACGAGGATCGGCTTGCGACCCACCCGGTCGGACAGCGCACCCACGAACGGCGAGACCAGGAACTGCGCGAGGGCGAAGATCGACACCAGCGCCGTGACCACCAGCGGGGAGGCCCCGTAGCGGCGGGCCACGAACGGCAGCACCGGCAGCACCATCGAGAACACGATCTGGTCCAGCGCGACCGTGGACCAGATCACCCAGAACCCCCGAGGGGTCGCAGGGCGCGTCGGGACGTCCTGCGGGGGGTGCTCGGTCATCCGGGCAAGTCAACGACCGTGACGTCACCCGGTCAAGTCTCCCCCTCCGTCACCGGGTGAGTCACCGGGTGACTCGCCTCCATCGCGTCGGTCGCGTGGTGGTTCGTACCGGCGACGCGCCCTCAGGTGGTCGCGTCGTGGCCCTCCCAGTACGGATCGCGCAGCTTCCGCTTGAACAGCTTGCCGCTCGGGTCCCGAGGTAGCGCCGCCACCACATCGATGGTGCGAGGATGCTTGAACTTGCCGAGGCGTCCCTCGATCCCGGCGAAGATCGTGGCGCGAAGGGCATCCTCGGCTGCTGCGTCGCCCGCCACCGTGGAGTCTGCCGGCTCGACGACCGCCTTGATCTCCTGACCCCAGTCCGGATGGGGGATCCCGAACACCGCGGCGTCGCGCACCTCGGGGACCTCCAGCAGCGCGGCCTCGATCTCGGCGGGGTAGATGTTCACGCCGCCGGAGAGGATGAGGTCGCTGCGCCGATCCTTGAGGAAGAGGTAGCCGTCCTCGTCCAGCAGGCCCCAGTCGCCCACGGTGAAGTAGCCGGGTACCCGGTTGGCCTCGGTCTTGGCCTTGTCGCCCTTGTACTCGAAGTCGGCCAGAGCCAGGGAGATGTACACGGTGCCCTCGTCGCCGGTGGGCACGTCCTCGTGGCGGTCGTCCAGGATGCGGATGTCGGAGCCGGGCCACGGCTTGCCCACCGAGCCGGGCTTGTCCAGCCACTCCTTGGCCGAGATGGTCGTGCCGCCGCCCTCGGTGGCGGCGTAGTACTCCCAGACGGCGTCACCCCACCAGTCGATCATCTGGCGCTTCACCTCGGGGGGGCACGGGGCCGCGGCGTGGACCATGGCCCGCAGGCAGGTCACGTCGTAGCGGTCGCGCTCCTCGGGGGGCACGGCCGCCAGGATCCGGTGGAACTGCGTCGGCACCATGTGGGACCAGGTGACCCGGTGCTCGTCGATCAGCTCCATCATCCGCACCGGATCCCACTTGTCCATCAGCACTGCCGGGTGGCCCATGTGCAGGGCGGCGGCGAACCACATGAGCGGCGCCGTGTGGTACAGCGGCGAGCCGCAGATGTGCACGTTGCCGTCCTCGGCCACGATGCCGAACATGCCCTGCAGGCCGGTGTAGAGCTCCGCCATGTCGTCGGGATCGATCTCCACCAACGAGCGGCGCACGCCCTTGGGGCGCCCGGTGGTGCCGGAGGTGTAGTGGGTGGCCTGACCGGCGGTGCGGTGGTCCGGGGTGTCGGTGGGTCGGCCGTCGGTGAGCTCCTCCCATGGGCGGAACCCGTCGATGGCGCCCACGGCGTACCAGGCGTCGGCCGCGAGGGCGGACTCCTGGCGGGCGCTGACCAGCGTGTCGGCGAAGCGCTCGTGGCCCACCACGACGCGGGCCTCGGCGTCGTCCACGATGTAGGCGATCTCCGGCCCGGCCAGGTGGTGGTTGACCGGTGTGATCCGCCAGCCCGCCTGGAGGGCGGCGAAGTACAGCTCGACCATCGGGAGGTCGTTGGGTTGCACCACCACCAGCGAGTCGCCGGGTTCCATGCCGGCGGCGCGCAGCCCGTGCACGAGCTGGTTCGCCCGCGCCAGCAGGGCCCCACGGGTCACCGTGCGTCCGTCTGCGAAGATCAGCGCCGTGGCCTCCGGCTCACGCTCGGCCAACCGCCAGAACCCGTACTCACCCATGTGGGAACCCCCTCGGTGCCCCGCTCGGACCCGTGGGACCGGTTGCTGACGGGGCGTCAGATCGTCGGCGCGTCAGGGTAGGTGCCGGTCGGTGACGGGCGCAACGGAGCCCGGATGCGCCGCAGCGGGGAAAAACCTTGCTAGACAGGAAGGCGTCTCTGCACGTGCTTCCGTGAACTTCAACGAAAGGGGCTTCCCATGCCCACCCCCCGAACGCACCGTGGTGCGGTCGCCACCATCCTGACGGTGGCGTTCGCCCTCCTGCTCGCCGCCTGTGGCGGAGGTGACGAGAAGTCCAAGAGCTCCGACACGAAGGACACCGTCGAGAAGTCCACGGGCTCGATCGACGACGTCGAGAGCTCGACCGTGCAGATCCTGGTGGAAGGCGAGGTGCGCGACCCCGAGGGTGTGACCGGCTTCGCCGGGTCCGGCTCGGGGTTCATCATCGATCCGTCCGGGCTGGTCGTCACCAACAACCACGTGGTGACCGGCGCCGGCACGGTGAAGGTGCGTCTGGCGGAGGACGACGAGGTCGCCGCCAAGGTGATCGGGGTGTCGGAGTGCTCCGACCTCGCCCTGCTGCAGCTCACCGAGGGCGACGACTACGAGGCGCTGAGCTGGTACGACGGCGAGACCAAGCCGCCGATGGACGTCTACGCCGCCGGGTTCCCGCTGGGCGAGGAGGAGTACACGGTCACCAAGGGCGTGGTGAGCAAGGCCGAGGCCAACGGCCAATGGGAGTGGGCGTCGGTCAGCAAGGCCATCGAGCACGACGCCGCCATCCAGCCCGGCAACTCCGGCGGTCCGCTGGTCAACGACGACGGCGAGGTCGTCGGGGTGAACTACGCCGGCTACGACTTCGCGGGCAAGGGCACCGAGCAGTACTGGGCCATCAGCTCCGAGCTGGCCCAGGACGTCATCTCCGACATCCAGGAGGCGGACGCCGACGAGCTCTCCATCGGCGTGAACGGCCAGGCCTTCGTCGACGAGGAGGCGGGCATCGCCGGTGTGTGGGTCAGCGGCGTCAAGCCCGGTGGTGTCGCCGAGGAGGCCGGCATCATGCCCGGCGACGTCATCAGCTCCCTCAACGGCGTCACCCTCGACAGCGGCACCATGGAGGAGTACTGCGACGTGCTGCGCTCGGCCGACCTCGAGGAGGAGATCGCCGTGCGGGTCATCCGCTTCGACACCGGCGAGCTGCTCGAGGGCGACCTGAACAGCGACGAGCCCCTCGAGGTGAGCTACTCCTTCGCCGAGGAGTACGGCGACGACCTCGAGGAAGGCGACACCGAAGAGGTGGCCAGCTTCGTCGAGGTGAGCGACGACACCGGCGAGATCACCACGGTGATCCCCGACACCTGGAGCGACGTCGACGGGACCTCGCAAGACCTCCTGGGAGTCGGCACGCCGCAGCCGACCCTGCAGGCCGCGCCGTCGCTGTCCGACTTCGACGCCAGCTCCGGCCCCGGCGTCGCCATCCTCACCCTGGACGGCTTCAGCGCCACCGGGGTCGACATCAACACCGTGCTCGACGGCGCGGTCGAGGGCTCCGGGTGCACCGAGCAGACCCGCGACCAGTACACGACCGACGAGCTGACCGGGCCCTTCGCCATCGCCGACTGCGACGGCATCGTGGTGGTGATCCTGACCGCCACCTCCAACTACAACCCCGACACCTTCGTCATGGTCATCGGCGCCGCGGTCACCGACGCCGACCTCGGCTACATCGACGAGGCGATCTACAACCTCGTGATCGCCTGAGCTCCCACACCGTCGAAGCGGATCGGACCCCGGCGCCGTCTCGGTGCCGGGGTCCGACGCGTAGGTCCCGGTCGCGCCCGAGCATCAGCTCAGCACGCGCCCCAGGGCCTCGACCGCCGCCGACGGCCCGCCGAGCTCCGTCCAGCGGGCCCCCACCGCCTCCGCCAGCGCCTCTGCGTCTGCGGTGTCCCCCGCCGGCGCCAGCACCACCAGCTCGTCGATGCCGGCGGTGTGGGGGAGCGGATCCCCGCCGGAGGTGCTGCGGCAGTCCGACAGCAGCACCGCCAGTCGTCGCCCGGCGTCCGATCGCCCCAGCTGGCGCGCCGCGGTGCGCAGCGCCAGACCCACGTCGGTGACGCCGTGGCCCCGCAGCCGCAGCACGTCGGTGACCACGTCCTCGGTGTTGCGCTGCTCGCCCTGGGCCTTCACCACCACCGCCCGATCGGAGAAGCACACCACCGAGCAGTCGAGCGGTGCCCGCAGCACCACCGCTGCCGCGGCGACGGCCGCCGTGGCCAGGCGGTCGCCGGCCATCGACCCCGAGCGGTCCACCAGCAGGCACACGGCGGTGGCCGGTCGCCGCCAGGCCGACACGACCAGGCCGTCACCGGCGCGCGCCGGACCGGCCGCGATGGCCTCCATCGAGGCGTCGAGGTCGAGGTCGCCGTCCGCGCTGCCCAGCGGCACCCGGCGGAGCTTGCCGACCCCTCGGCGGGACGCGGTCCCGCGGCGGGCCACGTCCACCACGATGCGTCCGGCGAGGCGGCGCGCCAGCTCCCTCAGCACAGGGTCCGTGGCTCCGGTCAGGTCGGCCAGCAGGGCCAGCGCCTCGTCGGCGGACTCCTCGAACACCTCTCGGAACGCGTCCTCGTCCAGCACGCCGACCTCTGCGCTGACCTGCTCGAAGCGGGGGTGACGGGCGAGGTCGCGGCGCGACGCCGTGCGGCGCCCGGCCTCGGCGACCGCTCGCCGCGCCTCGTCGCCTTCGGCCACCTGGTCCTCTCCCGACGGCCTGGCCCCACCGGGCGGTGGGGTCAGGCTTTTCCCGCGTCGCCGTCGTGTGCGCCGTCGTCCGGCTCTGCTCGTGGGCCCTCCGGGCCGAACCAGCGGCCCCACAGCTCCTCGACGAGCTGCTCCGCAGGACCGGCGAACCCCTCGCGGAGCCGGAGGCGTCCGGACAGGGCCAGCAGGGCGGCGTCCAGGGTGACCGAGGGATCGCCCGGGTCGGTGGCCCGAAGGCGGGCCAGCTCCACGCACAACAGGACGTGGTCGATGGCGCCGCGCACCGAGGAGCCCGTGCGGACCTCGGGATGGCGGCGGCTGTCGCGGACCATCCCCACGCTGGCCGCCAGGTGCTCGGCGGCGACCTCGGCTTCCGGGCCGGCGGCGGCCTCCACGATCCGGGCCTCTTCCTCGGCGGATTGGTAGCCCATGGCCAGACGGCAGCACCGGTCGTAGACGGCCGCGGCGATGCGCGCTGTGCCCACCGCATCGAAGGGGTTCATGGCGGCCACGAGCCGGAAGCCGGCGCTGGCGGTCACCCGACCCAGCCGGGGCACGTGGAGCTCGCCCTCGCTCATCACCGTGATCAGAACGTTGAGGGTCTCCTCGGGAACCCGGTTGATCTCCTCCACGTAGAGCAGGGAGCCGTCGCGCAGCGCCGAGACCAGCGGGCCGTCGACGAACACCTCCGGCACGTAGCCCTCGGCCAGCACCGCCGCCGGATCGAAGGTGCCCACCAGCCGAGCCGGGGTCAGCTCGGCGTTGCCCTCCACGAACTCGAAGCCGATCCCGGACTCCTCGGCGATGGCCCGCAGCACCGTCGACTTCCCGGTTCCGGGTGGGCCCTCGAGCAGCAGGTGCCGACCGGCCGCCAACGCCGCCACCACCGACTCCAGTTCGCGGGACCGCCCCACGACCCGGGTCGTGAGGCGGTCGAGGAGGGCCGGTCCATAGGCCGGCGCCGGTGCGTCGGCATCGCTCACAACGCCAGCACCCCGCGGATGTTCTTCCCGTCGCGCATGTCCTGGTAGCCCTCGTTCACCTTCTCCAGCGGGTAGCGGTTGGTGATGAGCTCGTCGAGCTTCAGGGTGCCCTCGCGGTACATCGACAGCAGCGCCGGGATGTCAGCGCGGGGGTTGCCCGATCCGAACACCGTGCCGGCCACGGTCTTGTTCATCATGGACAGCATGAAGAGGTTGAGGCTGACGTCGCTCTCCATCATGTTGCCGATGGCGGTCACCACGAGCGTGCCGCCCTTGCTCACCATCGACACCGCCGGCTCGATCATGTCGCCCTTCACCACGCCGGGCACCAGGATCACCGCGTCGCACATGTCGCCCCAGGTCAGCTCAGGCACCACCATCGCCGCCTCCTCCAGGGAGGAGTAGGCGTGGGTGGCCCCCATCTCCATCGCCGTCTCGCGCTTGAGCTCCACCGGGTCCACGGCGATGACGTGCTTCGCGCCGGCCATGCGGGCACCCTGCACGGCGTTGATGCCCACGCCGCCGCAGCCGATGACCATCACGCTGTCGCCCGGCTGCACCTTGGCCCGGTGCACCGCAGAGCCCCATCCGGTGGCCACGCCGCAGCTCACCAGGGCAACGACGTCGAGGGGGAGGTCGGGCTCCACCCGCACCAGCGAGGTCTCGGCGACCAGCAGCTTCTCGGAGAAGGTGCCGAGCTGGGCGAAGCGCGCTGCGTCGGCATCGCCGATCGTGTGGGAGTGGGCGCCCTCCTGGCGGGTCATCATCTGCAGGTCGAACAGCTTGGAGCCTTCGTTGCACAGGTTCTGGCGCCCCGTGGAGCACCACCGGCAGCGCCCGCAGCTGGGGATGAACGACATGGCCACGTGGTCGCCGGGCTGCACTCCGGTGACACCCGGTCCCACGGCGGTGACCACCCCGGAGCCCTCGTGACCGCCGATGAAGGGGAAGTGGGGCACGAGCATGTCGCCCTGGACCACGTGCTCGTCGGAGTGGCACATGCCGGCGAACGCCGTGTCGACGAGCACCTCGCCCGGGCCGGGGTCGTCGAGGGTCAGGTCCTCGACCTTCCAGTCCTGGTGGTGTCCCCAGAGCACGGCGGCTCGCGTCGTCGTCGGCATGGCTGCCCCCTGTGATCGGTCCACGCTCGTGCGCGGCTCGCACAGTTCTACCGCAGCACGTCCTTCGGTGGGAACCGCCCGTCCGGGCGTCGAGGCGGCGTCGATGCGGCGTCGAGGCGGCGTCGGGGCCGTCAGGTCGCGACCTCCGAGCCATGCCCGGGCCGGGTGGGTGCGAGCGCGGGACGGTCGTTCTACCATGGCCGCCATGGACGCAGCTGCCACCGAACCACGATCCATCCACGAGCACCGGGGTGTCGACGGCGAGGTGGACGACGAGCTGCTGGAGGAGGAGCTCCTCGTGGAGGAGGTCTCCATCGACGGGATGTGCGGCGTCTACTGAGCCCCGGCCGAGGGATGAGCACGGTGGACGCCTGCGGGGGGTAGCGATGGATCTGGGGCAACCGTACGGGTTGGATCCGAGGGTGAGCCTGCGCCCGGAGGAGTTCGGCGCGTTGGTGTACCACTTCGGCAACCGCAAGCTGTCGTTCCTCAAGAGCCCGGACATGCTCCGGGTCCTCGAGCAGCTCGACGCCGAGCCGACCCTCGAGGGAGCGCTGGAGGCCGCCGGCATCGAGCGCCGTCGTTGGCCCACCTTCCTGAAGGCGCTCGAGTCGCTCGAGGCCTCGGAGATGGTACGTGCCCGCACCTGAGTCCCTGCGAGACCCTCAGCCACCTGCGCCGCGTCGCTCGTTGACCCAGCAGTTCGCTCTGGGCCTCGGCGCGCCGATCTGTCTGACCTGGGAGCTGACCTACGGCTGCAACCTCGCCTGCGTGCACTGCCTTTCGTCGTCCGGTCGGCGGGATCCTCGGGAGCTGAGCACCGCCGAGTGCTTCGCCGTGGTGGACGAGCTGGCCGAGATGGGCGTGTTCTACGTGAACCTGGGTGGCGGGGAACCGATGCTGCGCCGAGACTTCGCGGAGATCGTCGACTACGCCGTCGATCGTCGGGTGGGGGTGAAGTTCTCGACCAACGGGACCTCGCTCGACGCCGCCGCAGCTCGACGCTTCGCCGCCATGGACCACCTCGACATCCAGATCTCCCTCGACGGCGCCACCGCAGAGGTCAACGACGCCCTTCGAGGCGCCGGCTCCTTCGATGCTGCGCTGGGGGCGATGGGTCACCTGGCGGAGGCAGGCTTCGGTGCGTTCAAGGTGTCGGTGGTGGCCACCCGCACCAACATCGACCAGCTGGACGCCTTCGAGGAGCTGGCCGATCGCTTCGGCGCCACCCTGCGGGTCACCCGCCTGCGGCCCTCCGGCAGGGGTGCGTCCAGCTGGCACGAGCTGCACCCCACCCAGGTGCAGCAGCGCCAGCTCTACCGGTGGCTGCTGGATCGCCCCGAAGTGCTCACCGGGGACTCCTTCTTCCACCTCTCGGCCCTCGGCGACCCGCTCCCCGGGTTGAACCTGTGCGGGGCGGGGCGGGTGGTCTGCCTCATCGATCCGGTGGGGGACGTGTACGCCTGCCCGTTCGTGATCCACGACCGCTTCCGGGCCGGCAACGTGCGCGAGCCGGGCGGGTTCGCCGGCGTGTGGTCCGACAGCGAGCTGTTCGCCGAGCTCCGAGCGCCCGGCAGCCCGGGCGCCTGCAGCTCCTGTGGGAGCTTCGACTCGTGCCGGGGCGGGTGCATGGCCACGAAGTTCTTCGTGGGCCTCGACCTCGACGATCCCGACCCCGAGTGCGTCCACGGCGCGGCGGACGACCTCCTGGACATGCCGCTGGTGCCGCCGTCGCCGGGCCAGGACCACAGCCGCACGGCGGTGGCCGCGCCATCCCGACGCCGACGCGCGCCGCGCTGAGCACCCGGGGCGAGCGCGTTCGAGGCCGACGGCGCTCAAGGCAGGGACCCGGATGCGCCGAAGTCCCCTGTAGACCGCTCGCCGCGAGCGGTCACGAGGTCGGGGGCAGCACGTGTCAGAGGTTGCGGGGACCACGGAGGTGGCGCGGGACCCGTCGGTCCGGGCCGTCGTGCAGGAGGCGGGTGACGCGCCCGCGCCGGACGGTGTGGGGCATGTCGGGGCCGGCTCCCGACGCTCTGTGCTGCGCTACGTTCCGGCGGTGGCGGCCGGGGCGGTGGCGGCCGCCTGTCGACCTCGTGGAGGGGCACCGACGACCGTGGCACCCACCACTGCGCCACCCGCCGCCCCACCTCCGCCGAGCGCTCCTCCCACGACGGCGCGACCGACCACCACCGCGCCTGCGCCGACCACGACGACGACCACCACGACCCTCCCACCACCACCCCCTGTGCCCGTCGGTTGGGCGGATCCCTTCGGCCTGCACGTCGCCCGCCGGCTCACCTGGGGGGCGACGCCGTCGCTGGCCGGCGACATCGCCGGTCGGGGCCTGCCGGCATGGCTGGACGAGCAGATCGCCTGGCAGGCCATCGACGACGCCCACCTCGCGCCGATGCTGGCGCCGTGGCCGCGTCCCGGGTGGGACGCCCCGCAGGTCCAGGCGGACCAGGAGTGGCTGGTCCCGGGGGAGATCGCCGCCCACGAGACGCTGCGGCGCATCTTCTCGCGTCGCCAGCTGCACGAGGTGATGGTCGAGTTCTGGCACGACCACTTCAACATCGACGTGAACCACCACCCCGCCCGGCTGCACTTCCCCTCCTTCGACCGCACGGTCGTCCGACCCCACGCCCTGGGGCGGTTCGCCGACATCCTCCCGGCGGTGGCCGCGCATCCGGCGATGTTGCTCTACCTCGACCAGGCCAGCTCGCGCGCGGATGGGGGACGCACTCCGAACGAGAACTACGCCCGTGAGCTCATGGAGCTGCACACGGTGGGCACCGGTGCCGGCTACGTCCAGGCCGACGTCGAGGCGGTCGCCCACCTCCTCACCGGGTGGACGGTCACCGGTGAGACCGGAAGCTTCGCCTTCAACGCCCAGTGGCACGATCCGGGTCCGATGACACCGGAGCGGGCCGTGCTCGGCTGGTCGAGGGGCGGGCTCACGGGCGAGGCCGCCGGTCGAGGCTTCCTGAGCCATCTGGCGCACCATCCCACCACCGCCCAGCGGCTGTGCCACAAGCTGGCGGTGCGGCTCATCGGCGAGCACGTGGGTCCCGAGGACCCGGTGGTCGCCGCGGCGGCCTCGGCGTTCCTCGCCGCCGACACCAGCATCGCCGCGGCGGTGCGGGCCCTCGTGCTGTCCCCCGAGTTCGCCGGCTCCGCCGCGGCTCGCGTGCGCCGACCCCAGTCGCTGGCCACCCAGATGGCCAGGGCGTTGCAGCTGGGTTGGGTGGCGCCCGATCCCGACCAGTTCCTGTGGAACACCTGGTCGAACCTGGATCAGCTGGGCCATGCCCCGCACTCCTGGCCCACACCCGACGGCTACCCCGACGAGAGCGCCCACTGGCTCTCGGTGGGGGCGATGGTCTCGCGGTGGAACCTGGCCGTGTGGTTCGCCTTCGGCTCCGTGCCCGGCTTGGCGTTCCAGGCTCGTTCGACGATGGACTGGGCACCCAACCGACGCTGGGGGGAGTGGCTGGACGCGCTGGCGAGGGCGTTCGCCGGGGAGCCGTGGTCGCCCGAGGTGCGCGCCTCGGTGCTCACCCACCACGGGGTGAGCGAGACCACGGTGTTCCGGAGCTGGGACCACTGGGCGGCGGCGCCGGTGATCACGGTGCTGCTGCAGACCCCCGGCTTCCAGCGGCACTAGCGAGATCGAGTCCGGGATCGATCCCAACCGACACGAGCAGAGCTCGAGACCGAGCAGGAGCGGGCACCAGCGATGAGCACACGACGGGAGTTCATGGTGGCGACGGCGGCGGGCGGCGTGGCGCTGCCCCTGCTGTGGCCGTCGCAGCCGGCGGGAGCGGTCGCCTACAGCGGCAACTCGCTGGTGGTGGTGTTCCTGCGGGGCGGCTGCGACGGCCTGTCGCTGGTCCCACCGGTCGCCGACCCCGCCTACTACGCCGCCCGATCGACGGTGGCGGTGCCCCAGCAGGTGGCGATCCCCATGGGCGGCACCGCCGCCCGCAGCGACTTCGCGTGGCATCCTGCTGCCGCCCGGCTCGCCCAGCTGTACGCGGCGGGCCGGGTGGCGGTGGTCCCGGCTGCGGGTTCGCCCGATCACTCGCGATCCCACTTCGACTGCGAGGACGGCATCGAGTCGGGCCGGCCGGAGGACCGCTCATCGGTCAGCGGTGGCTGGCTCGGCCGCTTCCTGTCCGGCACGTCGGGAGGCGACCATCCGCTGCGCGCCTTCGCCGCCGAGCACGGCCTGCCCCGCTCGCTGCACGGCTACCGGGCCATCAGCGCGCCCTCGCTCGACCAGCTCGGGCTGATCCCGTGGGGACCCGAGCCCGCGTGGGCGATGGAGGCCATCCGCCTCGGCTACACCTCGGAGCGGGCCGGCGCGGACCTCGCGGACTGGGCGAGCGTCAGCATCGACGCGGTCGCCGAGGTGACGGCCCTGACCGGCGGGGAGACCGATCCCCCGGACGGGTGGCCCGACAGCTGGTTCGCCCATCGGATGTTCACCGCAGCGCGGCTCCTCGAGGCCGGCCTCCCGGTGCAGGTGGCCACCGTCGACCTCGGCGGGTGGGACCACCACGACGCCATGGGCGCGGCGACCGACCCCGCCGGCACGACGCACGCCAAGGTCGCCGAGCTGGATGCGGCGCTCGGCGCCTTCTTCGATCGTCTCGACGCGGCGGGGGTCGCCGATCGGGTGACCTTGGTGGCCATGACGGAGTTCGGGCGGCGCGTCCAGGAGAACGACTCCGGTGGCGCGGATCACGGGTGGGGTGGGCCGATGGTCGTCGTGGGTGGGGGCGTGAACCCTGGCGTGCACGGGTCCTGGCCCGGGGTGGCGCCCGCCGCGCTCGCCGGCGGCGACCTGGCGGTGACCGTCGACCAGCGCACCGTGCTGGCGGAGCTGCTGGTGCGCCGGCTCGGCGCGCCGAACCTGGCCTCGGTGTTCCCCGGATTCGACGCATCCTCCTCGAGCTGGGTCGGCGTCGCCGCCTGATCTGTTGCCCCGGCGGGCACCCGGTCCTGCGGACACGCCCGCCTCCTCCGCAACGTGGGGCC
>CAYQQQ010000004.1:0-208283 GCA_964420125.1 uncultured Microthrixaceae bacterium
TTGAGTTTTAGCCTTGCGGCCGTACTCCCCAGGCGGGGCGCTTAATGCGTTAGCTACGGCACGGAAAGGGTTGACTCCTCCCCACACCTAGTGCCCAACGTTTACGGCGTGGACTACCAGGGTATCTAATCCTGTTTGCTACCCACGCTTTCGCTCCTCAGCGTCAGTTCCAGCCCAGAGCGCCGCCTTCGCTAATGGTGTTCCTCCTGATATCTGCGCATTTCACCGCTACACCAGGAATTCCACGCTCCTCTACTGGACTCTAGTCACAGCAGTATTAGGTGGCCTCTCCGGGTTGAGCCCGGAGCTTTCACACCTAACTTACTGAACCGCCTACGAGCTCTTTACGCCCAATGAATCCGGACAACGCTCGCCCCCTACGTATTACCGCGGCTGCTGGCACGTAGTTAGCCGGGGCTTCTTCTGCAGGTACCGTCATTTTCGTCCCTGCTGAAAGCGGTTTACAACCACGAAGGCCGTCATCCCGCACGCGGCGTTGCTGCGTCAGGCTTTCGCCCATTGCGCAAGATTCCCCACTGCTGCCTCCCGTAGGAGTCTGGACCGTGTCTCAGTTCCAGTGTGGCTGATCGTTCTCTCAAACCAGCTACCCGTCGTTGCCTTGGTAGGCCGTTACCCCACCAACTAGCTGATAGGCCGCGAGGCCCTCCTGGAGCGAAATTCTTTCTTCCGTCGACCATGCGATCATCGGAAGGTATGCGGTATTAGCTCGAGTTTCCTCGGGTTATTCCCCACTCCAGGGCAGGTTCCTCACGTGTTACTCACCCGTTCGCCACTAGGTCGTCAGGGAGCAAGCTCCCTTGGACCCCGTTCGACTTGCATGTGTTAGGCACGCCGCCAGCGTTCGTCCTGAGCCAGGATCAAACTCTCCGTCAAGATCCTCGGCCTGCGCTCGGCGCAGACCTCCGATCGGAGAGCCGACCTCGGGATGGCACCCTTGGTCGACTGGCACAGTCGTTGGCTGACCGGGAGTTGCCTCCCGATGCCGTCCGAATGTGCAAAAGGTATTGAATTGAAGGGTGATCGCTCACGGCCGAAGCCGTGCCGATCGCCCGCACTCGCCTTTTGGCATCCTGTCTTCCGTTGTCAAGCAGCGCCGACCCCGCAGAGGGGGTGCATCGCTCGGAACGTGGTGCAACACCAGGGGTTCCGGGAGTGGCCTCGCATCGGTGGTCGAGCCGCCGTGCGGGGCGAAGATCTAGATTAGGGCAGCCCGTCCGCCGGGTCAACCCGAACGGCGGAGACGCCGGTCACAGCCTAGCGGTACGGGAGGCCGCCTCATCCGGCCACCACGACCAGGTGGTGGCCGTTCTTCCCCTTCCGCAGGAGCAGGAACCGTCCGTGGAGCAGGTCGGTGACCTGCACCGCGGCGTTGCCACGGCTGGAGAGCGCCTCCTGATTCAGGTGGTGGCCGTTGGAGTTGCGCCGCACCTCGCCTTTTGAGCCCGATAGCCCGAGACGCACGAACAGGTCCACCGGGTCGGCCCCCACGACCTCGGACCGGCCCACCACCGTCGCGGGGATCTCGCCTTCCAGCAGCTCCAGCGTGGACGCATCCGCGTCGTCGAGGGGCGCCCCGAAGAGGACGGCAGTGGCGTGCTCCGCCGCGATCGCGGCCGACGCGCCGTGCACCAAGGTGGTCACCTCCCGGGCGAGGCGGCGCTGGCCATCCCTGCGCTGGGGCGCCCGGTCGTGTGCAACGGCGACCTCCTCGCACTCATCGACCGGCACCAGCGTCAGGCGCAGCAGGAGGTTCTCCACATCCGCATCGGGCACGTTCAGGAAGTACTGGTACATCTGGTACGGGCTGGTGCGATCGGCGTCCAACCAGACGTTCTCCCCCGCCGACTTGCCGAACTTCGTCCCGTCGGCCCGCACGATGAGCGGTGCGGTGAGACCGTGCACGTGATCGCCGAGGCGTCGCCGCACGAGGTCCACGCCGGCGGCGATGTTGCCCCACTGGTCCGAGCCGGCGACCTGGAGGTCCACACCGCGGTCGCGATGGAGCACGAGGAAGTCGTGGGCCTGCAGCAGCATGTAGCTGAACTCCGTGAAGGAGATCCCCGACTCCCGCTCGATGCGATTCCGGACCGACTCCCTGGCCAACATGGTGTTGACCGTCACGTACTTGCCGACATCGCGCAGGAAGTCCAGCAGACCCACCGGCTCGGTCCAGCTCCGGTTGTCCACCAGCGTCGCCCTCGACGGACCCGGCTCGAAGTCCAGGAGGCGCTGCAACTGCCCCCCGATCGCCTCGCGGTTGGCATCCAGCACCTCGGGAGCGAGGAACTGACGCTCGTCGCTCCGCCCGCTCGGATCGCCGATCATGCCGGTGGCACCGCCGACCAGGGCGAACGGCGGGTGGCCGTGCAGCTGGAAGCGGCGCAGCAGCATGATCGACTGCAGGTTCCCGATGTGCAGCGAGTCTGCGGTGGGATCGAACCCGCAGTAGAGCGGGGTGGGTGAGGCGAGGCGGTCCTCCAGCAGGTCCCGGTCGGTGTGGTCGTGCACCAGGTGGCGCTGGGCGAGGTCCTCCAGCAGGGCGTCGCCGGGATGGGATGAGCGGTCCGTCATGACACCTCCGGGGCACGGAGCGTACCGCGTCGTCGACTCGGGCCCGGAGTACATCCCCGGCTGCTGCGCCTCGGCGCCCACGGAGTTCTCAGCCGTGGCTCCAGACGGTGGGGCCCGGGCAGGCACAATGGTGCGATGCGCAGACGAACCGACCGGTGGCTCGCCGTGCTCGCCGTCGTGGCGGGAGTCGCCGCCGGCTGCGCCAACACCCACGACCGCCCGCCGCTGCAGTTCCCACCCAACGCTGCGCCGTCTCGCATCGTGGACTCCCAGGGCCGACTCATCACCACGCTGGCCGAGGAGAACCGCCAGAGCATCCCGCTCTCCCAGATCTCCGTGGTGGCGCAGCAGGCCATCGTGGCGATCGAGGATGCACGCTTCTGGTCCCACCGCGGCATCGACCCCCGTGCCATCGGTCGCGCCGCCAAGGCAAACGCCGCAGCCGACGAGGTCGCCGAGGGCGGCTCCACGATCACCCAGCAGTACGTCAAGAACGCGTACCTCGACAACGAGCGGACGATCTCCCGCAAGGTCGAAGAGGCGACGTTGGCCCTCGCGCTGGAACGCGCGTACTCGAAGGACCTCATCCTCGAGCAGTACCTCAACACGATCTACTTCGGCGGTGGAGCGTACGGGATCGAGGCCGCCAGCCAGGCCTTCTTCGGCATCCCCGCCGCCCAGGTCCAGCTCCACCAGGCGGCGCTGCTCGCCGGGATCGTGCAGGCCCCGGGCCGCTACGACCCGCGCAAGCACCCTGAGGAAGCGAAGCTCCGACGCGACCTCGTGCTCGACCGCATGGAGGAGCAGGGCTACATCACTCCGGAGCAGCAGTTCGCAGCCGCAGCCCTCCCCCTGGGGGTCACCGAGGCTCCGCCGGCCGCCGAAGCGGTGCAGTATCCCGCTGCCCACTTCGTCGAGGAGGTGAAGCACTGGCTCCTCGTCGAGTCCGATGCCCTCGGGGAGAGCCAGGCAGAGCGCTACGACAACCTCCTCCGGGGCGGGTTGACCATCACGACCACCGTCGATCTCGACCTGCAGGCGAAAGCCGAGGAGGCGATCCGAGAGGTCCTCCCCGGACAGGGCAGCGACGCCAGGATGCCCGATGCTGCGCTCACCTCGGTCGAGCCGGCGACGGGGTTCGTCCGGGCGATGGTCGGCGGCAGGGATTTCTTCGGCACCCACGAGTACGCGAAGCTCAACCTCTCCACGGGTGCCGGACGCCAGACGGGATCGGCGTTCAAGCCGATCGTGCTGGCGACCGCGCTGGCCAACGGCGTCCCCCTGGACAAGCGCTACGACGCGCCGGGCTCGGCGACCTTCGAGACCTCCGCCGGGCCGTGGAACGTGAAGGGCGGCGGCATCGGCTCCGGAACGCTCGCAGAGTGCACGATCGTGTCGTCCAACACCTGCTACGCCAACATCATCCTCGACCCGGCCGTCGGTCCGGAGAAGGCCGTCGAGATGGCCCAGCGCCTCGGGATCGTCCACACCGAGCTCGGCGCATGGCCCTCCGCCGTGCTCGGCTCCAACAACGCCACGGTGCTCGACATGGCTTCCGTCTACTCGAGCTTCGCCAACGGGGGTGTGCACGTCCCCCCGGTGTACGTCACGAAGATCGAGCGGGCGGACGGCACCGTGCTGTACGAGCACCGCCACACCCAGGCCAAGGCGCTGGAACCGGAGGTCGCGCGCCAGGTGAACGACATCCTGCCCCTGGTCATCTCCGCGCCCAACGGCACCGGGAACGACGCCAACATCGGTCGGCTCGCCGCGGGCAAGACCGGTTCGTCCCAGAACAACGTGGACGGCTGGTTCTGCGGCTACACCCCCCAGCTGGCCACCGCGGTGTGGGTGGGCTTCTCCCAGCCCAGGGTCGGTCGTGACGGGGTGGCCCGGCCCGTGTCCATGACACCTCCCAACACCCGCATCACCGTCTTCGGCGGCACGTATCCCGCGAGGATCTGGGCGGCGTTCATGTCCCGTGCCCACGACGGCGCGGAGGTCCTGCCCCTGAACCCGCCGATCCCGCCGCCCACCACCACCACCGCCCCGCCTCAGGATCCGGCGCTGCTCACGCAGGTCACCCAGCCCGGTCGGACCGACGTTCCAGACGTGTTGGAGATGACCCGCGACGAGGCCTCGAGCACGCTGAGCAGGGCCGGCTTCAGCGCCCGCTTCGCCGAGATCGCGACCGACGGAGGCGCTCCGCCGGGCCGGGTCATGGCGCAATCACCCGCGCCGGGAGCCTCGAGCCGCAGCGGCACCGACGTGTGGCTCGAAGTCACAGTGGGCTCTCCGGCATCCGACATTCCGATCCCCGACCTCCGTGGCTACGGTGCGGGCCAGGCACGCGAGGAGCTCGAAGGGCTGGGGTTCACCGTCGAGGAGTCGGTCGTCGCTCCGCCGGCCGGCTCGGTTCGCCCCGACGGCGGCACCTACCAGGGCGGCCAGGTGTGGGGTACCCAGCCGGCGGCCGGAGAGCTCGCCACCGACGGCAAGGTCGTCATCGAGTGGACCCCGCAGTCCGCCTCGCCGTCGACGACCACCACCAAGCCGTCGGACTGAGCGGTCCGCACCCGGAGATTCCCGACGCGACGCTCCCCGATGGCATCCTGGGGAGCCGTGAGCTCCGCCCCGGCCCCGACGACCCCCGAGACCCGGTCCGATCCCCGGGTGGCGACGCCGGTGCGTCGTCGAGCGGCATGGATCGCGGGGTTGGGCTTCGCCGCCGTCACCTTCGCCCTGTGGATCTACGCCCTGTTCGTCTACGACCCAGGCCTCCTCGTGGACGAGCTCGCCGATCGCGAGTTCCCGCGTGCGGCCGAGCAGGTGTGCGCCGACGCCATGGTCCGACTCGACGCCCTCCCTCGGGCGGAGACGGCCCGTGGCCCCCTCGATCGCGCCGACACCATCGACGAGGCCAACGCCGTGCTGCGCGACATGGTCGGCGGGCTCCGTCCGCTCGCTCCCGGGGCCCCGGCAGACGCCGCAGAAGCCGTCGACGAGTGGCTCGACGACTGGTCCACGCACGTCGAGGATCGCCAGGACTTCGCTGATCGCCTCCGCGAGGATCCCGACGCCCGATTCACCGAGACCGTCAAGGGGGCCAAGCAGGTCTCCCGCGCGATCGACGGCTTTGCGCAGGTCAACCGCATGCGCAGCTGCGAGACGCCTGGCGACGTCGGCTGAGCACCCCGGCAGTACGCGAACGGTCGCTCAGCGCAGCGCCCGCAGACCGGCATCCACCAGGCGGAGGATGCCGTCCTCGCCGCAGAGCGGTCCGACCTGGTCCGGTGTCACCCATCGCTGATCGGTGCTCTCGTGGTTCCCTCTCACGACCGAGCCCTCCGGGGCGACGACCACGAACCGCAGATCGAGGTGGAGGTGCGTGCCCAGCACGTCGCCGTGGTCGACCGTGTGGATGTCCACGTCCACAGCTGGCACCATCACCGACAGGCCGTCGATGCCCGTCTCCTCGGTCGCCTCCCGCAGCGCGACGCCGGCCAACTCGTGGTCGCCGTCGGCGTGGCCTCCGGGCTGGAGCCAGCGCTGCAGCTTGGTGTGCAGCAGCAGCAGCACCCTGGAGCCGACAGGGTCCACCACCAACGCCGAGCCGGTGAGGTGGCCCGGGGCCGTGCGGCGATCGGCCAGGCTGGCACCGTGGCGTTCGAGCAGCGCCAGGATCCGCCTGCGGTCCCGCCTCGGACCCGGGAGCTCCAGGCAGGCCTCCGCCAGCCGGGCCCCCGAGCGCGCCGGGTCCCCCGACGAGCGCAGACGCGGGTCGTTGGCGTCCAGGAGCATCACCGACCCACCATGCCACAGCGGCGGTGGGTCGGCCGCTCAGCCCGGCGACGACGCGATCGGTCGACCTCGTGGTCCGCGGGACACGAACGACGACCCTTCCAGGAGGAACCGCCACGGTCGATCCACCGCCCTGGAGATCCCCACCCGCGGCGAGCAGAGCACGCGCTCGCGGGTCACGGCACCACCCGGGAGGAGCTGCACCGGTGGAGCCGGAGCGCAGAGGTCCGTGCCGTCGTGTGCGAGTTGGATGCCCAACGCCGCGCACAGCTTCCCCGGGCCGTTGGTCAGATCCACCTCGCGACGGGCCCTCGGTCGGAGGCCCCACATCGTCTCCACTCCTCGAACTGGCTCCACCGCGCGGATCAGCACCGCTTGGGGGATCCCGGCACCACCGGTCACGACGTTCGCGCAGACGTGCAGGCCGTGCGACCGGTAGCAGTACAACGTCCCGGCCTCCGCGTACATCGATGCGTTGCGCTCGCTCCGCCCACGGTGGGCGTGGCTGGCCGGGTCGTCCGCACCACCGTAGGCCTCGACCTCGACCACCCGACCGACGCGTCCCCCCACCACCAGGAGGGCGCCGAGGAGGCCCGGTGCCACCTCGGCCGCGTGACCGGCCAAGAGGCTGCGCGCCAGCGGATCGCCGCGAGCCTCGGAGCTCTCCTCAACTTCCGGCCGCGACATCCGGGATCTCCACGACGGGTCCCATCGCCTCGACGACCTCCGCCGGTGTGACCATGGGTGTGAGGGCTCCGGGAGTGACCGACACGTAGGTGACCCGGGCATCGCAGACGAGGCGGTCACCCACCCGCAGTCGGAACGCCACCTCGAAGCTGGTGCTCCCCCACCTCGCCACTCCGCAGTCGATGGACAGCTGCTCGGTCCAGCGCGCAGGACCGTGCCAGGTCAACGAGGCCGACTTCAGCATCACGTCCCACGAGTCGACCCAGGTCGCAGCGATCTCGGAGCGCGCATCGACGGACGCGAGGTGCTCAGCCGATCCTGACGGGGCCAGCGACCGCATCCAGTGATCCATGGCATCGTCGACGAACGCGAGGTAGTGGGCGTTGAACACGATGCCCTGCTGGTCGCACTCGCCGTAGCGCACGTCGAGGACGTGGGTGAAGGGCCATGCAGCCACTGCGGTTCAGCCCGCGCTCGGCCCGAGCATGTTCACCGCTGCTCCCACCTCTGCTGCTGGAGCACAAGCGCCGCGAGCAGCTCCTCCATCTGGCGTCGCACCGGATCCGGTCCGGCGCCGCCGGGGCTCCGGCGCCGGCGCACCGCCACCCCCGGTTCCAACAGGGCGGCCGCCCTGTCGCCCAGCTCCCGATCGTCGGCCACGAGCACCCCGAGCGGCACGCCGTCCTCGACCGAGCGTCGGACCAACGCGCCGATCACGGCGTGGGCCTCGCGGAACGGGACGCCATCCGCGACGAGCAGCTCCGCCAGATCCGTGGCTGCCGCATACGGCGAGTCCGCGGCGACCGCCATCGCCGAGGTGTCGAAGCGCAGCGTCCGGTACAGCCCGGCCATGGCCCCGACGCCGAGTCGGACGGTGTCCAACGCGTCGAAGAGCGGCTCCTTGTCCTCCTGGAGGTCGCGGTTGTAGGCCAACGGAAGGGACTTGAGGGTGGCCAGGAACCCGGTGAGGTCCCCGATGAGACGACCCGCCTTGCCCCGGGCCAGCTCGGCGATGTCGGGGTTCTTCTTCTGCGGCAGCATGGAGGAACCGGTGGCGTACGCGTCGTCCAGGACGACGAACCCGAACTCTGCGGTCGACCACAGCACGACCTCCTCGCCCATCCGGCTCAGGTGGAGCCCCACCATCGTGAGCACGAACAGCGACTCGGCCACGAAGTCACGGTCCGAGGTGGCGTCCAGGGAGTTGGCGAAGCGCGCGGCGAAACCGGCATCCGCCGCGGTGGCATCAGGATCCAGCGGCAGCGACGTCCCTGCCAGCGCGCCCGCCCCCAAGGGCGAGACGTCCAGGCGCCGACGGCAGTCCGCCAGTCGATCGAGGTCGCGCAGCAGGGCCCAGGAGTGGGCCAGCAGGTGGTGGGCCAGCAGCACCGGCTGGGCGTGCTGGAGATGGGTGTAGCCGGGCAGGTACGCCGCGTCCTCGCCGGTGCCGGCCTCGGCTGCACGGGCCGCCAGCACCTCGATCAAGCCCAGCACGCGGGTCGCGACCTCCCACAGCTCGTCCTTGAGGTGGTACCGCAGCGCCGTGGCCACCTGGTCGTTGCGCGATCGACCGGTGTGGAGCTTGGCCCCCGACGGCCCGGCCAGCTCCGTGACTCGCCGCTCGATGAGGGTGTGGACGTCCTCGTCGCTCCGCAGCACCTCGAGCCCACCGCTGCGGTGCTCCATCTCCACCACGTCCAGAGCACCCAGGATCGCCGCCAGCTCCTCGTCGTCGAGCAGCAGCGCGCGGTGCAGGCCGCGCACGTGCGCCCGCGAGCAGGCGACGTCCGCGTGCAGCAGGCGCAGATCGAAGCTCAGGCTCTCGGTGAAGGCCATCAGCTCGTCGGAGGGAGCGGCAGCGAACCTCCCGTGCCAGAGCGCTGCGCCCCCCGCCACGCCGCGCACCCGCGCCGGATCGCTCCGAGGGGCGTGAGCGGGAGCATCGGGATCGTCGGCCATCGGAGTCAGCCTAGGACCGGGAACCCGGTCCCTGGACACCGGACCAGGTCTGCACCCCGAGTCCCCAGAGCCGCACGAACCCCTCGGAGTCGGCATGGCGGAAGCGGTCAGCCGCGTCGTAGGTCGCCAGGCCGTAGTCGTAGAGGGAGTGCGGGGATCGCCGTCCGACCACGAAGCAGCGTCCCGGCTCGAGCCGCAGCCGGACCTCCCCGGTGACGGGCTCCTGCGAGGCGTCCACGAAGGCGTCCAGCGCCTCCTTCAGCGGCGAGAACCAGAGGCCGTCGTACACCAGCTCTGCGTAGCGGTGCTGCAGCCGGATCTTCTCCCGCTGCAGGTCGCGCTCGAGGGTGATCGACTCCAGATCGGCGTGGGCCATCATGATGGCCAGCGCACCCGGCGCCTCGTAGGTCTCGCGGCTCTTGATCCCGACTCGCCGGTTCTCGACCATGTCGAGACGACCCCACCCGTAGGAGCCCACCGTGTGGTTCAGCGACACGATCAGCTCGTGCAGGGGCATCGCGACGCCGTCCAGTGCGATCGGCACACCCTGCTCGAAGGCCACCACCAGCTCCCGGGGATCGCTGGCCGTGGGGATCGTCATCTTCCAGACGCCCTCGGGCGGTCGGCGCCACGGGTCCTCCATCTCCCCGCACTCGATGGCCCGACCCCAGAGGTTGTCGTCGATGGAGTACACCTTCTCCTTGGTGGCCAACACCGGAATCCCGTGCTCGGCGGCGTAGCGGATCGAGTCCTCCCGGGTGAACCCCCAGTTCCGCACGGGTGCGAGCATCTCCAGATCGGGGGCCAGCGCCATGGCCGACACCTCGAAGCGGACCTGGTCGTTCCCCTTCCCGGTGCAACCGTGAGCCAGCGCGTCCGCGCCGTAGCGGCGGGCCAGCTCCACCTGCTTGCCCACGATCAACGGTCGCGAGAGGGCGGACACGAGCGGATACTGGTTCTCGTAGAGGGCGCCGGCCTTGATGAGCGGAGCGACGAAGTCGTCGGCGAACTCGGCGCGCAGGTCCAGCTGCTCGTAGGCGACCGCGCCTGCACCGAGCGCCTTCTCCCGATTGCCCTCGAGCGTGCCCTCCTGGCCGACGTCCGCCGAGAGGCAGATCACCTCCACACCCATGTGCTCGATCATCCAACCCACCGCCACGGACGTGTCGAGCCCGCCGCTGTAGGCCAGTACCACTCGCTTGGCCATCGCTGTCCTTCTTCCGGATCGGACGGTCGCTACCTCCACCGCCCTGGTCGATCGGTGCATCCCCGGGACCACCCGTGGCGAGCGATCCCGAGGCACCGATCACGCTAGCGCAGAATAATGCGGTCTACTGCATTCTCATGCATCACCCAGCCCGGCGAGATCCGCCAGGCGAACCGCCACCGACGCCCCCCCGCCCTCTCGTCCGATCACGAGCAGGGTGTCGTCGCCGGCCACCGTCCCCACCACGTCCTCCAGACCGTTGCGATCGATGGCCGAGGCCACCACGTGGGCCGAACCCGGCGGAGTGCTCACCACCACCAGGTCCCCGGAGCGCTCCACCTGCACGACCCAGTCCGAGAGCACCCGTCGCAGGTGGTCCGCCGGCGCCACCTGGGAGCGCGGCAGCTCCGGGATGGCGTACACCGTGTCGCCCCCGGGCACTCGCACCTTGATGGCGCCGAGCTCCTCGAGGTCTCGCGACACCGTGGCCTGGTTCACCTTCATCCCCGAGGCGCCGAGCAGCTGCACGAGCACAGCCTGGCTCGACACGCGCTCCTCCTCGAGGAGTCGGGCGATGCGATGCTGTCGCTGCGCCTTCGACGTCACGTGCCCCTCTCCAAGTCCTCGCGCCGACGCGCTGCACCGACGTCGACCTGCTGATCCGTCAGCCACCAGAGCAGCCCCCGGGCGGTGTGCATGCGGTTCTCCGCCTGGGACCAGATCCCGCTGCGTGGACCGTCGAGCACCTCGTCGGTCGCCTCGTCGCCCCGGTGCGCAGGAAGGCAGTGGAGGAACAGCGCCGAGTCGCCGGCGAGCCTCATCAACGCCTCGTCCACCTGCCAACGGGCGAAGGCCTCCCGCCGGCGCACCATCTCGGCCTCCTGGCCCATCGAGTACCAGGCGTCGGTGTAGACGGCGTCCGCACCCACCACCGCGTCGCGTGGATCCTCCACCACGACCGCAGCGCGCCCGGACGCCGCGATGCGATCGAGGTCCTCGGCCTCGAACGAGTACCCCGGCGGACTCGAGATCCGCAGCTCGGCCCCGACGAGAGCGCAGCCGATCGCCAGCGAGCGCGCCACGTTGTTGGCGTCACCCACGTAGGCCACCACCGCTCCCTCCAGCTCGCCGCGGTGCTGGCGCAGGGTCAGCAGATCAGCCAACGTCTGCAAGGGATGCGCGTCGTCCGACAGCATGTTCACCACCGGCACCGTGGCGGCTGCCGCGAGCCGCTCCACCTTCTCGTGGTCGAACACCCTCGCTCCGATCACCGCGGTCATCCGGGAGAACAGGCGGGCGAGGTCCTCGGCGGACTCCCGCGTGTCGATCCCCACCTCCTCGTTCCGCAGCGTGAGCGGGTGGCCACCCAGCTGGACGACCGCCATCTCCATGGAGGTGCGCGTGCGCGCGGACGGCTTCTCGAACAGCAACGCCGCTCCCGACCCGGCGAGCACGGACGGTGGACGCCGCACCTCGGAGCGGTCGAGGATCTCGGTCAGCTCCCCGGTGGTGAGGTCGTCCACCTCCAACAGGTGGCGGGCGGCCTTCACGACGGGTCCTCCAGGACAGCGGTGAGCGTGGCCAGCGCAAGATCGATCTCCCCGTCGGAGATCATCAGGCTCGGCGCCAACCTCAGCGCCGTCGGCGTCACCGCGTTGAGGACGAGCCGCGTCACGTCGCCACCGGGTGACCTCCGCTGTCCGGCGAGCAGCGCGGCGGCCACCTCGGGTGCCGATCGACCGAGTCGGCCCACGTCGAGCTCCACGGCCAGCAGGAGGCCGCGGCCCCGTACGCCGCGCACTGCGGACACGTCCGACAGCCCGGCACGGAGACGCTCGCCCGCCGACCTCGCCCTCCCCGGTACGTCCTCTGCCTCCATGACTTCCAGCACCGCCCGAGCTGCCGCTGCAGCCAGCGGCTGCCCGCCGTAGGTGGTGGCGTGGTCACCGGGCTCGAACACCTGTGCCACCTCGGCTCGTGCCCAGCACGCGCCGATCGGCACCCCGTTGCCGAGGGCCTTGGCCATGGTCACCACGTCGGGTCGCACGTCGCAGAGCTGGTGGGCGAACCACGAGCCGCACCGACCCAACCCCGTCTGCACCTCGTCGAACATCAGGAGGACGCCTCGCTCGTCGCACAGCGAGCGCACCCCCTGGAGGTAGTCCGCCGATGCGGGATGCACGCCGCCCTCGCCCTGGACGGGTTCGAGCAGCACGGCGGCGACGGTCTCGTCCAGGTGGCGCTCGAGGTCGTCCAGGTCCATCCACGCGACGTGGCGGAAGCCCTCCGGAAGCGGCTGGAACGCCTCGTGCTTGGCCGGCTGGCCGGTGGCGTGCAACGTGGCCAGCGTCCGGCCGTGGAAGCTCCCGAAGGCGCTCACCACCACGTGGCGACCCCGCCCACCGAACTTGCGGGCCAGCTTGATCGCCGATTCGTTGGCTTCCGCACCGGAGTTGGCGAAGAACACCTGGCCTCCACCGCCGAGGAGCCGATCCAACGTGAGCGCCACCTGCCAGTTGTGCTCGGTGCCGTAGAGGTTCGACACGTGCAGCAGCTTGGCGGACTGCTCCGCCAGCGCACGCGCCACGGCGGGGTGGCTGTGGCCGAGGGAGGTCACGGCCAGCCCGGACAGCAGGTCCAGGTACCGCAGACCGTCGCGGTCCCAGAGCCAGGAGCCCTCACCGCGCACGAACTGCACCGTGGGCGCGCCGTAGGTGGGCATGAGCGGGCAGCGATCCAGCCCGGCCGGTGCACCCATGGCCGACGAGTGCTCGCTCACGGTTCCCGTCCCCCGGAGGGAAGGTCCTCGACAGGGGCGTCGGTGACCATCGTCCCCACGCCGGCATCGGTGAACAGCTCGAGCAGCAGCACATGCGCCAGTCGTCCGTCGACCAGGTGCACCGACCCCACCCCGGACTCCACGGCCTCCAGGCACCCGACCATCTTGGGGATCATCCCCCCCGAGATGGTGCCGTCGTCGATGAGGCGACGCACGCTCGGGGCGTCGACGCGCGCCACCAGGCTGCCCGGGTCGTCGACGTCGGCGAGCAGGCCCGGCACATCGGTCAGGAACATCAGCTTCTCTGCCCCCAGGGTCCGGGCCACCGCGGTGGCGGCATCGTCGGCGTTGATGTTGTAGGTCTGTCCCGCATCGTCGACGCCGATGGTGGCCAGCACCGGGATGAGGTCCATGGCCAGCGTCCGCTCGATGAGCTCCGGGTGCACCGCCGTCACGGTGCCGACGAAGCCGAGCTCGGGGTCGTGCGGCTCCGCGGCCAGCATCGACGCATCCGTCCCCGAGAGGCCGACCGCCACCGGACCGTAGGCGTTGAGCGCGGTCACGATCTGGGAGTTGACCTTGCCGATCAGGACCATCTGGGCGACCTCGAGGGTCTCTGCGTCGGTGACGCGACGCCCGCCGACGAACGCCGGCTCCCGACCCAGCTTGCGCATCCACTCCCCGATCTGCGGACCTCCGCCGTGCACCACCACCGGCTTCATCCCCACACGGTGCATCCACACGATGTCGCCGGCGAAGCTGTCGAAGAGCTCGGGGCGGACCATGGCGTTGCCCCCGATCTTCACCACCACCACCGATCCACGGAACCGCTCGATGTAGGGGAGCGCCTGCAGGAGCACGTCCACGGCCACCGCCGGGTCCTTGCGCGGATCCACGTGCGGTGCGGATGACGGTCCCCCGGCATGGCCGCCGAGGGGTTCCTGAGAGGTCGCGCTCATGGATACACCCCGGTCACGCTCAGCCCCGTGGTCTCCGGGATCCCCAGCAGGAGGTTCATGTTCTGCACGGCGGCACCCGACGCGCCCTTGCCGAGGTTGTCGATCGCGGCCAACACCAGCACCGAGTCGGTGCGCTCGTCGTAGCGGGCGGTGAGGTGGGCGGCGTTCGATGCCAGGCACGCCTTCGTGGAGGGCGGCCGTGGCGAGACCACCACGAAGGGCTCCTCGGCGTAGGCCTCGCCGAGCACGCCGAGCAGGTCCTCGGTGCCGAGACCTCCTCGCTTCGGGATCGCGTGGCAGGTGGCGAGGATCCCCCGGCTCGCCGGCACGAGGTGCGGCGTGAACAGCACCGTGGCACCGAGGTTGGTGTCCATCTCCGCGGTGTGCCGGTGATCGAGCAGGCCGTAGGCGGTCACGTCCTCGTCGACGGCACAGAAGGTGGTGGACGGCTTCGGGGGTCTTCCCGCTCCGGAGACACCCGAGGCGGCGTCCACCACGATGCGCGAGGTCTCGATCAACCCGGCGCTCACCAACGGGGCGAGTGCCAGCGTGGCGGCCGTGGGGTAGCAGCCGGGGTTGGCCACGGCACGAGTGGATTGGATCTCCGAACGCCAGAGCTCCGGCAGGCCGTAGGTGAAGCGGTCGAGGAGGTCGGGGTGCCGGTGCTCCTCTCCGTACCACCTGCGGTACACCTGTGGGTCCTGAAGGCGGAAGTCCGCACCGAGGTCGACCACCGCCACCCCTGCGGCCAGCACCTCGCCCATGAGGTCCTGGGACGCGCCGTGCGGCAGGGCGACGAAGACCGCCTCGACGTCCTCGAGCAACGCGGGATCCCACGGCTCGAACCGACGGCTCCAGTAGCGCCCTGCCAGGCTTGGGTAGAGCTCGGCGATCTCGACACCGGCCTGGGAGTCGGCGGTGGCGAACGCCACCTCCAGACCCGGGTGCTCCGCGCAGAGCCGCAACAGCTCCGCGCCGGTGTACCCGGATGCGCCGATGATGCCGATGGGAACCATCCGGCCACCCTAGCGCATCTTCATGCAGACTTGTGCATTGCTTTGCATCACCACGACGGGACGCCTGCGCTACCCGCGGAGTGCTGCGTCGTGGGTGCGCTCCACCTCGGCGACGATGGACCCACGCAGCTCCGCCACCTCGACGTCGGTCAGCGTGCGCTCGGGTGCCTGGAACCGGACCCTGAACGCGAGCGAGCGGCGACCGTCCCCCAGGGAATCGGAGCGGAAGACGTCGAACAGCTCGACGGCCTGCACCAGCTCACCACCCGACGAGCGGATCGTCGTGGCGACCGCCGCTGCCGGGACCGTCTCCGACACCACGAAGGCGAAGTCGACGTCGGTCGAGGGATACCGACTCAACGGTCGTGCTGCTGCGGGGACCTCGGGCATCGCCAGCAGCGTCGAGAGGTCCAGCTCGACCCACGCGACGCGCTCCTCGATCTCCAGGGCATCGGTGACGGCGGGATCGATCTCCCCCACGACACCCACATCCATGCCGGCCACCTCCACGACGGCCCCCCGCCCCGGGTGCAGGCCCGCCAGCTCCTCGGCGCGCAGGACCAGTGGACCGGCGTGCAGCGCCGTCAGGGCGACCTCCAGCAGCTCCACAGCGGAGAAGGGATCGCTTCCGGCCAGGATGGCGCCCAGGTGCTCCCGCTCCCCGGTCATCACCACCCCCAGGCGGGCGGACAGCGCAGTGTCCACGACCAACTCGCCCGGTCCGAAAACACGGCCGACCTCGAACAGCCACGCGCCGGGCCGCCGCCGCGCGGCGTTGTAGGCGACCGCTGCCAGCAAGCCGGGCCTCAGGGAGGTCCGAAGGACCGACTCCTCGGAGACCAGTGGGTTCGCCAGGGTCGCCCCGCTTGGCTGCAGGCCGCATCGCTCCAGGTCTCCGGGCGCCAGGAAGGGCAGCGGCATCGCCTCGCACAGTCCCGCCCCGACCATGGCCTGACGCACCGCACGTCGTGCCCGCTGGGCGGGGTTGAGCGCTCCACCTTGGGGAGAGCGCGGCACCGTCTTGACGATGCGCGACAGTCCGTGGGCTCTGCCGACCTCCTCGATCACGTCGATCTCCGCCCGGGAGTCGTAGCGCCAGGACGGGATCCGCACGTCGAGGTCCTCGCCGTCTCGCTCGCAGGCGAAGCCGATGGGGTCCAGCAGCGCCGATATCTCTTCCTGGGTCAGCGCCGTGCCCAGCACCAGGTTCACCCGATCGGTGCGGAGCCGCACTGGTGCTCGATCCGGGAGCTCGCCGCGGCGATCGATCACTCCTGGATGAAGGCTGGCTCCCGCGACCTCGGCGAGCAGCTCCGCGAACCGGAGGGCCGCCATCGGGCCGATCTGCGGGTCGGCTCCCCGCTTGAAGCGCAGCGACGCCTCCGAGTGGAGGTTGAGCCGAGCCGATGTGACCGCGACGCTCATCGGGTCCCACCACGCCATCTCCAGCAGCACGTCCGATGTGGCGTCGGAGATCTCGCTCGACGCACCGCCCATCACCCCTGCGATCCCGATGGCCACGTCCTCGCCGTCGGCGATGACGCCATCGTCGACGTCGAGGGTGCGCAGCACGCCGTCGAGGGTCTCTATGGTCTCTCCGGCACGTGCACGCCGCACCCGCAGGCGCCGGCCGGCCACCTTGTGGAGGTCGTAGGTGTGGTTGGGCTGGCCCAGCTCCAGCATCACGTAGTTCGAGACGTCGACCACGTTGTTGATCGGGCGCATCCCCGCGCTCACCAGGCGTTGGGCCAGCCACTGCGGCGACGGGCCCATCCTGACCCCGCTGAGGACCCGTGCGACGAACCGGCCGCACAGCACCGGATCGAGGATCTCCACATCGGCCAACTCGGCCACGGGTGCGCCTTGTTCGGCCAGCACCGCCGTGGGCAGCTCCAGGGGAAGGCCGAGGCGAGCCGCGAGATCACGGGCGATGCCCACCATCGACAGCGCGTCAGGGCGGTTCGGCAGCACGTCGAGGTCGAACACGACGTCGGCCTCGATGCCGAGCGCCTCGGCGAGGGGGTTGCCCACCTCGAGCTCCGACGGAAGGATCAGGATCCCGCCGCGATCGTCGCCGAGGCGGAGCTCCGCGGCCGAGCACAGCATCCCGTTGCTCAACTCACCCCGCAGGCGACGAGCGACGATCTCCATGCCTCCCGGCATGACGGTGCCGAGGGTGGCCAGCGCCACGAGATCGCCTGCCACCATGTTGTCGGCGCCGCAGCAGATCTGCAGGGCTTCGCCGTCACCTGCATCCACGTCGACGAGTCGGATCCGGTCCGCGTCGGGATGAGGGCGCACCTCCAGCACGCGTGCCACCACGACCCCGGCGAGCCCCTCGCCGATGCGGTCGATCCCGTCGACCTCGAGACCGAGGTCGGCGAACGTGTCGGCGAGCATCTGGGGATCCGACTCCACAGGGACGTAGTCCCTCAGCCAGTTGTAGGAGACCCTCATCAGAACTGCTCCAGGAAGCGGAGGTCGTTGGTGACGAAGTCCCGCAGGTCCCCGACCTGGTGGCGGACGTAGGCGAGGCGGTCGATGCCGAAGCCGAACGCGAAGCCGGTCCACTCCTCGGGGTCGAGCCCGCAGTTGGCGAGCACGTTGGGATGGACCATCCCGCACCCACCCATCTCCAGCCAGGTGCCACCGGGCTGGGAGATGTCGACCTCGGCCGAGGGCTCCGTGAAGGGGAAGTAGGACGGTCGCAGGCGGCTGGTGAGCGACTCGCCGAAGTACGCCTTGGTGAACTCCTCGATCGTGCCAGCGAGGTCCCCCATCGTGATGCCGCGATCGACCACGAGTCCTTCCACCTGGTGGAACACCGGGAGGTGGGTGGCATCGGCGGTGTCGCGTCGGTACACGCGACCGGGGCAGACCACGTGGATCGGAGGGCCGGTGCCGTCGCGCACCGACCGCAGCATGGTGCGCACCTGCACCGGCGAGGTGTGCGTCCGCAGCAGCACCTGCCCTGCACCCACATCAGGCTCGTCGGAGGCGTCGAGGTAGAGGGTGTCCCACAAGGACCGCGCAGGATGCGCTGGAGGGAGGTTGAGCGCTTCGAAGTTGAACCAGTCGGTCTCCACCTCCGGACCATCCTCGACGGTGAACCCCATGCCGACGAACACGTCCTCGAGCCGCTGCCATGTCTGGGTGATGGGATGGAGGTGTCCGACGCGTGCTCGGCCGAGTCCTTCGGTCAGGTCCATGCGCTCGGCGCGCAGCGCGGTCACCCTGAGCTGCTCCGACAGCGTCGCCCGACGGCCTTCCAACAGCTCCTCCAGACGACCTCTGGCCGCATGGAGGACCTGGCCGACCTCCTTGCGCTCGCTGGGGTCGAGATCCTTCATCCCGGCTCTCAGCTCGACCAGCCGGGATCGCTTCCCCAGCAGCTCGACTTCGATCGCCGTCAGGTCCTCCAGCGTCGCAGCGGCCACCACCCGGTCGGCTCCGCTCGCCGTGATCCGCTCGATCTCCTCCTGGAGGGTTGGGTCACCCATTGCTGTCGTCGCTCCGTTGCGCAGGTTCGGATGCCTCGTGGAGAGGCGGATCCCGCCATTGTGGCCCACAGGGCTCGCTCAACCGGCACTGGTTGCGTCGGCGGCGGCCGCACGCCGCTGGCGTGCCCCCTCGAAGGCCAGGACGGCGCCCGCCACCGCGGCGTTGAGCGACTCCACCTCACCAGCCATCGGGATGCTCACCTTCACGTCCATCTCCTCGATCAGGGTGGGGGGAAGCCCGTGGGCCTCCGATCCGAGGAACATCGCTGTCGCACCGCCCAGCTCCACCTCCTCAGGCGCCTGCCCGGCCCCGGGTACCGTGGCGACACACCTGAGACCAGCCTCGGCGGCGGCGGCGAGCACCTCCTCCCACCCGATCTCCTGCACCACCGGCACCCGGAACAACGACCCTGCGGTTGCCCGCACGGTCTTCGGGTTGAAGAGGTCGACGGAGCCGGTGACGAGCACGACACCTGCCGCATCGGCGCCTTCGGCCACCCGGAGGAGCGTGCCCGCGTTGCCAGGGTCCTGGATGCCCACCAGGATCAGCACCGCCCGGCGGCGGCGGGCCGCAGCCGACATCACGGCGGCCAGATCGTGACGGACCTGGGACGCGACCGCCACCAGCGACTGCGGGTTCGCCACGTCGAGGCACTTCGACAGCACGCCGGGCTGCACCCGGTGCACCGGCACCCCCCGACGGGTGACCTGCTCGACGACGAGCGGATCGGCGTCGGGCTCCGCGTACACGCTGCGGAGCTCGACTCCCGCTGCGAGCGCCTCGGAGACCAGCTTGGGCCCGTCGACCAGGAACGCACCCTCCTCGGCGCGCGACGTGCGACGCCGGGCGAGGCGTCGCAGGTGCTGCACCTCAGCTGCGCCGGTGCTCAGCGGCTTCAGCTCGCCTTGGCCTCGCTGTCCGCAGCAGTCCGAGCGACCTCCACGAGGGCGCTGAACGCAGCGGCGTCGGTGACGGCCATGTCGGCGAGGATCTTGCGATCCACCTCCACGCCGGCGACCCGCAGGCCGCTGATGAACCGGCTGTAGCTGATGTCGTTCGCTCGGCAGCCGGCGTTGATCCGCTGGATCCAGAGCCGGCGCATCTCGCCTTTGCGTGCCCGGCGATCCCGGAACGCGTAGTTCCCGGCGTGCATGACCGCCTCGTTGGCGGAGCGGAAGCTGCGGCTGCGGTTCCCGTAGTAGCCCGAAGCCTTGTCCAGCACCGCCCGACGCTTCTTCTTGGCGTGTACGCCACGCTTCACCCGTGCCATCTCCGTCGTCCTTTCGTCGTTCGTGTCGGTGGGTCCGGCGGTCGCCGAGCCCCCATCCGGTCCTGCCCGGCCGCCCTCGTGGAACACCCCGGCGGGATGCACCCTCGGCGGCCGCCGAAGGGCCGAGCCCGTCGCCTCAGATGCCCAGCTGACGTCGGGCCCGCTCCCGTTGGCCGCCTGTCACCTCGGTGGTACCGGCGAGTCGCCGTGTCCGCTTGGAGGGCTTCTTCTCGAGGATGTGGTTCCTGTTCCCCTTCCGTCGAAGGATCTTGCCGGACCCGGTGATCTTGTAGCGCTTCTTCGCGCCGGAGTGCGTCTTCATCTTGGGCATGTCGATGGTCCTCTCGGGGGGGTCTGTGGTGGGAGGGCGCCGGCTCAGCCGGCCGGGCTCTCTGCGGGGTCCGGGTCGGCGACGGGAAGCTGCTCGTCCTCGGCGACCTCCGACGACGCGGGCACCAGGTCGTCGACCTCACCGAGTGCGGCATCACCGGGAGCGACATCGGGTTCGACGACATCGTCGTCGGCGACCTCCAACGCCTTCGCATGGGCCGCCTGGGCCTTCTTGTCGGGGCCGAGCACCATCACCATGTTGCGGCCGTCCTGCTTGGGCATCACCTCGACCCGGCCCAGATGGTCGACTGCCTCGGCGACCCGGTCGAGGATCCTCCGGCCGAGCTCCGGGTGCTGCATCTCGCGACCACGGAACATGATGGTGACCTTCACCTTGTGGCCCTCGCCCAGGAACTGCGCGACCTTCCGGGTCTTGGTGTCGAAGTCGCCGCCGGAGATCTTCGGCCGGTACTTCATCTCCTTGACGGTGATGTTGGTGGCCTTCTTGCGGGATTCCTTCGCTCGCTGCTGCTCCTCGTAGCGGTACTTGGCGAAGTCCATGATCCGGCACACCGGGGGGTTCGCACCTGCCGCCACCTCGACGAGGTCGAGGTCCATCGACCGGGCGATGGAGAGGGCCTCGGGCAACGGCTTGATGCCGAGCTGTTCGCCGTCCGCACTGATCAGACGCACTTCTCGCGCCCGGATCCGGTCGTTGATCCTCGTCTCGTCGTTTCGTACTGCAGCTATGGCTGATCGCTCCTCACTCGAACGTGTCCTTTCTCCAGAACAGTTGCCGTCGCACCACCCCGCCGGTCGATGGGCGCCCGGCGAAGGCAACCGGGCGATCCCCCCGAAAACGAGACGGGCGGGTGGTGGGCCACCCGCCGACGACGCCGACACCGCACTGGTGCCACAGCGATGGTCCCGATCGCACACAGGGTGACCTGGTGGTCGGGAGGGGCGGGACGCCCGCTTGCTCGATTGCGGCCACTACGGTACCAGGCGGGGCCGACTCGGCACCATCGCCGGCGCTGAACAAGCGCCGCAGGTGTCCGAGGACCCCCGAGGCGCGACCGTCGCGTCGCCGACGACACGAGTTCAGGAGTGCCGATGGGTTCCCTGTGGACACCCGATGGAGAGCGCCAGGTCCCTCCCCCCGAGCAGAACACGCCCACCGCAGCGCCGGAACCGGAGGACGACCCGTTGCGCGCGGCAGCCGCCGCCATCGGGGTCGACCTCGATGCCCTCGACGACGAGGAGAAGGACCAGCTGCGCGCCGAGCTCGAGGAGATGATGCGTGTGCGGCGCCAGGTGGCGGCCACACCGGTCGCCGACGTCCTCGCCAACCACATGATGCGGCTCTTCGACCTCGTGACCATCTACCTCGAGGCCTCGCCGCCGGGATTCGCCGAGGCCGCCACGGTGATCGAGGCGTACCGGGGGACCCTCGATGCGGTGGAGGACCGCCTCGGCGACCACGCACCGATGCTGCGCGATGCCCTGGGACAGGCGCAGATGCTCTTCGTGCAGGTCAAGGACGCCACCGGACCACCCGCCGATCAGGGTTCGGGCTGAAGCAACCAGATGTCGGTCGCCTCCAGGTGACCGTGGCGACCGGCGGCCAGCCGGTAGCTCACCTCGGCACCGACACCGACGTGGCGAGAGCCATCTCCCACCCCGGTGCAGTGGAACCGACGGCGCGCACCGTCGTGGAGGTCGACCAACGTGCCGAGACCGACGTCGTCGTCGAATGCCTCGACACGGCCCCGTCGGGTGATCGTCGACGTGTCGGACGTGGCCACGACTCAGTGCACGATCTTCGACAACGGCATCTCGACGATGTCGGTGGCACCGGCATCCGACAAGGCGGGGATGAGGATGTTGATCTCCGACTTCGGCACGACCGTCTCGACCGCGTAGCCGGCTCCGCCGTAGAGCTCGTTGACCGTCGGGGTCTTCATCGCCGGCAGGACACCGATCACCGCATCCAAGCGCTCCCCGGCCACGTTCAGCTTCACGAGGACCTTGCCGCGGGCCTCGAGCACACCACGCAGCAGGGTGAGCACCTGCTCCATCGCATGGCGCTTGTCCGCGTCGGCATGGGCCTCCGGGTTGGCGACCAGCTCCGTGTACGACACCAGGATCTCCTCGATGATCCTGAGGCCGGCCGCGTGCAACGCCCGACCCGTCTCGGTGATGTCGACCACAGCATCCACGATGTCGGGGACCTTCGCCTCCGTGGCACCGTAGGACAGGCGGAGGTCCGCGTCGACGCCACGAGCCTCGAAGAAGCGTCGGGTGAGCGCGAGGTACTCGGTGGACACCCGCACACCGGCGGGAAGGTCCTCCACCTGCTGGTAGGGAGAGTCCTCGGGCACCGCCAGCACCACCCTGATCGGCCGCGACGTCGCCTTGGAGTACTGCAGCTCTCCCAGGCTGATCACGTCGGAACCGGTCTCCTCCACCCAGTCGCGGCCGGTGATGCCGAGATCGAACAGTCCGTCGGCCACGTAGGTGGGGATCTCCTGAGGCCGCAGGATCCGGACGCTGTCGATGCGGGGATCGTCGATGGTCGCGGCGTAGTTCACCGCCGAGGCCCGGTTCACCGGGAGGTCAGCCGCCTCGAAGAGCGCCATCGTGGCCTGCTCGAGAGAGCCCTTGGGAAGGACGAGCTTGAGCACGACACGCCAGGCTACCGGAGTCGGCGTGGCCCTCCGAACCAGTTCCATGCGGCCACACTGTTGAGCGTGGAGGTGATCCGCGATCCCCGAGATCCGCGCTTGGACGACGTGCGCGACCTGCGACGCGGACCGGAGCGCCGGCGGGAGTCGGCACTGGGCTGGTTCGTGGTCGAAGGCACCCTCGCCCTCGAGCGCGTCGCCGCTGCAGGCCACAGGTTGCGCAGCATCGTGACGACCGAGGCGCGCCGAGCCGCCGTGGATGCGCTCGATCTCCCAGGGGATGCACCCCGCCTGCTGGTGGAACCCGGTTGCCTCGACGAGGTCACAGGGTTCCGAGCCCACCGGGGTGTGCTCGCCAGTGCCGAGCGCCCTCCGACCGCCGAGCTGTCGGACGTGCTCGATCGACGCTCCAGGATCGTCTTCGTCGAGGCCATCACCGACGTGGAGAACCTCGGAGCCATCTTCCGGATCGCCGCCGGCTTCGGGTTCGACGCCGTCGTGCTCGACCCCCGATGCGCAGATCCCCTCTATCGGCGGTGCGTCCGTGTCTCCCTCGGCTGGTCCGCTGCCCTTGCATGGGCACGGGCGCCGAGCTCCGCTGCCGCTCTCGAGGCGTTCCATGCGCGCGACATGTCCACCGTGGCGCTCACCCCTGCACCGTCAGCCCGAGCGGTCGACGCGGCCCTGGAGACCGGCGTGCTCTGCGACCCGCTGGTGCTGATGGTGGGCGCAGAAGGCACCGGACTGGAGCCCGCGACCATCGAGCGTGCAACCCACGCGGTGCGGATCCCGATGGCGGGCGACGTGGACTCGCTCAACGTCGCCACGGCGCTGGGCGTCGTCGCCGCCTTCGCCGCCTCGGGGCGCGACTGGCGTCCGTGACTCCAGGCGATCGCTGCCACACCGGGACGCCCTGCGACAGCAGGCGACGAGCGGCGACGTGGATCAGCTGCGCCAGCGCTGCGCCAGGTGCACCATCTCCACCGCGGTGCGGGCGCACTCCTCACCCACGTTGTGGCCACCAGGTCCCTCGCTGCGGGCCTCCGCCTGGGCGAGGTTCTCGGTGGTCAGCACGCCGAAGGCAACGGGCACCCCGGTCGCGAGCTGCACGTCCTGGATCCCCCGGGCGCACTCACCCGCGACGAACTCGTAGTGGCTCGTCTCGCCGCGTATGACCGCGCCCAGGCACACCACCGCATCGACCCGGGCAGACCCTGCCATCGCCTTCGCCGCGAACGGGACCTCGAACGCACCGGGCACCCACTCCACCACCATGTCCGCTTGGTCGATGCCGCACTCCCGGGCCCCTCGGCGCACGCCGTCGAGCAGTCGAAGGGTCACCGCGTCGTTGAAGCGGCCGCAGACCACTCCCAGGCGCATGCCGGAGCCGTCGTGCTGCGGCTCCGGTGACCCCTCGCCCCGCACGGTGCGCGCCATCAGTCGAGACCCTCGATCAGGTGGCCAAGGCGCTCCCGCTTCGTTCGCAGGTACTCGATGTTCTCGGGGTTCGGCACCGATTCCAGGGGAACCCGATCGGTGATCTCGAGCCCGAATCCCTCCAATCCGCCGTACTTGGCCGGGTTGTTGGTCATCAGGCGCATCGTGGTGATGCCCAGGTCGTTGAGGATCTGAGCGCCGATGCCGTACTCACGGGAGTCGATCGGGAGCCCCAGCTGCACGTTGGCCTCCACGGTGTCGTGACCTTCCTCCTGGAGGCTGTAGGCGCGGATCTTGTGGCCGAGGCCGATGCCGCGCCCCTCGTGGCCGCGCAGGTAGACGAGCACCCCCAGACCCTCGTCCGCGATCTTCTCCATGGCCGCGTGGAGCTGCACCCCGCAGTCGCAGCGCAACGAGTGGAAGATGTCACCCGTGAGGCACTCCGAGTGCACCCTGACCAGCACGTCGTGCTCCCCCTGCACCGCGCCACGGACGAAGGCGACGTGCTGCTCCTGGTCCAGCACCGACTCGTAGACGTAGCAGGTGAAGTCACCCCAGGGCGTCGGCATGCGAGCCTCCGCCACACGACGGATCAGCTTCTCGTTCTGCCGCCGGTACTTGATCAGCTGGGCGATGCTGATCATCAACAAGCCGTGCTCGCGGCAGAACTCCACCAGGTCGGGGACGCGCGCCATCGTCCCGTCGTCGTTGACGATCTCGCACAGCACCCCGGCCGGGTACAGCCCCGCCAGCCGGGCGAGATCGACCGCGGCCTCCGTGTGGCCGGCGCGCTTCAGCACCCCGCCGTCTGCGTAGCGCAGCGGGAAGATGTGACCGGGGCGGGCCAGGTCTGCGGGACGCGTGGCCGGGTCGGTGAGCGCTCGCAGGGTCGAGGCACGGTCCGAGGCGGAGATCCCCGTGCTGGTGCCGTGCACGTAGTCGACGGTGTAGGTGAAGGCCGTGCGCTGCGATTCGGTGTTGTCGCGCACCATGAGGGGGATCTCGAGCTCGTCGAGGCGCTCACCGGTGAGCGGCGCGCAGATCACCCCCGAGGTGTGACGCACGAAGAAGGCGATCTTCTCCGGGGTGGCCGCCTCCGCAGCCATGATCAGGTCTCCCTCGTTCTCGCGGTCCTCGTCATCGACGACCACGACGATCTCACCCCGACCGATGGCGGCGACCGCATCCTCGATCGAGGCGAAGGTCGACCCTGTCGAACCCTGCTGCTCCAACGGTTCGCGCTCGTTCATGGACTGACCTCCTCGGGGCTCCCGGACGCGTGCGCGTCGGCGGGCAGATAGCCGGCGAGGAGCGACTCGGCGTACTTGGCCATCACGTCGACCTCCAGGTTCACGGACTCCCCCACCCCACGACGCCCGAGCGTGGTCACCTCCGCCGTGTGGGGTATCACGGCCACGGAGAGCTCGCCGGGAAGCGAATCGACCACGGTCAGGCTCACCCCGTCCACGGTGATCGAGCCCTTCTCCACCACGTAGCGCGAGAGCTCGGCCGGCACCGCCACACGGAGGTCGGGCGATGGCGACACCACCTCACCGACGCCGTCCACATGGCCCTGCACCAGGTGCCCGCCCAGGCGATCCGACAGGCGCACGGGACGTTCCAGGTTCACACGGTCGCCCGAGCGGAGGGCTCCGAGCGTCGTTCGGGAGAAGGTCTCGTCGCTGAGCTCGGCTTCCCACCAGCCGCCGGCAGCATCCTCGCCGAAGGCCACCACCGTGAGGCAGCAGCCGTTGACCGCGATCGAGGCTCCGAGGCTCGCGTCCTGCACCACGTGCTCCGCTCGCAGGCGCAGCCTCGGCCCATCGAGCGACTCGACGGTCCCGAGCTCTTCCACGATCCCGGTGAACATCAGCTCCCACCTTCTCCCGGCGGCGGCTCCTCGCGCGCCTCGAGCTCGACCCGGAGGTCGCCGCCGACGCGCTCGACCGACAGGAACCGGCCCCGCCAAAGATCGGCGATGTCGAACGCGCCGGCACCGCCGAACAGGCCGCGTGCATCGTCGCCGCCGAACAGCGCCGGGGCGAGGTAGATGACGTAGCGGTCCACGAGACCGGCGCGATGGAACGCTCCGGCCACGCTGGCGCCTCCCTCGACGAGGAGCTGCACCACCCCCTCGGCGCCGAGGTCGTCGAGGACGTCGACCAGCTCACCCTTCATCTCGGTGCACGGGTGCACCTTGGCCTCGGCGGGGGCCGTACCCAGCACCACGCGGCGCGGATCGAGCGGACGCCGCCGCGGCACCACCTGCGGTCGGTGGTCCCGGACGGTCAGCGAGGGATCGTCACGGCGCACGGTGCCCGCCCCGACCAGGATGGCGTCGGACTCGGCTCTCAGGCGATGGCCGTCCGCACGAGCCTCGGGACAGGTGATCCACTGGCTCGTGCCGTTGGGAGCCGCCGTCCCGCCGTCGAGGGTGGCTGCCAGCTTCAACACGACGTACGGCCGGCCGGTGCGGCGATGCACGAGGTAGGGGGCGAGCTGGGTCCGGACGTGCTCCGCCTGCACCCCCACCGTGGTCTCGATGCCGGCGTCCGCCAGCGCCGCCAACCCACTTCCGGCCACCAGTGGATCAGGGTCTTCGATGCCCACGACCACCCTCGTCACTCCGCTGGCGATCACGGCGTCGGTGCAGGGAGGTGTTCGGCCGTGGTGCGAGCAGGGCTCGAGGGTGACGTACAACGTGGCACCCCGGGCCTGCTCCCCGGCGTCCTCCAGTGCTCGCACCTCCGCGTGGCGCCCACCCGGCTCCTCGGTCGCACCTGCGAACAGGACCCCGTCAGGGGTGCGAAGGACCGCCCCCACCCACGGGTTGGGGGAGGTGATGCAGCGGACCGTGCTGGCAGCGGCCAGGGCTCTGGTCATGCACTCTCGGTCGGTGGCGCTGTCAGGGTGGGTGGAGGCGTTCATGGGCGCCTCCATCGTACCGGCTCGACCCCGTGCTGGTCGAATGCCCAGCTGTCGTGGCAATTTCGACCATGGCCCGGCGGCCGTCCGGCGGGTGGAGGCTCTCGCCGGACGACGCGGAGCACCGCCTCCCCGGCCCGTCCGCTCACACGGTCACCGAGGGTGCGGGGAGGGGGAGCCGGCCATCAGCTCGATCGCGTGGGGAAGCACGTCGATCACCGCCTCCAGCATCTCCACCGCCCCGGCGGGAGAGCCCGGGGTGTTGAGGATCAGCGCCTTGTCGCGGATGCCGGCGATGTTGCGCGACAGGCGGCCGAGCGGGTTCACCGCTCGCATCGCCTCCGCCATCCCCGGCGCGCTGCGGTCGATGATGCGCTTGGTCGCCTCCGGGGTGAGGTCACGAGGTCCGAATCCCGTGCCCCCGGTCGTCACGATGATCCCGTTGAAGCCGTAGGCCATGTAGCTCAGCGCGTTCTCGACCTCGGAGATGCCGTCCGAGACGGTCCGGTGCTCGATCACCTCGAAGTCCGCCGCGATCAGGCGAGCGACCACCGCCGCACCGCCGCGATCCTCGCGGGTCCCCGCTGCGACACCGTCGGAGACCGTGAGGACCTTCGCGCACCGTGCGCCCGTACCGTGCTCCATGTCGTTCCTCCGCGGCTGCGCACAGCCGCGCGCATCGCGGCCGTGCGTGCGGAGTCTACGGGGCGGTCTCCACGGGGCGAAGCGGGCGGTCGAGATCCACCGAGTCGGCCCGCGTCGGCTGAGCGCCGTCCGCTGCCGTGACCTGCTGTCGCCACTGCAGGGCCACCACCAACACGAGTGGGAGGTAGACGATCACCGCCGCCCCGGCCAGGGCGTTCGCCGTCGCCACGACCTCGGGATCTCTCTCGGTGCGACCGACCACCAGCGCGGTCGCCCCCATGAACACGACCTGGCCGACGTAGCCGCCCACGGCGATCCAGTGGGGATGGCCGTACCAGGTGGGCACACGACGGTTCTGGTCGTCCCGGGCGAGCCACGTCAGGATCCCCACCAGCACCGCCGACGTTGCGGCGAAGCCCACCTGGCTCCCCAGCGGCAGACCGAACCAGAACCCCGGCCCCTCGTAGGAGAACAACCGACCGAGGAAGAAGTGCTCCCCGAGCCGGGACACCGGGTCCACGATCCACAGCGCCCACGTCGAGAGCACGACCGCCACCGCGTACTCCAGCACCGGGCCTCGGCCGCGGGTACGCCACGGGCCAGAGGCCAGGAGCCTGGCGGTGGCGAAGGCGAAGTACCCCATGAAGGTGTAGGACAGCGACACCATCAACGGCACGTCGCCGACGAAGAGCTCCTCGCCCCGCAAGGACTCCTCGAAGGAGTAGCGGGTGTAGGGCACCCCCCAACGCACCGCGGAGTTCTCGGCGACGATCCCCACCAGGGTGGCCGAGACGCCGTAGGCCAGGGTCCGCCGCCAGCCGAGGTGACGGAGCGCAGCCACGGCGAAGGTGACGCCGAAGAGGGTCACGTACCAGCGACCCACCAGGGTGCCGATCATGGCGTCCATCGGGCGAGCGTAGCTCGCCCGATGACACGCGCGTCAGGAATCGTCCGAGCGCGTGGGGACGAGCCGACCGGCTAGTGCGGGGTTCGCCGGTAGCGGAAGACGCACATGCCGTCGTGATCGTCCGCCGGCAGCAGGACGCCGCCACGACCCCATGGCTCCCAGGGCGGGCCAGGCGGATCCGCCTGCAGACCCGGGTGGTGAGCGCGCACGTGCTCGTCCACCCCGACGGTCTCGACCCGGGTGAGCGTGCAGACGCTGAAGACCAGCACGCCACCCGGACGGAGGCACGGCGCCGCCGCGTCGAGCATCCTGCGCTGGAGGGCGGCGAGCTCCTCGGGTGCCGATGGCGAGATCCGCCAGCGGGCATCCGCTCGTCGGCGCAGCACGCCGAGACCCGAGCACGGTGCGTCGAGCAGGACACGGTCGGCCGCCGACGCCCGGAACGGAACCGACGTGGCGTCACCCCTGACCGCGACTGCGTCGGCGCCACCGAAGCGCACGAGGTTCCCCCCCAGGAGCCGCACCCGGGACGCGCCACGGTCGAGCGCCGCGACGAAGGCTCCGGAAGCCGCCATGGCAGTAGCCTTCCCACCCGGGGCGGCGCACAGGTCGAGCACGACGTCGCCTGCGCCGGCAGCGACGACGGCAGCCACCATCTGGGACGCCGGATCCTGCACGTAGCCATCAGGGCGCACCGTCGTGCAGGGTGGCCGGTTCATCGCCTCGAGCGCCCTCAGCGCCCATCGCTCGCCGAGCTCCTCCACCAGGCTGTCGACGATCCAGTCGGGGTAGGACAGGCGGGTCGCCAGATCCGCCGGCTCCGGGAGCGGATCGAGGTCCTCGTCCGCCACCCGTCGCAGCACGGCGTTGAGCAGCCCGCGATATCGCTTCGGCGTCGCAGCCACCGTGGCCGACACCGCGGCGTACGGGGGGATGTCCGGTCGGCGGAGCAGCTGGTACGCGCCGAGTCGCAGGGCCCGACGCGCCGCCGGCGGCGCATCACGGGTCACCCGACGCCTCACCACGAAGTCCAGGTAGCGCTGCGCCCTCAGCGTGCCGTTGACCAGGTCCGTCACCAACGCCCTGTCCCGCTCCGCCAGCGAGCTCCGATCCAGCGAGGCGGCCAGGGCCAGGTTGGCGAACGCGCCGTCGTCCTCGACCCGGGCCAGCACCTCCAGCGCCAGGACGCGCGACGCCACGCCGGGAGCACCTGAGCCCGCGCCGCGGCCGCTCATGGACCCAGCACGTCGCCGGGAGCGAGCCTCGTCCCGCGACGCCACTCCGATGCCGGGCGCGGACCCTTGCCCTCCGGTTGGACCCGCTCCAGCAGCAGCGCCCCCTCACCACAGCTCACGGCGTTCCCTTCGAGGGAGCCCGGTGGCCCTCCGACACCTTCTACGGGAGAAGCGACCAGCACCTTCACGCGCCGCCCTCCCAGGGTCGTCCACGCCCCCCCGACGCGCACCAGCCGATCGAGCTCCGTCGCGGGACGGGTCCAGTCGAGGCGCAGCTCCTCGGGGCGGAGCTTCTCCGCATAGCTCACGCCCTCCGCCGACTGGGCCCGAGGCTCCGGCAGCGGGCCGTCCAAGGTCTGCACCAGCAGCGCGGTTCCCACCTCGACCAACTCGTCCCGAAGCCCGTCTGCAGTGGTCCGGGGGCCGATCGCCACCTCGGCGCAGGCGAACACGTCACCGGTGTCGAGTCCGTCCTCCACTGCCATGACGCACACACCCGTGCGTTCGTCACCGGCCAGGATCGCCCGTTCCACCGGTGCAGCCCCCCGCCAACGGGGCAGGAGGGAGAAGTGGAGGTTGACCATGGGAAGGGCCCGGACGAGGTGGGGACCGAGGATGCGACCGAACGCCACCACGACGCCCATGTCCGCGTCGATGCCCAGCAGGTCGTCGGGATCGTCGGACACCGGGATCCCCAGATCGAGCGCGGCGGCCTTCACCGGCGTCGGTTCCGCCGAGCCCCTCCGACCCCGCCGGCGATCGGGGTTGGACACGACGAGCAGGATCTCGTGGCCGGCCTCCGCCAGGGCCCGCAGGGGAACGACCGCCGCCGTGGGGCTGCCCATGTAGACCAGCCGCACCGACGTCACCGGAACCGGAAGAAGGACCGTCGGGCAGGTTCCGGCTCGGGCCGGGAGAGGCCCATCTGCATCTCGCGGATGGTGCGCTTCGCCTCCCGTCGCTGGTCTTCGTCGATCAGGTCCAACAGGAGCACACCGTCGAGGTGGTCCAGCTCGTGCTGCACCAGACGGGCGAGCAGCTCGTCCGCCTCCAGCTCCACCTGGTTGCCGTCGATGTCCAGTCCTCGCACGAGGACCCGCTTCGGCCGCACGATGTCGAAGTGCAGCCCGGGGACCGACAGGCACCCCTCGGCGAACTCCCACTCCCCTTCCGCCTCGATGATCTCCGGGTTGATCAGCACCGCACGTCCGCGCTCGTCGCCGAGGTCGTAGACGAAGAACCGCTGGCCCACGCCCACCTGGGGGGCTGCCAGACCCAGCCCCGGAGCGGCGTACATCGTGTCGAACATCTCCTCGACGAGCTCCACCATCCGGCCGTCGATGTCGGTCACCTCCACGGCGCGACGACGCAGCACGGGATCGCCGACGATGCGGATGGCGTTCGGGGACGGCATCGGCTCAGAGTACCGTGACCGACATGGCGACCGGATCGCAACCGCATCCATCCGGCCGCCGCTCGACAGAGCACTACTTCGCCGCAGAGCCCGGCACCCGGTCCCGTCCCGGGGAGGTGTCGCTCGACCTTCCCGGACTCCACCTGGAGCTGCGCACGGACCGCGGCGTGTTCTCCCCCTCCAGGATCGATCCTGGCACCCAGGTGCTGTTGGAGGCGCTCCCGGAGCTGTCCCGACTCCCCCGTGGCGACCTGGTCGACCTCGGCTGCGGCTACGGACCGATCGCCTGTGCGCTGGCATCCCGGGACCCGAGCCGTCACGTCTGGGCGGTGGACGTCAACGCCCGCGCTCGCGAGCTCTGCGAGCACAACGCCGCCGCCGCCGGGCTCGACGCATCGGTGACGGTCCTCTCCGAGGGGGATCGACCCGCAGCACCCCTCGCTGCGATCGTGTCGAACCCCCCGGTGCGCATCGGCAAGGAGGCCCTGCACGCGCTGCTCCTCACATGGCTCGACCTGCTGGTCGAGGGCGGCGAAGCCTGGATGGTGGTGCACCGACACCTCGGTGCGGACTCGCTGGCTCGATGGCTGCAGGAGCGCGGGTGGGCCACCGATCGCGTGCGTTCCCGCAAGGGCTATCGCGTGCTGCGCATCACACGGCCCACCACGGATGCGACCCGAGCTCCGGCCGGACGCAGCTGACACGCCACCCGGAGAGCTTCAGGGGAGGCGCGCAGGATCCACCCACAGCCGCAACCGACCTGCGGGTCGTGGCACGGCACCCAGCGCGCTGGACAGCACCTCCGCCTGCACGGCGCGCGCCAACCACCAGCCGTCGCGGGGTCCGAGCACCTCGACCCCGTCCGGTGCGCCGAGTCGCTCCACGAACACCGGCGCCGCCTCGCCTCCGATCGCCGCGACCGACTCCGCCGGCGGCATCCCGAGCAGCCTGCGACGGCCCATCTCCGCCCCCGACACCGCCGAGGGGTCCGACCGGAGGGCGGCCCGGATGACCTCGTGGTCGGGCACGTCCGTCTGCACCAGGACCCGTGCCCGTGGGTTGCGACGTCCCCCGACCGCCCGCGAGGCCAGCACGAGCAGGGCCAAGGCCTCCTCTGCAGCGCGGTACCGGGGAGCGAGGAGCTCCTGGTCGAAGTCGAGGAAGGCGACGAGGCCGGCACCCCGGACCCGGTGCAACACGGCCTCGGTCCCGATCAGCACATCGGGGAGCGGGCTGTCGACGTCGGTGGAGGGCGGACCGCTCACCGTCCCGACCGGCCGACGGAGCAGCGCCTCGAGGTCCTCGCGAGCACGCGTGACCCCTGCCCGCAGCACTCGCATGGCCGTGGCGCCGCAGTTGAGGCACACGACCGGACGCACCGCCCCACAGCGTTCGCATCTCAGCTCGTGCGCGTCGGGGAGCCGCACCGCCGCCTGGCAGGATGCACAGGTGGCCAGCTCACCGCAGCTCCGACAGGCCAGCAGTCGGGCCCGTCCGGTGCGGTTCAGCACGCAGACGACCCGCTCCCGGCGCTCGAGCGCGCCTCGAGCCGCCTCCACGAAGCCCTCCGAGTAGAGCCCCGCCCGAGCCCGATCCTCCGCTCGGCGGTCGACCACCACCAACGGGGCCCATCCCTGACGACGGCGGTCCGGCGGGCGGCGGTCACCTCCCTCGACGACGGCGAGCGACTCCACCGATGGGCACGGCGATACCAGCAGGCAGGGCACCCCGGCACGCCGGGCACGTTCGACTGCGACGTCGCGGGCGTGCCAGGTCGGCGAGCGCTCGCTCTGCAGCCCCTCGTCGTGCTCGTCCCAGACCACCACGGCGCCCAACTTCGGCAGCGGCGCGAACACGGCCGTTCGCCCCCCGACGACGTGATGGCCGACCAACGCCTCGGCGTACCCGTCCGGCCACGCGGCCACGGAAGCTCCAGCCCGACGCAGTCCATCCACCACCCGTCGCACGGTCCTCGAGGAGGGGGCCACGAACAGGCACTGCCCACGTGACGCGGCCACCACCGCCACCGGGAGGGGGTCCTCGGTAGGGGCCACCTCGAGGATCCGCGCCCCGGGCGCTGCGAGCAGCGCGTCCACGGTGTCGTCGCCCGCCACGCCACGCGGCGGTTGCGGCGTCCGACCGCTCGGCCGCCGCACCGCCCGCTGCGGCGTCGCCAACCGCAGCACGGTCGGAAGTCGACCCACCCATCGCCAGGCAACCCATCGACACACCGCCAGCGTGTCCTCGTCCGGGCCCAGGCCGGTCACCTTGGCCACGGGTTCGAGCTCCAGACCTGCCGGCGGCTCGGCGCCGACGGCGACGACCCACCCCCTCACACGACGACCGTGCAGCGGGACGCGCACGACCGAACCCACCAGAACCTCGTCCCGGAGCTGCGGGGGCACCCGGTAGTCGAGCTCTCGGGCCATCGCCGGCACATCTGGCACCACCCGCACCACCAGGTCCCGGCGCTCCTCCGGGGGAGGCTCTCGAGTCGATCGCCCCGCAGGCAACGGGGGGATGGAGGCACCGGTCTCCGCCGGCTCGAAGAGCGTCACACGGGAACCTTCGCACAGCCCTGCGCCAGGCGTGGCCACGGGCGGATCGGATGACGAGGAGGGAGGCCCCAGGCCTCCCTCCCACCGGCGCCGCCGCTTACAGCCCGAGCGCGGACTTCAACGCATCCACGCGGTCCAGGCGCTCCCAGGTGAACCCGCCGCCGGAGCTGTCCCGGCCGAAGTGACCGTAGGCCGACGTCTGTCGATAGATCGGCTGGAGCAGCTCGAGGTCGCGCACGATGGCTCCGGGGCGCAGGTCGAAGACCTCCCGGACCGCGATGTCCAGCTTCGCGGGATCCACGGTCTCGGTTCCGAAGGTCTCCACGAGGATCGACACCGGATGTGCCATGCCGATGGCGTAGGCAACCTGCACCTCGCAACGACGCGCGGCGCCGGAGGCGACGACGTTCTTGGCCACCCAGCGCGTGGCGTAGGCCGCCGAACGGTCGACCTTGGAGGGGTCCTTGCCGGAGAACGCCCCACCGCCGTGCCGAGCCGCTCCACCATAGGTGTCGACGATGATCTTCCGTCCGGTGAGACCGGCGTCGCCGACGGGACCACCGATGACGAAGCGACCCGTAGGATTGATGAACACCTCGTAGTCGTCCTGGGCGAACTGCTCGGGGACCACCGGACGGATCACGTGCTCGACCAGGTCCGGGCGGATCTCGGTGTCGCGGTCCACTCCGTCGTTGTGCTGGGTCGAGATCAGCACCGCCTTCAGCGCGACAGGCCGACCGTCCTCGTACTCGAAGGTGACCTGGGTCTTGCCGTCGGGTCGCAGGTAGGGCACGGTGCCCGCCTTGCGGACCTCGGCGAGCCGCTCCGCCATGCGGTGCGCCAGGTTGATGGGGGCAGGCATGAGGACGTCGGTCTCATCGCACGCGTAGCCGAACATCATCCCCTGGTCGCCCGCGCCCTGCTTGTCGAGCGCGTCCTCCTCGCCGGCTGCCCCGGAACGAACCTCCTCGGAGTCGTCCACCCCCTGGGCGATGTCCGGCGACTGCTCGTCGATGGCCACCATGACGCCGCAGGTGTTGCCGTCGTAGCCGAAGGACTCGCGGTCGTAGCCGATCTCGCAGATCGCCTTGCGGGCGATGCTCGGGATGTCCACGTAGGCGTCGGTCGTGATCTCCCCGGCAACGATCGCCATTCCGGTGGTCACCAAGGTCTCGCAGGCCACTCGGGAGTGGGCGTCCTGATCCAGGATGGCATCCAGGATCGAGTCCGAGATCCGGTCGGCCATCTTGTCGGGATGACCCTCGGTCACCGACTCCGAGGTGAAGGTCCATCTGCTCATCGGGTGTGTGCTCCGTTTCCTCGCGTGCCGACGTCGAACGCCGCCATCGTCAGCCATCCCCCGTCACACGGGCCTCGACCACCGCGTCGAACACCGCCCGGGCCACCGATCTCTTGTCGGTGAGCGGGACGTTCCGTGCCCCGCCGTCGGCAGACAAGATCACCACCTCGTTGGTGTCGTGTTCAAACCCGGCACCCTCCTTGGCGACGTCGTTGGCCACCAGGAGGTCGGCGTTCTTGGCCAGGAGCTTCTCACGCGCATGCCCCCGGACGTCCTGGGTCTCCGCCGCGAAGCCGACCAGCAACTGACCCGCCGGCTTCGACGAACCCAGCTCGGCGAGGACGTCGGGGGTGTGGCGCAGCTCGATCACGGGCACGCCGTCGCGCTTCTTCAGCTTCTGATCGGCGACAGCCACCGGAGTGAAGTCGGCCACCGCTGCGGCCATCACCACCACGTCGCAGGAACCGGCCCGGGCCACGACCGCATCGTGCATCTGCTGCGCGGTCTCGACCTGGATGCGCTCGATCCCCGACGCCGAGGGGATCCCGGCGGTCGTGACCAGCAGGACCTCGGCACCGCGGGATGCGGCTTCGTCGGCCAGCGCGTGGCCTTGCTTGCCTGAAGAGCGGTTGCCGAGGAACCTCACCGGATCGATCGGCTCCCGCGTGCCGCCCGCGGTCACGAGGACCTTGAGACCCCTGAGGTCCGCTGCCGCGGGGACGTGGCCGAGCACCTCCTCGACCGCGCTGACGATGGCGGCCGGATCGGCGAGCCGCCCCGCGCCGACGTCGCCGCCGGCCAGGCGACCCTCCTCGGGGTCCACCACGTGCACCCCCCTCTGGCGCAGGATCCCCATGTTGTGCTGCACCGCCGGGTGCTCCCACATCTCGGTGTGCATCGCCGGGCAGACGACGACCGGGGCCGTCGTCGCGAGCAGGACGTTGGTGAGCAGGTCGTGGGAGTACCCCGCGGCATACGCCGAGAGCAGCCGGGCCGTGGCCGGTGCGACGAGCAGAAGGTCTGCCGACTGGCCGATCCTGGTGTGCGGGATCGGATCGACCGGGTCGCCGAAGAGGGCTGTGCGCACCGGCTCGGAGGCCAGCGCGGAGAAGGTCACCTCACCGACGAACCTCGTGGCACCCTCGGTCAGGACCGGCACCACGTGGGCACCGGCATCCACGAGTCGCCGACAGACCTCGACCGCCTTGTAGGCGGCGATGCCACCGCAGACACCGAGCACGACCCGGCGGCCGGCAACCGCCGACATCTCAGCCTTCGTCGTCCCGTGGCCGGACGTCCAGCTCCAGGACCTCGACCTCCACATCGGCCTCCGGCTTCGGCAGCAACGCCTCCGGCACCGGCCGGCCGGTCGCTCCGCCGACACCCTCGATCTTCCCGGCAGCGATCTCCTCGAACGCGATCGAGAGCGGCTTGCGAGCGCGCGAGGTCACCTGGGGCGGGATGACCGTGCCCAGGGCGTCACCGAGCTGCGCGTAGTACTTGTTGATCTCGCGTGCCCGACGCGCCCCGACGGTGACCAGGGAGAACTTCGAGCCGCATCGCCGCAGCAGCTCTTCGATGCCGGGATGGGTCATGGTGTCGGAGGTGTCGACCACGTGCGCTCCAGGGTGCTGAGGGGGAGATCGTCGGTCCACCACGGGGAAGTCGCTGATCGACCCGAGCGGCGCGTGCGACGTCGTGAGCCTGGCGGACGGACCCCCGAGTATACCGGAGCCTCCCCTCGGGGTGCCTCATCGGCCCTGGTCGGAGCGAGCGCTGCCCACGAGGTCGGCAACCGCACGAACCGTCTCTTCGAGATCGTCGTTGATGACGACGCGATAGCCCAGCTCACGAGCACGCCGGCCCTCCTCCTCGGCCTTGTCCAGTCGCTGACGGATGTGCTCTTCACGGTCGCCCCGAGCCCGCAGCCGATCTTCCTGCACGGTGCGGTCCGGGGTGTCGATGTAGACGAGCAGCGCGCGGGGGTACAGCTCCTTGACCCTCGCGCCTCCGACCACGTCGATCTCGAAGAGCACGTCGCGCCCCGACGGCGGTGACGGTCGTGGACTGCCCTGTCGGTAGTCGAGGAACTCCACCCATTCGAGGAATCCACCTGCTTCCACCCGGCGATCGAACTCCTCGTCCGTGACGAAGTGGTAGGCGTCCGCGGCCTCCCCTGGTCGGCGCTCCCGGGTCGTCCAGGACCTGCTCAACCACAACCCAGCGTCCATCTTCAGCAGCCGCTCCACGACGGTGCCCTTGCCCGCTCCCCCGGGCCCCGAAACCACCACCACGACGGCCTCCGGTGGCAGCTCGTCGCCCCCCGTGCCCGCGTCATCCATCGAGGGGAGCTCTCTGTCCGAATTCCTGCAACACCGACGACACCTCTGCGCCATCGAGGTCGCGCAACGGGGTGCGCGCCCCGATCCCGAGCTCCGCGAGGCCACGTCGCACATCGATCCGGCGAGCCCCCGGCATCGACGCCAGCACGGTCCCGAGGTGGATCACGCCGACATCAGGACGGTGTCGCTGGGAGACGATCTCCGCCAGCGTGCAGCGGTGCCGACCGAGGGCCTCGACGACCCGCGTGCGCGTGCACCGCAGGTGCTCCGCCCACTCCAGCGCCACTTCGATGGGATCCGACTCCGCTCCGCCCGCCGACACCGGTCGTCCCTCGTCAGATCGCCGCGGCGATCGCTGCGGCAGCAGCGCGCGGATCGGCCGCCTCGGTGACAGCTCGTCCGATCACCAGCAGATCCGCGCCGTTGGCCGCAGCCTCCTGGGGAGTGGCAGAGCGGGTCTGGTCGTGGACCTCCCCACCGGCCAGACGGATCCCCGGGACGACCCGCTTGAGGCGCGGTGCCAGCTCCCGTGCGGTCTGGAGGTCCGCCGATGCCAGCACGAGGCCTCCGCAGCCCCCCTCCAACGCCACACGCACTCGGCTGGGCACGATGTGCGCCGGTGCATCGTCATCGCTGGTGAGCACCGTCACCGCCAAGGCGGTGGGACGTCGCAGCCCCGCCCGCTCGGCGCCGTCGAGGAGGCCGTCGACCCCCGCACGCAGCATGTCGACACCGCCACGGGCGTGAAGGGTCAGGTAGTCGACGCCCAGCGCCCCGAGCACGCGCGCCGAGCGGTGCACGGTCGTCGGGATGTCGAACAGCTTCAGGTCGAGGAACACCTGGTAGTCGAGATCGCGCATCGCCCCGATCGCATCCGGCCCCGACGCGCTGAACAGCTCCAGGCCGATCTTGGCCACGCCGAACCAGGGTCGGAGCTCGGTCGCGATCCGGTGAGCCTCGACGAGGTCGTCGAGATCGAGGGCGAGAGCCAGTCGTGACCGCACGTCATCGGCCACCGGTTCACCCGCGATCCCCGCCGCGGGGTTCATCTCACCCATGAGCAGATCCCTTCAACTCGGCCACCGCGGCCACGCCGTGGTGCAGACACCAGTGTTCCAGACCCAGGCGCACCTTTTCAGCAACCGACGGATCGGCGAAGGACGCAGTGCCCACCTGCACCGCACTCGCCCCCGCCATGAGGAGCTCGACGGCGTCCTCGGCCGTGGCCACCCCGCCGACGCCGACGATCGGCACCTCGGGCAGCGCCCGGTGGACGTCGTACACGCACCGCACCGCCACCGGATGGATCGCCGGCCCGGAGAGCCCGCCTCCACCACCACCCAGCGCCGGCCGACGGTGCTCCAGATCGATGACCATGCCCAACAGGGTGTTGATGAGCGTCACTGCGTCCGCTCCGGACTCCGTCACCGCCTCGGCCACCTCGACGAGTCGGTCGGTGTTCGCCGACAGCTTCGCCCACCGTGGCCGACCGCAGACCGAGGTCGCCGCGACCACCTCAGAGGCGGCGTCCGGATCGTGGGCGAACAGATGTGCCCCACCGTCGAGGTTCGGGCAGGACAGGTTCACCTCCACGGCCACCACCTCCTCACCGCACGCGGCGACGAGCTCCGCCGCCCGGGCGTAGTCCTCCACGTGGCGACCCCAGATGCTGACCACCACGGTCGCTCCCGTGGCAGCGAGCGCAGGGAGCTCGTCCTCGATCCATCGGGCCAGCCCGGGCCCCTCGAGGCCGACGCTGTTGAGCATGCCCGCCGGGGTGGGCCGCAACCGGGGGCTGGCGTTGCCCGGCCACGGTTCGGCCGAGAGGGACTTCACCACCACGGCGCCGAGTCCGGCCAGGTCCATGTACGCCGCCAGCTCCGCTCCGTGGCCCGAGGTCCCCGAGGCCGTCATCACGGCGTTGGCCAGCCTGATCGAGCCGACCCGCACCGACGGATCGATCCCCGTCCGGTGGGGTGGAACCGCCGTCACCGGCCCCCCCCGAGCGCGTGGTGATCCTGCAGGGATCGCACGCGCAGGTCCGTCGTGGTCCACTCGGCGATGCCGTTCGCGGCAGCCAGTGCTGCGGCAGCGGTCGTGAGCAGCGGCACCTTGCTGGCCGCCGCAGCCCGACGGAGGTGTGCGCCGTCGGCTCGGGGTCCGCGCCCGCGCGGGCTGTTGACCACCAGCTGGACCGCTCCGGTGCGGATCAGCTCGACGCCGTCCACGGCGTCGAGCTCCTCGGGACAGGCCGGCAGGTCACGGTGCACCTTGGCCACCACCTGGTGGACCTCGAGACCGGCATCGCGGAGCATGGCCGCCGTGCCGGAGGTGGCCACGAGGTCGAATCCGAGCTCGGCGAAGCGTCGGGCAGCGAGGAGTCCGACCGGCTTGTCGCGATCCGCCAGCGACAGGAACACCGTGCCTTCGGTGGGCATGAGGTCGCCGGCAGCGAGCTGCGACTTGGCGAAGGCCATGCCGAAGGTGGCGTCGATGCCCATGACCTCGCCGGTGGAGCGCATCTCCGGGCCCAGCAGCGCGTCCACCTCGGGGAAGCGGCTCCAGGGCAGCACCGCCTCCTTCACCGCCACGTGCTCTCCGTCTGTGGGCTCCACCAATAGGCCCTCCTCGCGGAGCTCGCCGAGGGTGGCACCGCACATCACCCGAGCGGCCACCTTGACCAACGGCACACCGGTTGCCTTCGCCACGAACGGAACGGTCCGGCTCGCCCTCGGGTTCGCTTCGATCACGAAGACCTGTCCGGCGCCTTCCGTGCCCGGAAATCTCTTCACGGCGTACTGCACGTTGATGAGCCCCCGAACATCCAGCGCCTCCGCGATGCGTCGCGTGTGGTCCTCGATGACCGCCACGGTCGCCTCGGAGAGTCCGACCGGAGGGATCACGCACGCCGAATCGCCCGAGTGCACGCCGGCCTCCTCGACGTGCTCCATGATGCCCCCGATCACCACCTCGCCCTCGGCGTCCCTGATCGCATCGACGTCGACCTCGGTCGCGTCCTCGAGGAAGCGGTCCACCAGCACCGGGCGCTCAGCGGAGAGCCCGCCCTCACGACCGAGCGAGCCTGCACCGGCGACCGCCTCCCAGGCGCGCCGCAGGTCCTCCTCGTCGTAGACGATCTCCATCGCCCTGCCACCCAGGACGTAGGAAGGTCGCACGAGCGCGGGGAACCCGATCCGCTCGGTGATGACCAGCGCCTCCTCCACCGAGGTGGCGGTACCTCCTGCAGGCTGCGGTATCTCGAGACGAGCGCACAGCGAACCCCACAGGTCGCGGTCCTCGGCGGCGTCGATGCTGGCGGGCGCCGTACCCAGCACCAGCTCGGGTGGCAGGTCGTCAGCCAGCTTCAGCGGGGTCTGCCCGCCCAGGGAGACGATCACGCCCTTCACCGAACCGCCGCCGCCTGCTGCCGACTCCCGCTCCGCCTCGATCACGTTGAGCACGCCCTCCACCGACAGCGGTTCGAAGTACAGTCGATCGGAGGTGTCGTAGTCGGTGGAGACGGTCTCGGGATTGCAGTTGACCATGATGGTCTCGTAGCCGGCCTCGCCCAGGGCGAAGCAGGCGTGCACGCAGCAGTAGTCGAACTCGATGCCCTGCCCGATGCGATTCGGACCGGACCCCAGGATGATCACCTTCTCGCGCGCTGACGGCGCCACCTCCGAGGTGTCCTCGTAGGTGCCGTAGTGGTACGGCGTCTCGGCTTCGAACTCCGCGGCGCACGTGTCGACGGTCTTGTAGGTCACCCCCACGCCGGCACCGAGCCGCTCGGCGCGGATCTCCGCCTCCTGCACCCCCCACAGGTGGGCGATCTGGGCGTCGCCGAAGCCGAGTCGCTTGACGCGCTTCCAGTCCCTGGGGGTCATCGATGCGATCGCCGACGCTCCGCTGCCCCGGGCGACCATCTCGGCGCGCTCCTCCACCACGGCGAGGATCTGCTCGAGGAACCAGGGGTCGATGCGGGTCGACTCGTGCACCGCCTCGATCGGCACGCCCCGCCGCAGGAGAGACTCCACCTCGAAGATCCGATCCGGGGTGGCCACCGCGGCGCGGCGCAGCAGCTCCTCGGCAGGGACAGAGTCGACCTCGGCCTCTGCCGGGTCGCCGTTGAGCCCCAGACGGCCCTGCTCCAGCGAGCGCAGCGCCTTCTGCAGCGATTCGGGAAACGTCCGGCCGATGGCCATCGCCTCGCCGACCGACTGCATCTGGGTGCCCAGTCGGCCAGCTGCGCCCGGCAGCTTCTCGAACGCCCACCTCGGCACCTTGGTGACGACGTAGTCGATCACCGGCTCGAAGCTGGCGGGGGTCTTCCTGGTGATGTCGTTGGGGATCTCGTCCAACGTGTAGCCCACTGCCAGCTTCGCCGCGATCTTGGCGATCGGGAACCCGGTCGCCTTCGAGGCCAACGCCGAGGACCGGCTCACGCGTGGGTTCATCTCGATGACGACCTGCTGTCCCGTGCCAGGGTCGACGGCGAACTGCACGTTCGACCCACCGGTCTCGACACCCACCTTGCGCAGCACGGCGAACGCCGCGTCCCGCATCTGCTGGTACTCGACGTCGCTGAGGGTCTGCGCGGGTGCGACCGTGATCGAATCGCCCGTGTGCACCCCCATCGGATCGACGTTCTCGATGGAGCAGATGATCACGCAGTTGTCCGCCCGGTCACGCATCACCTCCAGCTCGAACTCCTTCCATCCCGCGATGGAGCGCTCGATCAGCACCTCGGCGATCGGGCTGGCCTCGAGCCCCAGGGCGACCACGTGCTCGAACTCATCCAGCGTCGAGGCGATGCCCGTCCCCTTGCCCCCCAGGATGAACGCCGGGCGTATCACCACGGGGAGCCCGACGCGCTCCAGCACGCCGCGGGCCTCGTCGAGGGAGTGGGCGATGCCGGACGCCGGCGTGTCCAGCCCGATCTCGGCCATCGCCTCCTTGAACAGCTCGCGGTCCTCGGCGGTTGCGATCGCCTGCGCGTTCGCACCGATCAGCTCCACCCCCCGACTCGCAAGAGCACCTGAGTTGTGCAGGTCCATCGCAAGGTTGAGCGCGGTCTGACCGCCCAGGGTCGGCAGCACAGCGTCCGGCCGCTCCTGATCGAGGATCGCCTCGATCACCTCCGGAACCAGGGGCTCGACGTAGGTGGCATCGGCGAAGTCCGGGTCGGTCATGATCGTGGCCGGGTTCGAGTTCGCCAGCACCACCCGGAACCCCTCCTCGCGCAGCACGCGACAGGCCTGGGTCCCCGAGTAGTCGAACTCGCAGGCCTGTCCGATCACGATGGGCCCCGAACCCAGGATCAGGATGGATTCGATGTCCTCACGCCTCGGCATGTTCCCTCCGGTGCTCCCTACCCGGCGGGCACCCGGTGCTCCGCACACGCCCGCCTCCTCCGCAGGCCGGGGCCCCTGCCCCAGCGCGGCCGTGCTCCCTACCCGGCGGGCACCCGGTGCTCCGCACACGCCCATGGCCTCGACGGCACCGTCCATGTGCGACGCTGTCGGGGTGAAGTTCGGATTCGAGCAGCGCTGGACCACCTCCGTGGAGGAGGTCCTCCGCCTCTACACCAGCCAGGACTTCTGGGGTTCGCTCCACGGCCTGTCCAAGTTCGACCCGCCCGAGGTCCTCGAGGTCTCCTCCACCGGGGACACCGCGGTCACCCGGCTCCGCTACCGACTCGACGTGGAGCTGCCCAAGGAGGCCGCCCGCTTCATCGACACCGGCGACGTCAGCTGGGTGCAGGTCACCACGTGGGACCTCTCCCGGGCCGCCGGGGACGTCGAGTTCGTGCCCGACCAGGGCCAGGCGCTGCTCAAGGCCTCGGCCACGACGCACGTGGTGGCCGAGGGTGCGGAGGTCGTCCGCCGGGTCCAGGGCGAGCTCCGGGTGCGGATCCCGCTCCTCGGGCACCGGGTGGAGAACGTGATCGTGGAGGGCATCGGCGACTACCTCGAGGAGGAGGCCGGCGCCGCAGCCGACCAGCTCGAGAGCTGAGCGCGCGATCGGGGAGGGCGCGCTCCGCTCGATCCGTCCGTCGGCTCCGCACCCCACCGGTCGCGACCCTCGGGTTCGCCGGCTCATCCCGCGCTCCAGCGGTCCATCATGTCGGCGAAGCGGTCGAAGAGGTAGCGGCTGTCGTGGGGACCCGGCCCGGCCTCCGGGTGGTACTGGATGGCGAAGGCCGGAAACTCGGTGCATCGGAACCCCTCCAGCGTGCCGTCGTTCAGGTTGCGGTGGGTCACCTCCACGCCGGCCAACGTCTCCGGATCGACGCAGTAGTTGTGGTTCTGGCTGGTGATCTCCACCTCGCCCGTCGCCAGCTCCAGGACCGGGTGGTTGCCCCCGTGGTGCCCGAAGGGCAGCTTGAACGTCGCTCCGCCCAGGGCCGTGGCGAGCATCTGGTGGCCCATGCAGATCCCGAAGATCGGAACCCGCCCGAGCAGCGCCGACACGGTTCCGGGCACGACCGCAACCGCAGCGGGGTCGCCGGGGCCGTTGGAGAGGAAGACCCCATGGGGCTCCCGGGCGAGGATCTCCTCAGCGTCGGTGCGGGCGTGCACCACCTCGACCGAGCCGATCCGGGCCAGGTGCCTCACGATGGTCGACTTGATGCCAAGGTCGAGCGCCACGATGCGACGCGGCGCATCGGTGCTCGACGGCACCTGACGACCTTCGGGGTCGCTGACCAGGGACACGAGGTCCTTGCCGTCGGTGCCCGTCGCACGGTCCGCGGCCGCGCGCAGAACGGCCTCCGCGGCGGTGCCGAACACGCCGGGCATCGCACCGTGGTCCCGGAGGTGGCGGGTCAGTCGGCGGGTGTCCACCCCGCAGATCCCCGGGACGCCGTGGTGGCAGAGCCACTCCTCGAGCGACCGCTCCGCGCGGTGGTTGGAGTGGTGGCGCGACAGATCCCGCACCACCACCCCCGCGCAGTGCGGGCGGGCCGACTCGTCGTCGTGCGACGTCGTGCCGTAGTTGCCGATGTGCGGGTAGGTGAACGTGATGATCTGACCGGCGTAGGAAGGGTCGGAGATGACCTCCTGATAGCCCGACAGCACGGTGTTGAACACGAGCTCACCGCTGCTGACGCCCGACGGCGCCTCCGACCCGATCGCCTCGCCCTCGAACAACGAGCCGTCGGCGAGCACGATGGCGGCCTCCTGGCGGCCGCTCATCGCTGGACCTCCCCGTCGACCACGACCGCCTCACCGAAGCAGACGGTGTGACGGACCCGGCCCCGGACGGTCTTGCCCACATAGGGGACGTTGCGGCTGCGCGACGCGCCGCCCGACGCGTCGATCGTCCAGCTCGACGACGGATCGATCACGCAGAGGTTGGCCGGGGCACCCTCGGCGACCGGACGCCCGTGATCCACCATTCCGGCGATCGACGCGGGTTGCCACGAGAGCCGCGAGATCACCTCCGCATCCGACATCGTCGAACCTGGTGCGTCCACCAGCTCGGTGAGCGCCAGCGCCAGCGCGTACTCGAGGCCCAGCATTCCCGGGGGCGCCTGGTCGAAGGGCAGCTCCTTGCTCTCGGCCGTGTGGGGCGCGTGGTCGGTGGCGATGGCATCGATCGCTCCCGAGGCCAGCCCCGACTTCACCGCCGCCACGTCGGCACCCGTCCGCAGCGGAGGATGGACCTTGAACACCGGGTCGTACCCGGCGCAGCAGGCATCGGTGAGGGTGAAGTGGTGGGGCGCCGCCTCGGCGGTGATGGGCAAGCCTCCTGCCCGTGCCGCTTCGACCATGGCCACCGATCCCTTCGTGGAGAGGTGCAGGAAGTGCAGCCGGCAGCCCGTGAGCCGCGCCAGGGCGATGTCGCGCAGGACCATCAGCTCCTCGGCCTCCGCGGGTTGACCGGGAAGCCCGAGCCGTGAGGACCACTCCCCCTCGTGCATGCAGGTGCCCTCGCTGAGCGCGGTCACCTCGCAGTGCTCGGCGAGCGTGACGCCGAGACCAGCGGCGTACTCCATCGCTCTCCGCATCAAGCGATCGTCCTGCACCCCGGCACCGTCGTCGGTGAAGACGCGCACTCCGAGCTCCGCCATCTCGCCCATCGGGGCCAGCCGCTCCCCCGCCCGTCCGAGGGTGATCGCTCCGGCGACGTGGACGTCCACCACCGCGAGTCGCCCCAGTTCGAGCACCTCGCGCACGACCGCCGCGCTGTCGGCCGCCGGGGCCGTGTTGGGCATCGCCAGCAGCGCCGTGTAGCCACCGAGCGCCGCTGCCCGGGCACCCGACGCCACCGTCTCGGCCTCCTCGTTGCCTGGTTGGCGGAGATGCGTGTGGAGGTCCACCAGCCCGGGGCACACGATGCAGCCCGAGGCGTCGATCGTCCGATCGGCCTGGAGGTCGGGGCCGACCGCGGCGATGCGTCCACCGGCGACGACGACGTCCCCGGAGCGCTCTCCCGTCGCGTCGACGATGCGACCTCCCTTGAGCACCGTCTCGGGATGCCGTCGCGACGAGCGGTCGACCGCGGTGATCATGGTGCTCCTCCCTCGGATCGTTCGCGCTCCTCCGCAGGGAGGACCTCGCCGAGCGCATCCCTGCCCGGTCCCAGGAGGAGGTAGAGCACCGCCATGCGCACGGACACGCCGTTGGCGACCTGGTCGGTGATCACGGCGCTCGGTCGCTCGGCGACCTCCCCGGCGATCTCGACGCCGCGGTTCATGGGACCGGGATGCATCACGATGCACCGCTCGGGGAGGCGATCGGCACGGCGAACGGTCAGTCCGAACAGTGCCGTGTACTCGCGCAACGAGGGGACGAGCGCCTCGGTCATGCGTTCCTGCTGCATGCGGAGCACATAGCAGACGTCGAGCGAGCCGAGGACCTCGTCGAGGCGGTGCGAGACCTTCACCGGCCAGGAGTCCGTCACCGGCGGCAGCAAGGTCGGCGGCGCGATGAGGGTGACCTCCGCACCGAGGACGGTGAACGCCTCGACGCAGGACCGAGCCACCCGTGAGTGCTTGACGTCGCCCACGATCCCGATGTGCAGACCGTCGAGGGATCCGAAGCGACCCTTGACCGTGTAGGCGTCCAGCAGCGCCTGCGTCGGATGGGCGTGCCAGCCGTCGCCGGCGTTGACGACCGCCGCCCGGCTCCAACGGGCGATCTGCTCCGGGACGCCGGAGCTGCCGTGGCGCACGACGATGGCGTCGATCCCCATCGCCTCGATGGTCTCCACCGTGTCGCGCACGGACTCTCCCTTGCGGACCGAGGACGACGACACGCTGAACCCCATGACGTCGGCAGACAACCGCTTCGCCGCCGTCTCGAAGCTGAGCCGCGTCCGAGTCGAGTCCTCGTAGAACAGCGACACCACGGTGCGTCCCCGGAGGGCGGGGACCCTGGGGATCCGTCGCTGGTTGACCTCGACCATGCGCTCGGTGACCTCGAGCACCTCGTCGATGTCGGCGCGGGACATCCCGGCGATGGTCAGCAGGTTGGCGCACCTCACGGCTTGGCCATCTCGCCGAGCCACACGCCGTCGACGGTCACGTCGACCAGCTCGTCGCGGCGCGTGGGGAGGTTCTTGCCCGTGTAGTCCGGGCGGATCGGCAGCTCGCGGTGGCCACGGTCCACCATGACGGCGAGCTGCACGGTGCGTGGACGGCCGAAGTCCGTGAGCGCGTCGAGCGCGGCTCGGATCGTCCGTCCGGTGAAGAGCACGTCGTCGACCAGCACCACGTCACGCCCGTCGAGGTCGACCGGGATGTCGGTCACCTCCTCGGGCAGCACCGGGCGGATGCCGATGTCGTCGCGGTAGAGCGCGACGTCCAGCGTGCCGAGGGGAAGGGAGTCCACCTCGTCGAGGCCTTCGATCTCGGCGAGGGCTTCGACGATGGCCTCGGCGACGGCCACTCCCCCGGTCTGGAGGCCGACGAGGGTCAGGTCCTCGATGCCGTGGTTGCGCTCGAGGATCTCGTGCGCCATCCGCCGGATCGCCCGATGGACCTCGTCCGGGGCCATCACCTGTGTGCGGGCAACGAAAACGCCCCCGTAGGGGCGCGTGAGGCGTCGTTCGCGTTCTGCCATCAGCAGCCTCCTGGCCGTAGGAGCCTCACGGGACCCCTTTCACGGTCAGACCTCCACCTTACACATCGACCGCCACCGCAGAGCACGCGTCGGGGTGGGGCCCCGCCCGAGACCCCACCCCGATGCAACCTCAGCGGATCAGCGCGGAGCGCGGGAGCCAGCCGGTCACGAGCTCCTTGACCTTGGTCCCGCAGGTGCTCGTGTTGGACTTGTCCGTGCAGTAGTAGGCGGGGGTGGTGGTCCCGTTGCCCATGTCCGCGGCCCAGGCCCCGAACAGCTCCCGGAGCTTCTTGTACTGGAACGATGCCGGCGTGCATCCCGAAGCCAGGTTGCCCACCACGTCGCCGTTGTCCCCCTCCACATCGGTGTGGCAGCTCCCGCCGTAGGGGACACCGAGGAAGTAGCCCGACCACACGAGCTGGATCCCCACGAAGCCGCTGGGCAGCCCCACGAGGGCGCCGAAGGAGTTGTTGTACATGTTGATCACCGAGGGTCGCGCTGCGACCTCGAGCACCCGGCGCGACCCACCCGCCGAGATGGCCTGGAGGTTCGAGGAGAACCCGTCTGCCGCGACGGCGTCGGCCAGGATCGCCCCGGCGAGGTGCGGGTAGCCGAGTGCCACGAGGCGGGCCCCCACCGCCGACGCGAAGTGCCCGCCGGCGGAGTGACCGCCCACGATGTACTTCTGGGGCAGCGCCTTCCCCTGGGGCGGCGCGACGGCACGGCTGTGCAGGAGATCACCCAGCTGGTTGCCCAACCCAGGGTTCCCTCCGGACATGTCGGCGTTGAGGCAGAGCACCATGACGCCCCGCTCCATGATCGCCTTGGAGGTGTTGCGCAGGTTCCCGCAGCCTCGGGCGAATCCGTGCTGGAGGAGCATCAGCGCCGATGCCGTCCCGTTGGGCAGGTACCAGTCCACGTTGTAGGACGTGCCTCCCACCGTGAGCTGCGTGTTCACGCACGTGCCGGCGGAGGAGCTGAACCCACCGCAGGTCTGCTCGACCGCTCCGGCAGGCGCCGCCGGCCCCAAGGCCAACCCGGTCGCCAGCACAGCTGTCGCCAGGGCGACCGCCACTCGAGTTCTCATGGTTTCCCCCTCGTCGGTGTTGCTCCGCCCCTTCGGCGACGCAGCGGGGAAGCTACGAGCGGCACCACCATCCGGCAAGGATCGACCGACATCGACACACGGGAGCTGGACGACCGACACCCAGGGTGGGCCGCGAGCACGTCGACGAGCCGACTCGACCACGCTGAGCGCGCGCAGCGACACGACCGTCCGGCCGCGGCACGTGGACGCCCTGTTCCTGTCGAACGCCGTTCACCCGACCCGGTCGTCCGTGTCCGGTCGAAGGCGCGACGCTGCCGCCGCCAGAAGGCCGTTGACGAAGCGCGGGGAGTCGTCGGTGCCGTAGCGCTCCGCCAACCCGACCGCCTCGGCGAGCACGACACCCGTGGGCACATCGCTGCGATGGCCGAGCTCGAAGCACGCGAGCCGCAGGACGTCGAGGTCCACCACGGCGAAGCGCGACAACGGCCACCCCTTCGGGGCGAGATCCTCCACGAGGGCGTCGAGCTCAGCCTTGTGCTCCTCCACGCCCCGCACCAGCGTCTCCGCATAGGGATCGGGAGCCAGGACCTGACCGTCGAGCACCTCAGAGGGTGTCCGGTGCTTCATCGCCGATTCGTACAGGAGGTGCAGCGCCCGCTCGCGCGCTGCGTGGCGACCGCCCTCGACCGGGCGCAACGAGGGTGGTCCGGTCGCGTCATCGTCGCCATCGCTCATGCCCGGGAGATGAACTCCCCCGTGCGGGTGTCGACCTTCACCCGCTCACCGGGTTCGATGAACAGCGGCACCTGGACGACCTTCCCGGTCTCCAGGGTGGCCGGCTTCTTGGCGCCGGAGACCCGGTCACCCTGCACCCCGGGTTCGGTCTCGGCCACCGACAGCTCCACGGAGGCCGGAAGCTCCACCCCCACGATCTCGTCGCCGTACATGAGCATCAGCGCCGTCGCCGTGTCGACCAGGAAGTCGGCGACCTCGCCCAACGTGGCGGCAGCGACGTTGAGCTGGTCGTAGGTCGAGTTGTCCATGAAGACGTAGTCCGCGCCGTCGCGATAGAGCAGCTGCATCTCTCGCTTGTCCACGATCGCCCGCTCCATCTTCTCCCCGGCTCGGAAGGTGCGGTCGACCACGGCGCCGTTGCGCAGGTTCTTCAACGTCGTGCGCACGAAGGCCCCGCCCTTCCCCGGCTTGACGTGCTGGAACTCGACCAGGGTGAAGAGGCCGTCGTCGAGGTCGAGGGTCATCCCGTTCTTGAAGTCGGAGGTGGAGATCTGGGGCATGGCTACCTCGGTTGTCGGCTCACACCGTCGAGCGCGTCGGGATGAGTTCGGGGGATCTCGGTGCCAGGGTGAGGCGGTCGCACCCGTCGTCGGTGACGAGGACGGTGTCCTCGATGCGAACCCCGCCGACGTCCGGTAGGTACACACCCGGCTCGACGGTCACCACGTGGCCGGCGGCAAGGGTAGCAGCGGATCGGCTCGACACACGAGGCTCCTCGTGGATGTCGAGGCCCACACCATGGCCTGTCCCGTGCACGAACGCGTCCCCCAACCCGGCATCCGCGATGATCCCCCGACAGACGGCATCGACCGTTGCGGCTTCCGTGCCCGCCCGCACCGCCTCCACTCCTGCTGCCTGGGCCGCCAGGACGACCTCCAACATGTGTGCGGCCTCGGAGCTCGGATCGCCCACGGCCACGGTGCGCGTCATGTCGGAGTGGTAGCCGTCGACCAGTGCGCCGAAGTCGATCACGACCAGGTCCCCGGCGCGGATGACCCGCTCGGAGGGCTGGTGGTGGGGCTTGGCGCCGTTGGGCCCTGCGGCCACGATCGTGTCGAAGCTGAGATCGTCGGCGCCCATCGCCAGCATCGTCGACTCGAGCACGAGGGCGAAGGCCCGCTCCGTCGGCTCCTCTCCGAGCATCGCTCGGCACTCCGCCAAGGCGGCGTCGGCGATCGCACAGGCGGCGCGGATCCGCACCGCCTCACCTGGGTCCTTCACCAGCCGCAACGCCTCCACCACCGCTGTGGTGGGCACCAGGTCGCCCCCGAAGAGCTCCGCGCTCCAGCGCCGCTGCGCCGACCATGTGATGTCATCGGCCTCGAGCCCCAGCCGTGCCACCCCGGCGGCGGCCTCGGCGATCGGGATCTCCGGTGACTCGGTGCTGATCACGATGTCGGCCTCGACCCCTGCCGCAGCCAGCTCCTGCTCCGACTGCGTGCGATAGCGGCCGTCGGTGACGAACACGGTGCGATCGACGCCGACCAGCACCATCGCGGAGGAGCCGGTGAAACCCGTGAGGTAGCGGACGTTGGTGAGGTTGGACACCACCAGGGCATCCACACCGACGGCGTCCAGCCCCTCCCGCAGTCGGTGCAGGCGTGGTGCCACCTCCATCGGATCCATCTCGTCGGGGCGCCGCGTGGGGGTGATGCTGTCGGTGACGGGCATGGCCTTCAGCGTAGGACCCGACCCCGTCGGTGTCGCGGCGCGGAGGCTCAGCGCCGTGCGGGGCCGTCGACCTCCAGGAGGCCGGCCACCGCTTCCACCGCCATCGGATATCCGGCCGCTCCCAACCCGGCGATGAGCGCGGTCGCCACCGGCGTCACGACCGAGAGGTGACGGAACGTCTCCCGGGCACCGGGGTTGGAGAGGTGGAGCTCCACGACCGGCCCTGGGAAGGCCTCCAAGGCATCGTGGAGGGCCCAGCTGTAGTGCGTGAACGCCCCGGCGTTGACGATCAACGCGGCAGCCCGGCGGCGAGCGGCGTGCACGGCCTCGACCAGATCGCCCTCGTGGTTCGACTGGACGTGCTCCAGGTCGAGCCCGAAGCGCTCCGCCGCGGCCAGCGCCGCCGCCACGTGGTCCTCCAGCGTGGCTGTGCCGTACACCGCCGGATCACGCTCCCCCAGCTGATCGAGGTTCGGACCTGACAGCAGCAGGATCAAGGATCGATCGGTCATCGCAGGGCCTCCAGGGTCCTCATGGCGAGCTCCCGGTCCACGCCGGCCACCACCTCGACGCCGGCCGGACCGTCCAGCACGAAGGTCAACCCCTCGCTGAGCACCTTCTTGTCACGACCCATCAACTCCACGAGCGCATGCGGGTCCGCCCCGACGGGGAGGGCCGTCGGCAGGTCGTAGCCCGCCACCACGCGACGGTGCTCGGTCACCGCCTCGGCGTCGATCCGACCCATCGACCGGGCCAGCTCCGCCGCGTAGACGAGGCCGACACCGACTGCCTCGCCGTGGCGCAGCCCGTGATCCCCCTCGATCTCCAGGGCATGGGCCAGTGTGTGGCCGTAGTTCAGCAGAGCCCGACGACCGCCTTCACGCTCGTCCGCGGCGACGAACCCGCCCTTGATGGCCACACAGGCGGCGACGCGCTCGGTGAGGTCGAGCTCATCGAGACGGCCACCACCGAGCCAGTGGTACTTGGCGAGCTCGCCCAGCCCGCAGCGCCACTCGCGCGGCGGGAGCGAGGCCAGCACCTCGGTGTCGCAGAGCACCGCCCTGGGCTGCCAGTAGGAGCCGACCAGGTTCTTGCCCTCGGCGAGGTTGACCCCCGTCTTGCCGCCGATCGCGGCGTCGATCTGGGCCAGCAACGTGGTGGCGACGTGGACGACGGGCAATCCCCGGTGGTACACCGACGCCGCGAACCCCGCCACGTCGGTCACCAGACCCCCACCGACGCCGACGACGCAGTCCGCACGGGTCAGTCCCCAGCCTGCCCACTCGGAGCAGAGCCGCTCCACCGTGCCGAGCGTCTTGTGCGCCTCGCCGTCACCGACGTGGAACACGTGCTGGTTCCTGCCGGACTCCACGCTCACCCCGATCGCTTCCTGGGTGACCACGGCCACCCGCCGCGCCGACGCGGGGATCTGGTCGGCCAGCAGGTCGCGCACGCCAGCTCCCACCCACACCGGGTAGCCCCGCTCGCCGGCCAACTCCACGCGCACCTCGATCGCTCCGCTGGGGTGCGCTCGATCGAACGGGGAGGAGGTCATGGCACGGCTCCGATGGTGCTCAGCTCGGCGAGCACGGCCTCGGCCACCTGGAGAGGATCGAGGTGTCCGGCCGAGATGCGGACGTCGGCGACCTCGGCGTACCAAGCCTCCCGCTCACGACGCAGGCGGCGCAACGTGGTTGTCGGATCGTCGCGCAGCAGCGGCCGCGGTGCTCGGGGGTCATCGAGCCGGCCCAGCAGCACCTCGTCGGGGGCATCCAACCAGATCACCACCGCGTCCCGCGCCAGCAGCGCCCGGGCTGCCGGAGTGCAGACCACGCCCCCACCGGCAGCCACGACGGAGGGGACCTCCGCCAGCACCGAGCGCAGCGCGTCCAGCTCGGCGCGCCGGAACCCGGGCTCACCGGAGTCGGCGAAGATCTCGGCCACGCGTCGACCCGTCTCGACCTCGATGCGGCCGTCGAGGTCGACCACGCACACACCCAGCCGACGGGCGAGCAGCGGGGCGACCGTGGACTTCCCCGAGCCCGACAACCCGACGAGCACCACCGGCCGGGTCAGGGCGGGCCCTGGAGGATCGACGACCACGAGCGTCCAGGCGTCTCAGGCGACGACCACGCCGCGGCCCGCCACGATCTCGGACACGGCAGCCCGCAGCGGCAGCGTCGCCACGTCGCGGGCCTCGACGAGGACGGTGCTCTCGTCACCGCACTCGATGACCAACGTGGTGGAGCCCCGCTTCGTTCTCAGGTTGAGTCGGAACTTCGCCTCGTCCGCGTTCTGCGCCTCGATGCTGCGGACCTGGTCCCATCCCAGCTGCACCTGGGGACCGGTCGGCCCGCTCACCTGGATGCCGCCTCCACCGAGCACCAGCGTGCACTTCTTGCGACGTTTCGGCTCACCGGGGAACCCGCCGTGGTAGATCACGTCGCGCAGCACCAGCTCACGCTCGCCGGACTCGTTCGGGGTGGCGGCCAGGGGCGGTCCGTCGCCCGGCATGGGCAGGTCGGCACGAGCCATGGGGGCCGGGCCGTTGGCGCCGTTGGTGCCGTTGGTGGGGGCCAGGGGCCCGGCGTCCGCCGGGCGTGTGAGGTCGACGGCGATCGCGGACTCCGCTGCCGGGAGCGCAGACGGCGGGAGCCCCGATGCGGCGGCCTCGGAAGGACCCGCCGGGGGCTCTTCCGCAGCGGCCCCCATCGTGCCGAACGGGGTCGCCCCGGCGAAGGGCTGTGCCGACGCTGCGGAGGGGTTCCCCGGAGGCGAGGCGAACGGATCGGGGGCCGACCGAGAGCCTCCCACGACCTCACCGCCGCCGCGGCTCATGGCCCCCGCCTCGAAGAGCTCCTCCAGGCGCGCCACCACCTTGTCGCAGAACGGCTCCGGCCACAGGGCCTCGAATCGCTCCCCCGACTCGAAGGCGACCTCCACGCGGATCTTCGGACCTTCGGGGTCGCCCAGCGCGTCCAGCGCGACGACCTGGCGCAGGTCGAACCACTGCGGCGCGCCTTCGCCCTCGATCAGGGTGGCGCCGAGCGAGGATCCGGCCAGCACGAACAGGGTCGAGGAGCCGTCGCCGCCGGCACCCATCGAGCCGCGCCCCACCGCATCGGGGGTGTCGCGTCGGATGCCAGTTGTCGTGTCAGCGTTGTTCACTCGCGCCTCACCGGATGCCTGCTACCCGTACGCTACCGGATCGCGCCCCACGGTCATCCAGCGGGGCCCCGCTCGACGCCGTCGCCGAGGGCCGCGGCGATCGCCTCTGCGGCCTTCGGGCTCAGCCGCCCGATCTGCGCCAGCACGTCGTCCTCCGGTGGTGCCTCCACCTGGGGCGGCGGGGCCGGCTGCACCGGCGCAGCGGGTGCGGTCTCCGCTGGCCAGCCGACATCGGGGTTGCCGGCCGTGGCGGCCGGGGGTCCCTGCGGTGCCATCGCCTGTCCCCAACCAGGGTCGTGGTCGAGGCCCCCCACCGGTGCAGCGCCGGGCTCCGGTGCGAAGGCCGTCTCGGGGGCGAACGCCGGTTCGGGTGGTGGCGTCACCGCTGCGGGGGAACCGACGGATCCCACCGAGCCGGCGTCGGAGGGAGCCTGCTCCCAGCTCGGCTCCGGGTTGGCCACCAGGTCGTCGATCGGGAAGTGCTCCGGGAAGCCGCCGGTGTCGGTCCCCTGGGATGTCGGCTGCACTGCAGAGGCGGAGACCACGGAAGCGGGCTGCTGCGCCCCGGCCTCCAGGTCCAGCGCAACGGCCACCGGCTCCGACCCCGGCATCCCCTGTTCGCCCGCCGCGGCGAACGCGTCGGCCGCGCCCTGTGCCGGGCCGGGAAGCGCCGTGTCCGCGGCCGCGCGCACCTCCTGAGGCATCCGGACCTCCTGGGACGCAGGTGCGGGGCCCGGCGGGACTGCGGTCGGCACGGTCGTCACCTCCGTGCCGAGCAGTCCCCGGTCGACCATCTCGGCGAGCCGCCGGCATCCCTCGAACTCCTCCAGCCCGACCTGCTCGATCAGCGACGCCACCGACAGACCCCTGCCCGCGGCCACCACGATGGCCCAGTCCTCTGCGCTGAGGCGCACCTCCGCCCCCGGCAGCACCGCAACCAGCTCGACACGATGCGACATCGACGGGACTCGGCGTTCGATCTGCTCCCACTCGGCCTGCATCCGGACGGCCCGCTCGATCATCTGGTCCACCGGGGTGGGTTCGAAGCCGGGACCCGTGGGCAGGTCCCCGTCGTGGAACTCGAAGGAGCCGTCCGAGTAGCGAAGCAGCTCCCACAGCGACTGGGCCGGGTCCCCGCACGGCTTCCCCTGGGCCGCGCCGGCCACCAGGTCGCCCTCGGCCACCCACAGCGCGGCCCGACCCCGATCTCCCACCAGTTCGAGGCGACCGGTCTTGCCCGAGCTCGACAGGAGCCGCAGCACGTCGACGACGGGGAACGAGTCGATGGTTCCTTGCAGGGCCACGTCCAACACTCCTTGCGCGGTGATCCTCCTTTCCATCGGCACGACGGCCTGGTGAGTTCAGTGTTTCGGCTCCGCTCCGGCGAAGGTCCCTCCGCGCTCAGGGAACCCCGGCTGCGTCCAGCATCGTCTCCAGCGGTGCCGACCTGCCCGTCCACAGCTCGAAGGCGGCCGCAGCCTGGTGGACGAGCATCCCCAGCCCGTTGCTGCATCGTGCCCCGGCCTCGGTTGCTGCGGACAGCAGCTGGGTGAGCGGAGGATGGTAGACGAGCTCGGCCACGAACAGCCCCGGGTGCAGGGCCGCCGGCTCCACCGGGAGTGGATCGCGTTCCGCCATGCCCAACGGGGTGGCGTTCACCAGCACCTGCGAGGCGCGCACCGCCGAGACGAGGTCGTCACCGTCGATCACCTGCCCTGCAGGCCCCGCCAACCCCGCAGCCACCGCAGCGGCCTCGGGGCGTCGAGCGCACACGCCCACCGACCGCGCGCCCGCCTCCGCCAGGGCCAACGCCACGGAACGGGCCGCTCCGCCGGCACCCAGCACGAGGCAGCGCTGACCCCGCACCTCGACGCCGTCGGAGGCGAGCGCGGCCAGGAAGCCCTCACCGTCGGTGTTGTGCCCGACCAACTGGTCCTCATCGGCCCATGCGATGCAGTTCACCGCTCCCAGGCGTCGGGCGTGCGGCGAGAGGCCGTCGAGCTCACCCAGCACGTCGGACTTGTGGGGCATCGTCACCGACATGCCACCGAGTCCCAACGTGCGCATGGCCTGCACCGCTGCTGCCGCGCCACCCGCTGCGACCTCGAAGGCGACGTAGGCCCAGTCGAGCTCGAGCGCTCGGAACGCCGCGTTGTGGATCGCCGGCGAACGCGAGTGCCGGACCGGATCGCCGATCACGCAGGCGACACGGGTCCGTCCGCTCGGCCGTTCAGAAGACACCGCGCTCCTGCGCGTCCTCCTTGGCCCGCTGGAACTCCGAGTAGGAGTCCGTGAACAGGTGCGTGGGAGGGTCGTTGGAGACCAGCACGTAGTACTTCCAGTCCCCCTCGGGCGGGTTGATCGCCGCTTCGAGCGCCGCCCGTGACGGCAGGCCGATGGGAGTGGGGGGCAGGCCGGTGCGAAGGCGGGTGTTGTAGGGCGTGTCGGTGTCCAGATCGGACTGCGTGAGCTCGCCGCTGGTGCGGCCGAGCCCGTAGAGCACCGCCGCATCGATCCCGAGCGGCTCGCCCGCATCGAGGCGGTTGTAGATCACCCGCACGATCTGGCCGCGCTCCTCTGGTGGCTGACCGGTCTCCCGTTCGGCGAGGGAGGCGGCGGTGACGAGCTCGTAGGCGGTGCGACCCTGGAGCGTCTCGGCTCGGTCGTAGCCCAGGTCGTCGAGGGTGTCGGACATCTGGTCCGCCAGGGTCTGGAGGATCTCGGTGGCGGTGGCGTCGTCGCGGAACTGGTAGGTGTCGGGGAAGATCATCCCCTCGAAGTTGGTGCTCCCCGGCGGTAGGTACTTCGAGGTGACCGAACCCGAGGCCAGGGCGCCGACGAGGTCCTCGGTGCTCACCCCCGGGTGCTGGTCCGCGATCTGCACTAGTGCGTCGCTCAACCGCTTCCCCTCGGTGATGCGCACGGTGGTGGCGCCCACGGGGAGAGGTCCGTCGTCGAGGACCTCGATGGCCTCGTCGAAGCTCATGTTCTCCCGGAACTCGGTGTACTCGCCCGCCTCCCACGGACCCGCTCCCTTCATGCCGGCGTAGGCCGAGAACAGACGGGCGTCCGTGACGACTCCTCCATCGGTGAGCAGCCGAGCGATGGAGTCGGAGGAGGAGCCAGCGGGGATCTCGACGCTCGCGAGGAACTCGCCGGGCTCCCCCGGCGGGTCCACCTTGCGAGCGGCCCAGAACAGCAGCGCGGCGATGGCGAACGCCACCGCCAGCACGCCGATGGCCACGAGACCGAGGACCTTGCGTCCGCCGTCCGCTCCAGAGGGCAGCGGAACCCACTCCCCGTCGTCGCCGTCATCGCCCTCGTCGTGGTCCACCTCAGGTGCGGCAGAGGTGGTCCGGGGCCTCGCGACGCTCGCTCGACGGGCCCCCTCCCGCGGCGACGTCGTCGGTGGTCGCGGATCCTCCCCTGCCTCACCACGCTCTGCCGAGCTACCTCGTCGTAGGTCAGTCATCGTCGTTCCCGGCCTCGTCCTGTCTGGGGTCGTCCTGTCCGCTCTGGCGGCGATGGTCCATCCAGCCTTGGAGGATCACCGCAGCCGCAGTGGTGTCCACCACCTCACGCCGCCGGCGCCCGGAGCGCACCGCCTCCCTGAGGAGACGGTCGGCCGAGACGGTCGTGTAGCGCTCATCGTAGGTCTCCACCGGCACCGCGAGGGCGGTGCGCAGGGCCCGGACCTCGGCCGAGGTGCGACGCGCCGCCGGTCCGGGCGTGCCGTCCAGGGAGGTCGGCATCCCCACCACGACGACCTCCGCACCCGTCTCGGCGACGATCTCCGCGACCCGGCGATGGTCGGCGGAACGGTCGCCACGACGCACGAGGGTGTCGTAGGGAAGCGCAAGTCGACCCTCGGAGTCCGACAGTGCCACCCCGATGCGTCGCTGTCCCAGGTCGAGACCCACGGCCCGCATCTACCCCTCGAGCCCGAGTCGCGCCCGCACGAGCGCCAGGGCCTCGTCCAGTCGCTCCGGGAACTTCCCGCCGGCCATGGCCAGGTCCGCGGCCCGACCCCCACCTCCGCCCACGACCTCCGCAGCGGGAGCGATGAGCTCGGCTGCGTGCAGACCGCTCTCAGGGGTGACCGCGGCCACGATCGCGACCCCCTTCCCACCCGGTGAGCTCCCGAGCACCACCGCCTTCATGCCCGGACGGTCGCGCAACGCCACGGCCAGCTCCCTCACCTCGTCGCGGGAGTCCGACTCCACGGAGGCCACCAACAGGCCCTGTTCGGCGCGTTCCACCAGCGACTCGGCATGGGAGCCGGCGACCGCGCGGCGGAGGTCCTTCACCTCGTCGCGAAGCGCGCGCAGCTCCCCCAGGCGCTTGCCCAGGCCCTCCCGCAGGTCGTCACGGGGCACGCCGAGGGCGTCGGCCAGCTCCTGCAGGTCGGCTTCGCTGGAGCGCAGCAGCTCCAGCGCACCGGTGCCGGTCACTGCCTCGATGCGGCGGACGTTGGAGCCGATCGAGCCCTCCGACACCACCTTGATCGTGCCGATCTCGCCGAGCGCGGCCACGTGGGTGCCGCCGCAGAGCTCCAGGCTGTGCGGTCCCGCCTGCAGCACCCGGACGACGTCGCCGTACTTGTCGCCGAAGAAGGCGATGGCGCCGAGCTCCCTCGCTTCGTCCATCGACGTCTCGAAGTGGCGCGCCGGCGCGTCGGAGAGCACCTCCGCGTTGGCCAGGTCCTCCACCCGCGCCAGCTCCTCGGGTGTGACCGCTCGGTGGTGGGAGAAGTCGAAGCGCAGCCGGTCGGGGCCCACCATGCTGCCCTGCTGCTTGACGTGCTCGCCCAGCACCTGGCGCAGCGCCGAGTGCAGCAGGTGGGTTGCGGTGTGGTTCCGGCGGATGGCGGCGCGCCGGGACGAGTCGATCGCCGCGGTCGCCGCCTGTCCGGCTTCGATGCGGCCGTCCACGGTCTCGAACACATGGCGGTGCAGACCGGGCAGCGCGAGGATCGTGTCCACCACCTTGACGGTGCCCGTGTCGGTGGTGATGGTCCCGGTGTCGCCGACCTGACCGCCGCTCTCGGCGTAGAAGGGGCTGCGATCGAGGAACACGCCGTCGCCGATGACCGCCAGCACGGTCGCCGCGGCGGTGTCCTCGTCACGACCTGCGAAGTCCGTCGGGCCGTGCTCGGCCAGCACCGCACGCTCGGCGTCCGCCTGCTCGCCCGCCGCCACGGCTCCTCGGCGACCTGCGGCCCTCGATCGCTCCCGCTGCGCGGCCATCGCCTGGTCGAAGCCCTCGAGGTCCACGCCGGCACCTCGCAGCTCGGCCATCTCCTGGGTGACCTCCAGGGGGAAGCCGTAGGTGTCGTGCAGCACGAAGGCGACGTCGCCGTCGAGGGCGGCGCCTTCCTCGAGGTCGTCGAGCTCGGCGTCGAGGAGCGACGATCCCCGCTCGAGGGTCTGGCGGAACCGCTCCTCCTCCCTCCAGATCAGGTCGATCAGGTGGTCTTCCTGCGTCAGCAGGTCGGGATAGGCCCGTCCCATCACCTCGGTGCAGCGCTTCACCATCCGGGGCAGCACGAGGTCGTGCACGTCGAGCATGTAGGCGAACCGCACGGCACGGCGGATGATGCGGCGCAGCACGTAGCCACGATCCTCGTTGGAGGGGATCACACCGTCGCCGACAAGGAAGGTGGCGGTGCGCGTGTGGTCCGCGAGCAGCCGCAGGGCGATGTCGCCGAGCTCGGATCGTCCCAGGCGGTGCCCGGTGACCTCCTGCGCCTCCTCCACCAGGGCCGCCAGCACGTCTGCCGAGTACAGCGAAGGGCTGCCGGCCAGCACGGCGAGGATGCGCTCGAGGCCGGCGCCGGTGTCCACGTTGACGCTCGGGAGGTCGCTGAGCTCCCCGCCCGGGCTGCGGAAGTACTGGGTGAACACCAGGTTCCAGATCTCCACGTAGCGATCCTCGGCCTCGGGGTTGGCGGGACCGCCCTCGGGGCCGAGCTCGGGGCCGTAGTCCCAGAAGATCTCGCTGCTCGGACCACAGGGACCCGTCTCCCCCATCTCCCAGAAGTTGTCCTTGTCGAGGCGCTGGATCCGGGCGACGGGGACACCGACGGCATCGGCCCAGATCGCTTCGGCATCGTCGTCGGTGGTGTGGCAGGTGATCCAGAGCCGATCGCCGTCGAGGCCGAGCGTCTCGGTGACGAACTCCCATGCCCAGGGGATCGCCTCGGCCTTGAAGTAGTCCCCGAAGCTGAAGTTGCCGAGCATCTCGAAGAACGAGAGGTGTCGGCGGGAACGACCGATGGCGTCGAGGTCGTTGTGCTTCCCGCCCGCCCGCACGCACTTCTGCACCGAGGCCGCCCGGGGCGGGTCGAAGGGAACCGCCTCCTCGCCGAGGAAGTACGGCACGAACGGCATCATCCCCGAGTTGGTGAACATGGGGGCGGACGGGTGGGTGGGGATGAGGCTCGCGGAGGGGACGACCGTGTGGGCGCGAGCCGAGAAGAAGTCGCACCAGGCGGTGCGCAGCTCGTCGGCGGTCGAGGGGCGCGGGAGGTCGGACATGTGAGAAGCCCAGCCTACCGAGGGGCGGCTCGGGCCGAAGACGCCGCCGCCTCGCCCAGGAAGCGCTCCCTCAGCTCGACCTCTCGGGCGGACATGGCCGAGCGCCCCTCTCCGACCGCGTCGAGGACCCGGCGCCCGGCGCCCCGAGCGGCGCGCCCCGCGACCACCACGGCGTGCTCGGGGCCCAGCACGTCGAGCTGCTCGCGGACCTTGCGCTGCGTCCAGATCGTGCCGGTGGCTCCGGCAGCCGCGCCGACGGAGAGCCAGAACAGACGTCGCATGGCCCCCATCCTGCCTCACCGGCGCTCTCGTCCAGCGCATCCCACCGCATCCGCCGCGGTGGAACGCTGCAGCATCGCCGGCCTCGACGGGCGGTGACCCTACGGGCGACCTGAGGTGTCACAGCCGACCGGTAGCTTCGATGTCCATGTACGACCTGTCCGATCACAGGGAGGGCGGTACCCACTCCGACCAGCTCCGCGTCATCCGCAAGCTGCTCACGCGCGCCGAGTCCACCGACTACGAGGCGGAACGTGAAGCGTGCCTTGCCAAGGTGGCAGAGCTCATGGCCCGCCACTCGATCGAGGAAGCCCTGGTCTGGTCGCGCCACGCCGATCACGACCGTGCCCGGCCCATCCAGCGACTCGTCGAGGTCCCCTCGCCCTACGCCGCCCGAAAGGTCGCGCTCTTCGGTGCCGCCGGTCGGCACCACGGCTGCACGGTCATCGACCTCGGATCGGGCGGCGGCCCGCCCCGGCAGGTCGCGCTGATCGGGTTCCCCGGCGACGTCGAACGCACCGAGGTGCTCGTCACCTCCCTGTTGCTGCAGCTCACCCGGGCCATGCTGGCCCCTGACGCCGGCGGTCCCGACACCACGGCATCGTCCACCGCGGCCTGGCGCCGCTCGTTCATCACTGCGTACTCGTGGCGCGTCGGTGAGCGGCTCACCGAGATCCGACGCGCTCAGGAGATGCAGGCAGAAGCCTCCCCGGAACAGGCCGGAGCACCTGCCTCGGTCGCCCTGGTGCTGACCGACCGCTTCGACGCGGTGCAGGCGGAGGTCCGGCGGCGCTACCCGCGTCTGCGCAGCCTCCGCAGCGACGCGGGTTCGTCGCGCTCCGGCTACGCGGCCGGACGGGCTGCGGCAGAGCGAGCCGAGCTCCAGCAGGTCGACCTCGCGAACCGAACCGCCGCCCTTCCCCGATGACCGGGCCCGCCGCGACTCCTCCGGCCGCCACCGAGCGGGCAGAGGCGACCTACGCTGCGGAGCGCCGCAGCATCGAGCACCTCGGCGAGCTCCGTCGCTTCCGACGCTTCCTCCACATCGTCTCCTACGTCGACCAGGTCGTCGCCAGCGACTGGTGGGACGAGACCTTCCCTTGCGCGCCAGCTGAGGTGGAGGTCCAGCGACGCTCCCACCGGGCCGTGGCCTCGTTGGCGACGGTCGACGCCGGGGTGGGTGTCATCGCGCTGGTCGACGGTCACGGATGGTCGCTGGACGTCGTCCTGCACGAGCTCGCCCATCTGGCCGCCGGACCGGAGTGGGGCCACTCGGATCCGTTCTGCGGGGCCCTGGTCCGGCTCTGGCACCACGAGATCGGCGCCGAAGCGGCGGCGGTGCTCCGACGGGAGCTCGCAGCGCCCTGGTAGCGCATCACGCCGGCCGAGGTCGTGTCGGCGCCCACGAGGTGTCGGCGTCACCCTCGGCTGCCGAGGCGTCGGGCCGCCCGGCGGGTGCCCTCTGCCAGCGCCGCACCTTTGATCGCCGGGGTCGTGATGGCCCGATAGGCCGCTGCGGTGGCTCCCTCGACCCTCGCACCGATGCCCTCGGAGAGGTCCAGCAGGTGTTCGACCCGCTCCACCTCATCGGCTGCACGGTCGGCCGACCGGGCCAGCTCCTGTGCCAGCGGTGCGGCGATCGAGCGGAACTCCGCAGCGGACTCCTCCAGCCGACGAGCCGCGCCGAGCAGACGGATCGCCACGGCGTAGAGGGTGACGCACGCCACCACGAGCGCCATCGCACCGAGCACCGCCAGCAGGTCCACCGCACTCACCTGCTCATCCTCGCAGCTGGTTCGCCCTCGCCGGTGGACTTCCCTCCAGGGTCGACCTGCGCGTCCAGGCCCGGAGCAGGCTGGGCTTGGCCCGCCGTGACGGACCCACGCGGATGGAACCCGGCCGGCACTCCATCTCGCACGCGAAGCAGCTCATGCAGTCCTCGACGTGGCGCACGACGTAGCCGCCCCTGCGGTCGCGCGCGATCACGTCCATGGGGCACACCAGCAGGCAGACCCCGCACTCGGTGCAGGTCGACTGGTCGAGCACCTCGATCACCGCGTCACCGCCGGATCATGCGTAGCTGCGCCCTGTCCGGCCGCCGGGCCGAACCGATATCGCTGCAGCGGCACCGGCTCCAGTTCGACCACGACCTCCGTCCCCGTGCGCTCCTCTGCCCGAGGTTCCGCGAGGTGTTGGTCGATCCAGCACAGCCACGACGGGTCGGTGTTCTCGTGGTCGGCCCGCTGGTGGTCGCCCCGTGACTCCCTTCGCATGAGGGAGCCGCGCAGGAACAGCTCGGCGGCCAGGACCATGTGGCTCGTCTCGTGCGCCTTGACCAGGTCATGGGGATCCGCGGCACGCATCTGCTCGGCGGTCTCACCCAGCACCTGGACCTCCGCCAAGGCGCCTGCCAACGCCTCGTGGGTCTTGCGAAGGCACACCTCGCGCGAGAAGAGGGCCTCCTGGAGGGCTCCCAGCACCTCGTCGGGGGTCGGGGCGTGTCGTCGGTCGGCAGAGAGCGGCTCGCGCGCCGAGCGCACGAGCCGCAGCACCGCCTCGCGCCGCTGCGAGCTGTGGGCTCCCGAGCTGCGCTCGTGCGACCTGCCGGCCAGGAGCGCGGCCGCAGCGGTGCCCGCCTTCTCGCCCGACCACATGGCTCGCGAGCTCGACCACCCGTTGAACAATCCGGGGTCGAACGCCTGCGTCATCCCGGCCGCGAACAGCCCGGGAAGGTCGGTGGCGCCGTCCACCTCCGTGCGGACTCCCCCACGTAGCGTCTGGATCGCCGGTTCCCACTCCAGCGGCTCGCCGAACACGTCAACGCCCTCCGCCGCCATCCGGGCCAGGTTCATGGGCATGAAGCCCCCCATGCGATCGAAGGCCACGCGCAGGAAGCTGTGCTCGTGCGCCGCAGCGCTCAGGTCGAGGCGCACCGGGCCTCGACCGTGCTCCTCCTCGATCGCCATGGCCCGCACCAGATGGCCGAGCTCGGCGGCATCGGCATCGGGGTGGTAGGAGGCCATGAAGGCGTCACCCTCGGCGTTGCGGAACACGCCGCCGAAGCGCAGGGCGATCCCGGTGCCCTCGAACCCGAAGCCGACGGGGCCCGTGTTGACGCAGAGGAACTCCATGTTCGCCACGCGCGCACCGGCACGCAGGGCGAGCGCCACGCCGTCTCCGGTCGTCGAGTCCACCCCTGCGTAGTGGCCACGGAAGGAGCAGTCGCCGGCGGCCAGCACGACCGCCTTGGCATGCACGACGTGAGGCGCCCCGCTGCCACGCTCGATCGCCACGACGCCCTCGACGCCCTCATCGCCCGTCAACAGGTCGGTGGCGAACAGCCTCGGCAGGAGCTCGCATCGCCGTCGCACCACCTGCTCACGCAGCGCGGTGGTGACCGCACGGCCGCCCGTGCGACCGCGGTAGGTCGGCAGCACCATCATCTTCAGTTCCCGGAACCCGCGCGACGGGAGTCGGAGCCTGCTCCCGTCGGGGAGGCGCTCGTAGCGGACCCCCCACCCCTCGAGGGCCTGCAGTCGCGAGGTGGACGAGGCCAGCATGTCCTCCACCATGTCCTGGTGGCAGAGCCACTGCTGGGCCTCCGCGACGTCGCGCACCCACGTGTCGAGGTCGTCCTCCTCGAGCAGGTAGACCGTTGCACCCGCTGACATCCTCGACTGGCTCGAGCGCGCCACATCGCCCTTGTCGAGGATGGTGACCTCCTCGATCCCGCGATCCCTGGCCGCGATCGCCGCCCACAGCCCGGCGAAGCCTGATCCGACGACCAGGAGATCGGTGCGGTGGTGCACGACACCGTCCCATGTCCCGTCCCAGGTCGATCGCTCCACGTCGCCTCCATCACCGCAGGTCCGATCTTCACCTACAGCACTGGATCTGAATGTAGCATCGCATCCTTCGTCGGTCGAGCGGGGTGCACGCTCGACCGGAGCCACCGCATCCCCGTGATCAGCGCCCGACGGGGCCCGGCCCGTCCTCCGTCGTCCCGCCCTGGCGCCGACGCCACACCTCCACCGCCGAGCGCTCCCTGCCGTGGGTGCCAGGGCGGTAGTAGCGGGAACCCGACAGCTCTTCGGGCAGGTACCGCTGGTCCACCCATCCCGACGGCTCGTCGTGGGGGTAGCGGTAGCCCACGCCGTGGCCGAGGCCCCGGGCAGATCGGTAGGAGGCGTCACGCAGGTGCAGCGGCACCTCCCCGACGGGGCCCTGCCGGACATCGGCCAGAGCCCTCCCGAGCGCCTGATACGCGGTGTTGGACTTCTCGGCCAGCGCCAGGTGGACCGTGGCGTGGGCGAGGTTGATCCGTGCCTCTGGCAGTCCCACGTAGTCGACCGCCCTGGCCGCGGCCTCGGCCACCAGCAACGCGGTCGGATCCGCCAGGCCGACGTCCTCCGACGCGGCGATGACCAGCCGGCGGGCGATGAACCGCGGGTCCTCGCCCGCCTCCAGCATCCGAGCCAACCAGTGCAGGGCAGCATCCGGATCCGAGCCCCGGATGGACTTGATGAACGCGGAGATCACGTCGTAGTGGTCGTCCCGCCCATAGCGGACCGCCGCGACGCCCAGGGCAGCCTCTGCATCGGCGAGGGTCACCACGATGGCGACCTCTCCGTCCTGATCCGATCGGGCGGCGGCCAGCGCCACCGCCACCTCGAGGCTGGTGAGCACGTGGCGCCCATCGCCCCCGGCCGAGGCGACCAGGTGCTCGATCGCCGGCGCCTCGGCTTCGGCACCCTCCTCTCCCAACCCACGACGGACGAGCTCCCCCAACGCCGCAGCGCCGAGCGGCTCCAGGCGGAACAGGGTCGACCGACTCATCAGCGGTGGGTTGACCTCGAAGCTGGGGTTCTCCGTGGTCGCGCCGATCAGCACCAGCAACCCCGTCTCCACGCTGGGCAGCAGCGCGTCCTGCTGGGCCTTGTTGAACCGATGGATCTCGTCGAGGAACAGGATCGTGCCGATGCCACCCGCACCCAGGCGCTGCTCCGCCTCGGCGGTCACCGTCCGGATGTCCTTCACCGATGCCGTGACCGCCGACAGCGGGACGAACACCTTGGAGGAGGCGTCGGCCAGCAGACGAGCCAGGGTGGTCTTGCCCGTGCCCGGTGGGCCCCACAGGATCACCGAGCTCAGCCGATCGGTCTCCACCAGCGCGCGGAGCGGAGCGCCGACACCCAGCAGGTGGTCCTGGCCCACGACCTCGTCGAGGTGGTGGGGCCGCAGCCGGTCCGCCAACGGCCCTCGAGCGGCCAACCGCTCGGCGGCCGCCGCGGCGAAGAGGTCGGGACCCGACTGGGGAACCACCACCGCACCCTACCGGTGCGCCACATCCTCAGCTGGTACGAGGCAGCAGACGCAGGCCGAGCTCGTCGAGGTGTGCTGGATCCAGCTCGGCGGGCGCCAGAGTGAGGGGATCCGCACCGGACTGGGTCTTCGGGAAGGCGATGACCTCGCGGATGTTGTCCTGGCCGACCAGCAGGGCGACGAGGCGGTCGAGGCCGAAGGCGAACCCCGCGTGCGGCGGCGCCCCGTAGCGGAAGGCGTCCAGGAGGAACCCGAACTTGGCCCTCGCCTCCTGCTCGCCGATGCCCAGGAGGTCGAAGACCTGCTGCTGCACGTCGCCGCGATGGATCCGCACGCTGCCGGATCCGAGCTCCCAGCCGTTGAGCACCAGGTCGTAGGCCTGGGAGCGCACCTGCAGGAGCTCCTCGGTGGAACCGGCGAGCAGTTCCAGATCCTCGGCATGGGGCATGGTGAAGGGATGGTGCGCCGGGATCGGTCGGCCCGACGCTTCATCGACTCCCTCGAACAGCGGGAAGTCCACGACCCACAGGAAGCGGAGCCCACCCTCGTGCACCGGAGGGCGGCCCAGCTCGAGGCGCAGCAACCCGAGCACGTGGCACACCCGGCGCCAGTCGTCGGCGACGAGGTAGCACAGGTCGCCGACCTCGGCACCCAGGCGCTGGGCGATCCCCGTCAGCTCCTCGGAGGAGAGGAACTTGGCCACAGGAGAGCTCAGCGTCACCGACCCGGCGTTCGCACCCTCGTCTCCCGGCTGCTCGACCCGCATCCACACCAGCCCCTTGGCACCCCAGCGCTTGGCGGTGTCGGTGAGGTCGTCCAGACGGGAGCGGGTGGTGTCCGCCGACGCGCCCTTGTGGCAGATGCCCTTGATCTCCGCACCGGCGAAGGCGTTGAAGCCCGTCCCTGCGAACAGGTCGGTCAGCTCCACCAGCTCCATGCCGAAGCGGACATCGGGCTTGTCGGAGCCGAAGCGGTTCATCGCCTCGTGCCAGGTGAGACGAGGGAAGTCCTCTTGGCCCGTGAGATCGTGCCCACTGCCGCTGGCGGCCGCGTCCGCGGCGGCCACCACCGCGACGGTGATCGCCGCCAGCACGTCCTCCTGGGAGGCGAAGCTCATCTCGGCGTCCATCTGGGTGAACTCGAACTGCCGATCCGCCCTGAGGTCCTCGTCACGCATGCAGCGGGCGATCTGGTAGTAGCGGTCGATACCGCCCACCATGCAGAGCTGCTTGAACAGCTGAGGGCTCTGGGGGAGGGCGTAGAACGACCCCGGCGTCAGCCGTGAGGGAACCACGAAGTCGCGAGCCCCCTCTGGGGTCGAGGCCATGAGCATCGGGGTCTCCACCTCCACGAAGCCCTGGCCGTCCATCGCCCGACGGATCGCCGAGCTGATGCGGGCGCGGGTCCGCAGGTGACGCTGCATGGCCTCCCGGCGCAGATCCAGGTAGCGGTGGCGAAGGCGAAGGGTCTCGTCCACTGCGGCGGCACGGTCGTCCAGAGGGAACGGAGGTGGCTCCGCGGCGGAGAGCACCTCGACCTGGCAGTCCGCCAGCTCCACCTCTCCGGTGTCGAGGTTCGGGTTCACCGTGCCCTCCGGACGGGCCCGGACCGTGCCGGTGATGCGCAGGACGTGCTCGCTGCGCACGTCGACAGAGCCGTCCACCACGCACTGCAGCAGCCCGGTGTGGTCGCGCAGGTCCACGAAGGCCAGGTGCTCGCCGTGCTCCCGGCGGCGCGCCACCCACCCGCACACGGACACGGTGTCACCGATGTCCCCTGGGCGGAGCTGGCCGCAGGTGTGGGTCCTCATGGCGGTGCGCAGGTCGGGTTCGTTCACAGGTGCTTCCTCAGCTCGTCGATCAGCTCGTCGCGGGACACCAGCCACTGCGGGGCCGGCTCGTCGTCGCGACCTCCGTCGTGGCCCCGCAGCGCTCGCAGCGCGACCTGGCCCGCGGCGAGCTCGTCGGGGCCGACCAGCACCGCGAAGCGAGCCCCAGAGCGGTCGGCCGCCTTCATCTGCGCCTTCATGCTGCCCCCACCGAAGCGGCGGTCGGCCGACAGACCTGCGGCGCGCAGCTCGTGGGTGAGGTCTCGCGCTGCGGTCCCGCCGGTCAGATCCACGACGAAGGCGTCGAGGAGGGCGGCGGGCGCCGGGAACACGCCTTCGGCATCGCAGGCCAACAGGATGCGATCCACCCCGAGCGCGAACCCGATGCCGTCGGTGGGCGGGCCCCCGAGGTCCTCCGCCAGGCCGTCGTAGCGGCCCCCGCCGCCGATGGCGTTCTGGGCGGCGTCCAGTGCGTCGGCGACGAGCTCGAAGGTCGTGCGCCGGTAGTAGTCGAGCCCGCGGACCAGGCGGTCTTCCAGGGTGTAGGGCACGCCCAGCGCGTCGAGACCGTCCCGCACCCGCTGGAAGTGGGCGCCGGAGTCCACGCCGAGGTGCTCGGCGATCCTCGGCGCTTCCGCCACCACCTGGCGGTCGCCGTCGCGCTTCGAGTCGAGCACCCGCAGCGGGTTGCGGTCCAGGGTCCCACGGGCCGGCTCGGAGAGCTCGGACGCCCGGGCGCGCAGGTACGACTCCACTGCGTCGGTGTAGGCGGCTCGCTCCTCGTGGTCGCCGAGGCTGTTCAGCAGCAGCCGCACCTGCCCGAGGCCCAGGGATTCGATGAACCGCCAGGCCAGAGCGATCACCTCGACGTCGAGATCCGGGTCGTCGACGCCCAGCACCTCGACACCCAGCTGGTCGAACGCCCGGTAACGACCCTTCTGAGGCCGCTCGTGGCGGAAGTTGGCACCGGCGTAGAACACCTTCCAGGGCAGCACCGGCCGGTGCTGGACGAACGCCCGCACCACCCCGGCGGTCATCTCAGGGCGCAGCGCGATCGTCGTGCCGTCGCGGTCGACGAAGTCGTACATCTCCTTGGTGACGACCTCGGTGGCCTCACCCATCCGCTGGAACACGCCCAGCTCCTCCAGCAGCGGGGGCACCACCTCCCGGTACCCCGCGATCCCGGCCAGCTCGGCGAAGCGGTCCACCAGGGCGCGACGGCGGGCGCTGTCGGGCCACAGCACGTCGCGCATGCCGCTCAGGGTCTGGAAGTGCTCGCGGGGGGAGCCGGTCACGGTGACCCACGCTACCGGACGCCTCCCCCACCCCCGGCACCCCGCCACCCCGGCCCTCCAGCTGTTCTGCTCACCCCACATCGCGCTCAGCGCGATGTGGGGTGAGCAGAAGGTGCGAGGGGGGTCAGCGGCGCAGCGACTCGGCGATGCCGCGCACCTGGGTGAGGAGGTCGTCCTCGTGCCAGTGGTAGATGGTCGGCACGCCGGTGGCCTCCTGGTGGGCCTCGGCGATCCAGTCCATCACGCGATGGCAGTCGTCCTTCTCCCGCAGGCGGGTGAGCTGGCCGAGCTCGCAGGCGGGGGCGGACGGGTCCATGGAGATGGCCACGGGCAGCACGTAGCGGCACGACAGCATCAGCGTGATGGTGCCGTCGTAGAGGGGCTGGAGATGCAGGGTGCGGGTCTCCTCGGGTGGCTCCTCGCCCCGCCGCTTGAGCCAGGCCGTGCGGGCCTTCTTCATGAGCCCGGCGGCCAGGGAGAGGTCCTGGGAGCCGCTGGCGGCCATAGCCAGCATCTGGCCTCCCTTGGCGAGCTGGAGGTCGAGCTCGTGGCGCATCAGCACGTTGTTGGCCTTCACCATCGCCGGGTCCAGCCGGGCGCGACGTCGGCTGGCCGTCTGGGGGATGGACAGGAACGAACGCGAACCGGTCTGCAGCACCTGCATGGCCGGCACGCCGAAGGCCTGCCGCGTCACCACCATCCGGGAGACCAGGATGTTGATCCGCTCCGCCAGCTCCTCCATCGGCACGCGGGCGCCGAGCACCCCGAAGGTACGTCCCGGGGAGCACATCGCGCTCAGGAGCGCACCGATGACCAGGCCGATGTCGATGATCTGACCGTGGTTGGTGACCAGCGCGACGTTCTCCCCCTCGCTGAAGAGGAGGTGGCGCACGTTGTTGAGCAGGTGGTCGTTGCGGGGGGAGTTGAAGGAGTCCAGCAGCACGCTGTCGAACTCGGGAAAGGCGGCTCTGGCGTAGAGCTCCACCGTGTCCAGCCCGCTGGGAGTGGGGTCGACCTTCACGCAGCGGGGATCGTGGAACTCGAGCGCCTTCGTGTAGGGGAGGGCCTGGAGGATCTCGCCGTGGGAGGGCCGGGAGAGCTGCAGCAGCGACTTGTACGTGGCCTCCGGGTCGGCGGCGGCCAGCAGCTCGATCGCCTCGGAGAGCCGATCGGACGGCGCGGAGCGGGTCGTCGAGGAGGTGGCGGGCTCCGGTGCTGCCGGCTCCTCGATCGTCTCGTCCGTGGCCTCGGCGGCGGGCGTCGGACCCGAGGCGTCGGTCACCAGGTGCAACCTGGGCCGCCGCGCCCCCTTCTCGTCGGGTTGCTCAGCCATCTCGCAGTCCTCGGCCATGCTGGTCCGACCACCAGCGGCCGGCGCCGGTTACAGCGTACCGCTCGCTGCTGCGACACACGGCGACTCGCCGTCACGCGAGTTGGGCCGTCCCGGAGGACGGCCCAACTCGCATCACTTGACCCTTGGGTTCCGGGTCAGGGCGTGCAGCCACCGTTGTACACGGTGCACAGCATGCCGGCTCCACCGGCTGTCGCGGCGGCACCGGTGGCACCGGCCACCCCCGTCACGCCCGGTTGCGAGCCCCGGTTGCTGGAGCCCTGAGCTCCGGCCGATCCAACGGCACCACCCGCACCACCGGCACCAGCGGTCCCGGCCGAAGCCGCCGAGGCCGCCCGGCTCGTCGTGTTGCTGCTGTGGGTGAGCGAGCCACCGAAGTTCGCGATGGCGATCGACGGGCCGCCGGCACCACCGCCACCACCACCGGATCCGCCGGCACCGCCGGCACCGCCGCCGCCGCCACCGCCCGCGGCCTGCAGCGCTCCGTTGGCGGTGCCGCCGTTGCCACCGTTGCCACCCTTGCCACCGGCACCGCCGGATCCTCCGGCGCCGCCGGCACCGCCCGATCCGGACGTCACGGTGGAGCCGGTGACGCTGAGGGTCGAGTTGTGCGAGTACACCCCGAACGAGCCGCCACCGGCAGTACCGCCGTTGCCTCCGGTGCCAGCGGTACCACCGCCGCCACCGGCTCCGCCACCACCGCCCCAGGTGTACGCACCGGTGGCACCGCCACCGCCGCCACCACCGCCGCCGCGACCGAGGCCACCGGCGGAGCCGGCGGTGCCGCTACGTCCGGCCCAGGTAGAGCCGGCCAGTCCGGCGTCGTTGGCGCCACCGGAACCGGCGCCGCCGCTCGCGCCGGGGATGTTGGCCACAGGAGATGAGGTACCACCGCCGCCACCCCCACCGGCACCATCAGCACCGGCGTAGTGGCATGTGCCCTTGGCTCCACCGGCTCCGCCATTGCCACCACCGCCGGCCGATCCGTTGGTCTCATCGGTAGCGCCGCAGTCGGTGAACCCGCCCTTGCCGCCGCGCCCGCCGGCACCCGAGGCGCCGATGCCCGAGCCACCGCAGGACGCCCCGCCGAGGTTGTCCGAGTCGTTGTGGTTGCCACCGTTGTTGCCGGTGCACCCGGTCGAACCGGCCGAACCGGCGGTCCCGGCCGTCCCGGCGACACCGTTGGCGGCTGTGACGGTGCTGTCGGCCACGTCCAGAGTGGAGCCACCGATCACTCGCACCCCGTAGGCGCTGGAACCCGCACCCGACGGGCTGCCGGAGCTCACCACCACCTCGGTGAGGTCGACATCGGCGGCGCTCTGCACCAGCACGCCGGTGCCGGCGGTGCCGTTGATGGTCATGTTGCGGACCGTGGCACCGGTGACGCCCGATGCGGTCACGCCAGGCGCCCCGCTGACCGTGGTGGTGCCGGAGGTCGCCAGGAAGCTCGAGGCGAAGCTGCCCCGCACCGTGATCCCGCTGGCCGCGCTGAACGAGCCGTAGGTCCCGGATGCCACGTGCACCGAGGTCTTGCTGGTCGCCACCGCCCTGGCAACGCCCTGGGCGATGGTGGCGCACTGGTTGACCAGCGTGCCGCAGGTGCCCGTGTCGGTGCCCGAGTTGCTCACGAAGGCGATCGTGGCGGCATCGCCATCCGCGGTGTCGCAGTTCTGGTCGATGCCGTCACCGATGGGGTCGCTCGCTCCCGGCTTGATGTTGGCGTCGTTGTCGTCGCAGTCCGAGGGCGGGCTGACCCCGTCCTGGTCAGCGTCCGGGGTGACGGTGATGGTCACCGTGGCCGTGTCGGTCTTGCCGCCGTTGTCGGTCACGGTGAGCGTGGCGCCGTAGGTCCCCGGCGCCGTGTAGGTGTGCGACGGGTTGACCGAGGTGGAACTCCCACCGTCGTCGAAGTCCCAGGCGTAGGACACGATCGTGCCGTTGTCCGCGGATGCCGAGCCGTCGAAGGCCACGATCAGGTCCTCCGGTCCGCTCTGGGGAACGGCGTTGGCACCCGCCGTCGGCGGCGGGTTCACGATCACGGTGACCTGCGCCGAGTCGGTGCCCGTGCCGCCGAAGTCGTCGGTCACCACCAACGTCGCCGTGTAGGTGCCCGGTGTGGCGTAGGTGTGGGAGGGATCCTCGGCGGTCGACGTGCCGCCGTCACCGAAGTTCCAGGCGTAGCCGACGATCGTGCCGTCGGTGTCGACGCCCGAGCCGTCGAAGGTCACCGACAGCGGCTCCTCACCGGTCAGCGGCGACCCCGACGCGACGGCCGTGGGGTTCTGGTTGGCTTCGACGACCACCTGGACTGTGGTGGTACCAGTGCCGCCGGCGTTGTCGGTCACCGTCAGCTGCACGGTGTAGGTGTTGGCCAGCGCGAACGTGTGCGACGGGTTGGCGCTCGTAGAGGTGCCGCCGTCGCCGAAGTCCCACGCGTAGCCCACGATGGTGCCGTCAGGGTCGATGGAGCCCGCTGAGGAGAAGGCCACCGGGAGGCCCTGTCGCACGGTCGAAGGCACCGCCGCGGCCACCGCCGTGGGGAGCAGGTTGGGGACCGGGTCCACCACCACCTGCACGGTGGTCGTGTTGGTCGCGCCGTCGTTGTCGGTCACCGTCAGGTTCACGTTGTAGGTGCCGTCGGTGGCGAAGGTGTAGTTGGGGTTGGCCGCGGTCGATTGGTTGCCGCCGCCGAAGTCCCAGAACCACGACACGATCGAGCCGTCGTTGTCGGTCGACAGCGCAGAGGAGAACGACACCGACAGCGGAGCCTGGCCCGTGTCCGGGGTGGCGGTCGCCACCGCGGTGGGTGCCTGGTTCGGGTTCACGGTGATGGCCACCGTGTCGGTGCCGGTCGCGCCCAGGTTGTCGGTGACCGTGAGCTCGGCGGTGTAGGTGCCGGGCGTCGGGTAGGTGTGCGACGGGCTGACCGCCGTCGAGGTGTTGCCGTCACCGAAGTCCCACGCCTGCGACACGATCGTGCCGTCGTTGTCCGTGGAGCTCGACGAGTCGAACGCGACGTCCAGAGGGAACCGGCCCGAGGTGGGCACAGCCCCGGCCACCGCAGTAGGTGCCTGGTTCGGGTTCACGGTGATCTGCTTGGTATCGGTGCCGGTGGCGCCGTCGTCGTCGGTCACGGTGAGCTGCGCCGTGTAGATGCCCGGGGTCGGGTAGGTGTGCGACGGGTTGGCCGCGGTCGAGGTGTTGCCGTCACCGAAGTCCCACGCGTGCGACACGATCGTGCCGTCGGGGTCGAACGAGCTGGACGAGTCGAAGCTCACCACGAGCGGCTCGGTGCCGCTGGTGGGCGTCGCCCCGGCGACGGCGGTCGGCGACAGGTTGGCGTTGGTCACCACGATCGTCACCGTCTCCGTGTCCGTGGCACCGTCGTCGTCGGTGACCGTGAGGGTGACCGTGTACGTGCCGAGCGCGGTGAAGGTGTGGATCAGCGCGTCCGTGGTGGCGGTGTTGCCGTCGTCGAAGTCCCAGGCGTAGCTGGCGACGGTCCCATCAGCGTCGGTGCTGGAGGTCGCGTCGAAGAAGACCGACAGCGGTGCCGCTCCCGCGGTCGCCGAGGTGTTGATCACCGCCGTCGGCGGTGTGTTCGTCGTCGTTGTGGTGGGCTTCGGCCCCGTCGCCGGCGCGCACGCCGCCGCCGCCAAGAGCAGGAAGGTCCCCAACAGGCACACCAGTGCCATCGCCCGTCTACGCATCGCCAGTATCCCCCTCGGATGGTGGGTCTACGCCTTTGACCCACGTTGCGCAGTGTTTAGACCACAGCCTGCGGCCGACGCAAGGACCAGAGAGCGATTTTCGTCCCCTTCCCGTCTCCTGATCCACGGCTGCTCAGAGCCAGGGCCCGACCCACCTGACGCCCCATCAGCTCCGCCCCGGCACCACCCGGTAGGCGTCGTAGACCCCGTCGATGGTGCGCAGCCGGTTGAGCAGCATCTCGAGATGCGCCGGATCGCCGAGCTCGAACTCGAATCGCATCTTCGCCACGCGGTCACTGCCGGCATGGCTGGTGGAGCTGACGATGTTCACGTGGTGCTCCGACAGCGTGGCGATGACGTCGCGCAGCAGCCGGGGCCTGTCGAGCCCCTCGACCTCCACCAGCGCCACGAAGTCCCCGGTGCGCTCGGTATCCCAGTCGACCGCCACGATGCGCTCCCGCTGGCCGGCTTGCAGCGACAGCGCGTTGGAGCAGTCGGCGCGGTGCACCGACACCCCGCGACCCCGCGTGATGAAGCCGACGATGTCGTCGCCGGGCACCGGTGTGCAGCAGCGGGCCATCCGCACGAGCATGTCGTCGAAGCCCTCCACGTGCACCCCGACGGAGCGGTTGCGGCGCCGGCCAGGGGTGAAGATGGGCGTGGCCACGACGTCCTCGCGCTCGCCCTCGGCGGTGCGGAGCATCGCTGCGATGCGCTGGGCAACGGACTCCGCCGACACGTGGTGCTCGCCGATGGCCGTGAGCAGCGCCTCCGACGTCGTGTACTTCAGCTGCTGGGAGACCTTCTCGAGGAGCCCGTCACCCATGATCCGCGCCGATGGCAGGCGGGCTCGCCGCAACGCCTTGCCGAGATCCTCACGGCCCGACTCCATGGCGTCCTCCCGCCGCTCCCGGGAGAACCACTGGCGGATCTTCGCCGCCGCGGACCGCGACGCCACGAACTCCAGCCAGTCGCGGCTGGGTCCGGCGGTGGCGACCTTCGAGGTGAACACCTCCACCGTCTGTCCGGTCTCCAGCTTGGAGTCGAGCGGCACGAGCTTGCCCGCCACTCGGGCCCCGATGCAGCGGTGGCCGACCTCGGTGTGGATCGCGTAGGCGAAGTCCACGGGAGTCGCCCCGGCGGGCAGCGTGATGATGTCGCCCTTCGGCGTGAACACGAACACCTCGTCGAGCTCGAGGTCGATCTTGAGGTTGGCCATGAACTCGCCGGGGTCGGTCATCTCCTGCTGCCAGTCGATCAACCGGCTCAACCACGAGATGTCCTCGGACTCGCCGTCCTTGTAGAGGAAGTGGGCCGCCACCCCGTTCTCCGCGCGAACGTGCATCTCCCGCGTGCGGATCTGCACCTCCACGACCCTGCCCTTCGGACCGACCACCGTCGTGTGCAACGACTGGTAGAGGTTGAACTTGGGCATGGCGATGTAGTCCTTGAACCGCCCGGCGATCGGCGCCCACAGCGAGTGGATGGTGCCGAGGGCGGCGTAGCAGTCCTTCGTGGACTCCACGACCACCCGCACGCCCACCAGGTCGAAGATCTCCGCGAAGTCCTTGCCCTTCAAGACCATCTTCTCGTAGATCGACCACAGGTGCTTCGGGCGACCGGTCACCTCGGCGGCGACGTTCATCTGGAGCAGGCGCCCACGGACCTCCTCGAGCACCTCTTCGAGTAAGCTGTCCCGCTCCGGGGTGCGTTCGGCGACCATGTGGTCGATCTCGGCGTAGCGCTTCGGGTGCAACGACGAGAAGCACAGGTCCTCCAGCTGCTGGCGGACCTCCTGCATCCCCATCCGGTGGGCCAGCGGGGCGTACACGTCGAGGGTCTCCTGTGCGGTGCGCTCCTGCTTCCATGCCGGCATGGCGGCGATGGTGCGCATGTTGTGGAGGCGGTCCGCGAGCTTGATCACCAGCACCCGCACGTCCTTGGCCATCGCCACCAGCATCTTGCGCATCGTGGCGGCCTGCTGGGACTCCTTGTCGGAGAAGTCCACGCGGTCCAGCTTGGTCACGCCGTCCACGATCTCCGCCACGTGCTCACCGAAGCGGAGCTCGATCTCGGCCACCGAGAGGCTCGTGTCCTCCACCGCGTCGTGCAGCAGGGCGGCGGCGATGGTGATCTCGTCGGAGCCGTAGCGCGCCACGATGCCGGCCACCGCCAGCGGGTGCGTGATGTAGGGCTCACCGGATCGGCGCAGCTGGCCCTGATGGCACTCGACCGAGAGGTTGTACGCGTCGGCGATCAGGTCGGTGGAGCGCTTCGGGTGGTACCGACGGAAGTCAGCCACGATCTCCTGCAGCTCCATGGCCGGCGGTTGGGTGTGCCGACGCCACGGCAGGACGCGGGTCACCGTGGGCATCAGCGGCGCTCCGTGCGACGTGCCGCGACGGCGTGGGGACCGGAGAGGGCCATCGGCTTCACGCTACCGATGATCCCACCACGACGGTCACCCCCGTCCGCGGCCGTCGCGGGTTCAGCGACGCTTCTTGCGCGGGCGCGGCGGATGTCCCGTGGCGGTGAAGGCTGCGCCATCGCCGCTGGAGCCCGTCGCCGTGCCGGCGTCGGAGCCGCCAGGCTCCCCTGCCCCCCCGTCGGAGCCCTCCGAGGACTCCTTCGCGCTCGACGCAGCCACCTGGCGGGGCGCGCCGACCCCCGCCACCGCCGCCGTCCGCAGACCGTGCCAGGCCGTGTCGGTCACGTCGACCCCTCGGTTCACCAGCCGGCTGCGGATCTCCCGCCAGCGCGTCTCGCGCTCCTTCAGCGCGATCGTGAGGGGTGACGCCACGAACACCGACGAGTACGTGCCCGAGATCAGGCCGATCAGGAGGGCAAGGGAGAAGTCGAGCAGCGTCTGCTGGTCGAACACGTACCGGCCCACCAGCAGCATCGCCAGGATCGGCAGCACCGTGATGATCGTGGTGTTCAGAGAGCGCATGAGCACCTGGTTGAGGGAGTGCCGCATGATGGCGGTGTAGGTGTACTGCCCGGTGCGGCCGATGCGCTCGGCGTTCTCCTGCACGCGGTCGTACACCACGATCGTGTCGTAGAGCGAGAAGCCCAAGATGGTGAGGAAGGAGATGACGGTGGCCGGCGTGATCTCGAGTTGGAGCAGGGCGTACACCCCGACGGTGAGGAGGATGTCGTGCACCACCGCCACCAGCGCGGCCACGGCCATGCGGGCCTCCAAGCGCCAGGTGATGTACGCCGCGACCAGCACCATGAACACGATCAGCGAGGTGCGGGCCTGCTTGGTGATGTCGTCGCCCCACGAGGGCCCCACGGTGTTGAGGTTGACCTCACCCGGCTCGACGCCCGCGGCCTCAGCCAGCGCGGTGGCCACCTCCGTGGCCTCCGCCACGCTCTCGACCCGACCCTGGATGCGCAGCACCCGCTCGCCGTCGACAGTCTCGGCCTCCTGGTACTTGTCCCCCGCGTCCGGGCCGAACTCGGCCATCACCGTCTCGGCCTCGTCGACCGTGAGCTCGTCGCCGGGCACCTCCCAGACGGAACCGCCCTCGAAGTCGAGGCTGAGGTTGAGCCCGCGTCCGAACAGCGCCACGACCGAGACCACCATCAGCACGATCGACAGGGCGGTGGTCTTGGGGAACAGGCGCGGGAAGTCGAAGTCGTTGCGGCCCCGGTAGAGGTCGTAGCCCACGCCCATCTCAGGCACCCACCTTCGTCAGCACGGCGACCTTCTCCTGGGTCGCCTCGGGGAGGTCGTCGATGGGGATGCCCAGACGCTGCGGATGGCTTCCCTGCGGCGAGCGGGCGAGCGCGAGCACTCCGGGGCGCAGCACGAAGAACGCCGAGATCAGGTCCAGCAGGGTGGCGGCACCGAGGTAGAAGGCGAACCCACGCACCGGCCCCACCGACAGCCAGTACAGCACCACCGCACCGATGAGCGACGAGGCGTCGGCTTTCACGACGGTGGCGTAGGAGCGGACCATCGATCGCTCGGCCACGGAGCGCACCGTGGCCCCTCGCCGCACGTCCTCCTTCAACCCCTCGAAGCTGACCACGCTCGAGTCGAGGGCGATGCCGATCGACGCCACGAGACCCACCACACCGGCCAGGGTCACCGTGGCACCGACCCACGACATGACCACCCACAGCAGGGCGGCCGAGGTGCAGAGGCTGGCGAAGGTCAACAACGTGAGCATCCGGTAGTACAGGAACAAGAAGGCGAACACGGCCACCAGACCGATCGCCCCGGCGATGATGCCGGCCTGCAGCGCGCCTTCCCCGAGGGTGGCCGAGACGGTCTCGGCCTGCTGGGCCTCCAGCTCGATGGGCAGCGAGCCGAAGCGCAGGGCCACCGCCACGTCACGCGCCGAGTCCTGGTCGAACGAACCGGAGATCTCGATCTGGTCCCGGGCGAAGGTGGGCTGCTGGATGGCGGGGGCGGTGAGGACCTCGCTGTCGAGCACGATGGCCATCGCACCCTTGTCGCCCGTGGCAGCAGGGCACTTGGGATCTCCGTTGAAGCACAGCGCCGCCGCCGAGTTGAACAGGTCGATGCCCTCCTCGCCCTCCCGGAACTCCGGGTTCACGACCCACTCGCCGCTCGAGCTCACCCCGGCGGTGGCGTCCTCCACCGCCCGGCCGGTGACCAGCGTCGGGCCGAGGCGGTAGGCGTTGCCGTCGCCGTCGACCAGCACCACCTCCTGGTCAGCCTTGTCGTCGGCGGGATCGGTGACGTCGGTGTCGAGCTGCAGCTCGGTCTGGTAGAGCTCGCCGAAGCGCTCGTCGTTGATGTTCACCCCCCACTGGTTCAACGGCGCCGGCGGGACGGTCGTGGTGGTCGTCTCCCCCGGTGCCGTCGTGGCGGGAGCAGTGGTGTCGGTCTGGCCCCGACGGTGGACGCTACGGCTGCCGCCGTTGCCCGCGGTCGGATCGATGGTGGTCCCCGGCGCCGCCGTGGTGGGAGGTGCCTCCGAGGTGGGGACCGCTGTCGTGTCGGGCGGCACCGTCAGCGGCGCGCCCGTCGTCGGATCGACCGCGCCGGGATCGGTGATCCCGGCCTGGGCCATCTGCTTCGCCTGCTCGTCCTCCACCACCTGCTGAGCCGTCACCCCTTCGGGCATGGCCAGCTCGCCGCGCAGGCGCTCCACGTCGGCCTCCAGGTCTTCGAGCTCCTCACCGGTCGGCCGAGGGCCGAGGAATGCCAGCACCGGACGGAACCGCAGCTCGGCTGTCTGGCCCACGACGTCCAGCACCTGCTGCTGGTTGGTGGCGCCGGGGATCTGCACCGAGATGGTGTTGCCCTGACGGGAGACCTCGGGCTCGGCCACACCGAGCGCGTCGACGCGCTTGCGGATGATGGCGATGGCCTGGTCGAGGGTCTCTGCAGAGACGTCGTCGGTCACCTCGCCGTCCTTCACCGGCTGCAGGTTGACCGACACACCTCCCCGCAGGTCGAGGCCGAGCTCCGGTGACTTCCCGAGCGCGATCGTGAGCGCCAGCAGCACCGCCACGACGCCCATGGCGATCAGCATTGCTCGGAGTGGATGGGTGCGCATCTGGCTCCTCGTCCCTGCGGACGGCCGCTGCCGCGACCGCGTCCTCAGTCGCCGCCTTCGTGGGCCTTCTGGGTCTTCTCCGGCGACTCGCCCAGGTCGGGTTCCTCGGGCTCGTCGGACGGCGCTCCCCGCGGGCGACGACGGGCCGCCGGCGAGTCGGGCTCCGGATCACCTGCTCGCCGGCTGACGGCAGCCTTGGAGAAGCGGAGCACCACGTCGTTGTCGACCTCCAGGTGCACGACGTCGTCCTCGACGACGGTGATCACCCCGTAGAGGCCGCCGATGGTGACCACCTCGTCACCCGGAGCGAGAGCGCTCATCAGCTGCGCCTGCTTCTGGCGCTGGCGGCGCTGGGGCACGATCATCAGGAACACGATGGCGGCGATGGGCAGCAGCAGGATGATCAGCCCCAGCGGGCTGCCGCCGCCCTGAGACTGGGCGAGGAGTGCGACGTCGTTCACAGGTGACCGATGCTACGACCCGAGCGGACCGCCGCGGGAATCGACCGCGGCTCCGGGGGACGACGCGGAGAGGTCGCTCAGCTCTGCGGCTCGCCACCGCCGGGCGCCATGGACGCGAACGGGCCGAGCAGCTCGTCCCGCAACGACCCCAGAGTTCCCCCAGTGATCGCCGCACGGACGCGTTCGAGCAGCCGCAGCATCCAGGTCAGGTTGTGGATGGTGCACAGCGTGGCGCCCGATGGCTCCCCGAGCGCCACCAGGTGACGCAGGTAGCCCCTCGGATACCGCTGGCAGGTCGCGCAGCTGCAGCCCGGGTCGACCGGTTCGTCGGATGCGGCGAACTCCCGGCGCTTGATGTTGAGCCGCCCCTCATCGGTCAGCAGCGTCCCGTGCCGTGCGAGGCGCGTCGGCAGGACGCAGTCGAACATGTCCACACCCAGGGCCACGGCCTCCACGATGGAGACCGGGTCGCCGACACCCATGAGGTACCGAGGCTGGTGCACCGGCAGCTCGCCCAGCGCCACGGCCAGCGCCTCCATCATCTGGTCGCGCGACTCGCCCACCGACAGCCCCCCGATGCCGTAGCCGTCGAAGTCGAGCGCCACCGTGCGGGTCGCCGACTCCTTGCGCAGCCTCGCGTCGGTGCCCCCCTGCACGATCCCGAACAGGGACTGGTCGTCGCGTCGGCGGTGCGCTCGCTTGGCACGCTGCGCCCACTCCGCGCTGCGGCGAACCGCCTCGGCGAGGACCTCGCCGCTCGCGGGGAAGGGGGCGCAGACGTCCAGCACCATCTGGATGTCGGCACCCAGCAGCTCCTGCACCTCCACCGCCGACTCCGGCGTGAGCAGGTGCGTCGAACCATCGTAGGTGGAGCGGAACTCCGCACCCTCGTCGCTCACCCGGGGATCGAGTGAGAACACCTGGTAGCCGCCGGAGTCGGTGAGCAGGTGACGTTCCCAGCCGCAGAAGCGGTGCAGCCCTCCGAGCTCCGCCACCGTGGCTGCGCCCGGTCGCAACATCAGGTGGTAGGTGTTGGCCAGCACCACCTCGAACCGGCGACCGTCGGGCGTGCACAGCGAATCGAGCTCGTGGGTGGCCAGCGCACGCACCGTCGCACGCGTGCCCACCGGCATGAAGACGGGGACCTCGAAGCTGCCCCGGGCGGTCCTCACCGTGCCCCGCCTGGCCGGGCCGTCCTGAGCGGCCTGCTCCACGAGCAACCTCACCGGCCATCCCCTTCCCGACGGGCGACCACCATGGCGTCACCGAAGCTGAGGAGACGGTAGCCCTCGGCCAGCGCCGTGCCGTACAGGTCGCGCCAGCCCTCCCCCATGAACGCCTGCAGCATGGCCAGCAACGTCGAGCGGGGAAGGTGGAAGTTGGTGAGCAGCACGTCGACGACCTGGAACCGGTGCCCGGGGGTGATGAACAGATCGGTCCTCCCCGACGCCCCGAAGCCGCCGGCGCGTGACTCCAGCGCGCGCACCGTGGTGGTGCCGACGGCGACGACCCGCGAGCCGCGACGGTGAGCTGCCTCGACGGCGGCCCACGTGGACTCGGGCACATCGAATCGCTCGCTGTGGATGCGGTGGTCCTCGAGTCGCTCCACGCTGACCGGACGGAAGGTGTCGAGGCCCACCACCAGCTCCACCTCCGACACCACCACGCCCCGCTCGGCCAGCGCCCCGAACGTCGATCGGGTGAGGTGGAGCCCTGCCGTCGGCGCCGCCGCCGACGCCGCTCGTCGGGCGTACACCGTCTGGTAGCGACCGGCGTCCGCCAGCGGCTCGTTGATGTAGGGAGGCAGCGGCACCTCGCCATCGGCGTCGACCGCGTCCAGCAGGCCCGCCGGACCGGCCTCACCGGAGGGGACCGGCCGAACGCGCCACCGCCCGTCTCCCATGCCGCTCAGCACCTCGATGCGCAGGTGGCCGCCCTCGCTGTTCAGCACCGTGCCCGGCCGCAGCTTGCGACTGGGCCGGCAGAGGGCGTCCCACACCCCCTCGCCGAGGTCCTCGAGGAGCAGCACCTCGCCCCGGCCTCCACCGGCGCGTCGCACCGCCACCCTCGCCGGCAGCACCCGGGTGGAGTTGACCACGACGAGGTCGCCGGGCTCCAACAGCGACGGGAGATCCCGCACGTGCCGGTGCTCCAGCTCACCCCGGGCGTCGACGCGGACACCGGGGCCCACGAGGAGCCGGGCGGCGTCGCGCGGCTCGATCGGGACCTGGGCGATCGCCTCCGGTGGGAGCGCGTAGTCCAGCTCCCCTGTCCGCACGCGAGCTCCGATCAGAGGCCCATGGAGCGACCGATGATCTCCTTCATGATCTCGGTCGTCCCCCCGTAGATCGAGGTGACACGCGCATCCGTGTAGGCCCTCGCGATCGGGTACTCCAGCATGTAGCCGTACCCACCGTGCAGCTGCACCCCGGCGTCGGCCACGCGCTTCTGCAGCTCGGTGGTCCACCACTTGGCCATCGACGCCTCCTCTGCGGTGAGCTCTCCCCGGTTGAGCGCCTCCAGGCAGCGGTCGAGGAAGACCTCGGCGATGGTGATCTCGCTGTGGAGCCCGGCGAGCACGAACCGGCTGTTCTGGAAGCTGCCGATGGGCTGGCCGAACGCAGTGCGCTCCTTGGCGTACTCGAGGGTCCAGGTCAGCATCGCCCGCGAGTGGGCGACGGCGGCCATGGCGATCGACAGCCGCTCCTGGGGGAGGTTCTTCACCAGCAGGACGAAGCCCTCGCCCTCCTTGCCCAGCAGGTTCTCCGCAGGAACGCGGGTGTCGGTGAAGAACAGCTCGGCGGTGTCCTGGGAGTGGAGCCCGACCTTGGCGAGGTTGCGGCCCCGCTCGAACCCCGGTGACCCGGCCTCCACCACGATGAGCGAGATCCCCTTGTGCTTCTGGGACGGATCGGTCTTCGCCGCCACGATCACCAGGTCGGCGTTGATGCCGTTGGTGATGAAGGTCTTGGAGCCGTTGATGACGTAGGTGTCCCCGTCGCGCACCGCGGTGGTGGTCATCGACGCCAGATCGGAGCCGATCCCCGGCTCCGTCATGGCGACGGCGGTGATGAGCTCTCCCGACACGATCCCCGGGAGCCAACGCTGCTGCTGCTCATCGGTCGTGTACTCGAGGAAGTACGGCAGGCACACGTCGTTGTGGAGGGTGAGGCCGATCCCCTCCGGGTACACGTCTGCGGCGCACAGCTCCTGGAGGATCACGTTGTTGTAGAAGAAGTCCTTCACCCCGGAGCCACCGAAGCGCTCCGGTGCCTCCATGGCGAGGAACCCGCTGGCACCTGCCTTGCGGAACAGCTCGCGATCCACGATGCCCGCCTGCTCCCACTTCTCCCGGTTGGGCACCATCTCCCGTGCGATGAAGGTGCGGTACGCCTCGCGGAACATCTCGTGCTCCTCGGTGTAGTGCTCGCGTCGCATGGACGCCTCCTGGGTCTGCTCGGGGGTTCGGGGCCGCCGGGACGCCCGCGGCGGCGACCCCCGTAGAGAACCACGCGACGCCGGGCCTCCACAACCGCGTCGCTCCTGTCTCGCAGCGACCCCCGGCAGCGACCGGGTGACGGCACGGCTCAACCCAGCTCGAACAGCGACGACTCTGCGGCGGGGATGGCCGAGGGGGGCGGGACGAGGCCCAGGTGGCGCCACGCCGCGGGGGTGGCGACCCGTCCTCGAGGCGTGCGCTGGAGCAGGCCCTGTTGGATCAGGTAGGGCTCGTAGACGTCCTCGAGGGTCTCGGACGGCTCCGACACGGCGATCGCCAGGGTGGAGAGACCGACAGGGCCTCCACCGAAGTGCTCGCACAACGAGCCGAGGATGGACCGGTCGACCTTGTCGAGGCCGCGCTCGTCGATGCCGAAGAGCCGTAGGCCGCGGTCGGCGGTCTGGGCATCGATGTGGCCGTCCCCCTCCACCTCTGCGACGTCTCGCACTCGTCGCAGAAGGCGGTTGGCGATCCGCGGCGTGCCGCGGCTGCGAGCGGCGATCTGCACCGCTCCGTCTGGGTCGATGCGGGCCCCGAGGATCCCCGCAGCGCGCTCCACGATGGCGTGCAGGTCGGCGGGCTCGTAGTACTCGAGGCGCGCCACCAGCCCGAAGCGGTCCCGAAGCGGGCCGGTGACGAGTCCCGTGCGGGTGGTGGCCCCCACCAGGCAGAACCGCGGGAGCTCCAGGCGGATCGAACGCGCCGCGGGACCCTTGCCCAGGACGATGTCGAGCTGGAAGTCCTCCATGGCCGGATAGAGCACCTCCTCGACGGCGCGCGACAGGCGGTGGATCTCGTCGATGAAGAGGACCTCGCCCTCGCCGAGGTTGGTCAGGATGGCAGCCAGGTCGCCGGCGCGTTCGAGGGCCGGCCCGGAGGTCACGTGGAGCTCCGCACCCATCTCCGCGGCCACGATGCCGGCGAGGCTCGTCTTGCCGAGGCCGGGAGGACCGGCGAAGAGGAAGTGGTCAGGCGCCTGCCCGCGTCGGCGCGCCGCCTCCAGCACGACCCGGAGCCGCGCCTTCAGCTCCGCCTGGCCCACGAACTCCGCCAACGTCCGTGGCCGCAACGACAGCGTGAGCCCCGGAGCTGCGAGCGGATCGCCTGCCTCCACAGCGCGATCGAAGTCAGCGGGCTGCGGGTCGAGCAGCTCGTCGCGCGCCATCAGGCCGCCGCCAGCCGCTGCAGGGCCCGTCGGAGGAGCTCCGCGCTGTCGAGGTCGTCCGGCAGGTCGCCGAGTGTCCGACCGATCTCCTCGGCGGCGTACCCGAGGCCGCTCAGCGCCTCGCGCACGTCGGCCTTGGCACCTGGGGCGGCGACGGAACCGCCGGTCTCGAGCCCCGCCAGATCGATGGGTGCGGCCGACAGACGCGAGCTGAGCTCCACGAGCAGGCGAGTCGCCGTCTTCTTGCCGACCCCGGGCACCAGGCACAGCGCCGCGACGTCGTTGGCGGCGACGGCGTCCACCAACCCCCCCGGCGAGTGCACCGACAGGATCGCGAGGGCGAGCGCCGGACCCACCCCGTGGGTGCCGATCAACGTCTCGAACACGCGGCGCTCCTCGATGGTGCCGAAGCCGTAGAGAAGCTCCGCGTCCTCGCGGCGGTGGTGGTGCACGTGCACGAACGCCTCCTCCCCCTTCACCATCTCGGCGCTCAGCGCCGGGGTGACCAGCACCCGGTACCCGATGCCTGCCACCTCCACGAGGACCTCGGTGCCGGAACGATCGAGCACGCACCCCCGCAACGAACCGATCACGGCGTCACCTCCGGGCGGCGCTCGGCCTGTGCTGCCGAGCGCACACGACGGGCGCCGGCCATCGCCACGTGCGTGAGGGCGACCGCCGCCGCGTCGGCCGCGTCGGGCGGGCGGGGCGGCGCCGGGAGGTCGAGCAGGATCTGCACCATGCGCTGCACCTGCTCCTTGGAGGCGCCCCCGAAGCCGGCCACGGCGTCCTTGACCTGGTTGGGCGAGTACTCGGCGACCTCCAGGCGGCGGGACGCCGCTTCGGCCAGGACGACCCCGGCAGCCTGACCCACGCCCATGGCGGTGGAGGCGTTCGTCTGGAACAGCACCCGTTCCACCGCGACGGACTCAGGGGTGAACTCCTCGAGCAGCTGGCGGACGTCGGCCGCCAGCTCCGCCAACCGGTCCGGCACCGGACCGGCAGGCGCCGTGCGCAGCACGCCGAGCGCCACGGCTCGACTGCGCCGGCCATCAGTGGACAGCACGCAGTACCCGCAACGCGACAGGCCCGGATCGATCCCCAGGACGAACACAGGTTCGAAGCCTAACGACCGATTCGGCCGTGGAGGTGGATCCCCGCCCCAGATCTCCCGTCGCAATGCTTCACTCCCCGGGACCGCCGGCCGATCACAGAGGGGCGATGGCTGCTCTCCGCGATGGCTCCCCCGGCCCCCAGCTGGCGTCCCCCGGGGCGCACGTCGCCCCCGGGACCCATGTCGGGGTCCCCACCCCCGGCGACGGCTCCCCTCCTGCACTCGCCGTGGAGATGCAGGGCGTCGGCCATCGCTTCGGCGACAACGAGGCGCTGAGAGGCCTCCACCTGCGCGCCCCGTTCGGCAGCATCACCGTCGTGCTGGGGCCGAACGGTGCGGGCAAGACCACCGCCATCCGGATGATGACCGGTGCGTTGGTGCCCGACGAAGGGCTCGTGCGCACCCTCGGCCTGGAGCCCCGGATCGAAGGACACCTCGTGCGCCCCCGCTGCGGGGTCGTGTCGGCCAAGCCGGCCCTCTACGACCGGCTCAGCGGCCGGGACAACCTGCGCTATGCCGCCGAGCTGCACGACGTGCGTCGCGACCAGCGCAAGCGCGTCGAGGAGGTGGCGGAGCGGTTCGGCATCGCCGGCGCGCTCGAGGATCTGGTGGGTGGGTACTCCACCGGGATGAAGACCCGGTTGGCGCTCGCGCGCTCGGTGCTGCACGACCCGGAGCTGCTGCTGTTCGACGAACCCACCTCGGGACTCGATCCGGAGTCGAGCGTTGCGGTGCTGAACCTCATCCGGGAGATGACCTCCGGCGGTCGGACCGTCGTGATGTGCACCCACCTGCTCTCCGAGGCCGAGGGCCTGGCCGACCAGGTGGTGATCATGGAGGGAGGCACCGACCTCACCTCGGGGACGCCGGCGGAGCTCACCCGGGCGCACTGGCCCCACCCGGTCGTGGCCTTCGACGCCGAGGACACCCGACTGCTCGACCGCGTGCGCGCCTGGCCGGGCGTGAGGGGCTACCGCCGCGACCCGTCAGGGGCCAGGGTGGAGGTGGACGACCTGAACAGGGTGCCCGAGCTCGTCGGAGCGCTGGTCGCCGACGGCGTCCGCCTCACCCGTGTCGAGCCCCACCGCCCCACCCTCGAGGACCTGTACTTCGCCGCCCGACGTCAGCTGAGCGACGACGCCCGACGCGACGGACGTGAGGTCGGCGGCGTGCTCGATCCGGTGGCCCCCGACGCTGCGGTCCTGCCGGCGGTGCCCCCGACCACGGTGGTGACCGGCCCGCGTGGGCACGACGAGCGCATGCCGGTGCTCGAGGTCCCCGACGCGCTCGAACCCCTCGAAGCGCCCTCGGGCACCTCGGGAGCGGATCACGGCGACAGCTCCGGAGGCCTGCGGTGACCGAGCGGATCGACGAGCCCTTCCATCTCCGGCGCATGTGGATCGTGGCGCGCACCGACCTCAAGCAGCTCCTGCAGTCCAAGGACTACCTCCTGCCGATGATCGCCCTGGGCGTCCTCTTCTTCCTGGTCGTGCCCCTGGTCCTGCTCCTCACGGTGACAAGCCTCGGGGAGTCCAACCTGGCCACAAGGGTGAGCGAGTCCCTCCAGGTGCTCCCACCCGCAGCCCGCTCCCAGGTGCGCGGCGACTCACCGAGCGCTCGTACGGCCTATGCGCTGGCCGTCTACCTCTTCGCCCCCGTGGCGGTGGTGGTGCCCCTCACGATCTCGACCGCAGTGGGTGCCGCCACCATCGTGGGGGAGCGCGAGCGGGGCACCGGCGAGTTCCTCGCCCACTCCCCCGCGAGCGCCAGGGAGATCTACCTCGGGAAGCTGGTGGCCAGCGTCATCCCCGGCTACGTGACCACGGTGGTCGGCTTCGGCACCTACGCCCTGATGGTGAACCTCGTCGTCGGCCCCGACGTCGGAGGCTGGTTCTTCCCCACCGGCGAGTGGTGGTTGATGATGATCTGGATCATCCCGCCGTTCCTGCTGCTGACGCTGTCGTTGGTGCTGCGCCTCTCGGCCCGAGTGCGATCGACCGCCGCGGCCCAGCAGGCCTCCGGACTCATCACCCTGCCCCTGATCGCCGTCGCCTACGCCCAGGCCACCGGCTCGCTCGTCGGCACCGGACCGTTGCCGGGGATCGTGGTCGGTGCGCTGGCCTGGATCCTGGCCGTCGCCAGCCTGCACCGTGGTGTCCGCTCGGTCACGCGGGCCCGACTCCTGGGCGTGGCGCAGTGAGGACCGGTTCGACGTCGGATGCGACCCGCCATCAGGTGAGCGCGTCGACCACACCCACGAGCTCGTCGACCGACCGGTAGCCCATCCCCGGTCCGACGTAGCGGTGGAGCCACCGCACCGAGCCCGTCGAGTCGATCACGAAGGTGCATCGACGGTAGAGGTCGAGCAGGCCGAGCACGCCGTAGGCCTTGGCGACCTCCTTGTCGGTGTCCGCCAGCAACGGGAACGCCAGCCCGTGCTGCGCGCTGAAGGACTCGTGGGAGTCGACGTCCTGCGGGCTGAGCGCCAGCACCTGTGCCTCGAGGTCGGAGAACGAGGCGATCTCCCGGGAGTACGACTCCAGCTGGCGGGTGCACACCGGCGAGTTGTCCGCTGGGTAGAACACCAGCACCACCGGGCACCCGCGGTACTGCGACAGCGACCAGGTGCCCCGCTCGCCCACCGACGCGTCGTAGCCCTCGAGCGTGAACTCCGGTGCGTCGTCTCCCACCGCGACCATCGCTCAGTCCTCCAGGGCGGCCAGGACGTCGTCGGCCACGTCCCCGTTGGTGTGCACGTTCTGCACGTCGTCGAGATCGTCGAGCGCATCGAGCAACCGCAGCACCGGTCTGGCGTCATCCATCGAGGTCAGCTCCACCGGGGTGGTCGCCACCATGGTGATGTCCGAGGACTCGACGGTGACGCCCGCGTCCTCGAGCGCCTGGCGAACGGCGCTGGTGGCGCCGGCATCACAGGTGACGCTCCAGTACTCGCCGTCGGACGCCACGTCGTCCGCCCCGGCCTCCAACGCCGCCATCATCACCTCGTCCTCGTCGGCGACGGCGGGCACGAGCACGATGCCCTTCCGCTCGAACTGCCACGCCACGGCCCCCGGCTCCGCCATGGAGCCACCCAGCTTGTTGAAGGTCGAGCGGACGTCGGAGCCGGTGCGGTTGCGGTTGTCGGTGAGGGCCTCCACGAACACGGCCACGCCACCGGGCGCGTAGCCCTCGTAGGTGACCTCCTCGTAGTTCACGCCCTCCAGCTCACCGGTGCCCCGCTTGATCGCACGCTCGATGGTGTCCAGGGGCACCGAGGCATCTCTCGCCTTCTGGAACATCGTGCGCAGGGTGGGGTTCATGTCGGGATCCCCACCCCCGTTGCGCGCGGCCACCTCGACCTGCCGGATCAGCTTGGCGAAGAGCTTGCCTCGCTTGGCGTCGGCGGCGCCCTTCTTGTGCTTGATGGTTGCCCACTTGGAATGACCGGACATGGCGGAACCCCTTCGTCGTCAGCCTGCACCGGCGCAGAGTCGGAGAAAACGATCGTGCAGCCGGGGGTCGCCCGACAACTCCGGGTGGAACGTGGCCACGACGACCGGACCCGAGCGCACCAGAACCGCGTCGCCGTCGAGCCGCGCCCACACCTCCACGTCGCCGCCCACCCGCTCGATGCGGGGTGCTCTGATGCACACGGCGGGGAACGGCGGCGGGCCCAGCTCGGCGATGTCCAGATCGGCCTCGAACGACTCGATCTGACGACCGTAGGCGTTTCGGCGCACGGAGATGTCGATGGCGGAGAGGCAGTGCTGGTCGGCGCGGCCGTCGAGGACCTCCGACGCCAGGAGGATCGCACCGGCGCACGTGCCGAACACCGGCCGGCCCTCCGCCAGCCACGCGCGCAGCGGCTCCAGCAGTCCGCCCCGCTCGGCCGTCATCGACATCGTGGTGGACTCTCCACCGGGGATGACCAGGGCGTCGACGTCGGACAGCTCCTGCGGCGTGCGCACCTCCGATGCCGCGGCCCCGACGCCTCGCAGGACGCCGACGTGTGCCGCGAACGCGCCCTGGAGCGCGAGGACGCCGACCTTCACCAGCCGCGATCCGCGTAGGTGACCTCGAGCTCCTCCATGCCGATCCCCGTCATGGGTGCCCCCAGGCCGCGGCTCACCTTGGCCAGTATCTGCGGGTCGTTGTAGTGGGTGGTCGCTTCCACGATCGCCTTGGCACGCGGGGCCGGGTCCGCCGACTTGAAGATGCCCGAGCCCACGAACACGGCCTGCGCCCCCAACTGCATGGCCAACGCTGCGTCGGCCGGGGTGGCGAGGCCGCCGGCGCAGAACAGCGGCACCGGAAGCTCACCCGTCTCGGCGATCTCCTGCACCAGCGGCACAGGGGCCTGGAGGCGCTTCGCCCACTCGAAGAGCTCCGCGGAGTCGGCCTGGCCGATCCGACGGATGTCGCCGAGGATGGAGCGGAGGTGGCGCACCGCTTCCACGACGTTGCCGGTCCCGGCCTCCCCCTTGGAGCGGATCATGCACGCCCCTTCGGAGATCCGCCGCAGTGCTTCCCCCAGGTTCGTCGCCCCGCACACGAAGGGAACGGTGAAGGCCCACTTGTCGATGTGGTGCGCCTCGTCGGCCGGGGTGAGGACCTCGGACTCGTCGACGTAGTCGACACCGAGGGCCTCCAGGATCTGGGCCTCGACGAAGTGTCCGATGCGGGCCTTGGCCATGACGGGGATCGTCACGGCGTCCTGGATCCCCTCGATCATCGCCGGATCGCTCATGCGGGCCACGCCGCCATCGGCGCGGATGTCCGCCGGCACCCGCTCGAGCGCCATCACCGCCACCGCCCCGGCGTCCTCGGCGATGCGGGCGTGCTCGGGGGTGACGACGTCCATGATGACGCCACCCTTCAACATCTCGGCCAGCCCACGCTTGACCAGCTGCGAGCCGGTGGAGCGCTGCACCGATGGAGAGGGGGATTCGGACATGCCCCCAGTGTACCGACGGGCACCGCCCGGACCCGAAGCGATAGGTGCTCGAGCGCGGACTCAGGCCCGCGGCAGCGACGCGACCGCGGGCGAGTCGAGCACCACCGGCGCCGCGCTGCTCAACATGACCCAGGTCCTCCCCGGCTCCAGCTCCATCGGCGCACCGTCGGCACCAAGGAGCTCCCACGGTGAGTCCCTGCGCTCGCGCGACCAGGTGCCTTCCTGCAGCCGTCCGTCGGTGAGGAGCCACGCCCTCCCCCGTCCCACGCTCACCGCCTCCGGCGACGCGCGGTCGGCCTGGGAGGTCACGTACCGGGTCTCCAGGATCACGACGTCGGTGGGGGCGAGCTGCAGGTCGGTCGTGTCCAGGTGCGCCTCGCCGTGGACCCAACGCAACCAGCCCCGCCGCTGGGCGTCCCACACCCAGGCGACCTCGGAGCCCGCCGAGGCACGCACGCCGACCACCGGATCCCCTACCCCCGGCGCACCCGCCGGGCGGTAGTCGAACAGCGCCGTCGGCACGGTGGTCTCCTCGCCGGCGAGACTCCAGAGGACCTCGGCGTCGGCCATGAGGTCGTGGGGCGCCTGACGCCGGCGCTCGCGTCGGTAGGCGCGGCTGACGGCGTCGTGGGAGACGTCCTGGTACCGGCCTGCCTCGCGGAGCACCTGCATGGTGGTGTCGTTTCCCCCGGAGAAGGCGAACAGCGGCACGCCGAACAACCCCAGCAGGTCCGGGTCCGACGTCCGGGCGGAACGGACCGGTCCGATCGTGTCGGGCGCGGCGGAGTGCCACGCCGCCATGTAGCGGCTGATCCCCTCCACCCGCAGCTCGATGACGACGTCCGCCTCGTCCAGCGCCTCCTGGGGCATCGCGGCACCTGCGGCATCGACCTTGGCGACGAGAGCCGGCCGCAACAGGTTGGCGGCATCCGCGCGTGCCACCGGCTCACCGGTGAGCGGCGCCACCGGGCCGTCCGCGGTCAGCACCGAGGTGGTCGTCGCCTCGTCGGCCACCGGCGACGCCGATCGGTCCTGGTCGACCACCGCATCGTCGCGCCACGGTGCCCACATCCCGACGACGGCCACGAGCGCCATCAGCGAGATCCCGGCCAGGGCCAACCAGCGCGACCGGACGCGATCGGTGGACCCGCTCCGGGGTCGAGGCGGGCGCCGCACCGGCGGCGCGCTCCCCATCAGAGCTCCCGGAGCACCGCGATCCTGTGGGACAGGGGCTGGTTCGTCGTGGCATCCAACACCGGATCCACGCCCTCGTCGCTGCCGACTGCGGGTGCGAGCCACAGCGGCGCCGATGCGGGCCTCGCTCCCGGCACCGCGGTGCCTGCCGCCTCCATGCGGTCCAGCACCGAGATGAGCGCCGGTGGGTAGCGGGTGATCGACAGCGCCTCCAGGTCAGCTCGGGTGGCGCGCTGGTCGCCGATCACCGCCGCCAGCGAACGCGGACCGAGCCCGCAGAGCTGGCACAACCAGGTGGGCAGGCCAGCAGCCAGGGTGCCGACACGCGCGGACCCGTCGCGCACTCGGCACAGCAGCTCGGCGGCCACCACTTCGAGCTCGGTCGGACGCAGCCCCTCCAGCAACCCCGCGGTCACCACCACCGCAGCATCCTCGGCACCCGCTGCACAGAAGGCGTTGGCCGCCTGGACGTCGATCCGGTGCAGCGACGGCAGCGGCACGCCCGCCAGCACGGACACGCCGTCGAGCGCGTTGTGCAACGACGGCACGTCTGCCGGCTCCACGGCGACCGCGCCGGAGGCCTCCACCGCTCGATCGAGGGCGGCCGCGAGCAGCGATCGCACCCAGAGCCACCATGCAGCGGCGAGCACGACGGCGACGAGCAGTCCGGCCCACCAGGACACCAGCAGGCCCGCGACCACCCCCAGCACCACGGCAGCCACGACTCCCACACCGAGGGCACGTCGGGTCACGGTGGCAGCGACGGCGTCCAGTCGGTCCTTGGTGGGAAGCTCGGTGCTCGACACGGACCCCCACGGTATCGGGCCCGGCGTGCCACGGCGGAAACGTCGCCGCCGTGCGCGGAGCTCAGCCGGTGCTGCAGCTCAGCTCCGGGCGCCGCCACGACGACCGACGTCGCGTTGGCCGGGGTGGCGATCCGCGGCCACCCGGTAGATGTCCAGGTACGCATCGCACAGGCCTTCGAGGTCGAACTCCGCGGCCCGAGCCCGGCCGAGGCGCCGGAGCTCCTCGGCGCGACCGGCGTCGGACAGGAGGCGGAGGATCGCGGCAGCGAGCGCAGCGGGATCGTCGGGTGCCACCAGCTCGGCCGACACGCCACCGCTGCCCGACCCGTCCGCCACCTTGGCGTAGCCGGGGATGTCGCTGGCGACGACCGGTGTTCCCGCAGCCATGGCCTCGAGCAGGATGATGCCGAAGGACTCCCCACCCCGCGAGGGCGCGCAGAACACGTCCGCTCCCGCCATGCGGCGATCGCGCTCGACGTCGTCGATCCGACCCAACCACTCGATCCGGGGATCGGGGAACCGTCGCTGCAGCTCATCGGTCTCCTCGCCATCCCCGGCCACCCACACCTTCGTGTCCGGAGGCAGCGACGCCACTGCCTCCAGCAGCACGTCGAGGCCCTTGCGGGGCTCGTGGCGACCGAGGAACAGCACCGTGGGCTCCTCGGTCGGCCAGGGGTCCGCCTCGGCGAACCTGCGGGCGTCGATCCCGTTGAACAGGACCGTGAACGGTGACTCGGTGTGGGGCTCCACCAGGGCCAGCGCCTCGGGCGACACCGCCACCCTCACATCCAGGCGAGCCGCCCCCCATCGGACGATGGGAGCCATCACCTTGTAGGCCGGCTGATCTCCGGCGGCGTGGAAGGTGCCGACCATCGGGCTCGGCTTCAGCAGGAGGGCGGTCAGCGTCGGCCCAGGTACGAACGGCTCGTGGAGGTGCAGCACGTCGAACTGCTCGTCCCACAGGGCGCGGATGGTGCGCAGCTGGGCAGGAGGGTCGGGTGCGATGGGGGCGATCGACCCGTTGGACGGGTTCTGCACGCTGGAGCCCACCGACGTCACGAAGGGAGCGGGTGGCGTGCCGTCGCAGGGTGCGAGCACCCGAGCTTCGTGTCCACGTCGGCGAAGGACCCTCGCCAGTCCCAGCACCTGGTTCTGCACACCCCCGGGGATGGTCAAGCTGTAGGGGCACAGCAGTCCGATGCGCATCGCCGAGCACCCTACCGGTGACTGCCTCCACCGTCCGGATCGGTCGGTTCCTCCCCCGGCAGCGGTCGCCCCAGTGCGAGGTAGTCGCTCGGCCAGTTCGGCTGGAGGAGGTGCCACTGCGCAGGTGCCCGACGGATCTGGCGCTCCATCACGAGCGCCAGATCCTGGGTGACGCGGGTGACGTCGTCGCGCAGACGCCCACGCCGCTCGGTCGCCAACGGCGGCTCGATGACGGCATGGCATCGCCCGCCGCGGAAGTAGACCGACGTGGGCAGCAGCGGCGCACCGGTGCGCAGCGCCATCAGGGCAGGACCCCCCGGAAGTCGCGTCCGCTCCCCGAAGAACTCCACCTCGATGCCCCCACCGCTGATGTCACGGTCGGCCAACAGGCACATGATCCGCCCGGCGGCCAGTGCTGCGGCCACCTCGGCTGATGCGTGAGGTCCCAGGGGTATCACCTGCATGCCCAACCCCTGGCGCAGCTCCACGAACCACTCGTACAGCTCTCCCTGGTCCAGCTCCTCCACCACCGCCGACACGCCCCAGCCCTGCACGTTCAACCAGCGCGCCGCCCACTCCCAACCCCCCAGGTGGGGCAACGCCAGGATCGGCGGAGTGCCGGCGTCCATGGCGTCGCGGAGGTGGTGCATGCCGTCGTGGGTGAACCCCGCCTCGATGGTGGCGTCGTCCAGGTCGGCCAGGCGCAGCGCGTCCACCCAGTAGCGGGCATAGGAGTCGAACACGCGCCGCACCTCGAGGCGAGTGCGCATCGCTCCGAGGTGCTCGCCGCGATGGGCTCGACGCATGTTGCGCGCAGCGATGAGCCGCTCGTCCGGCGATGCGGCGGCGATGCCGGCGGCGATGACTCGGGACACGCCCGCGGCCACAGGCGTCGGGGTGACGCGCAGCAGCGAGCTGGCCGCCCGCAGCGCGCCGACGGGGACATCCACGGCGACGCGGCCGGCTCAGCGCTCCCGACGGCGGGCGGTGGTCGGCTGGCGCCGGCGCTCCGCCCACGCGGCACGGCGCTCGGCCGTGGTGCGCCTCGGCGCACGCCTCCGCCGCTTCGCCGCCAGGGCCGGGGTCGCGTCGGTCGCCTGCCCCCACACCTTCACGAAGCGCTGGGCGGCGGTGACCAGGTTCAGCACGACGATGGCCGCCAGGACCCAGACCAGCACCGGTGGGCCGAACAGCAGGCCCAGCCCCAACAGGATGATCCGCTCCGCCCGTTCGACGAGCCCGACGTGGGCATCGAAGCCGAGGGCGTCCGCCTTGGCCCGGATGTAGGACACCCAGGACGCCGTCGCGTAGCCCGCCACGGGAAGCAGCACCAGCCAGGGTGAGGCACCGTCAGCTGCGAAGTAGAAGGCCAGCCCGGCGAACAGCATCGCGTCGGTGACGCGGTCCGACACGGAGTCGAAGAAGGCGCCGCGCACGCTGGAGCGACCGGAGGCCTTCGCCACTGCGCCGTCGAGCAGGTCGGGGATGCCGGTGAGCACCAGCAGGAGCAGGCCGAGGTTGAGCGCCCCGATGCCGATGGCCACTGCCGCAGCCAGGGACATCACGAGGCCGATCGTGGTGATCATGTCCGCGGTGATGCCCGCCTTCACGAGGCCGCGCCCGATGGGCTTCACCGCGGCGTCGACCTGCTGTCGGAACTGCCCGTCGAACATGTGCTCGCTCTCCTGCCCGGCCGCCGCCGGAGTGTCGTCGTGCTTGCAGTAGTTAGCACGTTACGGGTCGCGGCCCGAAAAGGGAAGCACCTCGGGGATCGACCGTTGGACAGCGGTCTCCTGCCGCAGATCCGAGTCGTCGCCTCAGCTCTCCGTGAGGCCGGTGCGCGAGGGGTCCATCGACGACCAGTCCTCGGGGTTGGTCTCCGAGAACCACTCCACGACACCGCCGTCGATGCCGTCCACCAATACGATGCCCCGCTGTCGTGGTGGGTTCTCCGCCGAGTAGAGCAGGATCCGCCAGGTCGGCCGAGACAGCCAGCCCCGCCAGATCATCTGGGCCGACGCGTGGCCGACCGCGAAGCCCATCTTCGCCGAGGCCGCCGCCAATGCCTCCGATTCGTCGATGCGAAGGGTGCGCCCGGCCACGAAGCCGTAGAGCCCGAACAGCACCAGGAGCGTGCCGGCGACCGCCAGACCGCCGTTGACCAGGGGCGAGCCCTCGTTGGCCGCCCACAACCCGATGGCACCCGCACCCATGACCAGGTAGATCGCAGCGGGGATCCGTCGCCGGTTGTTGTTCGGGAAGGTGTGCGGACCCACGAACTCTGCGAGGTTCAGGTCCTCGGGCAGCTCGTCGACCACGTCGTCATCGGGCACCGCGCGAGGGTAGTGGTTGGGTCGCCCGGCGGCGCGACCGACCTCAGCGCCGCGGCCACGCGTTGCGCAGGGCCACCCACGCCTCGTCGAGCCCGACGGGCAGCACCCGCGTCTCAGCAGCCACCGCCATGAAGTTGGAGTCGCCCTGCCACCGCGGCACCGCGTGCACGTGGAGGTGGTCGGCCTGGGATCCTCCGGCGACCTCACCCAGGTTCACCCCCACGTTGACGCCCTGGGGTCGCAGCGCCGCCTTGAGCGCCATGACCGAGTCGCGCACCAGCGACCAGAGCTCCTCGTGCTCCTCTTCGGTCAGGTCCTCCAACTCGGGAACCGCCCGGTTGGGCAGCACCATCAGGTGCCCTGAGGTGTAGGGGAAGCGGTTGAGGATCACGAAGCACCGGACCCCCCGGTGCAGGATGTGGGTCTCCTCGTCGGGGGCCCCGCAGCGGAGGATCCGCTCGAACAGCGAGCTACCGTCGTCGTCGTCCCCGTCGGGCACGGTGGAGCGGCTGTCCGCGATGCCCTGCACGTAGTTGGACCGCCACGTGGCCCAGATGTGATCGAGCGGCACGGCTCAGCTCCTCCCGCCGACGTCCACCGCCAGCCGGTCGGCGAACCCGCCGACGGGGACGTTGCGCTCGACCTCGCCGCCCCGCGGGTTCACCCCGACGGTGCGGTGGGCCACGTCGTCGTCGCCCACCACGAGCACGTAGGGCAGCTTCTGCTCCTTGGCCCGCTTGATCCGCTTGCCCAAGGTGTCCGACGCACCGGTCACCTCCACCCGGAACCCTCGTCCCTTGAGCTCGGCAGCCACCGCGTGGGCGTAGTCGAGGTGGGCGTCGGCCACCGGGAGCACCTCCACCTGCACGGGGGCGAGCCATGCGGGGAACGCGCCGGCGTAGTGCTCGACCAGCACACCGAAGAATCGCTCCACGGTGCCGAACAGGGCACGGTGGATCATGATCGGCCGGTGGCGAGCCCCATCGCTGCCCACGTACTCGAGGCCGAAGCGCTGAGGGAGCTGGAAGTCGACCTGCAGGGTGGACATCTGCCAGGTGCGACCGATCGCGTCGCGAGCCTGCACCGAGATCTTCGGTCCGTAGAAGGCGCCACCGCCTTCGTCCATCACCAGCTCCAGGTCCATCGACTCCGCCGCGGCCCGGAGCGCAGCGGTGGCCTCGTCCCATTCGGCGTCGGTGCCGACCGCCTTCTCCTCGGGCCGCGTCGACAGCTCGAGGTAGAACTCGTCCAGGCCGTAGTCACGTAGGAGGTCGAGCACGAAGCTGAGCAGAGAGGTGAGCTCGTCGGGCATCTGCTCCTTGGTGGTGAAGATGTGGGCGTCGTCCTGGGTCATCCCCCGCACCCGGGTGAGGCCGTGGATCACCCCGGACTTCTCGTAGCGGTACACCGTGCCGAACTCGAACATCCGCAGCGGCAGCTCGCGATAGGAGCGCTGCCGGCTCTTGAAGATGAGGATGTGGAACGGGCAGTTCATCGGCTTGAGGTAGTACTTCTCGCCGTGGCCGTGGTGGTCCTCGTCGAGCTCCATGGGCGGGAACATGCCCTCGGCGAACCACTGGAGGTGCCCGGAGGTCTCGAAGAGGTTCGCCTTCGTGATGTGCGGCGAGTAGACGAACTCGTAGCCGGCTTCCTCGTGCCGGCGACGCGAGTAGTCCTCCATGATCTTGCGGACGATCCCGCCTCTGGGGTGGAACACCGCCAACCCCGATCCGATCTCGTCGGGGAACGAGTAGAGATCGAGCTCGACACCCAGCTTCCGGTGGTCGCGCTTGGCCGCCTCCTCCAGGCGGTGCAGGTGCGCCTTGAGGTCGGCGTCGCTGAACCAGGCCGTGCCGTAGATCCGCTGCAGCATAGGGTTGGCTTCGCTGCCCCGGAAGTAGGCGCCGGCCACTCGCATCAGCTTGAACGGACCCAGCCGCCCGGTGGAGCTCAGGTGGGGCCCGCGGCACATGTCGACGAACTCCGGGGTGTTCCTGTAGAAGCTGATCGCGCCGCTGCCCGCGTCGACCTCCCCCGTGGCCTCGGCGTCGGCGCCGGCGACCGCCAGGTCCATGAACTCCCGCTTGTAGGGGTGGTCGGCCATGAGCTCGCGGGCCTCCGAGATCGGCAGCTCGAACCGCTCGAAGGGTTGGTCGGCGGCCACGATCTCGCGCATCTTCGCTTCGATGCGCTCCAGGTCGTCGTCGCTGAAGGTGGCGCCATCCGGCAGCTCGAAGTCGTAGTAGAAGCCGTCCTCGATCGGCGGACCTCCGGCGAAGGTTGCCCCCGGCCACAGCTCCAGCACCGCCTGGGCCAGCACGTGGGCGGTCGAGTGGCGCAGGTGCTCCAGGGACACGGGATCCTTGCGGGTGACGATCCGCACCGTCTCGCCGTCGGCGAGCGCGGCAGAGAGGTCACGCGGCTCGCCGTCGACCTCGATCACCACGGCGTCCTTGGCGAGCCTCGGCCCGATCGACGCGGCCAGGTCGGCGCCCGTCGAGCCCTCGGCCAGGGTGCGCGTGGAGCCGTCGGGGAGGTGGAGGGTGATCTCGGACATCACGGGCAGGCTACCGGCCGCCGACCGACCCCCCGTCACCGGTATTCCCCGGGCCGCGACCCCGTCGGCGCTCACGCCGCGCTGCCTGCGGCGGGGCCGCCACGACGGTGACGGCGATAATGGCAGGCGGCGCAGAGCAGCTGGGTCTGCTCGACCACGGTGCGGCCGGTCGTCTCGTAGGGAGGTTCGTGGTGGTACACGAGCAGGTCGTCGGACCCGCAGCTGACGCAGCAGCGGTCGCGCTCCTTGACCAGGCGGCGCTGACGCAGGCTGTGGTACCGGTGCCGGCTCGAGACGTTCAGGGGGCGGCCCTCGGCGTCGTGGATCATCACCCGCAGCATCGCCTCGTCCACCAGCGCCGCAACAGCGGTCATGGTGATCGGCGTGCCGTCGTCCAGGGAGGCACCATCTCCACGGACGTGGAAGATCACCTCCACCCCGCTGCCGCTCTGCCCGCCACCGCGCCGCCTGCCACCGCCCGTGCTGGTGGTGGGTCGGGTGAGGAGCCTCACCAGCGCATCGACGCGTTGTTGCGCCAGCGAAGGCCACCCCGATGGCCACCGAGAGCGCGATCCGCGAGGTCCGGTCGCGTCGTCGCCACCCTGTGTGACCGGCGGAGGGCAGCGACGGAGCTCGGCATCGATCGCCGCGGACACGAACGCGAACTGCTGGGGCGTCAGGTAGCCCTTCAGCGCCACCATCCCATCGGGCTGAATCGACCACCTCAACGATCGCTGGGCGCGCTGGCGACGGTCACGTTGCTCGTCGTCGTCGTGACGCGCCGCCCATGCGGCCAGCACGCGGCCCAGGCGCCCGGCGCGCTCCCGAGCAGCGATGGCCAGCAGCTCGGCCTCGTTGCCCACCGTGGCATGCCGGGTGAGCGCCCGCACCTGGGTGAAGGACAGCTCTCCCCGCACGAAGCGCTCGCGGATCTGCGGGAGCTCCGTAAGGCACCGCCCCACTCGTAGCCACTCCCGCGCGGTGCACACCTCGATGCCCAAGGCGTCCGCCACCCAGTGCGCACAGGTGGGCGACCCGTCCAGGGCCCATTCCCCCGACTCGTCCAGGCGCACCGACAGCTCCACCAGGCCCACCATCGACTCGGCCCAGCGCCGCCCGACCCGCAGGAGCTCCGCCCGCACGCCGGCCCGAGCGGCACCCGGCCCCCCGGTCCCCTTCTCCACGGTCCCCTTCTCCACGACGTTGTCCCTTTCCCTCGAACGCCGCCCACCGGTCACGCCCCCTGCGGGCGTGACCCCAGCCTACGAACCCCCTGTGACACGCCGGATGGAGCCACCGACAACCACTCCACGTGACAGCGACGCGTCCGCGGACGCGTCCGCACCACGCTGCGTGGGGGAGCCTCAGGCCCCGAGATCCAGCGGCCGCGACTGCAGCACCGCTGCGGACGAACGGCGCTCCACGCCGTCGGCCGGCTCCGCTGCGGCGCCCGCACCCACGAGGTCCGGCGCCGCGGAAGGAGCGAAGGAGGCGGTCGCCACGCGACGACGGGGCGGGACGGGCCTCGACGCAGATGGGACCTCCAACGAACCGCGACCGATCGGCACCACCTCGGCCACCTCGGGAACGTCGGTCAGCGACGCCGACGCGGGCTGCTCTCGGGGTTGCGCCACCGGCGCTGCCTCCACCGGCTTGCGGGTTGCGTAGACGTCGACGTACGCCTGGCCCGAGAGGTTGCGGATCTCGTACATGACCTCGTCGGTCACCTGACGGAGCACGAGCCGGTCGTCACGACGGTCGAGGTAGCGCTCGACGCGGATCGGATGGCCGAAGCGGAGGTGGACCCGACGGAACGGGAGAGGCACCTTGGCGTCGGGCGGCTGCACGCGGTCGGTGCCGATGATGCCCACCGGCACGATCGGGCATCCCGTGGCCAGTGCCAGCCGGGCGATCCCGGTGTGGCCCTTGTGGAGCCGCCCGTCACGGCTGCGGGTGCCCTCGGGGTAGATCCCGAACAGCTCCCCGTCGTCGAGGATCTGCTGAGCGGCGTCGAGGGCGGCCCGTGAGGCGTCGCCACCCGCGCGGTCGATCGGGATCATCCCCATGGCCGGGAAGAGGAACTTCGTCTTCCAGTCGTCCATGTACTCCGCCTTGCCCACGTAGGTGATGCGCCGGGGGAGCACGAGGGGCAGGAAGAACGAGTCCAACACCGAGATGTGGTTGGGCGCGACCACCGCGCCGCCGGTGGCCGGGACCCGATCGAGCCCCTCGGTGGTCACCCGCCAGAGGAACCGGAACGGTGGGGTCAGGACGGCGCGGGCGATGCCTTGAGCCTGTCCTGCCGTGCGCTTCACCGGAGCCTCCTCGAACGGTTCGCGGCGGATCCTACTCCATCGCGTCGCCGCCGTTGCCTCGATTCGAGGTCGCTGATGACGTAGCCGTCACCTCGCCGCAGGCTCCAGGCGGCGATCGTCGAGCTCGACCGCCTGGGTCTGGGACCCAGCCTCCCACCGAGGTCGCAGCGCCATCCCGGACCGCCCGTGGTCCGCCGTCACGGCGAGGACCTGGTCCACCCCGATACGACCGGCCTCGAAGCCCACGGCGGAACCCGCCATGTACAGCCGCCAGATCCGAGCGCGGGGACCACCCACCAGCTCCACCGCACGACGCCACCGGGACTCGAGGTTCGCGACCCATCGCCGTAGCGTCAGCGCGTAGTGCTCCCTCAGGCTCTCCATGTGGCGGGCCTCGAATCCGGCGAGCTGCATGGCCGAGACCACGCTGCCGACCTCGTGCAGCTCTCCGTCGGGGAACACGTAGCGGTTGACGAAGCTGTTGCGGTCGAGGGCTGCGGGCACTCCGGCAGGCCGGCTGATGGCATGGTTGAGCAGGCGACCGCCCGGGGCGAGCAGGCTGTGGAGGCGATCGAAGTACTCCGCGAGCTGTGACAGCCCGACGTGCTCGAACATGCCGACCGAGCTGATGGCGTCGAACGGCCCGTCGTCGATCTCCCGGTAGTCCTGCACCCTGACCTCCACCAGAGCGGAGAGGCCCTGGTGCTCGATCGACTCTCGGGCCCACCGGGCCTGCTCACGCGAGAGGGTGACACCCACCACGCGTGCGCCGTGGCAGCGGGCCGCGTGCACGGCGAGCGAGCCCCACCCGCAGCCCACGTCCAGCAGGCGGCTCCCTGCATCGATGTCGAGCTTCCGGCAGACCAGCTCGAGCTTCGCCCGCTGCGCGTCCTCCAGACTCGCGTCCCGGCGATCGAACACGGCGCAGGAGTAGGTCATGGAGGGTCCCAGCACGAGCTCGTAGAACTCGTTGGAGACGTCGTAGTGGTGCGAGATGCTGGCGGCGTCACGGCCCTTGCTGTGGCGACGGCCGCGGAGGCGGGCCTCCTCGGCGGGCGGCGGCAACGGACGCAGGTCGCGCACGCCGAGGGCACGCACGGCGGACACCCACTCCCTGGGGTGCAGACCGGGCCGGGGAAGGCGATCCCGCAGGTCGAACAGGGCGTAGATGTCACCCTCGATGTCGATGTCACCGGCGACGTAGGCCCTGGCGAACCCCAGCTCTCCGGGTCGCGCCACGATCCTGCGGAGGGCGTCGGGGGATCGAACGGTCACCGTCGCCGGAGGGGCGGGGGGTCCGATCCTGGTGCCGTCCCAGAACTCGACGGCGACCGGCAGGTCGTCGCCCAACAACGACCGGACGAGGTCGGACAGCGGGGAACGGCGGACCGAGTCATGAGCGGGCTGCATGGGCTCCTCCTCTCGAGGCCCCCGAAACGCACCGCTCCTCCATTCTTACCAGCGCTCAGCTCGGATCGGGCGCGCAGCTCGATCTGAATGACCCTCCCTGCGGGAAGCGGCCGCTGCGAGCTCAGGACCTGGGCGTGTCCACCGGCCGGTCGGTGCGCACGCCCAGGAGCGCCGCGGCCTGCGACACCCCGACGCCGCGCGACGCGGCGCGATCCACCGCCTGCACCGCCTCGACGGTGTCGAGGTCGTCGTCGAGAGCGGCACGGACCTCGTCGAGCGCCGCAGATCCCTCGCCTGCGGCCACCCAGCGCTGCAGGCGCTCCGAGGCGGCCGGCATCAGCTCTCCATGCCACTCCCAGGAGTCCCGGTAGTGATGGCCGATGCAGGCCAGCCGGATGGCCCGAGCGTCCCAGAGCATGGCCAGGTCGGACACGAAGACCAGGTTGCCCAGCGACTTCGACATCTTCTCGCCGTCCATGCGGACCATCGCCTGGTGCATCCAGTGGCGGACGAACCGCTCACCCGTGGCCGCCTCGGACTGGGCGGCCTCGCACTCGTGGTGGGGGAAGATGAGGTCCGACCCACCACCGTGGAGGTCGATCGTGGTGCCGAGCTCTCTCAGCGCCAGCGCGGAGCACTCGATGTGCCATCCCGGGCGACCGGGCCCCCACAGCGAGTCCCATGCCGGCTCGTCATCCGCGGACGGCTGCCAGAGCACGAAGTCGAGCGGGTCTCGCTTGTGGGGGTCGTCGATGTTGCCCCCGCGTTCGGCGGCGAAGTCGATCATGACCTCTCGGCTGTACCCGCTCACCTGCCCGAAGGCCGGGAACCGGGCCACCTCGAAGTACACGCTGCCGCCGGCCTCGTAGGCGAAGCCTCGGTCCAGCACCATGCCGATGAAGCCCCGGATGTCGGGGATCGCCGAGGTCGCCCGGGGTTCGGACCACACGGGCAGCATCTCGAGGCGGGCCATGTCGGCATCGAAGCGGGCGAGCTCGACGGCGGCCAGATCGAGGTAGTGCACCCCCAGCTCACGAGCCTTCGGCAGGATGGAGTCGTCCACGTCGGTGACGTTGCGCACGCATCGGGGTTCGTGCCCCAGGTCCAGCAGCCTGCGCTGGAGCACGTCGTAGGTGAGGTAGGTGGCGGCGTGGCCGAGGTGGGTCGAGTCGTAGGGGGTGATGCCGCAGGTGTACATGGTCACCACGCGGTCGGCCGGCTCGAAGGGCACGACCTGGCGACGGGCGGTGTCGTAGAGCTGCATCGCCGGGCAGGCTAGCGGTGGCCCGACACCACCTCGGCGCGCGGTGGCGGCGCTACTGCGGCAGGCCGGTGAAGCGGATCGCCACGCGGGTCTTGTACTTGACGTTCACCTGCAGCAGCACCGCGGCGAAGGCTTCGATGGGCGCGGCGTTGGACAGCTCGCCGGCATCGACGCCCCGCAGGTCGGGGATCTTCGAGACGATCTCCAGGGTGATCTCGGTCGCCTTCGGGTGATCGGAGCACACGAGCACGTCGGACTCCACGGGGTGTGCCAGATCACCCAGCTCCTTGGCCGGCACGTGGTGGAAGGTCGCCGACACCAGGGACCTCGGCACGGCCGCCTGCACCGAGGCCGCCACCGAGCCACGTGGCGGCACGAGCGGCTGGAACTCGTGGCCGACCTTGGCCAGCGCGTTGGCCATGGAGATCACCACCTTCCCCCGCAGCTCGCGGGAGCACTCCGAGGCCGTCGACGCTGCAGCATCCCAGGGGGTGGCGATCACGACCACCTCCGAGGCTGCGCAGGCGTCGTAGTTGTTGCCCGAGTCGATGGCCAGCTCCTTGTCGGGCCAGCGCTCGAGGATCCGATCACGAGCCTCCATCGCCCGGTACTTCGAGCGTGAGCCGATCACCACCTCGAAGCCGACAGACGCGAGACGAGCCGCCAGACCGCTGCCGGCAGGACCTGTTGCACCCAACACACCGATCTTCATCACCCCACTGTGCTACCGGTCGGTAACTTCCTGCAACCACCCCCCGGAAATGTCGGGCACGAATGTTCACCACGAGCAGCGGTGGAATGACTACGCTCTGCATCCATGGGGGACGCCACAGCGGTCGCGGACACCCTGGCCACCCACGGCACGACGTTGCGCCGCCTCCTCGTCGAGGCGGGCTACCGCCACGCGACCGATGCCGTCGCTGCCCACGCTCGGTACCTCCACCCCGAGACCGTGGCCCAGGCAGGCCGCCGGGCGGTGCTCCCGACCGCGCGCAGCAGCGCCCGTCGTGGGCGCATCGATCTCACCGCCGACGGGCGGCGGATCATGCTCGACGACCAACGCACGAGCACCTGGCTGTTCCTCCGAGCCGCCGGCCTGCCCCACGGCGGAGAGCTCCGGGTTCGCCACGCCTGGACCGATGCCGAGAACCCCGACCTGCACACCGCGCTGTGGAACCTCCACGGTGTGCCCGCCGTGCTGCTGGATGCCCTCCAGGGCAGCGAGTGGGACCGGACCGTCGAGGCGCTGCGCTACCGGGCCTGGGAGCTCTACGGCCGCCGACCCAAGGGCGAGCCGAAGCCGACCCGGCCGAAGGGCTACAAGCGCCTCCACTTCGTCGACCCCCTGCCGTCGGTCGACGACTTGGAGGGCCGTCTCCGCGCCGCGCTGCAGTCGTCCTCACGCACCCTGGTGGCGGACGCCGTGCGCCAGCTCGGATGGTGCTTCAGCGACTTCCGCCCCGATCCGGCGGTGTGAACGGCCACCACACACGTTCGGGCCTGCCGGACTCGCGGTCGTGGCGCTGGGCGTCGCGGAAGAAGTCGTCCATCTGGCTCGGGTAGCACCGGGCCACGAGTCGCTGGGTGGCCTCGCCGATCGGGCCGGACACGTCCTCGGGTCCCAGCTCGAGACCCAGGTCGCCGAGCTCCTGCGCCATGGCGTCCTCGTCGAGGTAGCTGGCGTAGGGCCGGTCCTCGTAGAACCCGACCCCCGTCATGCCCCCCTGCACCAGCTCGGCGGCCGCCCTGGCAACGATGCGGTGGTCCAGGTGGCGCCCCAGGCCTGCGGGCACCCACATCTCCCCCGCCTCCCGTCGCCATCGCTCGAGGAGATCGCGGATCGGCCGGAACAGCGGCTCCTCGACGGGATCGGCATCCCCGCGGAACCACGACGAGTCGAGATCACCGGTGCGCAGGATCACCTCCTCGAAGGCCTCGCTGCGCACCCGATACCCGAAGCGACGGGCGGCCACCGCCTCCTCCGCCCGCCGCCACGCCGTCACCAGCGGTGCACGACGCCGCGTGGGATGCAGCCGGGTGCTCCAGTTGGTGCGCCCGAACACCACCCGCACCTGCACCGGGCGGGACGACAGGAGACCGTCACGAAGGCTCTGGCCGAGCGACAGCGGCACGTCGTCGAAGTGCGGCGAGACCACCAGCACCGAGCTCCCCGCGCTGGGAGCGTCGCGGGTGCTCATGTCGCGGCGTCGTCGGGGTACCAGTACCCGGGACGGGCGACGGCCAGCTTGTCGCGCACCGACTGGCGCACCAATCGGTGCAGCTCGGCGTGGTCCACCGGGAGCTCATCGGCGCGGATCGCCTCGACGAGCTCCCGGTCGCCGTCGACGCCGAGCGCCCTCAACCGATCGTGGTGACGGGACTCGAGCAGCGGTCCGAGCCGGATCTCCCGCGACACCAGGTCCACCACGTTGGTGGCGACCCGCAGGTGGAATGCGCCCGAGCCCTCCAGCTGGCCCCGGAGCTCCGTGAGGTGCTCGGCGACCGCCTCGAGGAGCTCCGGGGACGTCGGGCGGTCGTGGGGGCCCCGACCGGGCACGGGCTCGGGGAGCGCGGGTGGCTCCTCGTCGCTCGGACCGTCGATGATGGCCAGCAGATCCTCCTCGCACTCGGCCGCCCTCCGGCCGATGGCGGCGAGCTCCACGCTGCGGTGGAGGCCGCGCAGATGGGTGCTGGCCTGCAGCACGCAGATGAGTCCCCACCGAAGGGTTCCGTAGGCCTCCCACCAGTCGACCTCCTCGGGGGTGGGCGGCACGCCGCCTCCCTCGGCGTAGCCGGCGAGGAGCTCCTCCAGGGTGCCCACTCCACCGGCGCGCAGCGGCGAGCCGAAGCGCCACGCCCGGGAGCAGAACCACCCGAGGTCCTCCGCACCGCTTCCGAGGTGCGACAGCTCCCAGTCGAGCACCGCGGTCACCCCGTCCGGGTCCACCAGCAGGTTGCCCATGCGGAAGTCGCCGTGCACCACGACCTCGGCACCGGTGTGGGGACGGTGCTCCTCCAGCCACCGCAGGCCCAGCTCGAAGGCCGGGTGGGGCTCGTCGAGGAGCTCCGAGAGCATGCGCATCTGCTCGAGCTGATCACCCGATGGCAGCTCGGCCGCATCTGCAGGGATCCTGTGCACCGCTGCGAGGATCCGCCCGGCCTCTCGTGCGAGAAGCGGGCGGACGCCGTCGTAGCTGGCGTCCTCGAGGATCCTGCGGGCGAGGCTCTCGCCCGGCAGGTGCTCGAGCACCACCCATCCCCGACCCGACTCCCCACCGCTGGCCAGCACCTCTGCCACGGGTACCGCTTCGACAGCAGCGGCCTCCAGGAGGGACACCTGGGCCGACATCGGCAGCGACGCTCCCACCGATCCCGGTCGCTCCTGCTGCACGATCACCGGGGTGGTCGCGCCGTCGGAGCGGAGCAGCTGCGCCAACCAGGTGAGGCGCGACGCGCCACCCGAGAGCCGCCGCACCTCACCCACCGTGGGACCGGCGGAACCACGCGCCGATCCACCAGTCGGCGACTCGGCCTCCCGGCACCTCTGCAGCGCGGCGAGGATGTCGTCGTCCAACACCGCCGTCGCGCCGGAGCGCTTCGCCATCACGGTCCCACCTGGTTCGACTCAGTCCGCACGTCGCCACCTCCTGGAGCGCTCCATCTTGTCCGACTCGTCGGCGATGTCCCCGACGATCGCCTCGAGCAGGTCCTCCAGGGTGACCAGGCCGAGCACGGCCGATCCTTCGGTGACCACGGCCACGTGGCGGCGGGCCCGACGCATCCTCGGCAGCACGTCGGGCAGCAGCTCGTCGGGGCGGACCTTGAGCGCGGTGCGCACCAACCCGGCGGGAAGCGGCGCAGCGGGAGCGTCGGCGTTGCGGAGCAGGTCCTTGACGTGCAGGAACCCGACGACCTCGCCGTTGACCGGGCTGGTGACCAGCACCCGGCTGTGACCGCTGCGATGCACCAGCTCCTCCGCCTCGCCCAGCGTCGCCGAGGACGGCACGGTGACCAGCCGGTCACGTGGGGTCATGACCTCACCGATGGCCACGGTGAGGAAGCCGAGGGCACCGGTGAGCAGCAGGTGCTCCTCGTGCTCCAGCTCCCCCCCCGCAGCCGACTCCTCGAGCATCGCGGCGATCTCCATGGCGGTGTGGCTCTGGGAGAGCTCGTCCGCCGGTTCGACCCGGAGCAGCTTGGTGCCCCAGTTGCCGAGCTGGTTGAGCACCGCCACCACCGGAGTGAGCAGGAGGGTGATCCCGCGGTTCATCGGTGCCAGCAGCACCACGGTCCGCTCCGGCTCGGACAAGGCCAACGACTTGGGGACCATCTCGCCCAGCACCATGTGCAGGAACGACACCACCAGCAACCCCACGGCGACGCCCAGGGCCCGTGACACCCCCTCGGGCAGCGCGGTACCGCCCAGGAGCTCCTCCAGCGCCCCGCCCACGACCGGCTCCACGAGCAAGCCGAGCAGGAGCGACATCACGGTGATGCCGAGCTGGCAGGCGGCGAGCTGCAGGTTGAGCCTGCGCATCCCCGCCAGGGCCGACGCCGCGCCGAATCGACCTTCCTCGGCCCACGCCTCGATCCGGCCTCGGCGGGCGGCCAGCAACGAGAACTCGACCGCCACGAAGAACCCGTTCGCCAGCACCAGGAGCAGCGCGACCAGGACCAGCGCGGGGATGCTCATCAGCCCACGCTCCCGTCGATGCCCTCCGGCGGCGGTGCCACCACGCGCAGCGATGCGATGCGATGGCCGTCCATCTCGCTCACCTGGAACTGCCAGCCATCGTGATCGAAGGTGTCGCCGACGTCGGGCACTCGTCCGAGGCGATCCAGGGCGAAGCCGGCCAACGTCTCGAACTCCCCCACGGGCATGGCGAACCCGCACGCCTCCACCACCTCGTCGTGGTGCAGCCGACCGGACAGCACGTGGGCGCCGCGCCAGGCCCGCACCGCCGGGAGGGCGGAGTCGGGATCGTGCTCGTCGGCGATGTCGCCCACGATCTCCTCGACCAGGTCCTCGAGGGTGATGATGCCGGCGGTGCCGCCGTACTCGTCCAGCACGACGGCGAGGTGCGCGGCGCTCTGCTGGAGCTCCACCATGAGGTCGTCGAGCGGCTTGGACTCCGGCACCATCGCCACCGGGCGGACCAACGCCGTGAGCGCTGCGGTGGACCGCTCGGATCGCGGCAGGCCCAGCACCTCCTTCACGTGCACGACCCCGACGATGCGATCGAGGTCTCCGGCGTGCACCGGGAAGCGGGACAGACCGGTGTCCGCCGAGCGAGCCAGCAGGTCGGCGACGCTGCTGTCGAGCTCCAGAGCCTCGACCGACACCCTCGGGGTGAGGGCATCGGCTGCGGTCTTCTCACCGAAGCGGAACGTGCGTTGCAGCAGCTCCGCCGCCTGCGGCCGCAGCGTCCCTCCCTCACGGCTGGCATGGACCAGGCGTCGCAGCTCCTCGCGGCTGCGAACGCTCGAGAGCTCCTCGGTCGGCTCCACGCCGACCAACCGCAGCAGCGCGTTGGCCGCGGAGTTGCTCACGGAGATGAAGGGGCGCAGGACGGCCACGAACCCGTTGAAGGGCACTGCCAGGCGCATCGACGTCTCCAGGGGACGCGCCACGGCCACCGACTTCGGCACCAGCTCGCCGACGACCATCTGCACCACCGTGGTCACGGCGATGGCGATCACCACCGACACCCCGAGCGCGGACTCCTCGGCCACCGCTCGGCCGACCAGGGGCTCGATCGCCACCGCCACCACCGGCTCCGCCAGGATGCCCAGCGCGAGGCTGGCGATGGTGATCCCCAGCTGTGCTCCGGAGAGGTTGAACGACAGCCGGCGAAGCAGGCCCAGTGCGGTGCGCGCCCGACGCGACCCCTCCGCGGCGCGGAGCTCCAAGCCGGTGCGGTCGACCGCCACCAGGGCGAACTCCACGGCCACGAAGAAGGCGTTGGCCAGGATCAGCAGGATGACGGCCGTCAGGCCGAGGGCCAGGTTCACCAGGTGGGCCGCACGTCGAACGGCTGCACCGCGGGCGGCGATGTGCTGTCGGAGGTGCCCGGCACGAGACCACCCTACCGGGCGTGGGTAGGCTCGTCGCGTGGACCGCAGCGCGAAGGCACCGAGGGTGAGCCGAAGAGCCGATGCCGTGCGGGCGGCGGCCCGCCTCGCCCGAGTCGCCGGCGCGGCGCTGGTCGGCGCCGAGCTCACCCTCGCCCAGTACCGGGTCCTGGTGTTCCTCGACCGGGGTGATCGCCCGGCGTCGGACGTGGCTGCACTCCTCGACGTCACCCCTTCGACGGTCACCTCCGTCGTCGACGGCCTGGTCGGCCGGGACCTCGTGCGCCGTGGCGCAGACGCCAGCGACCGCCGCAGGGTGGTGCTGCAGCTGACCGACGAGGGCCGCCGGGTGCTGCGACAGGGCGATGAGCTCGTCGCCGAGCGGCTGGGCCGCCTGCTCGATCGTCTCGGGGACGACCAGGCCGAGGAGGTGCTGCGAGGACTCGAGCACCTCAACGGCGCCATGGAGATCGCACTGGAGGAGCGCTTCGGCCGACCGCCGGGATCAGCACCGTGAGATCCACCCCGTCGTGAGCCCGCCGCCTCCATGACCACCTCGATGGGGCTCCCGTCCGGGACGGCCGAGGTGAACCTCCCCCCGGCGGGCCGCGAGGCGCTCCGCCTGGGTTGGGTTCGCAGGATGTGGCCACTGCTGCGTCCCCACTCCGGCTCCCTCGTGGGTTCGAGCCTGCTGGCCGTGCTCACCCTGGTCCTGCAGGTCGCCGTACCCGCCCTGGTGGGGACGACCATCGACGCCGCCATCGCCGACGGTTCAGAGCCCCTGGGGCCGTTCCTGACGGCGTTGGTGGCGATCGGGCTGGCCCGCGGCCTGCTCACCGCGCTCTACCGCTACGGCCTCTTCCGCATGGCCTACGGCGTGGAGGCCGACCTGCGCACCACCCTGTACCGCCGCTACGTGCAGCTGTCGCACTCCTTCTACGACCGAACGCAGACCGGTCAGCTGATCAGCCGTGCCCAGGCCGACGTCCGGGCGGTCCAGATGTTCTTCACCGTCGCACCGCTCATCACGACGGCGCTGCTCGGATTCGGCCTGGCCTTCGCGGTGATGGCCAGCGCCAACGTCCTGCTGACGCTGCTGGCGATCGCTCCACTGCCCCTGGTGTACCTGGTGGGCCTCCGGCTGCGGAACCGGCTGTTCCCCTTGAGCTGGATCATCCAGGGTCGCCAGGCCGAGGTGGCGACGGTGACCGAGGAGTCCGTGGCCGGGGTTCGTGTGGTGCAGTCCTTCGCCGCCGAGCCCCAGCGCGTCGCCGCGATGGCGCTGGCCGCTCGACGGCTGCGATGGGCGAACGTTCGGCAGGGCACCGTGCGCGCTCGGATGGCGCCGCTGCTGGAGAACCTCCCTCGACTCGGTGCCCTGGCCGTGCTGGTCTACGGCGGATGGCTGGTGATCGAAGGGCGCCTGGAGATCGGCACCATCATCGAGTTCAACGCCTACCTCGTGATGCTGACGGTGCCGTTCCGCTTCCTCGGGTTCTTCCTGATCCTCGGACAACGTGCCCGCGCCAGCGCGGAGCGGATCTTCGAGGTGCTGGACGAGGTCCCGGAGGTCCTCGAAGACCCCGACGCGGTGGCGCTCCCCCATCCCCGCGGCGAGGTGGAGCTGGTGGGGGTGCGGTTCGGCTACGGCCAGGGGCCCGACGTGCTGCGAGGTGTGGATCTGCACGTCGAGGCCGGAGAGGTCGTCGCCCTGGTCGGCGCGACCGGGAGCGGGAAGTCGACCCTGGCCCGGCTCCTCGCCCGCTACTACGACGTACGCGACGGCGAGGTGCGCCTCGACGGGCACGACGTCCGGCGACTGGTGCTCGCGGAGCTCCGCCGGACGGTCGTGGTGGCGCCCGACGAGCCGTTCCTGTTCTCGTCGCCGTTGCGGGACAACCTGGCCTTCGGCGCGCCCTCGGCATCGCCGTCCGACGTCGAGGACGTGGCACGGGCCGTCGACGCCCACGACTTCATCCTCGAGCTCGAGGGCGGCTACGACACCGTGGTCGGCGAGCGGGGCTACACGTTGTCCGGAGGCCAGCGCCAACGGGTCGCACTGGCACGTGCGCTGCTGGTCGACCCGGCCGTGCTCGTGCTCGACGATGCCACCTCCGCCATCGACGTGGAGGTGGAGGCACGCATCCACGCCGCGCTGTCCCGGCGCCGACGTGATCGGACGACGATCCTGATCGCCCACCGCCTGTCCACCATCGCGCTGGCGGATCGGGTGGTGTTCCTCGACGACGGCAGGGTGAGGGCGACGGGCAGCCACGCCGAGCTCCTCTCGACGGTCCCCGGCTACGCCCAGGTCTTCGCTCAGGAGGAACCGACGCGGTGAGCTTCGCTCCACCTCCGGGTTCGCCCATGTTCGCGCCCGCAGCCAAGGGAGCGCCGTTCGCCGGCATCCCTCCCGAGCTGGCAGATCGTGCCCGTCGCGTCCTGGATCGAGAGCCGGAGCACCAGCCCGAGCCGCCAGCGTTCTCCCACCGGCGACCACCCGAGCCTCGCTTCACCCTGCGGCACTTCCTGGCCCCCAGCGCCGGGGCGCTGGCGGTGGCGCTGGCGCTGGTCATGGCCGAGACCGTCACCTTGATCGCCGGACCTCTGCTGGTCGAGGCAGGCGTGGACCACGGGATCACCCCAGGGGACTTCCGGGCCCTGGTGGGCATCGGCGCGGTGTACCTGGGCGTCATCGTGGCCAACGCCCTGCTCGGCTGGATCCGGGGCTCCTGGACCGTCCGGGTGGGCGAGTCGCTCATGGAGCGCCTCCGACTTCGCGTCTTCACCCACCTCGAACGGCTGTCGCTGAGCTACTTCGAACAGGAGAAGGCCGGGGTCGTTCTCACGCGGATGACCTCTGACGTGGAGAACCTCACCACCCTCTTCCAGGAGGGCCTCGTGCAGATGGCCGTCCAGGTGCTCACCGTGGTGACGGTCGCCGCCATCGTGCTGCGGGCCGACCTGCTGTTGGGGGGGATCATCCTCGGCGGCCTGCTGCCCACCCTCGTGCTCGCCACGTTGTGGTACCGCCGCCGATCGAGCGCGGCCTACGACGAGGTGCGAGACCGCGTCGCGGACGTCCTCTCCGACCTCAGCGAGACCCTCTCCGGCATCCGCACCGTGACCGCTCACGACCGCGCCGAGCGCAACGCGACGCACCACGAGGACCTGGTGGACACCTACCGCGGCGCCAACCTGGTCACGGCCCGGCTCGGCGCCTGGTTCGGCTCCGTCGGCGACACGCTGGGCGTGTTGAGCCAGGTGGTGGTGCTGGGGGTGGGCGGCGTGTTGGTGCGCGACGGGCGCATGAGCCTCGGCACCCTGTTCGCGTTCCTCCTGTACCTCAACCTGCTGTTCGCCCCGGTGCAGCAGCTCGTCCAGCTCTACACCGTGTACCAGCAGGGACGTGCATCGGTCGCCAAGCTCGCCGACCTCCTCGCCACGGAGCCGGACGTCGCAGAGGCCGCCGACGCCGTGGAGCTGCCCCGCATCGAGGGTCGCATCGAGCTGCGGGGCGTCCGCTTCGCGTACCGCGCCGGCCGGGATGGGGCCGATGTGGACTCCACCACCGGGCCGGGCACCGCGTCGCGGTTCGGCACCCCCGTGCTCGACGCCCTGGACCTGCAGGTCGACGCGGGCGAGACGCTGGCGATCGTGGGTCCCACGGGTGCCGGCAAGTCCACGGTCGCCAAGCTGGTGGCGCGCTTCTACGACCCCATCGAGGGCGCCGTGTGCCTCGACGGCGTCGACCTCCGCACCGTCACGCTCGACTCGCTGCGACGCCAGCTCGGCGTGGTGCCCCAGGAGCCGTTCCTGTTCCACGGCACGGTGCGCGACAACCTCCTCTTCGCCCGCCCTGACGCCGACGACGACGAGCTGCGCGATGCCTGCCGGGCGGTGGGGATCACCGAGCTGATCGACCGCCTGCCCGCTGGGCTGGACACACCCGTGCACGAGCGTGGGGTCTCGCTCTCGGCCGGCGAGCGCCAGCTGCTGAGCCTCGGTCGTGCCTTCCTGGCCCGCCCACGGGTGCTGATCCTCGACGAGGCGACCTCCAACCTCGACCCCGCCGCGGAGGCTCGGATCGAACGGGCCCTGGACGTGCTGCTGGAGGGCCGCACCGCGGTGGTGATCGCCCATCGCCTGGCCACCGCCCGGCGGGCCGATCGGATCGCCGTCATCGACCGGCCCTCCGACGGCGGCGGGGCGAAGGTCCTGGAGCTCGGGACCCACGAAGCGCTGGTGCGCCTCGGCGGCCGCTACGCGTCGATGTACGCCACCTGGGAGCGACACCTCGGCGATTCCTCGAGCCGTCCTGGCTGAGCACCGGCGTCGGCAGCGCAGGAACCGGCGATGCCCGGCCCGACGGCACCGAGTTCAATGGTGACGATGGCCGTGCTCGACCTGCAGGGGGTGACCTACCGCCGCGACGGTCGCGCCATCCTGCGCGACGTGAGCTGGACCGTCGAAGCCGGCCACCACTGGGTGGTCCTCGGGCCCAACGGCTGCGGCAAGACCACCTTGGCCCGCATCGCAGCTCTCTACGAGCACCCCACCGAGGGCTCCGTGGAGGTGGCAGGGGCGCGCTTCGGCAGCGTCGACGTCCGTCGCCACCGACAGCGCGTCGCCCTGGTGAGCTCGGCCATGTCCGACATGATCCGCCCTGGCCTCCCGGCCGTGGACGTGGTGATGTGTGCCCGCTTCGCGGCGTTGGAGCCCTGGTGGCACGACTACACCGACGCCGACCGGCGCCGGGCGCGCCGGCTCCTGGGCGACCAGGGCGTCGGCGAGCTGGCAGAGCGTCCCTTCAGCACCCTGTCCAGCGGCGAGCGCCAGCGCACGCTGCTGGCGCGCGCCCTGATGGGAGATCCGGCCCTCGTGCTGCTGGACGAGCCCAACGCCGGGCTCGACCTCGGCGGCAGGGAGTCCCTGGTGGACCGCCTCTCCCGCCTCGCCCGCAGGCCCGAGGCGCCGCCGATGGTGCTCGTCTCCCACCACGTGGAGGAGATCCCACCGGCGTTCACCCATCTGCTCGCGTTGGGTGGTGGTGAGGTGCTCGCTGCCGGTCCACTCCCCGACACGCTCACCGCCGACCTGCTCACCACCTGCTTCGGAGTGCCCGTGGAGCTGGTCGTCCACGACGGCGCCGGCGGCCGCCGGTACTCGGTCCGTCGCGCCTGAGCGACGGCACGCAGGAGCGCTCAACCGTGCTCGTCTGCAAGGTGCTCGAGCAGCACCAGGCTCCGAGGCGCCACCTCGACGACCTCTCCGGCGCGGTGCTCCACGGGGCCACCGGGCTCTCCCGAGTCGCTCGCCGTGTCGATGCGACGCCGCCATCGCCGCCCCCAGAGCGCGTCGGGCAGCCGGGTGGCCATCAGCGCGTCCTCGGCGTTGATGGCCATCACGACGGTGGTGCCGCGCACCTGCTCCCCCCGGGGTCCACGCTCCTCGAGCTCACCGTTGAGCCACACCACGACCTGCCGCAGGTGGTCCCCCCAGTGCTCCCAACCCATCCTCTCTCCCTCGGGGGTGAACCAGGCGGCGTCCGGCAGGCCGGTCACGTCGGGCAGGCCGGTCAGGAACCTCGACCGGCGCAGGACCGGGTTGTCCCGCCGACAGGTGATCAGCCGTCGGCACAGCTCGAGGAACCGGGTGTCGGTCCGATCCCAGTCGAGCCAGCTGATCTCGTCGTCCTGGGCGTAGGCGTTGTTGTTGCCCTGCTGGGTGCGACCGATCTCGTCGCCGGCGAGCAGCATCGGCACCCCCTGGCTGAACAGGAGCGTCGCCATCAGGTTGCGCCGTTGACGATCCCGAAGGGCCACCACCTCCGGGTCGTCGCTCGGACCCTCCACCCCGCAGTTCCAGGAGCGGTTGTCGTCGCTGCCGTCCTCGTTGTGCTCCCCGTTGGCCTCGTTGTGCTTGTGCTCGTAGCTGACCAGGTCGGCCAACGTGAAGCCGTCGTGGGCGGTCACGAAGTTGATCGAGGCGTGCGGACGCCGACCGTCGTCCTCGTAGAGGTCGGAGGACCCGGTCAGCCGTGAGGCGAACTCCCCCATCACCCCCGGACGCCCGCGCCACAGGTCGCGGACCGTGTCGCGGTACTTGCCGTTCCACTCGGACCACAACGGCGGGAAGTTCCCCACCTGGTAGCCGCCCTCGCCGACGTCCCAGGGCTCGGCGATGAGCTTCACCCGGCTGATGCTGGGATCCTGTTGGATCAGGTCGAAGAACGACGACAGCCGATCCACGTCGTGCAGCTCGCGGGCCAGCGTGGCGGCCAGGTCGAAGCGGAAGCCGTCGACGTGCATCTCCTCCACCCAGTAGCGGAGGCTGTCCATGATCAGCTGCAGCACGTGCGGGTGGCGCATGTTGAGGCTGTTGCCCGTGCCGGTGTAGTCGACGTACACGGCCGGATCGTCGGGGTCGAGGCGGTAGTACGCCGCGTTGTCGAGCCCCTTGAAGGCCAGCACGGGGCCGCTGGCGTCGCCCTCCGCAGTGTGGTTGTACACGACGTCGAGGATCACCTCGATGCCCGCTTCGTGGAGGGTCTTGACCATCACCTTGAACTCGCGCACCTGGGCGCCGTCGTCCCCTCCCAGCGCGTAGGGCCCATGGGGGGCGAAGAACCCGATGGAGTTGTACCCCCAGTAGTTCCGCAGGCCGGCCTCCACGAGCCTTCGATCGTGCACGAAGTGGTGCACGGGCATGAGCTCGATCGCGCTGACGCCCAGCGCGTGGAGGTGCTCCAGGACCGGCGGTGCGCACATGCCCAGGTAGGTTCCCCGCAGCTCCTCGGCCACCTCGGGATGACGCATGGTGTAGCCGCGGACGTGGGCCTCGTAGAGGACGGACTCGTGCCACGAGGTGCCCGGCCGGCGATCGTCACCCCAGTCGAACCAGGGGTTCACCACCACCGATCGGGGCACGTAGGGGGCCGAGTCGATCTCGTTGCCGGAGTCGAGCGCGTCCACGCACCCGGGAGCCGACCAGTCCACGCTCCCACCGATGGCCCGTGCGTAGGGGTCGAGGAGCAGCTTCGAGGGGTGCTGCAGGTCGCTCGCACGCCGGCGCGGGCCGTGCACCCGGAACCCGTACTGCATCCCGGGGCCGATCTCCGGGAAGTAGCCGTGCCAGACGTAGCCGATGCACTCGGGCAGCGCGATCCGCACCTCCTCGCCGCCGGGCCCATCGGGGAACAGGCACAGCTCCACCTCCTCGGCCACCTCGGAGAACACTGCGACGTTCGTGCCCGCGCCGTCCCAGTTCGCTCCCAGGGGATACGGCGCGCCTGGCCAGACCCGCCACCCCGTCCCGCGTCGGCTCACGCTTCCCCCAGCAGGGCCAGCAGGCGGGGTTTGGACCGGGCGATCTCCTCGGTGAGGAGGCGATCGAGCATGGGCACCCACAGCCCACCCCCGTAGTGGAGCTGCATCCGCAGCCGGCTGGCGGCGCCGCGGGGTGTGACCTGGGCGCTCAGGGTCCAGCGGCTGTGAGAGCGGCCGTCGAGCTCGCGACGGGTGAACTCCACCCGGGCAGGGGGCTCGTGCACCTCGCGCACCATCCGCAGGCGCTTCGATCGGCGGAAGGGGCCCAGCTGGCCACGGAGGTCGACCGACCAGGCGGGGCCGGGATCTCCGGGTGCCGGGTCCGTCGGTTCGACGCGCCCGACGATCTCCAGCCAGCGGGGGTAGTCCTCGAGCCGCTCGATCGCCGCGAAGAGCGTCGCGTCGTCCACAGGAGCGTCGAGGTCGGCCTGCACGTCCACGTCTCCATTGTCGCCCGACGACGAGGGGCGGCGCGCACCTGGGCTGCGGAACCGGCGCGCCTCAGGGGCCAGGGGAGGTGCCGGGGGCACCGGCGACGCTCAAGGGGTCCGGCACCGTCGTGGTCGGAGCCGTCGGTGCAGGCGCCAGCGCGCCGAGAGGATCCGTCGTCGCCGCAGGAGCGCTCGTCGGCGGTGGAGCGCTCACGATCTGGACCATCGGCTTGGTGCCGTAGGTCGCCTTGAGCAGCGGGTAGGGGTTCACGGCGTCGCCGCCGTTGGGGTGGACCTCGAAGTGCAGGTGGGGTGGTGTGCCTCGGGCGTTGCCCGTGTCGCCCACGTAGCCCACCACGTCCCCGGCGTTCACCCGCATGCCGTCGTGGATCCCGGCGGCGAAGGCGACGAGGTGGGCGTAGTAGTACTCGGTGCCCGAATCGCCCTTGACCCACAGCTTGTTGCCCCCGAGGCTGGCCACCCCGATCCGCTGGAGCTCGCCGCTCTCGGCGGCCACGAGCGGCGTTCCCCTCGGGGCGAAGATGTCGGTGCCCTGATGCCAGTGCGCCGACGCCGTGCCGGTCATCCGTGGGTAGCCCCAGGAGTCGATGAACTCCACCTCGCCCTGGACCGGGAACACGAAACCCTTCACGTACACCTGGGAGCCGCTCTGGTAGGCGACCAGCGCCTGTGCGGTCTCGGCGGCGTCGGTGATCGTGGCCGTGATCAGCTGCTCGAGGTCGACCAGGTGGTCCTCGGCGGTGGCGAGCTCGCTCGAGACCCGCTGCTGCTCGGCATCCAGCGAGGCCTTGGCCACCTCGTAGCGCTCGACGACCTCCTCGTCGGTCTCCACCACGCTGTCCAGCAGCTCGCGGGCCACTCCCAGCTGCACCGGATCCGAGGTCCGCACGAGGGTGAGCTTCTCCTGGGAGCTGCCGCTGATGAACGCCTCGACGGTGTGATCCTTGAGCTGTCGCTCGGCTGCGGCCGCCTCGGCGACGTTGCGCTGCGCCTGGCGGCCCATGGCGTCCAGCCGCGATCGCAGGTCGTCCACCGCGATCTGCTGCTCGATGAAGTCCACCTGGAGCTCGCCGAGGGCCACCTTGGCCGACTCGAGCTCGGCGGAGATCTCCATCACCATCGCCGCCAGCACCTGGTTGGTGCCCGGATCGAAGATCGCCTGCGCCACCGGGATCTCCCCACCGTCATCGGGAGAGGGGTCGAGCAGGATCGGAGCCCGGGGATCGCCCAGGAGCTCCGGTGGGATGCTGGGCGCCGGCAACGAGGGGTCGGCCGCCGACGGCACCGTCGTCGTGGTGGTCGATTCCGGCGGCGTCGTGGCAGGGGGCGGCGTCGTCGTGGTCGTGCCGTCCTCAGGGATGGTGGTGGGCACCGCGGTGGTGGAGGTGGTCGCGCCGGGAGGCGCCGTGCTCGACGGCACCTCCTGCGCGCCGACCAGCGGCACCGCGACCATGCTCATGAGCGTTGCGGCGGCCGCAACGGCCAGCCTGCGTCCAGTCAACCTGACCCCTAGCGCACGGCAGGACGACAACGATGTCGTCGTCGGGGGCCCCAACAACGCCCCGACGTGTCCCGCCGATCGGTCAGGGTATCGACTTTTCCCCTGGAGCGCCGAACGTGAACCATGTCACGTCCACGATCGCCCTCAGGAAGCGGCGGCGGTCTCGACGCCGCTTCGGAGCCCGCGGCACGCGGCGCTGGACGGTCGATGGCCCACAGCACGGCGCCGCACACCCCCACCAGGAGACAGGACAGGGCCATCGCCTGACCGAGGCCGGCGGCACCCGGACGCGACAGGAGCCGCTCGATGGCGACCGGCATCGTGGGCGCCGCGGTGCGGGCGACGAACACGGTGGCGCCGAACTCGCCCATGGCGGCCACGAACGCCAGTCCCACCCCGGCCACGACTGCCGGACGCACCATCGGCAGCTCGACGCGCCACCAGCGCCGCCACGGGCCGGCACCGCTCAGACGAGCGGCATCACGCACCGACGGCGGCACACCGGCCAGGGCGGGAGCCACGGTGCGGACCAGCAAGGGCAGCGCCACCATCGTCTGGGCGATCACGATCAGCGCCGCCGACCGACGGAGGTCGACCGGCGGCCGGCCGGCCACGAGGAGGAGTCCGAGCCCCACGCTGGTCGCCGACACCGCCAGCGGGAGCAGGAGGGTGCGCGAGGCGATGCCATGGGGTCGACGGGCCACCGCGGCGGCCGCGGGCAACCCGAGGACCACCGCCAGGGCGCAGGCCATCCCGGCCGCCCTCAACGACGCCCACACCGTGGAGAGCGGGTCGACCGCCAACCCGGTGCCGGCCGCCGCCGAACCCAGGTTCCGCCAGTGGGCCAGACCATGGCCCCCTGGCACGGCCAGGGACCGCTCGAACAGCGCGGCGATCGGCACGACTGCCAGCAGGACCACCAGGACCACGGCGCCACCCACCGCCAGGCGGTCCCAGCGGTTGCCGCAGCGCCGCCTCGGCCGCCCTCCTCCGCTCCGGCCTGCCAGTGCGATGTTCCCCGGGGTGCTCACCAACAGCACGCACAGCACCATCACCGCCTGCAGGCCGGCGAGGACCGCTGCGCCGGAGAGGTCGAACTGCCGGGTCGCCCGCATCCAGAGCTCCACCTCCAGGGTGGTGACCGGGCCGCCGCCGAGCACCACGACGACCCCGAAGCTGGTCAGGCAGAAGAGGAACACGATGGTCGCCGCCGTGCGCACCGACGGACCCACCAAGGGCCACACCACTCTCCGCGCTGCCCCGGAGCGCGTTGCCCCCGACGACCTCGCCGCCTCCACCAGGGAGGCCGGCACCGCCCGAACTGCCGGTTCGACGACACGGATGGCCACCGCCAGGTTGAAGCACATGTGCGCGGCGAGCACCGCCCACCAGGTGCCCCGGAGGTCGACGAGGCCCCGCGGTCCCAGCAGCGACGCGAACGCGGCACCCACCACCACCGACGGCAGCACGAAGGGGACCATGGCCACCGTTCGCAGCGCAGCTGCGCCGGGGAAGCGGATGCGGGCGAGGACCCAGGCCACCGGGAGACCCACGGCGAGGGTGAGCAGGGTGGACGACGCCGCCTGGGCGAAGGTCACCACCACCAGCCGCCAGGTGCGGGCGGAGCCGAGCATCCGCCCCAGCGCCTCCGTGCTCCAGCCGCCGTCCACCCGCACAGCTCGCAGCAGGACCGCCACCAGCGGCACCACCACCGCCACGCCGACCACCGCCACGGCCAGCGCCGGGATCACTCCATGACGGCGCGCCACTGCTCGATCCACCGGTCGCGGTTGGCCCCGACCTCCTCGGCATCGACCTGCAACGGGGCTGCCGGTCGGGGCGCCCACTGGGTGAACTCCTCCGGCAGCGGCACATCGGTGACCGGGTAGACGAAGTTGGTCAGCGGCAGGGCCGACTGCCACTCGTCGCTCAGCATGAACTCGACCAGCTCGGCCGCCGCCTCCGGGTGCGGCGCGCCGTCGAGCACACCGGCGTACTCCACCTGCGAGACACAGGTGGAGTCGAGCACCGCAGAGGCCGGCTCGCTGCGGGCACCCTCGCTGAAGACCACCTCGGCCGGAGGCGAGCTGGCGTAGGACACCACCAGCGGGCGTTCCCCACCGCTCACCGTGTAGTCGTTGTAGTAGGCGTCGTCCCAGCTCGGAGCCACCCGAACCCCGTTGTCGCGCAGCTGCTCCCAGTACTGCGGCCAGCCATCGGTGCCGAAGGTCGCCACCGTCCCCAGGAGGAACGCCAGACCCGGGGAGGACCCGACCGGGCTCTCGACCACCAACAGGTCTCGGTAGCGGGGGTCGATCAGGTCCTCGAAGCTCGCGGGCGGCTCGATCCCGCGTTCCGCGAACCACCCCGAGTCCGAGTTCACGCACACCTCACCCGTGTCGATCGGCACCAGGACGTCGCCCAGATCACCGGGGAGCCGGGTCCCCGGTGCGACACGGTCCAGCCCCGACGGCGACACCGGCGAGAGCAACGGCTCGGCCAGCACCTCGGTGGCCATCGTGTTGTCGACGCCGAACAGCACGTCGCCCTGCGGCGCGCCCGCGCCGAGCAGCGCGCCGGCCAACATGGCGCCGGTGTCGCCGGAGGCCACCACCTCGATCCTGCGACCGAAGCGCTCCTCGAACGCCGCGGCAGCCTGCTCCGGCAGGGCGAAGGCGTCGTAGGTGACCAGCACCACCTCCTCTGCACCCTCGGAACCGCCCTCGTCGGTCGTTCCTGCACCTCCGTCGGAGCCTCCGTCGCCGGCGCAGGCTGCACCTGCCACCACGGCGATCGCCACGCAGGGCCCCACGGCCCACCTCCACCGGCGTCGTGCCCCGGCCCTCTGCTCGCTCACCTGCATCGTCATCTGGCTCCTTCGTGTTGGGGTGGGAGCACGATCGTCAGCACACCGTGCCCGACGGACACCTCGCCACTCCTCCCGAGCAGCTCGTTCGACACGCCCAACGACGAACCGCTGTGCAACGAGGCGCCGTCGAGGGCCCAGCGGAGCCCACGGGTGCGCACACCGCCCACCGGGCCGTGCAAGGCCAGCAGCGTCACGACCGACCCCGGCGACCCCGTCACGACACGTCGGTCGTGCACCGGCAGCACCAGGGTGTCGCCCAGCACCGCCTCGATCTCCAGTCCGGCGTAGCGGGGTGAGCCGACGACGCCCACCCACCCCAGGAGGTGGTCCAGACGGCCGGCACCGCTGCCCACCACCACCACACGTGGACGGTCGGTCGCCGCCTCGGCCGCTGTCACACGCTCGAGCACGAGGTCGAGCGCGAGCTCGAGGTCGGTGGCGTCCTTGTCGACAGGGTGGCGGAGCTCGCTCGCGCCGGCGCGTCGGGCCCTCGCGAGCGCATCGGCCGCGACCGAGTCCATGTCACCGATCACCACATCGACCGAGAGGCCGACTGCCTGGGCCACGTGCAAACCCGAATCGGCGGCCACCACCAGCCCGATGTCGTCGCAGCCCTCGAGCGCACGAGCGGGGTGGCCCGTCTCGAACGGCCCTCCGCTGAACACCACCGTGGTGGTCATCCGATTCCTCCGCTGGCATTACCCAGATCAGGTCGGCGGGTCGGCAGCCCCGAGAACGAGTTCCCGCTGCCCTCTCAGCCCGGTGGTCCGAGCTCCCCGTCAGGTTGTCGGTTCGAGGCTACCCCACCCGGGCACGGGTCGCGACCACCGCGACCGCCCGGCCGCAGCGCATCACGGCGGGCGGTTCAGATGGAGATCTGGGAACCCACCTCGACCACCTGGTCGGACGGCAGGTCGAAGAACCTCGACGCCGATGCCGCGGAGCGGAGCAGCAGCGCGAACAGCCGCTCCCGCCACCTCGACATGGTCGGCTGCGGGGTGGAGATGACCGTCTCCCGTCCCAGGAAGAAGGTGACCTCCTTGGCGGAGATGCGACGCTCGCCCACCAGGAGGCCGTCCAGCGAGCGGGGGACGTTGGCCTCCTCCATGTAGCCGTGGCGAATCGAGACCTGGAAGCAGCCGTTCCCCAACGGCTCGACCTCGACGCGTCGGCCCTCCAGATAGGCCTCCGGATCGACCTCGACCGAGACCAGCAGCACCATCTCGTGAAGGGCACGGTTGTGGCGGGTGTTGGTGCGCAGCGCCGGCGGCGCGTAGCCCGCTCGGCGGTACATGAAGGCCGCCACCCCGGGCACCCTGACGACGTCGTCGGGGAGGCAGGCGATGAACTCGCCGACCGGGCGGAGCTCGGCATCCAGCCGCTCGGCGACCGCGGCGCGCCCGGTGCGCCACGTGGTCATGAGCAACATGATGCCCGCACCGACCACCAACGGGAACCAACCGCCAGAGGGGATCTTGAACACGTTGGCGGAGAAGAACCCCAGATCCATGATGGCGAAGGGCACGCACACCGCCAGGGACCTGGCGGTGGACCATCCCCAACGGGTCCGGGTGAGCGAGTAGAACAGCACCGTGGTGATCCCCATGGTGGCGGTGACCGCGATGCCGTAGGCCGCCGCCAGGGCGGTCGAGCTGCCGAAGGCCAGCACGAGGCTGATGCAGCCGACGGCGATCATCCAGTTCACCGCCGGCAGGTACACCTGGCCCACTTGGGAGGCCGAGGTGTGACGGACGGTGAGACGGGGCAGGTAGTCGAGGTGCATCGCCTGCACCGTGAGGGAGAAGGCGCCGGAGATCAACGCCTGCGAGGCGATGACGGTGGCACAGGTCGCGAGCACCACCAGGGGCCAGCGGATCCAGTCAGGGCCCATGTTGAACACCGGGTTCTCGATCGCCTCGGGCTCCGTCAGCAGCAGGGCACCCTGCCCGAAGTAGTTGATGACCAGGGCGGGGAAGGCGACCGTGAACCAGCCCCACCGGATCGGCGAGCGCCCGAAGTGGCCCATGTCGGCGTACAGCGCCTCGCCGCCGGTCACCACGAGGAACACGGATCCGAGCGACAGGAACCCGTCGAAGCCGTTGGTGAGGAGGTAGTCCACGGCATGGGTGGGGTTGAGCGCCTCCAGGACGTCGAGGTTGCCGGAGATCCGCAGCAGGCCCAGCACCGCAAGGGTGCTGAACCACACCAGCATCACCGGGCCGAACAGGGCCCCGACCGCGCCCGTGCCTCGGCGTTGCATGGCGAACAACCCCAGCAGGATGCCGATGGCGAGCGGGATCACCCAGTCGCTCAGCGCAGGAGCGGTGACCTTCAGGCCCTCGACGGCGGAGAGGACCGAGATGGCCGGTGTGATCACGCCGTCGCCGTAGAGCAGCGCCATGCCGAACAGGCCGATCATCAGCAGCATCCAGAGCCGTCCACGGGCACGGTCCTTGCCCACGACCAGCTCGGTCAACGCCAGGATGCCGCCCTCGCCGTGGTTGTCGGCGCGCAGGATGAACACCAGGTACTTGATGGACACCACCAGCACGAGGGACCAGAAGATCAGCGAACAGGCACCGATCACGTTCGACGGGCTGACCTCGATGCCGTGGCCCTCGAAGGTCTCACGGAAGGCGTACAGCGGACTGGTGCCGATGTCGCCGTAGACCACCCCGAGTGCCCCGACGGTGAGCAGCAGCAGCCCTGATCGCTGACCGCCGTGCAGAGAGCCCTCTCGTGCGAGCGAGCCCGCATCGTCGTCGACGGCGGGTTCAGTCACCCGTGATGCCGTTCATCCTGGCAAGCGTGCGCAGCATCACCTCGTCCGCGCCGCCCCCGATCGACCACAGCCGGGTGTCCCGGTAGAAGCGCGCCGGCCAGTTCTCCTCCACGTACCCCATCCCGCCGTGGTACTGCACCGCGACGTCAGCCATCCGGCGGGCGAGGCGGGCCGCCTTGAGCTTGGCGACCGTCGCGTGTCGGGTGATGTCCTCTCCCCGGTCGGCTGCGGCGACCGCCGCCCAGTTGTGATGGCGGTTGAGGTCGAGCTCGGCGGCGATGTCGGCCAGCTCGTACTGCAGGGACTGGTTCGCCAGAAGGGGCGCGCCGAACGCCTGTCGCTCGCGCAGGTAGGCGACCGTGCGCTCGAGGGCCTGCTCCACCGCGCCGATCATCTGGTAGGCGGCGATCATCCTCTCGTCCTGGAACTGCGTCATCTGCTGCTGGAAGCCACGGCCGATCTCGCCGATCGTGTTGGCGACGGGTACGCGGGCGTCCTCGAAGCTGAGCTCGGCGGTGTCGGAGCTGCGCATGCCGAGCTTGTCGAGCCTCCGGCTCACCGAGAAGCCGGGGGTGTCCGTCGGCACGACGATCTGGGAGCACCCTCGGTAGCCGCCCTCGTCGGAGGTGCGCACCAGGACGCAGATCCAATCGGCCTGCGTGCCGCTGGTGATCCACATCTTGGTGCCGTTGATCACCCACTCGTCGCCATCGCGGGTGCCGCGCGTGCGGATCGCCGCCACGTCCGAGCCGGCGTCGGGTTCGGAGATGGCCACCGCCGCCACCATCTCCCCGGCGATGGCAGGGCGCAGGTAGCGCTCGCGCAGCTCGTCGCTGCCGTATCGGTGCAGCGCGGGCGTGGCCATGTCGGTCTGCACGGAGATCGCCATCGACACACCGAGGGCGGCCGAGCGGCCGAGCTCCTCGCCGAGGATCATGGTGTAGGAGGTGTCCGCCCCTCCACCGCCCCAGCGCGGGTCGTAGGTCAGACCGAGGAGGCCGAGCGCACCGAGCTTCGGGTAGAGCTCGTGCGCCGGGAAGGCCCCGGACTCCTCCCAGGCGTCCGCGTGCGTGTCGATCTCCTTCTGGACGAACTCGCGCACGGTCGTGCGGAACATCTCATGATCCTCGGTGAACTCCAGCATCCCGGTCCCTTCAGCTCGGCTCGTACCCGCTGGCGGGCACGGCCACGACGCTATCGCTGAGGGAGCGCGGGAAGCGCATCCCCGGCGGCAGCCGGGATCGGGGACACAGGTCCTTCGAGGGTCAGGTCCAGGGGGCGGTCCACCACCAGCACGCAGGCGAGGTCCATCGCGGAACGCAGGTCGTCCGCTCGCCGGGGGCGGTCGATGAGGAGCTGCTGCCCCAGCGACGCCGCCACCGCGGCGATGGCGGTGAGCTTGGCGCGCCGGATCGAGCAGCCCGCGAGGCCCTCCACGACCTGTCGGTCGACCCAGACCGCCTCGAAGGGATGGCGCTCCAACAGCCCGAGTGCGCCTGTGGACGCGGCGAAGTGGCTCACCGCCGAGCGGACCCCTCGGCGAGCCAGCTCCAGCAGGCCGGCGCGCAGCGCGGCGCTGTCGCTCAGGTCGTCCTCCTCCAGGAGCACGACCAAGTGCTCCAGCGCCGCGGATCCCTCGCCCACCAGCGCGTCGACCGCTCGTCCCGGGCTGCCCACCAGCACCGAGCGGGGCATGTCCACCCATCGCCGGTCGGGCGAGAGGGTCCGGCCCCCACCCGGCGGCTCCGCGAGTGCTCGCCGCAGCGCCCAACGGAACAGCGCCGGGCCGGACCCGCAGTCACGAGCGACCTCGGCCACGGGCCGCACGGGGACGGCCCTGCCGATGGCCTCCGGGGCGCCGCCCCACACCGGGCGGTGGATGCGTCCGACGATCGTGGACGCGACCGGATCGACGACGGGCAGCACCTCGACCTCGAGCAGGTCCCGCCGGATCCCCTCGTGGAGCAGCTCCGCGCTGGTGGCGTGCTGTGCGGCGGCCCGATCGAGGCTCTTGTCGTAGCGGGCGACCCGGGCCTTGCCGCGGCGCTTGGCGAGGTACAGCGCGCGATCGGCCCGCGCCAGGAGCGACTCTGGCCCCTCCCCGGGACGGTGGGTCGCCAACCCGACGCTCACCGACACCGAGAACGACTGCTCGCCCAGCTCGAAGGGCGCGCGGAAGGCCTCCACGATGCGGTTCGCCACCTCGTCGGCCAGGTCGTCGAAGCGTGCACCGGACCCCACGAGCACCACGACGAACTCGTCGCCTCCGATGCGGACCACGAGGTCCGAGGACCTCACCGCGTCCCGCAGACGGCGGGCGGCTTCCACGAGCAGCAGATCGCCGGTCGCGTGGCCGTGGGTGTCGTTCACCACCTTGAACTTGTCCAGGTCGCAGTACAGCACCGCGACCCGAACCTGGGCGGAGCGCAACGTCTCCGGTAGCTCGTCGGTCAACACGGCTCGGGTGGCCAGCCCGGTCAAGGGATCGGTCGGCCGCAGTCGACTCCGCTGGTCGGCCGCTCGTCGATAGACGGCCGACAGCACCGACCGCTCGAGGGATGCGCTGGTGGTGTCGTGCAGCGACACCACCTCCTCGGCCCCCACCTCCACCAGAGCGAGCGACCCTTCCGACATCGTGGGGGTGACCACCACCAGCGGCAGGGGCGACACGGCCTCGGCGACCTCCTCGACCAGGCAGCGATGGCCGTCGCCGTCCGCCCCACCCGCAGCCAGCACCACCGCCGCCGGCGGGCCCTCGATCCCCCCGTGGCGCAGCCAGCCGTCACCGCCGCGGAGCTGGTCCAACTCCACCACCACGACCTCCAGGCGCCGTGACCGGCGGAGCCGTCGAGCGGTCGATGCGCCCTCCTCCGGTCCTTGGGACACGACCGCGATCGGCAGGCGGTGCTCTCTGGGGAACAACCGGAGTTGCTGCACGTTGCACCTGTCGGCAGTCCCGACCCCTTCCTGAGCAATGGATCCACCGAAGTCCCACCCGCCGACGGCATCCTGGGTGCATCCGCTCGTGGAGCGCTCGGCGAACCAACGCGACGACCGCGTCGGTCTGCCGGAAAGTGGTGAGCGATGACGACATTCCTGTGGTGCCTTGCCGGGTGGATCCTCGGATGGGCCGCCTTCGGCCGTCCGCGCTTCCCCCGGCGCGGCTCGACCCCGGAGCCCGGGCTCCCGATGGCGATCGTCGTCCCCGCGCGGAACGAGTCGCACAGCCTGCCGCTGCTCCTCGGAGACCTCGAGGAGTGGAGGCCCGCCGGCGCCGAGGTCGTGGTGGTCGACGATGCGTCCGAGGACGACACCGCCGAGGTGGCCGGGCGCTTCCCGTTCGTCACGGTGGTGCACAGCGACGGCCCGCCGCCGGGGTGGTGCGGCAAGCCGTGGGCCTGCCAGCTGGGGGCTGACGAGACGGATGCGCCGCTGCTGTGCTTCCTGGACGCCGACGTCCGCCTCGGTCCAGGGGCGTTGGAGCTCATGGCTGCCCAGGCCCGCCGGCGTGGGGGACTGGTGTCGATCCAGCCGTGGCACGCCACCGCCCGGCCCTACGAGCAGGCATCCGCGCTGTTCAACATCATCTCGGTGATGGGCATCGGGATGGGCGGCTCCCTCACGGGACGGCCGCCCCGGCCCAGCGGGGCGTTCGGGCCGGCGATGACGACCATGCGTTCGGACTACGACCTGGTCGGAGGACACGCCGCGGTGGCATCCGAGGTCGTGGAGGACATCGCGTTGGCCCGCGCCTACCGGGAGCACGACCGCGAGGTGGCGGTCATCCCCGGCCGCGGGCTGGTGAGCTACCGCATGTACCCGAATGGCTTTCGCTCGCTCCTGGAGGGCTGGACCAAGAACTTCGCCCTCGGAGCAGGCAGCACGCCGCTGTGGAAGCTGATCGCGGTCGTGATGTGGTTGATCGGGATGGGCACCGTGCTCACCTGGTCGGTCGACGCCGCCACGGGCCACGTCGGCTGGCTCGGCCCGGCCGCCATGTGGCTGGCCTTCTCCTGGCAGCTCCGCTCGATGTTCAGGGTGGTCGGCAGCTTCGGGTGGTTGACCGCGGTGGCGTTCCCGCTGCTGCTGGCGGTGTTCTTCGTGGTGTTCTTCCGCTCGCTCTGGATGACCCTGGTGCGTCGTCGGGTCCGCTGGCGAGGCCGGACCCTGAGCGTGGGGGCGGGCCGATGACCGCCGCGCAACTGGCCTGGCAGGCAGCCACCGAACCCCACCAGGAGGCAGGTTCTGCTGCCTGGTGGGTGCTGTGGTGCTCCGGGGTGTGGTTCGGCATCGGCCTGGCGACCGGCGTGGTGGCCAACCGCATCCCGCTGCGCCGACTGGAGCGCGACACCTGGATCACCCGCTTGCGCGGCTTCGAGTCGGATGGTCGGCTCTACGAGCGACGCCTGCGCATCCGGCGATGGAAGGATCTCCTCCCAGAAGCCGGCGACATGTTCCGTGGCGGCTTCTCCAAGCGTCGGCTCCGATCCCGGGACGACCAGCACCTCCTCCGATTCGTCGCCGAGACGCGCCGAGCCGAGTACGTCCACTGGGGCAACGCCATGGCCGGCGTGCTGTTCCTCGCCTTCCTCCCCCTCTGGGCCGGGTTGGTCATGGTGGCCTTCGGCCTCGTCGCGCACCTCCCCTTCGTGGTCATCCAGCGCTACAACCGCGCACGTCTCCTGCGGGCGCTCCACCGACGGGGCGTGCGCGAGCGACCGGGGTCGCAGGCTGCGACCGAGGGCTGGATCGCTCCCTGATCCACCGCCCCCCAGAGCCCGGCGGGAGCCTACGCTCCGAGCATGAGCCCGCTCCCTCGCCCATCCGCTCGCCGCCGATCGTGGTGGGGTTGGGGGTGGGTCGACGCCGCCGTGCCGGCCGACACGGTCGCCGCCCTCGCCCCGGTGGTCGCCCAGCAGCTCGGACACGACGTCGAGGTCCGAGCAGCCGTCGAGCTGAGTTCCATCGACCTGCCCGCACCCCGCATCCAGGCGCCCGCAGCACTTGCGGCCATCGCCTCCGACGATCGCGAGGATCGGGCGGGCCACGCGTACGGCAAGTCGTTCCGCGACGTCGTGCGGGGCTTCCACGGAGAGCTGGACTCCCCGCCCGACCTGGTCCTCTTCCCCGACGACGAGGTCCAGCTGGCCGCCGCGCTCGACTGGTGCGCCGATGCCGGCGTGGCAGCGGTGCTCTACGGTGCCGGCTCGTCGGTGGTCGGCGGCGTGGAGACGGGTGGGGAATGGGCCGAGGCGTTCGCAGGCGTCGTCTCGGTGGACCTGTCCCGCATGGACCGCGTCCTCGAGCTCGACCGCACCTCGCGGGCCGCGCGCGTCGCCGGGGGCATCACCGGCCCGGCGTTGGAGGACCACCTGCGCCCTCTGGGCCTGACGCTGCGGCACTTCCCCCAGTCCTTCGAGTTCTCCACCCTCGGAGGGTGGATCGCCACCCGCTCCGGCGGCCACTACGCGACCGGGCGCACCCACATCGACGACTTCGTGGAGTCGGTGAGGGTCCTCACGCCACAAGGACCCATCGAGTCGCGTCGCCTGCCGGGCTCCGGTGCCGGACCGTCGCCGGACCGCCTCTTCATCGGCTCGGAGGGCATCCTCGGCGCCGTGACCGAAGCCTGGATGCGGCTGCAGGACCGACCCGTGTTCAAGGCCGGCGCCTCGGTGCGCTTCGACTCGATGGTCGACGGTGTGGCTGCCTGCCGCGCGCTCGGCCAGAGCGGCCTGGAACCGACGAACTGCCGGCTGCTGGATCCCGGCGAGGCGGCGGCCAACGCCGGGGGCTCTGGTGAGGCGATCCTCGTGCTGGGCTTCGAGTCAGCCCACCATCCCGTGGACGCTGACATCGAGGCGGCGGTCGGCGTCTGCGGGGATCTGGGGGGCACGATCCCCGGCGGGTTGCGCCACTCCCGCCGAGACTCGACCACGACCGACGCTGCGGACCGCTCTGGGGAGGACGCCGCCGATGCCTGGCGGTCGGCCTTCCTGCGAGCTCCGTATCTCCGCGACGCGATGGTGGCGCTCGGGTGCATCGCCGAGACCTTCGAGACGGCGGTCACCTGGGACCGCTTCGAGGAGCTGGACCACGCGGTGCGAACGGCCACCCTCGCGGCCCTCGCAGAGGTGTGCGGCGGGGGCACGGTCACCTGCAGGTTCACCCACGTGTACCCCGACGGGGTGGCGCCGTACTACACGGTGCTGGCCCCCAGCCGCCACGGCGAGCAGGTGGCGATGTGGGACGACGTGAAGTCGGCGGCGGCGGAGGCGATCCTGGCTGCCGGCGGAACGATCACCCATCACCACGCCGTGGGGCGTGACCACCGCCCCCAGTACGACCGCCAACGCCCCGAGCTGTTCGCCGATGCCGTCCGGGCGGCCAAGTCGACGCTCGACCCGGCAGGGATCCTCAACCCCGGAGTCCTCGTCGACCCCATCTGAGAGGCCTGGGCCTGGCTCGACCCCTTCCCGCTCAGACGTGATCGGGTCGCAGCACGGCGTCGGTGCCCCCGTCGGCGAAGAGGATGCTCCCGTGCACCGGGGCGCTCGCCGTCGACAGCAGGAAGGCGATGATGCCGGCCACCTGCTCGGGAGCCGCCTGGTGCGAACCCCACGGCACCGGCAGGGCGTCCACGGACGGGCCGAGCTCCGGATCGTCGATGGAGGCCTGCAGCAGCGGAGTGCGGACCGGCCCCGGCGCCACCGCGTTCAACCGAACCCCCGCGGCGCCCCACTCCTGCGAGCGGTGCCGCACAGCTCGGCCGAGCGCCAGCTTGGACGCCCCGTAGGCCACCGCGCCGTGGAGCACCCCGCCGAGCTCCAGCGCCCGGGCCTCGTCGCCCGCCGCCATCGCCTCGAGCACGTTGGGATCCTCCACCGGGATGATGCCCGCAGAGTTCGAGCACACGGCCACCGCCGTCCCCGAACGGGCCACGAGTGCGTCGCGGAGGCCGTCGAGCAGGTCGACCGCCCCGAAGTAGTTGACCGCCAGGATGAGCTCGACCGGTCGTGTGTGCGGCCCGATCCCGGCCGCCACCACGCATCCGTCCAGTCCGCCCGGCGCAGCGAGCGACACGGCATCCAACGCGGCAGCCCGTCCGTCCGCCGTCGAGAGGTCCGAGACGACCTCGGCATCGCGGACGTCGACCCCCACGACGGCGTGGCCCTCCTCCTCGAGGAGCAGGCGTGTGGCGGCGCCGATGCCCGACGCGGAACCCGTGACGACGTAGGTGCCCATCCGCACAGGCTCGCGCGAACGGCGCGGTCACCGCACCACACGTGCACGGCAGGTCCGTGATGTCCGCACCGGTGCCGGTCGGCTCCCTCAACTCTCGGGTTCGAGCGAGCTGAGGTGGAACTGGGCCTCCTCGGTGTAGGTGACCTGCCCGATGACGGTGTCGGTGCGCACCTCGATCGCCCTCTCGTTGCGCAACGGCATGCCGTTCTCCGCGGAGAACCAGACCTCGCTGCGCTCCGTGCCCTTCTGAGCGCCCGACATCGTGCGCTCGCGTCGATACCGCAGCGCCTGGACAGCCGCTCCACCCACTTCGACGTTCTCCGGCCCCACGAACGTGTAGGGGCCCGCGGAGAGGGCCTCGCCCTCGGTCCCGGTGCTCGTGCCGCCGCAGGACTGCTCCCAGGTGTCGCCGGGCTGCTGGTCGACCCGGATGGTGACCGCCGGGTCGCACACGAACGTCGAGGTGGTCTCCTGCGCGAAGACGGTGAAGTCCCAGCGCTGGTAGCTGGTGCCACCGACCTCCTCCAGGCCCCCATCACGGGGGCAGTAGTGCCAAGCCTGCCAGTGGTTCGTGCTGTAGTCGATGCGGAAGGTCCAGCACCCGTCGTCGCGGTGGGTCACCGTGGCCGGCATGGACGGACCTTGGGCCTGCTCCTTGGGCGGTGTGCTGAGCCGGTCGGTGCCGCTGCCCTCGTAGAGGTACACGCCCTGGGCGGGGCGAAGCTCCGCAGGCGCGGCCGGCACCGCGCTCCCCGTCGGGCGCTCCACGTCCTCGACCGCCACGGGGTCCGCCCCGCCGCTGAGGACGAGCGTGGCGACGATCGCCCCACCGGCCACCACCACCGCTGCCACGATCCCCCCGACGAGGAGGCGCTTGCGCCGGCTTCTGCTGCCGGCTGCGGCGGCATCTCCGTCGTCGAGGGAGCCCCGCGAGGCGGGCAGGTCGTTCTGCATGGTTCCAGTGTTCCCAGCAACGCAGCTCCGGGTCGAACCCGCGGATACGATCCGCCGACGACCAAGGAGGCCCGTGATGTCCACGTTCGATGTCGACTACGAACCCAGCCCCTGGGCGCAGATCGCCGAGGAGGTCGCCCTCTACGAGCGCACCGGCGGCACCGAGCCCAGCGAGCTCGTCGGTGACGAGTGGGTCATCCTCTGGACCCTCGGAGCCCGCTCCGGCAGGGTCCGCAAGACCCCCCTCGTGCGGACCACCGACGGTGAGGGCCGCTACGCCGTGATCGGATCGATGGGCGGCGCGCCGACCCACCCGCAGTGGGTGCACAACCTGAGGGAGCACCCCGAGGCGAGGCTCCAGGACGGCGATCGGGTGATGGACTTCTCCGTGCGCGAGGTCGACGGCGAGGAGAAGGACGCCTGGTGGGCGCGCGCCGCTGCGGTCTGGCCCGACTACGACGCCTATCAGGCGTCCACCGAGCGGCGGATCCCGCTCTTCGTGCTCGATCCGGCCGACTGAACCCCGGCGCAGCCTCCCGGTCACCTCGCTGGAGCGGCCCGGGAGGCTCGTGGCCTCAGGTGACCGGACAGCCGATGGCACCCGGCAGGGTCGACCGCAGCAGCGGCCTCATGAGGAAGCTGCCGCCGGTGATCACTGCGTGGTCGCAGCCGCCGGATGCCTTCATGTAGAAGTCGCCCTCGAAGTAGAAGGGGATCCCGATGAGGGTGAAGTAGAAGCCCACCCGGGTGGCCTTCATGCCGGCGGTCTGGGACAGGCTGAGCCGGGCGGTGGCGACGTCGATGGAGGCGATCCGGAAGCGGCCGCTGCCGTTGAGGGTCCAGCTCGGGGTGGTCAGCGACGAGGTGAAGGTGCCGTTGAAGTCGATGCCCAGCGGGAAGTTGATCGTGGTGATCCTCCCGTTGCCGGACAAGGTGACCTGCTCCGGGCTGGCGACCACCGAGCCGCTGAAGTTCATCACGCCCCAGGTGTCGAGCTGGAGCGAGCCGCTCATCTGGCCCTCGAGGCTCAGCAGGTTGCCGTTGGGACCGACGCTGGCCTTGAGCGATCCGCTCAGGTTCGCCCGGGTGCCGACAGCCAGCCCGCCCGAGAAGGACAGCTCCAGCGGACTGCCGTAGGTGCTTCGGATGCTGAAGGTCGCTCCGGTCAGCGTGACGTCACCGAGGTCGACCGAGCCGTCGACCACGGCGTCGAGGTTCACGACCTCGGCCCGACCGTCGGTGATGACCACTGCGCCCTCGATGTCGGCGACGAACCCGGCGTCGACCAGGGCGGCATCGATGGACAGGGTCGTGGTGGGACCGTTCATCTCGACGATCGCGGTGCCGCTGGCCTTGAGAGTGCCGACCTTGAAGGTGCCGGTGACGACCGAGCGGAGCTGGCCGTTGATGATGGTCGTCTCCATCGTGCCGGCCGCCGACACGGTCTGTCCGTCGCTGAGGGTGCCGGAGAACTCGCCTCCCGCCTCGAGTGTGAGGAACGGTGTGTAGGCGGTGATGCCGTCCCAGACGATCGACCCGTTGAAGCGGACGTAGTTGGCGCCCTGCTGCACATCGAGCACGCCGACGAACGTCGCCTTGTTGGTCGCCAGGGTCAGCGAGCCGTTGGCCTCGTTCACGACCAGGTCACCGACGATGCCGCTCGCCGAGAAGGAGGCGGTGGTCTCGGTGGCGTTGCCCTCGAGCTTGAGGGTGCCCTCCAGATCGATCGTCTTGCCGCCCGCCTGGGTGCCCACGAGGTGGGCGGCGATGTCGGCCTTGGCGCTCACGAGGCGACCGCTGCGGTCGAAGGTGACGTCCACCGTGCCGCTGGCCGTGCTCGGTCCGACCTTGATGGTCCCCCGGACCGCCGCGCGGACGCCCGTGCTCGGTGAGGCGACGAGGTCGATGCCCGCGCCGGTCACCGTCACGTCGCCGATCCTGGCGGAGCTGACCGCTGCCGTCAGCGTCAGCGTCGGCACGCCGTTGCGCACCGACAGGGTGCCGGAGAACGTGGCCGGCGAGGTCGTGATGCCGGGCACGCTGAAGGAGCTCGAGGACAAGGTCACGGACCAGTTGTCGAGGTTGGACAGGGTCCCCACGAACCCGATGGTCGAGGTGCTGCCCGACAGACGCACGGCCACGTTGCCCCGCACCCGGATGCCGAAGGTGCCGATCTCCGCGGACAGCGCGGTGAGCTGCAGGTTCTCCAGCACCGGAGCGCCGGAGCCGATCTCGGCACCGGTCACTGCGGCGACGGGTTCCGACGCGGCGTTGCCCTGTTCGGAGGGCACCTCTTGGCCCTCTGCGAGGACCGCCCCGTCGAGCTCCACCTCGGCGTTCGGATCGGTGCACTCCGAACCGGACACGGTCGTGTCCTCCGCCATGGCGACGACGTCGCTCTTCACGAGCACCGCGTTGTCGGGTGCCGGAGGCGTCTCCTCGACCTTGTCCCAGAACTGGCAGAACTGCTGGTTGGACGACCCAGGAGCCGCCGGTGCCGAGCACGAGGCCAGCAGGCCTCCGAGCAGCGCGACGATGAGCATCGCCGCTGACAAGCGCACGGTCGCCAACCGCCGCGTGGATGAGTGACGCATCGGATCCCCCCTGATCGCTCGAACGCCGAGCACCACGAATCTAACACGCCGTCAGATCAATCGGTAGAACTCGTCCCGCGACCGCCCTTCCATGGTCGCCGCAGGGCGCTGCTACGATGACGGCCGCTTCGGGCGTATGGCTCAGATGGTTAGAGCGCTGCCTTCACACGGCAGAGGTCACAGGTTCGAGTCCTGTTACGCCCACCGCGCGAGACCCTTGCGACAGCGGGGGTTTCGTCGTTTTCGGCCTCCCGGTGGGACTCGGGCGACGCTGCTCCATCGCGCGGATTTCGCGCGTGATTCGCGGCAACGTCAGCGAGGCGGCAGCGACGCGGTGGCGTCGAGCGAGTCCATGACGGGGTCCTCGCCGCCGGGGAACAGGTGCCCGTAGCGGTCGAGAACGGTGGCCACCGACCGGTGCCCCGCCCACACCTGGACCTGCTTGGCCGAGGCGCCGTGGGCGATCCAGAGCGAGACGGCGGTGTGGCGCAGGTCGCTGCATGCGCAGGCCAACAGGTCGGCGCGGTCGGTCGCCGGCTCCCAGGATCGGGTCCGGAACGAGCCGGCTCGGATCGGTGCGCCGTCGGATCCGGTGAACACGCACGCGTCGTCGTCGAGACCTCGAACTGCGAGCTCGAGCGTGGCGGCGACGGTACGGGGGAGAGGCACCGAGCGGACACCGGCTGCGGTCTTCGGTCGGCCCGGGATCAGCTGGCCTCGCACCTCGGTCAGGGTGGAGTCGACCCTGACCACGCGCTGTGCGGTGTCGATGCGATTGCGCCGCAGGCCGGCCAGCTCGCCGAATCTGAGACCTCCGTGTCGAGCAGCTCTTCGACATGGTCTCAGCAACCGAGACGAACCTCGCCGGGGCCGGGATCGACGACAATCCCGCCGTGGTACTCGCGGATGCCGGCTACTGCTCCGAGGACAACCTCGCCAAGGCCGCCGGCGGCGAGACCGACGTGCTGATCGCGACGGGGCGGTTGAAGCACAACATCGCACGCTGCAGATCATCGGCAAGGGCAACAAGCCGGCGACGATCCCGCTGGTGCCGCGAACGGCCCGCACGGTCGACCTCGCGATCGGTGACCGCCATGAAGGACCGATCCTGCGACGTCGCGACGGACAACGACTCGACCGGCGCACCGCGCACCGATGGGTCGCGTCGATCGGCAAACGAGCCGGACTCGACTCGGTCCACCCCCACATGCTGCGCGCCGCGTTCATCATGGCCGCCCTCGACGCCGGGGTGCCCTTGCGAGACGTGCAGACCGCAGCCCGTCACGCCGACCCACGCACCACGACCATCTACTACCGGCGCCGCCAGAACTTCGACCGTCACGCCGCCTACGTGGTCGTCGCCTTCGTCGCCGGCGGCTGACCCAGTGCCGGCGATAGGTGACGGTGTCCCAATGGGTGCCGCTTCTGCCGTCAAGCCTCAGCCTGTGTGGTGGTCAGTCCAGGCAGAACTCGTTTCCTTCGGGGTCAGCCATCACGATGAAACCGTCGCTCATCGGTGGAGCGGGCTCCTCGCGACGCAGTCGCGACGCGCCGAGTGCAACGAGCCGGTGGCACTCGGCCTCCAAGGCTTCCATCCGCTCGTCCCCGCTCATGCCGGGTGCTGTACGGACGTCCAGGTGGACGCGATTCTTGGCCACCTTGCTTTCAGGCACCTGCTGGAAGAAGAGCCGAGGTCCATGTCCTTTCCGGGTCCTCGATGGCCGATCTCGTGTTGCACTCTCCCTCGGGCACACCGGCCCGGGCGAGGAACTCGTCCCACGCGGCGAGCGGGTCAGACCCCTCTGGCAGGTCGACCCCCGGCGGGGCGGGGTGGACGTAGCCCAGCACGTCGCGCCAGAACGTGGACAGTGCTCGCGGGTCGTGCGCATCGAATGTGACTTCAACATGTCGGCTCATCGGTCCTGCAGCCCTCCCGGTCGTCGGCCAGCTCCATGATCGCCGATCGCAGCTCACCTGATGCGCCGGGCCAGAACGCCGCAGTCCCGGCGATAGGGCGACCTCAAGGCATCGGAATCGCGTGCTCGGGCGGGGCGGTGGCTTCGGCGCTTGACGGGCGGCGTCGCCGAGGCGGTACATGAACCCCTTGGTGCTGGCGCCGGTTCTCGCCGCCAGGGCGCCGGGCCACGGCGAACGCACTTGGCTTGTCACATGTACCGGCGACACTGATGGAATGACTGATGGTCTCCATCGGAGTCCGGTGCCCTACGTGTGGCCCACGTCCCTCGTCTTGGGTGCGGGCGAGAAGCGATCGATCTACCTGGACCTGAACCACTGGATCGGCCTGGCCAAGGCGTCTGTCGGCCACAAGGACGGCGGCCGATACCGGGAGCCGTTGGAAGCGGCGCAGCTCGCGGTCGAGCGCGGACAGGTAATTTTCCCCTTGGCCGGGCAGCACTACATGGAGATGTCCGGGATCCGCAGCCCTCGGCAACGGGAGGACATCGCGCGCGTGATGTTGGAGCTTTCGCAGTTCCGGACCCTCCTGTGCCGGTCCCTCGTGATGCGGCTGGAGCTTGAGGCAGTCCTGGACGCCCATGTCGGCCTCCGAGCGGTTCCCTACGTCACGCTCGATGTCATGGGCACTGGTTTCGGTCACGCGTTCGGCGTGAACGGCCAATTGCAGATCCGAGACGCGTCGGGCGCAGCACCGGAGGCCATCCGACGGGACTGGCCAGGCGGCCCGGAGGAACACGACCGGTGGCTCGCTGAGGCCCAGTACATGGGCGAGTGGATGATGCTGCGAGGGCCACAGGACGAGGACCTGGAGGACCTCGCAGCCAACGGCTTCGACCCGGCAGCCGCTCGACGCGGTCAGGAGATTCGGGCACAGCAGGAACGGGAGCAGGCTGAGCGCTTCGACGAAGATCCGCGATGGCGCCGAGGTCGGATCCGGGACGTTGTTGGCGCTCGCTACCTCATCGTCGAGCTGATGGAGATGCTAAACGAGGGCCTCGATTCGCGGGCAGCCAGTCTCGACGACCTGTTCAGCGATGATCGTGGCGGGGTGCGCGCCGTCGTCGATGCGATGCCAGGCGGCGATGTTCATGTCAGTCTGCAAGTGGCCGCGCATCGCAACCCGCAGTCCTCGTGGACGCCGAACGACTACTTCGATATCGACGCGCTGTCCTTGGCGGTTCCCTACTGCAACGTGGTCGTCACCGAGCGACGGCGGGCTCGCGACCTGGAATGGTCGGGCTGCCCTGGGCGACTAGGCACGACAGTGCTGACGTCACCAGAGGATCTCCTCCGTGAGCTGGACCGTTCCTGAGGCTCGCGTATGGCTCACCGCTCGGCCGCGAGGCCGAAGCCAGAAGCAGTCAACATCGCCGCCCGATACGCCCGACGCCGCTCGCCAGGTTGCATGTTCTGTGGCCTCCGGATGCCTCTCGCCACTCGCTCCGTGCACCAACAAACAGGCGCCGACTTCCGGCGATCGGGGGCGGTCGGGTCACATCCCGCCGAGCGAAGCGCGAGCCTCGGCGACCAGCCGTTCAAGCTCGCTCACTCCGGCTGCGACAACGCCATTGGCAATGGTCGGGACTGGCTCGAGCCGGTCGAGCGCCGCAGCGTACGGGATCTCCAGATCGCTCCACGCTTCGATGAAGCGGTCGATCCACCTGTCATCGACGCTGTGCAGCTCGTATCGCAGGGCTTCGAGGTCGTTGATGACGGGACCGATGCTCAGCTCCCCAGCGCGGAACCGGGCGAGCCGGTCGCTCATCAGGTCCAGCTGCCGACATTCCCGCTCGTCTTCATCTCCCACCCCCACAGGTTGCCCGAAGCGGGTCGCCGGACCGTGGCATAGGTGCCGGTAGGGGGCAGTCACTCGACCGCATTGGGCGCAGGTAGGGAGGGGCCGCCTCGCATGGTCAGGGCTGAACACTTCAGCCGACTCGGGCGTGGTCATTGCTGACCACGCCCGACGAATCGCCGAGCGGGCCTCGACGATTCAGGGCTCGATGCGGTCCACGGTGTCGACTCGGTCGATCGAGCGGTCGAACGAGGCGACGCGGCCGACGCCTGTGCTCTCGGCGCACGCGACGAGGTATGCCTCGGCGAAGTCGAGGCGGTCGGTCTCGTGAACCTCGATCGCTCGGAGCAGCAGCGCCGGGTCGACCGTCAGGACCGATCGCATCGACACCAGGGAGCGCATCGAGTTGGCGACCTGATCCCGTGGTGCTTCGTAGTACGACTCGAGCACGTAGACCGTCTCGGCGACGATCAGATCGGTCAGGTACAGCTCCGTCGCCTCGGCGAGGTAGGCCGTCGCACGGTCCGCCATGTCCGCTGGGTCGCCCGTCAGGTGTCGGACGAGGATGTTCGTGTCGACGAACGCGCTCACCGGGCCGCTGCGGCCCGGCCGGCGCGCGTCGAGCGGATGACCTCGTCCCACGCGACGTTGCGCTTGGCGGCGGGCACGGTGATGGTGCCGGCCAGCGACAGGAACTCAGGGGTCCGTGCGAGCACGGCCCGGTCGCCCTCGACGCGGAACACCACGTCGTCGCCCTCGCCGAGCCCAAGGGCCTCACGTACGGCCTTGGGGACCGTGACCTGACCCTTGGAGCTCATTCTCGCTGCGATCTCCATCGGTCCTCCTTACCGTCTGGCTGATGTAAGGATAGCGCGCGGCGATGACGCTGGGGGCCACCCGTCGCGCCGCGCCTCCATCGCGCGGATTTCGCGCGCGATCTGTGTTCGCTGCCATTCGCGGCCGTTCGGCCGACAGCGGCCAGGAGCCGAGTCCCCTGCAATCGCAGGGATCTGGGTCCGCCGTGGTCCATGGGTGCCCTGCCGAAAACCCCAGGGATCGGGTTCACACGGCAGAGGTCACAGGTTCGAGTCCTGTTACGCCCACCACCGCGACGACGGTGCCCGTCGGATCGTGGCCTCCTCGCGGCGGCTTCCCGGAGAACGCCGGCCCAGGGGTCCGTGCGAGCACGGCCCGGTCGCCCTCGATGCGGAACACCACGTCGTCGCCCTCGCCGAGCCCGAGCGCCTCTCGCACGACCTTGGGGACGGTGAGCCGCCCCTTCGAGCTCATCCGAGCGGCGATCCCTGCCACTCCGCACGAGTCGATCGATGCAGGGATGGCGTTCACGACGAGAGCAGCTCGGCCTGGATCGGAGCGGGGAACCGCACCGTGAACAACGTGTCGCCCAGCTCGTGCTCCAGCACGCGCGCGGTCACCTCGACCTGCGCACGCCGGGCCGGGGGCACATCGGCGAGCCACCCGAGCGCGACGGTGCCGTCCTTGCGCTGCACCCAGCTGCCCACGACCCGTCCGTCGACCCAGATCGTGGGTCCGGCGTTGCCGTTGCGATCGACGACGCGCCGCGCGACCCCATCGTCGGGGTACCAGCTCCGGTCCTTCCACCCCATCGTCGTCGGATCGAGGCCGGGCAGGAGCGCCACCCACTTCGACGCTCCGCTCACCGCGTCGAGGTCGTCAGGCGCGAGCCAGGCGTCGATGTCACCGTCGGCGGTCTCCATCGCGACCACGACCGCTCCCGCGTCGTCCAGCGCGCGCCGGGTGTCGCGGACCGTCCAGCCGGTCCACCACTGCACGTCGGCGGTCGTCCCGGGGCCGAACGCGTGCAGCCATCGTCGGACCAGCTGGGCGGAGGCCTCACGTGGATCCATGCCGACGATGCCCCCGGGCACCCAGTCGTCCATCGCAGCCCAGCGGTACTGGCTGCTGATCCAGGACCCCATCGGGCGGCTCCGCACCACGACACCCTCGAATCCGAGGTGCAGCATGATGCGCACGTGTGCCTGCTGGGTCGCGGCGTACGGCTTGCCCGGCGACAGCTCGATCGGTTGCCGCAAGGCGGGCACCGCGTCGCCGAGCTGGCGCGTCGACGCCTCACCGGCGCGATGCAGTGCAGCCAGGACCTGCTCCTTCGCCGCCGCGATCCAGTCGTCGCCGTGGTCGGAGATGCCGTTGTCGGCGAGCAGCTTCACGAACCGGCGGTGCTCGGGCCCCAGGAGCTTCATGGTCGACGATGCGTGGGCTATCCGCGCCACCGAGGGGGTCGCGACCCACAGGGTGCGCCGCATGGCGTGGAACCGGATCACGCTTCGGGCGTCGTAGAGCGCGGCCTCCACCGCCGCGATCGACGGGTGGCGCATCCGGGCCATCGCCGAGAGGTGCACCGAGGCCGGATCCGACGAGTGCAGCGCCACGACGGAATCCGCGATCGCCGTGACCTCGTCCGTTCGTGTCGACGGGATCAGCCGATGGCGGCGCGCCAGCCGAGCGCGTCGTTCACCGACAGTGATGCGTCGCGTTCCCACGGGTCCATGATGACCCAGCCGAGCGAGGACCCCGGGAGCCCGCGGCTCGCGCTCGACCGGGCCGGCAGCGGGCCACTCGTCCCGGGGCGGTTCGCCGCCGACCACCTCAGCCACGGCGGTCGCAGCGCCGTGCTCACCGAGACCGAGCGCCTCCTGCGCGGACTACGCTGAGCCCCCGAACCGTACGGAGGTCTCCGATGGGCGTTGACGCCGACTCGACGATCGACCGCCGGGCGGGTGGGCTCGGTGCCGCTGCCCGCGTGGCGGGTTCCTTCATGAGCAACTGGGGTCCCCAGGCGTGGATCGACATGGTGATGTCGAAGCGCATGCTGGTCGACCGTGCCGGACCGATGGTGCCCTACACGTTCCTCCCCATACTGCGCATGAGCGGAGATCCCGAGCAGATTGATGCGGAATGGGAGGAGATCCGATCCCGGCGCGAGAGGATCAGGCTCATGGACACTCCGCGCGAGCGGTGGCGGAAGCGATACGGCAACTTCGTGCGAGAAGCCGAGTGGGCACTGCTCGAGTTGCGGAAGCACTTCACCCACGCGCAGTACGAGCGCATCGTGGTCGGCACCGCAGTGGCCCTGGCACGGGAGAACTCGGCGGACTTCCTCGAGATGATGAACTCGATGACCGAACGCTCACCTACCCGTCGTTCAGCCTCGGAGGGCGATGCGGAGCCGAGCAAGCTGCAACGGTTGGTCTTCGACATGTTCAACCCCGCCGGCTTCTTGACGGGACCGGCGCAGATCACCGAGTACGACCCCGCTGGCGGCAAGCTCACCATGTTCGTCCCCGAGTGCGCCTGGCACGTGTGCGGAGCACAGGACCTGCTCCCCCGCCCCGACCGACTTCCGGAGGAAGGCTGCCTGCTCATCTGCAAGGGGGCCTTCGAGGAGCTGTTCGACGGCGAGACCGCCCCGCTCTCCATCGAGTTCGAGCCCCATCTGCCCGACACCTCCTGCACGACGCGCATGACCTGGAAGCCACCTGCCTGAGCCACCTGTCGGCGGCACCCGTGCGGCGCCAGATGCGCGAGCCTGTGTGCCATGAACACCATCGTCATCACCGGAGCCGCATCGGGCATCGGGGCAGCCACTCGCGACCGTCTCGAGGACCAAGGCCACACCGTGATCGGGGTCGACCTACAGGGTGCGGAGATCGAGGCCGACCTCGCACGACCCGAGGGCCGCGCGCTCGCCGTGACGGAGATCCATCGGATCTCGCCGGACGGAATCGACGGATGCGTGGTCGGCGCGGGCATCGGGCCTCACTCCCAACCGGTCGCACCGATCGTGGCGGTCAACTACTTCGGGTCGATCGAGGTCCTCGACGGGGTCCTGGACCTCCTCGCGGAGAAGGCGGGGGCCGCGGTCGCCATCTGCTCCAACTCCGCCGGCATCACCGGGTCGGACGACCCGGCCGTGTTGGAGGCCATGGCGGCGGACGACGAGGAGCGTTCCCTGGAGTTGGCGGCGGGTCTGGACGGATTCGTCGCCTACGGTGCATCGAAGCTCGCGCTGGGTCGGGCGGTGCGCCGCCGGGCCGGGACGTGGGGACAAGCGGGTGTGCGGCTCAACGCCGTCGCCCCGGGACCGGTCGCCACCCCGCTGATGCAGGCAACGCTCGACGATCCCGAGCTGGGGCCCCTGGCCCGAGCCCTTCCGGTGCCATGGGGTGAGCATCCCGTCGATCCCAGGCGCACCGCAGCCATCATCGACTTCCTGCTGTCGTCCGACAGCATCCCGACGCACGGCAGCGTCCTGTTCGCCGACGGCGGCACGGATGCTCTCCTGCGTCCCGATCACGTCTGACGCGATTCGATGCTCCGATGGGACCTCGCCGGCGCCTCCGAACGCATCGGCACCGCCCCGGCCCCTCGGCGGTGTCGTCGTACGCTGACGTCGTGACGCACCCTCAGATGTTCGACGACGACGATCCGGTGCTCGCTCGCGTGCGCGCCCTCGTGGCAGCGTTCCCCGGCGTGGACGAGAAGGTGTCGCACGGCCGGCCGGCGTTCTTCACCAAGAAGGTGTTCGCCTACTACGGCGGCTCGCTCAAGATCAGGGGCGAGTGGGTACAGCACCCGCACTCCATCGTGGTGCAGCCCGACCCGGACGACCGGCCCGCGCTGATGGAAGACCCGCGCGTCTACGTACCTGCCTACCTCGGACCGTCTGGTTGGATCGGATTCGACCTGCACGACGACGAGTGGGACGAGGTGGTCGAGCTCCTCGACGCGTCGTTCCGCCTCACAGCGCCGCGACGCCTGCTCGACGAGCTCGACAGGTGACCACCGTCCTGTTCACCCAACATCGCGCCCACCGCGATGGGGGGTGAGCAGAACGGGATGGTCAGAAGGTCACGGTGCCGTTGTCCCAGGCCCGGTACAGCTGGCCGGATGTCCCGTTGGCACCCGCAGGGCCCGTCTGGGCCACACCCGCGCTGGCGCCGTCGCCCCCGGAGTCGTTGCCGAAGCCGCCCACACCCGAGGTTGCCGGGGCGGAGAACGCCCCACCGACTCCCCCGGGCGCGGTGATCGCCGGGCGGAACATCGTGGTGGCAGTCAGAGCCATGGACCCCACGCCGATGTGGTAGACGGCGATCGACGGGCCGCCGGCGCCACCGCCGGCACCACCACCCCCGCCACCGGCACCACCACCGGCACCACCACCGCCGCCGCCGGCCAGACAGCAGGAGTCGGATCCGCCGTTGCCGCCGTTGCCGCCGTTGCCGCCCCGACCACCGGCGGCACCGGTGCCGCCGGCACCACCGGCCGACGAGGTGACCGTGGAGGAGCTCAGGTTCACGGTGGCGCCGTTGGCGTACACGCCGAAGGAACCGCCGCCCGACATGCCGCCGGTCGTACCGGCTGCACCGCCGTTGCCGCCGCCGCCACCGCCGCCGCCCCCACCACCGGACGCGCTGGCGGACTTGCCGCCGCCGCCGCCACCACCACCGCTGCCGGCCGAGCCCGCGGTGCCGGCCGCGCCGTTGGTCGGCGACCACAGGTCGGCCGCGGTCGGGGTGTTGCTGCCGGCTGCGCCCGCAGTGCCTGCGGCACCGACGCCACCGGCGCCGCCACCGTCGGCGCCGTCACCGCAGCCGACCGCCGACCCGCAGCCGCCGGCTCCTCCACCACCGCCGGAAGGTCCGGCTCCACCGTTGCCGCTGGAGCCCGGATCCCAGTAGTCGCCACCGGTGCCGCCCTTGCCGCCGGCGTAGGCGCTGCAGGAGCCGCCGTTGCCGCCGCTGCCCGGGCTGCTGGGGCCGCTGGCGTTGCTGCCGTTCGCACCGGTGCAGCCGCCCTGGGCTTGCGCGGGGGCGCCGCCCGCTGCGCTCGTGCCGGCCACGCCCGGCTGCGCGGTGACCTCGGACAGCGTGACGCTCACCACGGACAGGCCGAGGGACCGGATGCCGTAGGCGCTCTTGCCGGCGCCCACGGGGGTGCCGCTGTTGACGTGGGCGTTCTCCACGCTCACCAGGGAGCCGCCGCTCACCAGGATGCCGGTGGCGTTCGGGCCGACACCGCCGCCGACGAGCGTCGTGGGGGCGTCGTTGCTGCCGATCCCGATCCCGGAGGAGCCGCCGGAGACCACGATGCCGGTGGCATCGCCGGAGGTGCGGGTGACCCCCTGGGCGCTCACCCCGGAGATCGAGGAGTTGACCACCCCGTTGATCGTCACCGCAGCAGCGGTGCCGGTGCCGTAGACGGTGGTGATCTGATCTGCCCCGTAGTCGCTGAAGTCCTGCTTCCACCCTCCGGTGATCGACATGTTCGACGCCAGCACGATCGGATCGCTGTAGGAGCCTCCGGCGACGCGGATCGCGTGGATGCCGTTGGCCACCGCGTTGGTCTGCGCCTCCGAGATCGTGGAGCACGGGTTGACGAGCGGTCCACAGCCCGCACCGGTCGAGCCGGTGACCGCGACGTAGTACTTCGGGTTGGGGTCGAGGTTCACCGTGATGGTGATCGGCGGCGACATGGACGAGCCGAGCGAGGTCGTCATCGTCAACCTCGCCTGGAACACCCCGACCGTGTCGTAGACGTGGGAGGCGACGGGCGCCGTCCCCACGGGGCTGCCGTCGCCGAAGTCCCATGAGTAGGTCAACCCCGTCCCGCTGCCCGGAGAGGAGCCGGCGGAGTCGAAGTTCACCGTGTACGGCGCGTCGCCGATCGTGGGCGCGGCGCTGGCCACCGCGACCGGGAGCCCGGAAGGCACGGTGCTGGTGGTGGCACCCCCTCCACCGACCGGCGGCGCGGCGCAGGCACCAGCCAGCACCACAGCCGCAACCGCACACGCGAACGAGATCCTCTGGACCTTCCGCATCTTTCCCCCTCAACACGCCGTCGCACGCTCGCCCACCTGCACGGCCCTACAGGCGCACACATCGTCGTTCGGACCTGACGGCGTGTCAAGTGTTCCGGAGGTCGACCTCGATCGGCGTTCAGCCTTCCGTCGCCGGGATGCACACGAAGTCGGCATCGACAAGCGCATACCGGGTGCCTTCCGGGCAGTCGAGGGCCGCGTCCACCTCGGCGACGACCCGGCCGTCGTTGGGCAGGCTGCAGTCGATGAACCGTCCGGAGGACCCCTCCAGCAACAGCACGCACTCCTGAGCGCCGCTCACCTCCCGCACCCCGCTCTTGGCAGACTCGCTGCCGGCGTAGGCGGTGACCAGCAGCAACCCGACGGCCACGACGATCGCGACCAGCGCCGGGCCCCGACGCAGCAGGAACGACGTCGCCGGACGCACCGCAGCGCCGCCTGTGGGAGCCGCTGGCCGGGCGTCGGTGCGCTGGTGGACCCGGGCGCCCGTCCCGCCGCCCGTCGCCGGTCGAGATCCGAACGGCGGCGATGTGCTCGGCCGCGACGTCGTCCCCGCAGACGCGGCCCGGTCGGTGTCGTTGGTGCTCGCCCTGGGCGACGCTGTCGCCGTGGTCCGGGTCGTTGCGGTCGTCTGGCGGAGACCGCGGTCGTAGTCCGCTCGACGACGGTCGTCGGAGAGCACGTGCCAGGCGAGGTTGATCTCCCGCATCCTCCGCTCCGCCAACTGCCGCTCCGCCACCGATGCCCCGAGATGGCGATCCGGGTGCAGCACGTGAGCCAGTCGTCGGTGGGCCCGACGGATCTCCTCACGTGGGGCGCTGGGTGGGACGCCGAGGACCTGGTAGTGGCTCCGCGTCTGCGCCATCGCACCAGCGTAGGAGCGCAAGCCCCGGGCGGCCCAGCGCGCACCCGCCGGGGCGACCCCGCGGACGACGGCAGTGCCCGGGACATCGCAGCCGTGTCCAGCTATCCTGCAGCAGTGGCACTGGTTCGATCTTCGAAAGATTCGCTCGACGAATCTTCTCGCGCCGACGAGGGAACCGGTAGCCGCAGCCCGATGCGCAACGCGCTCTCGCACCGGGCGTTCCGCCGAGTCTTCGCCGGCACGCTGGCATCGAACATCGGCACCTGGATGCAGAACGTCACGCTGATCGCGCTCGCCTACGACCTCACCGGTGGCGCCACGTTCATCGGGGTCGTGACGTTCGCTCAGCTCGGCCCGATGCTGCTGCTGTCCCCTCTGGGCGGTGCCGTCGCCGATCGCATCGACCGGCGAGTGCTGATGGTCGGCATCGCCACGATCCAAGCGCTGCTGTCCCTCGGCCTGGCCGTCGTGGCGACCCAGGAGCAGCCGAGCAAGGTCGCGCTGGTGGCCCTGGTGGCCGGGATCGGCATCGGTGGTGCACTGAACGGCCCGACGGCCAGTGCCACCCTTCCTGCCCTGGTCGAGGGACGCGACATCCAGGGCGCGGTGGCCCTCAACTCCGCCTCGATGAACGCCAGTCGTGTGGCCGGACCCATCCTGGGCGGAGTGGCTGCCACCACCGGAGGGGCTCCCCTCGTCTTCGCCATCAACGCCGCCACCTACCTGTTCGTGATCGTCGCCCTCCTCAGCGTGCACGCCGACTTCTCTCCCAAGGGACGCCGAGGCGAGTCACCGCTGCGCCAGCTCGCCGGAGGGGTCAGGGAGGCACGCCGAGATCCGGTGATCGCCAAGGTGCTCATCACGATCGCGGTGTACTCGCTGTTCTCTCTGGTCTTCATCTACCAGATGCCCCTGATCTCCGCCGAGCAGTTCGGGTTCGACGACCAGGCCTACACGCTGCTGTTCGCCACCTTCGGCCTCGGCGCCCTGCTGGGAGCGCTGTCCATCGGCTCGCTGTTCGCGACGCGCGACCGGGCGGCGATGGTACGTGTCGGCCTCGCAGTGTTCGGCATGGCGCTCGCCGCGTTCGCCCTCACCAGCACCCCTGCGATCGGCTTCGTGACGGTCTTCCTCTGCGGCGGCAGCTACTTCGTGGTGGTCACCGCCCTGGTGACCATCCTGCAGCTCCGAGTCGCCAACGAGGTGCGTGGACGGGTGATGGGTCTGTGGATGATGGCGTGGGCGGGGCTGGTCCCGGTCGGGGGTCTCCTGGCTGGAGCTGTGATCGACGCTGCAGGGCTCACCATCGTGCTCCTGGTCGGCGCAGCGGTCGCTGGGGTCCTGGCAGCGACGATCGACCTCCACGGCGCCCGCCGTGGAGGTCCTGCGATCCCCGCCTGAACCCCACCGATGTCACCGGCACCGGCGCCAGGCCCGTACCGTTACGCCCATGACCGACATCCACGGCGGCCATCCCCCGGCGGCCGCGCTGCTGGTGCGAGTTGTCGGCGCGGACTCCCCAGGGATCACTGCGGACCTGATGACCGTGCTCGACCTCGTGGGTGCGAGCGTGCAGGACCTCGAACAGGTGCTCGTCCGCGGCCACCTCACCCTGGCCGTCGCCATCAGCCACCCCGGCGATGACCTGGGTCGCCTGGAGGAGATGCTGGAGCACTTCGGGAACCAGCGCCGCCTGACGGTCTCCATCGAAGCGGTGCGCGCCCCGGGGACCGGCAACGAGCACCTCGACGCCGTCACCGTGCTGGGCCATGCGCTGGAGACCGAGCTCTCCGCCGCCGAGCTGGGAGCCATCGCCGGAGGGATCGCCGCCGCCGGCGGCAACATCGATCGCATCGTGCGCCTTGCTCGCTACCCGGTGTTCGCCTACGAGTTCCTGGTGCGCCACGCCGATCGCGACGAGCTGCGACGTCTGCTCGCCGAAGCCGCGGGCGCCCACCGACTGGACGTCGCCCTGCAGCCTGCGGGCCTGGAACGCCGGGCCAAACGACTGGTCGTGCTGGATGTCGACTCCACCCTGATCCAGGACGAGGTGATAGAGCTGCTGGCGGAGGAGGCGGGGTGCGCCGAGGAGGTCCGAGCCATCACCCAGCAGGCCATGGCAGGATCCCTCGACTTCGAGAACGCACTTCGAGACCGGGTCCATCGCCTCCGTGGGCTCGACGAGGCGGCGCTGGAGCGCGCACGCACGCGGATGCGGCTCACCCCAGGTGCCCGGACCTTCGTGCGCACGCTGCGCAGGCTCGGCTACGCGGTGGGGATCGTCTCGGGTGGCTTCACGCACTTCACGGACCACCTGCGCGAGGAGCTCGACCTCGACCACGCCGCCGCCAACGAGCTCGAGGTGCTCGACGGCCGCCTCACCGGTGAGGTGCTCGGCACCGTGGTGGACCGAGCCCGCAAAGCGGAGCTGCTGTCGCAGTTCGCCGCGCTCGAGGGGATTCCGCTGTCCCAGACGGTGGCGGTCGGCGACGGAGCCAACGACCTCGACATGCTGGCCCGGGCCGGGCTGGGCGTGGCCTTCAACGCCAAGCCCCTCGTCCAGCAGGTCGCCGACACCACCGTGAACGTGCCCTTCCTGGACGCCATCCTGTTCGTGCTCGGCGTGACCCGCGACGAGGTGGAGGCCGCCGAGGGGTGAGTCGGCCCCGGATCCGACGCTCGACGGTGCAGGCTCAACGGCCCGGCTCGACGCCTCCCGGTGCCACCACCGCCAGCGCCCGCGGGCCCTCGAAGACCGCTGCCGCCACCCGACGGACCTGCTCCGGGCTGACCGCATCCAGGCGGGCGAGGTGCTCGGCGATCGGCGTGACCTCTCCGCGCAGCGTCTCGGCTGCACCCAGTCGGCTCATCCGGGCCACGGTGCTCTCGTAGGTCATCGCCAGCGCACCGTGCAGCGCGCCCTTCGCCCGCTCGACGTCGTCATCGGCCACTCCACCACGGGAGAGGTCCTCGACGATGGCGTCGAGCAGCTCCATCATCTGCGCGACCTTCTGCGGGGTGGTGGTGCAGTGCACGCTGAGCGCACCGCTGTCGGTGTAGTGGGAGACCTCCGAACCGACGGCGTAGGTGAGGCCCCTGGCCTCGCGGATCTCCTGGAACAACCGGCTCGAAGGTCCACCGCCGAAGATGTGGTTGAGCAGTGCGAGAGGAAAGCGGTCGTCGTCGTTGATCGACGGGCACCGCCAGCCCAGGGCCAGGTGAGCCTGCTCGACCGGTCGGCGCAGCTCCAGCTGTTCGACCACCTCGGCGCTGGGTGCGGACCGTTGCGGGCGCCGGCCGGGAGGCCCGTCGTCGAAGCGGTCCTCCACCAGCCCCACCAGCCGGGCGTGGTCGACGTCGCCGGCAGCGGCCACGACCAGGTTCGCCGGGCGGTACCACTCCTGGAAGAAGGACACGATGTCGTGGCGCCCCAGCGCGTCGATGGAGGCCGAGGTCCCGAGGGTCTCACGACCGAGTGGGTGGCCCGGGAACAGCGATTCGAACAGCCCCACGGCCACGACGTCGTCGGGGTCGTCGTCGGCTGCTGCGAGCTCCTCGAGGATGACCTCGCGCTCGGCGTCCACGTCCGACGGTGCGAGCACGGGGCGAACCACCACATCCACCAGCACGCCGGTGGCCAGCTCCAGCGCCTCCGCCGGCACGTGCGCGTAGAAGGCGGTGTGCTCGCTGGCCGTGAAGGCGTTCATCTCGCCGCCGACGGCATCGATCTCCCGGGCGATCGTGCGAGCGTCGCGCTCCTCGGTCCCCTTGAACAGCAGGTGCTCCAGGAAGTGGGACGCCCCGGCGATCGCGTCGGGCTCGTCGCGCGATCCGACGCCGACCCACACCGACACCGCGACGCTGCTGCGATCGGGCTGCGCATCCGTGAGGATCCGGAGTCCCGACCGCAGCTCCGTGCGCTGCACGTGCTCGGCCGGCGGGCGGCGCCGCCCTCCGGCCGGCACAGGGGTCACCTCACCAGCCGCTCATCGGCGGCCGCGCGTGCGGCCGCCTCGACCACGACTGCCGCCGCCGCCGTTGCCACCGCTGCGACCACCGGAGCGTGAGTGCCCGGGACCGAGGTCGCCGTGCTGCTCCTCGAGCTGCTGGTCGTACTGGGAGGAGAAGCTGGCTTCCCGACGGCTCGAGCCCTCGGCTGCGGCCGAGGGCTCGCCCTCGGATCGTCGCTCTGCGCGCTCGGTGGACCGTCCCGAGTCGGGAGCATCCCCCTCGCTGGTCGGCGTGAGGGAGATCTTGCCGTTCGGGTCGATGTCGTCGACACGGACCTCGATCTCCTGACCGAGCTCCAGCACGTCCTCCACCCGGTCGATCCGCTTGCCGCCACCGAGCTTCGAGATGTGCACCAGGCCGTCCCGGCCCGGGAGGATGTTGACGAACGCACCGAACTTCGTGATGTTCACCACGCGCCCCTGGTAGACGGCACCCATCTCGGCGGTCGGCGGGTCGAGGATCAGCTGGATCTGGCGCTCTGCTTCTCGCACGGCACCGATGTCGACCGAGCCGATGGACACGATGCCCACCATGCCGTCGTCGTCGACGGAGATGTCCGCCCCGGTCTCGCTCTGGATGGCGTTGATGACCTTGCCCTTGGGGCCGATGACCTCACCGATCTTGTCGGCGGGGATCTCGAAGCTGATGATCTTGGGTGCGGTCTCGGCCAGCTCCGGTCGTGGCTCGGCGATGGCGGCCTTCATCACCTCGAGGATCTGGAGGCGGGCCTCCTTGGCCTGCTGGAGCGCAGCTGCCAGCACGTCGGCGGGGATGCCGTCGATCTTCGTGTCGAGCTGCAGCGCCGTCACGAAGTCCTCGGTGCCCGCCACCTTGAAGTCCATGTCGCCGAACGCGTCCTCGGCACCCAGGATGTCGGTGAGCGTGACGTACCGGCCCTCGGCGTGCACCAGTCCCATGGCGATGCCGGCGACCGGCGCCTTGATGGGCACGCCGGCATCCATCAGCGACAACGTGGAGGAGCACACCGACGCCATCGAGGTGGAGCCGTTCGAGGAGAGCACCTCGGACACGAGGCGGATCGTGTAGGGGAACTCCTCCAAGGAGGGGACCACCGGGAAGACCGCTCGCTCCGCCAGGGCACCGTGGCCGATCTCGCGCCGCTTCGGGCCCCGCATGAATCCGGGCTCGCCGGTGGAGAAGGGCGGGAAGTTGTAGTGGTGGAGGTAGCGCTTCTTGGTCTGGGGATCGATGCCGTCGACCATCTGGTCCATCTTCCGCATGCCGAGGGTGCAGAAGTTGAGGACCTGCGTCTCGCCCCGCTGGAACAACCCGGTGCCGTGCGCGGTGGGGATGACGCCGACCTCCGCCGACAGCGGACGGATGTCGGCGGGACCGCGGCCGTCGATGCGGATGCCGTCGTGGACGATCCGCCGCCGAACCGTGGCCTTCATCAGCGATCGGAACGCGGCCTTCGCCTGCTTGGTGGCGAGGTCCTCGCCCCGGTCCTCCCCGACGAGGTCGGGCACGACCGACTCGAGCGTCTCGGAGCGCAGCGCGTCCTCGGCGACCAGCCGCTCGGACTTGTCGGCGATGGACTCGACCTCTGCCATCCGGGTTCCCGCCACGGCCTCGACCGCCGAGTAGACGTCGTCGGTGTAGTCGAGCTGCGCCGGGAACTCCATCTTCTCGACCGGACCGTTCGCCGCCTCGACAGCGCTCACCAGCTGGCGCTGCAACGCGATCACCTCGGAGATGTGGGCCTTGGACGCGTCCAGCGCCGCAGCCAGCGCGGCTTCGTCGACCTTGGGGGCGCCGTCCTCGTAGAAGCCCCAGGACGCCTCGGTGCCGCCGGCCTCGACCATCATCACCGCGACGTCGCCGTCGGGGAGCTCACGGCCGGCGACCACGATCTCGAAGGTCGACTCCGCGCTCTCACCGTAGGTGGGGTTCGCCAACCACTCGCCCTCCGTGGTGTAGGCGAGGCGCACCGCGCCGATGGGCCCTTCGAAGGGGATGTTCGAGATCAGCAGCGCCGCCGACGCAGCGTTCAGGGCGATCACGTCGTAGGGGTTCTCCTGGTCGGCGCCCAGGACGGTGCCCACCACGTGGACCTCGTTGCGGAAGCCGTCGGGGAACGAGGGCCGCAGGGGTCGGTCGATGAGTCGGCAGGCCAGGATGGCGGCCTCTCCGGCACGAGCCTCCCGACGGAAGAACGAACCGGGGATCTTCCCGGCGGCGTACATGCGCTCCTCGATGTCGACGGTCAGCGGGAAGAAGTCAGCGCCTTCCCGTGGGCTCGACGCACCGGTGGCGGTGAGCAGCACCCGGGTGCGTCCCATGCCCACGAGCACTGAGCCGCCGGCGAGCCCGGCCAGCTTGCCGGACTCGAAGAACAGGGTCTTGTCGTCGTCGCCGGCAAGCACTGCCTCGACGCGGATGGGTTCGGCCATGATGGCCCTCCTTCGGCCCCGACGGGGCCGTTCGGGCGGCAGGCCAGTTCCCAGTGGTCGATCCCCGGACGAGGAGGGCCCGAGATCGTGATCCGCTCCGGTGCGCTCACGCACGACGGGGCGGGTTCTCGGGCGGGGCCCGGACATCGGCAACCGGTAACCGGCCGGTGTGCCGCGTGTTTGCACCAGGTTACCCCACCGGCGCCGCCGAACCGTGCACGGCGGCCGGACAGGCTCAGCGGCGCAGTCCGAGCTCCGCGATGAGGCTGCGGTAGCGCTCCACGTCGTTGTCCTTCAGGTAGTCGAGGAAGCGACGACGCTTGCCCACCAACATGAGGAGGCCACGACGGCTGTGGTGGTCCTTCTTGTGCAGCTTGAGGTGCTCGGTGAGGTGGTTGATGCGGTCGGTGAGGAGCGCGATCTGCACCTCTGCGGATCCCGTGTCGGCCTCGTTCTTGCCGAACCGGCTGATCGTGGCCTGCTTGTCGGGTAGATGGGTGGGCGTTCGGTTGCCCATGGAGGACCTCCTCGGGTGTAGGACCCTGCCCCCGTGGTCGATCACCTCGGCGGATGCGTCGGCGTCTCGTGCCGGGGAGCGCCCCGGGCGGAACGCACCGGGGAGCTGTCAAGACTACCCCGGCCGACCTGCACCGGCCAGACCGCCGGGGGCGCCCTCGTGCCCGCCGGGCTGGCAGCACCCCTCAGGTGCCGTGCTCCATCGTCCATGCGAACTTGGGTCGGCGGTGCCGACCCACGACCTTGCGCGCCCGGTCGGGAGGAGCCAGCGTGAGGATCTTCGCATCCGGGCGGTAGCACACCCGCTCGACGTCCGCGAGCGTCGGCTTCGACGAGCGCAGGCCCGCCGAGCGGAGCCCCTCCCGTATCCCCTCCCCCAAGCCGTTCGCCAGGAGCTCGGTCATGATGGCGGGGAGCGACTCGGGGTCCCGCAGTAGCCACGAGTGCCCGCCCGAGATCACCGTGACCAGTGTGCCGTCGGTGCGGCGGACGGTGTCGCGGGCGGTTCGGAACGGCACGGCGAGGTCTCGTGTGCCGTGGATGGCCACGCACGGCACGCCTTGGCGCTTCAGCTCGTCGAGCGCGTATCGGCTGGATCGGGTCCGCAGGATCGACGCGACCGGCCCGATCAGGCGCCAGGGCTGCACCAGGTGACCGAGGTAGGTCGGCAGGACCAGGCGCATGAGCTTCGTGGCCTGGCGGGGGTCCGAGAAGGCCGGCACCACGGCTACCGAGTCGAGGACGAGCAGCGCTCCGATGAGGCCCAGCAGCGGCGGTGACACCCGGAAGAGGTAGACCATCCGGTCCCAGGTGTCGCCGACGATGGCGTCGATGAAGATGACGCCGAGGGTGCGCTCGGGCCAGCGTGCTCCCAGGCGTGCGATCAGCTGTCCACCCATGGAGTGCCCGGCCAGCACGAACCGCTCGATGCCCAGCTCGTCGATGGCCCTGCCCAGGAGCTCGGCGTAGTCGTTGATGTCGTGGCCGGTCAACGGAAGTCCCTGTGTGGCGCCGTGGCCGGCGGTGTCGATGGCCACCACGCGGAACCCCATCTTCACCAGGCGAGAGAGCGACTGCGCGTAGAGGAAGCCCTCGGCGGAGAAGCCGTGGACCACGACGAGCGGCAGTCCCTCGCCCGCCACCGTCACCCCCACGGAGTGGCCGTCGCTCAGCGTGATCTGGCGTCGCGTCAGGTGCGGCACCTCGACCGCGCCGGCTGCCAGCGGTTCATCGAGCACCGGTCCTTCGATCGGCTCCAGCACCTGCGACATGTGGCCCTTTCCGCGTGGTGCCCGCCCCAGCACCATGCCTTCTCCAGAAGCTATCGGCACGCGCACCGCAGTACGGAACTCTTCGGTGGTGGAGATCCTCCTCGGCGCCGGAGCACGAAGCGGCGCGGAGATCCTCAGCGGGGGCCGGGCGGCTGCTACGACCGGAGGAGTCGGCTACGACTGGAGGAGTCGGCGCGCCTGCACGCAGTCCCGAGACAGCTGCGCGACGAGCTCATCGACCGAGTCGAAGCGTCGGTCCCCCCGCAGGCGGTGCTCGAAGCTGACGCGCACGGTCTCTCCGTACAGGTCGCCGTCGAAGTCGAGCACGTGGACCTCCAACAGCACCACGGCATCGTCGCCGTAGAACGTCGGCCGCCGTCCCACGTAGATGGCGGCCGGCAGGCGTTCACCGGTGCGCTCCAGAACCAGGTGACCCGCGTAGATCCCTTCCGACGGCATCAGCATCGTCTCGGCGATGGCGACGTTGGCGGTCGGGAAGCCGATGTCGGCGCCCCGACGGTCACCCGTCACGACAGGCCCCCGCATCTCGTGTGGACGGCCCAGCATCCGGTTGGCGCTGTCGAGACGGCCGTGGTGCAGGGCACGGCGGATGGCGGTGGAGCTGACCTGCTCGTCGTCACGCGCGGGTCGCCCGTCCTCTCCCACGAGGGAGTGGCCGTGCACCCCGAAGTCGAGGACCCCGCCCATCTCCTGCAACAGCGCCACGTCGCCGCCCCGGCGATGGCCGAAGTGGAAGTCCTCACCCACCACGATGTCCTTCACGTTGAGGCAGTCCACCAGCACGGTGCGAACGAAGTCCTCCGCGGGCTCCTGCGCTCGGGCCTCGTCGAAGTGCACCACCACGACGTAGTCCACTCCGGTCGCGTCCAACAGCTCGAGCTTCTGGTCCAGATCGGTGAGCAGCCGTGGAGCGGACTCGGGGCGGATGACCTGTGCGGGGTGACGATCGAAGGTGACCACTGCGCTGCGATGGCCACCCGCTCTCGCCCGACGGATCACCTCGGCGATCACCGTGCGATGTCCGAGGTGGAGCCCGTCGTACGCGCCGATGGTGAGCACGGTCCCTTCGGGGGGGTGGGGGCACTCGTGGCCGCCGCGGATGACCTGCACGACCGACCAGACTAGAGGGCCAACACGACAGACGGCTTCACCGACGACCCGCGATGGGCCACGTAGACCGCCAGAAGGCTCCCGGCGTCGTCGAGCACGGCCCAGGGACCCACGGCGTCGGGAACCAGGCCCAGGTCTCTCCGGTCGAGGACCTTCCCATGACGCACCTGTGCGGCGACGCCGGGACCGACCGCCACCGGGTCCAGCACGCGGGTGATCTCCGATGCCGGGAGCACCACCGCCTCCTCGAGTCGGTGCGCCTCGCCCAACGTGAACGGTCCCACCGACAGCCGACGGAGTGCGCACAGGTGGGCACCACCGCCGAGCGCCCGGCCCAGGTCCGCTGCCAGCACCCTCACGTAGGTCCCCGCCGAGCAGTCCACCCGCGCCGTCCAGCGCAACGGGTCCTCACTGGGCGCGAGGTCGAAGCGGGTGACCTCCACCGAGCGTGCGGGTCGGGTCACCTCCTTGCCCTCACGGGCGAGCTCGTGGAGCCGACGACCGCCGACCTTGACCGCCGACACCATGGGTGGCACCTGCTCGATCGTGCCGCTCAGCCGGGATGCCGCCGCCGTCACCTCCTGGAGTCCCGGTGGATCCATGTCGTGCACCGCGGTGACCTGGCCGTCCGCATCGAGGGTGTCAGTCTCGAGCCCGAAGCGGATGGTCGCCTCGTAGGACTTGGGAAGCCCACCGAGGTGCTGCAGCAGGCGTGTGCACCTGCCCACACCGACCACCAGGACGCCGGTCGCCGCGGGATCCAGGGTGCCCGAGTGCCCCACCTTGCGGGTGCCGAGGATGCCCCGGAGCTTGGCGACGACGTCGTGGCTGGTCCACCCCGCCGGCTTGTCGATCACCGCGAGGCCGTCCGGGGCGGCGGTCGGCGACTCTTCGGAGCTCACTCTAGCTGCCCTGCAGCACCCGGGTCGTCGTGCTCGATGCCCCCGGTTCCCGGAGGGACCGGCGGTGCATCGCCCAGGCCGTGCAGCAGCTGCTCGATGCGCATGGCCTCCAACAGCTGCTCGTCGTGACGGAAGGCGATCTGCGGCGTGCGTCGGGCCCGCACCTCACGGTTCACGACCTGTTGGATCGGCCAGCGAAGCTCCTCGAGCGCCTCCTCGATGTCCTCGTCTCCACCCTGCTCGGCGGCGTGGATGGCCGAGTAGTAGACCACTGCGTGGTCCAGCGAGCCGTCCACCTCCACCGCGGTGACGGTCACGAGCTCCAGGCGGTCGTCGCCGAGGCGCTCCAACTCGGAGGCCACGATCTCGCGGATCTGCTCGCCCAACCGGTCGGTGCGCTGGAAGGGTCGCGAGGAGGAGCGACGGGCCATCAGGTGCGGGGGATCTCCTTGAGCTCGAAGGTCTCGATCACGTCGCCGGGCTTCAGGTCCTGGAAGTCGGAGAGGCCGATGCCGCACTCGTAGCCGGAGGCGACCTCCCGGACGTCCTCCTTGAAGCGTCGCAAGGAGGAGATCTCGCCCTTCCAGATGATGGTCCCCTCGCGCAGGAAGCGCACCTTCGAACCCCGGGTGATGACGCCGTTGTTGACCATGCAGCCGGCCACAGCACCGACCTTCGGGACCCGGAAGACCTCTCGGACCTCGGCCTCGCCGGTGACCGACTCCTCGAACTCCGGCTCGAGCATGCCGACCATCGCCGCCTCGATGTCCTCGAGGAGCTTGTAGATGATCTCGTAGGTGCGGATCTCCACATCCTCCACCTCGGCCATCTCCCTGGCCTGGCGACTCGGTCGGACGTTGAACCCGATGATCGTCGCGCTCGAGGTGGCAGCGAGCTGGATGTCCGACTCCGTGATGCCGCCGACGCCTCGGAGCACGAAGCCCACCTTGACCTCCGGCCGCTCGAGCTTCTTGAGGCTCTCCGTCACCGCCTCGAGCGAGCCTTGGACGTCGGCCTTCACGATCAGGTTCAGCGAGGCCTGCTCACCCGCCTGGATCTGGGCGAAGATGTCCTCGAGCTTGGCCCCGGAGCTCATCACCGACGCATCCCGCGCTCGACCCGCCTCCCGCTTCCAGCGATCGCGGGTCTCGGCGACCGACTTGGCCTTGCGCTCGTCGGGTGCCACCACGAAGGGGTCGCCTGCCTCGGCGACGTCGGAGAGGCCGAGCACCTGCACCGCGGTGGACGGGGGGGCCACCTTGAGCTGGCGACCGTGATCGTCGACCAGGGCGCGGATGCGACCCCAGGCGGGCCCGGCCACCATGGGATCGCCGACCTTGAGCGTGCCCCGCTGCACCAGCACGGTGGCCACGGGGCCGCGGCCGACGTCCAGGTGGGCTTCGAGCACGACGCCCGTGGCACGGCCCTCGGGGCTCGCCCGCAGGTCCTCGATCTCGGCCACGACGAGCAGGTTGTCGAGCAGCTCGTCGACCCCGGTGCCCTGCAGCGCGGACACCTCGCACATGATCGTGTCGCCACCCCAGGCCTCGGGGACCAGGTCGTGCTCGGAGAGCTGCTGCATCACCCGGTTGGGGTCCGCGTTCTCCCGGTCGACCTTGTTGATGGCGACCACGATGGGCACCTCTGCCGCCTTGGCGTGCTGGATCGCCTCGATGGTCTGGGGCATCACGCCGTCGTCGGCGGCCACCACGAGGATCACGACGTCGGTCGCCTCGGCACCCCGCGCCCGCATGGCGGTGAACGCCGCGTGACCTGGTGTGTCGATGAAGGTGAGCTTCCTGCCGCCCTTGTCGACCTGATAGGCGCCGATGTGCTGCGTGATGCCACCGGCCTCGCCGGCCACCACGTTGGCGTCACGGATGAAGTCGAGCAGCTTCGTCTTGCCGTGGTCGACGTGACCCATCACGGTGATCACCGGCGGGCGGTGCGGGAGCTCGTGGGGGCCGCCCTCGTCATCCTCGGGGATGTCGAGCACGCGTTGCAGCTCGACCTCCTGCTCCTGGCCGGGGTCGACGAGATCGATCTCCGCACCGACCTCGGCGGCGAACAGCTCGATCATGTCGTCGGTCAAGGACTGGGTGGCGGTGACCATCTCGCCCTGCTGCATGAGGAACCGCACCACGTCCGCCGCGGTGCGGTTCAGCTTGGGGCCGAGGTCCTGGGGCGACGAGGCACGCTCGACGACGATCGTGCCCTCCGGCACCGGAGCCTCCGCCGGCGTGTAGGTGGGCACGTCCATCGGCTGGAGCTCTTCGCGGTTGCGGCGACGGCGCCCCTTGCGGCGGGGTGGACGCTGCTGGGGCCCACCTGGACGGCCTCTACCCGGCGGCGGGAACCCGCCCGCGGGCGCGCCTGCACCCGGAGGCCCACCGGGAGGACCGGACCGACCGATGCCGGTGCCGGTCCCGGGCCCGCCGCGCGCCCCACCAGGACGCGCGCCCGGACCGGGACGCGTGGGCGCCGCACGCCTGCCGCCGAGGCCCGGCGGGGGCGGGATCGGCTTGCCCGACGCCGAACGGGGCGGACCAGGCGGTGGTGGGATGGGCTTGCCCGAGGACGAGCGGGGAGACTCGGGCGGCGCCGACGCGGCCGGCGGCGGTCCAGCGGTCGGGGCGGAAGCGCCGGGGGAAGCAGCTGCGGCCGGCGCGGATCGCGTCGCGTCACCGGGGGTCGACCGGGAGGGGTCGGGCGCGCTCGCCGGAGGCGCCGGTGGTGCAGGCGTGGTGGGTTCGACGGGTCGGACGGGCCGACCGGTGGCCGGCTTGGACGACACCACCTTGTGGGCCGGGGGCTTGGGGGCCGCCGGCACGGACTCCTGCTGCAGTTCAGCCCCCGACGCGGGATCCTCGACGGGCGCCTCCCGGGTCGTCGCCTCGGCCGCCGGAGCCGGGGCTTCTTCCGGCTCCTCGGCGGGGGCTTCGGCGGCGACCTCCGTCGGCGGTGCCGGCGGGGCCGCTTCGACGGGCTCCGCTGCGACGGGCTCCTCGACCACCGGCTCCAAAGCGGGCGCCAGCTCGACAGGTGCTTGCTGCTCGCCCTGCTCCTGGGCGGTGGCCTTCTTGGCCGGCGCCTTCTTCTTGGCGGCCTTCTTCGGCTCCTCGGGCTGCTCGTCGCGCGTGCGACCTTCCCGGATGGCCTTGCGGCGCACCTGGTCGGCATAGGCCTCGTCCAGCGAGGAGGAGTGGCTCTTGACCGGGTAGCCCATCTCCAGGCAGAGGTCGACGCACTCCTTGTTGGTCATCCCGAGCTCCTTCGCGAGCTCGTACACACGCAGCTTTGCCAAAACGTTCCGTTCTCTCGTCTCGTCGTCCCGATGCGACACGACCGGCGGGTCCGGAGGTGCGAACGCGCCGGCTCTCAGGCGCGCCAGACGGCTCGCGCCGTGTGACGACGGGTCCCCATCCTCTCACGTTTCCCAGGAGGATTCGAACCGCCATGGACGGGCCGACCCCACGGATCCTCGAAGGGATGGGGCCAGTTCGCCGCTCTCAGTCCTCGGGCTCCTCGGCAGGAGCACCCTCGGCCACCACCTCCACCTCGGCGACGGCCTCCTCGGCGACGGCCTCCTCGGCGTCGTCGCGGGCCCCCAGCTCCTCGGCAAGCTCCTCCTCGGCGTCGACCGTCTCCTCGGCGATGATCGCCTCGGCCTCGTCCACCGCCTCTGCGATGTCCTCCTCGACGGCCTCGATGACCTCCGCCTCGACCGCCACGACCTCGGCTTCGGCCTGGATCGCCTGCCACTGCTCGAGGGTGAGGGGCGGGCTGCCGTCGGCTGGTTGCCACAGCTGCTCACCCGTCTCCGGATCGGTCACCCACTCCCCGTCCGCCCAGGACTCGCCTCCGTAGGCGGCATCGTAGGCCTCCTGCTCCGCGATGTCCGTCTCGGAGCGGATGTCGATGCGAAGACCCGTCAGCCGGCTGGCCAGGCGGGCGTTCTGACCTTCCTTGCCGATGGCGAGGGAGAGCTGGTGGTCGGGCACGATCACCTCGGCGGTGCCGGCCGCCTCGTCGATGCGGACCTCCTTCACCTTGGCCGGCTGCAGCGCCTTCATCACGAAGTCCGGCCGATCGTCGGAGAAGGGCACGATGTCGATCTTCTCTCCCCGCAGCTCGTTGACGACCTGGCGGACCCGTGCGCCTCGTGCCCCGACGCAGGCACCCACCGGATCGATGTTGGTGTCGTGGGACCAGACCGCGATCTTGGTGCGCTGGCCGGGCTCTCGGGCGCAGGCCTTGAGCTCCACCGTCCCCTCGGCGATCTCGGGCACCTCCAACTCGAAGAGGCGCCGGATCAGACCGGGATGCGTGCGCGACACCACGATCTGTGGCCCCTTGACGGTCTTGCGGACCTCGACGATGTAGGCCTTCACGCGGTCACCGGGCTCCGGGCGCTCGTAGTTCACCTGTTCGGACTGCGGCAGCAAGGCCTCGACCCGACCGAGGTCGAGCAACGTGTAGCGGGCATCGCTCTGCTGGATGATGCCGGTGACGATGTCGCCCTCGCGCCCCGCGTACTCCTCGTACTTGAGCTCCCGCTCGGCCTCGCGGATGCGTTGGGTCATCACCTGGCGGACCGTCTGGGCAGCGATGCGACCGAAGTCGTCGGGGGTGACGTCCAACTCGGGACCGACCGGCTCGCCCTCCTCGTCGAGCTCCTGGGCGAAGACCCGCATCTCACCTGTCTCGGTGTCGATGTTGACCCAGGCGAACTCGTAGGCGTCGGGCTGCTTCTTGTAGGCGGCCTCCAACGCCTCGGCGAGGGCGGCGAACAGAGTGTCGACGGAGATGCCCCGGTCCGACGCCAGGGCGGTGAGCGCTTCCATCATGTCGGGGTTCATCGGGTCTCCTCGGTGGATTCGGTTGTGGCTTCAGGGCTACGGGGTGAGGTCGCCGAGCGGTCCCACACGAACACGGTGTGGGCCCGGGCGACCTCCTCGATCGACAGCACCCTGGTGCCGTCGTCGGTGGCGATGGTGGCCGTGCGGTCGTCGGCTGCGACGAGCACGCCTTCGACCCGCCGTTCACCCTGGGCGTCCGGCCGCAGCTTGACCTTGACGCGCTCGCCGACAGCGGCGGCGAAGTGCGTCGGCGTGCGCAACGAGCGCTCGAGGCCGGGACTCGAGACCTCCAACGTGTAGGAACCGGCGATCGGGTTGGTCTCGTCGAGCAGGCGGGAGATCTCGCGGGTCGCCTCGGCGAGGGTGCCGACGTCGATCCCGCCGGGACGGTCGAGCATCACCCGCAGGGTCCCTCCGGGGTGGTCGACGTCGTAGAGCTCGAGTCCGAGCCGCTCGGCCACGGGCGCGACGAGCTCGGCGACTCGCTCCGTGGTCAGGCTCAACTCGTCCTCCTCTTGTCCGGCCGGCGTCAGCCGGGTCGACACCTTGGGTTCCGGCCCGAAAGAAAAGGCGTGGGCAGCGCCCACGCCTTCCGAGAACCGGAACCCGAGCAGTATACGGGCTCCGGGAGCGCCCTGCTCGGCATCCCCGCGCGCTGGCGCTCGACGGCGGTCAGTAGGCCCGCGCCACCAGGGCGGACACATCCCGGTCGTCCTCGGCCTCGGGCACCTCGCCCGCAGGGGACTGGAGGCAGCGAACCGTCACCGCATGCTCACCGAGCGCCGCCACCCCGCCACCGCAGAGCGCGGACCAGGGGATCCGAGCGAAGCCGTCCTCGGCGGCCTCCACCGCCTCCTCCACGTGGGCGACCTCCACCGTTCGGACGTCGCGCTCCTGGGTCGCTGCGGCCAGCATGTCCGCCTGGACGTGCTCGAGCAGCGCCGCCACCTCTGCAGCGGCAGCCGCGAGTGCGACGGGCCGCTTGGCGGTCTCCGCCCCTGGCTCCTGGTCCCGACGGACCACCACCACTCGCCCCTCGGCCAGGTCGCGCGGTCCCAGCTCCACCCGGACCGGCACCCCCTTGAGCTCCCAGTCGGTGGCCCGACGGCCGAAGGCGACCTCCACTCGGTCGTCGAGGCGGGCTCGCACACCGGTCGCGTCGAGCTCCGCCACCATCCGGCGGGCAGCCTCTGCCACCGCGCCGTCGTCGTCGCGCACGACCACGACCACGACCTGCACCGCTGCGACCCGGGGAGGCACCCGCAGGCCCCGATCATCGCCGTGGGCCATGATGAGGCCGCCCATCATGCGGGTCGACACCCCCCAGGAGGTGGTCCAACAGAGCTGTTGGACGCCGTCCCCGTCGAGGAAGCCGATGTCGAACGCTCGGGCGAAGTTCTGACCCAGCTCGTGGCTCGTGCCCATCTGCAGCGCCTTGCCGTCGCGCATCATCGCTTCGCAGGCGAGCGTGTTGATCGCGCCGGCGAAGCGCTCCTCGGCGATCTTGCGACCGACGTAGACGGGGATCGCGAGGACCTCGACCATGACGTCGCGGTACACCTCCTCGAGGATTCGACGGGCGTAGGCGGCGGCATCCGCCTGGGTGGCATGGGCGGTGTGGCCTTCCTGCCACAGGAACTCCGAGGTCCGCAGGAACACGCGCGGCCGGAGCTCCCAGCGCACCACGTTGGCCCACTGGTTCAGCAGCAGCGGCAGATCCCGGTAGCTCTGCACCCACTTGGCCATGAACTCCCCGATGACGGTCTCGGAGGTGGGCCGCACGACGACCGGCTCCTCCAGGTCCTTCCCCCCGGCATGGGTCACGACGGCCAGCTCGGGGCTGAACCCCTCCACGTGCTCGGCCTCGCGCTGGAGGTAGCCCTCCGGGATGAAGAGGGGGAAGTAGGCGTTCTCGGCGCCCGCCGCCTTGATCCGGGCGTCCACCTCGGCCACCAGCCGCTCCCAGATGGCGTAGGCGTAGGGCCGGATGACCATCGTGCCCCGCACCGGACCGTTGTCGGCGAGCTCCGCCTTGTGGAGCACGTCCTGGTACCAGCGGGGGAAGTCCTGGCGCTGGGGGGTGAGGATGGGGGCCTTGGCCATGGCCGCCGATGGTAGCGGGGGCCATCGCCGGTGCCGCCCAGGCGGAGCGGGGACCGCCGCTGCGAAGCTCAGGACCTCAGGTCGCGGCGTATGCGCTCCACCCGCTCACCTGCCGCGTTCACGTCGGCGCCACGCTCCTCGAAGAGCGCGGCCCGGTCCCGCTCGGCCTCGCGCGCCGCCTTCTCGGTGTCCACGCGGGCGAGGGCGGCGTCCACGCCGTGCTCGGCGATGAACTCCGCCCACTCCACCAAGGTGGCGACCATCTCCTCCTCGGGGACCACCGCCACGTTCTGGCCCCGCACGAACAGGTGACCCCGGTGTCGGCCCGCGGCGATCCCCAGATCCGCGTCACGAGCCTCGCCCGGGCCGTTCACCACGCAGCCCATCACCGCCACCTGCAACGGCAGCCGGCGATCGGAGAGTGCCGCCCTCGCCGCTTCGGCGACGGCGATGACGTCGACCTCGGCGCGACCGCACGACGGGCAGGCGATCAGATCCACGTTCCGGCGCTCTCTCAGCCCGAGCGACTCCAGCAGCGCCCGACCGGCGCGGGCCTCCTCCACCGGGTCGGCGGTCAAGGAGTAGCGGATGGTGTCGCCGATCCCCTCGGCCAGCAGGGTGGCGATCCCGGCGGTGGCCTTGATCAGACCCTCGGGCAGCGGGCCGGCCTCGGTCACCCCGAGGTGCAGGGGCACGTCGGTGGCATCCGCCAGCTGGCGGTACGCCTCGATCATGAGCGGCACGTTGGACGCCTTGACCGAGATCTTCACGAGGTCGAAGTCGACCTCGGCGAAGCAGGCCAGCTCCGCCAGGGCCGACTCCACCATCGCCTCCGGGGTGACACGACCCCCGTAGCGCTCGTAGAGCTCGGGGTCGAGCGACCCGCCGTTCACCCCGATGCGGATCGGCACGCCGCGGTCACGGGCCTCGGTCGCCACCGCCTTGATGTGCTCGGGACGGCGGATGTTGCCCGGGTTGAGCCGCAGGCCCTGCACCCCGGCGTCGAGGGCGGCCAGCGCCATGCGGTACTGGTGGTGGATGTCGGCGACGATCGGCACCGGGCTGCGAGGCACGATGTGCGCCAAGCCCTCGGCAGCCTCCGGCTCGTTGCAGGTGCAGCGCACGAGGTCGCAGCCGGCGGCGGCCAGCGCGTAGATCTGCGCCAGCGTGCCCTCCACGTCCGCGGTCTTGGTGGTGGTCATCGACTGCACCGAGATGGGGGCGTCGCCACCGATGGGCAGCGTCCCCACCACGATGCGGCGGGTCGATCGTCGGGGGAAGGTCACTGCGCCTGGGTCCATGCGGGGGCTCCTGGATGCAGCCTCACCCTAGGCGGTCACGCCGCGGGTGAGATCGAGGTACATCGCCAGCAGGCCCACGACGACCATCACCGCCAGGACGGTGTAGGCGACCGGGATCATCCGGCTCACGTCCGCGATGTAGCGGTTGGTGGACCGGCGGCGCACCTCCTGGGCCTTCTCGTACACGGCGATGGCGAGGTGCCCTCCGTCGAAGGGGAGCAGCGGGATCAGGTTGAACACGCCGATGAAGATGTTGAGTCCGATGAGGAAGCCCACGAGGTTCGAGAGGTTCTCGGAGGTGAGGTCGGCCCCATAGGCGACCGCGCCGATGATCGAGGTCGGTCGGCCTGCATCGCTCGAGACCTCCACCGAGTCCGCCGGCTCCGGGTCATCGCTGACGTCACGATCGCTCCCGGTGACCGTGGAGGAGAAGAACTCCAGCAGGTTCGGGGGCCAGAAGACCGTCGCCACTCCCCCGGCGGAGGCACCGACGATGCGACCGAACTCGGCGACCGAGGACCCCGCAGCCATCGGTGCCGACTCGGTCACGAGGTCGCTGCGGGCGCTGACCCCGAGGAACGCCATCGGCTCGGTGATGTCCACCTCGCTGCCCAGGTCGACCCGGCGGAGGGTCCCGTCTGCCAGCTCGACCGCCACGACACCGCCATCGGCTCCTTCGACCGCCCGCTCCACGTCCTCGAAGTCAGACACGGCTCGTCCGTCGATGGACACCACGGCGTCACCTTCGCGCAGCCCGGCCCGCTCTCCGCGGCCGTTGTCGACCAGGGGCCCCACCACGACGCCCTCCGAGCTCTCCAGCAGGTCGAGGTCCTCCCCGACGGTTCCGATCACCTTCATCCGCTTGACCAGATCCAGGCTGAGGGTCTCCTCCTGGCCGTCACGCTCCAGCACGAGGACGGTCGGGCCGGTGGGCAGCTCCCGCATGAGGTCCCGGAAGTCGTCGAAGGAGCCGATCGGACGACCGTCCAGGCGGAGGAGGCGATCGCCCTCCTCCACGCCGGCAGCGGCAGCGGCACCGTTGGGTGACGCCTCTCTCACCGTCCAGCGCGTGTCGTGCGGCCTCCCGATGAAGGTGAACTGCACGAAGAGCAGCACCAGGGCGATCAAGAAGTGCATGGCCGACCCGGCGACCGCCACCCCCACCCGGGACCGGAACGGCGCCTGGCGGTAGGTGCGCGGCTCGTCCGCTGGGTCGACCTCCTCGAGGTTGTTCATGCCGAGGATCTTCACGTAGGCCCCGGCAGGGATCGCCTTCAGGCCGAACTCGGTCTCCCCGCGGCGAAAGGACCAGATCCTGGCCCCGAACCCCAGGAAGAACTCGGTCACCTTCATGCCGCCCCGCTTGGCCGCGATGTAGTGACCGAGCTCGTGCAGGAAGATCATGGCGATCACGACGAGGACCACCAGCAGCAGCGACGCCCCTCCGCTGAGGGCGAGCAGCACCACGAGCCCGACCACTGCCGCCACCCGTGCCCACATCGACACGTCGTCGTTGCCCACCTCAGCGGCGACCATGGCCACCACCACGGGCAGCACCACCAGCGGCAACGCCCACACGGTGGCCCCGAGCGCGGCGCCGGCGGCCACCACCGACGCCACGAAGACCAGGATGCCTGCCAGACGAGCCGGACGGTTCTCGAACCACGCCGGTGGGCGGTCCTCGTCCAAGGTGCCCCGGGGCCGGTCGTCGCCGGACGCTCCTCGGGGAGTCGGATCCCCGTCGTCCGACGCCCGCAGCGGATGCGTCAGCTCTTCGGTCATGAGGTCCCCTTCCTCCGGGACAGGGTTCCGGCGACGCAGCGACGCGCGGTCTCGTCCGCCGCCAGCACCTCCTCGAGCGTGTCGGCCGGCCCGCCGGGCCAGGCCTCCATCACGTCGGCCAGCACACCGGCGATGTCCACCCAGGCCAGTCGACCGGCGAGGAACGCCTCCACCACCACCTCGTTGGCCGCCGACAGCCACGCCGGCGCAGTGCCACCCGCCCGTCCGGCCTCGTAGGCCAGCAGCAGACAGCCGAACGCCTCGGTGTCCGGGGGCTCGAACTGCAGCGACAGCGCCCGGGAGAAGTCCATCCGGCCGAACGGGGTGGCGACGCGATCCGGGTAGGCGAGGGCGTAGGAGATCGGCAGGCGCATGTCGGGCGACGACAGCTGCGCCATCGTGGTGCCGTCGGTGAAGGTCGCCATGGAGTGCACGATGGACTGCGGGTGCACCACCACCCGGATGCGGTCGTAGTCGACGCCGAACAGCTCGTGGGCCTCGATCACCTCGAGGCCCTTGTTCATCAGCGTCGACGAGTCCACGGTGATCTTGGGGCCCATCGACCAGGTGGGGTGGGCGAGTGCCTGCTCGCGGGTGACCGTGGCCAGGCGCTCGGCGCTCCAGCCTCGGAACGGGCCCCCCGACGCGGTCAGCACCACCTCGGCCAGCCGTGCCGTCCCCTCCCCCGCCCGGAGGCACATGTGCACCGCGCAGTGCTCGCTGTCGATCGGGATCAGCTCGGCTCCCGGTGTGGCCCGGGCCTGCTGCACCACCGGCCCCGCCGCGATCAGCGACTCCTTGTTGGCCAGCCCCAGACGCCGTCCCGCCTGCAGCACGGCCAGGGTGACGGGCAGCCCGGCGAAGCCGACCACACCGTTCACGGCCACCTCGGCCTGCACCGCTGCTTCGGCCATGGCCTCCGACCCGGCCAGCAGCTCGGTTCCCGGCGGCAGCAGCTCCTTGAGCTCGGCTGCTCGGCTGGCATCGGCGAGCGCCACGACACGGGGGCGCACCTCTGCCGCCTGCGCCGCCAACGCCTCCACCGAGGAGCCGGCACCGAGCGCGACGACCTCGAACCGATCGGGTTCGGCCCGCACGACGTCCAGGGTCTGCGAGCCGATGGACCCGGTGGACCCGAGGACGGCGACGGTGGTCATGGCTTCCTCAGCGTACCGGCGGCACCGTGGATCCCCGGGCGCGCGCCCACGGCCTTCTCAGGGCCATCTCTGCCGCGCTCAGGCCGCCCAGACGTCGAACAGGACGGTCACGAAGTAGGCCGTGGGCAGCACGAACAGCAAGGAGTCGAAGCGGTCGAGAACTCCCCCGTGGCCGGGCAGCACGGCCCCCATGTCCTTGATGTCGAGGTCGCGCTTCACGAACGACTCGCAGAGGTCGCCCACCGGGGCGACCATGGCGCACAGCAGGGCGAACACCACCACCCGCAGGAAGTCCCCGCCGAGGGGGGCGATCCCCACGAACTGCACGATGATCAACGTGAGGAAGAAGGCCACCCCGATGCCGCCGAAGAAGCCTTCCTGGGTCTTGTTGGGGCTGGCCTCCGACAGCGGGGTCCGACCGGCGAAGCGACCGATGAAGTACGCGCCCACGTCGTAGGACACCGACACGATCACCGCGGCGATCAGCACCCCGATGCCCGGGTTGGAGGTGCCGCCGGTGCGGTCCTGCACCACCTGGCCGAGGCCGAGGAACAGCCCTGCGAACGACCCCAGCAGCCCCACCCACATCACTCCCAGCAGGGTGATGCCCAGGTTGTGCACCGAACCCTCGCCGGGTGCCACCAGCAGGTACCAGGTCAGACCCAGCATCACCGTGAGTCCCAGCACGATCGGGTAGGCGGCCAGGCCGGCGAGGCTGGTGCCGATCACCAGCGCCGCCACCGCCACCAGACCCACCAAGGTGGCCGGGTTGTAGCCCACCTCGCGCACCGCGGTGAAGTACTCGAAGGCCGCCGCGGTGACCACGGCCGCCGCCAGCAGCATCGTGGCCCAGCGACCGAGGCTGAAGCACAGCAGTCCGAGGCCCAGCAGGCCGATGCCCACACCGATGGCCAGCACGAGGTTCCGATCGCCGCCACCCGACGCCGGCGGCCGTGGGGATCTCCCTCCGCCGCCGCCTCCTCCTCGGGTGCGGCGCGCGGCGAAGCCTCCCTCGACCGGCGCGAACGCCTCGAGGGGGTCGTGGTCGAGGCCGCGCTCGAAGAAGTCGTCCTCCGTGCTCGAAGGGGGCTCGGCCCCACCGAGGGCTCCCAGCGTGGGAGGATCCTCCATCAGGTCGTCGAACACCGGCTCACCGGCGCGCTCGGCGTCGTCGCGCCACCGGGGCTGCTCGCCACCGGCGACGAGCGGCTCGTCGTCCTCGATCACCACCTTGGGGACCTGGCCGGTCGCCGGCTCCGTCCAGTGGGGCAGGACGAAGGACTCGTCGTCGCCATCGGACGGCGCGTCGTGTTCCGACTCGTCGAACAACGAACCGGTGGGCTCGCGATCGGTCACGCGGGCGTGGCCGACGTGCTCGTCCTCTCCCCAGCGCGGCTCCTCGGGAGGTGGTCCGGCTGCCGGCGGCACGATCGGCACCCGGCCGAAGTGATCGGCGTCGGGCTCCGACGGCGCTTCGCTGCTGGAGATGGTGATGCGGGGAAGGTCGCTCTCGGCCTCGGGGGCATCTGGACGATCGCCGAACCGCTTCCGATCGCGTCGGCGCACCGCGTCGTGTCGGCCCGTCGCCTCCGCCGCCTCCTGCGCTCCCAGGATGCGAACGCCCTCGCTGGGCTGGCGCGGTGGACCGTCGTCGGACTCGCCCCGGCTCGACGGTGCTTCCCAGTCGTCATCGTGGCCCTCGTCGTGGCTCATTCGACTCCTCCCCTGCAGTGCTCGGTGGTGGCCGCACCCACGCCTCAGGCCTCCATCAGCTCCGCAGTCTTGTGCTCCAGGGCCTCGTCGATCTCGCCTTCGTGGACCTTGGTGAGCTTGTCGAGCTCCGACTCGTGACGTCGGAGCTCGTCCTCGGACATGTCGCCGTCCTTCTCCAGGGACTCGAGGTCCTTGCGGGCCTCGCGCCGCGCGGCTCGCACGGCGTTGCGGCTCTCTTCGGCGCGCGATTTTGCCAGCTTCACGAAGTCTCTGCGACGTTCCTCGGTCAGCGGCGGGAAGTTGATCCGGATGGCCGCGCCGTCGTTGGACGGGTTGAGGCCGAGGTTGGCGTCGATGATGGCCCGTTCGATCGCACCGAGGGAGCCCTTGTCGTAGGGGCTGATCATCAGCATCCTGGCATCCGGCACGGAGAAGCTGGCGAGCTGCAGCATGGGAACGCTGCTGCCGTAGTAGTCCACGGTGATCTTGTCGACGAGGCCGGGGTTGGCCCGACCGGTGCGGATGCCGGCGAACTCCGAGCGGGCATGGGACACCGCCTTCGCCATCCGCTCCGCGGCGTCCTCGATGATCGCCTCGGCCAAGTCGTCGCTCATCGCAGCAAGCCTCTCACATCGTCTCTCGGCATGGGGCGACCGCTCAGGACACCAGGGTGCCGATGTGCTCGCCGCCGAGGAGCGCACCGATGTTGCGACCGAGGAGGTCGAACACGCAGATGGGGAGCTGATGGTCCATGCACAGCGTGATCGCCGTGGAGTCCATCACCTTGAGGCCGCGCTGCAGCACCTCCATGAAGCTCACTTCGCGCAACAGCTCGGCGTCGTGGTCCGTGCGGGGATCCGCGGTGTAGACGCCGTCCGTGCCGTTCTTGCCCATGAGGATGGCTTCGGCGTCGATCTCGACGGCGCGCAGGGCGGCGGTGGTGTCGGTGGTGAAGAATGGGTTGCCCGTACCGGCAGCGAAGATCACCACCCGACCTTTCTCCAGGTGACGGATGGCCCGTCGACGGATGTAGGGCTCCGCCACCTGGGCCATCTGGATGGCCGTCTGCACCCGCGTCGGCTGCCCCAGCCGCTCGAGCGTCTCCTGGAGGGCGAGCGCGTTGATCACCGTGGCGAGCATCCCCATGTAGTCGGCCTGGGCACGGTCCATCCCCGCGCCTTCGCCGGAGATCCCACGCCAGATGTTCCCACCTCCGACCACCACGGCGATGTCGACCTCGAACTCCTCCTTCGCCTCGACGATCTCCGCGGCCAGGCCGTTGATCACCTGGCCCTCGATGCCGAAGCCGGAGCCGCCGGCGAACGCCTCTCCGGAGAGCTTGAGCAGCACCCGGGACCAGCGGGCCGCCCTGGGAGCGGACGTCGCCTGGGCACCGGGGTGCTCGGCGCGGGCAGGCACGGGGTTCAGGCTCCGACGTAGGCCTGGGCGAACCTGACCACCGTCGCTTCGCCGAGGTGCTGCTGGACGGTCTCCTTGTCGCCGAAGAGCCCCTGCTCCGGCAGCACTCGCTCCGCGAACCACGAGCCCATGCGGCCTTCCACGATCTTCGGCACCGCCTGCTCGGGCTTGCCCTCCTTGCGAGTCAGCTCCTCGAAGCCCTCCCGGGCCTTCTCCACCAGCGCCGGGTCGATCTCGTCGCGGCTCAGTGCGGCGGGCTTGGCGAAGGCGCAGTGCAGCGCGATCTCGTGGGCGGCGGCATCGTCCGCTCCGTGGATCTCGATGATGACGCCGTTGGCACCTCGTCCGTCCTGGACGTGCACGTAGGCATCGACGCCGTTGCCGGGAGCTGCTTCGAAACGGGCCACGGCACCCACCTCGATGTTCTCCTTCTTGGTGATCCGGAGGTTGTCCAGCTCCTCGCGCAGGCCGTCGATCGCACCTTCGCCCTCGGTGAGCACGGCGTCGGCCATGCGCTGCACCAGCGAGACGAAGTCCTCGGCCTTCGCGGAGAAGTCGGTCTCGCTCTTGAGCTCCACGAGCGCGACGACCTGGCCCTCACGGGCGACGGCGACGGCCCCCTGGGTGTTCTCGCGGTCCTCGAGGGTTGCGACCTTGCTCAAGCCCTTCTCGCGCAGGATGCGGGCAGCCTTGTCGCGGTCCCCGTCGGCCTCGGTGAGCGCCTTCTTGGCGTCCATCATCCCGGCACCGGTGGCATCGCGGAGGGACTTGACGTCCTGAGCGGTGAAGGCGGGCATCAGCTGTCCTCTCCGGTCGAAGCGGCGTCGGCCTCGCTCGCAGCAGGTTGGGACCCGGCGGCGTCGGCCTCGCTCGCGGCGGGTTCGGTCCCGGCGACTTCGGTCGTCGGTGCCGGGTCAGCAACCGGGGCAGGCTCCGCCGTGCCCTCCTTCGCCGCCGCCACACGCGCTTCGCGGGCCGCGGCATCGGCTGCGGCTTGCGCCCTCGCCCGTGCCTGCTGGGCACGGTGCTCGGCCTCCTGCTCCGGCGTGCGCTCGCGTGGCGGCGCCTCCGGATGGGTCTTCGAGCGGATGAGCTTCCCCTCGATGACGGCGTCGGAGACCACGCGGCACATCAGGTCCCCGGAGCGGATGGCGTCGTCGTTGCCGGGGATCACGAAGTCCACGAGGTCGGGGTCGCAGTTCGTGTCGACCACGGCCACCACGGGGATGCCCAGCTTGTTGGCCTCGGTGACCGCGATGTCCTCCTTCTTGGTGTCGAGGATGAACACCGCGTCCGGAAGGCGCTCGAGGTTGCGGATGCCCAGGAGGTTGCGCTCGAGCTTGGCCAGCTCCCGGCCCTTGAGCAGGGCCTCCTTCTTGGGCATGGCGTCGAACTCGCCCGAGTCGCGCTGCTGCTGCAGCGCCTTCATCTTGCCCACGCGCTTGGAGATCGTCTCGAAGTTGGTGAGCATCCCGCCCAGCCAGCGCTGGTTGATGTACGGCATGCCGCAGCGCTGGGCGTAGGACTGGATGGGGTCCTGGGCCTGCTTCTTGGTGCCGATGAACAGGACCGTGCCCCCATCGGCGACCGTGTCCCGGATGTAGGTGTAGGACCGTTCGATCCCCGCAAGGGTCTGGTTGAGGTCGATCAGGTAGATGCCACCCCGGTCGCCGTGGATGAACCGCTTCATCTTGGGGTTCCAGCGACGGGTCTGGTGGCCGAAGTGGACCCCGGCCTCCAGCAACTGCTTCATGGTGACGACGGCGTCGCTCACGTGTGTGCTCCTTCCCTTCGGTTCGGCGAGACCCACCAGCTGCACGAGCACAACGGCTCGCGACCGAAAGGGGCGGTGGGCGATGGTGTTGTCGGAGGACCCCGAAGGGCGCCCCGGTCCGGCCCTGCAGGGCGCTGGGCCGAAGCGAGAGTGTAGCCGGGGGCGCGGGCAGGCCCCAACGGGAGATCAGGGCACGGGAACCAGGTAGGCGTGTCGGGCCAACCCGTACACGAGCGCCGGGTCGAGGTACTCGCCGCGACGTCGGAATCCCAGGTGCAGTCCCGGTCCGGCGACACCGAGCGTCTCGCCCGCCGAGACCGCGACGCCGGCGGAGGCCGTCACCTGCAGCAGACCCGTCACGCTGGATCGCAGGCCGTCAGGGTGCTGGATGCTCACCACACCCCGGCCGGCGACCTGCCCGGCGAACACGACCACACCGGATCCGACCGCTCGTACGGGTTCGCCCCCGCGCGTCGCGAACTCCCAGCCCCGGTTCCCGGGACCGTAGCGGTGCGATGGGGCGCGAAAGGCGTCCACGACCGGCGCGTCCACCGGCAGCACGTAGCGAACCGGCGCCACGTTCCCGCTGGCCACGCGGGAGGTGCCGCCTGCGGCGGGCCGGGGGGCGTCGGCCACCGGATGGCAGGCGACGCCGCACAGCAACGCCAGGGCGAGCACCACGACCAGAGGCCGGGGGATCAGCGATGGGTCGGGCATATCGATCGCCTCCTCGGTTCACCGACGGGAGAGGCGATGGGTGCCGACGAGCCGAGCGCACGGCTCGGGGAGCGGTGGCTACGGGATGCGCTCGGCGGCGGTCAGGCGGGAGCGAAGGTGGAGCACCGCCTTGGTGTGGATCTGGCACACCCTCGACTCGGTCACGCCGAGCACCCGACCCACCTCCTGGAGGGTCAGGTTCTCGTAGTAGTAGAGGGTGAGCACGATCTTCTCCCGCTCGGGGAGGGCGTTGATGGCCTGCCCGAGGAGCTGACGCGTCTCGGCGATCTCGAAGGCGCCCATGGGACCGTGGGCCGAACGGTCGGCGATCGTGTCGCCGAGGGTGATGGTCTCCCCGCGATCGCCGGAGACGGTGAGGATCTCGTCCAACGCCGCCAGCCCGACGTGGGAGATCTGCATCAGCGCGTGCTGGAGCTGATCCTCGCTCCAGCGCAGCTCGGCGGCGAGCTCCTCGTCGGTGGGTGCCCGGTGGTGTTGGGCCTCGAGGCTGGCGATGGCCTTCTCGATCTGACGGAGCTTGGAGCGGACCGAGCGCGGCACCCAGTCGATGGAGCGCAGCTCGTCGAGGATGGCTCCCTTGATGCGGGAGATGGCATAGGTCTCGAACTTGAAGCCCCGTTCGGGCTCGAACTTGTCGATGGCGTCGATGAGGCCGAACATCCCGTAGGAGACGAGGTCGGAGTGCTCGACGTTCTGGGGGAGCCCCGACGCCACGCGCCCGGCCACGAACTTCACCAGCGGCGAGTAGTGCACGATCAAGGCGTCACGGGCCCTTGCGGACTCGCTGGCCTTGTACTCGCGCCAGAGCTGGCGGAGCTGGGCGTCGGTCGGGTGGTCGGTGCTCACGGTCATGTCGTCGCCCTCGGATGGCTGGAGTCGTAGACACGTCGGAGCCTCTCCCTGCTCACGTGCGTGTAGATCTGGGTGGTCGCCACGTCGGAGTGCCCGAGCAGCTCCTGCACGACCCGCAGATCGGCACCGCCGTCGAGCAGGTGGGTGGCGAACGAGTGGCGCAGAGCGTGAGGATGCGTGGGCACCGGGGAACGGGCGTCGAGGAGCCGACGGACGTCGCGCGGGGTGAGTCGCCGGCCCCGCAGGTTGGAGAACAGCGCCGTCGTCGGCGCACCGCCCCAGCGGTCGAGGAAGGCTCCACGACCCTCGTCCAGCCATGTCGCCAGCGCAGCCGCTCCCGGATCCGACACGGGGACCATGCGCTGCTTGGACCCCTTCCCCCACACGCGGATCCGCCGCCGCTCGAGGTCCACGTCCGACAGATCGAGGCCGCAGAGCTCCGAGACCCGCATCCCGGAGCCGTAGAGGAGCTCCAGCACGGCGTCGTCACGGCACCTGCGTGGATCGCCCGACTGCTGCGGGGCCTCGTCCAACAGCACCTGCAGCTCATCGGGACGCAGGACGCGAGGCAACTTGGATGCACCCCGAGGCGCCCGCAGCCCGGCGCTGGGATCGACGGGCACGATGCCCGTCCTGGCCGCCCACATGAAGTACCGCCGAAGGGCTGCGGCCGATCGGGCCACGGTGCGAGGGGCGCGATCGCGGGTTCGGAGGAACGCCAGGTAGCGCCGGAGCAGGCCGAGGTCGACATCGCTCGGGTGCACCACCGCCCCACGTGCCGCCCAGTCGGCGAACCGACGCACCTCCGACGCGTAGGCCGCCACCGAGGAAGCCGCCAGCGCGACACCGGTGGTGAACTCGTCGATCTGCCAGCTCGCGTCTGCCACCAGGGCCACCCACTCGGATCGTCAACGTGCCTCCCCTCCCACATCCTCCCTTCCGCACCGTGCAACCACGCGGATCTCACCCCGGTGCTGCAGTGCGGTGGAACATCCCTCACTGCAGACTAGCGAACGCGAGGCGTGATCGGAACACCACTCAGCGCAATGTCTGCCGCCAGCCCTGGAGAACGACCCGCAGCATCGGCTCACGACCCTGACCCACCGGCTTCGATCCAGCCTCCACGCCGGACGAGCAGGCCTCGGGCCTCCAACTCCGAAAGCGCCGCGCCGAGCTCCCCGAGCCCCACCCCGGTGGCGGCCAGCACCCCGTCGGTGGTCCGAGGCGCCTGTTCCACCAGGTCGAGCACCGAGGCCGCCAGCTCGGTCATCGATCCCCTCTCGACCCGGTCGTGGGGACCGGACGAGGCCGGGATGGAGGGAGCCGAGCGGTCGAGCACGCCGAGGAGGCTCAGCATGCAGCAGACGTCGAGCGCCCCGGTGCACACGTGAGCCCCATCACGAAGCAGCAGGTGGCAGCCGGCAGAGGTCGATCGCTCGACGGAGCCCGGCACGGCCATCACGATCCGGTCACGGTGCACGGCCTCCGCCACCGTCAGCATCGAACCGCCGGCCGGCGGCGACTCGACGACCACGAGCACATGAGCCAGAGCTGCGATGCAGCGGTTGCGTGCCGGGAATCTCCACGGTGCCGAGGCAACGCCCGGCGGCACCTCGGAGTAGATGGTGCCGCGCTCGGCCACCGCCCGTGCCAGCCCCCTGTTGCGCACCGGACACGGCCGGTCGTGCCCTGCTCCGACGACCGCCACCGGAGGCGTCGACCCCTGGAGCGCACCCGCATGGGCCGCAGCGTCCACGCCGAGCGCCAGCCCCGACACGACGCTGACGCCCGCCTCCGAGAGCTCACGACCCAGTCGCTCGGCCAGCCGCAGGCCGTAGGGGCTGGCACGTCGGGTTCCCACCACCGCCACCAACGCCTCCGTCCCGACCAGCCCCTGCCCCCGCTCGAAGAGCACCGGCGGCGGATCGACGTCCGCTCCAAGGCGGACCGGCAGGCTGGAGCCGTGGCTCACCCGCACGTCGAGACGACCGAGCAGCTGCTCCATGCGCTGTGGCCAGGGCCCCGCTGCGTGCTCTCGCCATCGCTGCAGGAGCTGCGCATCGATCCTCAGCGCAGCGTCACGTCGGCTGCGGGCACCCTCCGCCCTCAGCGCACCGAGCCGAAGTCGCTCCCAGGTCTCCATCGGATCCCCCAGGTCCACCAACCACCGCAGCCGGGCCGGACCGGCGTCGGGCAGGGAGGCCAGCGCCGCCAGGTGGTGCTCCGCCGAGCTCACGTCGGGGCTCCGACGACCTGATCGCCCCCCCTGAGCATCGCGGCCTGCTCGACCAGTTCGGGCCGGAGCGGAGGCCCCTCGCCGCGGAGGTCGGCGAGGGTGAGCGCCAGCGCACGGACCCGCTCCGCGCCTCGCATGGTCAACGCACCGACCTCCAGCCACCGCTGCAGCATCGCCTGGGCCGGGGCCGCCAGCGGGGCGGCATGCTGCAGCGCGCTGCCCCGCAGCGAGCGGTTGGCGGGCACACCCCGGGCCCTCGCCCTTCGTCGGGCTGCTTCGACTCGGGCCCTCACCTCGGCAGAGCACTCCCCCTCGGCGACGTCGAACACCGTGGCCGCATCGGGTGGACCCACCCCCAACCGCAGGTCGAAGCGGTCGATCAGCGGCCCGCTCAGACGTCTGGCGTAGCGACCTAGCTGCGACTCCCCGCAGCGGCACCGACCCCACCGACCCACACCGCACGGACAGGGGTTCGTCGCGCCCACCAGCAGCACCCGAGCGGGCAGCTCCACCGAGATCGAGGCCCGGGACACCTGGATCACCCCCGACTCCAGCGGTTGGCGCAGCGCATCGAGGTGCGACACCGGGAACTCCGCCAGCTCGTCCAGGAACAGGACACCGGAGCTGGCCAGGCTCACCTCGCCGGGCCGCAGCACGTGGGATCCGCCACCCACCAGCGCCGTGAGCGACGCCGTGTGGTGCGGCGAGCGGAACGGAGGTCGACGGATCAAGCGGGGATCGGTGTCGAGGATCCCCGCCGCCGAGTGGACCCTGGTGACGGCCAGCGCCTCGTCGTCGCTCAGGTCTGGCAGCAGGGAGGGCAGGCGCTCGGCGAGCATCGTCTTGCCCGCACCGGGGGGACCCACCATCAACACGTGGTGCCCCCCGGCGGCAGCCACCTCCAGCGCCATCCGCGCCACCGGCTGGCCCCGCACCTCGGCCAGGTCGGCGGCCGAGGCGAGCGTGGCGCGCTCCGCGGTCCGCGGCGGCTCGGGCCACTGCGCCGCTCCGGCCAGGCACCGGAGCAGTCCCTGAATCGTGGTGGCCCCGACGGCGTCGGGGCGTGCGAGCCGGGCCTCGGCGAGCGCCTCGAGTGGCACCACGGGCCGATCGCGGCACACCGAGGCCAGCGGCAGCATCCCCACCACCGACCGGATCGCGCCGTCGAGGCCGAGCTCGCCGAGGAAGCCCCAGCCCCCCAACAGCTCCGGGCGGACCTGCTCGGATGCGGCCAGGTAGGCCACGGCGATGGCCAGGTCGAGGGAAGCGCCCGCCTTGCGGAGGTGCGTGGGAGCCAGGTTGACCGTGACCCGGGACGGCGGCCACTTCAGCTCCGAGGACAGCAGAGCAGATCGCACCCGGTCGCGGGCCTCCCGACAGGACGCGTCCGGGAGGCCGACGATCGTGAAGCCGGGCAAGCCGTTGGAGACGTGCACCTCCACCTGCACCGGGCGTCCGTCGACCCCGAGCAACGTCGCCGATGCAACGCAGGCCAACACGGTGAGACCTCCTGGTGGACCACCCCCTGCGGGAAGCCGAGGTGGAGAGGCAGACACGCTGCGAGCCGTTGACGGTGGATGAACGGTAGTGCGCTCGACGCGGCCGGACCACCGGGGTCACCGGGTGGTCCGACCCGGTGACCCGGCGAAGCGCACCAGCTCGCTGGCGGACGTGCGACGCCCCGACGAGCGCGTTGGTCTGCGCCCAGCCGGTCTAGCGGCCGCGGAACTCCGGCTCGCGCTTGTCGAGGAAGGCGGCCACGGCTTCCGCCACGTCCTCGGTGCCGAAGTTCACCGCCTGCACCATGGTCTCGGCCTCGAGCGCCTGGTCCAACGACGACGAGATCCCCGCGTTCAACAGGCGCTTCGTGGCCGCCAGAGCGATGGGCGGTCCGGCGGCGAGCCGGCCGGCCCACTCCGCCACGGCCTCGTCGAGCAGCTCGTGGGGCACGACGCGGTTGACCAGCCCGATCCGCTCGGCCTCCGCCGCGTCCACCACGTCGGCCAGCAGCGCCATCTGCTTGGCCCGGTGCAGCCCGACGAGGCGGGGCAGCACCCACGAGCCTCCGAAGTCCACCGACAGGCCGCGCCGAGCGAAGACCTGGATGAAGCTCGCCTCCTCCGACGCCACCACGAGGTCGGCTGCGAGGGCCAGGTTGGCGCCGGCCCCCGCCGCCACCCCGTTGAGCTTCGCCACGACCGGTTGGGGGATGCCGTGCACCGCCAAGGCGGCCTCCGCCGTGCGGCGCATCTGGTCCACGAGGTGGCGTTCCTCCCCGGCGGCACCCTCGCCTGCAGCAGCGGCGGCCAGGTCGGCACCCGAGCAGAACGCCCGGCCCGCGCCCGTGAGCACAAGGCAGCGGACCTCGGAGCTCTCGCTCACCCACCGCCCGAGCTCGATCAGGCCGGCCCACATGTCGCGATCGATGGCGTTCAACCGCTGCGGGCGGTTCAGCGTGGCGGTGGCGACCCCTCCGTCGAGCTCGAAGGCGATGGTGCCGTCACCGAAATCCTGAGGAACCGACATGGCGCAGCAGCATACTGATGGCGTGACGGAGGACCCGCCCGGCGATCCCCTGGAACCCTCGCGCTGGCGTCGGGGGGAGGACCCCGAGTTCACCCGACCCGCCACCTTCACCGACGGCGTGTACGCCATCGCCCTCACCCTGCTGGTCCTCGGCATCCGCGTGGAGGGCCTGCGCGACCCGGACTCCCCGACCGCCATGTGGCACGCGCTCGACGCCCTCATACCCGATCTGATCGCCTTCGCGATCGCCTTCGTGCTCCTCGGTCGCTACTGGATGGCCCACCACGACTTCTACTCCACCTTGGGTGCGATCGATCGGGGTCTCGTGGGCCTGACCCTCGTGTACCTGATCTTCGTGGCATTCCTGCCGTTCCCCACGTCGCTGGTGGGCGAGTACGAGTCCAACCCGGTCTCGGTCCTCGTGTTCGCGCTGGTGCTCAGCGGGATCAGCGGCATGGAGACCGCCATGTTCGTCCACGCCCACCGGCGCCGCCTGCTGCGCGTTCCGCTGTCACCGGCGATGTTCCGATGGGGCGTGATGGCATCCCTCCAGCCGGTCGCCGTGTTCCTGGTGACCATGCCGTTCGCCTACCTGAGCAGCACGGGAGTGCTGCTCAGCTGGGCCGTGCTCTTCACCCTCCTCAACCGGCTCACCCGTCGCTTCGCCCCCGACGCCGTCCGGAACGAGTCGGGTGCGTGATCACCCGTGCTGCCACCCGGGAGCGACAATGGTCCGATGGGCCTCGATCCCCACCGACCACGACGTCGATCGCCAGCCGACCTGCTGATGGTGACCGGTGCGCTGCTCGTCGCGGCGGTACTGGTGCTGTGGGCTGCGCTCGGGTGACCTCCGGCCATGCCACGCCCTCCGCGCACCCCTGAGTTCACCGCCACCGTCGAGTGCGAGGTGCGTCGCGTGCAGCCCTACCAGGCCACCAAGGCCTACCTCTGCCCGGGGTGCAACCGCGACATCCCCGCCGGCACCGGCCACGTGGTCGCCGTCCCGCTCGAAGCCCCCGACCTTCGCCGCCACTGGCACCGCGGGTGCTGGGATCAGCGGCGTCGCAGGATGCCACGTTGAGCGACGCGCGAAGCCCCGATCCCCGGCTCAGAACGCCGACTCGGTGAGCTCCACGCGACCGTTGAGCACCGCAGCGATGTCGAAGCGGATCGCCGCGATGCCCCTCGGACGAACCTGTCGCAGGTACTCGGCGGCCGCCGCCCGCAGTCGACGGACGCGGCGATGGTCCACCGCCTCGACCGGCGATCCCCAACGCGTGGACGAACGCGCCTTGACCTCGCAGAACACCAGCAGGTCACCCCGGCGGAGCACGAGGTCCAATTCGCCCTCCGGGCAGCGCCAGTTGCGATGCACCACCCGGAAGCCCCGTCTCCGGTACCACTCGGCCGCTCGGCGTTCACCGTCGGCTCCGAGCCGCAGGTGATCGAAGCGCGATCCGGCTGCTCGGCCGTCGCTCGCACCGGCCATGATCCCTCCCAGCGCCCGGTGGTCGCAGGGAGGCGACGCCGGAAGATCCGGCGTGGCACGGGCGCCGACGAGCCTAACCGCAGATGCGGGTCGCGCTGGGCTCCGGGCAGGCGGTCAGTCCCGCTTCTCCTTGACCCGGGCCGCCTTCCCGACGCGGTCTCGCAGGTAGTAGAGCTTGGCGCGCCGGACGTCGCCCCGACTGAACACCTCGATGTGGTCGATGATCGGAGAGTGCAACGGGAACGTCCGCTCGACTCCGACGCCGCTGGAGAGCTTGCGCACGGTGAACGTCTCGTGCAGGCCGCCGCCGCTGCGGCGGATGACGACGCCCTGGAACACCTGCAGGCGCTCCTTGTTGCCCTCGACCACCTTGACGTGCACCTTCAACGTGTCGCCGGGCGCGAAGTCGGGGACGTCGTCGCGCATGCTGGCCTGGTCGATCACATCGGTGGACTTCATCTCGGTCTCCTGGGACGCCGCCGGACGACCTCCGGGCGGTGAGCGTGAGTCGGTGCGACCCTCCGGGGCGCTGCACACGAACGTCCCACTGTAGTGCTCCGCCGGGAGCCGGAGAAACCCGTCGGGGCCGCGCGGTGGCGTGCCGACGTCACCCCGAGTCGAGGTCCCCCCGGTCCAACTCCTCGAGCAAGGCCACCTCGTCGGCGCTCAAGCCACCCCGTGCCTCGATCAGGTCGGGTCGGCGAACCTCGGTGCGACGCAACGACTGGGCGCGGCGCCAGCGCGCCACCCGGGCGTGGTCGCCGCTGCGCAGGACGCCCGGAACCTCCCAGCTCCGGAAGGTGGCGGGACGGGTGTACTGGGGGTACTCGAGCAGGCCGTCGCGGAACGACTCCTCCTCGGCGGAGGCATCGTTGCCCATCATCCCCGGCAGCAGACGGCCGACCGCCTCGATCACCACCATCGCAGCCACCTCACCACCGCCGAGGACGTAGTCGCCGATCGACAGCTCCTCGTCGACCAGGTGCTCCCGCACGCGCTCGTCGATCCCCTCGTAGCGCCCGCACAGCAGCGAGAACCCCTCGAGGGAGCTCAGCTCCTGGGCTCGACGCTGGTCGAAGCGCCGACCAGCGGGGCTCATGAGGATGATCGGTCGGGCCGGCTGCTGCACCTCCACGGTGGCGAAGATGGGCTCCGGTTTCATCACCATCCCCGCACCGCCGCCGAAGGGCGCGTCGTCCACGCTGCGGTGCACGTCGGTGGTGAAGGCGCGCACGTCGTGCGTGCGGAGATCGAGCAGGCCGGCGGACCGCGCTCTGCCCAGGAGGCTCTCCCCGGCGAAGCGTTCGATCAGCTCGGGGAAGATCGTGAGGATGTCGATGCGCACGGCGTGCCTCCGCCCTCTCAGAGATCGAAGAGCCCTTCGGGCACCTCCACCCGGAGGATGCCATCTCGGGGGCCGTCGAGGACGAAGACCACGGGCACCAGCGTGTCGTCCTCGAGCACCAGGAGGTCAGCGGCAGGGTTGTCCTGCACCGCTCGGACGAGGCCGCGGTCGGTGTCGTGCTGGTCGAGGACCCTGCACCCGATCAGCTCGTGCACCCACAGCTCCGAGTCGTCGTCGATGGGCTCGCCCCAGAGGACCCTGCCACGGATCGCCTCGGCGTGCTCGCGACGATCGCAACCCACGAAGCGGACCAACCACCGCTGCAGGTGGGGTCGGGACTCCAGCACCACGAGGTCGCCGTCGTGTGCGTGGAGCACTGCACCGGGCTCGAGGCGCTCGGCACGGTCCGAGACCATGTCCACGACCACCTCGCCACGGAGCCCATGTGCTCGCACGACCCGTCCGACCTCGAGGAGGCCCGGTCGGGGCGGTGTGTCGGGCACGCGGTGGTTCAGTCGACGAACTCGACGTCGATGTCGACGCCGTCGCGTGCCGCTGCTGCTCGGGTCACGGTGCGGATCGCGCTCGCCATCCTGCCCCGCTTCCCGATCACCCGGCCCATGTCGCCGTCGGCGACGGTGACGTTGAGCTGCAGGCGGTCACCCCGATCCTCGATCGACACCCGCACGCCCTCCGGGTGCTCCACCAGGGAGCGGGTGACGTGCTCGAGCACCGCCACGGCACGGTGAGCCTCCGGGTCACCCCCGGGGGCGTCCTCGCTCACTTCGCGGCCTTGCCGGCCTGGAACTCGTCCCAGGCTCCGGAGATCTGCAGCAGCTTCTGCACACGCTCGGTGGGCAGGGCGCCCTTGCGGAGCCAGGCCAGGGCCTTGTCGTTGTCGACGGTGACCGCGGACGGCTCCCGTCGCGGGTCGTAGGTGCCGACCACCTCGATGAACCGTCCGTCGCGCGGCGAACGGGCGTCGGCGGCGACGATGCGGTAGGTCGGTTGCTTCTTCTTTCCCACGCGCGTGAGGCGAAGTCGTACTGCCACGGTGATGTGTCTTCCTTAGCGATCAGGGGTCGGAGGGCGCTGCCGGGTCGGACGGTTCACGCCGCACCCCGCCCCGGAGCGGACGGCACCAGGGCGACCTCCCATGATGGTCGCCCCGACCCGTCGGGGCAACTCCTCACCCTCCGAGGCCAGGGAAACCGGCGCCACCGGGGCTGTCGCCGCGCAGCGGACCGGGCAGCTGCGACTCCATCTCCTCGAGGCTCGGCAGCTGGAACGCCGCCTTGTTGACCTTTGCCGGACCCTTGGCGGTGACCCTGCCGCCCTTGCGGCCCTTCTTCGACTTGCGGCCCTTGCGCTTGGGGGCCTTGCCCATCTGCTGCATCATCTGGCGCATCTGGCGGAACTGGGCCACCAGCTGGGACACGTCCCCCTGAGAGGTACCGGAGCCCTTGGCGATCCTGGCACGACGGCTGCCGTCGATGACGTCGGGATCGATCCGCTCCTGCGGCGTCATGGAGTGGATGATGCCCTCGATGCGGGCGATGTGGCTGTCCTCGATCTGGACGTCGCGGATCTCCTTGGGGATGCCGGGCATCATGCTCATCAGGCCCGACAAGGGGCCCATCTTCTTGATCGCCTGCATCTGCTCCAGGAAGTCGTCGAGCGTGAAGGTGCCCTCCAGCAACCTCGCCGCCGCAGCCTCCGCCTGGTCGACCTCGAAGGCTTCCTCCGCCTTCTCGATGAGCGTCGCGAGATCCCCCTCGCCCAGGATCCGACCTGCCAGGCGGTCGGGATGGAAGAGGTCGAAGTCATCGAGCTTCTCACCGGTGGAGGCGAAGGCGATGGGGCGGCCGACCACCTCCTTCACCGACAGCGCGGCACCACCTCGGGCATCGCCGTCCAGCTTGGTCAGGATCACCCCGTCGAGCTCGAGGGTCTCGTGGAAGGACTCCGCCACGCCCACGGCGTCCTGTCCGGTCATCGCGTCGATCACCAGGAATGTGTGGTCGGGTTGCAGCTCGTCGGAGATGCGCCGGACCTGCTCCATCATGTCGGCGTCGATGGCCAGTCGACCCGCGGTGTCGCAGATGAGCACGTCGCGGCCGAGCCGTCGAGCCTCCTCCCGAGCAGCTCGGGCCACCGCCACCGGGTCCCCTTGACCCGAGGCCACCACGTCGTCGGGCGCCGAGTACACGGGCACGTCGATCTGAGCTCCCAGCGTGCGGAGCTGTTGCACCGCTGCGGGGCGCTGGAGGTCGGTGCCCACGAGGATCGGATTGCGGCCCTGCCCTCGGAACCACCGGGCGAGCTTGGCCGAGTTGGTCGTCTTGCCAGATCCCTGCAGGCCCGCCATCAGCACGACGGTGGGTGGCTTCGACGCATAGGTGACGCGCAGCGTCTCACCGCCCAGGGTGGTCGTGAGCTCCTCCAGCACGATCTTCTTGACCTGCAGCGCCGGATTGAGCGCCTGGGACAGGTCCGTGCCGACGGCACGCTCGCGGATGCGCGCCAGCAGGTGCTTCACCACCGTGAGGTTGACGTCGGCCTCGAGGAGGGCGAGTCGGATCTCGCGCAGCACCTCGTCGACGTCGGCCTCCGAGAGGCGGCCCTTCCCCCGCAGTCGACTGAAGATCCCCTCGAAGCGGTCGGTGAGTGACTCGAACATCGAGTGATCACGCTACAAGGCCCGGCGAGCCTCCCCACAGCCGGGCCGAGGTCGACGATCCCTCCCGCTCAGCGGGCCCTGCGGGGTGCTTGACTTGGGAGATGCTGCTGGATGTGTGGTCGGACGTGATCTGTCCCTGGTGCTGGCTGGGCCACGTCCGCCTCCGCGACGCGCTGGAGGTCCTGGACGGTCCAGCGGAGGTGCAGCTGCGCTACCGGGCGTTCCAGCTCGATCCACGAGCCACCAGCACACCCGGTGACCTGCGCTCCGCCATCGAAGCCAAGTACGGCCCCGGTGCCTTCGATGGCATGGCCCAGCGCCTCGAAGAGCTCGGCGATGCCGCCGGCATCGAGTACCGCTTCGATCGCGTCCTGCGGGTCAGCTCCTTCGACGCCCATCGCCTGGTCCAGGCAGCCCAGCAAGATCGTCCGGGGACGGCCGGCGCTCTCCTGGAGCGCCTCTACCGCGCCTACTTCCACGACGGTGCCAACATCGCCGAGGCCGACACCCTGCGCAGCACGGCAGCCGACGTAGGCCTCGACACCGAGTGGGCGAGCGAGGTCCTCGGGTCCGATCGAGCGGTGGACGCAGTGCGGGAGGACCAGGCCGAGGCCTTGGAGCTCGCCATCACCGGCGTGCCGGCAGTGGCCTACCAGGGGGCCGTGCTCATCCCCGGCGCCCAGGAGGTGGACACGATGGTCCGGGTGCTGTCGCGGCTGCGCTCCCGGATCGGGGACTGAACCGCCGGTCGCTCGACGAACGGTCAAGTCGCCACACGGGTCCTCCGATGCCACGGAGGTGATCACGACGCACCTGCGCGCCGACCCGTCGCCGACGCCGTCGGATCACGACGTCGACGGCTGGTACCCGGATCCCTGCGATCCGACGGGTGCACGAGAACGTCGCTGGGACGGTGTCGCCTGGACACCCTTCACCCACACGACCTCTGCAGGGAACGCGCCCCGGGAGCCGTGGCATCGCCGGCCGTTGGCGTTCATTGGCCACCGCTGGTTCCACTGGCTGCTGGCGAGCGCCGCCTGCTCGGTCGCAGCGTGGGTGATCTACGAGAGGGCGCACGGCGTCCCGAGAGGCCTCGAGGAGGTGGTCGGCTACGTGGTCGTAGCGATCGCGGTCGTCGCCGGCGCCGTCGCTGCAGTGGCGTTCGCGAGCCGACTGAACGCTCGTCTCGAGCTCCGCCAGGTGGTCGGGACACGGACCATCGCCCTGGTGTGCGCAGTCAGCCTCCCGGCGGTGGTGGCCATCAGCCTGCTCGAGAAGCCGTTCCCTGCTCGGCTCTCCAACACGGTGGCGGGCCCGATCGAAGAGCTCGCGAAGCTGTCGGTCCCCATGGCGATGTACCTCCTCTGGCCGCGCTGCCGCGAGCCCCTCGTCGGCCTCTCGCTCGTGCTGGCCTCGGCCGGGACCTTCGGCGTGTACGAGGTGGCTGACTACACCTACGCGATGCCCGCAGATACGACTGCCGCGATGACCCTGGCGCTACGGCCGCTGTGGGACGCCCCGGTCCACATGGTGCTGACCGGGACCATCGCCGCGGTCCTCTGGAGGAGGTGGCACGTCCACGGCGGGTTCGTCGTCGATCTCCCGGTCGTGGTGACCGTGGTGGGAGTGATGGCGCTGCACTCCGCCATCGACTGGAGGACGGCCTCCGCGGATCGCTCAGCCTCCTGAGCGTGGCCTTGCTGCTCCTCGCCTACCTGTGGTTCAAGATGGTCGCCCGCCAGCTCGTGCCGCCCGACGCCGTGGCGACGAACCCGCCGTGGTGGCGGCCGTGGCGGCTGCCCACCGCGATCGGCGAACCTCAGGGCAGCACCCGCACCAGCGATCCCGCGCCGAGCGTGCCGGGACGCACCACGGCGGCGTAGGCCCTCGACCATCCCGGATAGCGGTCGTGGTCGATCCGGGAGAACGCTCGCCCCACGAACGACCCGGCGACGGCGTTGCAGGGCGGTACCCACGAGGTGAGCTCCAGGCAGACGGGATCCAGGGGGTCGCCCAGCACCAGCCGCATTCCCGGACGCAACGATCCCCAGTCGATGCCCGAGATCGTCAGGTTCTCACCCACCGAGCCCCACCCGATGGGGTGACCCTCAGCAGCCAGAGCGGCGATCACCTCGGCGGAGTAGAGGCACACCGCCTGGAAGGGCCGGCCGTGGTGCCGGCGGACCGCCTGCCGATCACCGACCAGCCCGCGAGGCCACACCTCCGCCACATCCACCTCCGCCTTCGGCACGCCGCCGGCGCTGATCGCCACCCGCTCCACGATGCCCGTCGCGCTCCGGGCGGTCGCGGCGGCCACCGCCCGCCCGGCGGCGGAGAGCAGCACGTCGACCGACTCGGTGGCGGTGAGCAGCGGGTGGGCGGAACCCAGGAGGTCCACGAGTCGGGCCCGGGCCCCGTGCACGCCCGCCAGCGAGCGCAGCTCCCCCACCGCGTGCTCCGACAGCGACGCCAGGTCGGATCCGCTGCCTCCGGCGGCGGCGAGTGCGTCGCCGATGGCCTCCAGTGCCACCACCGCGGCACCTGGGATCTCATCGAGGCCTTCGACGGTCCACCCCCAGCGGCGCGCCGCGCTGTTCACCGTGCCCGCGGCATCCTCCAGGTCGTACTCCGCAGGGTCGATGCGCAGCGGCGCGAGCCTCAGCTCCGCGTCGGTGGGCATCAGGCGCGATCCGCGCCGTTCATGTCGGCCGGAGGTCGGGCGTCCGAGAGCAAGGCCATGATGATCTCGCCGGCGGCCACGGGATCGTCCACCGCCGCAGCGCTGGGACCACGATGCCAGCCCTCGGCGATGGCGAGCACCGCTCCCGAGGACTCGATGACCCTGCCCGTCACGGCGGAGGACTGGGAGGACGCCAACCAGGTGACCACCGGAGCGATCCAACGTGGGGACATCTTCTCCTTCGCCGCTTCGTCGGCCTGACCCATCCCGAGGTCCTCGGTGAGTCGGGTGAGTGCCGCAGGGGCGATGGCGTTGACGGTCACCCCGTAGCGAGCGAGCTCGAGGGAGGCGATGAAGCTGAACGCGGCGATGCCCGCCTTCGCCGCGCCGTAGTTGGTCTGGCCGGGGTTGCCGTAGATGCCCGACACCGACGTGGTGTTGATGATGCGAGCGTCGTTCTCCTCGCCGGCCTTCGCCCGCTGGCGCCAGTAGGCCGCCGCGTGGTGAGCGGGAGCGAACGTGCCCTTCAGGTGCACGTGGATGACTGCGTCCCACTCCGCCTCGGTCATGTTGGTCAGCATGCGGTCCCGGAGGATCCCAGCGTTGTTGACCACCACGTCGAGCCCGCCGAAGGTCTCCACCGTCTGGTCGATCATCGCCTTCGCCCCCTCGAAGTCGGCGACGTCGTCGGTGTTGGCCAACGCCTCACCGCCGGCCTCCAGGATCTCCGCCACCACCTCGGCCGCAGGACCGGTGTCCGTGCCGGTGCCGTCGCGTGCGCCCCCGAGGTCGTTCACGACGACCTTGGCACCTTCCGCCGCGAGCATCAGCGCGTACTCTCGGCCGATCCCCCGGCCTGCCCCGGTCACGATGCAGATACGTCCGTCACAGATGCCCACGTCGATGCCTCCAGTCGTCGTGCGGAACCGCTGCGAGCGTAGCCCCTGCCCTCGGCCTGCAGATCACCTCCGAAGGCGCAGGGTGCAGGATGACCCTGCGGTGCCCTGCCGCCGCGCCGACGAGTGCTCGGAGGAGAGCCCGTCGGCGGCCGCCGCGTGCACTGGTGTCCATGGTCGCCGCATCTCCGGGATCCGGCCAGCGATGCCGTCAGCCAGGTGGTTCCGGGGAGAACAGCGCCTCCACGAACTCCTCCGCGTCGAAGTCGACCAGGTCGACGGCGGTCTCCCCCAGGCCGACCAGCTTCACGGGGAGGCCCAGCTCCGATCGGATGGCCATCACGATCCCTCCCTTGGCGGAGCCGTCGAGCTTGGTGAGCACCACGCCGGTCACGTCGGTGGCCTCTGAGAACTGCCGCGCCTGCTGCAGGCCGTTCTGACCGGTCGTGGCGTCGAGCACCAACAGGACCTCGGTGACCGTGCCCGCGCCCTTGTCGGCCACCCGCCGAACCTTGGCCAGCTCGTCCATGAGGTTGGTCTTGGTGTGCAGACGCCCGGCGGTGTCGGCCAGCACCACATCTGCACCGCGTGCGGCCGCGGCCTCCACGGCATCGAAGATGACCGAGGACGGGTCGCCCCCTTCCGATCCACGCACGAGCGTCGCATCGCAGCGCTCCGCCCATGTCCCCAGCTGCTCCGCTGCCGCGGCCCGGAACGTGTCGCCGGCCGCCATCACGACCGTGGCCCCCTCGTCGGCGAGCCTGCGGCCGACCTTGCCGATCGTGGTCGTCTTGCCCACTCCGTTCACACCGACGAACAGCCACACCGACGGCGGGTCGGCGGAGCGCGCCAAGTCGGTCGGTCCCGCCAGCTCGGCGACCATCTCCGCCTTGAGGGCCTCGATCAGCTCCTCGGTGGTGGTGAGCTTCTGCTCTCTCACCGTCGCTCGCACTGCGTCGAGGAGCCGTTGGGTGGGGCCGATCCCCACGTCGGCTCGGATCAGCGCCTCCTCGAGCTCGTCCCATGCCTCCTGGGTGATCTCGGTTCGGGACAGCACCGAGCCGACGTAGCCGGAGATGGTGGCGCGGGCCTTCGAGAGGCGCTCGCGGAAGCTCGGCCGGACCTCGGGAGCCTCCACGACGTCCTCGGCCACCGACACCTCGGCCACCGACACCTCGAGCACCGGTTCCTCCGGCGCAGGCGCCGCGATCACGGGCTCCTCGACCACCACCTCCTCCACCAGCTGAGGTTCGGCACCCTCCGGCGCCGCGGTGGGAGCGACGGCACCGGCGTCGAGGGGCGGTGCCTCACCCGGTGGTTCCAGCACCCCCTCCCGTGATCGCGTGCCGGCGACGAACGCCAGGCCCACGACCGCTGCGAGGACGATCACGGCGATGATGACGATGACGACAGGTTCCATGGTGGGGATTGAGCGTACAGGCCCACCCTGGTGGCGCCGTGCTGCTGGTCCGCCCCGCATCCGGTCGGCGCGCGGGCAAACTGAGGTGGCAATCAGACACGGACGACGACGACCTGCCGCTCGCGCCCAGCGAGCCGTACGGTCGACGTGATCACCCACCACCTCACCGGGAGCACTCCGCCAACGTGGAACCCACACCGCCGACCCCCACCCACGACCCGGCCACGGCGATGCTCTCGCCGACGGCGCGCATCGAAGGGCTCATGTTCGAGATGCGCAAGGTGATCGTCGGCCAGGACCGCGCGCTCGAGCGCATGCTCGTCGCCCTGCTCGCCGGTGGGCACGTGCTCCTCGAGAGCGTGCCCGGCCTGGCCAAGACCCTGTCGGTCGAGACGCTGGCCCAGGCGGTCGGCGGGTCCTTCGCCCGGATCCAGTTCACCCCTGACCTGCTCCCCGCCGACGTGGTGGGAACCCGCATCTACCGGGCCTCGACCGAGGCCTTCGACGTGGAGACCGGCCCGGTGTTCGCCAACTTCGTGCTCGCCGACGAGATCAACCGGGCGCCGGCCAAGGTGCAGTCGGCCCTGTTGGAGGTCATGGCGGAGCAGCACGTCACGATCGGCGGCCAGCGCTTCGACGTGCCGCTGCCGTTCCTGGTGCTGGCCACCCAGAACCCGATCGAGTCCGAAGGCGTCTACCCGCTGCCCGAAGCACAGCGGGACCGCTTCCTGATGAAGATCGTGATCGACTACCCCAGCCCCACCGAAGAGATCGAGATCGTCCAGCGCATGGGCACCACGCCTCCCCAGGCATCCGAGGTCATCAGCCTCCAGGAGGTCGCCGACCTGCAGCGAGCCGCCACAGAGGTGTTCGTGGAGCGCAGCGTGATGGAGTACGCGGTGAACCTCGTGCTGTGCACCCGCACACCGGAGAACTTCGGGCTTCCCGAGCTGCGCAGCTTCATCGAGCTGGGAGCGAGCCCGCGAGCATCGATCGGCCTGATCCGCGCAGGACGCGCCCTGGCCATGATGCGCGGTCGCAGCTACCTCATCCCCCAGGACGTCTTCGACGTCGCTCCGGAGATCCTCCGGCATCGACTCCTGCTCAGCTACGAGGCGCTCGCCCGTGATGTCGAGGTGGAGCAGATCCTTGCCAGGGTGATGGGCACGGTTCCCGCACCCCACCTGAGCCACGCGACCAACGGGTCGCCCGACCCATGGCACGGCACCGCGACCGACGCCCAGGCATGGACGCCCACCGGCCCCGCCGGCTGGGGAGGTCCCCCCCAGTGACCGGCCTCAGCGACACGCTCTCGCTGGTCGGTGACCGGCCTGCGGAGGAGATCCTGCGCCGCCTCTCCCTCGACGTCACACGCAAGCTCGACGGCGTGCTGCACGGCGACTTCATGGGCCTGGTGCCCGGCCGTGGCAGCGAACCAGGCGAGACCCGTCAGTACGAACCCGGCGACGACGTGCGCCGCATCGACTGGAACGTGACGGCGCGCACGCAGCATCCCCACATCCGCGAGACGATCGCCGATCGGGAGCTGGAGGCGTGGCTGGTGGTCGACCGCTCCTCCCGCCTCGACTTCGGCACCGCACGCTGCGAGAAGCGCGACCTGGTCCTGGCAGCGGCCGCCGGGATCGGCCTGCTGGTCTCCCGCGGAGGGAACCGGGTGGGCTCGGTGATCCTGAGGGGGGCGGAGTGCTCCACGGTTCCACCGCGCAGCGGCCGCACCCATCTCCTGGGGATGATGGAGCGGATCATGGACACCCCCCGACTGGACGGCTCCGGGCCCGCCCAGCTCGACGTCGCACTGCGACGCGTGGGCTCCATGGCCCGGCGTCGCGGCCTGGTGGTCGTGATCTCGGACTTCGCCACCGACCCTGGTCGCTGGGGACCGGCTCTGGGGACTGTGGCGCTGCGGCACTCGGCGCTCTGCATCGAGGTCCTCGACCCGCGCGACCTGGAGCTTCCCGACGTCGGCCCCATCGAGCTGCTGGACCCCGCCACCGGCGAGGTGAGGGAGATCAACACCTCCAGCACCCGCGTCCGTCACGACTACGCCGCTGCGGCCGCACAGCAGCGGGAGAACATCCGGGACACCATCCGCTCCGGCGGTGCGCACCACCTGGAGCTGCGAACCGACCGCGACTGGCTCATGGACCTGGCACGCTACGTCTCCCGGCGGCGACGTCGTGCCGAGGTCCTGGCAGGAGGGCCACAGCGATGAGCGACGAGTTCCTCGCACCGGACCGCCTCTGGTTCCTCCTGCTGGTCGTGGCGTTGGCGGCCGTCTACGTGGTGCTGCAGTTCCGCCGTGGTCGATACGCGGCCCGCATCTCCAGCATGGAGCTGCTCGACAAGGTCGTACCTCGGCGGCCCGGATGGCGCCGCCACGTCGTGGGGGGCCTGTTCCTCCTCGGTCTCGCGGGGTTGGTCCTGGCATGGGCGCAACCGGTCGCCAAGGAGAAGGTGCCCAAGGAGCGTTCGACCATCGTGCTCGCCATCGACACGTCCCTGTCCATGATGGCGACCGACGTGGCACCGACGCGTCTCGAGGCGGCCCAGGAAGCGGCGGTGAAGTTCGTCGAGGAGCTGCCACCCGACATCAACGTGGCCCTGGTGGGATTCGCCGGCAGCGCCCAGCTGCTCGTGCCCCCCACGCAGGATCGCCAGGCGGTCACGACCGCCATCGAAGGCCTCGACCTGCGTGAGGCCACCGCCATCGGCGATGCCGTGCGCCTCTCGGTGGAGGTCATCGACGACCAGGCACAACGCACCGAGGACGGGACCCCCGACGCCACCGTGGTGCTGATCTCCGACGGCGAGACGACCGTGGGGCTGCCCACCGCCGAGTCCGTGCCACTGGCCCAGGACGCCGACGTCGCGGTCAACACCATCGCCTACGGCACCCCCGACGGCGTGATCACGGTGGACGAGGACGGCGACGGCATCGGCCAGACGGCGCAGGTGCCCGTGAACACCGACGAGCTCCGAGCCCTGGCCGAGCAGACCGGCGGCACCGCCCGCACCGCGGACTCTCTGACCGACCTCGAGGAGGTCTACGCCGACTTCGGCTCCAGCATCGGCTACGACGAGGAGACCACCGACATCGCCTATCGGTTCGCGGCGGCATCCTTCCTGGTGCTGTTGGCTGCGGGCGGGCTGTCGCTCTGGTGGCTCCAACGGCTTCCCTGAGCACCGCCCCCGTCGGCGGCCTCGGGCGCGATTCGGCTCAGCCCCGCAGCTCGATCACCTCGGCGGCCCGCTCCGAGACCACCTTGGAGGACCCTCCGGGGTCCATCGAGACCCCGTAGAGCACGTCTGCGGCCTCCATCGTGCGCTTCTGATGGCTCACGATGATGAGTTGGGCAGTGGATCGGAACTCGGCGATCAGGTCGAGGAAGCGGTGGAGGTTGACGTCATCGAGCGCGGCCTCGACCTCGTCCATCACGTAGAAGGGCGAGGGCCGAGCACGGAAGACGGCGAACAGATAGGCCAGCGCCGTGAGCGAGCGCTCGCCGCCGCTCAGCAGCGACAGCTTCCGGACGTTCTTGCCGGACGGCTTGGCCTCGATCTCGATGCCGCAGTTGAGCAGGTCGTGAGGATCGGTCAGGCGGAGCCGGCCGATCCCACCGGGGAACAGGGTCTCGAACAGCGCGCTGAAGTGCTCGCCCACGTCGGCGAAGGCCGCGGCGAACACCTTGACGATCTCCTCGTCGACGGCACGGATGACCTTGCCCAGCTCCCGGCGGGTCTGGCGCACGTCGTCCAGCTGCGACTCGAGGAACGTGTGGCGCTCCGAGAGCTCCTCGAACTCCTGGAGCGCCAACGGGTTGATCGGTCCCATCGCCTTCAGCTCCCGCTCGAGCTCGCGGGCCCGCCCGGACGGGCTCACCCCCTCCGGTAGCGGAGGGCACGGCGCCCCCATCGCCTCATCGGGATCGCAGTCCAGCTCGGCGCGCAGGATCTCGGTGGCGCTCTCCAGCCTGGTGCGGGTCTCGGCATCCGCGATCTCGGCGCGTTGGCGGAGAGCTCGACCCTCCTCCAGGAGCGACTCGCTGGACGCTCGCTCGCTGCGCAGCGACTCCAGCCGGTCGGCCACCTCCCGAGCAGCTTCGGACTGTCGCCGGCGAGCTTCGCGCAAGCCGTGCAGCGCCGAGTCGATCACCCCGAGCCGTGCGCTCAGGAACTCACCCAGCCGCTCGGTGGCCCGGGCTCGAGCCTCGAGCACGACGCGGCGGTCGGCAGCGTGCTCGGCCTCGACGACCAGCCCTTCGAGACGCTCGTCGAGGTGGTCCAGCCGCTCGGCGACGTAGCGCCGACGTTCGTCAGCGGCTGCCTGGCGGACGTCCCGCTCGGTACGTCGAGCGCGGGCCGCCCCGACGCGCAGCTCCAGCTCCTCACGTGCCCGTGCCATGGCCGCAGCCTTCTCGCCCAGCTCCGCCTCCGCAGCCTCTGCCCGGGGGAGCTCCGATTCGAGCGCCGCCACCCTGGAGACCTCACCGGCGAGACGATGGCTGATCTGCTCGATCAGGGAGTCCAGCGATGCCACCTCGTGAGCGACCTCGGCGGCGTCACGCTCGAGCCGTTCGGCGGCGTCACCGGCCCGCTGGGCCTGCGCCACCAGGCGCTCCAGGCTACGACGGGCGTCCTCCTGCTCGCGCCGAGCGGCATCGAGGGCGACGCGGGCCTGATCCCGTCGCAGGACGGCGGCGTCCGCCTCGCGCTCCGCAGAAGCCGCGGCCTCCCGCGCCTCTTCCAGCGCGGCGCCGGTGGCGCCGGAGCCGGCAGCGCCCAGCCGCCAGCCGCTGCGTCCGAACCGATGTCCGCTGCGGGTGACCACCACGAGGTCGCGTTGAGCCGCGGCGAGGTCGGCTGCCGCCCTCCAGTCGCCGTCGACCGCCACGGCGCTGGCCAGCAAGCCGTCGAGCAACGACTCGACCTCCGCGGCGCGAGCGCAGCCGGGAGCCGCCCGGACGTGGTCGCGCACGCGTTCCGCGGATCCTGACAGCGCCATCGGCACGGTGCCCCGGTCGAGCGCGATCACCGCGCCGGAGTGATCACCGGTGGCGAGCGCCTCCAGAGCACGGCGCGCCGCTGCGAGGTCGGCGACCACCACGGCCCCGAGGGCGTCGGCCACTGCAGCCTCGAACGCCTCCTCCCAGCCGTGGTCGACCTCGACGAGGTCGAGAAGGGTGCCCAGGACGCCGTCGAGGCCAGCGAGCTGCGCCGCGCCGGCGCGGTGGCGCGCCTCGTCGAGTGCAAGGGTGAGCGCGTCGACACGAGCCGTCCACGCTGAGCGATCGGCGCCGGCGCGGCGCACGTGCTCCTCGGCCGTGGCCAGCGCCTGCTCCGCTCCGTCGAGTGCCCGCTCGGCGGACCCGGCCCGCGCGTCGGCGGCCGGGGTGTCGTGCACCGCCTGCTCGTGGGCGACCGTCGCAGCGCCGTGCTCCTCCTGGAGTCGGTCGAGGCGTTCGTGGAGAGCCGCTCGCCGACGTTGCAGCTGCTCGCGATCGGTGTCCGAGCGCTCCCTGGCCGCGTGCAGCGCGGACAGCTCGCTTCGGAGCGCCGCGGCCTCGCCCGAGGGGACCGGCACACCGTCGCCCCACTCCGCCTCGAACTCCGTCCGGTCGGCTTCCAGGCGTTGCTCCTCCGCCGCCAGCTCGCCCGATGCACCTGCCAGATCGGCGAGCACCTCGGCGATCTGGGCGGCCTCCTCGCGGAGCTGGGCGCGCTCGGCCTCCAACGAAGCCACCACCGCCTCGTCCACCGCTGCGTCGAGCTCTCGCTGGACACCCCGGCGTCGCTCGGCCAGCAGCGCGACCTGGCCGCGGGCTCGCTCCCGCAAGGTCTCGTAGCGCACCAGCGAGTCGCCGATGTCGGAGGCACCGAGCTGTGTGAGCTCCGCCTCGGTGGCGATCACCCGGGCATCGAGGTCCGCCACGGCGGCTCGGAGTCGGCGGTCCTGGTCCGCGAGCTCCCGCTGGGATTGCCCGGAGAGTGCCAGCTGCTCGCGGAGCCGCGCCAACTCACGGCCCGACAGGTGGACACGCAGGGCGCGCAGCTCCTCCACGAGGCTGCCGTGGCGACGTGCCGCATCCGCTTGGCGCTCGAGCGGTCGGAGTTGGCGTCGCACCTCCCGCAGGAGGTCCTGGATCCGGGTGAGGTTGGCCTCCGTGGAGGCGAGTCGGCGTTCGGCTCGCTCCTTGCGCCGACGGTACTTGAGCACCCCGGCCGCCTCCTCGATGATGAGCCGGCGATCCTCCGCACGAGCGTTGAGGACCGCGTCGATGTTCCCCTGGGACACGATCACGTGCTGTTGACGCCCGACGCCGGAGTCGCTCAGCAGCTCCTGGATGTCCAGCAGTCGGCAGGGGACGCCGTTGATCGCGTACTCGCTGTCGCCCGAGCGGAACAGCAGGCGGGTGAGCGTGACCTCGGTGAAGTCGATCGGCAGCAGACCAGCGGAGTTGTCGATGGTCAGGGACACCTCGGCACGACCCAGCGCGGGACGCTTGGCCGTGCCGGCGAAGATCACGTCGTCCATCTTCTGGGACCGCACCGCGGAGGGCGCCTGGGCGCCCAGCACCCAGCCGATGGCGTCCACGACGTTCGACTTGCCCGATCCGTTCGGGCCGACGACCACCGTGACGCCCGGCTCCAGGGACATGGCCGTCGCCTCGGCGAAGGACTTGAAGCCCTTGATCTGCAGGTTCTTGAGAAACACGCCCGTCGCCCTCCGCAGTGCCCGCTGTGCCTAGACCTGCGTCTGTTCGCAGAAGTAGGTGGTGATGTTGCCGAAACGGGCCTTCACGATCGGGCCCCGTGCTCTCGGGCTCATCTCGCCCGCCCGCCGGTACACCGCCAGGTGCTCCTGGTACCCGCCGGGTTGGCCGTTGAGACCCACCCAGCCATCGGGTCCGATGGTGGTGCCGCCGTACTTGACCGCGTCGTGCATCGTCTCCACCACCGCCCGGTACAACCGACGGATCTCGGAGGTGGCGAGGCTCTGGGGAGTCCGATCGAACCGCAGGCCGGCGTGGAACAGGATCTCGTCGGAGTACATCGGGCCGATCCCCACGAGGAAGGTCGGATCCATGAGGATGCCCTTCAGCTTCCCGTTGCGACGAAGCAGCGCCTCGCCGAAGGTGGTCCAGGAGATGGGTTCGTCCACGGCGTCGAGGCCCAGCTCCGCCAGCTCGGGATGGGCCGGCACCACCTCGGGGATCGGCAACCACTCCACCGAGGTGCCCTTCGAGGGGTCGACCAGGCGCAGCTGACCACCCTGCGTGTAGGTGATCACCAGGACGGTGCCCTTCTGGGTCGGATCCTTCTCCTTGTTGCGGGAGAGCCGGCCCTGCTCGCCGAGGGCGATCACCAGCTCGTTCGTGCCGTCGAAGTCCAGCCCGACGAGCATCCCCCGACGCACGGCCCCGCTGGCCTTGCGACCCACGAGGTCGGCGACGAGCGCCTTCTTGGTGACGCCCTTGAGCACGCCCGGGGAGGGGACCTCCACGGCGCGCACCTTCCGCTCACCGACCTCACGTTCGAGCTCGCGGCGCAGCAGTTCGATCTCGGGCAGCTCAGGCATGGTCATCTCCACTCGGGGCGTCGGGCTGCCGTGTGCGGGACAGCCCCCCCTCGCCGTCTCGGGGTTCCCCGCCGTCGGAGTCCTGCCGGGCACGCAGCCGCCGATGGGCGACACGCGCTGCGCTCTGCTCGGCCTCCTTCTTGGTCCGCCCATCGCCCTCGCCCCAGACCTCTCCGCCCAGGCGCACCCTCGCCGAGAAGACCTTGGCGTGCTCGGGGCCGGTCTCGGAGAGCTGGTAGCGCGGGAGCTCTCCGAACTCTCGGGCCGCCAGCTCCTGGAGACGGGACTTGTGGTCGCTCACGCGCGCCCCCGCCTCGACGTCGCTGATGCGATCCCGGTAGAGCCGGAGGATGACGCTGCGCGCCTCCTCGAGACCGCCGTCGAGGTAGACCGCCCCGAACAGCGCCTCGAGAGCGTCGGCGAGGATGGAGGTCTTGTCACGTCCGCCGGTGGTCTCCTCGCCCTTGCCCAGCAGGAGCGCCGAGCCCAGGCTCAGTTGACGGCCGAGCTCGGCGAGGGCGACGGCGTTCACCAGCTCCGCCCGGCGTTGCGCGAGCACACCCTCGGGATCTGTCGGCGTCGAGTCGTAGAGGTGGTCGGTGATGACCAGGCCGAGCACTGCATCACCGAGGAACTCGAGGCGCTCGTTCGACTCGACACCCCCGTTCTCGGCGCACCAGGACCGATGGCGCAGCGCCAGCTCGAGCAGCGTCGGGTCACCGAAGCGGTATCCGAGCGCGTCGGAGGGTGAGGGAGATGTGGAGGCGTGGGTCTCAGAGCCGTGCGAGGACGTAGTCGACGGCATCTCGCACGGTTTTCAGGTCCTCGAGGTCTTCGTCCTCGATGCGGAACCCCACGCTTCGTTCGCCCAGCTCCTCCTCCAGCGCTTCGACCAGCTCGATCAACGCCAGCGAGTCTGCATGGAGGTCCTCGGCGAACGAGTCGCCCTCGCCCACCTGGTCGGGGTCGATCTCCAGGATGTCGGCCAAGCGGTCCTTCACCAGTTGCAGGATCTCCTGGCGATCGATGGGACCTTGCTGCACATGGGTCTCTGCCGGCACGTGTTCTGGCTGCTCCTCGTGGGTGACCGTGCCCCAGCGGCACGGCGATGCGCGCAACCCTACCCGTATCGGAGCACCGCGAGGGTGGAACCTCGGCGGGCCCCAGCGGGCCGGCGCCGGGCGATCAGTCGACGTCGAGCGCCTGGCGACCGCGGTACCAGCCGCAGTTCGAGCAGACCACGTGGGGCACCTTGACCGCACCGCAGCGAGGGCAGAGGCTCCGCGCCGCGGGCTTGAGGGTCCAGTTCGAGGCCCGACGGCTCCGGCTCTTGGACTTCGAGGTCTTCTTCTTGGGAACGGCCATTGTCTCGCGCTTCTCGGGTGGACTCGACGACGGCCCCGCTGTGCGAGGCACCGAATCGACCAGCGTAGCGGCTACCCCGGTGGCCGGTCGAAGCGGAGCTCCTTTAGCGCCGCCCACCTTGGGTCAGGCTCCGACTCCTCCGAGTCGCTCTCGCCCTCGACGGCGACCGGGAACTCGCCCGGCGACGGGCCCGGGCAGTCCTCCCGGCACAGAGGTGCCAGGGGCAGCGACAGCACCACCGCGTCACGGACGGCCGGACCCAGATCGATCCAGCCGTCCCGCACCAGCTGGACCTCGTCTCCGTCGGGCTCCTCGAGGGTGCCGGGCGCGTCGGCGAACAGCTCGGAGACCTCGGCGGCCACCTCCCCGGAGGCCTCGCCCAGGCATCGACGGCACTCTCCCTGCCAGGCCATCCTGGCGGCGCCCTCGACCCGGATGCCCCCTCGGATGGACTCGAGGGCCACCGTCACCACCACCGGAGCACCGCCGACCTCCGCCGACCCGACCCGCAGACCTGCGAGGTCCAGCTCCCCGTGGGCCTCCTGTCGGGAGCCCGGGTGGCGCTGCAGGTCCCGGACCCGCACGCGCAGGCTCGGAGCCCCTCCGGCGGCATCGCCGGAGGACACCTCAGGTCTCCTGGCCGTCCACCGCGGGGGTGACGCCCGTGGACGGCTCCTCCATCCCCCCGAGCTCCGACTCCTCGAGGCTCGGGGCAGCAAGGCGCTGACGTCCGGCTGCGACCGACTTCTGCACCTTGGCCAGCACGTTCTCGAAGCTGGCGAGGCGCTGGTCGCAGAAGTCCTCCGTCTCGCGGCGCATGCGACGAGCCGTGGTCTCGGCCTCCTCGATGATCTGGCGCGCGCGCAGCTCCGCGGCCTTCACCACCTCTGTGCGCTGGACCATCTGCGCGACCCTCGACTTCGCCTCACCGATGAGCTCCTCGGCCTCCCGGCGGGTCTTGTGGCGGAACTCCTCTCGCTCCTTCAGCAGCCAGCGGGCGGAGCGGATCTCCTCCGGCAGACGGGCCTGGGCCTCCTCCAGCATGTCGAGCAGCTCGTCGCGGTTCACGCGGACCGAGGCCGACATCGGGATGCCCGGCGCCCCCTCCACCAGCTCGATCGCCTGTTGGAGGTACTGGTCCACCTCGGGCACCCGGTAGGGGCTGGGATCGCTCGACCGATCGGCGGGCGCACGTTCGGCAGGGTCGCGCTCTGGGGTGTTCATGGCCTCACCAGTGTGCGTCCTGGTGGCCCCGAGACGGTGGCAATCCGTCCATCGACCAGTTTCGGTCCCCGGAGGTTGCCGTCACGGCGTGCTCCCGCCGGTGAAGCGATCCTTCAGGCGGTTGGCGACCGGGTCCGGGACCATGCCCTCCACCGACCCGCCGAAGCGGGCGACCTCGCGGATCAGACGGGAGGCCAGGAAAGAGTTCCGCGACGCCGAGGGGATGAACAACGTGTCCATCCCGGAGATGTTGCGGTTCATCTGCGCCATCTGCAGCTCGGACTCGAAGTCCGACACCGCACGCAAGCCCTTGACGATGAAGTCGGCGCCGATGTCGCGCGCCAGGTCCACCACCAACGAGGAGAACATGGTGACCTCGACGTTGGGCAGGTGGGCGAGCGACGACTCGATCAGCTCCCGTCGGTCCTCCAGGCTGAACAGCGGCTCGCCCTTCTGGGGGTTGCGCATCGCCGCCACCACGACTCGGTCGAACAGTCGGGAGGCGGTCTCGACGATCTCGACGTGTCCGTTGTGGATGGGATCGAAGGAACCGGGGTAGAGCACCACCGTCACGGCGTCGAACCTCCTGAGGGGAGCGGCGGGTGGCCTTCGGCAACGATGACCACGGTAGCCCCATACCGACGCGCTCTCACCACCGCCCTATCGGGTGGGACCTCGATCTCGCGATCCGACTCGATCACCACGACGGCTGCAGGCACGAGCGTCAGCAGCTGCCCCCATCGATCGAAGGCGTACGGCGGATCGAGGATCGCCAGGTCCCAACACCGCCGCCGTGAGTCCTGCGCCGCACCTTCGCTGCGGAGGAACGACAGCGCCTCGGCCTGCACCACGGTGGCGCGCTCCCCCAGGTCACATCGCTGCAGGTTGCCACGCACGGCGTCCACCGCAGACCTCGAGCGCTCCACGAACGTCGCCTCCGCCGCTCCCCTGGAGAGCGCCTCGATCCCCATCGCTCCCGAGCCGGCGAAAAGATCGAGCACCCGGGCGCCCTCCACGGCCCCCATCGAGTGCAGCGCGTTGAACACCGCCTCCCGCACCCGATCGGTGGTGGGGCGAACCGACGGACCGGGTGGAGCGCTCAAGGTCCTGCCTCGGGCCGAGCCGGCCACCACCCTCATGTCGGCAGGGAGCGGCCTGCGTCCCACGGGGGCGGGGAGATCACGCACATCCGTGACGCAGGCTACCGCCGCTGTGGCATCCTCTCGCCCATGGACGCCAACTCGAGCGACACCCTCCGCAGCTCGCCGCGCTGGAGCACGCCCTTCGCACTCGGACCGGTCACGTTGCGCAACCGGGTGGTGAAGGCCGCCTCCTTCGAAGGCCGCTGCAAGGCCAACCTGGTCACCGACGCGCTGATCGAGTTCCACCGGGAGCTGGCCGCCGGCGGCGTGGGCATGACCACGCTGGCCTTCTGCGCCGTCAGCCCCGAGGCCCGCGGCGCGCCGGGCGAGCTCATCCTCACTCCGGCGGCGTCGGAGGGCCTGGCACGGCTCGCCGAGGCCGTCCACGCCGAAGGAGCCGCCGTGTCGGCCCAGATCGGCCACGCCGGCGCGGTGGCAGCCGGCATCGGCGTGCGGGCCGTGTCGCCCTCGCCGATCTTCTCCCCCCTGGCCATGCAGCGCACCCGCGGCCTCGCCGAGGAGGAGATCCTCAAGGTGATCGGCGACTTCGCCTCGGGGGCCCGGATCGTGGCCGATGCCGGCTACGACGCCATCGAGCTGCACTTCGGCCACGGCTACCTGCCCTCGGAGTTCCTGAGCCCCAAGCTCAACAAGCGCACCGACGGCTGGGGGGGTTCCCTCGAGGGCCGGGCCCGCTTCTGCCGGGAGATCGCCGAGGCTGTGCGGGGCGCGGTCGGCGACCGGTTGGCGGTCACCGCCAAGCTCAACATGGACGACGGGGCCCGCGGCGGCCTGTGGCTCGACGAGTCGGTGCCGATCGCCCGTCTGCTCGAGGCCGACGGACACCTCGACGCCCTGCAGCTGACCTGCGGCAGCTCGCTGCAGAACCCGATGTACCTGTTCCGCGGCGAGGTCCCCCTCGACGAGATGTCGGTCGCCGTGCCGAAGGCGTTCCGGCCCGGGTTCCGCATCGGTGGCGGAGTGTTCCTCAGGAAGTACCCCTTCGAGGAGGCCTACCTGCTGCCCATGGCGCGCCAGTTCCGCGAGGCGCTCGACATGCCGCTGATGCTGCTGGGCGGCATCAACCGCCTGGACACGATCGAGGCCGCCCTGGCCGAGGGCTTCGAGATGGTGGCCATGGCACGAGCCCTCCTGCGTCAGCCTGATCTGCTGGCGCGATTCGACAAGGGCGACACCAACGAGGGGCTGTGCGTGCACTGCAACAAGTGCATGCCCAGCATCTACACCGGCACCCGCTGCGTGCTGCGCGACTGACGGTGAGAGCGGTGAGCTGGACCGTCAGCCCTTGGTGAGGAACTCCTCGTCCTCAGGGGCGAGGAGCACCTCGATCTCCTCCTCGAGTCCCGGATGCTGGCTCAGCCCGTCGCCGTCGCCCACCAGCTCGAAGGCCACCTCCCGAGCCTTCTCCACCCACGTCCGGTCGCGCCGCAGCGAGGCGAGCCGTAGGTCGCTGCGGCCCTTCTGGCGCTCACCCATCACAGTGCCCTCGCCTCGCAGGTCGAGGTCGACCTCCGCCAGCTCGAATCCGTCGGTGGTGCGGACCATCGCCCCCAGACGGGCCTGGGCCTCCTCGGTGAGGTCACCCCGCGCCACCAGCACGCACCGGCTCGGCGCGTCGCCTCGCCCCACCCGCCCCCGGAGCTGGTGGAGCTGGGCGATGCCGAAGCGATCGGCGTCGAGCACCACCATCACCGTCGCCTCGGGCACGTCCACCCCGACCTCGATCACGGTGGTGGCCACCAGCACGTCGATCGAACCGTGGCGGAACTGCTCCATCACCGCCTGCTTCTCGTCGGCCTTCAGACGGCCGTGGAGGAGTCCGAGCCGAAGGCCGCTCAGCTCCCCGGCCGCCAGCTCCTCGTACACCTCACCGGCCGCAGAGGCCTCCACCCGCTCCGAGCCCTCGATCAGCGGGCACACCACATAGGCACGGTGGCCCGCGTCGACCTCCTCGCGGACCAGCTGCCACACCTGGGTGATCTCCTCCTCCGTGTGCGCCGCCGTGGTCCTGATCGGCTGACGGCCCGGTGGGAGCTCGTCGAGCACGGTCACGTCCAGATCTCCGTAGACCGTCATGGCCGCGGTGCGCGGGATGGGTGTCGCGGTCATCACGAGCACGTCGGGCACGCTGCCGTCGAGGTTGGCCCGGCGCAGCGCCGCGCGCTGCTCCACCCCGAACCGGTGCTGCTCGTCGATGACCACGACCCCGAGGGACGGGAACTCGACCGAACCGTGGATCAGCGCGTGGGTCCCGATCACCAGGTCGACCGTGCCGTCCCTCAGACCTTCCTGGATGCGACGCCGCTCCGCCGCCGGCGTGCGGTTGGTCAGCAGGGCCACCTCGACGGGCCGGTCGCCGAACAGGCTCGCCTCCGAGCAGAGGGTGACGCCGTCCAGCATCCGCCGGAGGGCGGCGGCGTGCTGCTCGGCCAGGACCTCCGTGGGGGCCATCAGCGCGCCCTGGTGACCTCCTTGCACGGCGCACAGCATGGCGGCAACCGCCACGATGGTCTTGCCGGCTCCGACGTCGCCCTGCAGCAGCCGGTGCATGGGAACGGGCGACCCCAGATCCACGCGGATCTCCTCGATCGCCCGACGCTGCGCGCCGGTCAGCTCGTGGGGGAGGCCGTCGAGGAAGCGTCGCACCAGACCCTGCGCCGTACCCTCACGATCACCCGCAGCGTGGGCGATGCCCTTGGCGGTGCGCTCCACCTGCCGCTTCGTGCGCACCAGCGACAGCTGGATCCGCAGCAACTCGTCGAACACCAGGCGGCTACGGGCGTCACGCACCTCGGCCATCGACGCCGGGGCGTGGATGGCGGCGAGGGCCTCGGCCCGGCCGATCAGGTGGAGGCCCTCGAGGACCTCCGCCGGCACCGGGTCGTCGAGGCCCCGCTTGCGGCATCGCTGGAGCACCTGCACCACCCACGCTCCGAGCTCCCAGCTGGTGAGGCGCGCCTTGTCGGACTGCGGATAGATGGGCACGACCCGCCCGGTCCGATCGCCGACGAGGTCGACCACGGGGTTGGTCATCTGCCTGCGGCCCCGGAAGATCTCGACCTTGCCGAACACGGCCACGTCATGGGCGCCGTTGGGCCCGGACGGATCGAGCTGGCGTTCCCGCCACGGCTGGTTGAAGAAGCTGAGCCGCAGCGAGCCGCTCCCGTCGCCGAGCTCGGCCACCACGAGCGTCCTACCTCGTCGGATCCGCTGCGTGCTCACCGAGCGGACCTCACCGATCACCAGGGCCTCCTCCCCCTCGCCGAGCTCTCCGATGCGCGCCTCGCGGGTTCGGTCGACGTAGCGGCGCGGGTAGTGGAACAGCAGGTCGACCAGCGTCCTCAGGCCCATCTGGTGGAGGCTCTCCACCTTTCTCGGGCCGACCTTGGCCAGCCGCTCCACACCCATCCCGTGGAGCTCCGCCAGGGTGATCGGCTGGTCGCCGGGCATCGGTGGGCTCAACCGGCGCCGACCGCCACCGGCGACGCCTGCCCCGCGGCCTCGGGCAACCCACCGACGAGGTGGATGTCGACATCCCGGGGCCGGCCGTGGCCCGCCAGCACCTCGATCACCGCACCGGGCATCGCGGTGCGCACCGTGACCACCCAGGCGCCCGCGCCCGCATCGAGGCAGACCAGCTCTCCGAGCTCCAGGAGCTCGTCCTCCAGGCTCACCACCGATTCGACGCCCTCGAGATGGGGCTCCAGCCGGCACGACACCTCGTAGCGCAGCACCTCTCGCGAACCTCCGGGGGCGGTCACCGTTGCCGGCTCCTCCGGCGGCGTCGGCAGCGGCTCACCGGTGACCACGCTGGCCAGCGTGTCCAGCACGAGCAGGAGTCCCGCGGCTGCGGCATCCACCACACCTCGGGTCGCCAGGCGCTGGTTGGCCTCCGGGCCCCGCTCGAGCTCCTCCAACCCGCCGTCGGCGGCCTGGAGGATCACCTCGGCGAGCTCCGCCCCAGAATCGGCGGCCGAGAGCGCCGAGTCCGCCACCACCGTCAGCACGGCGGCGAAGCCCCCAGGGTCGTCGCCGGCGTCGGAGGGCGCGAAGCGCTCCGCCGCGGCTTCGAGGGCCAGCGCCAAGCGGCCCGCGTCCACACGGTCCGCGTTGCGGAGCACCTCCGCCATGCCATCGAACGACGTCACCAGGTCGCGCCCTGCGCGGGTGGTGCATCCCCGTCGGCCGCCGTCGACCAGGGCGGAGCACATCGTCGCGAAGTCCGAACCGGGTCGGGCGGCCTGGACCGCCAGCTCCAGCGTGCGAGCGAGGTCTGCGCCCACCCCCGGGATCACCGCATCGGACGGGTCGTCGGATGGTGGGTCGCTGTGGAGCCGGTCCAGGGCGGCGGCGTGGCTGTCGAGCACCCGCGAAGCCGTCGCCAGTGCCTCGAGGAGATCCCCCGGTCCGAGGCTGCTCAGCGCCATGTGGCCATGGTACGCGAGCAACCGGCCTGCGGGGCCGCCGAAGCGTCGATCCTCCGGGCAGGTCGTGCGTCCGCGCAGCTTGGGGTCGCGGTCGGGGGTTCGCTACCATGGTCGGTCGGCCTGGAGGTGCGCCCCATCGGGCGCCCCCCGAAGCGGGCGTCACCTCGCCCCGGAGTTCGTCGAAGAGGAAACCCATGGCTGCGGTGTGTGAGATCTGCGACAAGCGACCGGTGTTCGGCATGCGGGTGAGCCACTCGCACCGTCGCACCAAGCGGCGCTGGAACCCGAACATCCAGCGCATCCGCGTGCAGGTCGGAGGCGCGACCCGACGAATGAACGTGTGCACGCGCTGCATCAAGGCCGGCAAGGTGACGAAGCCCGTCCGCCGCGCCACCCCCTCCGTCTGAGCGCGCGGCCGGGCCGCCGCCTGCCCGGCGTTTCCGCTCGAGCTGCTTTGCCGACGCCGGAACCCCCTGGATACGCTTCTTGTTACTCCGTTCACAAGCGGAGCTCGGTCCCTACCGGGGCAGCGCGACATCCGAGGAGCCCACGTGCAAGGCGTGATCAAGTCCTACGACCCGACCACCGGCGACGGGATCGTCATGACCGACACCGACCTGCGGGAGTACGACCTCGCGGCGGATGCGCTCGAGGGCTCCATCTTCCGCATGCTGCGCCAGGGACAGCGCGTCTGCTTCGACCTGGACGCCGACGGCCTGGCCACCGGACTCAACCTCGGCTCCGAGGTGGACATGGGCACGCCGGAGTTCCGTGGGCACGCCGACCCCACCCCCGAGCTCAGCTGAACCCCACGTCCCCGTCGCTGCACACCGCGACGTACACCACACCCGACGCAGCGCTCGCCGATCCGACGGGTGCTCCCAACGATCAGAGGGAACCATGGCAGGAACCACCGGTAACCAGCGGCTGCTCGACTGGGTCGAGCACTGGCGCGGCATCTTCGATCCTGCCGAGGTCGAGTGGTGCGACGGCACCGCCGAGGAGTACGACCGCCTGTGCCAGCTCCTGGTCGACGGCGGCACCTTCGAGCGACTGAGCGACGCCAAGCGCCCCAACAGCTACCTGGCGCTCTCCGACCCCACCGACGTCGCCAGGGTGGAAGACCGCACCTTCATCTCCTGCGAGAAGGAGATCGACGCCGGGCCCACCAACAACTGGCGTCCGCCGGCGGAGCTGAAGGCCGAGATGCTCGACCTGTTCCGGGGATCGATGCGGGGCCGCACCATGTACGTGGTGCCCTTCTCGATGGGCCCCCTCGGCTCCCCCATCGCCCACATCGGCGTGCAGCTCACCGACTCCCCCTACGTGGCGGTCAGCATGCGCATCATGACCCGCATGGGCCAGGGGGCGCTCGACGTCCTCGGTGAGGGCGACTGGGTGCCCTGCGTGCACTCCGTCGGCCACTACCTCATCGACCAAGAGGGCGACGCCCGCGACGACGTCCCGTGGCCCTGCAACGACGTGAAGTTCATCTCGCACTTCCCCGAGACCCGCGAGATCTGGAGCTACGGCTCCGGCTACGGCGGCAAC